>NZ_JAGTTN010000003.1 GCF_020682705.1 Microbacterium allomyrinae
CCCCCCCCGATTCACGCGGGGAGTCCGCGTCGCACCTCACACCTCGCGCTGGATCTCGGACCCGGGATCCGACAGGCGATGCTGCGGCGGTGGGGGCCTGGTCGATCTCGAGCGAGCACGCCGGGAGCCCATCACTGTCTCGGCGACCCTCGTCGAGAGGCGCCCGATCCTCGGCGGCTCGCGCACCCGCACGATCGAGGTGGCCCTGGCCCCCGACGGAAGGTGATCGCGGATGCGCGACCACATCAGACTCTCGATCCGGCGCCGGATGTCGGCATCCACGCGAACGCCACGACGCGGAGCGCTGTGCGAGCGGCGCGCCGGCGGCCTGGCCACGCCTAGCCGCCGAAGCCGCACCAGGTGCCGACCCACGCGAGGATCCGGCCGCGGAGGTCCTCACCCACGAACATCTCGATGTTCCCCGGTTCACCTTCGACCACGACGTCCACGGGGAAGATTGTTCCGCGCTTGTCCTCCTGCACCGCGTGCGGATCGCACCGCGCCGGCACGATGGGGATGCCGACGACGATCGGCATGCTGTCGCCGGCCGCGACGCCGATGTCGAGGCGGAGCGGATCGGATGCCGCATCCGCTGTGGCGAGGGTCAGCAGGTTCGTCGGCCGGATCCCGGCGATCATCGCGGTCGCTCTCCCGGTCGGCGCGACCGTGAGCTCGAGCGTCGCCGGCTCGCCCGCCGCCGACGGGGTGAATCCGGTGAAGGCGACGTCCGCGGCCTGCGCGAGCGCCACCGCTCGGCACTCCCGCTCGTGGAGTCGTGGAACGAATCCGAGCGGGTCGGGCAGATCGGCGGCGGCCCGCCCAGACCGATCGCCGAGCTCGTAGTCGAGCACCACCGTCGCCTCGGCGGCGCGTGCCGGGCAGGCCACGGCCGGAAGGACGACACGGATGCCGGTGGTCGAGCCCGCAGGGATCGTGCTGGTGCGCTCGACGGCCCGCGTCGCGTGCCCGTCGAAGTGCGGGTCGTCGACGGCGACCTCGGTCACGACGAGCGGCTCGTCGCTGCCGTTCGTCACCATGACCCGGGCTTCGCGCGTCGCCACATCGGACCGCTGCTGGATGAACTCGACCGTGATCCCGGCGGGCAGGTTCGATACGCCTTCGCTCGCGCCCGCGGTCGATCCGCCGCCATCGCCAGCGGTGCAGCCGGCGAGCGCGACCATCGCCACGAGTGCGAACGCGAAGGCCGCCGACCGCTTCGCCGCGGTTGAGGATTCAGGCGAAACGCCGGCGACGGCAGCGAGTCGCGGCATCCGCCCGTCGTTCTTCCTGAATTCGAAACGCCTGCGTGGTCGCACGACCGCCTCCGGCTACCGCGTGAGCGTCTCGCGCGCGACGGTGAAGTCCTCGAGCGCGACGGGATCGATGTCGACGCCGATCCCGTGTCCGAGGGGCACGCGCACGTGACCGTCCTCGAGCACGGCGGGCTCGGTGACGATGTCGCGCTCATAGAAGCGGCTCGAGGCCGACACGTCCCCCGGCAGCGTGAAGCCCGGAAGTGCGGCGAGCGCCGCGTTCGCGGCGCGTCCGATGCCGGTCTCGACCATGCCGCCGCACCACACCGGCACCCCGGCGGCGAGGCAGCGGTCGTGGATGCGCATCGCCTCGAGGTAGCCGCCCACGCGTCCGGCCTTGATGTTGATGATCGAGGTCGAGCCCAGTGCCAGCGCGTCGGCGGCGGCCTTGTCGGACACGATCGATTCGTCCAGGCACACCGGTGTGCGCAGGCGCCGGGCCAGCGTCGCGTGGTCGACGAGGTCGTCCTCCTGCAGCGGCTGCTCGATCAGCAGCAGGTCGAAGCGGTCGAGCTCTGCCAGGGTCTCGGCATCTTCCAGCGTGTAGGCGGAGTTCGCATCGACCTGCAGCGGGATCGCGCCGAACGCCTCGCGAACCGCCGCCGTGTCGTCGATGTCGCGGCCGGGCTTGATCTTGATCTTGATCCGCACGTACCCCTCGTCGAGGTAGCCGCGCACCGCCTCGACGAGAGCGGCGGGGTCGCGCTGGATCCCCACCGACACCCCGCTCGGCACGCGCTCGCGCACCGCCCCGGCATACTCGCCGAGCGAGCGCCCTTCGGCGCGAAGGGCAGCGTCCAGCACGGCGAGCTCGACGCCCGCCTTCGCCATCCGGTGTCCCTTGAAGGGTTCGAGCAGGCCGGCGACGTCCTCGGGCGCGAGGCGGCCGCGATCCAGCAGCGCCGGCGCGAGGAAGCGCAGCGTCACGTCCCACGCGCCCTGCGTGTATTCGCTCGAATAGAGCGGAGCATCCTGCGTGACGATCTCGCCCCAGCCGTCGCCGTCGGCGGTGAGCGCCCGCACGATGATCACCTCGCGCACCGTCTCGGTTCCGAACGACGTCGTGAACGGCGAGACGAGCGGCAGGTGCAGCACTCGCAGTTCGAATCCTTCGAGAGCGACGGATGCCGCGGGCCGGGCGATGGGCATGCGCTCAGCGTACGCCCGGGTCGCGGTGGCGCGGCCGGACCGCCGTGGGACAGGCGGTCCGCCGTCAGACGGTCCGCGAGCGGCGCGGCGGATGTCAGTGGGCGAAGCGGCTGAGGGAGTCGTGGCGGACCGGCACGTACGTCGCCCGAGCGACGCGGGGCCTACGGCGTCGCGGCTCGCGTTCACCGGCGCGACGCACAGCGTCGGCGAGAGCAATGGTCACGTTCTCGATGTACTCGCGCATGGCGTCCTCCTCGGGTTACAGGAGAAGAGGCGTGCGCCGGGGCAGTGATACCTCGGCGTCGAGATCACCCCTATGCCCTCACGCTACGAGGGGCCCCCGACATCCGAATCGGGGAACGACCCCCGAGCGGCGGCGCCTTGGACAGGAGGTGTGCCCCTCCACAGGAGGTTCGAGAGGTGGGCTTCCTCCTGTGGAGCCGCACATATCCTGCAGGCCGGGCCGGGCCGAGCCGGGCCGGGCCGGGCCGGGCCCGCCGGGATCAGGCCGGGATTTCGGCGAAGGCCCGCACCGGGAAGGTGCCGAATCCCTCGACCGCGGGCGGTGCCGCGGTGAACCGGGCGCCCCGGGGCGGCACCGCGCCCAGGTTGGTCAGGTGCTCGACGACGTGCACGCCGGCAGCGAGCAGAAGCGTGTGGGCGGGGCGCTCGCCACCGGACTCGGTGTCGTCGATGTTGAGCGAGTCGATGCCCACGAGCACGGCGCCGTTCTCGATCAGCCACTCGGCGCCCTCCCCGGTGAGGAACGGCGCGCCCGAGCCGTACTCGGGGCGCCCGAACCACGCATCCCAGCCGGTGTGCAGCAGTACGGCCGCGCCGCGCACGTCGCGATCGGCGAGGATTTCGGGGCGGATGCCGCGCCGAGACTGATCCCATGCGTCGTCCAGGTGGAAGACCTCGGCGCGCAGGCCCACGAGCGACGACAGCTCGAGGCCGGCGAGGTCCGGGCCGTCGGCGTACCGGTGGAAGGGGCTGTCGAGGTAGGTGCCGGTGTTGCCGATCATCGTGATGACGTCCATGGCGAACTCGGTGCCGGGCGCGTACTTGGCCCGCGAATCCTCTCGCGTCAGGTGCGATGCGATCGTGGGTGCGGGCAGTCCGGGGTAGGTGACGAGCCCCGCGCGGATCGGGTGGCTGAGGTCGACGATCCGTGTCCGCGAGCCGGCATCACCGGCGCCGAGGCCCGTCGACGTGTCGACGCCGCGGCTGCCGCGGTGCGGCTCCGAGACGACCCGCAGACCGCGCAGCGCCACCTCGTCGACCAGTGCCAGTCCGAGATGGGTGACCAGCAGACGGGCGATATCGTCCTGAGCGAGATCGGGAGACGGCAGGTCGAGCCGGAAGCCGGTGCCCGACAGCGCTCCCCCGTTCGCGAAGCGGATGTCGAAGTCGAAGTGGGCGCGGTAGTCGGGCATGGCGCCAGCCTAGGGTCGAGCGGATGCCGCGCCACCCGCGACCGCGGAGATCGTCGGTTCTGCGTCGCCCGACGGCAGGATCCCTCCGAAACGTCCTCGGTCCGGGCCGGTTTCGCCGCCGGGGCTCCTCGCCCGGCGACCGGATTCCCGCTCCGCACGGACGATCAGAGCGAGGCACGATACGACTCAGTGCCGTACGAGCAGGTACCCGCGCGCGTCGTCGAAGCCGGCGATGACGAGGCCGTCCGCGAGGTGCCCGACGAGCTGGTCGCGCACGTGCGAACGCCAGACCGCGGCATCCACCGGCGTCTCACGGCGGATGGTCTCGATGTCGTGCGGAATCTCGACCGACGCGACCACGCGCGCGTCTTCGGGCGTCGCCACCGGCGGCGCGGCGAGCGCCCACGACACCAGGATCCGGTCGGTCTGGTCGCCGCGATTGACGCCGTCGTCCATGGGGCCGTAGTGATTCACCAGGTACTCGGTGACGCGAGTGCCGAGCACGCGCAGGTTGAAGTGCGCGTTGCGCGCGACGAGCGGGTCGAAGGTCCAGGTGATGTGCCCGACGTCGCGAGCGAGCGCCCATTCGCGCTGATGCTGCTTGAGCACGCGCCCGAGTCCCTGGGACTGGTGGTCGGGCAGCACCCCGGTGATGTGGCTGTGCATCGAGCGCGCCGCGGGCGCGGCGAAGAACGCGACGGATGCCCCGACCATGCGCTCGCCGTCGTACAGTCCCACCGCGTAGTTGCCGGAGTGCGCGAGCGCCCGCAGCAGGTTGGGCGGCATCCCCCCGCGGTCGCCGCCCCACACCTCGGCGAGCACTTCTGAGGCGCGGTGCACCTCCTCGACCGTATCGAGCGGACGGATGTCGATGCCCGGCGGCGCCTGGATGTCGGCCATGCCTCAAGTCTGCACCCGCCTTCGCCGCAGCAACTCCTCAGATTCGGCGCGGACCGCCGGATTCCTTCGCAGGTGTCACCGATCTCGCCCGGATCGGCGGAGTTCGTGCCGCCCGGCCGGCGGAGCCGGCACTGCGCAGCGCCGATAGCCTGGAGTGATGGGCACCGGGGACGAGGACGCGAGACGGCGACTCACCCGGATGCCCCGCCAGGGCGCCATCGTCGCGGTCCTGGCGATCGCGGGGCTGTGCTCGTCGTTCATGTTCACGCTCATGGTGCCGATCCAGTCGAAGCTGCCAGAGCTGCTCGACGCCAGTCGGGAAGACACCGCGTGGGTGGTCACCTCGACGTTGCTCGCCGCTGCGGTGATCACGCCGATCGCGGGCCGCCTGGGCGACATGTACGGCAAACGCCGGATCCTGCTGGTGCTGGTCGCGGTGATGGTGGCCGGCTCCGTCGTGGCGGCGCTGTCACCCGGCATCGTCGGGATCATCGTCGGGCGGACGCTTCAGGGAGCCATCGTCGGTGTCGTGCCGCTCGGCATCTCGATCCTGCGCGACGTCCTGCACGAGGCTCGTGTCGACTCGGCC
Source organism: Microbacterium allomyrinae (assembly GCF_020682705.1). Lineage (GTDB taxonomy): Bacteria > Actinomycetota > Actinomycetes > Actinomycetales > Microbacteriaceae > Microbacterium > Microbacterium allomyrinae. The sequence continues at coordinate 5,388 of NZ_JAGTTN010000003.1, forward strand.
ATCGCCTTCATGAGCGCGACGCTCGGCGTCGGCGGGGCGCTCGGTCTGCCGATCAGCGCGCTCGTGACGGAGCGTGCGGACTGGCACGTGCTGTTCTGGCTGGCGGCGGGCCTCGGAATCGTGGTGTTCGCCCTCGTCCTCTGGATCGTCCCGGTGAGCGTGCTGCGCACCGCCGGCCGATTCGATTTCGTCGGCGCGGTCGGACTCGCCGTGGGACTCATCGGCATCCTGCTCGCGATCTCGCGCGGCAACGAATGGGGCTGGGGATCGCCCCCCGTCCTGGTGTGCGGGCTCGGCGGACTCGCGGTGCTGCTGCTGTGGGGCTGGTTCGAGCTGCGCATCGACGAGCCGCTGCTCGACCTGAGAGTCGCGGCCCGGCCTGCGGTGCTGCTCACGAACATCGCCTCGGTGGCCATGGGCTTCTCCCTCTTCGCGTCGAACGTCGTCTACCCGCAGATGCTGGAGCTCCCCGTCGCGACCGGTGCGGGTTTCGGGCTGTCGCTGCTCGCCGCGAGCCTGATCGTCATGCCCTCGGGTCTGGTCATGATGGTGCTCTCACCGGTGGCCGGGCGCATCGCGTACCGGACCGGACCCAAGCTCCTCCTCCTGCTGGGCGCACTCTCGCTCCTGGCGGCCTACGGCTTCACACTGCTGTTCTCGTCAGAGGTGTGGCACATCCTCGTCGCGAACATCCTGATCGGGGCGGGCATCGGCTTCGGCTACGCGTCGATGCCGATGCTGATCATGCGCTCGGTTCCGCAGAGCGAGACCGGAGCATCCAACGGCCTGAACGCCCTGTTCCGCTCGCTGGGCACCAGTACTGCGGCCGCCGTGATCGGCGCCGTGCTCGCGACGTACACGGTGGACTTCGACGGGATCCCCGTGCCCACGACGACAGGATTCACCCTGTCGCTCATCCTCGGCGGGGTGGCGGCGCTCGTCGCGCTCGTGGTCGCGCTGTTCATCCCGCGTCATCGCGCGCCCGAGGAGCGGCATCCGTCCCTTCCGGAGTGAGCCGGCGGGAATCAGCCTCGCAGACGGGTGAGACGGTGCGACTCGGGCGCCAGGCGCTCGGCGACGGCGACCGCCGACAGGATCGCGCTCTCGTGGGAGTCGGCGTCGGCGGTGTACAGGCCGGCGAGCGAGACGTCGTGGTTCCCCTGCAGCGGACGCAGGCGTCGCTGCGCATCGAAGTACGTCGTGTCGATCAGCCCGTGCTGGTAGGTCGCGGTCGCGTAGAGAGGTTGCGGAGGCTCGGCGTCGTACGTCACCCAGCTCTTGAAGACGGGCACGCCGCGGGCCGGGCTCCAGATCGACAGCGAGCTGTGCGCGCCATCCGCCCGCGCGTTCACGACCGACCAGGCGGCTTCGTCGCGGGGCATGAGACGCCGGTCGCCGTGGATCGCGATCGTCGTGTCGAAGTACTCGAAGCGCGCGAGCTGCCGCGTCATGTCCGCCGCCTCGGGGAGCGTCGCGAGGAGATCGTGCGCCTGGCGCGCGTTGCACGCCAGTACGACGTGGTCGAACGGATGCCCCGTACCCGCGACGTCGACGAGCACAGCGCCGTCCGCGCTCCGCGTGAGCGAGTCGACCCCTGCATCCGTCCGCACGGCCGTGCGCACCAGTGAGCCGACGAGGGCGTCGACGTAGACGCGGAGCCCGCCGGGAATCTCGCTCTGCTCGGGAGGCTTCAGACCTCGCGGGAGGTTCGCGCCCAGGTAGTACAGCGCGTTGTACGCGGCGAACCGGCGGAAGTCGGCGAGCTCGACGCACCAGAACGCGAGCAGCAGGGGGAAGAGGAATCCGTCGACGAACGACTTCGGCAGGCGCTTGCGCTCGACGTACTCCGCGATCGTGAGCGTCGTGTCGTGCTGGGCGAGGAATGCCGGGATGTCGGAGAGGAACGCCCGGAATCGCACCAGATTCACGATCGCACGAGGCGTGAGCGAGGCCCACACCGGCCGGCCGGTTCGAAGCGGCGGCATCACCACCGGCCGGGTGCCGTCGAGCCGTGAGACGGTGAGCGTCGCGGGATACGAGGTGCGCGCGATCCCCAGCTCGTCGAGCAGCCGATTGAACGTGGCATAGGCGGCACTCGGCGCGAAGAACTGGAAGCCGGCGTCGATGCTGAGCTCCTGCCCGTCGACCTCGATGTCGATGGTGTGGGCGTGACCGCCGAGGCGGCCGTCCTTCTCGAAGAGCGTGACCTCGTGATCCTCTTCCAGCAGCCACGCGGCGGCCAGTCCCGCTGCGCCACCACCGATGATGCCGATCCGCATGTTCCCGCCCTTCGGAGAGCCAGCCCTCAGACTAGGTTCCCGCGCAGGCCTATCGCGCACGCGGGCGCCGTCGCTAGCCTGACGTCAGTGTCAGGGGTGACGGGAGCAGTCGATGGACGAGCACGACGAGCGAGAGCCCGAACAGGTGCCGGTGGGTCCCCCGGACGGCGCGAGCGCGGCCGCCGATGCCTCGGGAACCGCGGTCGCCGCCGCGAGCGGCACCGATGCCGCCGCGACCACGGCGCTGGACGGGCACGGCGACCGCGACACGCGCTTCTTCGGTCAGCCATGGTCGCTCATGCACATCTTCTTCGTCGAGATGTGGGAGCGGTTCAGCTTCTACGGCATGCAGGGCATCCTGCTGCTGTACATGTACTACTCCGTCGCGGACGGCGGACTCGGGATGCCGGAGGTCATCGCGACCGGCATCGTCGGCGCCTACGGCGGCACGGTGTATCTCTCCACGATCCTCGGCGCCTGGGTGGCCGACCGCGTGCTCGGCTCGGAACGGGTGCTATTCTACAGCGCGATCGTGATCATGGGCGGGCACATCGCCCTCTCGCTCCTGCCCGGCTACTGGGGCCTCGGAGTCGGACTCATCCTCGTCGCGGTCGGCTCGGGCGGGCTCAAGGCCAACGCGACCGCCGTCGTCGGCACGCTGTACGGCCGCACCGATGTGCGCCGCGACGCGGGGTTCTCGCTCTTCTACCTCGGGATCAACCTCGGCGCGTTCCTGGGCCCGATCCTCACCGGGTGGGCGCAGGTCACGTGGGGCTTCCACGCCGGATTCCTGCTCGCCGCGATCGGCATGGCGGCGGGTCTCATCCAGTACTCCTTCGGACGGCGGGGGCTGCCCGCCGACGCCCGGGTCGTCGCCAACCCGCTGCCGCGCAACCGCTACGGGATGTGGATCGCCATCGCCGCGGCCGCGATCGTGCTCATCCTGGTGCTGGTGCTCGTACGGGTGATCCGCGCCGACAACCTCGCTCAGGTCGTGATCGTGATCACCGTCATCGCCGCCGTCGCGTACTTCATCGTCATCCTGCGCTCGCGCGCCATCTCGGCCGTCGAGCGGTCCCGCGTGGTCGGATTCATCCCGCTGTTCCTGGTGAGCGTGGCGTTCTGGTCGCTGTATCAGCAGCAGTTCACCGTGCTGACGATCTACTCCGACAAACAGCTCGACCGCACGATCTTCGGCGTCACCCTCCCGCCGTCGTTCATCCAGTCGATCAACCCGGTCTTCATCATCATCCTGTCGGGCGTGTTCGCCGCGATCTGGACCAAGCTCGGCGACCGCCAGCCGTCGACACCCGTCAAGTTCGGCCTGGCGTCGATCATCATGGGCATCGCGTTCCTGCTCTTCCTCCCGTGGGCGAACGGCTCCCCCAACTCGACGCCGCTCATGGCGATCGTCGGCATCCTGTTCGTCTTCACGATCGCCGAGCTGCTCCTGTCGCCGGTCGGGCTCTCGGTCACCACCAAGCTCGCGCCCGAGAAGTTCCACACGCAGATGGTCGCGCTCTTCTTCCTCTCCGTCGCGCTCGGCACCTCGATCGCGGGCTGGCTCGCGGGGTTCTACGATCCCGAGAACGAGGTGCCGTACTTCACGGTGCTCGGCCTCATCGCGATCGTGGTCGGCGTCAGCCTGCTCTTCGCCGTCAAGCCGGTGCTCGCCCTGATGAAGGGCGTGCGGTAGCGCCGGCGGGCGCCACCAGGTGGCGCGTCGCATCGAATCGGGGCGCCGACACGTGCCCCGCTCGTCGTCAGCCGGTGCGTGGCGTCCGGATCGCCTTGATCGCCATCTGCACGGCGATGAAGGCGAGGAAGACGGCGAAGAGGATGTTCCCCACCAGCGGATCGACGAGGGTCGCCAGCCACGCGCCGAGCGCCGTGGTCGTGCACGCGGCGAACCCGATGCACGCCGCGGACACGAGGTCGACGTTGTGGCGCCGCAGATTGCCGAACGTGCCGGAGACCGCCGCGGGAATCATCATGAGCAGCGACGTGCCCTTGGCCACGAGATCGCTCGTGCCGAAGCCCATCATCAGCACCGGCACGACGATGATGCCGCCGCCGACTCCGATGAGTCCCGAGACCGTCCCTGTGGCGAGGCCGAGGAGGACCATTGCGGCGGCGCTGATCCAGGTGAGCTCGAACTGCGCGTCCCGCGAGGGGATGACGAGGAAGAGCGTGACGATCACCGCGGCGAGGAACCCGACGAACGCCCAGCGCAGCGCGACCTGAGAGACGCGCGGCAGCAGCCAGGTGCCGATCTGTGCGCCGATGACGGCCCCGGCGGCCAGGATGAGCGCGGGGATCCAGGCGACGGCGTCGTTGAGGCCGTACGAGACGACACCCACGGCTGCGGTCGGCACGATGGCGGCGAGCGACGTGCCGGCGGCGAGCCGCTGGTCGAAGCCGAGCAGCAGGACGAGGAGCGGTACGACGACGGTTCCGCCGCCGACGCCGAACAGACCTGACAACAGGCCGGCGAGAAGGCCGATGCCGACGCACACGGCGATTGCTCGAGGGGTTCGCCGCGCTCCGGCGGGAGCGTGGGTCATGGTCTCTCCGATCTTCGTTATGGATCCAATTCAAATAATCTAGGATACAAACATCATCTCAAGGGAATGAGGACCTGCATGGTGGATGTCGTCGTGGTGGGCCTCGGGCCGGCGGGCATCGTCGCCGCGCACGTCCTCGCGAGCGCCGGGCTCTCCGTCGTCGCCGCGCAAGCCCGGGCGGACGCCGGCGGACGCGCTGCGCTCGTCTCGCCTGCGCCCACCGTTCGCACGCATGACGCGGAAGAGGCTCTGCCGCATTTGTCGCCCCAGGCCGGACGGGATGAGATCGGCGGCTCGAAGCTGCTCGCCGCCCCGCAGGCCTACCGTCTCGACGAGTGGTCGCTGCGCGGGCGGAGCACGGCCGATCGATGCGGTGGCGCGCTCCCCACCGACGCCGACCTCGTCGACTGGCCGATCGGACTCGACGACCTCGCGCCGTGGTACGACCTCGTCGAGCGCGCGATGGCCGTCGGAGCGCGCCCGCCGACCCCGTGGACCGACCGGATGAGCCGCGCGGCGCGATCGCTCGGGTGGGAGCCGTTCGCGGCGCCCGCAGCCGCCTCCAAGGATGCATCCGGACTCCTGGACGACAGCGGGGTCGAAATCATGCCGGCGACCGTGACCGCGCTTCTGCGCGGCTCGACGGGCGCGATCACGGGGGTCGAGTACGTGGACGCCCTCGAGGTCACACGAACCCTCGCGTGCCGCGCCGTCGTGGTGGCCGCATCGGTCATCCCCACGGTGCGGCTGCTGCTGCTCTCGGACATCACTGCGGCGGGCAAGGTCGGGCGCTGGTTCATGTCGCACAACTCCTTCGTCGTTCATGGCGACTTCCCCGGGGTCGACCTCGGCCGGCGTGACGCGGGTCCGGCATCCGCGGTCGCCGTCGCGGAGTTCGAAGGCGGCGGCTTCGACCACACCGGACTCGGATTCCTCGGAGGATCGATCCTGCAGGCGGCGATGACGGGTCCGTGGACCGACGACCGTGTTCCGGGAGCAGCGGCGGGGCTCGATCCGGCCACGACGAACGGCGCAGAGCCCGAGGCCTGGGTGCGCGCGAACCACGCGTCGATCGGCACGGTGTGGGCGCAGCCCGACCAGCTGCCTCGCTGGGACAACGCGATCGACCTCGATCCCGTCCACCGCGACGCCGCCGGGCGTCCGGTCGCGCGCGTCACGTTCGCGCTGGCCGACGACGACGCACGGCGCTGGGAGTTCCTCTCGGAGCGGGCAGCGCAATGGCTCCGCGAATCGGGCGCTCGAACGACGTGGCGTCCACCGCTCGCGGCGCAGCCGCTCGGGACCCACCTCTACGGCGGCGCGCGCATGGGCGACAGTCCCGAGACGTCGGTGGTCGATTCGTTCGGCCGCTTCCACGATGTGCCCGGCCTCGTCATCGTCGGGTCATCAACCTTCCCGACGACCGGCGGGCGCGGCCCGGTCGAGACGATCGAGGCACTGTCCTGGCGCTCGGCGACGCAGCTCGTCGAAGACCTGCGCTGACCGCGCACCGGCGCGGCCCCCGGCCGCAGGCACCCGGTCACGCGGCCTCAGCGGCCGTCGACGATCTCCCGCCAGGGCTGCCAGTCCGGGTCGTGGCTGGGCCACACCTCGGTCCCCGGCCGCCCATCGAGGTCGGCGAGGCGCTGGATCGCACGGTCGGCGAGATGCTCGCCGTCCGCGCCGGAGGTCGAGCCTGTCGGCACCCGCCGCTCGATGTTCACACGCAGGTCCGCCGCGTCACCCGCGAGTACGAGGACCCGCTCTCCCCACTCGACGACGAAGGACTGGTGTCCCGGGGTGTGGCCCGCGGTGTCGATCGCACGAAGACCCGCGGCCAGCTCGACGTCGCCGTCGAGGACGGCGATCGTGAGGTCGGGGTGTGCGAAGTCGTCGCGGAAGAGGAAGGCGTCGCGCTCGGAGGGGGTCGTGCACACGTGCTCCCACTCCCGGCGCTGCACGAGCAGCGGCTGGCTGCTCCGCAGCAGCCGGGCAGCGCCCGTGTGGTCGAAGTGGGCGTGCGTGATCGCGGCGGCGGCGAGATCGTCCCATTCGAGACCCGCCTCGGCGATCTGATCCACGAGCGGATCGCCCGGCGGCACGACGGGCAAATAGTTCTCGTAGCCGAAGCTCGCCGCGCGAAGGGCGGGATCGCGCACGCGTGCCGGATCGAAGCCCCCGTCCAGAAGCACCCAACCGCTGTCGAACTCCACGGCAGCGGCGGTCACCGGCTCGAGCAGATGCCGGAAGCTGCTGCCGCCTCGCATCGAGATCGCCTCGCTGATCGGCTCGAAGCCGAGCACGAGAGGCACGATGCGTCGCGGTCGTCCCTCCAGAGCGAGGGGCGCGACATCCGTCCACTCGACGACCGTGGTCATGCCACAGACGCTCGGAAGGCGCGCCAACCGCCGTACTCCGTGATGTCGGCCGCCCCCTCGAGGGCGACCGCCTCGCACAGGAACCCCGAGATCGTGCGACCGTCCTCGAGACGGACCGGCGCGATCCCCATGGGCTGCGGAAGACTCGCCACGAAACGCGCGAATCCGGCCGCCGGAAGGCGCCACACCTCGCCCGCGATCGGCGCACCGCCCGTGGACGATCGTGCGAGTCCCGGCTTGGGCGGGGTGGTCGCCAGAGCATGGAGGCGATAGTCCGACGCGGTGCGCACCTCTTCGACGAAGCTGCCGCCGGCATCGACGAGCTGCGCATTCAGGGGCTGTCCGCGCAGATGCGCCCCCACGACCAGCAGATCGACGGCCGGGGCGGCGATCCGTTCGGCCAGTTGAGCGAGCGTGCGGTCGGCGAACGGTGCACCGCTGAGCATGACGCCGAACGGAAGCCCGTCGACGAAGCCTGCCGGCACGGCGAGAGCGCTGAAGTCGAGCAGGTTCGCGAAGTTCGTGTAGCGCCCCATCCGGCTGTTCGCGGCGATCGGGTCGGCGGCGACCTGCGCGATCGTCGGATGCCAGGTGGTCGTCGGCGTGAGGAGGGCGACGGCATCGCCCAGGCGCCGGCGGCCCTCGAGCCCCAGCCGGTCGAGCTTCTCGCGGTCGCGGAAGTAGTCCGACGCGCGCGCGTCGGCGCCCGACACGACGATGCCGGCCACCGTCGCATCCAGATCGGTGCCGATGAGATCACGGTGCGCATCGATGAAGTCGCCCACGGCGGCCGTGCGCTCGGCGACGAACGCACCCCCGTAGAGGAGCGCGGCCGCCTCCAGGAGCGGCGCGATGTCGACCTCGACGATCGTGACGCCCGATGCCTCCAACCGTCGCACCACGCCCTCGAACGCCTCGGCCCAGCCGTCCGCGATGCCCTCGAGGTGCTCGGCGGTCGGAACCGCGACCACCGGAGCCGCATCCAGCGCCGGAGCGGGCGTGTCGCCGCGCACGATCGGGTCGATGCCGTCGGGGCCGGCCATGAGTTCGGCTGCCCGCCGAGCGGTGGCGAGGTCTCGCGCGAAGACGGTGACGCAATCGAGCGTGCGGCACGCGGGGACGACGCCCGTGGTGGGCACGAGCCCGACCGTGGGCTTGACGCCGAAGATGCCGTTGAGCGCGGCCGGGACCCGACCCGAGCCCGCGGTGTCGGTGCCCAGGGCGACGTCCACGATGCCGAGAGCCACGGCGACCGCAGAGCCCGAGCTCGAGCCTCCCGAGATCCGCTCTGGATCCCACGCATTGCGAACGGGTCCGAACGGGCTGCGGGTGCCGACGAGGCCGGTGGCGAACTGATCGAGGTTCGTCTTGCCCAGGACGAGCGCGCCTGCATCGCGCAGCCGCGCGACCGCCGGCGCATCCTGCTCGGGGGTGTAGGCGAATGCGCGACTGCCGGCCGTGGTGTCCCGTCCGGCGACGTCGATGTTGTCCTTGACCGCGACGAGTACCCCGGCGAGCGGAAGGTGCTCTCCGGACTCGACGCGCGCATCGATCGCGCCGGCTTCGGCCGCGGCGTCCGCTTCGTCACGGAGCGAGATCCAGACCTCCGGACGATCCACCTCGGCGATTCGCGCGTACGCGGCGCGCACGCGGGCGACGGCGCTCAACGCCCGCTCCGTGTCACGACCATGCGCAGCGGTGTGCACGAGAAGTCGTTGCAGGGGTTGTTCATCTGAGGACAGTTGGACACGACGACGAGGATGTCCCGCTCGGCACGGAACGCGACCCGCTTTCCGGGCGCCGACAGACCGTCGACGATCCCGAGGGCGCCGTCCGCTTCGACCGGGACGTTCATGAACCAGTTGAGATTCGACACCAGGTCTCGACGGTTCAGCCCATGTCGAGCCGCCTCGGCGAGGAAGTTCTCCCGGCACCCGTGCTGATAGGCGGTGTGAGGGCCGTAGCGCAACGTGTTGGACTCCTTGCTGCAGGCGCCGCCGATCGTGTCCTGCCGATCGATCTCGTTCGCGACGACGGTCGCGAGAGGGGTCCCCGAGTTGCTCCGAAGGATCGTTCCGGTGCGGACGTAGGCGTTGCCCTGCCACGCGATCGTGTCCGGTGCGCTGTAGCGCTCCTGCGGGTTCTGCGCGTCATAGATCAGGCAGTCGGCCGACTGATTGCCGCCGACGTCGACGATCGTGAGCACGTGACCGGCGAGGACGGTCGACGACCACGCCGCGCGGGGTGCGACGCGCTCGTCGAGGACGATCTCGCCCTCGACGGCGGGGCCCGCCCAGTCGAGCGCGACGTCGGGTCGGTGCTGCGGCCGCGGGGGCACGGTGGTGACGAGATCCATGGGTCCTCTCAGAGTCCTGCGAGTTCGGCGTAGGCGATCGTGTTCCGGTAGGCGCGCTCGCGCTCGGGCGTAGCGGCGAACCACTCGTCGCCGGGAGACGTGGGCACGCTGCGCCACGCGTGCACCCGGAGCGGGCCGACGACGTAGTCCGGCCGTGGGTCGCGGGCATGCGGCACGTTCGCGATGAGCACGATGAGGGGCAGCTCCGCGAGGAGTTCCACGTGTGTTCCCGCGCCGGCCGAACCGCGCCACGACAGTGCGCCGTCCGCTTCCACGCGCACGCCCTGGAAGAACGAGAGTGCCGGGGGGATGTCGCGCGGCTCGAGCCCGTGCTTGGCGGCGCCCAGCGCGAGCAGGTCGCTGCCCGCAGGAGCGGGGCCCTCGGGCAGCGCATGACCGTACTTGGCGCGGTTCCAGGCGGGGGTGGTCGTGCCGCAGAAGGCGTCGTGGTTCGCCGAGGTGTCGGCGACGATCGTCGCGAGCGCGCGTCCGTCGCCGGACAGCAGCGGGTGCCCGGCGCCGAGGTAGGCCTGCCACGGGATCTTCACCGTGTCCGCGACGTTCAGGCGTTCACCCGGCTCGACGGCATTGATCACGACGACATGGGCACACGCGTCACCGGTGGGGTCGTCCAGTCGGATGCGGGTGCCCCGCGCGACGCGGAGATGGGTGTAGCCGCCCGGGGCCACGGTCTCGGCCCATGTCAGTTGCCCGGCTTCCACATCGACCGGCACGAAGGGAGAGGCCGACGGCGGCGTGTACGGCATCCACTCCGCGGTCGCGGTGCGGGAGCGGGCGTCGGATCGCGCCAGCGACGCGCTCGACAGAGCGCCGTTCGCGAGCGGCGGTTCGCCTGTCATGCGGTCGTCCTTTCTGTCAGCTCTCCCGGGATCGAGAGACCTCCATTGAGGATCCATTATGCACGGATTAGGATCCAATCATGACCCACACCTACAACCCCACCGCCATCGACGCTGCCGACCTCGAAGCCAAGCTCCTCGCGCCGCCCTCGGCGGAACCGCTCTCCGGCGAGATCATGACGCGGTCCAAGGTCGAATTCGCCAACGACGGGCGCACCGTGATCTCCGGAACGTGGGAGAGCGATCCGGGCACGTCCCGCTGGGAGTTCCTCACCCGCGCGGAGATCATCCACCTGCTCTCCGGCGCCATGACCGTGCAGCGCGACGGCGAGGAGGCGGTCGAGCTCCGCCCCGGGAGCGTGGCGTACTTCCCCCTCGGCTGGACCGGCGTGTGGACGGTGACCGAGCCCGTTCGAAAGTTCTACGTCGTCTACAAGTGATGTCGACAGGGGCGCCGTGCGTTCGCGCACGGCGCCCCCGCCACTACCAGCGGCGAAGCCGTTTGGCCGGCAGCAGCTCGGCCGCGCGCACGCGCACGATGTCATCGCCGCGCGTGATCCACACCGTCGCGTCCGGCCAGTAGTCGGTGATCAGCTCGGCACAGACTCCGCACGGCTCGATCACGTGCGTCGTCCCCTCGACGCGGCGGAGCACGCTCACGATCGACGTCACCTCGGCACTGCCCGTCACTCCGTGTGCCACGACCGCGCCGGCGGCGACGCCCTCCGCGCACACGCTGGATCGCCGGGCCGAGCCGTCGACATGGACGCCGAGGTGCATCGCACCGTCGGCCGTACGCATGGCGGCGACGACTTCGTGACGCCCCTCGACGTAGACGTCCCCCAGCAGCGCGGTCGCCGCGGCCAGGAGTTCGGCGTCATCGTCGCCCATGTCGTCAGGGCGGCGGGCCAGGGGTCTCGCGGTCACGTGGGCACCCTATCCCTCGATGCGCAGGATGCGGGCGTAGTTGCCGCCCTCCACCAGGGCGCGATCTGCCTCGTCGGTGATCGCCTTCGCGATCTTGAGCCGCTCGAGGTCGAAGTCGGATCCCGGCCATTCGGTGCCCATGAGGATCTTCTCGCCTCCGAGTCGCGCATACGCGCGCTTCACGTCCGCCATCAGCGTGGCTGACGTCTCGAGGTAGACGTTCTCGCGACGCTCGGCGACGATGATCGCCTCCGGCACGTTCCACACCGCTCCCATGTGGGCGATGATCGTCGGCACATCGGGGTGGTCCTTGGCGATCTCCTCGATCGCGAACGGCGCGCAGAACGCATCGTCGAGCGCGTTGATGATGATCGCCATCCCGAGCTGCGCACACAGACGGAACACGGGGTCGAGGAGACCGTGGTCGGCGACGTGGTAGCCGTGCATGCTGGGGTGGAGTTTGAGACCGCGGATGCCGGCTGCGTTCATCCGGCGGATCTCATCGAGCGCGTCGTCGGCTTGCGGCATGACCTGGCCGAATCCGATGAACCGCTGCGGGTACGCATCCTGGAGCCCGATGATGAAATCGTTCTCGATGCGCTGCGCCAGGGAGCAGACCATCGCCATGTCGACTCCTGCAGCGTCCATGCGCGTGAGGATCCGGCTCGGATCGAACGGCGTGTACGGCGGTGGCTCCTGACCGGGCCGGGCGCCCGTCAGGTAGTCGGAGCGTCCTCTGACGTCCTGGGTCGTGTTGTACGCATCGATGATCATGCCGTCGCCTTCCCGACCCATCCTCTGAATGGATCCACGTTGTCATGTATAGGATACATTTCGAATCTGGAAAGAGGAACCGTGGCGCAGGCTCGCGACATCACGAGGACGCTGCCGTTCTGGCTCATGTTCAGCGTCTCGACGCTGGGCGGGATCACGAACTCCGCGACGACGCCGACCATTCCCGTCTATGTCGCCGACGTGCTCGGCGGCGGCTCGGAACTGTCGGGCCTGCTCATCTCTCTCTCCGCGCTCACTTCTATCATCGCCATGCCGCTCGGTGGCCTGCTCGCCGATCGCCATGGATACCGCGTCGTCGCGGTATCGGGCATCGTCGTCTCGGCAGCGGGCCTCGCGCTGCTCGCGGCCGTGCCGGCGCTGTGGGCAGCGGTGATCAGCCGCCTCCTGTTCGGTCTCGGCAACGCCGCCGCGATGACTCTCACGCTGACGTGGCTCATCGCACTCGCGCCGCCCGCGCAGCGTGGGAAATCGCTCAGCATCTTCGGCCTCAGCGTGTGGCTCGGGCTTGCGCTCGGACCTCAGCTCGCCGCGACCGTGTCCGCTGCCGCAGGCCCCCGAGCCGTCTTCATGGCCTGCGTCGGGCTCGAGCTTGTGGTCTGCGTCCTGTTCTTCTTCCTCCCCCAGCCGGCGCGCCACGCCGCGACGACATCGACGTCACCGATCCCCACCGTCCAGCGCCGCGGCCTGGCTTCACTGTGGGAGGTCTTCCGCGCGGTCTGGGTCCCCGGAGCCGCCGCGGCCGCCGCGTGGTGCGGCGAGGGCCTCATGCTCGGATTCCTCATCGTCCACCTCGGGGCGGCGGGCCTGCCTCCGACCGGCGTCTTCGGCGCCGCATCCGTCTTCGGCGTCTTCGCCGTCAGCGTGATCGCCGCCCGCATCGTGCTCGCCCGCATGCCCGACCGCATCGGGCCGCTTCGCTCGGCCGCGATCTCGCTCGTCCTGCTGTGCGCCGGCCTCACCGTGATCGCCTTCGCCGGGTCCTTCCTCTTCGCGGCGGCAGGCGCCGTGCTCATGGGCATCGGCTTCTCGCCGCTGTACCCGTCGCTCACGATGCTCGCCGCGCGAGGGCTGCGCTCGCGCAACCGCGCACTGGGACTGGGACTGTTCGGGAGCTTCACGAGCGTCGGCTATGCGTCCGGGGCATTGGTCGGCGGACTCGTGCTCGCCTCGACGTCGTCGATGTGGGCGTTCGTTCTGGTGGCGGGCCTCCAGCTGGCCGCGCTCGCGGTGCTCACGATCTTCACGCCCGACCAGAACCCCCGCCCTCGACTCGATCCCGGCGAGAGCAGGGAGCCACTCCCGTAGGTTGGGATACACTTTTCAGGAAACTGCATCCAATTCCGAGTCCGGCCGGAGGAAGACATGACCGACGCCATCGACATCAACATCCCCATCCGCGGCGACATGCTGCACTGGGGCCGCCGCCCCACGTACGAGATGGTCGAGCAGATCGCCGACGGATACCCGTCCGATGTCTCCCGCTGGCTGATCGGCGCCCACACGGGTACTCACGTCGACGCACCCTCGCACTTCGTCCCGGGCGCGGCGAGCGTCGACCAGATCTCCCTCGAGAGCGTCGTCGGCCCCACGCGCGTGCTCGATCTCCGCGACGTCGTCGAGGAGATCACCGCCGAAGATCTCGAGGCGGCCGGCGCGGCGGGCGCCGAGCGCGTGCTGTTCCGCACCCGCAACTCCACCGACGCGCTGACCCGATCCGAGAAGTCCGAGACATGGGTAGGCCTCGGCCCGACCGGCGCCCAGTGGCTCGTCGACCACGGCGTCCGCTTCGCCGGCAACGACTACATGACGATCGAGGCGCCGGCGAACACCGAGGAATGGCCGACGCATGTGATCCTCTGCACCGCGGGCGTCGTGATCCTCGAGAACGCCGACCTCGCCGCGGTCGAACCGGGCGACTACCTGATGGTCTGCCAGCCGGTGCCGTTCGAGGGACGCGAAGCGGCGCCGGCGCCGACCGTGCTGCTCCCTCTTCGCTGACACGAGGTGGTGGATCCTTGTTGGATCCGTTATCGTCTGTTTTGTATCCACAAGGAAGGCATCCGATGCACATCGTCCTGGTCCACGGCATGGGAGGCTCCGACTTCGACTGGAGCACGGTCGCACCGCTGCTCGAGTCCGCGGGCTTCGGCGTCTCGGTCGCCGACAATGCGTTGCAGTCCCTCGATGACGACGTCGCCGCGGTGCGCGCGCTGATCGACGCCGCCGACGACGAGGTCCTCCTCGTGGGGCACTCGTACGGCGGCGCCGTCATCACCAACGCCGGGCGCCACGACCGCGTCCGCGGCGTGGTCTACATCGCCGCGTTCGCTCCCGCCGAGGGCGAGACGGTGAACGGCATCGTGACCCGCTACGAGCCCGCCGAGGTCGCACGATTCATGACACGCGGAGCGGACGGCGAGTGGATCGGCGTCGAGAGCGAGGAGGCCCGCCTGGCGCTCTCGTGGGATGTGCCCGAGCACGTGATGCAGGCGCGCAGCGCGCGGCGACGCCCAAGCGCCGACGCGATCTTCACTCAGCCCACCGAAGAGCCCGCGTGGGCGACCAAGCCCGCGTGGTACATGATCGCGACGCTCGACAAGCATCTGCGTCCCGAGGCGCAGCGCGACATGGCGGCGCGGGCGGACGCCACGATCGAAGAAGTCGCGACCAGCCACTCGGTGCCGCTCGCGGCCCCCGAGGCCGTCAGCTCGTTCGTCTCGCGCGCAGCCGTCTCACTCGCCCCGGCGTGAGAGGCGGCCGCGGCCGCCGACATCGAGACCGCGGCCACGGCCGTCGCCGGGAATGAGGGCGCGCCTCAGGCGGATCGCCTGTCGTGGTCGATGACGACCCTCCCCGACTGCACGACCATGCGCACGGCGCCGGGCTCGCCGAGTCGCTCGATCGAGGCGAGCGGGTCGGCATCCGTCACGACGAGATCGGCCATCTTGCCGGCGACCACCGACCCGACCCGGTCTCCGATCCCCAGGAGGTCGGCACCCACGGCCGTGCCGGCACGGATCGCCCTGATCGGCGCCAGCCCGGCGTCGACCAGGCGGGCCAGCTCCCGCAGGTTCGCTCCGTGCGGGACGACTCCCGCGTCGGTGCCCAGAGCCACGGGCACGCCCGCGGCGATCGCGCGTCGCACCGAGTCCATGCCCCGTGCACGCATCCGCTCGCGCTCGCGCCGCCGCTCGGGTGCGACCTGCGGACCGATCTCGCGCATGAGGGTGCTCAGCGTCGGCACCAGCACGGTGCCGCGATCGATCATGAGCTGGATCGTGTCGTCCGAGAGGTCGTATCCGTGCTCGATGCTGCCGGCGCCGCCGAGCACGGCGGCGCGCGCCGCGGCGTCGGTGAGGGCGTGAGCGGTCACCGGGCGCCGCCCGCGCTCGTCGGCGAGACGGCAGATCAGGCGCACCTGCTCTTCGGTGATGCCCACGTCCTCCGGCTCGTCGGTCGGCGATCCCGATCCGCCCGATGTCGACACCTTGATCGCATCGGCTCCCATGCGGATCAGCCGCCGCACCGTGCGGACGACGTCGTCGTCGGTGTCGACGAGGCCGGGCTCGGGCATCCCCGCGCGCACCGCCCACGCGGGCAGGCTCCCGTTCGGCAGGAACGGGTCGGCGTGGCCCCCCGTCGGCGACAGCATCGCGATCGCCAGATGCAGCCGCGGCCCGATCGCGGTGCCGTTCTGGACCGCGAGCCGGTACCCGGGCGTGAGTCCATCGAGGTCGCGCGCCGTCGTGACACCCGCCTCGAGCGTGGCGCGCAGCTGCGCCGCGACCTCGAGCACGGCCTCCTCGGGGAACCAGGCGCGCTGCTGCTCGGGAGGGGCCGGCACCATCGCGAGATGGACGTGCACGTCCACGAAACCGGGCATCAGCCAGGTCCCGGACAGTTCGACGATGCGACCGGCATCGTCGGCTGCGAGCGCCCGGCGCGGGCCCGCGTACTCCACGACGCCGTCGCGAACGACGACCTCGGAGTCGGGCACCGGGGTCGCCGCTACGCCGTCGATCAGCGTCGCGCCCCGGAACGTGGTCCTCCCCTCCGCGATCGGGGTGAGGGGCAGGCGGGCGTGTGCGCGCACCACCGATCAGCTCACGAGAGCGAAGCCGGGCGAGCCCGGGTCCGCGTCGAGCAGTCGGCGCGTGTACCAGTGCTGCGGGTCGGCGTAGATCTGCTCCACGGGACCGGATTCCACGACACGACCCTGATAGAGCACCACGACCTCGTCGCTCACGCGCTGCACGACGGCGAGGTTGTGCGAGATGAACAGCACCGTGATGCCGAGCGTCTCCTTGATCTCCGCGAGCAGGTCGAGGATCTGCGCCTGCACCGAGACGTCGAGCGCCGATGTGATCTCGTCGGCGATGACGACGTCCGGCTCGATCACCAGCCCGCGCGCGATCGCGATGCGCTGGCGCTGTCCGCCCGAGAACTCGTGGGGGTAGCGGTGCATCATCTCGGGCTGCAGACCCACCAGCTTCAGCCACGAGGCGATCTGCTCCTCGTGGCGCGCGACCCGTGCATGAGCCGGATCGATGGCCTCGGCCAGAGTCTGCGCGATCGTGCGCCGCGGGGACAGCGATGAGTAGGGGTCCTGCGGGATCATCTGCGTACGCCGGCGGTGCCGCCGGAGCGTGGCCCTGTGGCGCGCCATCAGGTCGTCGCCGTCGACGACCACGTGTCCGGCCGAGGGGCGCACCTCCCCGACGAGGACCTTGGCGAGCGTCGACTTGCCCGACCCCGACTCGCCGACGATCCCGACCGTGCTGCCGCGCTCGACAGCGAGATCCACTCCGTGCAGCACCTGCACGGATCCGAATGAGACGTCGAGTCCGCGGACGTCGACCATGGGCCCGGTCATACGCCGACCTCCTTCTGGACGCGCCGGTCCGGCAGCGACACCACTGGCGTCGCTGCGAGAAGACGCTTCGTGTACGGATGCTTCACCTTCGCGTCCGTGAGATGCTTCGTGTCGTCGATCTGCTCGACGATCTCGCCGTCCTTCAGGACGAGCACGCGGTCGCACAGCGCCCGCACCACGCCGAGATCGTGCGAGATGAACAGGATCGCGGTGCCGGACTCGGTATTCATGCGCTTGAGCACCGACAGCACCTCGCGCTGCACCGTCACGTCCAGCGCGGTGGTCGGCTCGTCTGCGATGAGCAGATCGGGGTCGGGGCTCATGGCGGACGCGATCATCGCCCGCTGCTTCATGCCGCCCGACAGCTGGTGGGGGTACTGGCGGAGCCGTCCTTCGGGATCGGTGAGCCGCACATCGCGGAATCCCGACAGCAGCTTCGCGGTGGCACTTCGACGTGTGTGCCCCAGACGCAGGCGCAGGACGTCGGTGAGCTGATTGCCCAGCAGCAGGGCCGGGTTCAGCGACGTGCCGGGGTCCTGGTAGACGAGCCCGATGCTCGAGGCGAGCTTGCGGTCGGAGACTTTTCCGAGCAGATCGGTGCCGGCCAGCTCGAGCCGGCGCGCAGAGGCGGACAGTCCCTCGCCCAGCAGCCTCGCCACCACCGAGGCGGTCAGCGACTTGCCCGAGCCCGACTCGCCGACGATCCCGAGCACCTCGCCGCGGCGGATCGTGAATGACACGTCCGAGACGAGCTCGCGACCGCTGGACTCGTGAGTGACGGTGATGCCTTCCGCGATCAGGACGGCGTCCGCCGGCACGGGCGCCGAGGACGGCGCCTCGGAGGAGCGCACGAGTCGCGCCTGGGTGCTGTTCGAGCGCGGGTTGGCGGCCGCCGCGAGACCGTCGCCGACGAGCAGTGCGGCCAGCGACGTGAACGTCAGGGCGACGGCGGGGCCGACGATCACGATCGGGTTCACCATGATCTTGCTGAGCCCCTCGTTGAGGAGCGTGCCCCAGTCGAACGCCGGCGACTGGGCGCCGAGCCCGAGGAACGAGAGGCCCGAGATCTCGACCAGGGTGCCGGCGAAGGCGCCGGCGATGAGGATGAGCGTGGGCTCGGCCATGTTCGGCAGCACGTGCCTCGTCGCGACGCTCAGCGTGGGAACGCCCATCAGGCGTGCCGTGGTGACGTACTCGCTCGTCGAGATGCGCGCGGCAAGGTTCGCCGTGAGCCTGGCGAACCCCGCGGTGTTGGCGACCGCGATGGCGATGACGACCTGCAGGATGCCCTGGCCGAGGATCGCGGCGATGATGATCGCGACCAGCATGGTCGGATAGCTCACCGCGAACTCGATGCATCGCAGTCCGAACTCACGCACCCGCCGGGGCGCCAGCCAGATCGCCACGCCGACCGCGATTCCGGCGAACGCCGCCAATCCGGTGGCGAAGACCGCCATCAGCACCGTCGGTCGCGTGGCGACCAGCGTGCGCGCGAGCATGTCGCGTCCGAGCGTGTCGGTGCCGAGCGGGTGCTCGGGAGTGGAGCCGGAGTTGGGTGGGCCGCTGCCGAGGCCGGTCGCCTGGTCGGCGAGGAAGATGGGGGCGAAGATCGCCACGAGCGCGATGATGGCCAGCATCGCCAGACCGGCGATGAGCCCTCCGTTCCACGCGAAGGCGCGGGGTCGCGCGGATTCCGCCGTCTGCACGGCTGAGGTGGTCGCGGGCACGTTCAGTCTCCCAAGGTTCGCGGGTCGATGATCCCGAGGATCACGTCGATGACGAGCGTGATGACGAGCGAGATCACGCCGATGACGAAGACCGCCGCACGGATCACGGGATAGTCCTTGTCGATCGATATGGCCTGCACGATGACGCCTCCCAGCCCCGGCCAGGCGAACACCGCCTCCGTGATCAGTGCCGACCCCAGCAGCGCCGTGAGGATGATGCCCGACAGGGTGAGTGCGGTCGTGAGCAGATTCGGAAGCATGTGCTTCGCATAGAGGGCGAGCGAGGGGAGCCGCCAGCCGCGGGCGGTGCGCATGTAGTCCTGCTCGAGGATCACCGCCGCCTCGCGCCGCACCACGCGGGCCACCGCACAGGCCCCGCCGAGCGTCAAGGAGAGCACCGGCAGTATCGCGGCCTGGCTGAGGTCGTACGCCTGCGAGTACGCCGGCGGGAGTGCGCGGAGCCAGACCGCGAAGATGACGACGAGGGCCGTCGCCTGCACGTAGACCGGCACCGAGGAGATGAACCCGGTCACGACGTTGAACGACGTGCCGAGGAAGCGGCGGCGGTCTGCGCGCGTCGCCACGCCGACCGCCATGCCCACGGCGATGCCCACCACGAGGAGCAGCAGAACCGCGGGGATGGTGATGGCGAGGGTGTAGGGCACGGCCGCCATCACGACGTCGAGCGCGGGGACGCGGAACCGGTAGGAGTCGCCGAAGTCGCCCTGGATCACGCCCATCATGTAGTTCGCGAACTGGACCGGGATCGGCTGGTCGAGGCCGAGCTGCGTGCGCACCATCTCGACCTGGTCGAGCGTGGCATTCTCTCCCGCGATCGCGGTGGCCGGATCCCCGGGGATCAGCTGCACGATCAGGAAGGTCACCACCACGAGCAGAGTGACGTTGACGATGAGCCCCGCGGCCCGGCGCAGCAGGAACCGGCGCCAGGCTCCGGCCAGGGAGGCGGCACGGGGTCCGCCTCCCGGGTCCGGGATGTCGGGGCCGTCGGCGGGGATGGGCGGGCCGCCCGGGCCGGTCGGCATGGAGGTCACGATGGGGATGATGCTCATGTTCGAGTCTCCTGTCTGTTCCGGCCCGGGCAGCTGGTCACGGTCAGCCCGTGATTCGCACCGCCGACGGGTCCCAGTATCCGTTGAACACGTATGCGGCGAAGCCGGGACGGGTCACGTACCGGTGCGTGTCCGTGATGAGGGGCATCATGTCGACCCGCTCGAGGATCGTCTCCTGAGCCGACTCGAAGGCCGCGCACTGCTCGTCGGCATCGGCCGACTCCATCGCCTCGGCGAAGAAGGCGGCGCCCTCGGCGTTGTCCGCGCCGACCACGTTGGTGCCGCCCTGCGGATAGGTTGCGCCGAGGTAGCGGGCGATCGACAGGTGGATCAGGCCGGGGCCGGCGTTCTCCGCGGCGACCGCGACATCCCAGTTCTGCGGCTCGGTGCGCATCTGCGACGACCAGTCGGCGGGATCCGGAGCGGACACCTCGACCGTGGCGCCGGCGGCGCGGAGAGACTCCGCGAGGTAGTCGGCCGCGGGATCCCAGTTGCTCATGATGAGGAGCCGGATGGTCTGGCCCGCCAGCTCGGCGGACGCCGCCTCCGGATCGAAGCTCTGCAGCAGCGAGGGATCCTCGAGCGCGCACGAGTACCCGGCCGAATTGACGGTGTACTGCGTCTCACCGAGTCCGTCCAGGCCCGCATCGTTGAACCCCTGCGGATCGATCGCCTGTGCGACGGCGGTGCGAAGCTCCTGGTTGCCCTCGAAGATCGACCCCGAACCGGGAGTCTGGTTGAACACGAGGTTGTACGCCGAGCTGGCGAACGTCACCGTGCTGAAGCCGTCCTCGTCGGCGAATCGCAGGGCGTTCGAGTCGTAGAAGCGCGCACCGTCGATGCCGCCGGACTCGAGCAGGTTCGCGCTCGTGTTGCCGTCGGGCTGCACGGTGTAGTTGAGGGTCTTCGCAGGGGTGCCTTCGACGCTCGTCCATGCCGGCCATGCGTCGTAGTCGTCGCGCAGGGTGAAGCTCACACTGACGCCGGGCTGCTGTTCGGTGAGCGTGTAGGGGCCCGAGAACGCGCCTTCGACGCTTCCGGCGGCCAGGCCTTCCGGGTCCTCGATCCCGGCAGGGCAGATCACGCCGAGACCCGGCTGCGAGACTCCGCCGAGCAGCTGCGAGTACGGCTCGCTGAGGGCGATCTGAAGTGTCCCCGCCTCGTCGTCGGCGGTGAAGGTGGGCGATCCCGAGCCGAAGGCCTGGTTCTTCCAGGTCACGGCGGCGGCATCCTCGAGCCCGACGAGGTACTCGAACGACCCCGCGACGATGCTCGGCGTGATCGGTGTACCGTCGGCGCAGGTGGCGTCATCGCGCAGTGTGAAGGTGTAGTCGGACGAGGACGCGGACTCCCACTCCGTCGCGAGGCCTCCGATGAGGCCGTCCTCCCCTGCGCGCAGCAGCGTGTCGAACCCGAGCCGCGCGTTCTGCAGGTCGGAGGTCGCCGAGGCCAGAGCCGGGTTGAACGTCGCCGGCGCGTACCAGAGCTCGAGATTGATGGTGTCGGTCTCTGCAGCCGGGGCTTCGTCGGCGTTGCTCGCGGCACAGCCCACGAGTGCCATGCCGGCGACCACGACGAGCGCGGTTGCGGCGAGCGATTTCTTGTTGCGCATGCTCATTCCTTTCAGGACTTCGATGACTTTGGTGCGTCGGCGTCGGGTCGGCGCCGGTCGGGAGCAGGGAGCGGGTGACGCTGCTCACGAAGGTCGGATGGTGCGTGGATCCAATCTAACGAGTTACGCATCCAATCTTGTTTCTTTTGGGTTACATTCCGCGGCGAGACCCCCGCGAAGCGGGCCGACGAAGCGGTCGCCACGCCCGCGCGGGCATGGCGAAGCCCTGTGGGATCGCCCGCGGGCGCAGCGAGTCGCGAACGAACTGCGAATCGACCGCGCGAGGCGGGATTCACGAGCGTCCCGACCGCCGAGAGCCGGCGGGCACGAGTGCATACGAGCAATCGGGACGCTCCTTCGCGTTGAGGATCCATCATGGATCCAATCTATTCTCTTATGGATCCGTTTGAATGTCGAGAGTGTTTCCGCAGCGTTTCGTCACACCGGGAATCCGACGACCACTTCCTGGACCCATGACATCGCTTCCGCGTCGGCGGCGACATTCGATCCCGTGACGTTCGGCGACTCATCGCCGGGAGCCAGGCGCACGTCGCCGACCACTCCGTCGAAGGGCAGTTCGGGCCGAACGCCGTCGAACAGTGACCGACAGCCCCACAGCAGCGGACCGCGTGAGGCGATACCGGGCACCCCGACCCGGACGCCCGCCGTATCCACCTCGGTGCCGGCCGGCCCGGAAGCGGGCTGCACGCTCACCTCGAGCCTCCCCGGTCCGCCTGGAATGCGCGCGACGACCCGGTAGCGCCGGTCCGCGTCGAGTCGGTTCGCCGAGGTGACGGCGACGGGGCCGTGCCGCGTGCCGACGACGAGCGACACCCGGCCCGACGGGTCGAGCCCGAGCGACCAGCCGGCCGCGTGCTCCGCGCACGCCAGCGCCACCTGGGCGCCTCGCGAGGCATCCCCCGGATGCCTCGCGGAGAGCACGAGGGAGACGGTCAGCCCCGCCGTCCCCAGCGCCGGCACGCGATCGATCCGCACATAGGTGGGCTGGGTGGGTTCCGATACGATCCGCGGCCGGGACATCTGCTGCATCGCCGTCTTCTCCATCGCGCTCCCCCATGATCGGATCGACATGATCGACGATCGATCGCCTGATTCTCGGTTTGGATACAAACTGTTGTTAATGCATCCAATTCTATTCGTAACGGATCCGCGAAGATAGGCTGATCCCCCACCCACTCCGACAGAGGACAGGACGTCATGTCGACACCGGAACAGCGCGCCCGCGAGCTCGGACTCGAGATCCCCGACTACACCGACCCGCCGTACGGCGGCCGCTACGGAAGCGGGCTCAAGGCATTCCACCGCACCGGCGATCTCGTCGAGCTCAGCGGGATCACGCCCGAGGACCGGGCAGGCACCCGACTCCATCCCGGAGTCGTGGGCGCCGACATCAGCGTGGCGCAGGCGCGCGAGGCCGCCGTCCTCACCGCGACGCAGGCTCTCGGGCTGATCCGTCTCGCCGTCGGATCGCTCGACAACGTCGCCGGGCTCTCGCGCGCGCTCTGCTTCATGCGGACTTCACCGGAGTTCGACCGGCTGCACGAGGTCGCCGCCGGTGCCACCGAGCTGTTCCTCGACGTCTTCGGACCCGAGGTCGGATCGGTGGGCCGCGCATCGGTCGGGGTCACCAGTCTCTCGCGCCACAACTGCTTCGAGCTGTGGCTGAGCTTCGAGGCCGTTCCCGCCGGCACCTGAGTTCGCGATCTCATGCGCACGCCGCCCGCCGCCGATCAGCACGATCGGCGGCGGGCGGCGGCGGGCGGCGGCGCGTGGACTAGGACTGCGGGTGGCGCGCGGTGAGCCCGAGCACCCGTTCGAATCCGGCGGTGTGCGAGAGCAGCTCGAACTCACCGCGATTGCGGCCGACCACCTGCATGCCGACCGGAAGCCCGCCGCTGAAGCCGGCGGGGGTGACCACGACCGGGTGCGCCGTCACCGTGATGCGGTTGGCGAGCATCTGCCAGCGGAAGTAGCGGTCGTATTCGACGTCGCCGACCCGGCGCACCCACTCGTCTTCGGCCGGCGGGGCGACCACGGGCGTGGCCGGGGTGACGATGACGTCGACGTCGTCGAACAGACGCTCGGTGCGGCGGTAGACCTCGGTGCGGACGGCGAGCGCGTCGGCGAGATCGGATGCCGTCACCCGCTCGCCCTGGCGGATGTTGCGCAGCAGGTCCGGGCGCAGGCGTTCGGGGTGAGCTTCCGCTTCGCCGCGATACGACGCGTAGAAGTTGAACATCTCGATGGTCTCCCATGCCCGCTCGGCCCCGGAGAGCGCCTCATCGAGGTCGAGATCGACCACCTCGTAACCGGCGGAGACGAGCGCGGCACGGGCGTCGCGCAGCACGGCTGCGACTTCCGTGCTGATCGGCACGCCGGCGGCATCCGGATTCCAGCCGACCCGTACTCCGCGCGGCCCGTCGGCGGCCACGTCGGCGAAGTGCGAGGCGTCCTCGGCGATCGACATGGGCGCCATCGGGTCGGCACCGGCCATACCCGCCAGCAGCAGCGCGACGTCGTCGCTGGAGCGGGCCATCGGGCCCAGCACGCCGTGCGCGGTCCACCCGTTGCCGAGGCGACCACTCGCCACGCGGCCGGGCGTCGGCCGCATTCCGACGACGTTGCAGAACGAGGCCGGGTAGCGCAGGCTCCCGCCGCTGTCCGAGCCGTCCGCGATCGGGAGCATGCCGGCGGCCAGCGCCGCCCCCGCTCCGCCGCTCGACCCGCCGGCGTGCCTCGAGAGGTCCCACGGGTTGCGGCACACGTCGTGCACCGCGCTGAAGGTGAGCGTGCCCAGACCGCCCTCGGGGGTGTTGGTCTTGCCGATGATGATCGCGCCGTTGCGCCGCATGCGCCCGACCACCATCGCGTCAGCGGTCGCGGGAGCAGCGTCGGCGTACACCGCCGAGCCGTGGGTGGTGGGCAGCCCTTCGACGTCGAGCAGGTCCTTCACCGCAGTGGGCAGACCGTGCAGCACGCCCACCTCGTCCCCGCGGGCGACCGCGGCATCGGCCTCGCGCGCTGCGGCGAGCGCAGCCGATTCCGGGATCATCGACACGATCGCGCGCAACCGCGGATTGGCTTCCTCGATCCGGGCAAGATGCGCGCGCATGACCTCCTCGGCGGAGATCTCGCGGGAGCGGATGCCGTCGGCGAGCGCGCGTGCGCTCCACCAGTGCAGCGGCGTGTTGGTCACGAGATGTACTCCGTTCGGTCGAGGAGCTCGGCAGGGGTCCGCACGAGCATGGTGTGGAGGCGCTCGTCCGAGACGCCGAGACGATGCAGCGCCGGTGCGACGCGCTTCACCACGTGCCCGTAGCCCATGCCTCCGTGCCGCGAGAGCTGCCCCTTCGTCCACACCGAGCACGACAGCGTGACCGCGGCGTTCGGGCGGTCGTCGAGGAGGCGGGTCAGGAAGTCGAGCCGCTCGGTGTCGGTCGCATCGCGGGCGCGGTCGGCGAAGTGGTGCTCGCTGCCGAAGGCGAACTCCACGACGGCGCCGGTGTCGCTCACGTCGCGGACGTAGTCGTCGTCGAGCACCTTGTCCATGTTGCAGAACAGGATGCGTGACGCCGGCAGTCCCTGTCCGGTCAGGATCTCGGCGACCTCCGGCCCGCGCCGCGCGGCGCCGTCGAGTCGGATGGACACCGCGGCCCCCGCCTCCGCGGCGGCGCGCGCCGCGGCACGCAGTGCACGCCGCTCCGCGGGGGTGATCTCGGCGCTGGTGCCCATGAGCCCGAGAAGGCCCGCCCGGAAGCCGGTGCCCGGGACCTCCTCGGTGAGCGCGCGCGTGAAGGCGCGCTCGACGTCCGCTTCGGCGAGATCCCGCCAGGGCGCCGGCAGGGTCTTGTCGATGTAGGTGCCGTAGGCGGCGACGATCCGCACGCCGCTGGCGCGCGAGATATCGGCGAGCCGCGCATGCGACGGACCCATGCCCCACGACGTCGCCTCGACGATGGTGCCCAGTCCCGCCTGCGCTGCCCCCGAGAGCTCGGCGACCGCGTCGGGCTCGCTGTCAAGGGTCAGGTTGTCGGCCAGCGACATCCAGCTCCACCGCAGGTCGCCGAGGATCTCGGGCCGGATCGGCCCCTCCAGGGCGGCGCCCTCGCGCGTGGGGCGCAGCAGATGCCGCGAGTCGGTGAGCACGTGCTCGTTCGTGGACACCACGCCCAGCTCCTCGGGCGCGACCGGGCCGAGCACCGTCTCGATCACGAGTCGCCTCCGTGCACCGTGCGGCCGCCGACGTCGGTGCGTCGTACCGCGAGCGTCCGCAGGTCGTCGGTCGCGACCGTCCGGGGGTCGTCCGACCACAGTGCCCAGTCCGCCAGCATGCCGACGCGGATCGCACCACGATCCCGCTCGGCGAGGCTCGCATACGCGGCGCCGGTGGTGTAGCCCGCCAGCGCCTCCTCGATCGTGATGGCTTCGGCCATGCTCAACGGCTCGTCCTCTCCGGCGATGCGCCGTGTGATGGTCTGCCACATGAGGTGGCGCGGGTCGAAGGCGAAGAACGGGCCGTCCGAGCCGAGCGCGAGCACGGCGCCGGCGTCGAGCCACGAGCGCACGGGATTGGCGCTCTCGGCGCGGTCCCCCAGCTTGGCGCGCAGACCCGCCCCGTTGTGCCAGATGATCGACGGCTGCAGCGAGGCGATCGTCCCGATCTCCGCGAGAGCCCGGATCGCGGCGTCTCCCGGCTCGAGGTAGGCGTGGATCGCCTGGAACCGCCGCGCGGCGACCGCGTCGCCCGCCGTGGCGTAGGCGCGGGCCAGCAGCGCGACCGCGCCGCCACCGACGGCGTGCGTGCCGACGCCCCAGCCGTGCGCGCCGCACCACTCGACGAGGCGCGTGAAGTCGTCGTCCGAGAGGCGCTGCAGTCCGGTGTAGCCGCTGTCGTCCCACGGCTGCTCCAGCAGCGCCTGGCCCTTGAGCGCCTCGCCGTCGGCGTACACCTTGATGGGGCCGATGCGCAGCATGTCGTCGCCGAAGCCGGTCGAGACGCCGGTGCCGTCGAGATGCTCGATCGCGGCGTCGACGTCGGGGAAGCGGGGCGTCCCGATGTCGAGGAACGGCATCGCGACGGTGCGCATCGTCAGCAGTCCGCGCCGATGCGCCTCCTGGTATCCGCGCATCTCGTCGATCGTCACAGCGGGGTCGATGACGCCGGTGATGCCGAGCGAGTGCAGCAGCGGCTGGACTCGCTCGAGCGCGCGGATCCGGTCCTCGAACGGCGGGTCCTCGGGCCCGTCATCGTGGAAGCTGTCCCGCATGCGCTGCATATAGGTGTCGACGTCGTCTTCGTCCGAGACGTAGTCGAGCGCCTTGAGCCCCGCGCGCTCCATGTGCATGTGCGCGTCGATGAGTCCGGGCAGCACGACGCCGTCGAGCTCCTCGAGGCCGGCATCCGGAACTGCGGTGCGCACGGCGTCCACCGTGCCCACCGCGACGATGCGCCCGCCGTGCACGGCGAACGCCTCGGCGTCGGGCGCGGCGGCATCCATCGTCACGATCGGTGCGACGTACACGGTCGCCGGCGCAACGGCGCTCATGCGACCACCGCCTGCGCCGGCTGCCGCGGATCGGCCGCCGACTCCAGGAACCCGGTCCGTGCATTGCGGTAGATCGCCTCGACGGCCGCCGCGTCCCGGGTGAACGGCGCCCATCGGCGCACGTCGTGGCCGCGGCGCTCCAGTTCGGCGTAGACCCCCTCGTCGAAGCGGTCCTCGAGGAACACGTGAGCGGCGAGGTAGTCGAACGGGGCGAACGAGTTCGGGAAGCTCCAGGTCGAGAACCGCGGCGCGTTGACCGCCTCCTGAAGGTCCATGCCGAAATGGAACGCGTTGAGGAACACCTGGAGCATCGCCTGCACCTGCATGTCGCCGCCCGGGCACCCGAACGGCATGACGCTGCCGTCGTCGCGCACCGCGATCGCGGGGTTGGGAGTGAGACGCGGCCGTCTGCCGGGGCCGACGCCGGACGGATGCCGGGGGTCGGGCCGCGACTGCAGCCCTCGCAGCGACGGGACGAATCCGGTGCCGGGGATCACCGGCGACGTGGACGCGCCGTCGGAGGGCGTGGCCGAGAAGGCGTTCCCCCATCGATCCACGACGCACACGTAGCTGGTGCCGCCTTCGCCGATGTGCCGCACCTCGTCTGCCGAGATCGCGTCGGGCAGCATCTGGCTCTCGCCGAAGAGGGCCGGCGGCAGGCCGTCGTACGCGCGCTGCGGATCGATCGCCGAGGCGCGGGCGGCGATGTGGGAGTCGCCGAGCAGCCGGTCCAGCGGTACGTCGACGAAGCGGGGGTCGCCGAAGTGGTGCTCCCGGTCGGCGAACACCGCTTTGAGCGCCTCGATCACCGTGTGCACGTACTCGGGGCTGTTGTGCGGCATCCCGTCGATGCCGATCTCCTCGAGGATCAGCAGCGCCTCGGCGAGGATCGGGCCCTGGCACCACGCACCGCAGGTGTAGATCGTGAAGTCGCGCCAGCGCGTGGCGACGACGTCCTCGTAGCGGGAGCGGAACTCCGCGAGGTCGTCGGCACCGAGGTAGCCGCCGTTCTCCTCGTGGTACGAGACGATCCGGCGCGCGATCTCGCCCTCGTAGAACACCGCACGGGCGGCCTCGAGTCCGGCGATGCGGTCGCCGCCCGCTGCCACCGCGGCCGCTTCGGCATCGATCATGAGCTGGATGGTCTGCGCCAGATCGGTCTGGACGAACCGCTCGCCGACCGTCGGCGGACGGCCGTCCGGGAGGTAGATCGCCGCGTTCGACTCCCATCTGCGATAGCCCGACTGCCGCTTCTGGATGCCGTCCGCCAGCAGCGGGTGCACCGCGAATCCGTCGCGCGCCAGCCGCATCGCGGGCGTCGCCACATCGGCGAAGCCCATCGTGCCGAAGTCGCGCACAGCGGTGATCCAGGCATCGGGAGCGGCGGGTGTCACGGTGCGCAGGAGCCCGGTCGGGATCTCGCCGTCGTGCTCGCGCACGAAGAGATCGGCGGGGATGCGCTTCGGCCAGACGCCGAGTCCGTCGATGCTGACGGTCGCGCCGTCCGCCATGCGGATCATGATCGGCGCGACGCCCGCGAAGTTGACCTCGTCGGCATGGAGCACGGCGAGGGCCATGCCCGCGGCGCAGCCCGCGTCGATGGCGTTCCCGCCGGCTTCGAGGAGGGCGAATGCCGCGGAAGACGCGAGGTAGTGCCCCGAAGAGACCGCGTGCGTGGTGCCGTACAACGTCGGGTTCGGCGACGGCCAGAGCGAGGGTGTGGCGGTCATCGGGTCGTCTCCTCAGCGTCCTGCAGCAGCATCCGTGCCACCTTCTCCCCCATCACGATCGCCGGCATCGCCGTCGTCGCGCGAGGCACCGTCGGCATGATCGCGCAGTCGGCGATGTGCAGGCCCTCGATGCCGTGCACGCGGGCGCGGGCGTCGACGACCGCGAGCGCGTCGTCCTCCCGCCCCATGCGGCACGTCCCGACGGGGTGCCAGTAGTTGTCGGGGTTCGCGTAGAGGTGGGCGCGGAGCGCGGCCGGCTCGAGCGTGTCGGGTCCGGGGTGGATCTCGCGCCCGACCCGACGTGCGAGTGCGGGCGAAGCCGCGAGCTCGCGCAGCATCCCGGCGCCTTCTGCGAGGATCGCGACGTCGACGCCCTCGGGATCGGTGAGGAAGCGATGGTCGATGAGCGGCTTGCTCTCGGGGTCGGCGTCCTGCAGGCGCACCGAGCCGCGCGAACGCGGCTGCAGCGCCGACAGCCCCACGCTCCAGCGCTTGCGACCGGTGAGATGCGTCGGGCTGTAGGGCAGGAAGTGGAGGTCGAACGCCTCGGTCTCGAAGCTCGACGCCGCCTTGCCCATGGCCTGCTCGTCGGGCGCCCAGCCGGCATCCCGCGCGCGCTGCATGTCGCGGGCCATCTCGTCCGACCCCTCCCAGCTCATCAGGAGGAAGGGCTGGTCGTGCAGGTTCTCGCCCACACCGGGCAGATGCTGCACGATCGGGATGCCGAGAGGGGCGAGCTGCGCGGCAGGTCCGATGCCCGAGCGGAGCAGGATCGTGGGCGAATTGTAGGCACCGCCGGCGAGGACGACGGTGCCCGCGCGCACGATGACCGTCTCTCCATGGCGGCGGACCATGACACCTGTCGCGCGGCCGTTCTCGACGACGACCCGGTCCACCAGGGCGTCGCCGGCGATGGTCAGATTCGGGAGTCCGCGCACCGGGTCGAGGTACGCGAACGCGGAATTGACCCGCACGCCGTCTTCGATGTTGACCGCTTCGGGCGCGAACCCGGCCGACTCGTCGAGGTTGTTGAGGTCGGTGAGGCGCGGCATCCCGACGGCGGGTGCGGCGTCGTACCAGGCGTCCTGCCACGGGGTCAGCTCATCGGCCCGGTACAGCCGGACCCGCATGCGACGCATGCCCTCCTCGAACAGGGGGACGAGGTCGCCGGTGCTCCAGCCGTCGAGTCCCGCCTCGGCCCACGCGTCGTAGTCGCGGCGATGCCCCCACGTCTGCGTGCAGCCGTTCATGTCGGACGAGCCGCCGATGGCCCGGCCGCGGTCGAAGCCCACGGTCCAGGGGTAGGTCGCGCCGGAGTCGTACCCCCAGTCGTGCGAGCGGCCGAGTCGTGCCGCGTCGACGAGGTCGGAGGGCCACGCCGCGCTGCCCTGCGGTCCGAAGTCCGGCCCGGCCTCGAGCACGAGCACCGCGTGCCCCGCTTCCGCCAGGCGGGCGGCCACGACGTTGCCCGCGGTGCCGCCGCCGACGACGACGTAGGCGACCTCGCCCGGAAGCCCGGCGGCGGTCACGGGCCGACCCGCACGGCGTCCGCGGCGAGGCGCGCGTCGATCGAGCCGCGCACGTCCTCGGCGGTGACGAGGGCGTCGCGCTGCAGATAGTGCACCGCGGCGAGCGCGTTGTCGTGAGCCTGCTGCGTCGATCCGGCGACGCAGTCCGTGACCACCCGCACCCGGTAGTCGTGCTGATGGGCGTCCACCGCGGTGTAGTGGATGCAGACGTCGGTGAGACCGCCCACGAGCAGAACGGTGTCCGCCTTGTAGGCCTTCAGCACGATCTCGAGCTCGGTGCCGAAGAACGCCGAGTAGCGGCGCTTGCGGATCACGAACTCCTCGGGCTGCGGGTCGAGCCACGCGGCGATCTCGGTGTCGGGGTCGCCCTCGATGCAGTGCGACCCCTCGGCGCCGTCCAGCTCTCGGCCGATGTCGACGAGCGAGCGCTTGTGCACCTCCTGGATCCACACCACCGGGATGCCGGCATCGCGGCATCGATCGACGAGTCGGCGTACCCGGGCACGCCGTTCCTCCCTGCCCGTCATCAGGATCGGGATGCCGCCCTGGTCGGGCGGGGTCTGTCCGGCGCCGCCTTGGATGTCGACGACGATGAGCGCGGGGTTGCCCACGATGCGCGCGGGGTCGGTGGGGGTGTCTGTCATGTCTCCTCCTTCGGCGGGTTGCGGACGTCAGGCCTCGGGAATCGCGATCACGACGCTCTTGGGCTCGAGGAATCCGCGGAGCCCCTCCTCGCCGAGGTCGCGCCCGAGCCCCGACACACCCACGCCGCCGAACGACAGGGCGGGGTCGAACACGTTGTAGGTGTTCACCCACACCGTTCCGACGTCGAGCGCTTGCGCCATGCGGTGCGCGCGCCCGACATCCTTCGTCCAGACGCCGGCCGCGAGGCCGTACGGGGTGTCGTTCGCGATGCGCACGGCGTCGGCTTCGTCCTCGAACGCGATGATGCCGACCACGGGCCCGAAGATCTCCTCGCGCGCGATGGTCATGTCATTGGTGACGTCGGCGAAGAGGGTCGGCTCGACGTAGAAGCCCGGCTCGCGGGTGCCCCCGCCCGCGACGAGGGTCGCGCCCTCGTCGACGCCGGTGCGGATGTATCCCAGGATGCTGTCCCGCTGCTGGGCGGACACGACCGGTCCGACGGTGATGCCGCCGTCCAGACCGTCGCCCATCGGGACCTTTCGCACCGCTGCCGCCATGCGCTCGGTCATCTCCGCGAGGATCGAGCGCTGCACGAGCAACCGGCTTCCGGCGGTGCACATCTGACCGGAGTGCCCGAACGATGCCCGCATCGCGGTGAGCACGGCGGCGTCCAGGTCGGCGTCCTCGAACACGATGTTCGGGTTCTTGCCGCCGAGTTCGAGGGTGACGCGAGTGAAGTCCTCGGCCGCCGCGTGCGCGACCGTCCGGCCCACCTCGGTCGAACCGGTGAAGGTGATCTTCGCGATGCCGGGATGCTCCGTCAGCGCGGCGCCGACGCGACGGTCGCCGGTCAGCACGCTGACCACGCCATCGGGCACGCCGGCGCGCTCCAGGATGCGCGCCATCCGCAGGATCGACAGCGGCGTGTACGAAGCCGGCTTGGCGATGACCGGGCAGCCCGCCGCCAGCGCGGGCGCGACCTTGAAGGATGCGGTCATGAACGGGAAGTTCCACGGCAGGATGATCGCCACCGGGCCCACCGGCTCCATCGTGGTGTACACGTGGTGCGCGCCGCCGTCGATCGGCACGACGGTCCCGCCGATGCGGGAGGGCGCCCCGGCGAAGTGGCGGAACGTGCGCGCCGCATTGGCGACGTCGGCGCGCGAGCGCTCGATGGGCTTGCCGTTGTCGCGCGTCTCGAGGATGGCGATGTCCTCGAGGTCCTCCTCGATGAGGTCGGCCACCCGGTTCAGGATGCGCGCGCGTTCGAGGGGGGCGATCCCCCGCCACCGCTTGTCGGCGTGCGCCGCGACGGCGGCATCGACCGCCGCGTCGATGTCTGCGCTCGTGGCCTGCGCCACCGTCGTGAGCACCTCGCCGGTGGCGGGATCGGTGACCGCGTGCAGTTCACGGTCTGCGGCGGGCACCCATTCGCCGGCGCAGAAGAACGGCTCGTAGGTCGGGAGCGCCTGGACGGCGGCTCTGATGCTCATGTTTCCTCGCTATCGGGGTCGGGCGGTTCAGAAGATGTCGAAGTACTCGCGCTGCTCCCAGTCGGAGACGTGACGCAGGTAGCGGGCGAACTCGGCGCGCTTGATCGTCGCGAACCAGTCCACCACGACGTCGCCGAGCGCCGAGCGGAATGCCGCGTCGGCGACGAGCGCATCGACCGCTTCGCCGAGGGAGCTGGGCAGCGCCCTGGCGACCGCGTTGTACGGGTCGTCGGTCGGAGCGGGCGGGATGAGACCGCGATCGATTCCGTCCATGCCGCTGATGAGCTGGGACGCGATGTACAGGTAGGGATTGGCGGCCGGCTCGCCCGACCGGTTCTCGAGGCGCGTCGCCGGATCGCCGTAGCCGCCGACGGCACGCACCATCGCGCCCTTGTTGTCGATGCCCCAGGCGATGCGGTCCGGGGCCAGCGAATTCGGCTGGTAGCGCTTGTAGCCGTTGACCGTCGGCGTCGTGAAGGCGGCGGCGGCGGGGGCGTGTTCGAGGACCCCGGCGAGATACGACGCCCCCGTCAGCGACATCGACGCGCCCGGCGTCTCGGGCATGAACACATTGGTGTTCGCGGTGTCGGTCAGGGACTGGTGCAGGTGCCACCCGGTCGACGCGCCTTCGGTCCCCTGCGGACGCGACATGAACGTCGCGTGGTATCCGAGACTCGCCGCGATCCGGCGCACCGCGCTGCGACACAGCACGATCGCATCGGCGATCTCCCGGGCGGGTCCCGCCTCCATCGTCAGTTCGAACTGGCTCGGGCCGAACTCCAGCTCTATCGAACGCAGGGGCAGATCGAGCAGCGTCAGCCCCCGGTAGAGCGCGTCGACGAGAGGCTGCATCCGATCGAGGCCCTCTTCGTACAGCAGCTGCGATCCGCGCGTGGTCGGCCCGGTCACGCGCGCGGCGCCCGGGCGGCCGGGTGCGCCCAGATGCGCATCGGTGAGGTCGGCGTCGTCGGCGCGGTACACATGGAACTCCAGCTCCGCGCCGACCGTCAGACCGTAGCCGCGCGATGCGAGAGCGGTGAGCTCGTTGCGGAGGATCGAGCGGGTGCACAGCGGCACCGGGGATCCGTCCGGAAAATGGACGTCGCACAGGATCCAGCCCGTCTTCGACGCCCACGGGAGCACGCGGAACGTCGCGGGATCGGGCACCAGCACGATGTCGCCCGCGCCGCTGAACCCGTCGACGCCGACGCCGGTATCCGCCGAGAACACCGAGTACACCGACTGCCCGGAGGTGTCCTTCAGCAGCAGCGAACTCGGCGCGGTGACGCCGGAGCGCATCGAGGCGGCGATCCCGCCTCGCGTGATCGTCTTGCCTCGCAGCACGCCGTGCTGATCGACGAACGAGAAGCGCACCATCTCGATGCCGAGCTCGTCCACGACCCGCCGCATCTGACCGGCGGCCGCATACTGCGCCTCGCTCCACAGCGCGTGGCGTCCGATATAGCCCTCGCGATCCTTCGCGAGCATCGGGCGCGCAGAGACGCCGCCGCCGCTCTCCGCGACGGGTCGCTCGTCGACGTTGCGCTCACGCATCGACCGGCTCCTCGACGTTCGCGCGCGGCCCTGCCCACGGTGAGGCGTCCCGTCGCTCCTGCTCGCGCTGGACCCAGCGCGATTGCCAGGCGTCGTTCGCGGCGACGGTGTCCATCGCGATCGGACCCGTCAGCTGCGCGGCCTGCTCCTCGCTCACGGGGTGAGAGGGCGTCTCCCCTCCCGCGGCGAAGGAGTCGATCGCCCGCAGGAGCATCCGGCGGTTCGCCGTCACGGCCCGGTCGGAGATTCCCAGGCGCTCGACGGTGCGATCCTGGATCGTGCCCATGCTCTCGACGGCCCACTGATCGTGGACGTTGATGTCCAGCCCCATGCCGGTGTAGGTGAGCTCCTTCTGCTCCTGCGGGTCGAAGCCCCAGTTGTTGCTCCGGTTGCGCACCGGGCGGTAGTCGGGCAGCGACACGCCTTCCAGCCGCTGCTGAAGGAGCGTGTCCTTGTCGGTCGGCTCGGCGAAGTCGTACCAGATCATGTACCAGTACGAGTTCTCGTCATCGATCGGCACGTGCCACTGTGTGAACACCTTCGAGTTGCCGAACGGCACGACGAACGCGTTGGGGAACAGCAGATTCGTCACGCGGACGTGCTTGATGTCCTCGGTGAGTTGCCGGAGGGCGTAGACGCGCAGCCCGTGCTCGGCGCTCTCGACCTCGATGTCGGGGCGGTTGCTCTCGCCGACGAGCATCGAGAGCTTCTTGCCGGTGCCCTCGACCTCCTCCGCGAACTGCTGCCCGTACATCTCGCGCGGGTCCTCCTGCATGAAGCGGTGCAGGAACGACACGTGGCTGGGGTCGATGCCGCCCTCGAGACCCTGCAGCCAGTTGCACTCCCACAGGCCCTTGAAGGCGAAGGTGTACTCGTCCGGCGCCACGAAGCAGTCGTAGTGCGGGAAGGGCGGCGGATCGCCCGCACCCATGTAGGTGAAGATGATCCCGTTCTTCTCCACGCACGGATAGTTCGAGATGCGGATCTTCCCGAGGAACTGACTGTGATCCGGCTCTGCGGGCTGCTCGACGCATCGTCCTTGACCGTCGTAGAGCCACCCGTGATACAGGCACCGGATGCCGTCCTCCTCGAGGCGTCCGTATGAGAGATCGACCCCGCGGTGGGCGCAGTAGCGACTGATGAGCCCCCAGCCCTCGCGCTTCTTGAAGAGGACGAGGTCCTCCCCCATGATCCGCACGGCCTTCACCGGGCGCTCTCCGGGCATCTCCGAGACGAGGGAGGCCGGCTGCCAGTACGACCGCAGCAGGTTTCCCAGCGGCGTTCCCGGCCCGGAACGGGTGATCTTCTCGTTGTCTTCCTGCTTCAGCATCGCGACTTACCCTTCGGTATCCGATCTTGGTGTGATTGTATCCAGTTCGTCATGCGTCGAGGACGAGCATCGGGCACGCGGCGCGCGAAACGCACACCATCATGCAGTCCATGCGCGCGCGCTCCTGCGACGTCAGCACGAAGTCGCGGTGCTCGACCTCGCCCTCGAGGACGTGCGTCTCGCAGCTGCCGCAGATGCCCTCTTCGCAGTCGGTGAGGACCTCGACACCGCCGCTGCGCATGACCTCCAGGACCGATTGACCCGGCTCCACCGGAAGCTCCAGTCCGCTTCGCGCCAGGCGGATCGAGAACGCCCCGCCCGGCTCGTACTCGACTTCGGGCGCCGCGAAGTACTCGAGGCGGAGACGGCCGGAGTCCTCGGGCAGCAGCTCCCGCAGAGCCGTCAGCATCCGCTCGGGGCCGCACGCGTACACCGCCGCCTCCGGGAGCGCGGTGAGCGTGGCCGCCAGGTCGGCGCGCGAGCCTTCGTCACGCGGCACGACGGTGACCGTGCCGGAGCCGATCGACATCACCTCATCGAGGAAGGCCATGCGGCTGCGCGTCGCGCCCAGATAGAGAAGGCGCCAGCGCGCGCCCGCCCGATGGGCCGCGTGGAGCATGGGAACGATCGGCGTGATGCCGATGCCGCCCGCGATGAACAGGTACTCGGGGGCAGGCTCGAGTGCGAAGTGATTGCGCGGGCCGCGCAGCGTGACGAGGTCACCGGGGCGCAGACGCTCGTGGACGGCTTTCGAGCCGCCGCGGCTGTGCTCTTCGCGCAGCACCGCGATGCGGTACCGGGAGGCCCCGGGCTCGCCGGTCAGCGAGTACTGGCGCACGGGGGCGTCCGGCAGCAGCAGATCGATGTGGGCACCAGGTGCCCACTCCGGGATCGGGCCGTCGACGGGCTCGAGCTCCACGGCGAGGACGTCATCCGTCTCCAGGGTCATCGCCCGCACACGTGCTGTGCGTTCCGTCGATTCGTCCGCCGTGACCATAGTTGGATCCTAACACACCTGTTCTGGATCCAATGTTACGGAATTGTGGACATTAGGTCGGAGATGCGCATCCCATGCGAGCCGTTCTGCTACCGTTCCAATCGCCGATCGCCGACGGCGAGAAGGAGATCGCATGGCTGAAAAAGTGAACCTCGCGTCCGAGATGTCGGGCCACGCGCTCGTCGACGACATCGCGGCGAAGATCCGGGCGCGAATCATGTCGGGCGAGATCCCGATCGGCGCCCAGTTGCGACAGGCCGAGCTGGCGAACGACTTCGGCGTCAGCCGGACCCCCGTCCGCGAAGCTCTGCGCCAGCTCCAGACCGGCGGTCTCATCGACGTCGTGCCGAACCGCGGCGCCGTCGTGCGTGTTCCGGCGCCGTGGGAAGTGCGCGAGGCGTACACCGTGCGAGCAGAACTCGAAGCACTCGCCGCCGCACTGTCGGTCAGTCGTGCGTCGCACGACGACATCGAACGCCTCCGGGTAGCCAACCAGGCGATGTACGACCGCTCGCTGGCGGAGCGCGACGAGACGCGGAACGCGGCCCTGGACAGCCGTCGCGAGAACGACATCTTCCACAGCACGATCGCCGAGCTGTCAGGGAACTCGCGCCTGGCCCGGTCGATCGACGAGATCAACGAGACATTCCCCCGCAACGTCTCCGCCCAGCTCCTCGTCGGCGACAGCCGCCACCGCGAAGAGAACTTCCACGAGCACGGCCGGATCCTCGATGCACTCGAGCGCGGCGATGCCGAGACGGCGCGCCAAGAGATGCGCGAGCACGTGATCAAGGCGGGCGAGCAGCTCGCCCGCTGGTACGAGCGCCGATCCTCCACCGTCTTCACGGGCTGACGCCCCGCAGGGAGCCTGGCAGGGGGCCCTGGTCCTCAGACGACGACGACCGCGGCCATGAGGAGCACCGACGCGCCCATCGCGAGCGGCGCGATGCGGCGCAGCACCCGCGCCCGCGCCGGCGAGGGGGGCTGCGGCATCCGCGTCTTCACGCCCATATGGACGGATGCCGCGGCGAACAGCACGCTGGCCGCGACGACCGTCCACACCAGGGCGGACGACGAGACACCATGCCCGGCATGCGCCCCCGTCGACACCGTGCCGCCCGACATCAGCAGGAGCAGGGCGGCCATGAGGATGGCGCCGAGGGCATCCATCGCCCTGGCCGACCTGTCCGCCGAGGAGACGGCGCGACGTGCGCGTGAGACGGCGGACCCCATCGCGACGACGACCAGGAGCGCCGCCCACCAGACCGGTGCGAGCAGTCCCCAGCCCCCGACCACATCGGCCATCGCGGCCAGCATGATCAGGGCGAGGGCGAGTTCCCGCACGCGAGCGCGAGGCCCGGCCGCGGCGGCGCAGCAGGTGCTCAGCGCCGTCGCGGCCAGGGCGCCCGTGTGCAGGAGCTCCGCCATCAGTGGTGCGAGTGGCCGTGCGATCCGGAGCCGTGGTCGTGACCGTGATGGTCGTGACCGTGATGGTCGTTGCCATGCCCCGGGTGAACGTGCGCCGAGGCGTCGGGAGAGGCGGCGTGGCAGCTCGCGCCGGACGTGGACGGGGGGACGTCGAGCGACGGGTTGCGGGTGAAGAAGCCGTCCGGCTCCAGTCGCAGGCCGATCCGGTGGGCCGGCATGATCGGCCACTCCTCCGGCTTCGGGTAGTGGTGCACGCCGATGATGGGCCACACAACCAGCTCTGCGCCGTCGAGGGGGCGATCCGCCTCCTGCCACGCCGTGATGCCTTCGGCCGACAACGGCGCCTGGTTCGGGTACTCCCCCGCGATGTAGCGCTCGGCAGGGTCGTACGCCGTCGCCCACAGGTGCTTGGAGACGAACGGCGCCTTGCGCTCCACCACGCTGCCGGGCTTGGCGAACAGGCGCGTCGTGTGGGGGAGCGTCAGGCGATAGGCGGTGGACTCGCCGAACCGGTTGGTCCGCTCGGTGTTCTCGATGCGCCAGTGCACGGCGCGCGAGGCGTCGGCCATGCGCGCGGCGTCCTTCTCGGAGGCGATCGTCTCGGAGACCATCTTGACGGCGTTGCCGTACGGGTTGAGCTCGTCGTCCTCCTCGATCTCGGCGTGCACCTCGACGAGCCGGTTGTGCGGCCCGTCGACGGCGGTGTCGAGCCGCACGGCGAAGTAGTGCTGGTGCGTCGGCGCCTGCACGTGGGGACTCACCATGCGTCCGTACCGCGGCATCTGCCCGTCGTCGATGCCGGAGACGGACAGGATGCCGGTGAGCTTCACCTCGAGTTCGATGTTGCCGTCCTGGTGGAGCGACCAGTAGAAGCCGTAGTCGTAGTTGGCCACCGTCGCGAAGAACGAGATAACGAGGCGGCGCGAGCGGCGCACGTCGGCCTCGCCGATGCGCGTGTTCACGTGCTTCCAGAGGATCGAGTGGTCCTCCTCGTGCAGGCACACGCCGTTGGCGATGGTCTTCGTCTGGCCGTGGCCGTCGAGGACGTGGGCGTCGAAGTAGTGGATCTCTCCGAGGCAATCGCAGCCGAGCTCGAGTGACGCCGTGAGCGGGCCTGCGCCGTACTCGCCCCAGTCGAAGAAGTTCTTGCGGTAGGCGGTCGGATCGGAGTCGAGGTACGGGACGTACATCTCGTTGATCGAGGCCCGCCGCAGCACCGTCCTCTCGGTGTCGCCGTCGCGATAGCTCACGTCGTGCAGGATCAGGCCCTCGCGGTGGGTGAATCCGATGCGGAAGGACCAGTTCTGCCAGGTGACGAGGTGACCGTCGACCTCGAAGCCCGGCCCCTCCGGCTGCGTGATCTCCAGCGGAGCGACCTCACGGTCGGGGCCCCACGTACCGGAGCGATAGTTGCCGCCCTCGGTTGCCATGGGGATGATGCCGTGGTCCTCGAGTTCGATGATGTCGAGCGTCTCGAGGTCGAGGATCGGCACGAGTCCTGCGATCGGGCGCGCGTAGCCGTTGTCGTCGATGCTCTCCCGGTGCCAGACGGATCCCCACGACAGCCGGCGGTCCTCGTACCCCGCAGGCTCGAAACCCGTCATCGACTCCGGGTCGACCCACACGAGCGAGGTGTCGGTGATGCCCCGCTTGGCCAGCGCCTCCTTGAGGAGGGGATGATTGCGCGCAGCCTGCGCGACCATGCGCGCCTCTTCCGACGAGACACCCGGGCGTTTCGCGTCGACGGGCGACCACGAGCCGACGGATGCCGCACGGTCCGTGCCGCTCGTCCACGCGGTGACCTCCCACGCGGCGTGCTCGTCGGGGTTCATCACCACGAGCCGCACGGGGCGGCCCTGGCCGTCTGCGAGGCTGCGGGCGAGCGACTCCTCGACGGCGATACCCCAGAACCGCGGGTTGGCACCGATCCGGGCATCCGCCCGCACCAGTTCCGCCACCTCGGCGATCTCGTCCGGGGTGAGGGGGTCCGTCCAGTGTCGAGCGGCGGCGTGCATGGGTATCTCCTCTTTTGCCGTGCAGGTTGTTTCGGGTCGTACCGGTTCTGCGGATGTGATGCTCACGTGGCGCTCGCCTCGGCTGCGGAGTCCGCGTCGTCGATCAGGGTGCCGATGCCGTCAGCCCGGGGGTCGCTCGCGCTGCCCGGCACGCGGTGGCTCAGCCGCACGATCTGCACGTGACCGGCTTCGTCGGCGGGCCCGGCGAAGCGCACGACCGGCAGCCCTCTCGCCTCCGCGCGTGCGATCACGTCCGACGCGACACCGGGCTCCGCCACCAGCGTGAGCACGTCCTGACCGAGGTCGCGGTCGCCCACGACCCAGCGGGGACGGGCGAGGATTGCACGCAGATCCTGCGTCGGATCGACCGCGTCCGGGAGGATCTGCGACAGGATCCATGCCTGAGCGCGTCCTCCCTGGCACCCGGCCACGACGGTCACCCCCGGCGCCTCGACGATCGCAGGACACAGGGTGTGCGGCGGACGGGCACCGGGCCGCAGGACTGCGGGCGAATCCGGATCCATGCTGAAGGCGCTGCCGCGGTTGTGGAGCAGGATGCCCGTGTCGGGATCCAGCAGTCCCGAACCGAAGGTCTGGTACACGCTCTGGACGATCGTGACGCCCCAGCCGTCATCGTCCAGCGCGGTGACGGCGGCGGTGTCGCCCAGCGGACGCGGCTCCGCGAACGGCGGCGCGACGGCTTCGACGGCGAGATCCAGCAGCACGTCCAGATCGACCGGCGCTGAGCGCGGGTCGCCGAGCGCGGCCGCCCGGGCGTGGACGCCGCGGATGGCGGCATCCACCAGCTGCGGTCCCGTCGGAACCGAGCCCGTCCCGTCGCCTGCGGCCGTCACCACCCCGATGAGCACGGCACCCACCGATGGGGGCGGTGCGACATGCCAGGTCTGCTCGCCGATGGTTCGCGTGAGCGCCGCCCCCGCCTCGGATTCGTAGCCGGCGAAGTCTGCGATGGTGTGGGTGCCGCCCGCCGCGCGCAGAGTCGATACAAGGGACCGGGCGATACTGCCGCGGTAGAAGTCGTCGGCATCGTCGGCGAGAGCCAGCATCGTTTCGGCCAGGGCGGGCTGGCGAAGCACCTCCCCCGCCACGAGTGGAGCACCCGCGGCCGCGAAGACGCCCCGCATGCCCGCGTCGGCGAGCACCGCGTCGGCGCGCGAGGCGAGTGCGCGCGCGAGGCCCGCGCTCACCGGCGTCCCGGACTCGGCGACCGCCGCAGCATCCGCGAACGCCGGAGCGAGACCGTTGCGCGCCCCCCGCGCGGCGATCGAGCGCCAGCCCGCGACCATTCCGGGCACCGTGACCGAGTGCGCACCCTGGCGCGGAACTTCGGTCCAGGTCGCCGCGGCCTCGGCGATCCCCGCCGGCGCGGTGCCGGCCGCGATGATCGCGGTGGTCTCACCGGCGGGCGATCGGACCAGGGCGATGAGATCGCCGCCGAGCGCGCACTGGTGGGGGTAGACGACCGTCAGCATGACGGCGGCGGCGAGCGCGGCGTCCAGCGCGTTGCCCCCCGCGGCGGCGGCGCGGCGCCCGGCGGCGATCGCCTCCGGATGCGGAGCGGCGAGGGCGATGGTCATTGTCAGAGCTCCCGTCGGGATGTCGAGATGAACGCGAGGTCGTCGCGCGCCTTGCCGGTGGCGAGATCGGCGAGGGCCTCACCGATCGCCGGACCGAACTTGAATCCGTGACCGGAACAGGCCGACGCGACGATCACCTCGGGGGCGCGATGGAGCGGACCGAGCACGAATCGCTTGTCGGCGGTCATCGTATACAGGCATGCCGCGAGTTCGGCGGGAGCCGTGTCGAGTCCGGGAACGACGTCGCCCAGGAGCGATCGGAGCTCGTTCACCTCCTCGTTCGAGGGGGCGGCGACGGGGATCTCGGGATCCCAGATCGCCCCGGCGTCGACGCCGAGTTTGACTCCGTTGCCGTCGGCGTCGGGGATCCCGAAGACGAGACCCTCCGGGCGATCCACCGAGAACGCGCCGAGCGACGGCGGCATCCCGGCTTCCTGACCGGGCGCGGCCGTCAGCGTGAGGATCCGCCAGACCTCGAGCAGTGGAGCGAGCTCGGGAACGAGGGAGCCCATCCAGCTTCCCCCGGCGATCACGAGTCGGCGCGCCCGCAGATCCCCGCCGTCGGTCCGCAGCACGACCCCACCGGGCACCCGTTCCCAGCCTTCGGCTCGCACGCCCCAGCGCAGCCGGGCGCCGCGAGCGGCCGCCGACTCCTGCATCGCCGCAAGTGCGCGCGCCGCCTCGACCACTCCGGCCGACGGATCGTAGACGGCCCTGTAACCCTGAGGCACCTCGAAGCCGGGCATGAGCTCGGACATCTGCACCCGGTCGTCCACCACGATGCAGTCGGGGCCCTGCAGCTGGGACTCCCCCCGGTGGGCGTACAGACCGCCCGTGCGGTGCACCAGCGTCTGGCC
Source organism: Microbacterium allomyrinae (assembly GCF_020682705.1). GTDB lineage: Bacteria > Actinomycetota > Actinomycetes > Actinomycetales > Microbacteriaceae > Microbacterium > Microbacterium allomyrinae. The sequence continues at coordinate 47,572 of NZ_JAGTTN010000003.1, forward strand.
GGTCTCACTCTCGAGTTCACTCCAGCCGTCGAAGGCGCGAGCGACGAGATCGTTCCACGCGGGGTTGGGGTACGCGCGACGGATCATGCGGGTGCGTCCGTGCGAGGAGCCGCGAGAGTGGGCGGGGGTGAAGCGGTCTACGGCCAGCACATCGACACCGCGGCGGGCGAGCTCTGCAGCGGCGGCGCTGCCGTGGATGCCGAGTCCCACGACGACGACGTCCGCGTCGAGTGCACTCACCGGCGGGCTCCCTCTCGGGCGATGTGCGCGACGCCGTCGATGAGGGCCGCGAGATCGCTTTCGTCGTTGTACACGTGCGGGGACGCCCGCACGACGGACGCTATCGCACGATCACCGAGATCCCACTGCCCGTGCGTGGCGGGCACCGACACGACCCTCACCTGACGCTCGGCGAGCAGCGCTGCGGCGTGCGCGGAGGGCAGCCCCTCGACCAGAAACGTGACGATCGCCGAGCGCGAATCGGCCGGGTCGGCGATGACGACTCCGGGGATCTCGCGCAGCGACTCCCGGAGGAGGCCGCCTGTCGACGTCAGCCACCCGGCCGTCTCGGCGATGCCGCGCCGACTCGCCTCTTCGAGCGCGACGCCCAGGCCGAGCCTGCCCGCGACACTGGACTCCCACGTCTCGAATCGCCGGGCACTGGTGGCCACGTCCCATTCACCCTCGGCGAGCCATTGCGACCCCCGCACGTCGGGTGCCGTGGGCGCCAGCGCGGCTGCCGTGCGGCGCTCCACGTAGGCGAGCGCCGTGCCCCGGGGTGCGCGGAGGAACTTCCGTCCGGTCGTGACCAGCACATGGCACCCGATCTCGGCGACGTCGATGCCGAGGTGGCCGACGGACTGCGTGGCGTCGAGCAGGTAGACGGCGCCGTAGCGCCGCGCGAGATGCCCGATCTCGGCCACCGGCTCGACGAGGCCGGAGGAGGTCGGCACGTGCGCGATCGTCAGGATCGTAGGACGTCCGTCGGCGAGGAGGGCATCCAGGGCGTCGAGATCGACACGGCGATGGGCGTCGGTGGGGGCGAGCACGAGTTCGACATCGTGCTCGTCGCGCACCGTCATCAGGTGCAGGGCATGGCTGACGTAGGTGCTGCGCGAGGCGATGATGCGCGAGCCTGCTGCAGGACGGAGGGCGTCGAGGAGGACACGCAGCCCGGTCGATGCGCTGTCGAACAGTGCGATCTCATCCGCGTCGGACCCCAGCAACCTCGCGGCGGATCCGTAGACGGCCTCGATGTCGTCCTTGACCTGCGCGGCGGCCTCGTAGCCGCCCATCTGCTCCTCGAGACGGAGATGATCGACCACCGCCGAGACGACGGCGGCCGTCGGCAGCGCGGCCCCGGCCGCATTGAAGTGGTGGGACGCGTGCGCACCGAGAGTGCGCTCGCGTTCGAGCGCCACATCGATCGCGGAGCCGATCCGCGGGAGCACCGCTTCCTTTTGTGCGGCATCCGCCGCGGGCACCGATGTCATGGAACTCCGTGTCTCTCAAACAGGATCCAAAAGTAACATATGTGGATCCACATTGTCGAAGATCGCACTCGAGGAGCGAATCCCATGTCACGAATGCTCAGCTACGTCGCCCCCGAGCCGATGATGGCCCCCGCCGCGCTCGGTGAGGAGATCATCGCCGAGTTCGCCGCACTCGCGCATCTGCACGCGGACGGGTGGGGCACCTCGTGGCTCGACGCCGACACGGGGGCGGTGCGCACAGCCGGCGGCACGGAAGCGCTCGACGGTCCTGAGCAGCTGAAGGCCGTCCTGTCGGCACCGTCCTCGGCCCGACTGGTGTACCTGCGCTTCGCGAGCGGCGGCGCCCTGCCCGCTCTCGAGGACATCCAGCCGTTCCTGCGCGGCGGGATCGCGTTCCAGCACAACGGCGTGATCACGCCACGCGAGGACGCGCTCGCCCTGCTGACCGAGGTCGAACGCGCCGAACTCCGCGGCGCCACCGACAGCGAGGCGTACTTCGCGGTCGTTCGCCACGCACAGCCCGACGGCGCCGCGTGGCGGGAGACGACCGTCATCGCACGGGGCGTCGCCCGGGTGCGCTCCCGCTTTCCGGGTGCGTGCCTCAACGCGATGATCCTCACCGGGAGCGGACTCCACGTCGTGCACGCCGCCGGCACGGCGAAGGTCCCGCTCGCGGCGTTCGCCGGCCGCGGCGCCGACCTCGAAGCCCTCCCTCCCGGGCACGACGCCGACTACAACACGCTGCGGACGACGACGAATCCCTCCGGAGTGCGCATCGTCGCCACCACTGGCGTCGATCAGCGCGGCTGGACGCGCCTGGCCGACGAATCCGTCTTCCTGGTCACCGCGGACGGCGTGGCCGGCGTGCGCCTGTGACGACCCCGGAAGCGGCCGAACGCGACCCGCCCTCCCTCACCCGGGCGGGGCATCCCGCTTGCCGCGGTCACCCCTCAGCTGCGAGCCGACGGCCCGAGAGCACGACCCCGGCCACTCCGAACAGCGCGGCGACGAGCATGGCGGATGCCGAGACCGCCGTCGTCATCGTGGGTGCCGTCTCGCCCCCCACGACACCGCCGAGCCACGGGCCGACGGCGATTCCGACGTTGAAGAGCACGACGATGCCGGCGCTCGCGAGGGTGCGCGTCCGCTCGGTCGCGATGCGCATGAGAGTGGTCTGCAGCAGCGGGAACAGCGCACCGATGGCGAAGCCCCACACCAGGAGTGCGCCGATGACGGCCGCGATGGCACCGGCTGCGAAGGTGAGCAGCGCGAAGGCCGCAGCGAAAGCGAGGAGGATCGCCACCAGCGAGCTGCGCGGGAAGCGATCCGCGAGGAATCCGGCGGCCGTGACACCGGCCATCCCCGCGATGCCGTAGACGAAGAGAATCGTGGCGGCCCACTCGGTGCCGATCCCTGCCGAGAGCGCGAGGTAGGGGCGGATGTAGGTGAACGAAGCGAACTGGGCGACGGCGATCAGGACCGCGGACGCGCCGAATGCGAGCAGGGCCGGCAGCGAGGGATCGCGCCAGAAGCCGCCGGTCCGCTCGGACGCGGGCACGCGTTCCGGAAGATAACTCGGCATCCCCCGGACGACCACCACACCGATGATCAGCGCGACGGCGCCGAGGACGACGAACGCGGCGCGCCAGCCGACGGCCTGCGCGAGCAGCGTGGCGGCGGGAAGGCCCGCCACGGTGGCCGCCGTGCCGCCGGCGGTCACGAGCGCGAGGCCTCGCCCCAGGTGGGAAGGTGCGAGCAGCGAGGTCGCGTAGACGATCACCACCGCCCAGAAGACACCGTGGGCGACCGCCGCGACCACACGCGTGCCCACCGCGAACCCGTAGCCGGGTGCGAAAGCCGTCGCGATGTTCGCGATGGCGAAGACCCCGAGCGAGACGCCGACGACCAGCCGCCGATCGAACCGGCGCGATGCCCGTGCGAGCGGGATGCTGGTGAGGATCACCGTCAGGGCCCACACCGAGATGAGCAGGCCGATCTGCATCGGCGAGACCCCGAGATCGGCGGCCATCTCGGGCATGAGTCCCGCGGGCAGGGACTCGGCAGTCACGGTGACCAGCACGCCGAGGCTGAGGATCAGCAGGGCTCGCACGGGAAAGCGGAGGGATGCCGCGGAGGCCTGCACCGCGGCGGTTGTCGACGTCATGATGCGAGGCTAAACTTTGACATTAATGTCAATGTCAAGCTCTACGACCGAGAGAGACGACCATGAAGATCGGTGAGCTGTCGGAGCGGACCGGCATCCCCACCCGCATGCTGCGGTACTACGAGCAGCAGGGCCTCCTCGCCTCCGACCGCGCGGCGAACGGCTACCGCTCCTACGACGAGGCCGACGTCGAGCGCGCCTCCCGGGTGCGGGGGCTGGTGCAGTCCGGGCTGTCCACGCGCATGACGAAGGTCGTGCTCGACATCGAACGGCAGTGCGAGAGCGCGGCTCCGCCGGCCTGCTCGCTGTCCCTCGCCGAAGAGCTCGCCGCTGAGCTCGACGCTCTCGAAGAGCGGCTGGCGTGCCTCACGAAGAGCCGCGACGCCGTCGCCCGCTACCTCGAACTCACGCGCCACGGCGACCTGATCCGCCGCGCGAACGCGGCGTAGCGGCATCCGCTCGTCCTTCCGACGCCCGCCGGAGATCGCGAACCGCCCGCGGCAGGGCAGAATCGAACAATGGCCGCGAATTCCCCGCACCTCCTCACCGACCACGCCTGCCTGATCGTCCACGGCAGCGACCGGCCGGGGATCATCGCCGCCGTGTCGGCGCTCATCACCCGCAACCGCGGCAACATCGTCGCGTTCGACCAGTACTCCGACGACCCCATCGGCGGCGCGTACTTCCAGCGCGTGGTGTTCCACCGCCCCGATCTCGCGGCGGCCCTTCCCGAGATCGAAGACGACCTCGCGCGGACGCTGGGCGACGGGTTCGATCTGGAATGGACGATCACCGACCAGTCGATCCCCAAGCGCATGGCGATCCTGGCGTCCAAGCAGGACCACTGCCTGCTCGATCTGCTCTGGCGCCACCGCCGCGGCGACCTGCCCGTCACCATCCCGATGGTGATCTCGAACCACACCACCTCGGCCGAGGACGTCCGCTCGTTCGGCGTGCCGTTCTTCCACGTGCCCTCCGTCGCGGGCCCCGACAAGGCGGCCTCCGAGACGAAGATCGTCGAACTGCTCGCCGGCAACGTCGACTTCGTGGTGCTGGCGCGGTACATGCAGATCCTCTCGCCCGACTTCCTCGACCGGCTCGGCGTGCCGGTGATCAACATCCATCACTCGTTCCTGCCCGCCTTCATCGGCGCCGAGCCCTACAAGAAGGCCCAGGAGCGCGGCGTGAAGCTCATCGGCGCCACGTCGCACTACGTGACGAGCGACCTCGACGAGGGCCCGATCATCGAACAGGACACCGTGCGGGTGACCCACGCCGACTCGGTCGGCGAGCTCGTGCGCCGCGGATCGGACGTCGAGCGTCAGGTGCTCTCACGCGCCGTGCTCTGGCATGCGCAGGACCGTGTGATCCGCCACGGCAATCACACGATCGTCTTCTGAGCTGCGTCACGCCTGAAGCACCGCAGCATCACGCGCGTCTAGAACACGTACTCCATGAGCTCGACCCCGAGCGTGCGGAACGCCTCGTGCGCGCGCATGCGGTGATAGATCGACAGGTCGTCGAAGCACACGATCAGGGCATACGACACCCCGGCCCGGGGCCCCGCGAGCACACCCGCCTCGACGCGGATCCCGGCATCCCGCCCCGTCTTGTTGACGAAGAGGAGCCCGTGCTCGTCGTTCTCGTGCGCGAACGGATCCAGTCCCGTGGCCGACGCGACGAGGGAGAGATCGTGATTGAGGCTCAGCCACTCCGCGACCTGTGCGCTGACACCCGGCGAGACGACCTGCGAATTGACGAGGGCGGCGAACACCTCGGCGAGTTCGCGGGCCGAGCCGAGAGCGAAGTGCGGCGCGTCGTCGGGTCCGCGCTCGTCTCGGAAGCGATCCAGCAGCGCCGAGCGCGAGAGCCCAAGCTGCTCGATGCGCGCGCGCACCGCCGGAAGACCGACCCGGGCGAGCAGCGCGTTCGCGGCGAGCGAGTCGCCGGTCGACGCCGTCAGCACCGCGAGGTCGACCAGGGGCAGTGCGGGCGCCTTCAGGTGCTGCCACACCCCGCCCACGCCGACGCGGTCGATCGTGGAGCGGTCGATGATCTCGAGCGGATCGAGACGGCCCGACTCGAATCCGGCGGCGACCTCGATGAGCAGCGGTACGACGCCGAGCCCGGCCACCGGCAGCGTCACGAAGTCGTCGCCCGCGAGCACCGAGGTGCCGCGATCGAGGTCGGTGATGCGCACCGAGATCTTCGCCCCCGACGTCGCCAGATCGTCGAGCGCCTTGAGCGTCGCCGTGAACGAACGGCGGCCGACCGCCGCCCTCCTCGGCACTCGTTTGCTGGTGCTTCGTCGCGACCCCCGCAGCGACTCGGCATCCCTTCTGGGCTCAGTGCCCACGGGGCATCCTTCCGGTGGATTCGTACTTTCGGGGTATGAGTGCGGGGCGTGCGCGGGCCTGGGGCCCGCGCCATCACCAGATGGTGACGCGCTTGTCCTGATCGAGCCAGAGGGCGTCCGTGTCAGTGACGCCGAACGCATCATAGAACGCGTCGATGTTGCGGACGATCTGGTTGCAGCGGAATTCGTTGGGCGAATGCGGGTCGATCGTCAACAGGCGGATGGTCTCGGCATCCCGCCCCTTCTGCTGCCAGATCTGCGCCCAGCTGAGAAGCAGGCGCTGGATGCCGGTGAACCCGTCGATCTCGGGCGCCTCGTGGGGCGTGCCGTCGGCGTCGGTGCCGAGCGAAAGCTCGTACGCCCGGATCGCGATGCCGAGACCGCCGAGGTCTCCGATGTTCTCGCCGATCGTCAAGGCACCGTTCACGTGGTGCTCATCCGCGAGTCCGCGCGGGACGAGCGCCTCGTACTGGTCGATGAGGTTCTTGGTGCGCACCTCGAACGCTGCGCGGTCGTCGTCGGTCCACCAGTCGCGCAGCGACCCGTCGCCGTCGAACCGGCTGCCCTGGTCGTCGAAGCCGTGGCCGATCTCGTGGCCGATGACCGCGCCGATGCCGCCGTAATTGGCCGCCGCGTCGCGCTCGGCGTCGAAGAACGGGTGCTGCAGGATCGCGGCCGGGAAGACGATCTCGTTCATGAGCGGGTTGTAGTACGCGTTGACTGTCTGCGGGGTCATGTACCACTCGTCGCGGTCGATCGGCTCGCCGATCCGGTTGATCTGCCGGTCGTGCTCCCACACGTGTGCACGGCGCACGTTCCCGACGAGGTCGTCGGGGACGAGCTCGAGCGTGGAGTAGTCCTTCCACTTGACCGGGTAGCCGATCTTCGGCGTGAACGCGTCGAGCTTCGCGAGCGCGCGCTCGCGCGTCTCGGGAGTCATCCACTCGAGCTCGGCGATCGACTGGCGGTACGCCTCGATCAGGTTCGCGACGAGCTCGTCCATGGCGACCTTCGACGCCGGCGGGAAGTGGCGTTCGACGTAGACGCGGCCGATCGCCTCGCCCATGGCGGCCTCGGCGAGGCTCACGCCGCGCTTCCACCGCTCGCGGTTGACCGGCACGCCGGTGAGCTGCGTGCCGTAGAACGAGAAGTTCTCGGAGACGAACGCGTCCGACAGGAACGCCGCGGCCGAGTGCACGACGGCGAACCGCAGCCACGCCTTCCAGTCTGCGAGGCGCTCCTCGGTGAGCAGCGCGCCCAGGCCCTCGAAGAAGCTCGGCTGGTACACGTTGATCTCGCCGAACGCGGCGGCGTGGTCGGGGGCGACGCCTTCGAGCCACGGGGAGAGGTCGAGGCCCACGAGCGCCTGCACGTCGTCCCACGTCGTGAGGTTGTAGGTCTTGACGGCGTCACGGCTCGCGACGTTGTCCCAGTGGTGCGTGGCGAGCTCCGTCTCGAGCGCGAAGATGCGGTCGGCCGACGCCTCGGCATCCGCAACCCCGGCAAGATCCAGGAGCCGGTGCACGTGGGCGCGGAAAGCCGTGCGCGTGGGCTCGAAGTTGTCGAGTCGGTAGTAGCTCTCGTCGGGCAGCGACAGCCCGCCCTGGATGAAGAACGGCACGTAGCGCTCGGGGTTGCCGGGGTCGGGCTCGATGTAGAGGTGGATCAGCGCCGCGGTGCCGTCGCGCTCGAACTCGCCGATGGTGCGCAGGAACTCCGGGATGCTCGTGATCGCGTCGACGCGCGCCAGCACGCCCGCGAGCGGCGCGGCGCCGAGCTCTTCGATGCGCTCGGTGTCCATGAAGCTCGTGTACAGGTCGCCGATCTTGCGCGACTCGGTGCCGGGCTCAGCCTGCTGCGTCTCTTCGACGATGGCGTGGACGTCCTTCTCGGCCTGCTCGGCGATGAGGTGGAACGAGCCCCAGCGGGCTTTGTCTTCGGGGATCTCGGTGCGTTCGAGCCAGGAGCCGTTGACGTGGCGGAACAGGTCGTCTTGCGGGCGGATCTCGGCGCTGAGCTCCTCGAGCGCGAGACCGGAGCGGGGGGCATCGGTCATGTCCTCCAGGATAAGCGTCCGCGCCGCCGCGCTCGTCGGATCCGTCGCCGAAAGGATCCTGTGATCGCATCGTGATGCGATCACGATGCGAGGCCGGCTCCCGCCCGCCGCCCTCGTAGGCTCGGAGGGTGACGAGCACCCGCGACCCGCTGAACCGCGACATCCTGCGGCTCGCGGTGCCCGCGCTCGGGGCGCTGATCGCCGAGCCGCTGTTCCTCATCGTCGATTCGGCCCTCGTCGGGCACCTCGGCGTCACCCCGCTCGCGGGCCTGGGGATCGCGTCCGCGGTGCTGCAGACGATCGTCGGGCTGATGGTGTTCCTCGCATACTCGACGACTCCGGCCGTCGCGCGCCGTTTCGGCGCGGGCGACCCCACGCGAGCGGTCTCGGTCGGCATCGACGGGCTCTGGCTCGCCCTCGGGATCGGCGCGGTGCTCGCCGTGGTCGGCTCTTTCGCGACACCGGCTCTCGTGGGGCTGTTCGGCGCGTCGCCCGAAGTGGCGGAGCAGGCCGTCATCTACCTGGGCATCTCGATGTGGGGCCTGCCGGCCATGCTCATCGTGTTCGCGGCGACCGGGCTGCTGCGCGGCATGCAGGACACCGTGACGCCGCTGTGGATCGCGGGACTCGGGTTCGCGGCCAACGCACTGCTGAACTGGGCGTTCATCTACGGCCTCGGGTGGGGGATCGCCGGTTCCGCCGTGGGAACGGTGCTCGCGCAGTGGGCGATGGTGGCCGCGTACGTCGTCGTGGTGGGCCGGCTCGCGCGCCGGCACGAGGCATCCGTTCGTCCGCAGCGCGAAGGCGTGCGGGGCTCCGCCCGATCCGGCGGCTGGCTGTTCGTGCGCACCGTCTCGCTCCGCGTCGCGCTGCTCGCGACCGTCGCGGTGGCGACGGGCCTGGGAACCGAGGAGCTCGCAGGCTGGCAGGTGGCGTTCACGATCTTCTCTACCGCGGCGTTCGCACTCGATGCGCTCGCCATCGCGGCGCAGGCGCTCATCGGCAAGGGGCTCGGAGCGCAGGACACACGGCTCGTGCGCCGCGTGCTGGGCCGGACGGTGGCATGGGGCGCGTGGTTCGGCATCGTCGTGGGCGTCGTCATCGGCGCTCTCTCGGGCGTGATCGGACTCGTGTTCACCGGCGATCCGGCGATCGCGGCTCTCGTGCAGCCCGCGCTGATCGTGCTCGCGATCGCGCAGCCGGTGTGCGGCGTCGTGTTCGTGCTCGACGGCGTGCTCATCGGCGCCGGAGACGCGAAGTACCTCGCGATGGTGGGGCTGCTGAACCTCGTGCCGTTCGTCCCCGCGCTCATCGTGATCGCCGTGCTGCAGCCCGCGGGAGCGGCAGGACTCGCGTGGCTTGCCGTCGCGTTCTTCGGCGTCTACATGCTGGCGCGGCTGGCAACCCTCGGCTGGCGCGTGCGCGGCGCCGCCTGGATGACCGTCGAGGTCTGACGCGCGGGCACCCTCCGCCCGAGCCCCCCTCCGACGCCGTCCCCCATCACCGAGAATCGCCGTAGCGCGCGAGCCTCCTGGCGATTCTCACGCGTCCCGCCGATTCTCGCGAGGGCGAGGGCGAGGGACCGCGGCATCACGCCCAGCGGCGGCACCACTCGTACATCACGACGGCCGCTGCGGCGCTGGCGTTGATCGAGCGGGTCGAGCCGTACTGCGTGATCTCGACGACCCCGGATGCCGCGGCCACGGCCTCGTCCGAAAGGCCCGGGCCCTCTTGCCCGAACAGCAGCACGCACGCCTCGGGCAGGTCGGCGGCAGGCAGCGGCACCGATCCTTCGACGTTGTCGATGGCGATGACGGGCAGGGATGCCGCCTCCGCCCACTCGGCGAACGCCTCGACGCTCTCGTGGTGGCGCACGTGCTGGTAGCGGTCGGTGACCATCGCGCCGCGGCGGTTCCACCGACGCTTGCCGATGATGTGCACCTCGGCGGCGAGGAACGCATTCGCGCTGCGCACGATCGAGCCGATGTTCATGTCGTGCTGCCAGTTCTCGATCGCGACGTGGAACGCGTGGCGGCGCGTGTCGAGGTCGGCGACGATGGCGTCCATCGTCCAGTACCGGTAGACGTCGACGACGTTGCGCGCGTCGCCGTGCGCGAGGAGGTCCGGGTCGTAGCGCGGATCGTCGGGCAGGTCCTCGGGCCCGCCCGGCCATGGACCGACGCCGACGGGCATCCGCGGCTCCTCCGGCTGGGGCGCGTCCGGCTCGAAGTGGTGCGGAGGATCGGCGGGTGTCGTCACCGGCCCAGGCTATCCGCGCGATGCGTTCACAACTCCGGATGATCGCGTGCCTGGGGGCGACAGGACGGCGCGTCGCGGCATCCGTCCGGAGTAACGAGCGGTCGGCGGCAGGAGGACAGGCCCACCCACCACTTTTCGGCATGCCGAAATCTGAGCTAGAATTTCGGTGTGCCGAAAACTGCCGAGGATGTCAGGCCAGCCGCATCGACCTCGACCCGCCGACCACGCTCGCTCCCGCGCCTGGCGTGGCTGATCGGGCCCGCCCTGGTGGCGGGGGTGGCGTACCTCGACCCCGGCAACGTCGCCAGCAACATGACGGCCGGTGCGCGGTACGGCTACCTCCTGGTGTGGGTGGTCGTTCTCGGCAACGTGATGGCGTGGCTCATCCAGTACCTGTCTGCCAAGCTCGGCATCGTCACGGGCCGGAGCCTTCCCGAGACCCTGGGCATCCGCATCCGCTCTCGCTGGGGCCGTCGCGCCTACTGGCTGCAGGCCGAGCTGGTCGCTATGGCGACCGATATCGCCGAGGTGATCGGCGGCGCCGTCGCGCTCAATCTGCTGTTCGCCGTGCCGCTGCTGTGGGGCGGCGTGATCACCGGCGCCGTGTCGATCACGCTTCTGCTGATCCAGTCCCGGCGGGGACCGCGCCCGTTCGAGTTCGTCATCATCGGCCTGCTCGCGATCATCGCGATCGGATTCTCGTTCGGCGTCTTCGTCGCCCCGCCCGACCCGGCAGGGGTCATCGCGGGTCTCGTGCCGCGCTTCGAAGGCACCGACTCGGTACTCCTGGCCGCGTCGATCCTGGGCGCGACGATCATGCCGCACGCGATCTACGCCCACAGCGCGCTCGCGCGCGACCGCTTCGCCCCGACCGTCGACAAGCTCGACGTCGTCACGCCCGGCCGCCGCGCGAAGTCCCGCGACCGCGTGGCGGAGCACCTCGACCAGAGTCCGCGTGCCGGCCAGGGTTCGGGGCTCAGCGACCGGACGGCTCCGGATGCCACGCTCGCAGAGCTGCGCGGCATCCCGACCTCGCGTCTGCTGCGGGCGACGAAGTGGGACGTCACGATCGCGATGCTCATCGCGGGAACGGTGAATCTCTGCATCCTGCTCCTCGCCGCGGCGAACCTGGCCGGAGTACCCGGCACCGACTCGCTGGAGGGCGCCTACGCGGCGCTGTACGCGGGACTCGGACCGCTCGTCGCGACACTTTTCGCCGTCGGGCTGCTCGCCAGCGGACTCGCCTCGACGTCGGTCGGCGCATACGCCGGGGCCGAGATCATGCACGGCCTGCTGCATGTGCGCGTGCCACTGCTCGCGCGACGACTCGTCACCCTCATCCCGGCCCTCGCGATCCTTGCGATCGGGGTCGACCCGACCCTCGCGCTCGTGCTCAGCCAGGTCGTGCTGTCGTTCGGCATCCCGTTCGCGCTGATCCCGCTGGTCGCTCTCACCGCGAAGAGCGATGTGCTCGGCGGGTATCGCAACCGCGTGTGGACGACGATCGCCGGGATCGCGGCATCCGTCTTCCTCATCACGCTCAACGGCGTGCTGCTGTGGCTGGTGCTCACCGGCTCCTGAGCACCGCCGGTACCCTGGATCGGTGCCCTCCCCCGCGGTCGACGACTATCTGAAGACCATCTACCACCACACCGAGTGGCAGAGCGAGCGCATCACGCCCTCGCAACTGGCGACCGAGCTCGGCCTCGCTCCGTCGAGCGTGACCGAGATGGTGCAGAAGCTCGCCGCGCAGGGGCTCGTCACCCACCGCCCGTACGGGCCCATCGCGCTGACCGAGGCCGGCGCGCATCGCGCCGCGGCGATCATCCGCCGGCACCGCCTCATCGAGACGTGGCTGGTGGGCGAGTTCGGCTACGCGTGGGACGAAGTGCACGATGAAGCCGAGGTCCTCGAGCATGCCATCAGCGACCGTCTGCTCGAAGGCATCGACGAGCGGCTCGGGCGGCCGCGGTTCGATCCGCACGGCGACGCGATCCCGGATGCCGCGGGCAACGTCCTGAGGGAGCCGTTCGTGCTGCTGGCCGCGGCCGCGCCCGGGCACGTCGGACGAGTGCTGAGGGTGAGCGACCGCGACCCGCAGCTGCTGCGGGCGGTCGAAGCGGCCGGCGTCGCCGTGGGCGCGACGGTGACGGTGACGGATGCCGCGACCCTGCGTATGCGCGAGGTCGAGCTCTCGCTGCCGGCCGATGCTGCCACCGCCGTGTGGCTCAGCGCCTGAGGCGAGCGGCCTTCTCGAACGGCCAGTGCACGCCCGTGGCGGTCTCGGCCACGTCCCACAGGCGCGCCGCGACCCCGGGGTCGCGCGTGATCTTCGACGCCGTCGCGCGGCGCGGCTCGCCCCGGGTCACGCTCTTCGGCCCCCAGAACTCCCCGCCCTCGATGGCGGGATCGGTGAGCGCGCGCACCAGCGGCCACGCGCCGTGCTCTTTGGACTGCGCCATGAACGCCTGCAGGTTGTCGGCGAATCGCTTGGTGCGCGACGGCTCGTTCACGCCGGCGATCCCCGCGGTACGACCGCCGATCGAGTAGCCGGGGTGGGCGACGACGCTCTCGACCGGCACGCCGGCGGCGCGCAGTCGCCGGTCGGCCTCGAACCCGAGTGCGGCAGTCGCCACCTTCGACTGCACGTAGGCCCGCCACGCCGAGTACCCCTCGGCGAGCTGCGGATCGAGCGGGTCATAGGGCGTGAGCGATGTCGACATGCTCCCCACCCACACCATCCGGCCGGCGGGGGCCTGGGCGAGTGCCGTGAGCAGCTCCCCGGCGAGCGCGAAGTGGCCGAGTGCGTTGGTGGCGAAGACGACCTCGTGCCCGTCGATCGTGGTCTCACGCACACGCGGCGGATGCACGATGCCGGCATTGAGCAGCACCCCGTCGAGCGCACCCTTGCCGCGCACGCTCGCGGCCGCCGAGCGCACCGATCCGAGGTTGCTCGTGTCGAGGATGAGCGGCTCGGTCGCGTCGGGTGCGGCATCCGGAAGACGACGGCGAATCGCGGTGCGAGCGGCCGACAGCCGATTCGGATGCCGCGCCGTCATGATCACGCGTGCCCCGGCCCGCACCAGCTGCTCCGACGCGAAGTAGCCGAGACCGGCATTGGAGCCGGTCACGAGGTAGACCCGACCGGAGAGGTCGGGGAGACTCCGGGGATCCCACGTCACGGCTTCGACCCTACGCCCGCGCGAGACCTAGTCTGGACGCATGCGCACCCGGTCCGACATCGAATGCTGGCTCACCGACATGGATGGCGTGCTGGTGCACGAGAACACTCCTGTTCCCGGCGCCTCCGCCCTCCTTCAGCAGTGGCGCGATCAGGGCACGCCCTTCCTCGTGCTGACGAACAACTCCATCTTCACGCCGCGTGATCTCTCCGCCCGGCTGCGCGCTTCGGGGCTCACCGTCCCCGAGGAGTCCATCTGGACCTCGGCGCTCGCGACGGCCGACTTCCTGCGGTCGCAGATGCCCGGCGGCACGGCGTTCGTCATCGGCGAGGCGGGCCTGACGACGGCCCTCCACGAAGCCGGGTTCATCATGACCGAGACGGACCCCGACTACGTGGTCGTCGGCGAGACCCGCAACTACTCGTTCGAGGCGATCACCAAGGCGATCCGGTTCATCGGCGCGGGGGCCCGCTTCATCGCGACCAACCCCGATGCGACCGGGCCGTCCACGGACGGCCTGCTGCCGGCGACCGGCGCCATCACCGCGCTCATCACGAAGGCCACCGGCATGGAGCCCTATGTCGTCGGCAAGCCGAACCCGATGATGTTCCGCTCGGCGCTCAACCGGATCGGCGCGCACTCCGAGAACACCGGCATGATCGGCGACCGCATGGACACCGACATCGTCGCGGGGATCGAGGCGGGTCTTCACACCGTGCTGGTGCTCACCGGGATCAGCGATCCCGCCGAGATCGAGCGCTTCCCGTTCCGCCCCGACGAGGTGCTCGACTCGGTCGCCGACCTGCTGGCGCGCGAGGTGCTCGAGAGCGAAGAAGCCGACATCCTCTGAGTGTCGGCGCGGCATCCGCCTGTTCGCGGCGTGGTGCGCTCTTGCCGCGCCGCGGGGCGATGCGCGACGTCGCGGACCCCCGGTAGGGTCGCGGAATGGGCGCACTGGATGACGGCGAGAAGGTGGTGGCGCCGGATGCCGCGACCTGGCGCGCGTGGCTCGAGACCAATCACCTGCGCGCCACCGGCGCGTGGCTCGTGCGCGGACGCCCCGGGTTCGCCGACCGCCATGTGAGCTACGAGGACGCCATCCGCCAGGCGCTCTGCTTCGGCTGGATCGACGGACCGGTCCGCAGCTTCGACGACGAGACCGGTGGGCTGTGGTTCTCGCCGCGCCGGCCGTCCAGCGGCTGGGCCGCGACCAACAAGGCCCGCCTGATCGAACTCGAGCAGGCCGGGCTCATCGCCGAGGCCGGGTACCGCGCCATCGAGGTCGCCAAGGCGAACGGCTCATGGGCCGTGCTCGACAACGCCGAGGCTCTGCGCGAGCCCGATGACTTCACCGCGGCGCTCGACGCGGTTCCGGCGGCGCGCGCGGCGTGGGACGCGTTCCCTCCGTCGAGCCGAAAGCTCGGCATCGCGACCGTCGACAGCGCCCGGCGTCCCGAGACGCGGGCCGCGCGCATCGCGAAGATCGTCGCGGATGCGGCAGAGGGGAAGAGACCGTGATCTCGGAGTTCGAGCAGACCCTGCTGTTGCTGGTATCGGCACTGATCGTGCTCACGACGCTGGTGGTCGTCGTGTGGCAGGTGTGGCGCACGCGCAAGCGCAAGCGCGACTGAGGCGTTACTGGGCCTGAAGCTCGAGGTCGTCGAGGTCGATCGCGGCGAGCCACTGCAGGCCTTCGGCCTCGACCGCGGCCTGCGCACCGGTCTTGCGATCCACGATGACGGCGACGGCGACCGGCTCAGCGCCTTCGCGACGGAGCGCCTCGACCGCCTTCAGCGCCGACTGCCCGGTGGTCGAGGTGTCTTCGAGCACGACGACGCGCTTGCCCGCGACATCCGCGCCCTCGACCTGACGGCCGCGCCCGTGGTCCTTGGGCTCTTTGCGCACCACGAATGCGTCGAGCGGCGTGGCGGTGCGCGCCGACTCGTGCATGACCGCGTTGGCGATCGGATCGGCGCCGAGCGTCAGTCCGCCGACCGCGACGATCCCGTCGATGTCGCGGACGAGGTCGAGCATGATGCGTCCGATCGCCGGCGCCGCGCGGTGGTCCAGTGTGAGCTTGCGCATGTCGACGTAGTACGTCGCCTTCTTGCCGCTCGAGAGGGTGAAGTCGCCGTGGAACACCGCCTCGTCCTGGATCAGCGCGATGAGGTACTGGCGGTCGGCTTCGAGCTCAGGCGTGGAGGCGGTCATGCCGTCGATTCTAGGCGTGAGGGGCGCTCGCCCGGCGGCGCAGGAACGGTCGCGGCCATGCGCCCAGGGCGAGCACCGCGACGATGACCTGTACGAGACCCGTCACGAAGAAGATGCCGTGCAGCGGAGACCACACGAGCATGATGGCGATCTCGATGAAGATCCAGATCATCATCACGAGACCCGCCGCGGCGTGAAGACCCCACGCGACGTCGAGGCGCGCATACTGCGCGGCAAGGGCGAGTGCCTGAGCACCTCCGACGACAACGCCCAGGATCGTGCCCGGCCAGAAGTACGAGGTGAAGACACTGCCGTCCAGCCACTCGAGGGGCAGCCCCATTCCGCCGCCCCCGGTGAGACCCGCCATGCCGGCGAGAGCCGAGACGAGGCTGAACCAGCCGACGGACTGCAGGGCGATGCGCGTCCAACGCGCGGGCGCCGTGGTCATGACCTCCACGCTACGCGCGCCGCGACGCCGCCCGCGTCGCGGCCGGCCGTGACAATTCCCCGCTTCCCCCGACACGGCGTGACGACCGCGAAGACCGGGGGCGTCCGCGCCCCCGCCTAGGCTGGATCCCATGCGCCTGGCCACCTGGAACGTGAACTCCATCCGTGCCCGCGTCGACCGCATCGTCGACTTCGCGGTACGTGAGCACATCGACGTGCTCGCGATGCAGGAGATCAAGTGCAAGGTCGAGCAGTTCCCGTTCGACCGGTTCGAAGAGGCCGGCTTCCACGTCGAGGCGCACGGCTTCTCGCAGTGGAACGGTGTCGCCATCGCGAGCCGCGAACCGATCGAGAACGTCCGCACGTCGTTTCCCGACATGCCCGGCTTCGCGAAAGGCCACGAAGGACCGGATGCCCCGCAGGAGGCACGCGCGCTCGGCGCGACCATCGGCGGGGTCGAGATCTGGAGCCTGTACGTCCCGAACGGCCGGTCGCTGGGCGATCCGCACTACTTCTACAAGCTCGACTGGCTGTCGGCGCTGACCGGGTACACGGCGGCGGCGCTCGCGGCGAACCCCGACCTGCCCCTCGCGCTTGTCGGCGACTTCAACATCGCCCCGACGGATGCCGACAACGGCGACCCGACCGTCGTCCAGGGTTTCGCGACCCACGTCTCACCCCCCGAGCGGGAGGCGTTCGCCGCGCTCGAGGCCGCAGGACTTCAGGACGTCGTGCGCCCGCTCGTGCCCACGGGCTTCACTTACTGGGACTACAAGCAACTGCGCTTCCCCCGCAACGAGGGCATGCGCATCGACTTCATCCTCGGCTCGCACGCGCTGGCGGACGCTGTGGCCGGCGCCACGATCCACCGCGATGAGCGCAAGGGCGAGGCCCCCAGCGATCACGTGCCCGTCGTCGTCGACCTCGATCTCGAGAGCCCGGACGACGACGATCGGCCGATGATCTTCTGAGACTCTCTTGATCCGCTGACGGTCGGCGGGCGCCGGGAATGCGGCATCCGCTCTTGCGTCGAAGCGCGCTCGGAAGTTTTTCTGCGGGGCGCGTCATGATCGCGTCTCGGATGCGTCTTGCAGGGTGACCCGTATTCTCGCGCGTTGACGAGGACCCTCGCCAGGGGATTCCCAGCGCGCATCGCTAGCCTGGCGCGGATCCGTCCCCGTCGGTCTGGTCGACCGAGCGCCATCCGGCGAGGAGAAGAAGTGAGCACCCCGAGCCGCGCCGTCCTCGACGACTCGCTTCGCAAGCGATCCGACGAGGATCTCGTCGATGCCGCACGCGGCGGCGACGACGCGGCCTACGCGCTCCTCTGGGAACGGCACGCCCCGAGTGCGCGGCGCGCCGCCCGTGCGGTGAGCCCGTCGGTGGATCCGGACGACCTCGTCTCAGAGGCCTTCACGTCGATCCTCGCTGCGATCCGGGGCGGCGCGGGCCCGCGCGAAGGCTTCCGGCCCTACCTCTTCAGCACGATCCGCAACACTGCCGCGTCGTGGGGCAGACGCACGTCCGAGCTGCCGCTCGACGACCTCGACGAACGTGCCGACGAGGGTCTGCCCGACGCCGCCGAGTTCATCGCCGACCGCTCCGTCCTGGCGCAGGCATTCCGCGAACTTCCGGCCCGCTGGCGCACACTGCTCTGGTACATCGAAGTCGAGGGCATGAAGCCGCGCGAGGTCGCGCCGCTCCTCGGCATGTCACCGAACGCGGTCTCTGCGCTGGCCTACCGAGCGCGCGAGGGGTTCCGGCAGGCGTGGCTGGAAGCGCACATCAGCGATCCGCACCGCCCCGCGGAATGCCGCTGGGCATGCGAGCGCATCGTCGCGCAGGAGAAGACCGCCCTTCGCCGCGGCGACCGGCGGCGGCTCGACGCACATCTGCACGAGTGCCCCGCCTGCCGCATCGTCGCGGCCGACATCGAGCACGTCTCCCAGAAGCTGCGCATCGTGCTGCTTCCACTCGTTCTTGGCGGGGCCGGGGCCCTCGCCTACGTCGCCGACGCCACACCGGCCGTGGCAGCGGCGGCATCCGTGACGTCCACCGGGGGTGGCTGGACGTCCGGAACCGGGGGAACCGGCGCGGGGGGCGCCGGCGGCGGAGGTGTCGGCGCGGGGGGCGCCGGCGCCACCGCCTTCCCCGCCATCGGCCTCGCGATCGGGGTCGGAAGCATCGCGGCGGCCGCCGTCGCGGCGGCCGTCGTGATCGCGCCGTGGAGCGCACCGATCGATGACGGCACCGTGGCGGCGAACGCTCCGGTGCGTCAGGAGCAGGTCGAGGCGGAGCGGAAGGACGCGAGCGACCTCGCGGCGATCCCCGTCGATGCCGTCACGCCAGCGCCCGATGCGGTCTCCGACCTCGAGCCGATCGTGGCCCCCGTCCCCGGTCCGGCCCCCGCACCGGCGCCGTCTGCGGTGCCCGCGCCCGCGCCCGCACCCGCACCCGCGGGGGACCCGTCCCCGCAGCCCGAGGCGACTCCTGCTCCCGCTCCCCTACCGACGCCTACCTCCACGCCCACGCCCACACCGACACCCGAACCCGAACCCGAACCCGAACCCGAACCCGAGCTGGTGCGCACGGCTGCGCCCTCCATGCACCAGGTCCTCGACACGAGCGCTCCGATTCCGTCATCGATCACAGGCACGGGCGTGGCGGGGGCAGCAGTCGTCCTGATCGATGAGAGCGACGCCCCGCTGTCGGAGACCACCGTGGCCTCGGACGGAACGTTCCGCGCCGACATCCCCGCGGATCTGCTGCGCGCCGGCATGACGGTGCGCGCGGTGCAGACCGCGCCCGACGAGCTCGCCTCCGTGGCGAGCGCTCCCGTCGGTCCGTTCACCGCGCCGGCACCGGTGGTCACGACCGAGACGGGCACGCTCGAGGGCGTCCTCGTCGACGGCGACCTCGACGGCATCGCCGACGATCTCCACATCCTTCTCGACGGGCTCCGAGGGGCGACGGTCACGGTCTCGGTCGACGGCGTCGCCACCGGCAACCGCCACGTGCTGAGCGGCGACCCGCTGCTGCGGGTCGTCCGCAACACGACGCCGGGCACGCACGTGATCGGCATCCGCTATCTCGACCCGGCATCGGGCCGGATGGGGCGTCTCGCCGAGTTCACCGTGACGGCTGTGGCCCGCGAAGCGCGCTGAGCGCACGCCGCCGCCGGCAGCTGTCGACCCGCTCCGCCTCACTCGTCGCGCTCGGCCGCCCCCATGTCACCCGTGCGCGGCAGGCCGGCCGGCGCGTATCGCAGCAGCACGGCGCCGGTGCTCGAGGTGACCGGCGGTGCGAGCAGCGTGAGGTTCGCCGGGGCCGCGCCGTCGGGAAACACCTTCTTGCCCTGCCCGAGCACGATCGGGTACATCCAGAGCACCAGTTCGTCGTAGAGGCCGTCGGCAAGAAGCGTCTGCACGAGGTCGACACTGCCGATGACGTGGATGTCATCGTGCCGCTCGCGCAGCGCCGCGATCTCGGCCCGCAGGTCGGACCCGAGCTGCGACGACCCCTGCCAGGTCAGGTCGGGGGTGCCGCGCGAGGCGACGTACTTCGGGATCCTGTTGAACACCTGCGCGATGCCCGACGCGGATCCCTCGCGGTAGCGCGGCCAGTACGACGCGAAGATGTCGTACGTGCGGCGCCCGAGCACGAGCGCATCCATGCCGTCGATGCCGGCACCGACGCTCTGCCCGACGACATCGTCGATCAGGGGCGCCTGCCATCCGCCATAGGGGAACGCGCCCGACGGATCCTCCTCGGGCCCGCCGGGTGCTTGCGCGACGCCGTCGAGCGTGGTGAACAGGTCGATGCGAATGCGACCGGTCATGGTCGCCTCCTTCCGATGACGGTCACGCGACGAGCGCGACCCCGGGATCGATGTGGAACGACGCGGCGAACCGCTCGAGCAGCGTCGCGTCGCCCGAGACGACCGCGAGCACCTCGAGATCGATCGCCTCTGCCGGGGTGAGTTCGCCCGAGATGAGTCGACGGATGCCGGGGCCGGCCGCGAAGACGAGTTCGGGCTCGCCCGAGGGCGCGCTGCCGCAGATGGGGCTCCGCCCCGGACCCGCGGCTCGCGGACGTGCGCCCGCCGCCGGCGCCGCCGACGGCGAGAGCTGCGCGATGCGCAGCCGATCGCCGTCGACCTGCACCCGCAGGGCGACGTCGGCGATGTGCACCTCGTAGTCCGCCGCCGGAAGTGCGGCCGCGGCATCCGGTCGGAATGCGGTCCGCAGCGCCATCGTGAGCGAATCGGCCGTCACGACATCACCTTCTTCGGGGTCGCCCATCGCCTGGAATCCCCACCGGCCGAGCGCCATCACGATCGGCTCGAGCTCGTGGCCGTAGGGCGTCAGCTCGTAGACGAGACCGCAGTTCATCAGCGGCACACGGCGCACGACACCGCCCTCCTGCAGCTCTTTGAGCCTCGTGGAGAGGATGTTCGTGGGGATTCGGGGCAGCCCCTGCTTGAGGTCGGTGTAACGGCGTGGACCGACGAGCAGATCGCGGATGATGAGCATCGCCCACCGCTCCCCGATCAGCTCGACGGCGGTCGTGACCCCGCAGTACTGCCCGTAGCTGCGGGATGCCACCTACGCCTGCGCCTGCTCCGCCAGGTAGGCGTCGGGACCCTGCTCGGCCGCCGCCGGGTCCATGTAGAGGAACTCGATGCCGTTGCCGTCGGGGTCGTCGAGGTCGCGGCTGTACATGAAGCCGTAGTCCTTCGCCTCGGTCGGCTCGGTGCCGCCGTTGGCGAGACCCGCCTCGAGGATCCGGTCGACGTCCTCGCGCGAGTCGCGGCTGAGCGCGATGAGGGCCTGCGCGTGGGTCTTGGGGTCGGCGAGCTGCTTGTCGGTGAAGGTCGCGAAGTACTCCTTCGTGAGCACCATGAAGAAGACGTTCTCGTCCCACACGATGCAGGCGGCGTTCTCGTCGGTGAACAGCGGGTTGATGCCCGCGCCGAGCGCGGTGTAGAACGCCTTCGAGCGCTCGAGATCGCTCGTCGGGATGTTGACGAAGATGTGCGTCATTGCCCTGCTCCTTGCCGGTCGTCGATCGGGGGGTGGCCCACTCGGACGTGAGCCGCTCACGCAGTGCGTGGGCGTGACTTATGGTTGCAAAAAGCAAGCACGCTTGTCAATAGCAAGTGAGTCATCCGTCTCCCCCGCACGACGGATGCCGCGCCCGAGGCTCCCCCGTAGCGTGGAGGCATGCTCGAATCGCCGCCTGCCCGCCCGACGCACCGGCCGCCGCCGACCGCGCGCGACCTGCGCAACGACGTGTGGCTGGCCGCCGCGCTGCTGCTCGGCGCCGTCCTGAGCGTCGCACTCGGCTCGGCCACCGGGATCTACGTCTCCGAGACCACTCCGGGCATGGAGTGGGCGCTGCTCTACGCCCTGGGTCTCGCGGCTCCGCTCGCGGTTCGGCGGCGCTTTCCCGAGATCGTCGCCGTCACGATCGCGCTCGTCTTCTTCGCCGGAGTCTCGGCTCGGATCCCCGAGTTCTATGTCAGCAACATCGCCATGTTCATCTCGATGTACACGGTGGGCGCGTGGGTCGACAACCGTCGCCGAGCGCTCTATGTGCGCGTCGCGATCATCGTCGGCATGTTCGTGTGGCTGCTGATCACCACGTTCCAGGCCGCGATCGACCCCGGCGACGAGGCGCTCTCGCAGGCGGGCCTTTTCTCGCCGTTCGCCGCGATGATGCTCATCCAGTTCCTCGTGAACGCGGCGTTCTTCGGCGGCTCGTACTATCTCGGCGATCGTGCGTACGCGGGAGCACTGTCGCGCGCCGCGCTCGAGGAGCGCACCCACGAGCTGGAGCGCGAGCGGGAGGTCACCGCGGCGCAGGCCGTCGCACTGGACCGCGTGCGCATCGCTCGGGAGCTGCACGACGTCGTGGCGCACCACGTGTCGGCGATGGGCGTGCAGGCGGGTGCGGCGCGAGCCGTGCTCGACCGCGATCCCGATGCCGCACGCCGGACTCTGCTCGGAGTCGAGGCATCCGCCCGCTCGGCCCTGCACGAACTGCGCCAGCTGCTCGAGACTCTGCGCACCCCGCACGCCGACGCCGACGTGGGCTCTGCGGTGCACCTGACGGGACTGCCCGACCTGGTCGCGCACGCGAACGCCAACGGCCTGCCGACGGCCCTCACGATCGTGGGCGATCCGGTCGAGGTGCCCGAGCTCGTGCAGGTGAACGTCTATCGCGTCGCGCAGGAGGCGCTCACGAACGCACGCCGTCACGGCGGTCCGGATGCCGCAGCCGACGTGCGCCTGCGCTACGGTTCCGACGCGATCGAACTCGAGGTCGCGAACTCCGGCCGGGTGCCGACGACGCCGATGCGCCCCGGTCTGGGTCTGGTCGGAATGCGCGAGCGCGCCACCGCCTCGGGCGGCACGCTCGACGCCGGACCGCGCACGCGGGGCGGGTTCCTGGTGCGCCTTCGGGTCCCGGTCGACGTCGCCGTGGGCGCGGGGGCCGGACGATGACCGCTCCGGCGATCCGCGTACTGCTCGTCGACGACCACGCCGTGATGCGCGCAGGGTTTCGCATGATTCTGGAATCGGCGGATGACATCGTCGTCGTGGGCGAGGCCGCGACCGGCATCGACGCGGTGGCGGCGGCATCCGCTCTCCGCCCCGACGTGGTGTGCATGGACGTCCAGATGCCCGACATGGACGGGCTCGAGGCCACGCGGCGCATCGTCGCCGATCCCGAGGTCGACGCCGCGGTCGTGGTCGTCACCACCTTCGACCGCGACGACTACCTGTTCGACGCGCTTGCGGCCGGTGCGAGCGGATTCCTGCTCAAGAACGCCGGGCCGGAAGAGCTCATGAACGCGGTCCGCGTGGCCGCCGCAGGCGATGCGCTGCTCGCCCCCGAGGTCACGCGACGCGTGATCGCACGCTTCGCGGCGACGCCGCATCAGAACTCCACGGAGCCCGCAGCTCCGAACCCACCAGGCGCCCGGACGACGCACTCGAGCGTTCTATCCGTGGAGTTTCGCGGACCGCGCACCGGCGCCGCGCCGGCCGCGGAGCTCACCGAACGCGAAGCCGAGGTGCTGCAGCTCATCGCGCAGGCGATGAGCAATGCCGAGATCGCCCAGCGCCTCTACATCGGCGAGGCCACCGTGAAGACGCACGTGTCGAACGTGCTGCAGAAGCTCGGCGCGCGCGACCGCGTCGCGGCCGTCGTCTACGCGCACCGCCACGGCATCGCCTGACACCCTCGCGCCGCCGGAACGGAGGATGCCCCGGCCCCGGACCCCTGAAGGGCGACGGGCCGGGGCATCCGGTCTCGAGAAGGCGTCAGGCCGCGACGGAGACGCGCGCGTAGCGGTCGACGAGGGCGCCGAAGGCCTCGAGGTAGCCGACGAGGAACTCTGCGGTCCGCTCATCGGTGACCTCGCCGGTCTCGGTGAACAGGCCCGGCGTGGACTGCACGTAGCCCTCGGGCTGGCCGAGCGTCGGGGCGTTGTAGTGGCTGAGGATGGCCTTCAGGTGCTGCTGCGCGGCCGCCGTGGCGATGCCGCCGCCCGACGTGCCGATGACGGCGGTGGGCTTGCCGTTGAACGAGCCCTGACCCCACGGCCGAGCAGCCCAGTCGAGGGCGTTCTTGAGCACACCCGGAATCGAGCGGCTGTACTCGGGAGTCACGATGACGACCCCGTCGACGTCATCGATGGCCTGCTTGAAGTCGCGAGCGACCTGGGGATAGTCGGCATCGTGGTCGACGGAGTAGAACGGGAGGTCCTTGATCGGGATCTCGACGAGGGTCGTGCCCTCGGGAGCGAGACGCTCGAGGGCCTTGGCCAGCTGACGGTTGATCGAGGTCGACGAGATGCTGCCGACGATGTAGCCGATGGTCCGATCGGACATTTTGTTCTCCTTGAAAAGGCAAAGGCGTCCCCCGGTGGGGACCACCGTGGACGTTCCACATGCATGCAAGCACATGAATCTGAGTTCTATTCCGTCGAATGCAATGTTCCGGTGTGTTACGCACTCCCCCTCTCGAAGGAGCGGGACGGTATCCCCCGCCGGAGGGAGGACGCGCGGCGCGGCGCTGCGTAGCGTGGGTCTCGACACACGGACTTCGCCGCACTCGACCGGCGGTGGGAAGGAGACACGATGCTGCAGCTCAGCGGTATCACCAAGAGCTACGGAGGCAGGCGCGTCCTCGACGAGGTGGCGTTCGACGTCCGCCCCGGCCGGCTCACCGGCTTCGTCGGCGGCAACGGTGCCGGCAAGACCACGACGATGCGCATCGTGCTCGGCGTGCTCGCGAAGGATGCGGGCTCGGTGACTCTCGACGGCGTCGAGGTGACGGCATCCGATCGTCGCCGCTTCGGCTACATGCCCGAGGAGCGGGGCCTCTACCCGAAGATGAAGGTGCACGAGCACATCGTGTATCTGGCCCGTCTGCACGGATTCTCGAAGGCGGATGCCGCGACCCGCGCCACCGCACTGCTCGAGCGTCTCGGACTCGGCGAGCGCCTCGGCGACAACGTCGAGACGCTGTCGCTCGGCAACCAGCAGCGCGCGCAGATCGCCGCCGCCCTCGTGCACGACCCGCAGGTGCTGATCCTCGACGAGCCGTTCTCGGGCCTGGACCCGCTGGCGGTCGACGTCGTCGCCGGCGTGCTGCAGGAGCGCGCCGCGGCCGGTGCCGCCGTGCTGTTCTCGTCGCACCAGCTCGACGTGGTCGAGCGCCTGTGCGATGACCTCGTCATCATCGCCGGCGGCACGATCCGCGCCGCCGGCCCCCGCGACGCGCTCCGCGCCCAGCACTCCACGCGCCGCTTCGAGCTCGTCTCGGCGAGCGATGCGGGCTGGCTCCGGTCCGAGCCCGGCGTCGAGGTGCTCGACTTCGACGGCGGGTACGCCGTCTTCGATGCCGACAGCGACGAGACGGCCCAGCGAGTGCTGCGCCGCGCGGTCGCGCAGGGCGACGTCGCAAGCTTCGCGCCGCAGCATCCCACCCTCGCGCAGATCTTCAAGGAGGTCATCCAGTGAGCACCACCGACACCCGCGGCCTGACATCCCTGCAGGGGATCTGGCTCGTCGCCGAGCGCGAGATCGGCTCGAAGCTGCGCAGCAAGGCCTTCGTCATCTCGACGGCGATCCTGCTGCTCGGCGCGCTCGTCCTGGTCATCTGGGGCGGCTTCGCGGCGGCGAACGCCGGCGGCACGCCCGTCGCCGTCACCCCGGACGCGTCGCAGTACGTGGCGGACGCGCAGGGCCTCGAGGTGACCGACGTCGCCGACCGCGCCGAGGCCGAGGAGCTCGTGAAGAGCGGTGACGTCGATGCCGCCGTGGTGGGCGACCCGTCGTCCCCCCTCGGTTTCGCGGTCATCGCCGATACGAGCGTCCCGACGCAGCTGCTGCTGCAGCTCGCGCAGACGCCGACGGTCGAGCTGCTCGATCCCGAAGAGGGCAATGCCGCGCTCGGGTACATCGCAGCCATCGGATTCGGCGTGGTGTTCCTGTTCGCCGCCTCCATGTTCGGCGGCACGATCGCCCAGAGCGTCGTGGAGGAGAAGCAGACTCGCGTGGTCGAGCTGCTCATCTCGGCGATCCCGGTGCGGTCGCTGCTGGCCGGCAAGGTGATCGGCAACACGATCCTCGCGATGGCCCAGATCCTCCTCCTGGCGGCGATCGCGATCGTGGGACTCACGGTCACCGATCAGACCGCGCTGCTGCAGGGGCTGGGCGGGCCGATCGCCTGGTTCGCGGTCTTCTTCTTCTTCGGCTTCATCCTGCTCGCATCGCTCTTCGCGGCGGCGGCATCGATGGTGTCCCGTCAGGAGGACATCGGCTCGACCACGACGCCGCTCACGATGCTCATCATGGCGCCGTACTTCCTGGTGATCTTCTTCTTCGACAACCCGCTGGTGCTCGGCATCATGTCGTACGTGCCGTTCTCGGCGCCCGTCGGCATGCCGATGCGCCTGTTCCTCGGGACGGCGCAGTGGTGGGAGCCCCTCGTGTCGCTCGCGATCCTCATCGCCACCTGCATCGCGGCGATCCTCATCGGCGCCCGCATCTACGAGAACTCGCTGCTGCGCATGGGCGGCCGCGTCAAGCTCTCGGAGGCCCTTGCGGGCTGAGGCCCTCCACCGGCCGACGGATGCCCCGCCCCTCCGCTTCGGCGGCGGGGCGGGGCATCCGTCGCCTCAAAGGGCGTCTCGTCTGCTTCCATTGCTCAACACGGGCGCCCGCGGCGCTTCCCCTCGTTCACTTCATGTGCTCTCGCCGAGACGACACGTTCTGCGCGCACCCGACGTGTGATGTCGGCGAGAGCACATGAAGTGCGCGCCCGACAGGCGGGTTCACCGCTCGACGAGCACCCCGTCGGCGTCGGCCCAGACGTGCCGGCCGGGCGCGAACACGACGCCCGCGATCGTGACGGGGACGTCGACCTCGCCGAGGCCGTCCTTGGCGCTCTTGCGCGGGTTCGAGCCGAGCGCCTTGACGCCCAACGGCAGCTCGGCGAGGGCGGCACGGTCGCGGATGGCGCCGTGCACGATGATCCCGGCCCAGCCGTTGCGCACAGCGGATGCCGCGATGAGGTCGCCCACGAGCGCCGAGGCGAGCGATCCGCCGCCGTCGATGACGAGCACGGCGCCGTCGCCGGGTGCGGCGAGCACGGACTTCACGAGCGCGTTGTCCCGGTGGCATCGCACCGTTCGGATCGGGCCGTCGAACGCGACGCGACCCCCGAGATCGTGCAGCTGCAGCGCGAGCGAGTCGAGCTCGTCGCCGCGCTCGTCGTAGAGGTCTGCTGTGGCGGTGGTCATGAAGGCGAGGTTATCCGGGCGGGCGCGGGCCCCGGCATCCGCTGACCGAAGAAGTTCGCCGTCTCTTCCGCCGCGCAGAACAGCGCCCACGTGGCCCCGAACGGTCGCATCGGGCGATCTACGCGCCCGATTGCGGCAAACGAACGTACGACGAAAGGGATGCCCCGTCACGCGGTCGCGGGCGTCGCCGGCGGGTTGTCGTCGGGGTGCAGCGCGGCGAACAGCGAGTACGTGTCGCCGTCGGGATCGGGCCCGCGGTCCTTGAAGTCCTGGAAGAGGTCGTAGAGCCGCTGCTCGAGCTCGGCCTTGTGCGCGGCGTTCAGCTTGAGCCCCATCCACGTGACGTCGAGGTCCTCGTCGGCGACCCCTTCGATCTGCTGCAGGAACGTCTCGACCAGCACGGGCGATCCGCCCGGCATCGAGGTGCGCCACGAGAGGCCGGTCGCACGGTACGGCACCTCGCGGGCGCCCTGCGCGCCCGCGCGGGCCGGTTCGGCGACGAGGTAGCCGGTCTGCACGAGAGTGCGCACGTGGTGCAGCATCGTGCCGGGGTTGACCGAGAGCAGGCCCGCGAGCTCCTTGTTGGTGCGCGACTCGAAGGCGCACAGGCGCAGCACCCGCAGCCGAAGCGGCGAGCTCAGCGCGCGCATCCGCGCCTCCGCCTCGGGATCCCCCTGACGAAGCTCGATGCGCTCCTCGCGGTGTTCGACCACGAGGCCAGCGTACGTCACTGATTGACAGTTCTCAATCAGTGACGCACACTGATTGACATGTCCCAATCAGATGAGCCGTCGACGGTCGGCGACGTCGACCCCGGCGTGCTCGCCGAGGCGAGGGCCGAGGCCCGGCCCCCGCGCCCGGAGGCACCGGATGTCCTGCCCGCGGAGCCTGGCAGGGACACGCGAAAGGGATCGCTCTGGCGCGACCGCAACTTCATGACGATGTGGAGCGGACAGGCGCTGAGCCAGTTCGGCGCGCAGATCACCGAGCTTGCGATCCCCGTGCTCGCGGTGCTGATGCTGAACGCGACGGAGTGGGAGGTCGGCGTGCTCGGCGCGGCGCAGGTCGCCGCATTCCTCGTCGTCGGCCTTCCCGCGGGCGCCTGGATCGACCGGATGCGCAAGCGCCACGTCATGATCTGGGCCGATGCGGTGCGCGCCGTCGCTCTCGCATCCCTGCCGGTGCTCGCCCTTCTCGGCGTGCTCGAGATCTGGCACTTGATCGCCGTGGCGCTCGTCATGGGCATCGCCACCGTCTTCTTCGACGTGTCGAATCAGAGCATCATCCCCTCGCTCGTGCGCACGAACCAGATCGCCGAGGCGAACGGAAAGCTGCAGTCGACCGAGCATCTCGCAGGCCTCGCAGGCCCGGCGTTCGGGGGGTGGCTCGTCGGTATACTCGCCGCCCCCGCCGCCATCCTCATCACGGTCGGCACCTACGTCGCGTCGCTCATCGCGCTCCTCTTCACCCGCGATCACGAGCAGCTGCGCGCCCCCGAGGATCACAAGCCGCTCGTCCACGAGATCGGCGAAGGTCTGCGGT
This sequence comes from Microbacterium allomyrinae, assembly GCF_020682705.1. GTDB lineage: Bacteria > Actinomycetota > Actinomycetes > Actinomycetales > Microbacteriaceae > Microbacterium > Microbacterium allomyrinae. Next base: position 76,098 of record NZ_JAGTTN010000003.1, read on the forward strand.
GGGTGTTCGGAAACCCGTTGCTGCGGCGCATCGTCGGCACGACCGGCACGGCGAACTTCTTCGGCACGATCGCCACGACGCTGCTGCCGATCTTCGTGCTCCGCGAGCTCGGTCTCACGCCGGCGATGCTCGGCGTCGTGCTCTCGCTGGGCGCGGTCGGCGGACTCGTCGGTGCGATCGCCACGCCCCGCATCGTGGCGCGGCTGGGTGAGGCGCGCGCCATCCCGATCAGCGCCATCGCGTTCTGCATCGCGCCGTTCTTCCTGCCTGCGGTCTCGCTGGTGCCCTCGCTCGCCTTCCCCCTGCTCGTGATCCAGGGGTTCGTGATGAGCTTCACGATCCTGCTCTACAACATCACGCAGGTCACGTTCCGCCAGCGGATCACCCCGCCGCGTCTGCTCGGGCGGATGAACGCGTCGGTGCGATTCGTGGTGTGGGGCGTCATGCCGATCGCCGCACTCCTCGCGGGCGCGCTCGGCACCTGGATCGGGACGGTGCCGACGATCTGGATCGCCGCGACCGGAGAGCTGCTCGCCTGCCTGTTCGTGGTCATCGGCCCGTTCTGGGGCATGCGCGAGTTGCCGGAGGCGCACGAGGAGCACACCTCCCGCGGGATCTGACCGCAGGCGGACCGGCCACATCGGATCGCGCAACCCCTGCCGCTCCAGGGCTCCGTCGTGCTTATGTTGCTCCATGACGGCCCGCATCGTATCGATCGGCACCGCGGTGCCTCCGACGAAGATCCCGCAGGAACAGATCCGTGATCTCTTCGCGAGTCAGCCCCGCATCGATCGCCTCGCACGACGCCGCATACACGCGGTGTTCGACGCCGCCTCCATCGAGTGCCGCCACACCGTGCTCACCGAGCTCGCCGCACCCGACGCGCCCCGAGAAGACGATGATCTGGTCTTCGTGGACGCCTCGGGCACGCTGCTCTCGCCGCCGACCGGCGCACGCAACGCGCTCTACACACGTTTCGCTCCCGATCTCTCGGCCGATGCGGCACGCCGTGCGCTGACGGATGCCGCCGTCCCGGCATCCGCGATCACCCACGTCGTGACCGTCTCGTGCACCGGATTCTTCGCCCCCGGCCCGGACTACCGCCTCGTCCGCGACCTCGGCCTCGCGACCACCGTCGAGCGCTATCACCTCGGCTTCATCGGATGCGCCGCGGCTCTTCCGGCGCTGCGCCTGGCCGCCCGTATCACTCACTCCCAGCCCGGCGCCGTCGTGCTCGTGGTGTGCGCGGAGCTGTGCACACTCCATGTGCGCTCGTCGACGGACCCGCAGCAGATCGTCGCCTCCTCCGTCTTCGCCGACGGCGCGGCCGCGGCCATCGTCACAGCGGAGACCGACGTCGGCCGGCCCGGCGGCCTCGACCTCGTGCGTTTCGGCACCGCGCTCACCGGCGAGGGCGAGAAGGACATGGTCTGGACGATCGGCGATCACGGATTCGAGATGGTTCTGTCGGCAGAGGTCCCGCGCATCATCGGACGCGAGATCCGCGGTGCCGTGGAGCGCTTCATCGGGGACGACGTCATGCCCGAGGTGTGGGCGGTGCACCCCGGCGGGCGAAGCGTGCTGGACCGCGTCGAGACGGGGCTGGAGCTTCCGGGCGAGGCGCTCGATGCCTCGCGCTCCGTGCTCCGCGACTTCGGCAACATGTCGAGCGCGACCATCCTGTTCATCCTGCGCGCGATGCTCGGTGATGACTCCATCGGGGACGGCGCGCGGATCGCGGGTCTCGCGTTCGGGCCGGGACTCACTGTCGAGTCGGCGCTGTTGACGAAGCGCGCGACGAGAGTGGCCGGCGGGGCCGAAGTGCTCGCGGTGCGACCGGTATCCGCGTGAGCCTCGCGATGCGCGACGACACCGTCGTCGAGCTCATGGATGACCCGGCCTGCGATCCCGACCGGCTGGCCGCCACGCTCCGCCGTTTCGGCGTGATCAACCGCCTGGTTTCGGGATGGGGCACGGTGTACCGCACGACGCTCGCGCCCCACCTGGCGTCGCTGTCCCGCCCGGCACGCGTGCTCGACCTGGGCTCGGGAGGGGGCGACGTGCTGCTCCGTCTCGCGGCGCTGGCACGACGCGACGGCCTCGACGTCCAGTGGACCGGCGCCGAGCCAGACCCGCGTGCGCACGCGGTCGCGGCGGAACGCCGGGCATCCGTCGAGGTGAGCTTTCGATGCGCGGATGCCGCCGCCCTCGTCGCCGAAGGAAGGACATACGACGCAGTGCTGTCGAACCACGTGCTGCATCATCTGGGTGAGGAGCTCGCGCCGTTCATGGCCGAGTCGCTCGCACTGTCGAGCGGCCTGGTGCTGCACGGCGACATCGAGCGCAGCCGGTTCGCGTACGGACTGTACGCCGTCGGCATCACCCCGTTCGCGCCGGGTACGTTCCTGCGGACCGACGGCCTGCGCTCGATCCGTCGCAGTTTCAGGCGCGCGGAACTCCAGGCCGTGCTCGATCGCTCCTCGTCCGGAGCGTGGTCGGTGCAGACGCCGGCGCCCTTCCGCCTGCTCGCCGTCAGCCGACGCAGTGGCTGAGGTCACGGTCGTCGGGGCGGGGCCGGTGGGCACTCTCCTCGCCGGGGAGCTTGCGCGCCGGGGAGTGGAGGTCGACCTGCTCGAGCGTCGTCATGCCGCGGGTGACGGCACTCGGGCGATCGGGCTCCACGCACCGGTGCTCGCGGCGCTCGAGGCATCGGGGGTGACCGACCGGATGCTGGCCCACGCCGTCCGGGTGCATCGAGGGGAGGCCCGCACTCGCGGCCGGCTGCTCGGTGTCGTGCGGTTCGATGAGCTGTCGGCGCGGTTCCCGTTCGTGGCGACGCTTCCGCAGGCGATGACCGAGGCGGTGCTCGCGGCGGACGCCCCCGAGCCGCTCCGAGGCGCGCGGGTCTTCGACGTCACGCCCCGGCCCGAGGGGGTGCGGGTGCGCGCGACGCACCTCGGACGCCCCATCGAGCACACGAGCCGCATCGTGGTCGTCGCCTCGGGGGCCGGCGCACGCGACCTCGTCTACCGCCCGGACTCGGTCCGCGTGCACGACTACCACGACCGGTATCTCATGACGGATGCCGCAGCCGGCCCCCGCGCTGATGCCGAAGTCGCCGTGGTCCACCTCGATCCGGACGGAGTCCTCGAGTCGTTCCCGCTCCCGGGCGGGCTCCGCCGCTTCGTCGCGTGGGACCCACCCTCGGCGGACCCCGACCCCCGGGCGCGTGCCCGGCGACTGGGCGACGCGCTGGCCCGTCGAGGCGAGGCGCTGGCGGCAGACGCGGTGACCGACGCGACCGCATTCGGCGTGCGGCGCTTCGTCGCCCCTCGCCTGCGCAACGGCCGGGTCTTCGTGATCGGCGACGCGGCCCACGAGGTGAGTCCCATCGGCGGGCAGGGCATGAACCTCGGCCTGCTCGACGCCGTCACCCTCGCACCGCTCATCGCCCGCTGGATCGGCACCGGCGAGGCCCCCGAGCACGAGCTCCGGCGGTGGGAGGCGCGCCGCCTGCGGTCGGCGCGCGCCGCGGCGCGACTGGCCGCGGTGAACACGGCGCTCGGGCGGCCGATGCCCCGTACCGACGCTCTGCGACGTACCGCCGTGCGGGCGATGCTCGCGCCGCCGACGGGCCGGCTCTTCGCCCACGCGTACGCGATGGGCTTCGACGCCGACGCGTGAGGGAGCGCCGCCCTCGCGGATTCAGGCCACGAGAGCGCCGCCCGAGGCGACGAGTTGCGTCGCGAGCAGGAGCGCCGCGAGCATCACCAACCGGAACAGCGCGCGCGTCGGAGGACGAGTCACGGCGCGCCAGACGGTGACGAGCGCCACCACGACGACGGCTGAGAAGAACACCCACGACACGACCGGCACCGCGGTGAGCTCCCCTGCGGAGGAGCCGACCAGTACCGCCACCGCGCCGAGGACGACAGCCCCGGCGGCCACCAGCGTCGCCGTCCGCGCGCCGAGGCGATGAGGCAGACCCCGCACCCCGGTGCGCTCGTCGTCGTCCAGATCGGGCAGCACGTTGGTCAGGTGCACGGCGGCGCCCAGTGCCGCGCCCGCGATCCAGGCCCACGCGGCGGCGAAGGCCGGGTCCGGCGCCGACAGCGTCGCCAGCGAGGGGAACACGCCGAAGCTGACCAGGAACGGCACGATCGAGACGACGGTCGACTTGAGGCCGGCGTTGTACGCCCACGCCGAGCCGAGTGCGAGAGCGTGAGCCGACAGCATCCGCCACCCGAGCGGGGCCGAGAGCGTCAGGGCGAGGACGAGAGTCGCGGATGCCGCCACCCAGGCCGTCCGCTCGCCGATGACCCCGCGCGCAATGGGCTTGTCTTCTCGGCCGACTGCCTTGTCTCGCGGCGCATCGAGTGCGTCGTTCGAGATGCCCACCGAGATCTGCCCCGCGAATACGGCGGCCGTGAGCACCGCGAGCCGCCACGGTTCGAGCCCCGTCGAGAGCCCGAGTGCGAAGGCGAGCGCGGTCACCACGAGCGTCGGCCCGGGATGCGACGATCCCCACAGTGCCCGAATGGTGCGCACGCTCGATGCTCTCACGTCGCACGGGGAATGCCTCGACCCCGCCCCATCGGGCGCGGGCCGAGGCATCCGCTCGATTCGGTTGCTCCGCTGCAGGATCAGTCGTCCATCAGCTCGGCTTGGATGACGTCATCCTCCGCTTCGGAGGCGGAGGCCGCGTCAGCCTGCCCGTCGCTCGTGAGCACGAGCTGCGAGCCGTCGGCCGCGACATCCACCCGCACCAGGTCGCCGTCGCGGACGCCGCCCGAGAGCAGCGCCATCGCGAGGCGGTTCTGGATCTCGGACTGGATGAGCCGGCGCAGCGGCCGCGCCCCGAATACCGGGTCGAAGCCGCGCTCGGCGAGCCAGGCCCGGGCATCCGGCGTGACGGCGAGCGCCAGACGACGGTCGTGCAGGCGCCGCTGCAGGGCGTCGACGGCGAGTTCGACGATCTGCGCGAGGTCGTCCTCGGTGAGAGCCTGGAAGATCACGATGTCGTCCAGCCGGTTCACGAACTCGGGCTTGAATGCCTGGCGCACCAGCGCCTGCACCTGCTCGCGCTTGTGGTCGATCGACTGCGTCGGGTCGATGAGGATCGACGAGCCGAGGTTCGACGTGAGGATCAGGATGACGTTCGTGAAGTCGACCGTGCGTCCCTGTCCGTCGGTGAGGCGCCCGTCGTCCATGACCTGCAGCAGCACGTCGAAGACTTCGGGATGCGCCTTCTCGACCTCGTCGAGCAGCACCACCGAGTACGGGCGACGGCGCACGGCCTCGGTGAGCTGTCCGCCCTGCTCGTAGCCGATGTATCCCGGGGGCGCGCCGACCAGGCGCGAGACGGAGTGCTTCTCGCCGTACTCCGACATGTCGATGCGCACCATGGCGTGCTCGTCGTCGAAGAGGAACTCCGCGAGCGCCTTGGCGAGCTCGGTCTTTCCGACACCGGTCGGGCCCAGGAACATGAACGATCCGGTGGGACGGTTCGGGTCGCTGATGCCCGCGCGCGAGCGGCGCACCGCGTCGGACACCGCCTTGACGGCGTCCTTCTGGCCGATCAGGCGCTTGCCGAGCTCGGCCTCGAGGTGCAGCAGCTTCTCGGTCTCGCCCTGCAGCAGGCGCCCGACGGGGATGCCCGTCCATGCGGCGATGACGGCGGCGATGTCTTCGTCGGTGACCTGGTCATTGACCATGCGGTCGCCGGCGGGCTCGTCGCGCTCCGCTTCGATGAGCTGCCGCTCCAGCGCCGGGATCTCGGCGTAGAGCAGTCGCGACGCCTTTTCGAGGTTGCCCTCGCGCTGCGCGCGCTCGGCTTCCATACGGGCGGCGTCGAGCTTCGTCTTGAGGTCGCCGACGCGGTTAAGCGACGCGCGCTCGCGCTCCCAGCGGCCCTGCAGCTCGCCGAGCTTCTCCTGCTCGACGCGCAGGGTCTCGCGGAGCACCGCGAGGCGCTCCTTCGAGGCGGCGTCCTTCTCCTTCTTGAGTGCGAGCTCCTCCAGCTTGAGCCGGTCGACGTGGCGGCGCAGCTCGTCGATCTCGAGCGGCGCCGAGTCGATCTCCATGCGCAGGCGCGACGCGGCCTCGTCGATGAGGTCGATGGCCTTGTCGGGCAGCTGCCGGCTCGGGATGTAGCGGTGGCTGAGGGATGCCGCGGCCACGAGCGCCGCGTCGGCGATGGCGACCTTGTGGTGGGCCTCGTACCGTTCCTTGAGTCCGCGCAGGATCGCCACGGTGTCTTCGACCGTGGGCTCTCCGACGTAGACCTGCTGGAAGCGGCGCTCCAGCGCGGCATCTTTCTCGATGAACTCGCGGTACTCGTTGAGCGTCGTCGCGCCGATCATGCGCAGCTCGCCGCGCGCGAGCATGGGCTTGAGCATGTTGGAGGCCGCGACCGACCCCTCGCCGCCGCCCGCGCCCATGAGCACGTGCAGCTCATCGATGAACGTGATGATGCGGCCGTCGGACTCGGTGATCTCCTTGAGGACGCTCTTGAGGCGCTCCTCGAACTGCCCGCGGTACATCGCGCCGGCGACGAGCGCCGAGATGTCGAGCGAGACGAGTTCCTTGTCTTTGAGCGACTCGGCGACGTCGCCCGCGACGATGCGCTGGGCGAGCCCCTCGACGACGGCTGTCTTTCCGACGCCGGGTTCGCCGATGAGGACGGGGTTGTTCTTGGTGCGGCGGGTGAGCACCTGGCTGACGCGGCGGATCTCGCTGTCGCGTCCGATGACCGGGTCGAGCTTTCCTTGGCGAGCGCGGTCGGTGAGGTTGATCCCGAACTGCTCGAGGGCGCTCTGCTGCTCCTCCTGACCTGGGTTCTGTGTGGCGTTCATATGTCTCCTGAAATCTGTCAGCGACTCAAACTTGAGTCGTCATGGCTCAAGTTTACCAGCAGGGCGGATGCCTCCGCAACGGCGCGCCCCGTGGGCGCCGCGTCAAGGGGTTGATTCGCCGAGCTGTCGGGAGAACTGTGGAGGGCACACGAACAGAGGAGTTCACGATGAGCACCACGACGGTCGCACGGGTCACGACGATCACCGCCCGATCCCCCGAGGGCTTCGACGCCGCGATCCGGGAGGGCATCGCCCGCTCGCACGCGACGCTGCGCAACGTCAGCGGCGCCTGGGTCAAGGAGCAGAAGGTGGAGTGCACCGACGGCGCGATCACGTCGTTCCAGGTCGTCCTCGAGGTGACGTTCGTCCTCGACGAGTGAGCCCGCGCTCTCCGGCAGAACCCTCGACGCCGAGGCGATCTCAGTCCCGCCGCTCGACCTCGTCGCGCGCGTCGGCGTAGGCCTTTCGCAGGGTCTCGCCGACCCACTCCGTGCCCTTGTAGATGTTCCGCTCGCCGATGTCGTCGAGCAGGCCTCCCGCTTCCAGCTGGTCGATGACGCGATCCTCCGTCGCGACGATCTTGAGACTGGAGTCGGCATCCGCGAGTTGATGGGCGAACCGGCGCAGCACGTCGACGAGCGAGAGTCCGATCTGATCGGTGCCGCGCAGCCGCACGATGACGACCGAGTTGCGCGACTCGCGGCTCACCTCGGGCAGCTGCTTCTCGAAGATCGGCGAGCTGGCGAAGAAGAGGCTGCCGTAGGGCTGCAGCACGAGCACCCGTCCGGGCGGCACGACCGCGGGCGGGTCGTCCTCGCGCAGGCGCCCGTCCGCCTCGACGTGCACCGCGCGCACGCGCACCTGGTTGGACTGCTGCGCGACGTAGAGGATCACGCCGAGGCCGACCCCGGCGAGCACCGCGAACTGCAGCGGGATGACGAGCGTCAGTCCGAAGGTGACGGCCATGATCGCCGTCGGCAGCGGACCGGACTTGACGACCGAGTACACGCGACTGGGCTTGATCGCCCCGAATCCGACGACGATGAGCAAGCCGGCCAGGGCCGGCATCGCCACGAACGCGACGAGATCCGAGGCGATGAAGACCACCAGCGCCATGACCCCGCCGGCAATGAACAGCGCGAGCCGCGTCTTGGCGCCCGCCTGCACGATGAGCGACGAACCCGACATCGAGCCGCCCACGGGCATGCCCTGGAACAGTCCCGACACGAGGTTGCCCGCGCCCTGGCCGATGAAGTCGCGGTTCATGTTCGCGGGCTTGCCGTCGACCGTCGGGGTTCCGGCCGACACCGCGGCGCCCTGGATGAGGCCGATGAACGCCAGCGAGATGGCCGGCACGATCAGGGCAGGGATGTCGCCCAGACTCGGGAGCACCGGGGCGGGCAGACCTCGTGGCACGTCGACGATGTCGCGCAGCTGGGTCACGGGATCGCCGACCCAGAAGTTGAGGAGCACGGCGCACACCGAGCCCACGACGACCGCGACCACGAGGCCGAGGCTGCCGACGCGCGTCGGCCGGAGCACCACGATGAGCAGGATGGAGATCGTGCCGACGACCACCGAGGCGATGCTCCACTGGCCGATGTGGACGAGGACGTCGAGGGTCTTCAGCAGCCGGTTCGCGCCCTCAGCGGCGTACCCGGTGAAGTTCGACAACTGTCCCAGCACGATGTTCACGCCGATGGCGGTGATGAATCCTGTCATCACCGGCGTCGGCACGAAGCTCACGAGGCGCCCGCCGCGCAGAAGCCCGGCGATCACCATGACGACGCCGGTGAGCATCGCGAGGGTGAACAGCGCCCGGTCGGGGTCGGGCATGCCCGCGAGCCCGGCATCCGAGACGACGAGCGCCATCGCCCCGGTGGCCTGCACCGCCATGAAGGCGCTGCTGGTGAAGGCGGCCGCGCCGACGAGTCCGAACATGTACGCGTAGAGGCCCGCCAGCGGGTTGACGCCCGCGAGCAGTCCCGCGGCGAGGCCGTCGGGCACCGCCTCGATACCGAGAACGAGTCCGGCGGCAGCGTCCTTGCCCAGCGTCTTGCGCGAGAACCATGTCCGCGGATTCAATGCCACGCTCACACGCTAACGAGTGCGCACCGTTCCGCCCAGCACCGTGGCGTGTGACGCCCGACGTCGATGTGTGACGGCCCGAGATCCGAGGCGCGAAAAAAGGCGCTCAGGATTCTCCCAGGTTCGCTAAGGTAACGGGCAAGTGCCTTGTGGCACCCCTCGGGTGCGGTTCGGGTTTCCTCGACCGCACCGGTTCCTCGCCGAATGATGGGATCTCTCATGACCGACAACAACACCACCACGAGCGGCTGGGCGGGATGGGGCGTCTTCGCCGCCGTCGTGCTGATCGTGACCGGCGCCATCGACGCCTTCCACGGACTCCAGGCCCTCATCGGCCCCGACACCGCCTACTTCGTGGCTGACGCCGGGCTCTTCTCGATCAACGTCCAGGGCTGGGGATGGTGGCACCTGATCGCGGGCGTCCTGCTCGTCCTCGTCGGCATCGCCCTCCTGGGCGGCGCGAAGTGGGCACGCATCACCGCGATCGTGCTCGTCGCGCTCAACGCGATCGGGCAGCTGTCGCTCATCGCCGCCCAGCCGTGGCTGTCGCTCGCTGTGCTCGCGCTCGACGTGGTCGTGATCTACGCGCTCACCGTCCACGGCCGCGACATCGACGCCAAGCGCAGCTGATCCCGGGTGAGTGCCGGGCCCACCGGCTCGGCGCTCACGCCACCGATTCGAGAACGGATGCCTCGGACGCCGCTGCGGCGGCGTCCGGGGCATCCGTCATCCGGTCGTCGTTGCACGTGAAGCGGGCGCGATACGCCGTGGGGGTGGTGCCGAGAACGCGCGCGAAGTTCTGCCGCAGCACCGCGGCCGAGCCGAAGCCGCTCTCGTACGCGATGCGGTCCAGCCCCAGGTCGGTCTTCTCGAGCATGCGCTGCGAGTGGATGATCCGCTGCCGTGCGAGCCACGACGCCGGCGTGGCGCCGAAGTCGGCCTTGAAGCGGCGGGCGAAGGTGCGCGGCGACATGTGCGCCTTCGCCGCCAGCTGATCGACGGTGAGATCGAGGCGCAGGTTGTCGAGCATCCAGTCGGTGACCGGGGCGAGTGAGAGCGACGTCGTCGCGGGAAGCGGATTGTCGATGAACTGCGCCTGGCCGCCGTCGCGCTGCGGGGGCACGACCATGCGGCGGGCGATCTTGTTGGTCAGCTCGGCGCCGATCTCCTGCCGCAGCAGGTGCAGGCACGCGTCGAGCCCGGCGGCGGTGCCGGCGCTCGTGATGATGCGGCCGTCCTGCACATAGAGCACATCGGGGTCGACGTCGACCTCGGGATACATCTTGGCCATCACGTCGGCGTACATCCAGTGCGTGGTGGCCTTGCGGCCGTCGAGCACGCCCGCGGCTCCGAGGATGAACGAGCCGCTGCAGACGCTCAGCACCCAGGCGCCGCGCGCGACCGCGGCGCGGACGACATCGAGCACGCGCGGGTCGGTGTGCTGCCAGTACTCGCGCGGGGTGGGGCTGACCACGACGAGATCGGCCTCGTACGCGAAGGACAGGTCGTTGTCGATGTTGATCGAGAAGCCCATCTTTGAGGGCACGACCCCGGGATCGGCCGTCACGACCCGGAAGTCGAAGTTCGGAATGCCGTCATCGGAGCGATCGAGGCCGAACGCCTCGCACGCGACCCCGAATTCGAACGGTGCGAAGCCGTTCATGACGATGCAGGCGACGGTCTTCATCGGAACTCCTTGGACGGATGCCGGATGGTGGCAGTTTTCGTGCGATTGATGTCCATCCTGCCACTCGTGGCAGTCATGGCACAAGCGTAGCGTTTCTGCCATGTTCATGGTGATTGTTCTCACGCTCCTGGCCGCAGTCGCGATCGCCGCCACGATCGCGGCACTCCGCAACGACGGATACCGCCGCACGCCCACCGACTGGTCCCGGGTGCCTTCGAGCCGGGATCGGGCCCGGCCTCTGTGATCAGGCGATGACGCGGCGGTAGATCTCGATCATCGCGGCGGTCCGCGATGACTGACGGAACCTCTCGCGCACCGTCGGGTCGACCACGGGCGCGGTGCCTGAGTCGACATCGGATGCCGCCGCCCGCAGCGCCTCGGCGAGCGCCGGCACCGACGGGTCGGGTGTCGTGCCGACGCCGACCTGCCACCGGCCCGCCCCGAGCTCTGCCGCGAGATCCGGGTCGCTCACGATCGACGGCGTGCCGAGCGAGGCTGCCTCGAAGATCGTCATGCCCTGCGTCTCGAAGCCGATCGAGGTCTGCACCACGGCATCGGCGGCGGCGATCCGCCGCAGGGTCTGCGCATAGGGGATCCGTCCCGCGAAGCGCACCGCCGCGCGGGGCGCGGTCCTCGCGACGAGGCGCTCGGCGGCACGCAGCTGCCCGCCCCCGCCGATCACCTCGACGTCGGCATCCACTCCCGACGCGGCGATCGCCTCGAGGAAGGGCAACAGCCGCTTCTCGGGGCTCATGCGGCCGAGCCACACGAACCTCGCACGTCCGGGCGCGCGCGCCGCCGGCGCGGATGCGAGCACCTCGTCGAGGACGTCGTCGTCGATTCCGTTCCAGATCACGTCGACGCGCGGCGCGGCGTGGGCGGGCCGCCTCGATGACCCGACACCGGGAAGCACACCGTGGTCCTCGAGCCGTCGGGCGAAGTGCGTGGAGGGCGCCGTGACCGCGGACGCTCCGGACGCGAGACCGCGCAGGTACGCCCAGCCGTCGGAACCCGGCGCCGAGGTGCCGATCGCCCACCGCTGCCACGCGTTGAGCACCCGCAGCACGAGCTTCGGAAAGGGCGTCGTCGCCTCGATCCCGACGTCGAGCCGGTTGTGCATCGTGTGAACCACGGGGATGCCGTGCCTCGCGGCGAAGCGGTACCCGATGAACGCACCCCAGAAGTCGGCCTGGATATGCACGACGTCGGCCTTGGGGCGTCCCCGGAGCGCGGCATCCACTCGTCGGTCCGTGCGCCGGCCCGGCCACGACATCGAGTACTCGCGGTCGAGCGTGACAGGCATCGAGGCGAGGTCGATGTACGCCGCATCGGGTGCGATCTCGCGACCACGCGCGCCGTGCACGGCCGGCGCCACGATCGTCACGGTGTGCCCGGCCTTCTCGAGGAATCGACGCTGCAGGCGCATCGACACCTGAGCCCCGCCCAGGGTCTCGGCGTGCTGATCGCCGAACATCACGACGTGCATGGTCGCTACTCGGGCAGCGGCTCGTCGCGGTACAGCGCCTCGAACGTGTCGAGGGTGCGCTGCATATCGTGCACCTTGACCCCCTCGAGCGACGCGCGCTGCATGCGCAGTCGCTCTTCGGGCGCCTGCGTCAGCACGATCGTGAGCTTCGCGGCGAGGTCGTCCGCGTCGCCGGGGGTGAACAGGTAGCCGTTCTCGCCGTCGTGCACGAGGTGCGGGAGCGCCACCGCGTCCGCCGCCACGATGGGCAGCCCCGACGCCATGGCCTCCATGGTCGCGATCGACTGCAGCTCGGCGATCGACGCGATCACGAACAGGCTCGCGTCAGTGAGAAAGCTCTTCAGCTCCTCGTCGGTGGTGTGGCCGTGGAACGTCACGCGCTCCTCGAGACCGAGCTCGCCGACGAGCTGCTCGAGGTTGCGTCGCTGGTCGCCCTTGCCCACGATGTCGAACGTCACGTTCAGCGCCGGGTCGAGCCGGGCGATCGCGCGCAGGATCACGTCGATCTGCTTCTCGGTGGTGAGCCTGCCGACGAACACGAGACGATGCGCGTCGCGGGGGGTCAGGTCCGGCGTGTAGTTGGCCGCCTCGATGCCGCAGCTGACCGGGATCACGTTGGCGATCTCGATCGTCTGCTCGAGGAAGTCTGCGGCCTTGCGCGTCGGCGTGGTCACGGCACGCGTGAGATCGAACGTGCGCTTCGCGTCGTCCCACGCGAGCTTGATGACCGGCTTGTCGAGGAAGGGCGGCAGCGTCGTGAAGTCGACGACGTTCTCGGCCATCACGTGGTTCGTCGCGACGATCGGGATGCCCCGCTTGTGCGCCTCGCGGGCCAAGCCCCGCCCGATCACGATGTGAGACTGGATGTGCACGACGTCGGGCTTCACCTCGTCGAGCACACGCCGCGAGTAGTGCTTCGTCATCCACGGCAGCACGAACGTGAGCCAATCGTGGGGGTAGTAGCGCCAGGCCGGAACCCGGTGCATCGTCATCGGCTGGCCCTCGATGACCTCGGTGAACGTGCCGTGCTGCGGGTGCGTGGCGCTGGGCGCCATCACGTGCACCTCATGGCCGCGTGCGACGAGGCCGGCAGCCAGCCGTTCGGCGAACCGCGCAGCGCCGTTCACGTGCGGCAGGAACGTGTCGGCGCCGATCAGGACCTTGAGAGGGCGCGCGGAAGCGGCGTCGGCGGGCGTGCCGTCGGGCGTCGCAGGATCGGTCACGAGAGAAGGGGGCCTGTCTGTGCGGCGAGCGCGCGTCGGCAGGGGGGCCGGCGCGCGCCATCCACTGTACCCGAGGGGTCCCCGGGCGCCCCGGCGCCCGCGCGGGCGCAACGTACGCTGGAACCATGCCCCGATTGCAGGCCGACGCCGATCCGACCCTCTGGGTGCCGGTCACCGAGTCCCTCGGCTTCCGCGGACGCCGGCACCGCAAAGCCGCCATCCGGATGCTGCTGAACCAGGCCAACGCGGCGCTCGGCACGTCCACCGGCACCGACGGCAGAGCTCGCCCGGGCAGCGGGGTCGCCGCCTGGGCGATGAGCCAGGCCGCCCCCTTCCTCATGCGGCGCGCGGCAGGACGCGTGCTGGTGTGGGTGTGGAAGGCGGATGCCGAACTCGTCGTCGCGATGGCGCAGGTGCAGGAGGCGACCAACGACCTGCGCGCCGCGCGCGCGATGATGCCGATGGAGTACGACGACACGCAGTCGTTCCGCAGCGCCTATCTGGGCGTGGGCGAGAAGCTCGAGATGGCCCTGCCGCCCGATCAGCGCACACCCCCGTTCGCGACCTACACGTGGGACACCGGCACGCACTTCGTCACCGTGACCGCGGTGTGCTCGGACCGCGAGCGCTTCGGCACGGTGATCGGCGCCGTCGACGACCTCGCCCGCACGGTGCGCGTCGTCGATGATCTGACGGTCGGCGAAGCGCCGGGCGTGCTGCGCATCGAACCCACGAACTGAACCACCCCCTCACCGAAGGAGTCCCGTTTGGCCGAGCCGAGGCATCCCGCCGCCCATCGCGCGCTCCGCATCGGCGTGCAGCTCGCACCGCAGCACGCGTCGTACTCGGCTTATCGGGACGCGGTGCTGCGCGCCGAGGATCTGGGCGTCGATGCGATCTTCAACTGGGACCACTTCTTCCCGCTCACCCAACCGTTCGACGCCGAGCACTTCGAGGCGTGGACAGTGCTGGGCGCTCTCGCCGAGCAGACCGAGCGCGTCGAGTTCGGCCCGCTGGTCAACTGCAGCTCGTACCGCAATCCCGACCTGCAGGCCGACATGGCCCGCACGGTCGACCACATCAGCGCGCGCGCCGGCGGCACCGGGCGCCTGATCTTCGGCACGGGCTCGGGGTGGGCGCAGCCCGACTACGACGAGTACGGCTACGAATTCGGCACGGTCGGCTCGCGTCTGGACGCGCTGGCCGAGGATCTTCCCCGCATCCGGGCACGCTGGGATCGGCTGAACCCCGCACCGACCCGCCGCATCCCGGTGCTCATCGGCGGTCAGGGCGAGCGCAAGACGCTGCGCCTGGTCGCCCAGCACGCCGACATCTGGCACACGTTCACGAAGCTCGACGAGATGCCCCGCAAGATCGGCGTGATGCACGAGTGGTGCACCAAGGAGGGCCGCGACCCCGCCGAGATCGAGCTGTCGACCGGATGGTCGATCCGCGGATTCGGCCCCCTGACCGAGACGGATGCCCCCGCGCGCCTCTTCGAGCTGGGGTTCCGGCTCATGATCCCGGCGATCGACGGGCCCGACTACGACCTCTCGCCGCTGAAGCCGCTCCTGGAGTGGCGCGACCGCGTCAACGGCTTCTGACCTCCGCCGACGATACGGTTGCTCTGAACCGCCACCGCTGAACTCGACCAGGAGGCATGCCCATGGGCGCCGTCATCGGAGACATCCTTCCCCTCGCGCTCGGTGTGGCGATCAGCCCGATCCCGATCATCGCCGCGATCCTGATGCTCCTCTCGCCGCGGGCCCGCGTCACCGGCGTCGGGTTCCTCATCGGATGGGTGCTGGGCATCGTCGTGGCCGTGACGGTCTTCACTCTGCTGTCGTCCATCCTCCCCGCCGAGGATCCGACCGCCGCCCAGCCGATCAAGGGGGTCATCCAGCTGGTGCTGGGTGCGCTCCTGCTCCTGCTCGCGCTGCGTCAGTGGCGCGGCCGCCCCCAGCCGGGCGAGGAGCCGACGATGCCGAAGTGGATGCAGGCGATCGACAAGATCACGTTCCCGAAGGCCCTGGGCCTGGGATTCCTGCTGTCGGCGGTCAACCCCAAGAACCTGCTCCTGGCGGCGAGCGCGGGCGTCACGATCGGCGCCGCGGGCCTCGACGGCGGGGCGATCGTGCTCGTGATCGCCCTGTTCACCGTGATCGCGGCATCCACGGTCCTCGTCCCCGTGGTCGGCTATCTCTTCGCCGCCGATCGGCTCCGCGGCCCGCTGGACGCCCTGCGCGGGTGGTTGACGAAGGAGAACGCCACCATCATGGCGGTCCTGCTGCTGGTCATCGGCGTCGCGATCATCGGCAAGGGCATCGGCAGCTTCTAGCGGCGAGCGGGCGACTACGGTAGACGCGTGAGTCCGCTCGACCGAGACATGGTGCTGCTCGACGGCGGCGTCTTCCGCATGGGATCCGACGAGTTCTATCCCGACGAGCGGCCCGTCCACGAGCGCGAGATCGCCGCGTTCCGGATCGATCGCCACGAGGTCACGAACGAGCAGTTCGCCGCGTTCATCGACGACACCGGCTATGTCACGGTCGCCGAGCGACCGCTCGATCCCGCAGCCTTTCCAGGAGCGGACCCCGCCGACCTCGTGCCCGGTGCGATGGTGTTCACCCCGACATCCGGCCCGACCGACCTGGACGAGTGGCGCAACTGGTGGCGGTGGCAGCCGGGTGCCTCGTGGCGCCGGCCGCGCGGCCCGCAGTCGTCCATCGACGACAGGCTGCGGCATCCGGTCGTCCATGTCGCGTTCGAGGATGCCGCGTCGTACGCCGCGTGGGCGGGACTGCGTCTGCCCACCGAGGCCGAGCACGAGTTCGCCGCGCGCGGCGGGCTCGACGGCGCCCGCTTCGCCTGGGGCGACGAGGCCTACCCGGAAGGCGTGGCACAGGCCAACTCGTGGCTGGGGCGCTTCCCGTACGACAATCGCGGAGTCGGCGATGCCGCGCCCGTCGGCTCCTACCCGCCCAACGGATACGGCCTGTACGACATGACCGGGAACGTGTGGGAGTGGACGACGGACTACTACACCCCTCGCCATCTGCGCCTGTCGGACCGTCCGGTCGACGCGGGCAAGCGCGAGAACCTCCTCGCCGCGGCGAGCGCGCAGGACGGTCTTCCCGCGATCCCGCGGCGGGTGCTCAAAGGCGGATCGCACCTGTGCTCGCCCGACTACTGCCTGCGCTTCCGTCCGGCGGCGAGGTCTCCGCAGGCCGAGGACACCGGCATGTCGCACATCGGATTCCGCTGCGCCGCAGACGCCTGAGCGCTTCGCGACCGGGTTCCCTGCGGTCACCCGGCAACCTCGAACCAGCCTCAGAACCGCGAATCACCCGCTACGGACGACTCGGCGCGCGCCCAGGACGGGCACACTGAGCGGGTGGACTCTGCTCTCGGCGCCAACCTCCCCTGGGCGCTCGGCGCGCTCGCCATCCTCGCGATCAACGTCACGGCGCTCATCGTCATCCCCCGCGGGCGCAAGCCCACGGCGGCGATGTCGTGGCTGCTGCTGATCTTCCTGCTGCCGGTCGTCGGCATCGTGCTGTTCCTGCTGATCGGCAACGTGAAGCTGCCGAAGAAGCGCCGGGTCGAGCAGGCGCGCATCGACGGGATCATCCGCGAGGCGGTGAACCGAGCCGGAGCCGAGGCGCCCGCCATCGACGGCCCGCGATGGTTCCAGCGGGTCGTGCACCAGAACGAACTGCTCACCGCGCTGCCGGCGACCACCGGCAACGACGCCGTCCTGTTCGGCGACTACCAGGCCTCGATCGACGCGATGGCCGCGGCGATCGACGACGCGCAGCGCTTCGTGCACGTCGAGTTCTACATCGTCGGCTTCGACGACACCACCCGCGGATTCTTCGCGGCGATGGAGCGCGCCGTCGCGCGCGGGGTCACCGTCCGGGTGCTCGCCGACTACATCGCCACGCGCAAGGTCACCGTCCGGGACGCGACGATCGCAGAGCTCGATCGCATCGGCGTGAAGTGGTCCTGGATGCTCCCCGTCCAGCCGCTGAAGGGCAAGTACCAGCGTCCCGACCTGCGCAACCACCGCAAGATCGTCGTGATCGATGGCCGTGTCGGGTTCCTCGGATCGCAGAACCTCATCGATCGCAGCTACGACGCCCCCAAGAACATCAAGCGCGGCCTGATGTGGCAGGAGCTCGTCACGCGGGTCACCGGCCCGACCGTCGCGGCGATCGATGCGGTGTTCCAGTCCGACTGGCTCATCGAGACCGGCGAAGAGCTCACCGCCGAGCGGGTCGCCGCCGCCGAGCTGGCGCGCTCCGCCTCGCCCGACGCGCTGCTGTGCCAGGTCGTGCCCAGCGGTCCCGGCTACGAGACCGAGAACAATCTGCGCCTGTTCCTCTCGCTCATCCACGGCGCGACCGAGAAGGTCATCCTCACGAGCCCGTACTTCGTGCCCGACGAGGCGATGGTCTACGCGATCACCACCGCGTGCCAGCGCGGCCTCGAGGTGCAGCTCTTCGTCTCCGAGATCGGCGACCAGGGGCTCGTCTATCACGCCCAGCGCTCCTACTACACGGCTCTGCTGGAGGCGGGCGTGCGCATCTTCCTGTACCCGGCGCCGTACATCCTGCACTCCAAGCACTTCTCCATCGACGACGACATCGCCGTGATCGGCTCGAGCAACATGGACATCCGGTCGTTCAGCCTCAACATGGAGGTCTCGCTCATGGTGCGGGGCGAATCGTTCGTCCGCGCGATGCGCGAGGTCGAGCAGGGCTACCGCGACGCCGGCCGCGAGCTGACCATCGAGGAGTGGCGCAACGAGCCGGCGAAGGCGACGTTCCTCGACGGCGTCGCACGGCTCACCTCGGCCCTCAACTGACCCGAGCCGACGGATGCCGCGGCCCGCGGCATCCGCTCGCTCGTCCTTCGCCCTCCGCGCGCGAACCCCGATAGCGCTCGTCGAACCCGGGGTTTCGCGCCGAGACCGAGGACGTCGCCCTAGGTCTCGCGGAGAATCCCCTGTTTCGGCGCCGGAGGGGGACGCGGGGGTGACTCAGACCTTGAGGTTCTGCTTCGGCACGACGATCTCGCGGATGATCAGCAGGATCGAGGCCATGACGGGCAGGGCGACGAGCACACCGATCACACCCATCAGCGCCCCACCCACCAGCGCACCGATGAGGACGAGTGCGGCCGGGATCGCGATCGCCTTGTTCATCACCCGCGGGCTGATCACGTAGGACTCGAGCTGGATGTAGATCAGGTACGCGATCGCGAAGATCAGCGCCTGCGTGGGGCTCGTGAAGAGCGCGACGAGCGAGCCGAGGACGAGGAAGATCACGGATCCGAACAGCGGGATCAGGGTGATGACGAACGCGATCACCGCCATGAGGGCGGGGAACGGCAGCCCGATCACCAGGTGCAGGACGAACACCGTGCCCGCGTTCAGCGACGAGAGGATGACCGACCCGATCAGCGCGTCGCCGACGGAGCCGGTGATGCGCTCGGTCAGATCGGACAGGCGGACGCGGCTGTGGGCGGGCGCCAGAGCATAGAAGGCCTGCTTGGCCGCGGCGAGCGACGCGAGGAAGTACAGCGTGAGCGCGACGACGATGAAGCCGCCGGACACCGCGGTGACGAAGCCGACTCCGACGGCGAGCACACCGCCGCTGAGCATCGCGATCGTCGACGGGGAAGAGACCCAGTCCGAGAGCTGAACCATGGCCGCCAGCACGGCCGCCTGAGCATCCGCGTCGAGCTGACCGAACCATACGGAGTCGGGGATGCCCGCGATGGTCTCGGGGATCGCCTCGACGAGCTCCACGATCTGGGCGAGCACGGGCGGCAGCACGAACACGAGGAACAGGGCGATGACCAGTGCGAATCCGCAGAACACGATCGCGATGCCGAGGCCCCGCTTCACGCGGTGTCGCTCCAGAAGCCGCACGATCGGGTCCAGGCCCACCGCGAGGAACATCGCCAGCACGATGTAGACCAGGATCGTCGAGATCGAGCCCAGGGCGCTGCCGAGAAGGAGTGCGCCCAGCACGCCGAGCGTCACCAGGAACCCCATCCCGATGGGGTGATCCAGACCCGCGAGCACGCTCCAGAACCGGCGCGGGCGCTCCTGCACGCTCATCACGACATCGTCAGTGCCCGTGGAGGCGACGGGGTCGCCCGGGGCGTCGGCGTCCTGGTTCGAGGTCATCCCTCATGATGACGCCGCGCGCGGCGCTCGGCCATCACCCCACGCGGGCGATCTCGGCGGCATCGACGAGCCCCAGTTCGCGCGCGCGCTGGATCGCCGCATCTCTCCCCCGTACGCCCATCTTGCGATAGATGTGGCCGAGGTGGGTCTTCACCGTGTTGGTCGAGACGAAGTTGCGCGCCGCGATGTCGGCGATCGTGAGCCTCGAAGGAAGGTACGCCAGCAGCTCGAGCTCACGCGGGGTGAGGGCGTCGACCAGCTCCTGCTCGCGCGACGCGCCCGCACGACGGGCACGATTCACCGCGATCGTGCGGAACTCGCTCCCGACGCCCGGCAGGTCGTCGATGAGCTCCGCGACACGCGGCCCCGCCCGGACGAACGGGTGCACCAGCCACTCCGGCTCGGCGAGATCCAGCGCGGCCAGCAGGTGCTCGCGCACCGGCGCGGGGCGCCCTTCCGTCGCGCTCGCCCAGCCGAGCAGGATCTCGTGCTCGACCGCACGCAGCACTCGCGCGGGATCGGGATCGAACGGATGCTGCGCCAGCACCGCCCGGGCAGCCTCGGTGCGACCGGCGGTGAGCAGGGCGGCCACCGCCTCGAAAACGGCGATCGACCAGCCCTGGGCATGCGGCACCGACAGCGACGGTGAGCCCTGCAGCCTCGCTCGGCGCATCGCCTGTGCGAGCAGGCCCTGCCTCACCAGCGGGGGTGGCGCGCCGAGCGATCCCGCGTCCGCGTCGGGGTCCAGGTCATCGGGCTCGACGAGCGCGGCGATGAGCCGCGAGACCCAGAGCAGCTGCGTGCGCCGGTTGGATGCGGCGCGCAGCGTGCCCTCGGCGAGTGCCAGCGCGCCGGCATCCGGCTCCCCCCGCTGCACGGCGACGACCGCTCGCGCCAGGTACGCGTCGGCGGGCGCAGGGTGCGAGAGCAGCTCGGATGCGGTCGCGGTTGCGAGCGCCTCGTCGGCGTGCTCGGTGGCGGCGCGCAGTCGTCCGGCGAAAGCCTCGGCCAATGCGAGCGACCCGAGCCCGTGAACGCGATACGGGCGGTAGCCCGATCCTGCGCCGGCGAGCGCGGCACGCAGCGCGCGCTGCGCTCCTTCGAGGTCTCCGAGCAGGAACAGCGCCCGGCCCCGCGAGCCGTCCGCGACCATGGTCAGGAGCGGCCGGCTCGTCACACCGACGAGATCGGGCGGCGTCGCGTCGGGATGCTGCCCGAGTGCTGCGAGCGCCTGGTCCGCCGCTCCGGCGAAGAGTTCCGGATGCGGCTCGAACTGCACGCACGCCGCGAGGTATGCCGCGGCCACCTGCGTCTGACCCTCGTCGAGCACGCCGGCGGCCAGCATCTCGCGGAATGCCGCGACGGCCGGCGTGGTGCGGCCGGTCATCCCCTGCGCGATCGCGAACAGCAGCTCGGCGTCGGGCCGCGCGGCCCGCACCTCGGCGGGCACCTGGGCCAGCCAGCCCGCGACCCGCGCCATCCGGCGCTCCTCGTAGCGTTCCCGCCCGAGCCTCAGCACGCGATCCAGCACGGCGGTCCACTGACGGGCGCGGACGAGGCAGTCGATCGCGGAGTCGACGAGCCCCTCGCGATCGAACCATTCCGCCGCCGACTGCAGAAGCTCGGACTCGGAGCGCGCGGCCGACCCCGCGCGCAGCCGCAGCAGGAGCAGGTCGTGGAACAGCCGGTGGAACCGGAACCACCCGGGGTTGCCGGGAACGGGGACCACGAAGAGCGAGTCCCGCTCGAGGTCGGCGAGGAAGGCCGCCCCCTCGATCCCGCACACCGCCTCGACGAGTCCCGCGCACATCTCGTCGACGATCGACAGGCGTGTCAGCGCCTCGCGGCGAAGCGGGTCGATCCCGTCGAGGACCTCCTCGCTGAGGTAGTCCACGACGAGCCGGTCGGTGTCGGCGAGAGTGTCGACGATGCGATCGGGCTCGGCGGCGAAGCGCAACGACAGCGCCGTGAGCTGCACGCCGACAGCCCATCCCTCGGTCCGCGCGGTGATGGCCGTCGCGTCGGCGTGATCGACCGGCCGTCCGATGATGCTCTCGAGCACGAGCGTGGTCGTCTCGTCGTCGAAGGCGAGCTCGCGCTGGCGCAGTTCGACGAGCGCGTGCTGCAGCCGGTGACGACTCCAGCCGAGTTGCAGATCGATCCGTGACGCGAAGACGGCGTGCGTCGTCGCGGGCAGGAGACCGACGAGTCGCCAGAGGTCTGCGAGGACCTCGGTCCCGCCGAGCCGGTCGACGTCGTCGAAGATCAGCAGCAGCGGGCCGGCCTGGCTCAGACCGCCGGCGATCTCCTCGACGAACGCGTCTCCGAGACGGCGATCGGATGCCGCGACCGGTGCCGCCGGACGCGCGAAGTCAGGAGCGGCCTCGGTGATCGCCGACACGAGGCGCCGTGAGAAGACCAGGGCGTCCTCGTCGGTGGCGGCGACGTCGAGCCACACCACCACGCGGTCTTCCACGGTGCGCGCCCATTGCGCGAGCAGCACGGACTTTCCGGCGCCGGCGGGCGCGACGACGAGCGACAGCGGGGCCGCCAGTCCGGCATCGAGCCGTTCCCGCAGCGCCGGTCGATCCACGGCGTGTGCCGGAATCCTGTTCCTACTGTCCCCGAGCATGTGCTCTCCCTGGCGAGTGGGTGCGCGAGCGCTGGTGCTGTGGGGAATCATCCCACACGGGTGACGCCCGGTCGACGAGATGACCCGCAGACTGACGCCCATGGACTCACGGGTCGTGGAAGTGATCGTGCGCGGCCGCCTCGGCCCGGACATAGTGGCAGCGCTGCCGGAATTCCGCATCGACACCGACGCGGACGGTCTCACGTGGATCGTCGGCGCGATCCCCGACCAGGCGAAGCTCCTCGGGATCCTCGAGATGTTCGATGCGCTTCACATCGATGTCGTCTCGGTGAACCCTGTCGAGACCATCTGAAGGAGTAGTCTCACCTGCGTCGGGTGATGCCTCGAGGCCATCCCGGTCCGTATGTTCTCGATATCGACGGGCGCCCGCCCGTCACTGACGATTGGCTTGACATGGGCTTTTGGGACCTCATCGCCTGGTTCTTCTGGGTGTTCGTGTTCGTCGCGTATCTGATGGTGATCTTCTCGATCATCGGCGACCTCTTCCGCGACCACACCCTGAGCGGCGGATGGAAGGCCGTCTGGATCATCTTCCTGATCTTCGTGCCGTTCCTCACGGCGCTGGTCTACCTCATCGCGCGCGGACCGGGCATGCAGAAGCGCTCGATCGCCCAGGCGCAGGCCCTGCAGGCCGATCAGCAGGCGTACATCCGCGCCACGGCAGGCACGGCCGCCAGCCCCACCGACGACATCGCCAAGGCGAAGTCGCTTCTCGACTCGGGTGCCATCACCCAGGCAGAATTCGAAGCGCTGAAGGCGAAGGCGCTCACGGCCTGAGCCGGAGCACGACAAGGAGCAGAGATGACTAATTTCGACTACGGCCCCATCGAGTTCTACGCGATCGGCTTCGACGGAGACCGGCCGGGTCCGGCCGTCCTCCAGGCGATCGACGACCTCGTCGCCGCGGGCACGGTGAATGTGCTCGACCTGGTGTTCGTGCGGCGCTCGCCCGAAGGAGAGCTCGAGATCCTCGAGCTCTCGGACACGACCGACGACGGCGGAGTCCCCGCGCTCGATCTCGCGGGACTCGCGGGCGAGGACGACATCCTCTTCCTCGCCGACAACGTGGAGCCCGGCTCGTCGGCCGCGATCCTCGTCGTCGAGCTGCTCTGGGCCAAGGCGTTCTCGTCGGCCCTGTACAACGCCGGCGGCGCGGTCATCGCACGCGAGGCCATCCCGGCCCCGATCGTCAACGCGTTCCTCGCTGAGAACGCCGACTGAAGGAGGAGACATGCCACTCGGAAGAAGGGGCCGCCCAGGCCTGATCGGAATGGCGGCGCGCACCGCCGTCGTCGCCGGAACGGCCACGGCCGTCTCGGGAAGCGTCGCCCGGCACCAGCAGGGCAAGGCGAACGAGCAGGCCGAGGAGCAGGCCTACGCAGCGCAGCAGCAGCAGGCCGCGATGGATGCGGCGGCGGCCCAGGCCGTCGCGAACGCGCAGGCCGCAGCTCCCGCTCCCGCACCCGCGCCCGCGGGCGGCGGCACCGACCTGATGGCGCAGCTCACCCAGCTGGGGACCCTGCACGCGCAGGGCATCCTGTCGGACGAGGAGTTCTCGGCCGCGAAGGCGAAGCTGCTCTCCTGACGCTCACCCGTCCACCGTCGAAGGCCGCGCCCCTCCGGGGCGCGGCCTTCCTCGTGTGCAGAGCCGCTCCGGTCCCTACTGCCGCGCCATCGCGATCCGCATGCGCTCGTCGGGGTCGATGAAGTGGTCGTGATCGTCGAGACCGAGATCGATCTGCACCCACTCGATGCGTCCGCGGAAGCGGCTCGTCCGGGGCGTGTAGTCCTCGGTGACCGGCGTGCCCGACTCGTACCCGATGTCCGTGGTCTCGTCGGCCGAGAAGACCATCGGCTGCGTCACCTCGACGCGCCCGGTGCCGACCGCTTCTGCGTCGTAGTAGATGGTCACGTCACCGCCCTTCGCGAGACCCCCGCCGTCGTAGGCGAACTCCACCCGCACCTGGTGCGTGCCCGGCGGAATCGGTGAATCCGCCACCGTCGTGAACTGCCGGATGCCGAGGACGTTGTACGTGAATCGCGCCGCGGAATCGTGGACGTAGAAGCTCCAGCCTCCGAACCGGCCGCCCTGGGCGATGATCACGCCCTGGGCTCCGGCATCCGGGATCTGCACTTCGGCGGTGATCGAGAAGGACCGATTCTTGATGCTGACAACGCTGTTCTCGGACAGCCGCCCCATCCCCGGGAAGAAGGTCTGCGACGTGCCGTGCACCAGCGTCGGGCGTCCGGCGATGTCGGGGTTGAGACGGTCTGCGGTGCGGTCGTCGAGCGGCAGCACGTTGTACTTGACCGCTTCGATCAGCCACAGGCGCTGCATCTCATGGAGCCGCTCGGGATGCTGCGCCGCGAGGTCGCGGGCCTGCGAGAAGTCCGACGCCCCGTCGTACAGCTCCCACACGTCGTCGTCGAAGGCGGGCAGCGTGCCGCCGACCATGACCCACGGCGTACGGTGCTTCGTGACCGCGCTCCAGCCCTTGTGATAGACGCCGCGGTTGCCGAACATCTCGAAGTACTGCAGGTCGTGCGTCTCGGGCGCGGCCGGCTCGGCGAACGAGTAGAGCATGCTCCGTCCTTCCATCGGCGACTGCTGGACGCCGTTGACGAAGGTCGGCTCGGGAAGCCCCGCCGCCTCGAGGATCGTCGGGGCGATATCGATGACGTGGGTGAACTGCGAACGCAGGCCGCCCTTCTCCGAGATGCCCTTCGGCCAGTGCACGATCGCGCCGTTGCGCGTGCCTCCCCAGTGCGATGCCACCTGCTTGGTCCACTGGAACGGGGTGTCCATCGCCCAGGCCCACCCGACCGCGTAGTGGTTGTACGACGTCGGCGAGCCGAACTCGTCCATCTTCGAGCGCATGAACTCCGGCGTCTCGAGCGCGGCCATGCCGTTGAAGTTGGCCATCTCGTTGAACGCTCCGTTGACGGTGCCCTCGGCGGATGCCCCGTTGTCGCCGATGATGTAGTACACGAGCGTGTTCTCGAGGATTCCGAGATCCTCAACCGCGTCGAGGACTCGGCCGACGTGATGATCGGTGTGCTCCAGGAATCCCGCGTAGACCTCCATCTCGCGTTCGAGGACCGGCTTGAGATCGTCGGGCATGTCGTCCCACGCGGGGATCTCGTCGTGACGCGGGGTGAGCTCGGCATCGGCGGGGATCACGCCGAGCTCCTTCTGGCGCGCGAACGTCTTCTCCCGCTGCGCATCCCAGCCCTCCGCGAACTGGCCCTTGTACCTGTCCGCCCATTCGGCGGGCACGTGGTGCGGCGCGTGCGTCGCACCCGGCGCGAGATATGCGAAGAACGGGCGATCAGGTGCGAGCGCCTTCTGCGTGCGGATCCAGCCGATCGTGCGATCGGCGAGGTCCTCGGTGAGGTGATAGCCCTCCTCGGGCGTCGCGGGAGGCTCGACCGGCGTCGTCCCCTCGTACAGGGCCGGTTCCCACTGGTTGTTCTCGCCGCCGATGAAGCCGTAGAACGTCTCGAACCCGCCACCGGCCGACGGCCACGCATCGAACGGACCAATCGGCGACGACTGCCAGACCGGCACCTCGTGGCATTTTCCGAACTGCGCCGTCGAGTACCCGTTGAGCTTCAGCGTCATCGCGATCGGCGCCTTGGTGTTCGGCCGCAGCGAGCTGTTGCCCGGCGCCGAGGTCGCCGTCTCGGTGATGCTCCCCATCCCGACCGAGTGGTGGTTGCGGCCGGTGAGCATCGCCTGCCGTGTCGGTGCGCAGAGTGCCGTCGTGTGGAACCGGTTGTAGCGCAGCCCGCCTGCCGCGAGCCTTTCGGCGTTCGGCGTCCGACAGGGTCCGCCGAAGACGCTCGAGGCTCCGAAGCCCACGTCGTCGAGCAGGATCACGAGCACGTTCGGCGCCCCCTCCGGCGGAAGCAGCGGCATGATCGGCGGGTAGGCGGTGTCGGGATCCTTCGCGTCGTAGGTCGTCAGTGACGGCCCGGGGCGGTCGGGGATCGGAAGCATCGTGCGCGCATGACGGTCGATGGGCATGGCGTCCTCCTCAGGATCGACCCCCGCACGGTATCCCGGCGATCGCCGCCCCCGCGTCACCCGGCAGGGGTGACGCGCGAGGCACGCCTCAGGCTTCGGGCCGGTCGTCCCGGCCGCCGTCGCGCTCGGCGCGCAGCTGCGCCACCAGCGCCGTGAGTTCGCGCACCTGCGCCCGTGTCGCGGGCTCCTCGTCGTCGCGCGTACGACTCGCCCGCTCGAGCACCCACGACGCGAGTGTGGCGGTGATGATGCCGGCCAGCGCGACGCCGCCGAACATCAACCCGACACCCACCCAACGACCGCCATCCGTCACCGGCGTGTAGTCGCCGTACCCGGTCGTAGTCACCGTCACGCACGCCCACCAGATGGCGATGCCGAAGGAGGTGATCGTGGCGTCAGGCGCGTAGCGCTCGGCCTCGAGGACGGCCAGCGAGGAGAGATAGATCAGGACGACGGCCGCGCCCGCGCCGTAGACGATGATCTGGGTCCGCAGGATTCCGGCCGCACTCGGCCGCATGCCCGGTACCCGCGTCAGGAAGCGGAGCAGATGCACCAGCCGCAGGACCGGGATCAGGGCGAACGTGAGCGCTCCGAGGTGCTTGCGGAACCACTGCCAGCGGTGCTCCGCGAGCATCAGCCGGACGAGATAGTCCGCGATGAACATGCTCCACGTGATGGCGATCACCGCCGTCGCTATCGTGCGGGGCGTGCCGCCCAGATCTGCGATGACGCGCCACGAGTACGCCACCAGGTATGCCAGCGAGGCGACCATGAGTGGCACTTGGGTGCGCTTGTGCCACGTGCTCTCGTCCACACGCGAATTGTGCCGCATTCACGCCCACCCGCGCTCGGGGCGCGCCAGGACGGGGGCACACCCGCGTCGCAGCGGGGGTCTGGTGAAGTACCCGCGAGTGCCACCCGCCCCGATAAGGTGACGCCATGACCGGCGAACCCGCTCCCGCACCCGCTCCGGCACCGGTGCCCCCACCCGTGAGCGTTCGGCGACTCCTCCTGATGTCGGTGCCGGCGATCGTGATCGGTGTCGTGTCGGCGCTCGCCCTCTGGGCCGTCGACACCGTCGCCGAGCAGCTGGAGGGCGTGCTGTGGACGTCGCTCCCGGGATCCTTCGGCATGACCGGGGCGGAGCCGTGGTGGATCTTCACGGTGCTCACCTTCACCGGCATCGCGGTGGGGCTGGTCGTGTGGCTGATGCCGGGGCATGCCGGCCCCGACACGGCCACCACCGAGCTCGTCGCTCCCCCGATGAAGCTGTCGGCTCTGCCGAGCCTGCTGATCGTGGTGATCCTCGCCCTCGCGGGAGGCGTGAGCCTCGGCCCCGAGAACCCGATCATCGCGATCAACACCGCCCTCGCGGTCGCGATCGTCGCGCGCATGTCGAAGGCCGTGCCTCCGGAGTTCGTGGGCGCCCTCGCCGCGTCGGCCACGATCGGCGCGCTGTTCGGCACGCCGGTGGCTGCCGCCCTCGTGTTCACCGGACTGGTGGCGGGGATGAAGACCGGCGGCACGCTGTGGGACCGACTCTTCCTCCCGCTCGTGGCGGCAGGTGCGGGGTCCGTCACGACGTACCTGCTCGGCGGCGGCTTCGGGGCCATGTACGCCGCCACCCCGTACGGCGCTCCGCAGGCGTTCGATCTGCTGCTCGGGTCGATCGTCGCGTGTGCGGCGGCGGCCTTCGGCCTCATCGCGGTCTATCTCTTCCCGCTGGTGCACCGCGCATTCCGGGCGCTGCGGCATCCGATTCTCTACATCACGCTCGGCGGAGTGATCCTCGGCGTCCTCGGCGCCATCGGCGGACCGATCACGCTCTTCAAGGGCCTGGAGCAGAGCGGCGAGCTGCTGCAGAACTCCGACGACTACGACGCCGGGCAGCTCGTCGTGATCCTCGTCGTCAAACTGCTCGCGCTGGTCGTCGCGGCGTCCGCGGGGTTCCGCGGCGGCCGCGTCTTTCCGGCCGTGTTCCTGGGCGTCACCGCCGGACTGCTCGGAAGCGCCCTCCTTCCGGGGCTGCCCGCCAGTCTCGCCGTCGCGTGCGGGGTGCTCGGGCTCACCCTCGCGATCGCGCGCGACGGCTGGATCGCGATCTTCGTGGCGGTGGCCATCGTGGGCGACGTGACCGTGCTTCCGATGCTGTGCATCATCGTGCTGCCCACCTGGCTCGTCGTCACGAAGGCGCGACAGATGCTGATCGGGCCGGCCGACCTCGCCCGCGAAGCCGGCTTCGTTCCGGAAGCCGGGTCAGTGCGCTGACGTCGCGGCGACCGCGGAGGGCGCCTCGCGCGCGTCCTGCTCGAGGGCCGACGCGTTGCGGATGAACAGCACGATCCACGTGAAGACGAGGATGCCGGCCACGAGTTCCACCGCGGTCAGCGTGTAGTAGCCGGTCGCGAAGAGCAGCGACAGCACCAGCGTCACGGCGAGGAACAGCCAGCCGACGACGACGAACGGGCGCGGCATCCCGGTGATCCACCGCGGCAGCGCGATCACCAGCACGCCGAACGCGACCACCATGCCCGAGGCCACGCCGGTGTGGAGAGCGAAGAAGCGATCGACGGGGAAGAGGCCGACCATGCCGAGGAACACGCCCACCACGATGAGCGTGATCCGTACGCGGCCGACTCCGACGGGATTGTCGGTCGGGATGCCGCGGGTCGAGTAGCGGGCCAGCGTCGTCACCAGGAAGCCGGCGACGATGATCGTGATGTTGAAGGCGAAGGCCGACACGTTCGACGACATGCCCAGTGCGCTGAGGTTGTCCTTCCACCAGTTCGGGTCGCTGGCCGTGAGCATGCTCGACACCACCCCGAACACGAGGAACACCGCGAGCACCGTGGCGAGCAGCTGCAGATCCATGTGCGTCGCCGAGAAGAACGAGATGTAACCAGTCATCGCAGCGGCGGCTCCCGCGAGGATCAGCACCGCGAGGGCGAACACCTCGGCCCCGATGAAGGCCTGCTCGAGGATGACCGCGAGAAGCGTCCAGCCGAGCACCGCGATCACCGCGTGCGCGATGGCGAGCGCCGCGATGTCGAGGTAGTCCAGTACGTGCAGGCGGCCGTGCGGTCCGCGCTCGTGGAGGAAGTACCGCCCTGCGACGACCGCGAGCAGAGCCACCACTCCCGACGCGACCGCTGCGAACTCGCCGACCGACCCGGGCCCGGAGATCGGCGTCGAGTGGAATCCGAAGACCAC
Source organism: Microbacterium allomyrinae (assembly GCF_020682705.1). GTDB lineage: Bacteria > Actinomycetota > Actinomycetes > Actinomycetales > Microbacteriaceae > Microbacterium > Microbacterium allomyrinae. The sequence continues at coordinate 105,522 of NZ_JAGTTN010000003.1, forward strand.
CAGCGCGATGAGTGCCGACACCACGAACGAAAGTGCACCGACGGCGAGCGCGAGCGATTCGAGCGAGCGCTCGCTCGACGTGTCGATGAGCCGGCGAGCGGCGAGATCCCGGCGCGTCGCCGGGACGGCGGCGTCTCGCGATGCCTCGGGCGATTCGTCGACGGGGGTGTCGATGGGGAACTGGGTCATTGCCGCCTCCGAGTGGATGTGGTGGTCGATGAATGAGCAGGGTCGCCGTATGCCTCGGCCCGCGCGTTCGCGGGCGTCGCGGCATGATCGCCCGAGAGCCATCGCAGCCACAGCGAGCCGGGATCGCCTTCGAGCACGAGTGCCCGCACGAACAGGGTGAGCGGGATCGAGAGGATCGCGCCCAGCGGGCCGATGACGAAAGTCCAGAAGATGACCGAGAAGAAGCTGAGCGTGAGGCTGAGGTCGACCGCGTCGCTGACGAACTTCGGCTGCACGAGCACCTGCAGCACGACGTTGACGACGCAGTAGATCGCGAGGACCGCGAGCAGCATCGGCCAGCCCCCCACGACGAACGCGAGCACCGCCGGCGGGATCAGGCCGAGCACGAACCCGATGTTGGGCACGAAGTTGGTGACGAACGCGAGGATCGCCCACACCAGGGGCGCGGGAACCCCCAGCCACCACAGAGCGAGACCGTCGATGATCGCCACGATCGCGCCGAACGAGGCGTTGACGACGTAGTAGCGACGGATGCCGGAGTTCAGGCGGCGTATGCGGTCGAGCACCGGGCGGCGCTCGACGCCGAACACCCGCTCCGCGTCGCGGTAGCGCGCGGCGTCCGCGGCCATGAAGATGACGTAGGCGAAGACGAAGAAGAGCGCCGTCGCGACGCCCAGGACGATGCCGCCGAGGCTGGAGGCCAGTTCGACGAGCACCGTCGGATCGAGGACGGAGGCTGCGGCATCCGATGCCTGCTGGTCGAGCCCTGCCGACTCGAGCCAGGCGAGGAGGCCGTCGACGCTCCCCCGCAGCTCATCGGCGAACTCGCCCACCAACCGGGCGAACTGCGTCCCCGCGAGCCACAGCAGCGCCGCCATGCCGATCAGCACCAGGTAGACGATGACGATCACCGCGGTCGTTCCACTCCAGCGCGGCCACCCGTGACGCTCGAGCGGCCGGCGCACGGGTTCGCAGATCACGACCAGCACGATCGCCAGGGCGAGGGGGCCGAACACATCGCGGGCGAAGAACACCCCGGCCAGCACCACGACGGCTGCCGCGAGTCCGAGAAGGACGCGGATGCTCGGCGAGAGCACAGACTGCTGGTCGGAGGGCGCAGCGCGGGTCACGTCGCCAGAGTAGCGACTCGGGCTCCTCGCGCATCGCAAGCCACGCAGGCGCGCCTGGCGCCGTGATCCTCCGCGTGAGAAAGGTGTATCCCCCCGAAGGGCGCGGTGCCAGACTGGGGCGATGTCGACGACTGACGCGAGCCCCATCGCACGCCACTGGGCCGCACCCCGCTCCCTGCACGAGCACCTCGAAGAGGGGCGCACGGCTCGCGGGCGGGTTTCGCGCGAGTCGCTCGCCGAGCTGCCCGACGGTCCTCGCGATCCGATGGGCATCCTCGACGCGCAGGACGAGGTGCGCGTTCCCGAACTCGTTCCCATCCGCACCCAGCGCATGGCCGAGAGCGCGTTCGCGTTCTATCGAGGAACGGCCGCGCTGATGGCCGCGGATCTCGCCCGCTCGCCCAGCACCGATCTGCTGGTGGGGTCGTGCGGCGACGCCCACGTGGCGAACTTCGGCCTCTACGCGTCGCCGCAGCGCACGCTCGTGTTCGACCTCAACGACTTCGACGAGGCGGCGTGGGCCCCGTGGGAGTGGGACGTCAAGCGGCTGGTGACAAGCATCGTGATCGCGGGGCAGGCGACGTCGCGCGACGATGCCGTGATCCGCGCGTCCGCGCTGGAGGCCGTGCGCACCTATGCGCGCTCGATCGACGCGGGCGCGAAGCGGACGCCGCTGAAGCGCTACTACGACCGGTTCGATGCGCTGGCCGCCGATCGGGCGGTGGATGAAGAGACGCGCGAGGTCATCGACAAGACGATCAAGGATGCCGAGAAGCGCACCGCCAAGCGTGCCGCGCGCAAGCTCACGACACGGTCCGACGACGGCCGGCTGGTGTTCGTGGACGTACCGCCGACCATGACGCACGTGGGCTCGCTGCTCGAGGAGCGCCTGCTGCGGGTGCTCGACCAGTACTTCGAGTCGGTCAACGTCGACATCCGCGTGCTGCTGCAGAAGTACTCGGTATCGGATCTCGCCCTTCGCGTGGTCGGCGTGGGAAGCGTCGGCACACGATGCTTCCTGCTCTCGATGCAGGACGGCGACGAAGGCGCGCTCCTGCTGCAGGGCAAGGAGGCCGGTCGCAGCGTGCTGATCGAGCACGGGGGCGTCCAGCAGCCCCCCGCCGTCGCCCGCTACATCGACGCGCACGGCGACGGAGGGCGCGTCGTCGCGATGCAGCGCATCCTGCAGGCGGTGTCGGATCCCTTCCTCGGCCACGTGCTGAAGACCCCCGAAGGCGCCCAGCGCGACTTCTACGTGCGCCAGTTCCACGACAAGAAGGGCGGGTTCGACATGGACACGCTCGACGACGCGTCGTTCCGCTGGTACGGCGACGCGTGCGCGGCGACGCTCGCCCGCGCCCACGGGCAGTCGCCCGACTCGTCCGCTGTCGCCGGATACGTCGGCGGCGGCCGCATCGTCGGCGAGGCGATCCTGGAGTGGGCCTACCAGTACGCCGATCTGTCACGCTCGGATTGGGAGCTCTTCCGTCGCCATCGCAACGTCGACGCCTAGAGCGTAGGCGGGTGCGAGGCGAGCCACTCGGCGCCCACTCGCTTCGTCACCTTGAGCAGCCAGGCATCGGTGATCACCTCACGCAGATGATCGAGCTCGATCGCATCGACCCGCAGCAGGACGGCGGGATAGCCGTCGAAATGCGGGATCGTGAAGAAGACGTCGGGATAGGTCTCGACCAGCGCCTGGGCGACCTGGAGCCCGTCGGTGCGCACGCCCACGACGTCACCCGACGGCCATTCGCGGCCGAGCTGCGCCAGCTGTTCGAGGTCGCGCGTGCCGGGCCCGCGCTCCCAGACGAACGCGCCGGAGGGCATCCGCCACGTCACGCCGCCGCGATGCCCGTCGACGCCCTCGGTCGCACCGGGAAAACCGAGCGCGATGGCTCGGACGTCATCGAGGGTCGCCATGGGTCCATGATGCGCCCGGGCCGCGCGGTGCGCGAGTGCCGCGGCATCCCGTCAGCCGGTGGAGCGATGCGGATGCCGTCAGTCGCGCTCGTCGTCGTCGGATTCACCGGAATCGCGCTGCTGCTCCACCAGTGGGCGCGGACGCCACACCACGAGCTCGGTCGCACGGCGGGCACGGGTGCCGTGACGCAGCGTCACGACCGACCCCGTCGCGCCGGCGGCGAAGATACGCGCGCCCGGGCGGCGCTCGAGCTCGGTGCGCACCCGCTCTTCGAGATCGCGCACGCGGCCGTGCAGCTCGCGGACGCGATCCTCGAGTTCGAGGATGCGGGCGATCGCGGGAAGCCCGATGCCGTCGGCCGACATGCGGGCGACCTCGCGCAGCTGGGCGACGTGGCGCAGCGAGTAGCGCCGCGATCCGCCCTGGGTGCGTGCGGGCACCACGAGGCCCAGGCGGTCGTACTGACGGAGGGTCTGCGGGTGCATGCCCGAGAGCTCTGCCGCCACGGCGATCGCGAGGATCGGCGAGTTCTCGTCGAGTTCGGGCTGCTCGTCCATGTTCCTCACCTCCCCTCGCTCCCACGAGAACAGGAGATCAGGCGGCAACAGGTGGATTCGCGTGGAATCATCCTGTGCTCGCCAGATCTCCTGTTCCGGACACGCATGTCAGCCTCGCGCCTTGCTCATGAGCTCGGCACGCGGATTCTCTTTGGGCTCGAGATCATGGAAACGCTCGAGTGCCTCGCGCGCGGCATCGTCGAGGTGCGACGGCACGGCCACCTGGACCTCGGCGAGAAGATCGCCGGTGCCCTTGGTCGACTGCACGCCACGGCCCTTGACCCGGAGCACTCGCCCCGAGGGAGTGCCGGGCGCCACCCGAAGCTTGACGGGGTCGCCGCCGAGCGTCGGCACCTCGATGGTCGCGCCGAGCGCGGCCTCGGTGAAGGTCACCGGCACGGTCACCCGGAGGTTCAGCCCGTCGCGGGTGAAGACCGGGTGCGGACGCACCGCGACCTGCACCACGACATCGCCCGACTCGCCGCCGTCCGGAGACGGACGGCCGCGACCTCGCAGGCGGATCTTCTGACCGTCCGAGACCCCCGCGGGGATCTTCACCTTGAACGGCTTGCCGTCCTCGCCCTGCAGGGTGATCGTCTCGCCCTTGGTCGCGGTGATGAAGTCGATCGTCGTGCGTGCGGTGACGTCGGCTCCGCGGGTCGGGCCGCCGTAGCCCCGGAATCCGCCGGTGGACTGGCCGAACCGGCCGGTGCCGAAGCTGCCGCCCTGCTGCTGGTTGAACATCGCGAAGATGTCCTCGAAGTCCTCGGCGGACTGCGCACGCCCGCCCCGGCCCTGGTTGAACATCGAGAAGACGTCCTCGAACCCGCCCGCGCCGCCCTGGCCGCCCGCCGTGAAGCGTGCGCCCGAGCCCATGGCGCGGATCTGGTCGTACTCTTTGCGCTGCTCGGGGTCCGAGAGCACCGAGTACGCCTCGCTGACCTCTTTGAACTTCGCCTCGGCGGTCGCATCCCCCTGATTGGAATCCGGGTGATACGTCCGCGCGAGCTTGCGATACGTCTTCTTGAGATCGGCGTCGGTGACGTCTTTCGAGACGCCGAGGACCGAGTAGAAGTCCTTGTCGAACCAGTCCTGGCTGGCCATGGATTCTCCTCTCGGTCAGTCGGTCGGTACTGCGACGACGACCTTCGCCGGACGGAGTTCGACCGCCCCGAGGCGGTACCCGATCTCGACGACCTCGAGGACCGTCTGAACGGTGACCCCCGGGGTCGGCGCCTGGAAGATCGCCTCGTGCTGCTGCGGGTCGAAAGGCTCGCCCGCCGTTCCGTACGTCGACAGTCCGATGCGCTCGGCGACGCCGCGCAGCTTCTCGGCGATCGCGGCGAAGGGCGTGCCCTCTTCGAGGTCGCCGTGCTTCTCGGCGCGGTCGAGGTCGTCGAGGACGGGCAGCAGCCCCTTGGCCACGGCGCCCTTCGCCCGCTCGATCTCGACCTCGCGCTGCTCTTCGGTGCGGCGACGGTAGTTCGCGTACTCGGCCTGCAGGCGCTTGAGGTCTATCAGCAGCGCCGACTCGAGGTCGGCGAGCACGGCGTCTTCGGCTGCGGCATCGGCGTTCTGGGCCGAACCCAGAATGTCGTCGACGGTGAGCTCCTCCTGCGGGTCGGGGTCGGAAGCCTGCGCTTCCGACCCCTCCTCGCCGAGGACCTCGTCTTCGCCGTTCGGCTGTTCGAAGTCCTTGTCTGTCATGGCTACTTCTTCTCGTCCTCGTCGTCGATGACCTCGGCGTCGACGACGTCCTCATCGGCGTTCGCCGACTCGGACTCGCCCGCCGGGGCGTCGGCCGCGGCATCCGGGGTCGCCTGGGAAGCCTGGCTCGACGCGTAGATCGCCTCGCCCAGCTTGCCCTGGCTCTGGTTGAGCTTGTCGAACGCGGCCTTCACGGCGTCGTCGTCCTCGCCCGCGAGCGCGGTCTTGAGTGCGTCGACGTCGCCCTGCACCTCGGACTTGACGTCCTCGGGCAGCTTGTCGTCGTTCTCCTTGATGAGCTTGTCGATCGAGTACGACAGCGTCTCGGCCTGGTTGCGCACCTCGGCCGACTCACGGCGCTTCTTGTCTTCGGCGGCGTGCTCCTCGGCCTCGCGCACCATGCGCTCGATGTCGTCCTTGGGCAGCGACGAGCCGCCGGTGATCGTCATCGACTGCTCCTTGCCGGTGCCCTTGTCCTTCGCCGAGACGTGGACGATGCCGTTCGCGTCGATGTCGAAGGTGACCTCGACCTGCGGGATGCCGCGCGGTGCCGGCGCGATGCCGGTCAGCTCGAACGTTCCCAGCGGCTTGTTGTCGCGGGTGAACTCGCGCTCGCCCTGGAAGACCTGGATCGCGACCGACGGCTGGTTGTCGTCGGCGGTCGTGAAGGTCTCGCTGCGCTTGGTCGGGATGGCGGTGTTGCGCTCGATGAGCTTCGTCATGATGCCGCCCTTGGTCTCGATGCCGAGGCTGAGGGGGGTCACGTCGATGAGGAGGACGTCCTTGCGCTCGCCCTTGAGGACACCGGCCTGCAGGGCTGCGCCCACGGCGACGACCTCATCGGGGTTGACGCCCTTGTTCGCCTCCTTGCCGGCTTCCTGCTTGACGAGCTCGCTCACGGCGGGCATGCGGGTGGAGCCGCCGACGAGCACGACGTGGTCGATGTCGCCGACCTTGATGCCGGCCTCGCGGATGACGTCCTCGAACGGCTTCTTGGTGCGGTCCAGGAGGTCCTTGGTGAGGTCCTCGAACTTGGCGCGCGTGATCGTCTCGCTGAGCGACACGGGGCCCGAGTCCGTCAGCGACAGGTAGGGCAGGTTCACGCTCGTCGAAGTCGACGAGGAGAGCTCCTTCTTCGCCTGCTCGGCTGCCTCCTTGAGGCGCTGCAGCGCGATCTTGTCGCCCGAGACGTCGACACCGGTGGTGTCCTTGAACTGCTTGATGAAGTAGTCGACGAGACGCTGGTCCCAGTCGTCGCCGCCGAGGCGGTTGTCGCCGGCGGTCGAGCGCACCTGGATGGTCGAGAAGTCGTCGTCCTTGCCCACTTCGAGCAGCGAGACGTCGAACGTTCCGCCACCGAGGTCGAAGACGAGGATGAGCTCATCTTCCTTGCCCTTGTCGAGGCCGTACGCGAGGGCAGCGGCCGTGGGCTCGTTGATGATGCGCAGGACGTTGAGGCCCGCGATCTCGCCGGCCTCTTTGGTGGCCTGGCGCTCGGCGTCGTTGAAGTATGCGGGGACGGTGATGACGGCATCCGTCACGGTGTCGCCCAGGTACTGCTCGGCGTCTCGCTTCAGCTTCTGCAGGATGCGGGCCGAGATCTCCTGCGGCGTCCACTTCTTGCCATCGACCTCGAAGGTCCAGTCGGTGCCGACGTGACGCTTGACCGACGAGACGGTGCGGTCGACGTTGGTGACGGCCTGGCGCTTGGCGGTCTCGCCGACGAGCACCTCGCCATCCTTGGTGAACGCGACGACCGACGGGGTCGTGCGGAAGCCCTCGGCGTTCGCGATGACCTTCGGCTCGCCGCCCTCGAGGACGCTCACGACCGAGTTGGTCGTACCGAGGTCGATTCCAACAGCACGTGCCATGTGTATCTCTCCTTCGTGTGGGCGAGGCGGGAGCCTCAGCCCTGGGTTTCTGGGAAAAAATCGCTCTGCGACCCGAATGTGAGTCGCGATGGCTCAACTCTACGCCGAGCCCTCGAATCCGTCAAATCAAACTTGATACGGCATGGCTCAACTTGTCGCCCGGCGGACGCGCGTGGGTCAGATCGAGTGCGCCAGCGTCTGCAGTCCGATGACGAGCAGGCCCAGCGCGACGAGGAGAGCCAGCGCGAGAAGCTGCTTGTACCAGGCGAGATCGGAGCGCCGCACCGCGAACCAGCCGATCACCGCGAGCGTCGCGATGTAGACGATCGACGCGGCCTGCAGCGACGCGTCGAGCGGCATGACCTCCAGCCATGCGAGCAGGAGCAGGATGCCGGGGGTCAGCAGCGTGCCGAGCGCGCCGCCGGCGATCCGGAGCGAGATCGCGAGGTCCCTCCCCCCGGGGAAGGTGCGGTGAACCGCCAGGTGGGAGATGACGTCCGAGACCAGTCCCGCAGCCGTGATGCCCAGCACGCCCAGCACCAGGGCGAAGAAGGCGTGATCGGCCTCGGCGTGCGCGGACGAGGCGACGACGAGCACGATCGCGAGCCCGGTGAACGTCGCGTACACGCGCTCTTTGAAGTACTGGACGATCGCGTTCTCGCCGCCCTCGAGCTGCTCGAGCTGCTCCCTCGCGCGATCGGATCGACGGCGGCCGCGTCGCGCGCGACCCGCGGACCCCGCTACGGCGGGAAGACGATCGGATGCTGTCTCTCCCGGTTCGTCGATCATGCCGGTCCTCTCGCGTGGCTGTCGCGAGCCTACGCCAGTGGTCGCAACGACGACGGCGGCGACCCCTTGCGAGGTCGCCGCCGCCGAATGCCGTGGAGCCCCAGTCTTCACGAACCGACCTCGTCGTGAGACGGATCAGTGGGCGATCTCCCAACGACCGGCCCGGTATCGAACCGTAGCGATCCGCGCCCCCGCTGTCACGCGTTCCGTGTCACTTGAGGACCTAGGTCCCCACGCGCGAGGTCAACTGCGGTTGAGATACCGGATGACCGCCAGCACGCGTCGGTGCGCGTCGGCATCGGGCGGAAGTCCCAGCGCGTCGTAGATGCGCGAGACGTGCTGGACGACGGCCTTCTCGGTGAGGAAGAGCTTCGCCGCGATGCTGGCGTTGCTGCGTCCCTCGGCGACGAGTGCGAGCACCTCCTGCTGTCGCGCCGTCAGCGCGCTCACGGCCGCCTCCGAGTGGCGGGCACGCCCGACCATGACGGCGACGACGTCGGGATCCAAGGCCGTGCCGCCGTGGGCGACCCTCTCGAGATCGTCGAGGAACGTTCCCACATCGGCGATGCGCTGCTTGAGCAGGTACCCCACCCAGCCCGTCCCTTCGGCCAGCAGATCCTTCGCATACCGGCGCTGCACATGCTGCGAGAGGACGACGACGGCGGTGCCCGGATGATCGCGGCGGATCCGCAGCGCCGCCGCGAGTCCTTCGTCGGTGTGCGTGGGCGGCATCCGGATGTCGGTCACCACGAGGTCCGGGCGCTCGCGGGCGACGGCATCCGTCATCTGCTCGGCGTCGCCGACGGCGGCGACCACATCGTGTCCGCCCTCCTGCAGCACCAGCTCGAGACCGCGTCGGATGAGGACCTCGTCCTCGGCTATGACGACACGCATGGCACCTCCGCCCACACCCGGGTGCCGCGGCCGGGTGGACTGTCGATCGAGATCCTGCCCCCGATCGCCTCCACCCGGTCGGCGAGACCTCGCAGTCCTGAACCCGCTTCCATGGATGCTCCCCCCACGCCGTCGTCGGCGACATCGAGACGCACGAAGTCGCCGCGCAGCGCCAGACGCACCGTCACCAGCGACGCCTCTGCGTGCTTGACGACGTTGGCGAGCGTCTCGGTCAGCACGAAGTACGTCGTGGCCTCGACCAGGTCGCCGAGCGTGCCGTCCGCCACGTCCGAGGCGAACTCGGTCGGGATCGGCATCCGGTCGGCGAGGTCCTCCGCGGCCGCGGCGAGACCCCGCTCGATCAGTGCCGCAGGCACGAGGTCGCGAACGAGCGTACGCACGTCCGCTGCCGCGGCATCGATGTCCAGTCGCAGCCTCGTCGCACGCTCCGCGACCGTGCGCGGCGCGGCGGTCGCGATCTGCTGCGCCTCGAGGGCGAGGAGCACGAGCTGCACCTGAAGGCCGTCGTGGAGGTCGCGTGCGATGCGTCGCCGCTCCCGATCGGCCGCCTCCACGATGCGTCCGCGGGAGCGCACCAGCGCGCGCTCGCTCGCGCGCAGCTCGGCCGTCAGCCGCTCCCGCTCGACCGCGATGGCCACGATGCGCCCGGCCGTCCGCACGAGCTCGGGATCCAGGAACGCCCCGTCGTACTCGATCGCCCCGATCCCGTGCCCGTCGAGCACGATCTCCTCCCACCCGCGGCCGGGGTCGGCCAGCACGTCGCGGGGCGTCGGGTGCCCCTGGGCGTCGAGCAGCTCGAGGTGGTCGGTGGCCCAGAAGCGCAGCCGCAGCGACGGGTCGCCGAGCGTGCGTGCGAGCGCCTCGGCGAGCGGCTGCTCCGACGTGTCGGCCGAGCCGAGCCATGTGCCGAGCTCCTCCAGCTCTCCCGTGCGGGCGAAGCCGCCGCGCAGGATGCCGAAGGCGAACGCGATCGGCACCCCCGCGAGCGCGGCGAACTGGAGCAGCCCCCGCACCGACGGGTCGACCTGGAAGACGCGGTCGAGTGCGATCGCGATGAGCGGCATGAACAGCACAGTGAAGATGCCGTACGAGAACAGCGGGATGAGCACGCGGCGATGCGCGGCATCCGCCCGGCGCAGGCGCCCCCACAGCACCCCGGCGGTCACGACCATCAGAATCGTCGCGATCACCGTCTGCAGCAGTTCGAAGACCTCGACGACCACGGGCAGATCCGCGATGGCGAACGGCGGATAGGGACCCTCCGGGTCGAAGAGGTAGCCCGGCGCCTGCAGCACGAGCGAGAGCGCATAGAGCCAGATCACGAGCATCCGCGACGTCCGATCGGGCAGCTGCCCCGTCGGGAACGCGAGCAGCAGGTGCACCACGGCCGGCAGGGCGAGCGTCGCGCAGATCGCCCCGATCGCGACGAAGACCGGCACTCCGGTGTTCGCGATCCCCCCGACGTACACGGCGACGCCGGCCACGAGGATGAGCGAGCCCATCCCGTTGCTCGGACGCCGCTTCCACGCGAGGAGTCCCGAGACGACGTAGACGACGAAGATGAGCGGAAGGGCCAGCAGCACCATCGCCCCGGGCTCGTCGAGAGGCAGCAGCCCGATCTCTGTGATCGTGAGCAGGGCGGCCAGCAGCACCACCATCCCGAGCGCACGGTCGAGCGATCGTGAGAGCGCGGAGCGCACACGCAGGACGGCGGGCATCGGGCCTCTCCGGGACGGGGTCCTCTCATTGTGCCCGCGCGCGACGGCACCGCACGACGACCCAGGTCGCCAGTGGGTCGAACGACGCGCGGACATGCCGCGCCCCGGCCACGTCGGATGCGGCGGCGCGGGGGCGGGTCAGCCCAGCGTCATGTCGGCACCCGAGGATGCTTTCGGGTCCGGCAGCCGGCGCATCCGGAACCCGTTCAGGACGCCGAGGAGTCCGGCGATGATGGGCACGAGCAGCGCGATCTGCAGCGCGAACGGACGCGCCTCGGTGTTGATGCGGATGACCTCGGCCGAAGCCTCGGGTGATTCGTCGAGGAGGAGTTCCTCCAGTCCCGTGTTCGACATCAGCTGGGCGTCCTCTTCGAGCACCGTGGAGACCTGCTGCTGCTGGTCGGCTGTCAGCACGGACGAGGACGCAGCGAGCGAGGTGAACGTCGCGGCGAGGGTGGCGAGCATGATCGCGCCGGCGAACGCCAGCCCGAACGACAGCCCGAACGAGCCCGCCGCGGAGTTGACCCCGGCCGCCTCGCTCACGCGTTCATCGGTGATGGGCGACAGCGTGAAGTTGTTGAGCTGCGAGACGAGCAGGCCCAGGCCCGACCCGCTGATGATCAGCGGCACCGTGAGGTACCAGCCCGAATCGGCGATCGGCACGATCGGCACGATGATCACGAGCCCGACGACCGTGAGGACGAAGCCCCAGAGGATGAGATCGGCGGGGCGCCCCTTGGCACGCCGTCCCGCCAGCAGCGCGACGGCGAACATGCTCAGCGACAGCGGCGCGATCGACAGGCCCGCCATCAGCGCGTTGTACTCGAGCACCATCTGCAGGTACAGCGGCAGCACGATCATCGTTCCGCCCAGCGCGATCTGCTGGAGCAGCTGTCCGCTCACACCCGTGCGGAACGGCTTCGAGGCGAAGAGTGCAGGATCCAGCAGCGTCGGCTTCGATGCGCGCTTGCGTGCGCGCAGCCAGAACGCCAGCCCGCCCAGCGCCGCGACGCCGAGCCCGATGAGCAGGGCGACGTAGCCGCCGCCCTCCTGCCACACGAGGATGCCCAGCACGACCCCGCCCATGCCGACCACCGACAGCGCGGCGCCGACGAGATCGATGGATCGGTCCCCCGTGAAGGCGACGTCCTTGACCAGGGGAAGACCGATCAGCACGACGGCGATGATCACCGCTTCGAGGAGGAATCCCACACGCCACGACAGGAAGGTGGTGATGAAGCCGCCCAGGAGCGGCCCGACCGCCGCCGCGATGGCCGCCGACGCACCGACCAGTGCGTACACCCGCTTCTGGTAGTCGCCCGCGAAGTTCCCGTGGATGAGCGACTGCATGGCGGGCAGCAGCAGGGATGCCCCGATCCCGCCGATCACCGCCCAGAAGACGATCACCGCGGTGAGGTCGTTCGCGAGCGTCATCGCGATCGCGCCGACCGCATAGCCGAGCAGCCCGAGGGTGTACGCGCGCTTGCGGCCGATGAGATCGCCGGTCTTGCCGCCGATGAGGATGAACGCGGCCGACACGAGCGCCTCGAGCGCGATCGCACCCTGCACGCCGCTCGCCGTCGTGCCCAGATCCTGCACCACCGCCGAGATCGAGACGTTCATCAGGGACGTGTCGACGACGAGGACGAACATCGCCATGGCGAGGAGAATCGCGAGGCGCCTGTTGAAAACCACGGGAGTGCCCGGGTCGGCTGTCATGATCGAATGAAAGCAGAGCGGAGCGTTCCGGCGCTACAGGCGCGCACGGACCGCGTTGCCGGCCGTCACACCGGCGGGGTGCGCAGCGGTGGATCCGGGTAGCCTGGCGGGGCGCCGCGACGAAGCGGCGCGCGCGGCGGCGGAACCCGCCGTTCACCGAAGGGCCATAGCGTGACCGACATGAGTTCGCCCGAGCCTCGCACGCCTCCCGCCGTCCCGGATTTCGCCGGAGTGACGCCGACAGACGCGATGGCCGCCGCCATCGGCGCGGAGGGCCCGGCGCGCACGAGCACGCGCGCCGTCGTGGCGTGGGGCCTGTGGGACTGGGGCTCGGCCGCCTTCAACGCGGTGGTCACCACCTTCGTCTTCACCGTGTACCTGACGAGCTCGAGCTTCGGCGAGTCCGGCACGGTCGAGGCGCAACTCGGCTGGGCGCTCGCCGGCGCCGGCCTGCTCATCGCGCTGCTCGCCCCGGTCACCGGCCAGCGCTCCGACACCTCGGGGCGGCGCAAGCTCTGGCTCGCGGTAAACACCTACATCGTGGTCGCGATGACGGCCGCGATGGTGTTCGTCGTCCCCGAGCCGTCTTACCTGTGGCTCGGCCTGTTCCTCGTGGCTGCCGGCAACATCTTCTTCGAGTTCGCCGGCGTCAACTACAACGCGATGCTCTCGCAGGTCTCGACGCCGCGCTCGATCGGGCGGGTGAGCGGTTTCGGCTGGGGCATGGGATACGTCGGCGGCATCGTGCTGCTGCTCATCGTCTACTTCGGCTTCATCCAGGGCCTGTTCGGCGTTCCCGACGAGGACGGCTGGCCGGTGCGGCTGGCGATGGTGGTCTCCGCGATCTGGTTCGGGCTGTTCGCCCTGCCCGTGCTGTTCATCGTCCCCGAGTACCGCGGCAGCGGCGCCCGGCGCGAGCGGGTCGGCTTCTTCGCCTCGTACCGGCGGCTCGGCAAGGACATCGCACGCCTGTGGCGGGAGAGCCGCCACACCGTATGGTTCCTGCTCGCCAGCGCGGTGTTCCGCGACGGGCTGGCGGGCGTCTTCACCTTCGGCGGCGTGCTGGCGGCATCCGTCTTCGGCTTCTCGGCCGGCGAGGTGATCATCTTCGCGATCGCGGCGAACGTGGTCGCGGGCGTCTCGACCATCGCGGTCGGCGCGCTCGACGACAAGCTCGGCGCGAAGCCCGTCATCGTCGCGGCGCTGATCGGCCTCGTGATCTCGGGCCTGCTCGTCTTCTTCTTCCACGACGGCGGTCAGATCGTGTTCTGGACGGCGGGCCTGGCGCTGTGCCTCTTCGTCGGACCGGCGCAGTCCGCGTCGCGCACGTTCCTCGCGCGGATCATCCCGCCCGGACGGGAAGGCGAGGTCTTCGGCCTGTACGCGACGACCGGTCGCGCGGTGTCATTCCTCGCGCCGACGATGTTCGCGCTCTTCGTGGCGATCTCGGGCGAGGCGTACTACGGCATCCTCGGCATCGTGCTCGTGCTGCTGGCAGGGCTCCTCCTGCTTCTCCCGGTGCGCTCGGCACCCGACAAGCTGACGCGCTGACGCCGACGCCCCGCGGCGGCAGTGACGGCCGCAGAGCCACCCGCACCCGGTCGCTCCACGCGCGGATCCCGACACTATGCGGCAACCGGACCCGGCGACAACGACCCAACGGCCGCGGCTGCCGCCGCTGAATTTGCCGCATCCGGTCGCTTCACGCGCGGTTCGCGACACTATGCGGCAACCGGACCCGGCGACAACGACCCAACGGCCGCGGTTGCCAGCCGCTGAGTTTGCCGCATCCGGTCGCTTCACGCGCGGATCCCGACACTATGCGGCAACCGGACCCTGAGGGCGGCGACGCGGTCAGGCCTGCGGCCAGGAGTCGGCGAGCTTGGTCAGCAACCGGGCGAGTTCGGCACGCTCGGTGTCGCTGAACGGTGCAAGGGCTGAATCGATCGCGTCGCGTCGCTCGCCACGGAATCCGCGCACGAGTCGCGCACCGGTGTCGGTGAGCGCGACGCGCGTGCGGCGCGCGTCATCGGGGTCCGCTTCGCGGCGCACGAGGTCGAGCTCGACGGACTGCTGCACGAGGCGCGACGCGCGGGGCTGATCGACCCCCACGGCCTCGGCGATCTCGCCGACCGAGAGCGGGTGGGATGCCGCGGCGAGCGCCTCGAGCAATCGCATGCGCGCGGGACCGCCGATGCGCCCGGCACCGAGCCACGGCGGGGCGCCGTGGCCGCGGCCCCACCCGCCGGCGCCGTGCGAGCCGGCGTGCGGGCCGCCGTGTCCCCAGTCGGGAGGACCGGCGTGCGCGCCGCCGTTGGACCTGCCTCCGTGCGGGCCCGAGCCGTCGGACCACGGGGGTCGCGGCATCCGTCGTCCTCTCAGTCGCGCGAGGGCTGCGGCGATGGCGTCGGCGGGGTCTTCGGGCGCGGAGGGCATGCATTCAATTTACATGCGACTTGACATGGACTCGGATTGCATGTCACACTGCATATACATGCTCTTAGACATGCAACACCCGCGGCGACCGAACCGGTCGCCCCTCGAAAGGACTTCCCGATGAACAACGAGAACATCGACAACACAGACAACACCGACCCTCGACCCGCCGATCAGCGGCCGCTCAGCTACTGGCTGCGCACCGTCGACGGCCTCCTCACCCGCGAGTTCGCGTCGGCGCTCGAGCGCGAGGGCATCACCCCGCGCGACTGGATGCTGCTCAACCTGCTCTCCTCCGACGTCGACGCGCCCGGCGTCAGCGAGCGTCTCGCCCGCAAGGGCAAGCGCCTGCGCGGACTCGAGGACCGTGGCTGGGCCGAGCAGAAGGGCGACGGCACCTGGGCACTGACCGACACCGGTCGCGCCGAGAAGGAGCGCATCGCCGAGATCGTCGACGCGATCCGCACCCGGATGATCGCCGCGGTCGGCGACGACGCGTTCGCGAGCACCGTGGCCTCGCTCGAGACCATCGCCCGCGAACTCGGCTGGGACGAGAGCGACCCGCGATCCGGCTTCGGCTTCGGCTTCGGCGGCTTCCCGGGAGGTCCCGGCGGCCGTGGACGAGGGTTCGGCGGCTTCCGCGGACCGTGGCCGTTCCGGCCCGAGATCCACGACGGCTTCGGCCCCAACCGCCACCACGGCTTCGGCCCCGGCCGTCCGGGACGACCCGGGACGACGGATGACGCGCCGCGCGATCGCGACAACGCCTTCGACGACGGATGCCGCGGCCCCCGCCCCCAGGGTGACTACGGTCACGGCGGTCGCGGGCACGGCGGATACGGCCACGGCGGTTACGGCCACGATCGCGGCGGTCGCGGCCGCGGCGGTCGGCACGCGCAGCACGCCTTCGAGCGTGGATTCGACGCCGGGTTCACTCGCGGCCGCGAGTCCGGTGCCGCCTGACGCCTCCGCCACCGCCACCGCTACCGCACCCGCCCCGGGGCGCTTCGCGCACCTCGGGGCGGGGCATTCCCGTCCCAGGGTGACTGTTCCGCCCCGGGGCGGATCGCGCGCCGGCGCGCGGCATCCGCCCGTGATTTCACCACCCCGGGGCGCATCGTGCACGCCGGCGCGAGGCATCCGCCCGGGATCTCACCACCCCGGGGCGCATCGCGCGCCGGGCGGCAGACCTTCCGCCAGACGACCTACCGCACCCGCCCCGGGGCGCTTCGCGCACCTCGGGGCGGGATATTCCCGTCCCAGGGTGACTGATCCGCCCCGGGGCGGGATCGCACCAGAGGTGACCAGAGGCGGGCGTCCAGGCGCGGCGTCTCCGCGCC
The DNA here is from genome assembly GCF_020682705.1 of Microbacterium allomyrinae. Lineage (GTDB taxonomy): Bacteria > Actinomycetota > Actinomycetes > Actinomycetales > Microbacteriaceae > Microbacterium > Microbacterium allomyrinae. The sequence continues at coordinate 121,817 of NZ_JAGTTN010000003.1, forward strand.
CCACGTAACACCCGCGCCATATAAGGCGAGCAGAATGGGCGGGGTGACGAAGCCTGCACTCCTTGCGATCTCCCACGGCACCGCCTCGGCGGAGGGCCAGAATGCCGTCGCGGCGCTGGTCGCGGCGGTCGCCGCGCGGCTGCCCGACGTGACCGTGCGTCTCGGGCACGTGGATGTTCAGCAGCCGGATGTCGCGGCATCCCTCGATGCACTTCCCGACGAGCAGCCGATCGTGATCGTGCCGCTGCTGCTGTCGGCGGGTTATCACGTGCGCATCGACCTGGCCGAACAGACGGCCGGGCGAGAGGGCGTCACGATCGCCCCGGCACTGGGCCCCGACCCCCGCCTCGTGGATGCGCTGCTCGAGCGCCTCGCGCCGTTGCGGCCGGCGGACGCGGATGCCGTCGTCCTCGCGGTCGCCGGCTCGAGCGATGACCGCGCAAACGACGACTGCCGCGCCATCGGCACCATGCTCGGCGAGCGCCTCGGTCGAGAGGTCACGGTCGGCTTCCTCGCGGCGGCCGAACCTCGCCTCGACGCCGCGGTCATCGAGGCGTCCCGGGGCGGCGCCCCTGTCGTGGTCGCGGACTACCTGCTCGCTCCGGGGTACTTCCACAACCTCGCGGTGCGGCTCGCCGATCCGGCGCCGGTCGCCCGTCCGCTGCTCGATGACGACGAGCCGGCGGCATCCCTGGTCGAGCTCGTGGTGGAGCGATACCTCGACGCGCGGGCATAGCCGGACCGCGTCCATAAATCGCGCATCCCGCAACTGTGTGACGCCCCGTTACGTCGGTTAACGTCACTTGACGTTCGGATAGGTCATAGGCCCGGTCGCTCATAGATTCACGGAATGGACTCGATAGAGTCCGCCCTGGGGACGCCCGGGGTCATCCGGAGGCCACCGTGACCATCAGCGACACCGAACCGCGCCCCGCGCCGCGCCCCGAAGGCGGCGCGCCCCGAGCGCACGGCGCGACCGCGCGACCGCCGCGCCCATCGTCCAAGCCCAACGGGCAGTGGAAGATCGACGGCACGACACCGCTCAACGGCAACGAGGAGTGGAAGCAGGTCGACAACGGCCTGAGCGTGCGCGGGCGCATCGAGAACATCTACTCGAAGGGCGGGTTCGCGTCGATCGACCCGACCGACCTGCACGGCCGGTTCCGCGTGTGGGGTCTGTACACCCAGCGCAAGCCGGGCATCGACGGCGGCCGCACCGCGACGCTGACGCCCGAAGAACTCGAGGACGAGTACTTCATGCTGCGGGTCCGCATCGACGGCGGCCAGCTCACGACCGAGCAGCTGCGCGTCATCGCCGGCATCTCGACCGACTTCGCCCGCGACACGGCCGACATCACCGACCGGCAGAACATCCAGCTGCACTGGATCCGCGTCGAGGACGTGCCCGAGATCTGGCGCCGCCTCGAAGCCGTGGGCCTGGGCACCACCGAGGCGTGCGGCGATGTGCCGCGCGTGATCCTCGGCTCCCCCGTCGCGGGAATCGCCGCCGACGAGCTCATCGACCCGACGCCGCAGATCGACGAGATCACCGCACGCTTCCTCGGCGATGAGACGCTCGCGAACCTCCCGCGCAAGTTCAAGTCGGCGATCACCGGCCACCCCAGCCAGGACGTCGTCCACGAGATCAACGACATCGCGTTCGTCGCCGTCGAGCATCCCGAACTCGGTGTCGGGTACGACCTGTGGGTGGGCGGCGCGCTGTCGACCACTCCGCGCCTCGGCGAGCGCCTGGGCACGTTCGTCCGCCCGGATCAGGTGGCGGATGTCTGGCACGGCGTCACGCAGATCTTCCGCGACTACGGCTACCGGCGGCTGCGCAACAAGGCGCGGCTGAAGTTCCTGCTCGCCGAGTGGGGCACCGAGAAGTTCCGGCAGGTGCTGCAGGACGAGTACCTCGGCTTCGCGCTGCCCGACGGCCCCGCCGCCCCCAAGCCGAAGTCGCAGGGCGACCACGTGGGCGTGCACCGGCAGAAGGACGGCCGCTTCTTCATCGGCGTCACGCCGATCGTGGGCAGGGTCTCGGGCCCGACTCTGGCCAAGCTCGCCGACGCGCTCGAGGCGCACGGCTCGACGCGCCTGCGCACGACCCCCCACCAGAAGCTCGTCGTCCTCGACGTGCCCGAAGAGAACGTCGAGCCGCTCATCGCGGTGCTCGACGGACTCGGGCTCCAGGCGCGTCCCAGCCTGCTGCGCCGCGGCACGATCGCGTGCACCGGCATCGAGTTCTGCAAGCTCGCGATCGTCGAGACCAAGGTCAACGCGACGGCGGCCGTGCTCGACCTCGAAGAGCGCCTCGCGCAGTTCGAGCTCCCGCACCCGATCTCGCTGCACGTGAACGGGTGCCCCAACTCGTGCGCCCGCATCCAGACCGCCGACATCGGCCTCAAGGGTCAGCTCGTGATGATCGACGGCGAGCAGGTGCCCGGCTATCAGGTGCACCTCGGCGGAGGGCTCACCAACGCGGACCGCGACGAGGCGGGCCTGGGTCGCACCGTCCGCGGGCTCAAGGTCGCCGCCGACGGCATCGCCGACTACACCGAGCGGGTGGTCAAGCGGTTCCTCGCCGACCGCGACGTCGCCGCCGACGAGACGTTCGCGCAGTGGGCTCACCGCGCCGACGAGGAGGCACTGCAATGACCGTGTCGCTCGCCCCTCGTGTCACCGCCAAGCGCACGCACGACGAACTGCGCGCCCTCGCCGAGCAGGGCAATATCGAGCTGGGCAGCCTCACCGATCACGAAGCGTCCCCCGCCGAGGTCGTCGCGTGGGTCGCCCGCAACTTCGGGGCGGATGCCGCGGCCGTCGCCTGCTCGATGGCCGACGCTGCTCTGCCCCACCTCGTCGCCGAGCATCTGCCCGGCGTCGACGTGCTGTTCCTCGACACCGGCTATCACTTCGCCGAGACCAGATTCACTCGCGACGAGGTCGGACGCGTGCTGGACGTCCGGATCGTCGACGTGCTGCCCGAGCAGACGGTCGCCGAGCAGGACGCCGAGTTCGGTGCGAAGCTGCACGACCGCGACCCCGCGCTGTGCTGCGAACGTCGCAAGGTCGGCCCCCTCAAGGACGCGCTGGGCGGCTACGAGCTGTGGTTCACCGGAGTGCGCCGCGACGAGGCGCCCACCCGGACGAACACGCCGCTGGTGGCGTGGGACGAGCGCAACGGCCTGGTGAAGGTCAACCCGCTCGCCTCGTGGACCTTCGACGACCTGCTCGACTACGCCGGCGCCCACCAGGTGCCGGTGAACCTCCTGGTCTCCAACGGCTACCCCTCGATCGGATGCGAACCGTGCACCAAGCCGGTCGCCCCCGGCGAAGACCCCCGATCCGGCCGCTGGGCCGGGCTCTCGAAGACGGAATGCGGGCTCCACACATGACTCTCGATCTCGATACGGCTCGTTCCTCGCCTACTCGATCGGCGGAGCCGACGGCTCTTGCCGAGGGGAGCACCGCCCTCTCGACCCTCGACCTCCTCGAGGCCGAGGCGATCCACGTGATCCGCGAGGTGGTCGCGGAGTTCGAGCGCCCCGTGCTGCTGTTCTCCGGCGGCAAGGACTCGGTCGTCGTGCTGCATCTGGCGACCAAGGCGTTCGCCCCCGGCAAGGTGCCGTTCCCCGTGCTGCACGTCGACACCGGCCACAACTTCCCCGAGGTCCTCGCCTTCCGCGACGCGACCGTCGAGCGCCTCGGCATCCGTCTCGAGGTCGCGAAGGTGCAGGACTACATCGACGACGGCCGTCTCGCCGAGCGCGCCGACGGCACCCGCAACCCGCTGCAGACGCTGCCCCTTCTCGACGCGATCGCCGCCGGTCGCCACGACGCCGTGTTCGGGGGTGCGCGCCGCGACGAAGACAAGGCCCGCGCCAAGGAGCGCATCATCTCGCTCCGCGACGAGTTCGGCCAGTGGGACCCCCGCAACCAGCGCCCGGAGCTGTGGAGCCTCTACAACGGCCGCCACACTCCCGGGCAGCATGTGCGCGCGTTCCCGATCTCGAACTGGACCGAGCTCGACGTCTGGAGCTACATCCAGCGCGAGGGCATCCCGCTCCCCTCGCTGTACTTCGCGCACGAGCGCGAGGTCTACTCGCGCGACGGCATGTGGCGCCCGGTCGGCGAGTTCTCGCCGCCGCGCGAGAACGAGACCGTCGAGGTGCGCACCGTCCGATACCGGACGGTGGGCGACATGAGCTGCACCGGAGCGGTCGAGTCGGATGCCGCGGACCTCGCGTCGATCGTCGCCGAGGTCGCCGTCTCCACCATCACCGAGCGCGGTGCGACCCGCGCCGATGACCGCCTGAGCGAAGCGGCCATGGAAGACCGCAAGAAGGACGGGTACTTCTGATGACTCTGGATCTCGATTCTGCTCTCCCCTCGCCCGCCTCACGCCGCGGGGGAACGACGGATGCCGTCGGCTCGGGCACGCTGTTCCGCTTCGCGACGGCCGGTTCGGTCGACGACGGAAAGTCGACGCTCGTCGGCCGGCTGCTGCACGACTCCAAGGCGATCCTCGCCGACCAGCTCGAGCAGGTCGCGCGCACCTCGGCAGACCGCGGATTCGCGCACGGCGAATTCGACTTCGCGCTGCTCACCGACGGCCTGCGCGCCGAACGCGAGCAGGGCATCACGATCGACGTCGCCTACCGGTACTTCACGACGGGTGCGCGATCGTTCATCCTCGCCGACTGCCCGGGCCACGTGCAGTACACGCGCAACATGGTCACCGGCGCCACGACCGCCGACGCGGTGGTCGTGCTCGTCGACGGTCGCAAGGGTGTGCTCGAGCAGACCAAACGGCACCTCGCCGTGGTCGCGCTGCTGCGCGTGCCGCACGTGATCGTCGCGGTGAACAAGATCGACCTGATCGGCTTCTCGCAGGATGCCTTCGCCGACGTCTCGGCGCAGGCCGAGGCGGTGGCCGCTGAGCTCGGCATCGAGGATCTGCACGTCATCCCGGTGTCTGCGCTCGAAGGCGACAACATCGTCGAGCGATCGCCGCGCACCCCCTGGTACGAGGGCCCGGCACTGCTCGAGCTGCTCGAGACCCTGCCGGGGGCGGACCAGATCGAGCAGGAGCTCGAACCGCTGCGACTGCCGGTGCAGCTGGTGCTGCGACCCCAGGGCGGTCTCGCTCCCGACCTCGCGGCGGACCCCGAGGCCACCGAGCGCCTGCGCGACTATCGCGCTGTCGCCGGACGCATCTCGAGCGGCGTCGTCCGGGTCGGCGACCCGGTGGAGATCTTCCCGTCGGGCATCGCGACCACGGTCACCGGCATCCGCTCGGCCGGCGTCGAGGTCGACAGCGCCATCGCCCCGCAGTCGGTGTCGCTGGAGTTCGCCCATGACCTCGACACCGCGCGCGGCGCGCTCGTCGTCTCGGCGGGTTCGCTTCCGACCGGGCGCCGCGAGTTCGATGCCGAGCTGTTCCAGCTCGACGCGCGGGCGCTGACCCCCGGCATCCGGGTGCTCGTGAAGCACGGCACGGCCACCGTGCAGGCGATCGTGGCGCAGATCGAGTCGCGCTACGACCTCGACACGCTGACCCACGAGCCGGCGCAGACGCTCGAGACCAACGACATCGGCCGCGTGCGCGTTCGACTGGCGGCCGACCTTCCGCTCGAGCCGTACCGCTCGAGCCGCCACGGGGGCTCGTTCCTCGTCATCCATCCGTCCGACGGCGCGACTCTCGCCGCCGGCATCGCGCGCGACTGATCCGTCGCGCGCACACCACCACCATCACCCGAGAAATGCCTACTGAAGGAGGCGACACAGTGAACAACATCCGCACCGCGACGACGATCACCACCCTGGGACTCGTGGCAGTCATGATGGCCGGCTGCGCCTCCGCCACGGCTGATCCCGGGGCGTCCTCGAGCGCGTCCGAAGCCCCCTCGGTCACCGAGGTGCGTCTGGGGTACTTCGCGAACGTCACCCACGCCCCGGCGCTCGTCGGGCTCGAAGAGGGCCTCTTCCAAGACGCGCTCGGCGACGTCGAGGTCACCACCCAGGTGTTCAACGCCGGACCCGCCGCGATCGAGGCTCTCTCGGCCGGCGCGATCGACGCCACGTACATCGGGCCGAATCCGTCGATCAACACGTTCATCCAGTCCGCGGGCGAGTCCGCGCGGATCGTGGCGGGCGCGGCGACCGGCGGTGCGGCACTCGTGGTGCGAGACGGGATCGACGACCCCGCCGACCTCGAGGGCACGACGCTCGCCTCACCGCAGCTGGGCAACACGCAGGACGTGTCGCTGCGCGTCTGGCTCGCGGGCGAGGGCTACGAGACCGACACGTCGGGCGGCGGCGACGTGCAGATCACTCCGACCGAGAACGCGCAGACGCTGACGCTGTTCCAGGACGGCGCGATCGACGGCGCCTGGCTCCCCGAGCCCTGGGTGTCGCGTCTCATCCTCGACGCGGGCGCGCACGTGCTCGTCGACGAGGCGGACCTGTGGGAGGACGGCGAGTTCCCGACGACGGTGCTGCTGGTGCGCAAGGAGTTCCTCGACGAGCATCCGGATGTCGTCGCCGATCTGCTCGAAGGCCACCAGGCCGCCGTGCAGTGGATCGCCGACAACCCCGACGAGGCGCCGGCCGTCATCAACGGCGCGATCGAGGCCGAGACCGGCAAGCCGCTCGACGACGCCGTCATCGAGCGCGCGCTCGAGCACGTGACGTTCTCGGTCGACCCGCACGCCGACACGTTCGAGACTCTCGTGGCGAACGGCATCGAGGCGGGCACGCAGAAGGAGGGCTCGATCGAGGGTCTGTTCGACCTGCGCCTGCTCAACGAGATCCTCGAGGCCGACGGCGACGAGCCGGTCTCGGCTGCAGGACTGGGTGAGGACTGAACCATGACGTCCGCTCCCGCACCCGCTTCCGGTGCCGCTCAGGCGGCACCGGTGGCGGGTGCGCCCCACCTGCTCGGGCCGAGCTTCGACAGCGTCACGCCGGTGCGGCAGCCCGCTCCCGCTCCGGCGCCCGCGGTTCGCATCGACCGCGTCTCCAAGCGGTTCGGCGCAGGACCCGTGGTGCTCGACGACGTCTCGCTCGACATCGCACCCGGTGAGTTCGTGTGCCTGCTCGGCGCATCGGGCTGCGGAAAGTCCACGCTCCTGAACCTCATCGCGGGCCTGGACCGCCCGACCGCGGGGCGGATCGACACCCCCGCCGAGGGTTCGGCCGTCATGTTCCAGGAGTCGGCGCTCATGCCATGGCTCACCGCGCGCCGCAACGTCGAGCTCGCGCTGCGCCTGCGCGGGGTGCCCCGCGGCGAGCGACGCGAGAAGGCGCTGACCCTGCTCGAGGCCGTGAATCTGACGGATGCCGCAGAGAAGCGCCCCCACGAGCTGTCGGGGGGAATGCGCCAGCGCGTCGCACTCGCGCGCGCCCTCGCCCAGGACCGCCCGGTGCTCCTCATGGACGAGCCGTTCGCAGCACTCGACGCGATCACGCGCGACCTCCTGCACGAAGAGCTCGAGCGCGTATGGCGCTCAACCGGGCGCACCATCGTCTTCGTCACGCACAACGTGCGCGAAGCCGCGCGGCTCGGCCAGCGCGTGGTGCTGATGGGCAGCCGTCCCGGGCGCATCGTCCAGGAGTGGACCATCGCCAAGACGACCGGGCGGCGCATCGAGTCGCCCGAGGTCGCGGCCCTCTCGGTGGAGATCACCGACCAGCTGCGGAAGGAGATCCGCCGCAATGCCGCATGAAACCGTGATCGACGACACCCCGAACCTCCAGACCGCGAAGGGCGCGGCATCCGCTCACTCCGACGATCTGCGCAGCCTCGAAGCGGGGCTCGATCGTCTGCAGACCGACGCGACCGCCGAGCCCAGCCGCTGGCGCCGGATCGCGGACAGCGTGGTGCCTCCGATCGTGTTCGTGCTGCTGCTGATCGTCGCGTGGCAGCTCTACATCGTGATCGCCCAGCCGCGCCCCGACAAGGTGCCCAGCCCCCTCGACGTGTGGTCCGCTCTCGGCCTGGCGTGGGAGAGCGGACGACTTCAGGAAGCCGTCGCGACGAGCCTCGAGCGCGGCGTGGTCGGCTTCCTCATCGCGATCGTCGTCGGCACCCCGATCGGACTGCTGCTGGCCGAGGTGCGCCCGATCCGCCGCGCCGTGGGCCCGATCATCTCGGGCCTGCAGGTGCTGCCGTCCGTCGCCTGGGTGCCCGCTGCCATCATCTGGTTCGGCCTGTCGGACGCCACCGTCTACTTCGTGATCCTCATGGGCGCGATCCCCTCGATCGTGAACGGCCTCATCGCCGGCATCGACCAGGTGCCGCCGCAGCTGCGGCGCGTGGGCACGGTGCTCGGGGCCACGCGCTGGCAGCTCGCCACCGCGGTCATCCTGCCCGCCGCGCTGCCGGGCTACCTCGCCGGCCTCAAGCAGGGCTGGGCGTTCTCGTGGCGCTCGCTCATGGCGGCCGAGATCATCGCGACCGGTGGCACGATCGGCTTCGGGCTCGGATCGATGCTGCAGCAGTCGCGCGAACTCGCCGACCTCGCCGGAGTGCTCGCCACGATCATTCTCATCCTCGTGATCGGCATCCTGATCGAACTCGTCTTCTTCGGCCCGCTGGAGCGGCGCATGCTGAAGCGCCGCGGGCTGCTCGTCACGGCAGGTGCCCGATGACCGCGCCCGCTGCCGCCGGCAAGGTGTGGCTCGTCGGGGCCGGCCCCGGCGACCCGGACCTGCTCACCGTCAAGGGGCTGCGCGCACTCGAGCGCGCCGACGTCATCGTCGCCGATCGCCTCGGAGCTCGCGCGGTGCTGGACGGCCTCGCCGCGGACGGCGTGACGCTGCGCGCCGAGATCGTCGACGTCGGCAAGCTCCCGGGCCACCACGCCGTGCCGCAGGATGCGATCAACGCACTTCTCGTGCAGCTCGCGCGCGACGGGAGGACCGTCGTCCGGCTGAAGGGCGGCGACCCGTACATCTTCGGGCGCGGCGGCGAAGAGCTCGCCGCGTGCCACGAGGCCGGGGTCGATGTCGAGGTCGTGCCGGGCATCACCAGCGCCATCTCGGTGCCCGCGATCGCCGGCATCCCGCTCACCCACCGGGGTGTCGCGACGGCGTTCACCGTCGCCACGGGACACGACCAGATCCGTGCTCTCGCCGGCGGCCGCGACCACACCGTCGTGCTGCTGATGGGCGTCGGCACGCTCGCGAACTCGGCGATCACCCTCGCCCGCGGCGCACGCGGCCTGGACTGCCCGGTGGCGATCGTGGAGGATGGATACGGAACCCGCCAGCGCGTCACGGTCGGCACACTCGCGACGATCGCCTCTCAGGCAGCAGCGCGGCAGGTCCGCTCTCCCGCCGTCGTCGTCGTCGGCGATGTCGTGCGCCTGAGCCCGTACGCTCCGGCCGACCTCGCCGCGCTCGACCTGACCGGATACGACCCGCTCGTCGTCGAACGCCCGCACAACGTCTGATCCGCGGCCGCGCCGCCCTGTCTCCCCCTCACCGAAAGAGCCTTCCGCTGTGACCTCCTCGAACCTCCAGAACCTCCGCGTCGCGATCGTGGGCGCCGGCCCCGCCGGCATCTACGCCGGCAACATCCTCACCAACACGGTGCAGGCGGCCGGCGGCACGGTCGCGATCGACCTCTTCGAGTCGCTGCCCTCGCCCTACGGCCTCATCCGGTACGGCGTCGCGCCCGACCACCCGCGCATCAAGGGCATCGTGAACTCGCTCCACGAGATGCTGGATGCCGGCACCACCCGTTTCATCGGCAATGTCGAGGTCGGCCGCGACATCGCGATCGATGAGCTGCAGGAGCGCTACGACGCGGTGATCCTCGCGACCGGCGCCATCCGCGACGTCGCACTCGACATCCCCGGCATCGACCTGGCCGGCTCGTACGGCGCCGCGGACTTCGTGGCCTGGTTCGACGGGCACCCCGACGTGCCCACCGAGTGGCCGCTCGACCAGCGCGAGGTCGCCGTCATCGGCAACGGCAACGTCGCACTCGACGTCGCCCGCATGCTCGCCAAGCACGCCGTCGATCTCCGCCCCACCGAGATCGCCGACAATGTGCTGGCAGGGCTCGAGGCATCCGCGGTCACCGACGTGCACGTCTTCGGCCGTCGTGGTCCCGCCGACATCAAGTTCACGCCGATCGAGCTGCGCGAACTCGGCGAGGTGCCGAACGTCGACATCGTCGTCCACGATGAGGACTTCGCCCACCTCGAGGGCGTGACGCCCGCGAACAACCAGCTCAAGGTCATGCTCCGCATCCTCGAGAGCTGGCGCACGCGTGAGTCGAGCGGGGCATCCCGCCGCCTCCACCTGCACTTCTACCACTCGCCCGTCGAGGTGCTCGGGTCGGACCGCGTCGAGGGTCTCCGCTTCGAGCGCACCGAGCCCACCGGCGAGGGCAGCGCCGTACGCGGCACCGGCGAGTTCCGCGAGATCCCGGTGCAGCAGATCTACCGCGCGGTCGGCTACTACGGCACGCCCGTCGTCGACGCCCCGTTCGACGAGAAGGCCGGCGTGGTTCCGAACGTCGAGGGACGCGTGACGGCGGCCGCGGGCGACGAGGATGCTGCGACGATCGCGGGCCTCTACGCGACCGGCTGGATCAAGCGCGGCCCGGTGGGACTGATCGGCCACACCAAGTCCGATGCGATGGAGACCATCGCCCACCTCGTGTCCGACATCGAGGCGGGCGCGCTCTCGTCGCCGACGGTGGACGGCGACGTGCTGGATGTGCTGGACGAGCGCGACGTCGCGTACACGACGTGGGACGGATGGCTCGCCCTCGACGCGCACGAGCGCGAACTGGGCGAGACGCACCTGCACACGCGCGAGCGCGTCAAGGTCGTGCCCCGTGACGAGCAGGTCTCGATCTCGCGTGCCGGGACGCTCGTTCCGTGACCTATGTGATCGCGCTCCCGTGCGTCGATGTGAAGGACCGCGCCTGCATCGACGAGTGCCCGGTCGACTGCATCTACGAGGGTGAGCGATCGCTCTACATCCACCCGGACGAGTGCGTCGACTGCGGAGCCTGCGAACCGGTGTGCCCGGTCGAGGCGATCTACTACGAGGACGACCTGCCCGACGAATGGCAGGACTACTACAAGGCCAACGTCGAGTTCTTCGACGACATCGGCTCGCCCGGCGGCGCCGCCAAGTCCGGAGTCTTCGCGAAGGATCACCCGGTGATCGCCGCGCTGCCTCCTCAGGGAGACGGTCATGACTGACACTGCAGCCACCCCTGTCGCAGTGGCGACCTCGTCGACCGAGGTCGATGTCGTCATCATCGGCGGCGGGCCTGCGGGCCTGTCGGCAGCGCTCAACCTGGGGCGCGCCCGCGCCTCGGTCGTGCTGGTCGACGCGGGGCGTCCTCGCAACGCCGCCACGCTGCGCTCGCACGGTTTCCTGACCCGCGACGGCATCCCGCCGCTGGAGCTGCGCAAGCTCGCCCGCGCCGAAGTCGCCGCCTACCCGAACGTCCGCGTGTTCGATCGCACCGTGGCGACCGCGCTGCTGCCGACCGGGTCGGGCGACGGCTTGCGCTTCATCGCGGCGCTGCAGGGCCGCGGCGCCGGCATCCCTTCCGCCGTCTCCGCCCGCTCCGTCCTCATCGCGACGGGACTGCGCGAGACGCTCCCCGACATCCCGAGCCTGCGTGCGTACTACGGCATGACCGTGTTCAGCTGCGCTGCGTGCGACGCGTGGGAACTGCAGGATCGTCCGCTCGCCCTGATCGGCGAGACTCCCGACCTGGGCTCGCGCGCCCGCCTCATCGCACGGTGGACGGACCGCCTCACGGTCTTCACGAATGGCGCCGATGTCATCGACACGGTCGAAGAGGCCGAACTCGCGGCATCCGGGATCGTCGTCGAACGCCAGTGCATCGACGACCTCGAAGGCGAACGCGGCACGGTGTCCGCCGTGCGCCTGGCCGATGGCACCCGCGTCGAGATCGAGGGCGGCTTCGTGCGGCCCCAGTGGCACCCCGCGCTCGATTTCGTGAACGGCCTCGAAGTCGAGCGCGACGAGTTCGGCAACCTCGTCGCCGACCGCTCCGGGCGGACGTCCGTTCCCGGGCTGTACGCCGCGGGGGATGCCGCATCTCCCGGTCCGCAGCAGCTCATCGTGGCCGCGGGCCAGGGTGCACGTGCCGCAGCGGTGCTCGTGCACGACCTCATCGGCGTGCGCACCGCGCACTGATCTTCGCGGCCGGCATCCGCTCGTCGAGGGTCGCGGGCACTGACCGGCGGGCCGAGATCCGCTCGCCCTCTCGTCCGGATCATGTGCTCTGACCGAGCGCACATGATGCGCGCGCGAGCGACGTGGGTTCTCGGTGAGACCACATGATGCGGACGACGATGGGCCTGGGCGGTTCTATGGATGAGCCGGGTCGGGGACAGCGGAAGCGCTCATGAGCTGGTGCACGAGGGCGTCAGCGAGCCAGGATTCGAACCGCGCCGGTGTCCAGCCGGCATCGACGACGAGCGCCCCGTACACTCCCACAGCGGCGAACGCGCGGAACATGGACTGCGCCTCGGCGAGCGGCACCGACAGCTCCGGCTCGACGGACGAGATCATCTGGTCCATCACGCGGTTGCGGCCGCGCAGCTTCGCCGCGAGCAGCTCCCGGGTCTCGGCATCCTCGTCGACGGCGGCATCCAGAACACGGGCGACGTCGAAGTCCGTCGAGTAGAGGGTGGTGAGCCACCCCGCCGATCGGCGGAGCCGTTCGACGGGGTCGACCGTGTCGAGCACTTCCCGTGCCAGTTCGCGGGCTCCGGCGCGCTCGAGCCAGCGTTCGCAGATCACGGAGAGGATCTCGCGCTTCGCGCCGAACACGGCATAGACGGTGCGGGTGCCGACACCGGCCTCGCGCGCGATGCCTTCCATGGCGGTGGCGCTGTATCCGTCACGGGCGAACAACCGCTGCGCGGCATCGGCGATGCGGACGCGAGTGGCATCTGCCTGCTCTTGCCGATATGTCGAACGCGGGGTCTTGACGCTGTCGATCACAACGTCCACACTAGTGACTGCAGTCACTGCATAGATACTGCATTCAATGCATCACTAATGCACCAGGAGGTGTTCATGTTCGAAACCGACTCGACGTCGACGGCAGCGATGGTCGTCGAACGGATGCTCCATGAGGGCTTCGCGGCGGGGAATCCCGACATCGTCGACGAGCTGTGCGCACCCGACCTGATCGAGCACCAGTTCGGCCTGGCAGGCGTCGGCGGCGCGGCGATCGAGAAGGTCAAGCGCGGCATCGCGACCGTGCATGGCGCGTTCCCCGACCTCCGCTTCACGGTCGCCGACATCGTCGAGCGCGGCGACACCGTCTGGATCCGCGCCGAGGCCACCGGAACGCACACGGGCCCGTTTCTGGGGCCGCCGACCGGCAAGACGGTGACGTTCACCGTCATCGACGTCGCGACCGTCCGCGAAGGCCGGATCGTCGAGCACTGGGGCGTTCCCGACCGGTTCGCCATCCTCGCTCAGACCGGGCAGCTCGAGCGTCTCGCGCACTGAGGGCGCCGGCATCCGCTCGCCCTCTCGTCCGGATCATGTGCTCTGACCGAGCGCACACGATGCGCGCGCGAGCGACGTGGGTTCTCGGTGAGAGCACATGATGCGGACGGCAAGGCGGGCGCACGCCCACCGCAGCCCTACCGCGAGACGAGGGTCAGCGTCAGGGTGGAGCGGTAGTCGCCGGGGCTGGCCGCGGCCGGGGGCACGAAGCTGATCGTGGCATCGAGCGAGAGGCCGTCCATGCCCGTCGTCGAGCCGAGCTCGCCCTGCGCGACGATGGCCGGATAGCTCGCCGATCCCGTCGCCTGGCCCGAGAGGGCGATGCCTGCGGGAAGGCCCGTCGCGACCGGTTCGAATCCCAGGGCGCTGGCCGGGATGCGCTGCGTGGCATCGCCGCCCCGCAGGGCGAAGTCCTCGACGCTCACCTGCAGGGCCCAGCCCCGTCGCTCGGAACGGTCGTCGACCACGGTGAACGATCCGAGGGATGCCGACGCCGCCGCGTTCCGCTGCACGCGACCGAGCTCCACGACGTCGGTGGTGGGCGCCCGCAGTTCGAAGACCTCGGTCGCGCTCTCCGCAGGTTCTTCCGGCTCATCGGGGCCGGCGGCCGCGGGAACGGTGAACGTGTTCCAGGCGATGACCGTGCCGTCGCTCTCGGCCAGGTACAGGCGGTGCTCCTCGCCTTCGGCGAATCCCGCACCGATGATGTCGACGGTGCCCGCACCCGCCTGATCGAGCGCGACGAGGCCCAGCGCGACGGGCTCCGAGAACGCGCCGGCACTGAGGGTCTTCCCGGCGCCGGGGCCACCCGCGTGCAGCGTCAGCACGGAGCTGCCGGCGGCCGTCGAGATCTCGAGCGTCCTCGTCTCGGGCGTGAGCGATTGCTCGGTGACGGTCGAGGCCGTCGGCATGTACCGATCGGATTCGGGCGGCATCGGGGCGTCGCGCAGCAGGGTGTTGGCGTCGATCGTGTCGCCGGGCGCGAACGTCGGATTCGCGCACGCCGCCATGTCGAACGCGCCGGCGCCGGGGATGCGCTGGATGGCGCTGCCCGACTGCTGCACCACGCTGATCGGGAGCGGCGCGTTGCCGAGCCCGTCGGCATCCGACTGCCACTCGCACACCGCATGCGTCGCGAACGCGGCCAGCGCCGCGCCCTTGCCGGTGGCGAAGGCGGGACTCGCCGCCGTCGGCACGATCATGGACGTATAGCTCGATACCGGGTACGCACGAGGATCGGGCGACGCGTAGACCGCGTCGAGGACGGCAGCGCCCGAGGCATCCGTCTGGGCGCCCAGCAGGGCGATCGAGACCGCGTCGGCCGTGGGGGCCACGTAGTACCCGGCCCGGTTGCGCACCTTCGCGGCCGGGAACCCGGCCTCGAAGGCGTAGGACTGCTCGACGTAGGTGATCGCGCCGTACCCGTAGCCCTGCGAGACGTAGCCGGCGACACCGGAGGATCCGGTCTGACTGATCCCGCCCGCAGGAGGGGGAAGAAGCGACGTCACCCCCGTGGGCCATGCCGACGGATGCTCGGTGGCGAGCCATCGGGTCAGCTGCACGCTGGTTGCACTGTCGTCCCTGCGCACGACCGGCGTGATGGCGAGGTCGGGCATCGCGAGGTGAGGGTTGTCGGCCTGGATGGCCGCGTCACTCCAGTTCGTGATGGTGCCGGCGAAGATCCCGGCGATGGTCTCACCCGACAGCCGCAGATCCGTGACGCGCACTCCATCGATCCGCAGGTGGTACATGAACGACAGTCCGCCGGCGAGGATCGGGACGTAGGCGAAGTCGGTGGGCGGCGACTCGGCCGCCTGACCCGCCTCGGGCAACGTCTGGAAGGGAACATCGCTGATCGCGAAGTCGACCCGTCCTCCGATGAAGTCGGCGCGGCCCGCCGTCGAACCGATGCCCGAGTAGTTCACGGTCATGGCGTGCTCGGCCATCGCCGATCCCCGCCATCGGTCGATCGCGTTCTGCGCCCACGTCGACCCCGTGCCCGTGAGGGGTTCCCGCTCCTCGGTCGCCGAGGCCGGCATCCCGCCGCCCGCTGTCAGTGCCGCGACCGCCAGCAGACCGGCGAGCAGCGCCGCGACCCGGCGCATCGCCGTCCGCCGCCTCACCCGAACCGGCCGTTGACGTAGTCGAACGTGCGCGGGTCGATGGGGTCGGCGAACATCGCATCGGTGTCGCCGTGCTCCACGATGGCGCCGGGCGTGCCCTGGGCGGCCAGGAAGAACGCGCACTGCTGCGAGACGCGCTGGGCCTGCTGCATGTTGTGCGTGACGATCACGATCGTCACCTCGTGGGCGAGTTCGAGCATCGTCTCCTCGATCACGCGCGTCGAGGTCGGGTCCAGCGCCGAGCACGGCTCGTCCATCAGCAGCACGCGTGGCCGCACGGCCAGGGACCGTGCGATGCACAGTCGCTGCTGCTGCCCGCCCGACAATCCGGCGCCGGGCGCCCGGAGCCGATCCTTGACCTCCTTCCACAGCCCCGCCTTCATCAGGCACGACTCGACGAGCTCGTCCTTCTCGTCGCGAGAGGCACGGGTGCCGGTGAGCTTGAGGCCGGCGACGACGTTGTCGTAGATCGACTGCGCGGGGAACGGGTTGGGCTTCTGGAACACCATCCCGATGTCCTTGCGGGCATCGACGAGCTTGCGCGCCGGGTCGTAGATGTCTTCGCCGTCCAGCAGCACCTCGCCCGCGAGCGACGCCGACGGCACCAGCTCGTGCATCCGGTTGAGAATGCGCAGGTACGTCGACTTGCCGCATCCCGACGGTCCGATGAGGGAGGTGACCACACCGGCCGGCATCGTCAGCGACACCCGGTCGAGCACCTGGTGATCGCCGAACCAGGCCGAGATGTTGCGTCCCTCGAGGGTCGCCAGAGGCGCGGGCGGTGCGGGCGGCGTCGCCGGGGCCTTCTGCTTCACCGCGGTGGCGGATGCGGCTCCGGGTGAAGCGGCGGACCGATCTCGCGAGAACCAGCCGAGAGGTCCCGGAGTCGGCGACGGTGGCGCCGGGGCGGACTCGGCCGGGAGCGGCGCCCCCGTCCCCTCCGCGAACAGCGCCTCGGCGCGGGCACGGCGTTGCGCGGCCTCGACGTCCGTCGGGTCATCGGCGGTGCCGGAAAGCCCGTCGGGCGCGCCCTGGACGTCGGGTGCGGCATCCGTCGACTCGGCGTGCGCCTCCTCGATCGGGACGGTCAGCACCTCGGTCCTGCCGTCCGCCGCGGCGGTGTCGACAGCGCCCTCGTCGCGCGGTGAGTTCTCGGACATGGCTGAGCCCCTTACAGAAGATTCGGGAGAAGTCGGACGATCTCGCCGGTGATCCACAGGCCGGCGAACACGGTGAGCGGGACGAAGACGATCCAGGTGCGGCGCGACCCGACGTTGCGGTACGCCCACACCGCGGCGATCTCTACCACGATGAGGAACTGCAGCGCGAACACCAGCGCCCACACCATCGAGGTGTCGCCCTGCAGCTCGCGGTCAGCCGGCGAGAGCGTCGCGAACCTCGTCTGGCGCGGCCCGCTGGGCTGCGTCTCGCTGACCAGCTCGGCATCGACGCGCGCGATTCCCGAGGGGGCGTACGGCACGCCACGGGCGGTGGTGAGGATGACCCGGCTCTCGCCCGCGCGCAGGCGCGGCGGCGACGGGTCGCCCGCATAGCGCAGACCGATGACCTCGTAAAGGTGCTCGCCCTGGCCGGTGCGGATGGTGAACTCGTCGCCGGGCGCCAGCTCCTGGATGCGCCCGAAGGGCCCGCCGTATGCGGCCGCCCGGCCCATGATGACGCTCTCGCCGGCCTGGCCCGGCAGGCTTGTGTCGCGGCGGTGCCCCGGACCGAGCTGAAGGGACTCCGAGTCGGTGCCTTCGACGATGACCTCGCGGATGCCCAGCCGCGGGATCTCGATGATCGCGACGGGTACGCCGTCGGCCAGCAGCACGTCGTTGAAGTCGCCTTCGCTCACGGGCGCCGTGCCCTCTCGGAGCTGTGCGCGGAAGGTGTCGCTGAGCTGCTGCTGCGCGACGAGGTGGCGCACCTCGCCCACGACCATGACGTTGAGCGCGAGGGCGAGCAGCAGCGACGCGAGCACGATCAGCGCCCCGCGAATGGCTTGATCGCGCGGCGACAGCGGGACGAGTGGTCGCTCGGGCCGCGGCATCCGCCGCGGGGGCTGCGGCGGCCGCTCCCCTTTCGGCACGCGCGGCGGCTTCGGGGGCCTCGGCGGGCGCGGCGCCGTAGGCGGCACGGGGGGCGCGGCGCCGGCATCGCCCGAGTCGTCGGGCGACCGGACGTCGTTGCGGGTGAGGGTCATGCGCCGGACCTCACGAACCGCGGGTCGGCTGACGCCCACCCGAAGGCGCACAGAAGCGAGGTGAGTGAGGCCACGGCACATTACCGCAGGCATGCGCGACCGCCGGGGTGCGTACGACTGAACTGCACGTGAACGCACCGCGCACGAGGGATGGATGCCGCCGCCGAGCGGCCGGGGCGTCGGTCACCGAACGTCTACCCGCCGATTCGCATGAACCGTGCGCCCCGCGCGCCCCTGCGCACCAGCCACCAGCTCAGCCCGCCCAGCAGGCCGATGACGCTCACGAGCGAGACGCTGAACCACGGCGGCACCATGACGGTCGTGTTGCGGCTGATCGGCTCGAGCGCCACGCCCTCGACCATGTCGGGCGGATTCAGAGTGGCGTTGGCGTGCAGCACGATGTGCTGACCGAGCCCTTCGAAGCGCACCTGCACGCGCCGCGTCTCGTCGGGTTCGAGGCCGTCGATCTCGATGTCGTCGAGCTCGGCGATCCGCCCGCCGACCGCGTTGTCGACCCAGAAGCTCGCCGTGGAGTCGAACGTCGACGACGACAGGTTGCGGACGACGAAGTCGACGGTGAGGGTACCGTTGCCCACCAGGATCGATGGCGATGCGGATGCCGTCAGCCCGCTCATCGCGAGAGTTCCGCTGACGACGACCGCGTCGTCGAGCGCGTCGTCCGCCGCGGTCTGATTCGGGATCGTCGCCTGCGTGGCCACGCCGCTGCCCGTCACGGTGCCGGTGCCCGAGGACCGCGGAGGAGGCGACGCGGGAGTCGGCGCGGAAGTCGGGACGATCCCGTCGGTGACGTCGACCGTGAGATTGGCTTCGAGGTCGGGATCCGCCGGGTCGGCGACCGCGGGGCCGGCACCGCTCAGCGCGGCTCCCACCACGAACACGGCGGCGAGCAGCCTGGTGAGACCGACGCCGAACCGGCGACTGCCGGTGCTCCTTGCGATGCCGCTGCGTGCCCGAGTCACCTCTCGGTCCCGGTGGGCACCGCGCCGACGAGCTCGCGCTCGGCTTCGGCTTTTCGCCGGGCCTCTTCTTCGGTGTACGCCACCCACTCCGCCGCACGCTTCGCGTCGGCCTTGCGTCGCCACCTGCGGAAGACGACGAACAGGGCGATGAGCGCCAGCGCGATCAGGACGATCCACGGCGGGGCGAGGAGGATGGTGTCGCGCGCGGTGGCGGGCACAGCCATCCGCTTGGTCTCGTCGTCGCCCTCCACGAACGGGTTGAGCGTCACCCAGGGGTTGAGGTAGCCCAGGCTCGCGATGCCGGGCAGATCGGTCTCGAAGGTACGGGTCGAGCCGGGAAGGAGCTCGGGAATCCCATCGCCCTGCTCGCCGCCCACCGGGATGCCGAACCAGGTGCGCGCGCCGACGGTGATGTTGGAGGCGAGGGCGACGTTGCCGGTGTTCTCCACCGTGTAGTGCATGCGCACCGCGCCCGTGAGCGGATTCCACCAGTCGCCCACGTACGACGCGCTGAGCCCCGCGATCGACAGGCCGGCCTGGATGTCGCCCGAGATACGGAGGTACATCCGCGTGCCGAGGCGGCGATCGAGATTGACCTGCTCTCCGGGAGTCACCACCGATGCCAGGATACCGCCGACGTGGTCGCCGGGCGTCGCATCGGCGGGGATCGTCATCGTGAAGGCCACCAGGCGCGACTCGCCCGGTGCCAGATCGAACTGCACCCGATTCGTGCCGTTCTCGAACTGGATCCAGGCTCCGACGTCGGTCGGCTCGACACTGGTCTCGAGCAGGCCGAAAGCGCCGGCTTCGTCGTTGAAGGCATCGGTGGCGAGCACCGTGAAGGACTGCACGGTGCTGCCGGTGTTGCGGGCGAGATACTGATCGGTGATCTGCTGACCGGGATCGGCGCTGTAGCTGAAGCGCGAACGTCCGTCGGCGTTGCCGTCGGTGCCGGCCGGAACACCGGAGATGCCGATCGTGTCATCGGCCCGCGCGACCTCCGGGACCGTCATGACGGTGACGGCGAGCGCGAGAGCGGCGACGAGAGTGGCGACGAAAGCCCGCCGGATGCCGCGAGAGGCGCGACCGGCGGGGGACACGAGGAGCATGGCTGCGTTCACTGGCTGCGGGTTTCGCTCGAGCGTCTGGCGACGCGGGGTGGGGAAGGACGAACCGGACACGCCGTATGGGAAAGACGCACGGAGCGTCTTTCCCATACGGGTGTCACGTGGATGCCGACTGGTCTCGGGGACTTACTTCGAGACGAGGTCGAGCGTGAGAGTGGAGTTGTACGTGCCGCGCACTGCGTCGATCGGAGCCTTGAACGTCAGGTCGGCGTTGAAGTGAGCGCCCTCCTCCGCGGTGGAGGAGCCGGCGGCCCCCTCGACCAGGACGCCGAAGCTTCCCTCACCGGCGAGCTTGGCCGCACCGAGCGTGACGCCGGTCTGGATGCCACCGGCTGCCGCCGGAGCGTAGCCGAGGGCCGTGGCGGGGATGCTGCCGGCACCGGTGAAGTTCGCGACCGTGGTGTTGACGCTCCAGCCGAGCAGTTCGTCGCGGTCATCGATCACCGAGAACTGGCCCAGCGCGACCGGCGTGGTGGTCTTGTTGCGACGGACGTCTCCGAGGTCGACGTTGAGGCTGGCCGGCGCCACGAGCTCGAAACGGTTCGAGGCGGTGACCTCGGCCGTCAGGGTGCTCGTCGACGACGTGCTGACCGTCTGCGTGAGTGTGAACGAGTCCCACGACAGGCCGGTGTAGTCGCTCTGCGAGAACCAGAGCTTCGTAGCCTGGTTGTACGCGACTGCCGTCGCGTCGATCGTGCCCGCGCCGTTCGCGTCGAGTGACACGGTGCCGGCGAGGCCGGCGGGGAACGACCCGTAGGTCAGCGTCTGGTTGGCAGCCGCCGCGCCCGCGTTCACCGCGAGCACCTTGCTGTCGACCGTCTCGGTCACGAGGGCGGTGTTCTGCAGACCTGCGGTGAGGTCCGCCTCGACCGGAGCGGTCGGGCCCGAGGGCACGTCGTACGTGATCGGCTCATAGGTGTAGGTGTCGTCCGCCGCGTTGACGTGGACGGTGCGGTACACCGTGCCCACCGGCGTCACGCCGGCGTTCGTGGTGTACGCGATGCCGACCAGCCAGTCGCCGCCTTCGGTGAACACCGTGTCGATGCCACCGTTGTTGCCCGATGCGAGGTCGCCGAGGGTCAGGTTCGGAGTGAGGGTGCCGCCGTTGGGGCCTGCTGCCGAGTCCGGCAGGTAGGCGCGCCAGCTGCCGGTGCCGCCATTCAGTTCGCTCGGCTTGGCGATGAACTTCCAGACCTGGTCCCACGAGCCGGGCGCAGCGTAGTCATCGGGGTCGATCTCCGACAGGTAGTCCACGTTGTCGGTCGCGCCGAAGACGTACTGGGTGCGGTCGAAGACCTTGCCCGGCGCCTCGGCGAGCTCGGCATTCTCATCGAAGATGTAGAACGTGCCCGGCGAGCCGTTCGGCTGCGGGTTCGCGATCGGGTCTCCGGGGGCGGCGTTCGCGGCGGCGGCGCCGCCGCCGACGAGCGCGAGAGCGATGGCGCCGGCGAGCGTCGCCTGCCACTTCTTGCTGATGTTCATTGCATTCCTTTTCAGTCTGATCGATGTACTGCTGAAGAGATGTCGCGCAAAGAGGTGTACGGATGTTCCGAGGTGCTGCCTGTCACGGCTGCACGTCCGCGGCTTCGCCGCGGGAGGGGCCGCTCGGTCGGCTGTGGGTGCTCGGCGGCCTTCCGCCGAGCACCCACACGTCTCAACCGAGGGCGGCGCGGAACGGGGTCGTGCTCTGCGGTGCGAGGAAGCCGAACTTCTTCTTCACCGAACCGGCCTGACCGGGCAGCGTGCTCTGCGTGTTGCCGAGCTTGGCGGTCGCGTTGCTGACGAGGTTGGCGAGGTTCGGGTCGAACTTCGCGTCGCCGGCGGTGACACGCGCGTTCTCGACGATGATGTACGTGTCGCGGCCCCAGGTGCTGTTGGAGTAGAACGCGGCGTTGGGGACCATCGCGGTACCCGTGCCCGTGACGGGCGATACTCCGGCGATCGGCGAGCCGATCTTGACGCCCGTACCCCGGCGGTCGACACCCGCGCCGGTGTTCTGCGCGACCCACTGCGCCGCCGACATCGGGGTGACCGCGTTCGCCGGGAACGGCGTGGCGGGGTTGGCGAGGCTGTTCGTGTCGTGCTCCTGGCCGACCTGCACGCAACCGCCTTCGGAGACCTCCAGAAGGGTCGCCTCGGTGACGCCGATCTTCGCGATGAAGTCCTTGCGCGTGCCGGATCCGGCCTGCGGGATCACTGGGGTGACGGTGACGCCGCCGACCTGGGTGATCGTGCACTCGAAGAGCCCCTTGAGAGTGGCCTGGTCGATGTTGTCGAAGGCGGCGTTGGCGCCGCCCGAGTGCGCGTACGAGAGTGCGTCGCGGCCGAACGGGATGTAGAGCAGCGGACCGTTGGCGACCGTGCTCGCACCCGACGAGGAACGGGCGACGTCGACCTGGTTGGTGATCGTCACGTTCGTCGGAGAACCGATCGTCGCCGAGGTGAAGGGGGCGCCATCGATCGAACGGCTGAGCGCCTTCACGCCGTCGCCCGACCCGTTCGGACGACCGAAGCGGGCGCCGCCGGACTTGGTCTGGATGGTGACGGATCCGGTCGCGTCGAACGACGAAGCGAACTGACCGTTCGCGAGCGAGCGCACATTGCCGCCAGAGATGCTCGTGCCGTTCGTCAGCGCGTTCATCACGTCCTGCAGCGTGTCCGAGCCGACGACGACGGGGCCGTTGGCAACGGGCTCGGCGTAGGCCGCGGGGGCGGTCACGAAGAGCGTGGCAGCGAGGCCGAGCGCGGCACTCGCTGCGATAACCTTCTTCTTGTTCACAGCTTTCCTTTTCTCATGAGGACGGGCGTGACAACCGCCGCTCGGCTGAGCGGCGGCTTGGCGGCTTCCTGGCAGGGGGCCGCCAAGTCTCTGGGCGAGTTCCGGGTGGTCTCTTACCCTTTGCTCAGGTTCACCGCCGCAGGTGAACGGAGCGGACCAGTCGGGCAAAGGACCGCTGTACCGCAGCTTTGCGGCAGAATCACGCTCTCCTCCGGATGCGAGTGAGCACCGGTACGCAGAGCGCCGCAGTCAGACCCGCGGCGATTCCGATCGGCACCGCCGCGGCGATCGGGCCGACCTCGGGATCGTCGGCCGTCGCGGCGCCGGTCAGCGCCCCCGCAGCCACGCCCGTGGCGACGGGCTCGGTCGCGGCCGGTGCCGCCGAGCCGGACTGCGGGGTGACGGGCGGCGCCGGAGCCGCGCGGTTGCCGGTGCCCGTCGCCGCGCCACCCGTCGACGAACCTCCGGAGCCGCCGGCGGCAGGAGGCGTCACGGGCAGCTCTCCCCCGCGTTCGATCGTGTCGGCGGCCACGAGCGCCTGCGCCACCCATGGCTGCGGCAGCGGCGCGTAGCCCGGTGGCAGCTGCCCGATATCCGTGCCCGCGTCCTGCCCCTCCGACGCGGCGTAGCGGATCAGGTCGGCGTACACCGCGCGCAGCTCTTCGTCGCTCTGCTTCGGATTCAGCGCCGCGTACACCGGCATGGTGAGGGGGTACGCGGTGGTGGCCGCCTTCGCGGCATCGCTGGAGAAGGAGTATTCCACGACCTTCGGCTGCGCCGCGGTGGCCGTCATCGCCGCCGCGGCGGCGGCCATGCCCTCGCGCGTCGGCGCGACGAACTGTCCCGCCGGATTTCGCAGTGCAGCGGTCACGGTCTGGTAGAGCTCGGCGGCGGGAGCGGTTGTGACACCGATCACCTTCTGGCTGCCGAAGAGTTCGCGCACCGATTTGCCGAACTTGGGCGGCGTGGAGAACTTGTCCCAGGCGCCCAGGATGAGGCCGTCGCCCCGGAGCACCTGATAGGCGCCATCCGCGAAGCTGTGCGTGAACGGCCGCCACGTGACGAGGTAGATCGGGCCGGATCCGCCCGAGGGATCCGTCACGGTCGTATCGAGCTTCAGGATGGGGTCGGCCTTGGGGAACGTGTCGACGGGAAGAACCATCCCGACGCCGTTGCTGTTCTTCTCGGGATTCGTGGAATACCAGGGGTTGACGATCATGCCCTGCTCGTCGGGTTCACCATCGAGCCAGGCTCGGGCCGCAGCGTCGGACAGCACGTACTCCCAGAGCCGGTACGCGATGTCGGAGCGGCCCGTCGGTGTCAGCGCATCGGCGACCGACGCCCCGATGATGATCTGCTTCGACCACTCCGGGTCGTTGATCGCGCGGAACTCCTCGTCCTGCACGATCGTGCGGGGATTCTTGCCGGGGTCGGCGAAGCTCTTGTAGCCGATGTGGGACTTGTCGGCGCCGTTGGGCAGCGAATCGACGTACGAGGCGGTCAGCAGCTTCGCCACCAGCCTCGGTGTGAGCTTCAGCTCCGTCATCGGAAGACCCGATCGCGCCTTCTCCTCGGCAGAGGCCTCTTGCGGATGCGGCTGCCGGTCGATCGAGAACGAAATCGCCAGCCCCGACAGTGCCACGGGCGCGTACGTCACCGGATCGGGGGCGTCGCCGATGCGCTCCACATCGAGCGGGCGCGACGTGAACGCCAGGGGGCTCGGGTCCGTCCCGGCTGCCCGGGTCACGGCGTCGGCCTCATTGCCCTCGCTGAGCACGAACGGCGAGCCGTTCTCGCCCTGGCAGAGCTCCGGCTGCCACGAGGCGATGGCGCTGGCGACGAGTTCGCTGCCTGCGAGCTGACGCTCCGCCGCGCCGAGCTGGCAGCGCACACCGAGCGGTTTGAACTCCAGTTTGACCGCCACGTGGTGCTCCCACGCATCCCACCACAGCCCCGAACGGGTGATCTCGCTCGACCCCGAGTCCCCCTGGCCGCGGGGGATGATCACGAGCCAGCACGACTGGCCGACCACGCTGCCGCCCGTCTGGGTCACGGGGGACCCGCATCCGAGCGCCGTGGACTGCATGTTGGTCTGCACCTCGAAGGGCACCGATCCCGATCCGTCGGCGCCGGCTCCGGCCCACTTGACCTCGTTCGTCGTATAGGCGGTGAAGAACTGGTTGGTGTTGAGGTCGACGAAATCCGCACCGGTCTTCTGCACCGTCTTGCCCGCGGCATCCGTCGTGAGGTTGTTCAGCACGCGGTCGGCCGGCGCCGTCTTCTCGTCGACGGCGCCCGCGGAGTTCACCGCGACGAAAGGGATGCCGGTATAGGTCGGCGCGAAGAAGCTCGAGCTCACGTGGGTGTAGGGCAGGTCTTCGTCGGCGACGTCGTCGGCCTCGGTGGTGCCGTCGCGGTAGGTGCCGGCGCCGAGGGTTCCGCCGTACTGGCAGGTACGTCGATCGGGATGACCCGGGTTGTCGGGGTCCTCGCCCCAGCACTGCGCGATCTGGAGGAAGTTGGTGCCGCCCACGGTGCTGGACGGGCGCTCCGACTGCGTGCCCCCGGTCCAGCTCACCTGGATGCCCTGCGACACCAGGTCCTTGGTCTGCGAGATCGTGACCTCGAGGTCGGGGAAGGGCGCATCGTCGGGCTCGAGAGCGTCGTCGCGGTTGGTGAGGGTCACCGCGCTCGAGGTGAGTTCGTCGCCGGTGGCAGCCGCGGCGGGATCGGCAGCGAGCACGGCGCTGCCGGCGCCGACGAGCGACGCCACGAGAAAGCCGACCGCCAGTCCGGCGATCGTCGCGCGACCCCATTCCGAGCGAGGCATCACCGCACGTCTCGACGCACTCCCCCGGCTCGATGACCGAGCGCTCAGCGACCGCCGGGTCATCGGGTGGCCTTGCGGCGAATGCGCGGAGACAGCACCGGAGGAACCGCCACGACCGCGATCAGCAGCACCACCGCGGCGAGCATCACCGTCTGCTGCCAGCCCCAGCCCTCGTCGTCCAGCGTGAACGGCGACGACGCGGCGACACCCGCCACGGCGCCGTCACCGCCCGAGATGAGGTTTCCCTCCGAGTCGTACACCGCGGCCGCGCTGTCCCCGGCTGCGGCTGCTGCAGCGGCGTCTCCGCCCGCCGCGGCGCCCCCGGCCCCACCCGTTCCGCCGGCCGCGCCGGCAGCCGCGCCTCCCGTGCCCGACCCGGTGACCGGCGTCTCGCCCGGCGCGCCCGCCGTGCCGGTCGTGCACTGGTTCGGGCCGCGTTTGTCGCAGTCCGCGGGCTGCTTCGCCGTGAGGGCGAGTTGGTTGCTGCTCTCGTCGTCACCCGGCTTGAACGTGGGGTTGTTGCACTTGTTCAGATCGCGATTGGCGGCGCCGGCACCGGGGATGCGCGCGATCTGGTCGAATCCCGCGCGCACGAGGTTCATCGGGAGCGGGGAATAGCCGAGGTCCTCGGCCTGCTGCTGGCCTTCGCACAGCATGTAGCTGGCGAACGTGCCGAGCGTCTGGCCCTTCGCCTCGGTGAAGACGCCGCCCACCTCGGTCGGGACGATCATGTACGAATAGCTCGACAGCGGATACGTCCGCCTGTCGCCGTTCGCGTACACCTCGTCGAGGATCTGCGTCAGGTCGCCGTTGATCCTGGCGTACTGCAGGGCGACGGCGACCGAGTCGGCCGTCGGCTCGACGTAGTAGTCCTGCGAGTTCAGCACCTTCGCCACCGGAAAGCCCGCCTCGAGCGCGTACGAGTACTCGACGTAGGTGATCGCTCCCTCGCCATACCCCTGGCTCACGTAGCCCGCAACGCCCGACGATCCGCTCTGCGCCTTGCCGTTGGCGGGTGTCGGGAACTGCGATCGCATGCCGTTGCCCCACAGGTCGCCGTGCTGCTTCGACATCCAGAGCGTGAACTGCGCCGACGAACCCGAGCCGTCGGAGCGCACCACCGGCACGATGGCCTTGTCGGGCATCGCCAGCCCGGGATTGTCGGCCTGCACCTCGGGATCGTTCCACTTCGTGATCGCACCGGTGAAGATCTTCGTGATCACCGCGCCCGACAGCCGCAGGTTGGTGACCCGCTTGCCACCGATGTTGAGGTGGTACATGAACGCCGTGCCGCCGGCGACGATCGGCATATAGGCGAACCCGCGCGGCGGGACCTCGGGCGCCGATCCGTCCTCGGGCTGCGACTGGAAGGGGATCTCGCTCACGGCGAAATCGATCTTGCCGTTGATGTAGTCGGAGCGGCCCGCGGATGAGCCCACCCCCGAGTAGTTCACCGTCATGCCGTAGTTCGAGGCCACATTTCGACGCCACTGGTCGAGCGCGTTCTGCGACCAGGTCGATCCGCTTCCGGTGATCACCTCGTAGGTGACGGCGTGGGCGGGCATCGCGACGCCCAAGACGATCAGCAGCACGCCGAGAGCGGCGATCCAGCGCGTGGGGCGACGCCTGATCGGGGTCATTGCGGTTCCTCCTGGGACGGGGTGGATGCCGGGGCGGCGGCTGCGGCATCCGTGTACGTGTCTGCGCGCTCGAAGCCGAGCCCGCCATAGCCGGTCGTCTCGATGCGGCGCGCCGCGGCACGCTGCTCGGAGCGGACGAGGTCGCGCTGCGACCGCGCGAGCGCCGCCCGGCGCTGTCGCGGCGACAGGTCGCCGGGGCCGCGCCCTCCGAGGACGCGGGCGATCGCGAAGAGCGTCAGCACGAGCAGCATCAGCACGGCGGCCGTGCCGAACCCGCGTGCGATGACGTTCGGCTCGGGCGAGCGCACGAAGTCGAAGACCTGCAGCGGGAGCGAGATCATCGGCCCGTCGAACGGGTTCGTGTTCATCACGTTGGTGATGCCCGAGGTGAGAAGCACCGGCGAGGTCTCTCCGATCCCGCGGGCGGTGCCGAGGATCACCGCGGTGACCAGGCCTGAGCGGGCCGTGGGCAGTACGACGTGCCAGATCGTGCGCCACTTGGACGCCCCGAGGGCGTACGAGGCCTCACGCAGGTTGCCGGCGACGAGCCGGAGCACGACGTCGGACGCGCGGATGATGATGGGGAGCATCATCACGGTGATGGCGAGTGCCGCGGCGAATCCGGAACGCTCGAGACCGAGCCCGATGATGAGGGCCGAGTAGATGAAGAGTCCCGCGACGATCGAGGGCAGCGCGGTCATCGCATCCACGATCGTGCGCACGAACCGCGCGAACTTCCCGCCCACCTCGTTCAGGAAGAGCGCCGTCACGATTCCGAGCGGAATCGAGATGACCAGCGCGATGCCGATCTGAATCAGAGTGCCGACGATCGCGTGCGCGACGCCGCCGACATCGAGGCCGTCGAGCGGCCCTGCGAATCTCATGTCCTGGAAGAAGAGGTTGACATGCGTCAGCGCGTCCCAGCCGCGGATCATCGTGAAGACGACGACGAACAGCAGGGCGCCGAACAAGATGACGCCCGCGCTCAAGAGCACCACCGTCATCACCCGGTCGGTCACTTCGCGTCCGTCGGAGGTGATGCTCACCAGCAGGGCATAGAACGCGAGGAACGAAAGGAACGCGACGACGACGAAGCCGATGACCCCGGTGAGGGGCGCGATCCAGCCGAACAGCAGACCCGCCAGCGCGAGCGCCGCTGCGGCACTGCCCAGCAGCGCGTAGCGGTCGTCGAGACGCGCCGAGCGCACCGTCCGGCGCGGACCCGTCGGGATGCCGTCGCGGTCGGGGATGCTCGTGCGAACGGACGTCTCGACGACATCGCCCGCGACATCGTCGATCTCGGCGGGAGACGTGACCGTGGGCTCGACGGTGATGGTCATCACGCCTCGCTTTCCGCGCCCGAGCGTGACCGCGCGACGATCGAGGAGGCCGAGAAGTTGATCAGCAGAGTGATGAGGAAGAGCACGAGCCCCGCGGCCATGAGTGCAGACAGGCCGAACTCGCTCGCCTCGCCATAACGCAGGGCGATGAGAGCCGACACCGAGTTGCCGCCGGTCTTCAGCACCTGCCAGTTGATCGCGAAGATCGGCGAGATGATCATGTAGACCGCGATCGTCTCGCCCAGGGCCCGGCCGAGGCCGAGCATCGTGCCGCCGATGATGCCGCCGCGACCGAACGGCAGCACGACGGCGCCGATCATCCCCCACCTGGTCGATCCCAGGGCGTACGCGGCCTCGCGCTCACCGGGCGGTGCCTGCATGAAGGCCTCGCGCATGATCGAGGTCTGGGTCGGCACCACCATCAGCGCCACGACGACACCGGCGATGAAGGCGGACGACGTGAACGCGGACGCATCGCTGAGGGCGTTGCCCTCGGCATCCGTCACGGCGAGCACCGGGATCCACGCGAAGTAGGTGGAGATCCAGCGCGCGACGGGGATGATCGCCTCCTGCAGGAAGAAGACACCCCACAGGCCGAACACGACACTGGGCACAGCCGCCATCAGGTCGACGAGAGTGACCGCCCACTGCTTCGCCCGGCCGCGCAGCACCTCGGAGATGAGCAGCGAGGTGCCCAGCGCCAGCGGCACCGAGATGCACAGCGCGATGAGGGCGATCGTGATGGTGCCGAACAGCACCGCCGCGATGCCGAATTCCCCGGTCTCGGGCGACCATGCCTGTGTCGTCAGGAAGCTGAGGCCCGCGCCGTCGGGCGGGAGGATCGCCTGGCCCGCGCGCAAGGCCAGGAACAGGCCGACCGCGAGCATGATGGCGACCGTGATCCCGCCGGCGGCGACGGCGACCCGCCGGAAGGCGGTGTCGGCGAAGGTCGGGGTGGCGGACAGGTCGCGGGCTGACGACGCGACCTGTGAGGGGTCGCGCTGCAGGGGCGGGAGAAACGTGGTCTGATCGATCAGCACCGCGGTCGCGGCGTCATTGAACCGATCGGCCGCGTCGCGGGTCGTCGCCCCTTCGGGCATCGAGGCGTCGTACGCGGTCTCCGAGCCGGTCGCTGCGTCGTTGCTCATGCAGACCTCTCGCGGCGCGGCGAAGCAGGCATCGGTCTCCTCCGGGTGGGGACAGGGCGACGGGGAACAGGGTCGGCTCCCACAGCCCACGCCACCATCGGCGCGGAAGATGAACGCGCGGCGTCCGCACTGCGAAGGACGCCTGTCCCGTGTGTTGAGAACGGATGCGCGCGGGTCACGTCACCCTCCTGCGCCCAGGCTGGGCGTCGGCGACGGGGTAGGCGCCGGCGTGGTGGGTGTCGGCGTGGGTGTCGATGTCGTCGTCAGCGCTTCGAGGATCGTGATGGGCGTGCCCACCGCGAAGATCGTTCCCGCCTGCGGGTCGGTGCCGAGGATCGCGCCGGCCGGGGTGCCCGCCGGTGCGGTGCGATATGCGAAGGAGGGCGCGAAACCCGAGGACTGCACGATCGCCGCGGCGGCGTCGCGGCCCTGACCCGTGACATCCGGGATCGTGTTCCATCCCGACGCGACGATGAGCGCGACCACCGTTCCCGCAGCCAGCCGGCTGCCGGCGGCAGGGCTCGACTCCAGCACGGTGTCGGCCGCCAGCGGGGAATCGACGCGGCGGACCTCGCCCGCGACCAGTCCGGCATCGGCGAGCGCGCGCTCGGCCTCGCCGATCGAGTGATGGGCGAGATCGGGCACAGCCGGCTGCGCGACGGGTACGACGTCGGCTTCGGGTTGCGGCACGGGTGCGGACTCGGTCGGCACCGGCGTCTCGACGGGCGTCGCCGCCGTCGTCGGCGTCCGCTCGATCGAGGCGGTGGGCGAGCTCGCGGCGGCCAACACCACGATCGTCGTGGCGACGAGTGCGGCGGTCGTGGCAGCGATCCAGGTGCCGACGCGCGGGCGAACGCGACGCGGGCGACCGCTCGCGGTATGCGCGTGGTGAAGCGGGCTCGGCGCCCCGTGCTCGCGCGGCGGCACCACGGTGCGGCCGAGCACCCGAGTGACGGTCGGCACCTCGACCGGGCGGGGCGCGGGAATGCGAGAGACGGATGCCGCGACGGCCTGCGTCGCGGCGGCGACGGGCGACGAGACGGTGGCGATCGGCGGCGCCACGGCCGCGACGGCGATGGCGATGGTGTGGCGTGCGGTGACCTGCGCGTCCGGCGCGACCTGGAGATGCGTCAGGGCCGCGCGCATCTCGGTGGCAGACGCGAACCGATCGGCCGGGTCCTTGAGCATCGCGCGCACGACGATGCGATCGAGGCCGCGGGGGATGCGCGGGTCGACGACCGACGGCACGGGCGGCGGCGATTCGAGGTGCGCACGCATCGTCTGCCCGGTCGTCTCGCGGGGGAACGGCGCGCGCCCCGTCAGCGCGAAACAGAGGACGGCTCCGCTCTGGTACACGTCGCCCCGCGCGTCGACCGGCTCTCCGCGCGCCTGCTCCGGAGACAGATAGTTGACGTTGCCGATCACTCCCCGGCGACCGGTCGGTTCGGTGCTGAGCAGGTCGTCGGTGCCCCACGCAGCGTGGCCCGCGGCATCCGCCATCCCGAAGTCGAGCAATCGCACACCGTCGCCGTCGATTCCCGCGGGAGCTCCGGACCCTCCTGCCGAGCGCCGGCTCACCATGACGTTCGACGGCGAGACGTCGCGATGGACGAGGCCGATCTCATGGGCGGCTTCGAGCGCGCGCAGAACGCCGTCGGCCACCGCGACCGCGTCGGCCACCGGCAGCGGGCCGTGCTGTGCGACGTGCTCCGAGAGCGTCATGCCCTCCGCGCGCTCGAGAGCGATCCACACCAGGAGCGGGTCGGCGGTTTCGTCGACACCTGCGCCGCACACCGCGACGATGTTCGGATGGCGCAACGGCTCGACCCGCCGGGCCTCGGCGACGAATGCGTCGCGCGCGACGGGGCGTTCCGAGAGATGCGGATGCAGGATCTTGAGCGCGACCGTGGATCCGGTGTGCGTATCGAAAGCGGCGAAGACGGATGCCGAGCCGCCGGTGCCGAGGAGTTCGCCGAGACGGAATCGCCCCGAGACGAGGCCTGACGCATCGCTCATCGGACGCAACGCCCGGCGTCGTGGTCCGCGACCCGCGTCACCGCGACCACGTTCGATGCCGCGTCCGCCTGCATCCGGTCACGTCGGGCGGACATCCGCACCCACGGGTGTGCGGCGGCGAAAGCGACCCGATGCGTCGCTCCGGTCGGGCGCGTCGGCCGGCACGGCACCACGGAATGCCTCCAGCGCGCCCTCGGCGGCCGCGGCAGCGGTCGAGAGCGAGCCGTACCAGCGGCTGCACGTCATGACCGGCACATCCGCCGCCGTGATCAGCCACCCCCGCGACCCGCTGCTCGCCCCCGACAGGTGCACGATGCGAAGCGTGCCGTGGTTCGCCTGCAGCTCTTCGACGTGCGCGTGCGCCGCCTCGAACCGGGTATAGAGCAGGAAGCTGCGCGCCAGTTCGCGGTTGTTGGTGGCCAGCAGACGCCACAGTCCCGAGTCCCGCTTTCCGGCAGGCGCCGCGCGCGGGACCGGCAGTGCCGCGGTGAGACCCGCCGCGAGGACGCCGCGAAAGCGCGCCCACGCGAGGAGCATCGGATCGTCGGGCGAACGGAACTCGGTGAACGTCACGCGCGCTCGCGTGATCACAGCATCGTCGCGCACCAGTGGATTCCCCATTTTCCGATCCCCAGCGACGCCGACAAGTCGCAACCGGCCCTCGCGCCGGGATCGTCCGGGCGTGCGCATCGGCGTGCACCGAGCAGTTTCCGGTGACGCGATGAACTGCGGACGAGACCGTGACGAGCAGGGTGTGTCCGGAAGGTTAAGGCCGGGTGGAGAGAGACACCCGGCACCGCGTCTGCGCGGGCGAGACATTCGTACAACGTCGACTCGACACCCGCGCGACATCTTCGCCTCCCAGGGTGACGGGGTGATTCTCCGCCGCCGCGAAACGTCCCGCTGGCGCGCCCTTCTCGTCACGGGCGCGATCGTCCTGTCTGCCGGCATCGTGAGCGCGGGCATCCCGACGGGCGCGATCGCGCAGGCGGGAGCGGGTGACCCATCGACGCCGGCACCGACCGAGCCGGCGACGATCGACCCCACTCCGGCACCATCCGACTCGGAGACACCGACGCCCGCGCCGACGCCGACCTCGACGGCACCACCGTCGCCGTCCGTGCCCGTGCCGTCCGAGCCGTCCCCCTCACCCGTGCCGTGGGTGCCCGCGCCGCTGCGACCGGCTCCCACCCCGAGCGGCGAACCCACGATCGCGGCTCCCTCACCCGAGTCTCCGGCTCTCGCCACCGCCCCGGCCGCGTTCGGGCGGGTCTATCCGACGAACCCCTGGATCTACAACGCGGCGCCAGGGACCCGGTATCTGGATGCCCGCGGCCTCGACGGTCAGCTCGGGCGCCGACTCCACCTGGGCATCGATGCGCAAGGAGGCGTGCGTCAGCCGATCTTCGCGGTCGCTGCGGGCACGGTGACCGGCGGCACGTGGGGCACCACCCGCAGCGATGGCCACGGGTTCGGCAACCAGGTGCGGATCACTCACGCCGACGGCTACGCGAGCAGGTACGCCCACCTGTCGGAGGCGCCGCTCGTCCGGCAGGGCGAGTACGTCGAGGCAGGGCAGCTCATCGGATACATGGGCGGCAGCCAGCGCGGCGACCTCCACGCGCTGGCACGTCACCTGCACTTCGAGGTCACTCGGGATGGCCGCAACATCGACCCGGTCGCGTTCCTCGACGGGGCGGATGCCGCAGCGGCGCTCTCTGCAACGCCTGCGATCCCGGCCCCCACGACCACAGCCCCCGAGACCCTGCTCTACGAGATCCGGCCCGGTCGCAATGACTCGTACGTGTCGATCTCGACCGGGATCGCCGTGGACTCGAGCGTCTTCACCGCCGTCGCGATGGGGGGCGACTCGGCGGAGATCATGGTGAGCGAAGAGGGCATGCTGCGGCGCATCTCGGTCGTCGACGGCTCGTGGACGAAGGTCGACACCGGTCTCGCCCTGAATGCGACCAGCATCTCGGGCGTGGATGCCGGCACGGGCTTCCCTGAACTGCTCGCGGTCGAGGACGGCAGGCTGCTGCACATCGAGCACGGTCCCGCGGGATGGACCAAGACCTGGACCGGACACTACTTCACGGGCACGGTGAGCGCCGTGCGCCTGCCGGGAGGAGAACTGCACGCGATGCTCCAGCAGGCCGGCTACCTGTACCACCTCTCCCCCGCCGCGGGCGGATCGTGGAACATCGCCGATACGCGGCTCGAGGTCGGCGAGCAGGTCGACGCCGCGTACGTGGACGGTCCGGCGCCCGAAGCCATGGCCGTCATCGACGGCGAGGTGCAGAGGATCACGTGGGACGGCATCGCGTGGGTGAAGGCTCCCACGGGGTTGCCGGCATCCGGCTCGATCGCTGCCGTCTACCAGGGCGGCGGATGGCCCGTGGCGGTGAGCGCCGAGTCGGGCGTGATCGGTGTGACCCGCGTGGTCCAACGGGTGTGGCAGCGCCACACCTACGGCGTCGCGGTCACCGGTCCGATCGACGCCGTCGCCCTTGGCAGCCAGGGTCCACTGCTGTACTCGATCGGCTGAGCCGATCCCTTTCGGCACGTCCGGCCGCCCCGGTCGACCCACGTTCGCCGCCCGTCACGCGGCTCAGGAAATCATGCTCATGTCTTTCGCCCCGCACCCTCAGCCCGCCCTCGACCCCCGGAGGTTCCGCGTGCGCGCTCGACCCCTCGTCGCCCTCACTGCAGCCACTCTGCTGGCCGTGCTCCTCGCCGGATGCAGCGGCGACAAGACCGCCGAGCCGGACGTCCCGCCACCGGTGGATCTGTGCGCGAGCGCAGCTCCCGCCGGCACCGTGTCGGACGCGGTCGTCGTCGACGGGGCGGTCGGGTCGCCGGCCTCCGTTTCGCTCGCCCCGCCGCTCGCGATCACGAGCACCGAGCGCACCGTGGTCGTGGAGGGCGCGGGCGATCCCGTCGACAGCGCGAGCCTCGTCGACTATGCGGTCACGGTGTTCGATGCCCTCACCGGGGCGCAGGTGCAGTCGCAGGGCTACGACGGGGCACCCATACTGCCGACGCCTGCGGCCAACATCGGCCAGCTCATCGGCTGCGCACCCGTCGGGTCGCGGGTCGTCGTCGCGGTCGCCGGGACGGATCAGGAGGGTCCGACGGTCCGGGTCATCGATGTGCTCGGCGTGCGGCCCGGCGTCGCCACCGGCGCCGACCAGGAACGGGCCGAGGGGATGCCCACCGTCGCGCTCACGGACAGCGGCGCACCCATCGTCACCGTTCCGGGTGGGGAACCGCCGGCCGAGACCGAGGTGGCGGTGCTGAAGAGCGGCGACGGCGCGGTCGTCGCGCCGGGCGACAGCGTCATGGTGCACTACGCGGGCGTGCGCTGGTCCGACGGCACGGTGTTCGACTCGAGCTGGAGCAAGGGGGCGCCGACGGTGCTCGTGACGACCGAGGTCATCGCCGGGTACAAAGAGGCGCTCGAAGGGCAGACGGTCGGATCCCAGGTGCTCGTCGTCATCCCGCCCGCGTCCGCCTACGGCGAGGGCACGATCAACGAAGACGATCTGAGCGGCGAAACGCTCGTCTTCGTCGTCGACATCCTCGCGACGCTGCCGGCGGTGCCGTAGCGGAGTGCGCCGGTGAGGCAGGATGGCATCGATGTCCTCGATCGCAGATGATCCCGCCGAAGAGCTCCGCCTACTCCGTGAGCGCGCCTACGGCCGGGCTGCCGACATCCACGAAGACCCCGCGGCCCTGCAGCGCCTGCAGGAACTCGAGGGCCGCGGGCGCGCAACGGCGGCGCCCCTCGAGTCGCCGAGTGCGGGTGAGGTAGACCCCGAGACAGACGCGCCCTCGGTCGACGCATCGCTGCCCGCGGCGATGATCGGAAGCGATCACGCGCAGCCCGAGACGGTCGATGACGCGTATTCCGGCGCAGAGACCGGCACGACCGCGGATGCCGGCATCAGGGAGGCCGGTCCCGTCGAGACGCCTGCGTCGAAGCCGTGGTGGCAGCGCCGGATGCCGCGGGTCTGGGCGGCATCGCTGGTCGCGGCCATCGTGCTCGGCGTGGTGCTCACGCTGTCGGCGCAGGCGCTCCAAGCCGGCAAGATCGCGGTGCTCTCGGCCGACGAGGACGTCGAATGGCCGAGTCAGTTCTGGGGCGACCGCACGGAGGGGTCTCTCGCGTTCGAGACATTCTTCGGAATGTCGGTCATCTCGCAGCCGCAGCAGTTCGGCGCGGGGTTGGACGAACGGGTCCCCTGCCTGACCGTGTTCAGCGGGGAAGGCGACAACCTCATGTATGCCGCCGGCGCCTGCGGCGCCGGCCCGTTTCCGGCCACGGCGACCTTCACCGTCGGCATCCAGTCGCCAGCCGAACTGCGCGAGCGGTTCCCCGACGGGACGGCGCTGCAGTTCGTGCTCGAAGGCTCGCAGGTGCACGTGTACGCACGGGCGCCCGTCCTCGGAGACCCGACGCCCTGAACTCGTCAGGCGCCCTGGCGCCCGGCATCCGTGGATCCCACGTCGGTCCGATGGAAGTTCTGGAAGGAACGGGAGGCCGTGGGCCCGCGCTGCCCCTGATACCGATTGCCGTAGGGGCCGGAGCCGTAGGGGTTCTCGGCGGGCGACGAGAGGCGGAAGTAGCAGACCTGCCCGATCTTCATGCCGGGCCAGAGCTTGATCGGAAGAGTCGCCACATTCGACAGCTCGAGGGTGACGTGACCAGAGAAGCCGGGATCGATGAACCCGGCCGTCGAGTGCGTGAGCAGACCGAGGCGGCCGAGCGACGACTTGCCCTCGAGACGCGCGGCGACGTCATCGGGCAGCGTGATCTGCTCGAACGTCGAGCCCAGGGCGAACTCGCCGGGGTGCAGGATGAACGGCTCTTCGGGGTCGACCTCGATCATGCGGGTGAGGTCGGGCTGATCCTCGGCGGGATCGATGAACGGGTACTTGTGGTTGTCGAAGAGCCGGAAGTACCGGTCGAGCCGCACGTCGACGCTCGACGGCTGCACCATGCCCGGATCCCAGGGGTCGAGGCCGATGCGCCCCGCGTCGATCTCGAGTCGGATGTCGCGGTCACTGAGCAGCACGGAGCCAGCCTATCGGGGGCGTCCTGTTATGCTGACGGAGCGCCGAAAGGTCGCATGGGGATGTAGTTCAATGGCAGAACTTCAGCTTCCCAAGCTGATAGCGCGGGTTCGATTCCCGTCATCCCCTCCATAAAACCCCCGGAATTCCGGGGGTTTTTTCGTTGGCGGCGCCACGTCACGCCACGTGGCGCCACGGCTATGTGTACACCTATGTGTACACCAAATCGGGTAGCCTGGGGCCATGCCGAAGGCACGCGAGCACGGTCAGGGAGCCCTGTACTGGGTGGAAACCCGGAAAATGTGGCGCGCCGTGGTCGATGTCGGCTTCGATCCAGAGACCGGTGCGCGGCTGCAGAAGGCACGGATGTCCAAGACGAAGGACGGCGCGGTCAAGAAGCTGAACCTGATGCTGCGTGAGCGCGACTCCCTTGGCATGGTTCTCGACCGCTCCACCCGCGTGGACGACCTCGCCAAGGAGTGGCTGGACGATATCAGTCGTCGGGCCAAACCGCACACGCTGGCCAACTACCGGTCCATCGTCAGAACCAAGATCCTGCCCACCCTGGGACGGCGGCTGGTGGTGGAACTCACTCCCGCTGATGTCCGCCGGATGCATGCCGCCATCCGTAAGACAGGTGTTGGGGACTCGACCGTCGCCGGAGCCCACCGGACCCTCGTGACGATGCTCGAGCACGCGCGGGCAGAGCGGATCAGCACAGAGAACGTCGCGATGCTCACACCTCCGCGCCGCGCCCGCCCGGGAAAGGCCCGCGACTCGCTGACGCGTGACGAAGCGAAGGCACTGCTCGCCATCGAGGATGCGCGATGGACGCTGGGGCTGCTCACCGGACTGCGCAGCGGTGAGGCTCGAGCGCTTCGACGCGAGGATGTCGATCTCGCACGCGGGATCGCGGAGTTGTCGTGGTCGCTGACCGACGCATCGTTCATCCACGGCTGTGGCGGCACCTGCGGCAAGAAGCGAGCCGGAAACTGCCCCCGACGTGTGATCGAGATCTCCGATGACCTCGAATGGCAGCTCCTTGAGGGCCGGCATGTGCTCGTCCGGCCGAAGAACGACATACCCCGCGAAATCCCCCTCACCGAAGCGACGCGCCTCCAGTTGCAGAAGGTGTTTGAGGGAGACGACGCACCGAACCCTCACGGACTGGTCTGGCACCGGGCCGACGGTTCACCGAAGACGAACACAGACGACAACGACGACCTACGCGCGGCCCTCCTGCGAGCAGGGGTCGCTCAGGGCGACGCCACGACGCACTGGCTACGACACTCCTACGTGACCCTCTCCGAGCACGCAGGGATCCCGTGGGCAGCGTCCGCCGGCGTGAGCGGACACGGCAGCCCGGAGGCCTCCGACCCCTACCGGCACGTGCTGACGGCTGAAGGCCGGAGGGCCGTTGAGAGGCTCGCCGCATGGGTTGATTCGAGGGACCAGGAAGCAACCGGCGATAGCGACTGACCGTGCGATTTGACCCCTAATGTGTGGACGTCACTACTGTCATGTCTCGGGACATCGGTGACACTCCTGGTCTCCTCGTGGTGACACTTCTCCTCTATCTGTGAGGGATGAGTCGTGTTGAGCTTGTCGACCCTCGTGTCCGTCTCGCGATCGCGCAGTGGCTTCTGGAGGGGCAGGCTGCGGCTCTCGAGCCCCGGAGCCGGCGGTCGAAGAACAGTCCGACGACGATCGTCGCTGGGGTGACGCGACATGCCGTCGGTGTGCGATCCGCGCGGGCAAGACGTCTACCTGATCTACGAAGCCGCCGGCATCAAGATCCTCGATGACGGCGGCACCCTCCTCGCCGAGCACAACTGGCCCCCACCCGGCATCAGGTACATCGGCAACGGCAAACCCCACGGCCCCAGACGACGAGAAGTGTCACCGATAGCCTGACACACCAACTGTCACCGATGTCCTGATGCACAACCGTCGCCCATGTCCTGAGACAGGACATGGGCCTGCACTCGATCTCAAACCCTGCACTGACCTGCAATCACGCTGAAGCGCTCTCCCGCCGACACCTAGTGCCGCATTCGGGGAGGGACTCGGATGAGCCACGGCATGTTCGGCAGTAGCGGCAGCGACCCGCGGTGCACGTTCGCCATCAGGGTTGCACTCCTGCATCTGGCGGCGTCGCCGCCACTCAACCGGCGTACGCCGTCCGACAGTGCCCGCGTCTACTCGAACGCGGCCTCGACAGTCGCATCCACAATGTCCATGGCATCACCGCGCGGCTGGCGCTACGGTTCGGGCGTGGTGGCTGCCTCGCCTGAGCCTCGTCGGCGACAGGTTCCGGTCGACTTGGCCACAGGTTCGCTTCGCCGTTGACAGCGTTGCGCCACAATCAGGCGAAGGGGCCGGGCTGGTCAGCCGATGCTGTCCACGTACCAGTCGCGGGGCAGTGCGACGGCGTCGTCGAGCGAGACCTCGGGCATGGCCGGGCGCGCGTAGGAGCGCACGATCGCGTTGAGCGACCGCAGCCGCGCAACCACCTCGGCATCACGGGACGGGTCGCCGACCGCGTCGCGCCAGACACTTCGGCCGGCCATGTAGCCCGAGGCGCCGCCCGCGCACGCGATCTGCAGCTGCGTCTCGAAGTCGGCGAGCGACACCCCCGCCGACAGCAGCACCCACGGCACTTCGAGTTCGGCGGATAGGCGTGCGCAGCGATCGGATGCCGCGGTCCGCTCGGCCGGAGTGCTCACCGATCCGGGAAACTCCACCTTGAGCACGTCGGCGCCCAGACGCGCCGCCTCGAGGGCGGACGCAA
The DNA here is from genome assembly GCF_020682705.1 of Microbacterium allomyrinae. GTDB lineage: Bacteria > Actinomycetota > Actinomycetes > Actinomycetales > Microbacteriaceae > Microbacterium > Microbacterium allomyrinae. Next base: position 161,400 of record NZ_JAGTTN010000003.1, read on the forward strand.
CGATGCCGTCGTCGCGCCGGGCACGCCACTCGAGGTCGTGGACGTCCTCGCCCTCGACCGCATGCCAGATCGGCTCGATCACCGAGGTGAGACCCGCTGTCACGGCGTCGCGGCACACCGCCGCCAGGAGGTCGCGCTGGGCGGCGGCAACCTCGGGCACGAGATCGGGCCGGTAGAACCACAGCAACTTGACCATGTCGGCACCGGCTGCCTTCGCCTTCGACGCATCCCACCCTTCGCGCAGCACGCTCTCGCGAGGATGCGCGGGGTGGCCGTAGTCCTCGTCCTCGATCGAAGCGATCACTCCGACGCCCTCGGCGAGCGCGTCCGCGAGCACGGCGCTGGGGATTCCGGCGACGGGGTCGAGCAGCACGGCGGAGGCGACGGCCGACGCCGCACCGGCCAGCCGCGCCTTCTCGCGCATCACCCGCACATCGCGATCGACGGACGGGGCACCGAGCAGCGCATCGAAGTCTTCGAGGTGGTCGATCGCGCACACCAGGAAGAATCCGTCGTGGCTGAGCACGCGGCGCAGCGATCGGACGGCGCCGGGGCGAACGGGAAGTGTGGACATGGCGGATGCCTCCTCGAATCAAGGTGATAACTCTACCATTTGGCATGGTATAAATATCACCGAGAGAGCGGAGACACTGTGGTGGACGCAGATTCCGGAGCCGACGTCGGCGCACCGGTGAACACGAGCGACGAACCCTACGACCTTCTGGTGATCGGCGGGGGCGTGAACGGACTGGCGACGGCATGGGACGCGGCATCCCGAGGTGTGAAGGTGCTGATCGTCGACAAGGGCGACTGGGGCAGCGGGACCTCGTCGTGGTCTTCGAGGCTGGTCCACGGAGGGCTGAAGTACCTCGAGCACCTCGAGTTCGGCCTCGTTTACGAGTCGCTCCGCGATCGCGAATGGCTGCTGCGACGCGCACCTCATCTCGTGAAGCCCCTGCCCTTCCTCATGCCCTTCTACCGGACCAATCAGCACAATCGATGGATTCTGCGGCTCGGCATGCTGATCTACGACGTGCTCTCGGTGGGCAAGTCGGTTCCGAATCACCGTGCGCTTTCGCGGGCGGAGACGATCGCGCTCGCGCCCGGGCTGCGCGCCGATGGATTGCAGGGGGCCGGAAGGTACTACGACGCACAGGTGGAGTTCGCCGAGCGGCTATGCGTGGAATTGCTCCTCGCGGCCGAGCGGGCGGGTGCGACCGCGCGCAACCACACCGCAGCGACGAGCCTCGTACGCGAGGGTGATCGTGTCGTGGGTGCCGTGCTCGTAGATGCGGAGTCCGGCCGTGAGCAGACGGTGCGCGCCCGTGTCGTCGTGAACGCCGCAGGACCCTGGATCGACGACGTGCTCGCGGATTCGCCGATGGGACGTGAACGGCTCAATGGCGGCACGAAGGGCACGCACCTGGTGGTTCGTCGCTTCCCCGGCGGACCTGTCACCGACTGCGTGTATTACGAGGCGCGAAGCGACGGCCGCCAGGTGCTCGTCATCCCCTGGGACGGCCGCTATCTCATCGGGAGCACCGACAAGCGCTTCAGCGGCGACCTCGATCGGGCTCAGCCCGATCAGCAGGAAGTGGACTACATCCTCGCCGAGACGAATCTCGCCTTCCCCGGCGCGCACCTCAGCCAGGATGATGTCGAGTACGCCTACACGGGTGTGCGTCCCCTCCCTTACGTGCCCACGGGGGATGTCGGCAAGATCACGCGCAAACACATCATCCACTCGCATGCGCCGTCCCACCCAGGCCTGCTCACGGTGATCGGCGGCAAGCTGACGACGTTCCGCACCCTCGGCGAGCACGCCGCAGACCGCGCCATGCGCGCGCTGGGCAAGCGCGGGCGCTCGACCACCCGTTCGGCCGAACTGCCCGGCGGGGGCGACCTCGCGGCGGCGCATCTTGAGCTCGCCCGGATCCTGCCGGACCTCACCGCGCCCGCCCGTGAACGCCTTGTATCGCTCTACGGGTCGCGGTGCGTCGACGTTGCGAGATCGGCCGTGTCCGGCGGCGACACGGCGCAACTCGGCGCAACCTTGGCACTGCGCGCCGAGGTGGTCTTCGGAATACGCTTCGAACACGCCGTCCGCTTGCAGGACGTACTGGCGCGGCGCACGATGCTCGGGCTCGACGGTGATCTCGGCCTCGGGGTACTCGACGAGGTCGTCGAGCTGATGGGCGACGAACTCGACTGGAGCGTCGAACGCCGTCGCCGTGAAGCGTCGGAGTACCGGATCTACATCGAGCGCTTCACGCGCACGGAGGAAGGACGCAGCGTTGGCGCAACATCTCCTCGGCATTGACGCCGGGCTCACCGTCACCAAGGCCGTCGTGTTCGACCTCGACGGCCGGCAGATCGGAGTCGAGGCACGACGGGTGCGCACCGTCTCGGATGCGCCTCGTCACGTCGAGCGTGATCAGGACGAGCTGTGGGATGCGGTGGTTGGTGCCGTTCGCGCGGTGATCGCGCAGACCCGGATCGCCCCCGGCGACATCGTCGGGATCGGGGTGACCGCGCACGGCGACGGGCTGTACTTCCTCGACGAGGATCTACGGCCCGTCGGGAGGGGGATCGCCTCGCTCGACACCCGTGCGGGTGGCATCCTGCGCCGCTGGCATGAAGATGGCACCGCCCAGAGGGCGATGGCGACGACGGGGCAGATGCCCTTCGCCTCGACCCCGGCGAGCCTCGTGGCGTGGTTCGCGCAGAATGACCCTGATCGGCTCGCGCGGTCGGCGTACGCGCTGCCCTGCAAGGACGCGCTCAAGGCGCGCCTCACCGGAACGGTCTCGACCGACCGCACCGAGGCGAGCTTGTCGTTCGTGGACTACCGCACCCAGGAATATTCGGCCGACGCGTTCGGCACCTATGGCCTCGGCGCCTATCAACGACTGTTCGCGCCGGCGCTGGATTCGACCGAGGTGGCCGGCACCCTCACTGCGGCGGCGGCCATCCAGCTCGGACTCGTGCAGGGAACCCCCGTGGGCGCCAGTGCCCACGACGTGGACTGCTCGGCACTAGGGACGGGGGCGTGGCAGACCGGCGCGCTCTCGGTCATCGCGGGCACGTACTCGATCAATCAGGTGATCTCGGATTCCGCCGCGCCCGATCCGGCATGGTGCACACGCAACTTCGTCACGCCCGGACAGTGGATGAACCAGGCGGTATCCCCCTCGAGCGCCACGAACATGGAGTGGTTCGTGCAGCGCATCATGATCGGCCCCGCGGGCGTCTCGGGCGACGACGTCTTCACCCGGGTCGAGGCCGAGATCGCCGCCATCGACGCCGACCCCGACGACGTGGTGTACGCGCCGTTCCTCTACGGCTCGCCGTACGAGGTAGATGCATCGGCGAGCTTCCTCGGAGTGCGCGGTTGGCACACGCGCGGGCACCTGCTACGAGCGGTGATGCAAGGGGTCGTGTTCAATCACCGTCACCACATCGATGCGCTTCGCGCAGCGCTTCCGGTGAACCGCATACATCTCGCCGGCGGCGCGACCCAGAGCGCCCGCTGGGCGCAGATGTTCGCCGACGCTCTGCGCTCCGACATCGAGATCGCCGCTGTCAGCGAGTCGGGCGCGCTCGGGGCGTGCATGCTAACCGCCGTCGCGGTCGGTGTGCACGATGACCTCGGATCGGCAGTGGCCGCGATGACGGGCGACCTGCGCACCATTCACCCCACCGATGCGGGGGTCGATCGCTACGACACGGGATACCAGCGCTATCAGCATGCGATCGATGCGCTGACACCGTTCTGGGCCTCGGCTTGAGCCAACCCCTGCGAATTCTAACAGTCTGTTTGGGATATATCGCTTTCTACGTGGTATAGTCTGCATTATCGCGCAGGAAGCGTGATATCTAGCACCCAGCATGTGTGACAAGGAAGTTCGGATGCACAGAGACGACGCGTACGCCGGCGAGCCGCCGTTCTCGGGCCGCGGGATCCACAAGGCCTTCGGCGGCATCCCGGTATTGAAGGGGATCGACCTCGACCTCCACCCCGGTGAGGTGGTCGCCCTCGCCGGCGAGAACGGTGCCGGCAAGTCGACGCTCATGAAGATCATCGCGGGCCAGGTGATCGCTGACATGGGAGACCTGTCCATCGCCGGAGTGGCGCAGCACCGGTTCAACTCGGTCGCCGCCGCACGCGCCGGAATCGCGATCGTTCCGCAGGAACTCGCCCCGGTGCCCGACATGACCGTCGCCGAGAACATCTTTCTCGGGCGAGAGACCACCAGCGCTGCGGTGTTCCTGCGCTCCGCCGCCATGCGGTCGGAGTCGCGCCGACTGCTGCGCGACTTCGGCCTCGACATCGATCCGCGCACTCCGATGCGCGATCTCACCGTCGCGATGCAGCAGATCATCGAGATCATCAAGATCACAACCGTCGGCGCCCGGGTCATCCTGCTCGACGAGCCCTCGTCGGCCATCTCGGTGCGCGAGGTCGACCGCCTGTACCAGATCATCGACCGCCTGCGCGGCGAGGGCGTCGCGATCGTGCTCACGACGCACAAGATGGAGGAGATCCGGGCGACCGCGGACCGTGTCATCGTGCTGCGCGACGGCCGGCTGATCGTCGACACCGCCGCTGCCGGCATCACCGACGACGGCATCGTCACCGCGATGATCGGTCGCGAACTCGAAGACCTCTTCCCCGTCCGAGTGAGCCGCGCCGACGGCGAGCCGGTGCTCGAGGTCTCAGGGGTCACGGTCGACGGTTTCGCCTCGAGCGTCGACTTGACGGTGCGAGCCGGCGAGATCGTCGGGCTCGCCGGACTCGTCGGAGCCGGGCGCACCGAACTTCTTGAGGCCCTCTTCGGCATCCGGGGCCGCAGGGGCGGCGAGGTGCGCGTGGGCGGTCGTGTGCTGCGCATTCAATCGCCACGGACCGCGATCGCCGCACGGATGGCCTTCGTGCCCGAGGATCGCAAACGCGCCGGCCTTGTGTTGTCGATGAGCATCCGCGACAACGGAATCCTCCCGCATCTCAGCCAGTTCTCGGTGGGGTCGTGGGTAAGGCAGCGTGCCGCGACGAGACGGATCGACGAAGTCATGCAATCGATGCGCCTGAAGCGCGCGTCGCTGTCGCAGTCGGTGTCACTGCTGTCAGGCGGCAACCAGCAGAAGGTCGTGCTCGGAAGGTGGCTGACCGGCGACATCCGCCTTCTGCTCCTCGACGAACCCACCCGCGGCGTCGACATCGGCGCCCGCAGCGAGATGTACCGCATCATCGCCGACCTCGCCGCCTCCGGCGTCGCCATCCTGATGGCCTCGTCCGACATGGCCGAGGTGATCGGCCTCTCGCACCGCGTACTCGTAGTGCGAGAGGGCGGCATCGCCGGAGAACTCACCGCGGACGAACTCGACCACACCGCCCAGGACGCGATCTTCCGCCACGCCGCGGGACTGACCCACGGAAACGATAAGGAGGTCGCCAGATGACCGCCACCCTCCCGCCCGACACCACCACCCTCACCGAGCAGTCGTCGCGCCGGTTCTCGGTCAAGACCGCGCAGTCGTTCCTCATCAAGCGCTCGATGCTGCTCATCATGATCCTGGTGGTGGTGTATTTCAGCGCCACGAACGCGCGGTTCGGCACCCTCGACAACCTCCAGAGCATCCTGCTCGCCGCAGCACCCTTCGCACTCATCGCGTTCGGGCAGACACTGGTGATCCTCACCGGAGGCATCGATCTGTCTGTCGGCAGCACGATCGCGCTGTCGGCCATGGTCGCAGCGTGGATGGCCCAGGCCAACCCCGATCAGCTCGGGCTCGCCTTCGCCGCGGCGATCGCCACGGGAGTCGTGGTTGGGCTCGCCAACGGCGCACTGGTGGCGTTCCTTCACGTACCCCCTTTCATTGCGACACTGGCTCTGCTCACCACCGCATCCGGCCTCGCCTACGTCATCGGCAATGGTGCGCCCATCAACGGCCTTCCGCCGGCGTTCGGCGACCTCGCGAAGTTCAAGTTGTTCGAGCTGCCCCTGGCGGTGATCGTGATGATCGTCGGGTTCATCGTTCTGCTCGTGCTCACCACGCGCACCACCTACGGCACCCGCATCTACGCCGTCGGCGGCAACCCGCAGGCGGCGTCGATCGCGGGGGTGCGCGTTCCGGCCGTGCTCCTGAGCGTCTACGTGGTCTCGGGGCTCCTGGCCGCGACATCGGGCGTACTACTGTCATCGCGCGTCATCGCCGGCACTCCCTCGCTCGGCTCCGGCTACGAGCTCGATGCGATCGCTGCGGTCGTCATCGGCGGAGCGAGCCTCATGGGCGGCCGCGGATCACTGTGGGGCACGGCGATCGGTCTGCTGCTCATCCAGACGCTCAACAACGGCCTCGACCTCATGCTCGTCCCCTCCTACTGGCAAGCGGTCATCAAGGGCGCTCTGATCGCGGCTGCCGTCGCCGTCGACGTCGCCGCCACCCGCCGCATCCGCTGACTATCCCTCTACAATCCACCACCGCAACAGCAAGGAACACACATGAAGATCACCCGAATCGGTGCCATCGCCGCCGCCGTCGGTGTGAGCGCCCTGGCGCTCACAGGCTGCGCCGCCGCAACAGCAGGTGGGGACGACGACGCCCCACTGCGCATCGGCGTCGCCGTATACGCCAACAGCTCCTTCATCACTCAGGGCCATGAGGGCGTCGACGCCTACGCTGCCGCCAACGACATCGACGTGCTGTGGCAGGCGGCCGACTTCGACGTCAACACGCAGGCCACGCAAGTCGAGCAGCTTATCAACCAGGGCGTCGACGCCATCCTGCTTGCCCCCGTGCAGGCCGACTCGCTCGCCCCCCAACTGGCGCTCGCCGCTGAGAAGGGCATTCCCGTCATCGCCGTCAATGCCGAACTCGACGACGACGCCAGCCTCGCCTCGAGCGTGCAGCCCGACGATGTAGCCGCCGGCGCACAGGCGGCGCAGATGATGATCGACGAGCTCAATGGCGAAGGCAACGTCCTCATCCTGCAGGGCGCGCTCGGTTCGTCGTTCGAGATCAACCGCACCGAGGGTATGTCGGAGGCCATCGACGCCGCACCCGGGATCTCCGTGCTCGCCCAGGACAGCGGAGAGTGGTCGCGCGACGCATCGATCAACCTCGTGCGCACGTGGATCAACAACTTCGGCGACCAGATCGACGGCATCATCGCGCAGAACGACGACATGGCTCTCGGCGCGCTCCAGGCCGCCCGGGAGGCCGGGGTGTCAATCCCCGTCGTCGGGATCGACGGCATCGAGGACGCTCTCAATGCCGTCCGTGACGGCGAGATGGTCGGCACGCAACTGCAGCACGGCCGCATCGAGCTCGCGGCCGGTCTCGCCGTCGCCCAGCGCGTGGCGCTCGGCGAAGAGGTCGAGCCGCTGTACCACTACATCATGCCGCCGGTCACGCAGGACAACGTGGCCGCGGTCATCACGAACGTGGTCACCGACAAGGACGCACTCCTCGCGCGCCTTCCCGAGCTGATCGACAAAAACCTCGCATCGGGCGATATCGCGAACGAGGAGTGATCCGACCTCGGCGGGGCCCCGGGAGTTCGCGTCGGGGCCCCGCCGAGTAGATTCGTCATCACGGCCGAGATCACACCAGCGGTGGGATCTCTCACAGAGGGGCAATACTATGGCGCGACCAGCGAGCGGCTCCAAGCAGCAGGAGCGGCAACGGCTGATCGCCGAGCACATCCTGCGCGAGGGCACGGTGAAGATCGACGGACTGCACGAGCAATTCGAGATCTCGTTCATGACGATCCACCGAGACCTCGACGAGCTCGAGGCTCGCGGACTGATCCGCAAATCGCGAGGCTGGGTGACCGCGATGTCCTCGAGCGTGGCCGAGGCCAGCGACGTCTTCCGGCAAGGCCAGCAGGAGCACGAGAAGGCGGCGCTCGCCGCTGCGGCATTGGAATTCATCGCGGCCGGCCAGTCGGTGTTCCTCGACGATTCCACCACCACCGCGCAGCTCGCCCCGCTCGTGGCCGCGCGTGCCCCGCTGACCATCATCACCAACTACTTGACGCTGATGAACGAGGTGAGGCAGGCGCGGGAGATCGCGCTCATCGGCCTCGGCGGCACGTACATGACGTGGTCGAGTTCGTTCCTCGGGAGCGTGACGACGAACTCTATCCGCTCGATCGCCGCCGACCTATTCATCATGTCAAGCTCGGCCGTCATCGACGACGTCTGCTACCACCACTCGCAGCAGACCGTCGAGGTCAAGCGCGCCATGTTCGAGTCGGCGGCCCGCCGCATCCTGCTGCTGGATCACACGAAGTTCGAGCGGCGCGCGCTGCACGCGCTCCTGGCGATCACCGACTTCGACGAAGTTATCGTCGACGACCACACGCCGCCCGAAACGGTCGACCGCTTGCGCAACCGCGGCATCTCGTTGACCGTCGCCCCATCGCTCTCGGAGAGCTGACGCCCCGACACGCAGGGCAACCCCGCGCCCGACTCGCCTGAGCCGCGACTGCGGCGAACGTCCTGGGGTGATCGCCGCGACCGCTACTATCTAGACCGCGTCGACTGGCTCGGTAGTCGCGAACTGCGCGAACCGGACAAATCGGTCTGGACGCCGATAGCGCAGCTGGAGAATCTCGGCGCGACGCGGGCGCACCCCTACCGGAAGAACGAACTCGACGCACGCCAACGCGATGTCGCCTGGGTGACCTCAATCGCATCGGCGTCGAGGTAGACGCTCGACAGGTACACCCGGCGCCCAGCCTTCACCGTCGCCCGCTCGGCGAAAAGCGGTAGGGCGCGGGGGCGGCGCGTCTTGTTCGTCATCGAGATCGCCGCGCGCCACAGCGCCTCGACCACCCGGTCGTCAACGACGTGCTCCTCGCCGTCATCCGCCGCCGCCGTGCGGTCGTCTCGCCGTAGCGTCACCCCCTCCACCAACCTGCGGATCACCAGCAGCACCACCCACAAACTGAATGCTCAGGAAAGGCCTCTGTTATGTCCACCATCGCCATCGTGGGTGCCGGCACCGGACTCGGCGCCGCCGTCGCCCGAGAATTCGCCCAGCACGGCTTCAGCATCGCCCTCATCTCCCGCACCCAAGCCCACGTTGACGCCATCGCCACGGAACTCCGCGAGAGCGGTGCCACCGCATACGGTTTCGCGGCCGACGTTCGCGACGGGCAGCAGCTCGCCAGCGCACTCGGACGCGCCGCCAGGACGCTCGGGCCCATCGAGGTGCTTCAGTACAGTCCCGTCCCGCACAGCGACTTCATGAAACCCGTTCTCGACACCACCGCTGCCGAGCTCAGGGGCCCCATCGAACAATCCGTGTATGGGCCCATCACCGCCGTCCAGGAGGTACTACCAGGGATGCGCGCTCTGCGTCGCGGTACGATCATCTTCGTCAACGGAGGCTCCGCCGTCCGTCCCGCGATCAGGTACGCCGGAACATCGATTGCGTTCGCCGCCGAGAGCGCCTACGGCCAGCTCCTGCACGGAGCCCTCGCCGAGGAGAACATCCATGTCTCTCAGCTCATCATCCCGGGCGCCATCGAACCCGGCGACCCCACCAACGACCCCACCACTATCGCCAAGACCCTCTGGACTCTCCACACCGACCGCAACGTCTACCGCCACTTCACCCGCCCGCTCGACTAGCAATGCCCGGTCGCGGAGCGGAGTCCCGCAGCAGTCTCTGCTCCGCAGCCCCCGCTTCGTCACGGAGCGACAGGACGCAACGCGACAGCAGATCACGCAAACGTGATTGCCCGGCTGCAGTGGGGGTCCTGTCAGACTCGTTCTCCGCAGGACTCTGGGCCGCTCGCGCCTTCGCTCCTAGGTTTCACTGCCCTGGTGAACGGCCGCTCAGCGGCGGGTTACGCGGCCCCTGGGATGCCCGCGCCGACGCGGCGGCCGCAGTTCGGTAGCCGCCGGCGGCGACGTCGACAGCCTCAGCCGAGCAGTTCTTTGAGCGTGTTGAGGTGTCCGCGGGTGAGGGCGGCAGATGTCTCGGCGTCGTGCGATGCGATCGCTTCGTAGATGCGCCCATGGATGTCCTGGTCGACTTCGTCACCGTGGCGGCCGCGGACCTGAAGCATGTCGATCATGGCCTGACGGGAGCGGGACGCAAAGCCATCGAACAACTCAAGCAGGACCGGGCTGTGCGCGGCGAGGACGATGGCTCGGTGAAAGGCCATGTCGGTCCCGACGTGCTCTGGGATGTCGGCACGGTGACGATCACGCTCCTCCAGCGCTCGACGCACGTCTTTCAGCTCAGTTGACGTGCGGCGTTCGGCAGCAAGTACTGCCGCCTCGACCTCGATCGCGGTCCGAGCCTCGATGACGGCGACGATGTCAGCACGCTGAACGATCACCTTCCAGCTTTCCGAGATGTCGGTGGCGATGACGAACACGCCAGCGCCCTGACGCGTGGAGAGCACGCCGCGCCCGGCGAGGATGCGGATCGCTTCCCGTGCACTCGAGCGTCCGACTCCGAGCTGTGGGGCAAGCGTGGTCTCGCCGGGCAGCTTGCCGCCGATGCCCCACTCTCCCGCGCGGATGCGGACGAGCAGAAGCTCGGCGGCCTGCTCAGCGAGGGATTCGCGGCGCACGATCGTCATACCCATCATTCTTCCATGTGGCCATCACTCCTCTACTTGTCTGAGGAGTTGTGATAGGTTCAACCTCGTGTTCACTTCCTGGTTCCTGCTCCTTCGCAGCCACGGCGGGGCCTAGCCAGACCGGCTCCCCGACGTGGAGCCGCAACGCGCGCCGGTCGATCTTCCAACGATCCGACAGGAATTGGACCATGACCAGCAGCACCTTCCCGACCCTTTCCACGCCCGCGGGCGCAATCTCCGGCGATGCGCCGGCGTGGAACCGGCAGCGGCAGTCGCAAATGCCCTCGCACCGTTACCAGGACGTGTACTCTCGCGTTGCGGTGCCGCTCAGCGCACGCGAATGGCCGAGTAACCGGCTGACGCATGCACCCCTGTGGGTGCCTGTGGATCTTCGTGACGGCAACCAGGCACTGGCCGAGCCGATGGACCCGGCGCGGAAGTGCCGATTCTTCGAGCTCATGGTCGCGATGGGATACAAAGAGATCGAGGTCGGCTACCCCTCGGCATCTCAGACCGACTACGACTTCGTCCGACTGATCGCCGAGACCGACATCGCCCCCGCAGATGTGACGATCGTGGTGTTCACGCCGGCGCGTCGCGAACTGATCGCGCGCACGGTGGAGTCCATTCGGGGCATCCGCAACCCTGTCGTGATCCACATGTACACTGCCACCGCACCCACCTGGCGCGACGTACTCGGCCAGGATCGCGCCGGCCTCAAGAGGTTGATTCTCGCCGGCGGCCGCGACGTACTCGAGTTCGCCGGGAACCTCGAGAACGTGAGGTTCGAGTTCTCCCCCGAGGTCTTCAACCTCACCGAACCCGACTACGCGCTCGAAATCTGCGACGCGATGACCGAGCGGTGGGACGCCACTCCGGACCGACCGGTCATCGTGAACCTGCCGGCGACGGTAGAGATCGCGACGCCGAACGTGTATGCCGACCAGATCGAATACATGCACAAGAACCTGACCCGCCGTGACTCCGTGATTCTCTCCGTGCACCCGCACAACGATCGCGGCACGGGCGTTGCCTGCGCGGAGCTCGCCGTACTCGCGGGCGCGCAGCGGGTCGAAGGATGCATCTTCGGCAACGGGGAGCGCACGGGCAACGTCGACCTCGCGACACTCGCACTCAACCTGCATGCTCAGGGCATCGACCCGATGATCGACTTCTCCGACATCGACGAGATTCGCCGCACTGTCGAACACTGCAACCGCATCGAGCTCCACCCCCGCCACCCCTACGTCGGGGACCTCGTGCACACCGCCTTCTCGGGCACTCACCAGGACGCGATCAAGAAGGGCTTCGCCGAACACCATGCACGCGCCGGCGCGGAAGACCTGCCCGCGCGGGACATCGAGTGGCGGGTGCCATACCTGCCCATCGACCCGGCCGACATCGGACGCAGCTACGACGCCGTGATTCGCGTGAACTCACAGTCCGGCAAAGGCGGCATCGCCTACCTGCTGGAGACCGAGTACGGCATCGAGCTGCCCCGCCGCGTTCAGATCGATCTCGCTCGCCACGTCCAGCAGTACGCCGACGAAACCGGCCGCGAAGTCACCGCCGCCCAGGTCTGGGAAATTTTCCAGAGCGCCTACCTCACCGCCGCGACGGCACCCCTCGTCGAACTCGTCGGCTTCGACACGACCGGTCTGGTCGCGACGATCACCCTCCGCGCGAATGGGATCGAAAAGACCAGCCGGCACGACGGTATCGGACCGGTCGAAGCGCTGACCGCAGCGCTCGCGCGGATCGGACTCACGGTCGAGGTCCTAAGCACTCACCAGACCAGCATCGGGGCCGGCAACGATAGGGAAGCGATCACCGTTGTCGAATACCGCAACGGTCAGCGCACTGGGTGGGTCGCAGGCAAGGACAAGTCCGTGCTCACCGCGTCCCTCATTGCCATCCTGAGCGCTGCGATGGCATCCGCGACGCCGTCACGCGTCAACAGGACCCTCGCGTCCTCCACCTGACTGGCGGTGCGCCAACTCACGCTCGTTCACCTACCGACGGTTCATGCCACTCTCGGGCGGCACGGCCGAGAGCTGCTCTGCCCCGGCTTGATCTGCGGCGGCCTCGAGCATGCGGATCGTGAGCGACGTCCACTGCACGCGCTGCCGCTCGGTGAGCGCGGAGAGGATGCCGTGCGCATCGCGGTCGAACCGCTCCCTGGCCGTCTCGAGGAGTGCCCGGCCCGCGGGCTCGAGCCGAACGCGAACGGACCGCCCATCCTGTTCATCCGGCACCCTGCTGACCAGACCGCGCCGTTCGGCACGGGCGACCGCCCCGCTCATGCTGGATTTGTCGAGGCCCACGTGCGACGCGAGTTCGTTGATGGTCGGCTCACGGTCACGCAGGATTCCCAGCAGCCTCACCTGCTGGATCGACAGCCCCTCCTCCGCGGCGCGCGCGTCGAGAAGGACGCCGACAACGAAGGAGAGTTGAGCCAGAGCGTCGACGCTGGACGGCTCGGATTCATCGGTCATACTCCCAGCTTAGGCACTAGTTGGCGGGACGTACTACATGTATGGTGGCACCAACCATTATTGTTGGTACCACGTACTAATTAGGAGATCCGATGCCCAGCATCCATGCCGCCCTCGTCGAGAAGCTCGGCGAGCCGCCGCGCTACCGTTCCCTTGCCGAGCCCCACGCCGATGCCCGTACCGAGCTCGTCGACGTGCTCGCCGTCGGGGTGCATCCGGTCACTCGCGCTGCCGCCTCCGGACGGCACTACACCAGCACCGACCGGTTGCCGATGGTCCCGGGTGTCGACGGCGTCGTCCGCCGCGCGGATGGCTCGCTCGCCTTCGTCGCCGCTCGCACCACCGGCACGATGGCCGAGCGGATCGTGATCGATCCGGCCCGCGCGATCCCGGTGCCCGCGGGTGCCGACCCGGCGGTCGTGGCGGCGACGATGAATCCGCTCATGTCGTCCTGGGTCGTCCTGCGCGCCCGGGTACCCTTCGTGGCGGGGCAGTCCGTGCTCGTCCTCGGCGCGACCGGAAACGCCGGATCGATGGCGGTCAAAGTCGCCCGGCACCTCGGAGCCGGACGGATCATCGCCGCCGGTCGCAACCAGACCCGGCTCGACGCCCTTCTCGCCGAGGGCGCGGACGATGTGGTCGCCCTCACATCCGATGCCGGCGCAACGGCTGAAGCGCTCGCCGAGGCGGCGGCCGACGTCGATGTGGTGCTCGACTATGTGTGGGGAGCGGCGAGCGAACACGCGATGCGCGCCATCCTTCCCGCGCGCACCGACCCCGCCCGGGTCCTCGATTGGGTGGAGATCGGCAGCACCGGCGGATCCACGATCGAGCTGGACGGGGCATCCCTTCGCTCCCATGCACTCCGCATCAGCGGCAGCGGATTCGGATCGGTCCCTCTCGCCGTATACGGGCGGGAGCTGCCCGAGGCAGCCGCGGCGATCGCCTCGGGCGCGCTGGTCGTTCAACCTCGCGTGTTCGCCCTCGCCGACATCGAACAGGCCTGGGCGTACGTGGACCGGCCGGGAGAGCGCACGGTCATCGTCCCCTGACGGATCCCGGACCGCACCGGGCGTGGTCCTCGTCGGGCTTCGTTCCGCCGTGCTGTCGTGGGGTCACGCCGCGGCTATCAGCAGCGCCAGTGTTGCGCCGGCGCACACGAGGAGGATGGCCGCGGCGAGAAATCCGGTGTCTCGTGCTCGGATGTGCGCGACGATCGCGCCGGCGAAGTAGAGGATCAGCCCGATTGCCGCGGCGATCCCGATCGGAGGGAGCCAGATGCCGACGACGAGCCCGACGGCTGCCGCCAGCTGAAGTGCGCCGAGCGCAACGAGATGTCGGGGGTTCGTCACTCCGACGTCGGCCATCAGCCGCACGATGCGAGGCGATTGCCCGAGCTTGAATGATGCAGACATCAGCATGCCGAGGCTGAGGAGGATGGACGAGACGATGGCGAACGCGTGCATGGAGTTCCTTGAAGGATCGATCGTCGAGCTGTCAGAAGGTCTTGCGTGCGGTCTCGCGGCGCACGACGGGTGCGACATCGGCCGCGAAATGGTCGATGGAATCCCGCACGTTCTTCGGGGGGATCCCGCCGATGTCGACCTGGCCCATGAATCGGTCCAACCGGAGCAATTCGTGTTGGCGGAGGATCTTGTCGACGACCTCCTGTGGGCTCCCGACGACGAGGGGACCTCGAGGTGACGCCATCGCTTCGAACGTCGAGCGATCGAGGTGGATGCCACGTCCTTCAGCGTTGTAGGCCCGGTAATAGGGATAGAAGGTGTCGCGTGCCTCCTGCGACGTCCGGCCGACGAAGAAGTGACTCGCCGATCCCACGCCTAGGGAACTCCGATCGTGACCGTGAAGCTCAGCGCTGCCGAAATAGGCCTGCACGACAGGGGCGAGCCCCGCAGGATCACCCCCGAGGACCGCCAGTGTCATCGGAAGCCCGAGCCGCCCAGCCCGCTCAGCACTCCGAGGAGTACCACCGACGCCGAGGCGCAGCGGGAGCCGGCGCTCCAGCCGCGGCGGGATCACCGCGCGCTCGAGCGGGGCCCGGTAGCGGCCCGACCACGACACCTCCTCCTCTCCGCGAAGCGCAAGGAACAGCCCCACCTTCTCTTCGAAGACGGCGTCGTACTCCCCTATCGGCACTCCGAAGATGTCGAAGGGCTCGGCATACGCGCTTCGGCCCGCCGTGACCTCCGCACGCCCTCCCGAAACCAGGTCGAGCTGGGCGAAGTCCTGGTAGAGCCGCACGGGATCAAGGACGCTGAGCACCGAGACCGTGCTCGTGAGAACGATCGACGATGTTCGTGCTGCGACCGCCGCGAGCACGACCGCGGGCGAAGCGACGGCGAAACGTGAGGTGTGATGCTCACCGATCCCGAACACATCCAGTCCCGCTCCGGCGGCGTGGACACCGTAGTCGATGATGTCTCCGATGCGGTCGCGAGCAGTCGCCGCTCCTGTTCGTTCCGCCAGGGAGTACACGCCGAGTTCCATACCCACAACGCTACGAATCCGATAGGTACCTTCTGGTAACTTTCGGGCATGGAGAACGCCCCAGGCACCGTCTTCCTCGCCGACTGTCCGGCGCGGATGGCGATCGAGATCATCGCCGACAAGTGGTCGGTCGTCACCTTGTTCGCCCTCACCGACGGTCCGAAGCGCCACAAGGATCTGGTCGTGCTCATCGGGGGAATCTCACGAAAGGTGCTCACCCAGACCCTGCGACGCCTGCAGCACAACGGCCTCATCGAACGCCACGCCTACGCAGAGGCCCCGCCGCGCGTCGAGTACACGCTGACCGAGCTGGGCCAGACCCTCGACGAGCCGATCCGGATGCTCACCACCTGGGCGCGGGCATACGGAGAAGCCATCCTCGACCACCAGGAAGCGCGCGAGTCCGAGCGCGCCTGAGCGCGACGCGTGGCCTAGCGGCTGCGGGTCATCGCGGGCCGCCCGATGCCGTCGCGACGAGATTCGTCAGGAATGCCTCGGCGGCGGCATCCAGCCGCTGCCGGTCGCCGGTCGTCAGCAGGTCCAGCAGGAGCCCACGGATCGTGGCCACCACGAGAGTGGCCTCCCGCTCGGCAGTCGCGGGATCGGCGCGGCGACCCTGTGCATCGATGAGGTCGGCCTTCCAGTCGGCGACGACGTGCTCGAGGAAGTCGGCGAAAGTCTGCGGATCCTGCAACGCGTGGCCGTACACCTCGAAGAACAGTCGGGTCTCGGCCCATCGCTCCGGATCGGCGGCCCGCTCCCACGAGGCCCGGGCCGCCGTGGCGAGGGAGCGCTCGGTGCCGGTGCGCGCCCCGACGTCGACGAAGGTGCGCTCTCGAAGACGTGCCAGCACGGCCTGGATCATCTGCTCCTTGCTGCCGAAGCGGTGTACGAGGGTCGTGGGCGAGACATCGAGGTCGGCTGCGGCCTGGCGCCACGACAACTGCCCGATGCCCTGCTTGATCACATAGGCCACGGTCGCGTCGAGCAGATCCTCGCGCCGTTGCTCATTCACTGGCCGTGCCACAGCACCCTCCCGACGAGTCCGCCCGCGTGCCGCACCATGTTAGCGGCACGCTCCTCTCAGCCCTCAGCGCTCCATCCGAGTTGCGGGGCCACCTCTGTCGCAAGAGTCGCGAGCAGCTCCTCGGTCTCGTCGGCGCCGAGGTAGAACGGCACGATGAACAGCAGCGTCGCCTCGTTGTACTCTCGCGCACGTGCGAGTGCGGCATCGCTGCCGAGGCGGTCGACGACCTCCGCCACCGATCCGAAGATGCCGCCGCCGCGGGCGAACGCCTGCGCATCGGGCACGGCCCGATCGATCCAGTGCGGCCGGCGGCCCTCGGGCACCGGCACGACCACGCGGCTGACGGCGACACGTCCTCGGGCCGCACGCCCGTGGGCATCCGCGTGCTGCTCCCACGCATCGATGTACGCCTCGATCTCGAGTGCCTGCGAAGGGCCGGCGTCGCCGACGACGACTCGGCCGTCCAGCTCACGGCCGAAGTTCGCCAGCTGGATGCCGAGGCCCAGCTCGCCCGCGCGCACGGTGCTGGTGCGCGAGCCCGTGCCGTACCACAGACGCCGTCGGAAGCCCTCTACCCGTGGATGCACGCGGAGCCCCTCGTCGACGCGGGCGAACTGCAGTGCGAACTCACCCGAGACCACAGGACCGAGCTGCGCACCCTCGATGGCGTCGAGGAATCTGCGCAGAACCAGGTCGGTGCGCGGTGTCCCGATCGGGCCGTCCTGCTCGTACGCGGCCGCGAACGACGCCGGCAGCAGCCGACCGCCGTGTCCGGCGCCGATGCCGAGCTCGAGCCGTCTGCCGCTGAGCAGATCGACGGTCGCAGCGTCCTCTGCGAGACGGATCGGATGCTCGTTGGCGATCGGCACGGTGGCGGTGCCGATGCGGATGCGGCTGGTCTCGCGCGCGACGGCGCCGAGGAACGGGAAGACGCCCGTGAGTGCGCGCTCGAAATGACGCACGCGGTGCGTGGCGAGGTCGTAGCCGAGGTCTTCGCCGATGCGGAAGAGCCGGATCGAATCCTCCAGCGCCGCCGCGGCGCTCTGGCCGGGCTGATCGTAGGTGCCGGGGATGAGGAATGCCAGGCGGAGGGCGTGGGTGGTCACGGGCGGGGTCTCTTTCGCTGGGTGGGAGGGATCAGGATCGCGGGGACACGGCGTGCATCTGCGACCAGTCGATGCTCACGTCGGCGCGCCATCCGGCCGCCTGCAGCTTCGCGCGGGGATCGCGGTCCCATTCGGTGGGCGAGAGCACGCCCGACAATGCCGTTCCGGCGAGGGTGAACCGCGCGGTGTACCCGGTGCTGCTCTCGGTCAGCTCGGTCACCGCGACGTCGCGGAAGCGCGCGGCAGTCGGCGGCCCGGCCGAGAAGGATGAGCCGTGCTCGGCGGGGTGGACGAGGATGCTCCGCGCCCGGCCGACGAGTACGACGCGGGCGCCTTCGTCGAAGCGATCCGTCACACGCACCGAGGCTCGCACCTCATCGGCGATGCGCACCGACTGGGCGCCGGGACCGTCATCGCCCATCACGGTGGCGTCCACGCGGTTGTCGAATCCGCGCAGCACCGCGAACGAGTCGCTGCCGGGGTGGGCGAAGAAGTCGGGGACGCTGGCGGCGGGGCTGACGCGACCCTCGTCGACGACCGCGATGCGATCGGCGAGCACCGCTGCCTCTGCGTTGTCGTGCGTGACGTAGACCGCGGTGAAGCCCAGCTCGCGGTGGAGCCGGCGGATCTCGGCGCGCAGCTCGATGCGCAGCGCGGAGTCGAGGTTGGAGAGGGGCTCGTCGAACAGGAGGAGCCCGGGCTGGGCGACGATCGCGCGCGCGAGTGCGACGCGTTGCTGCTGCCCGCCGGAGAGCTGACCGATCTGCCGGTCGGCGTAACGCTCCATGTGCACCAGGTCGAGGGCGTGCCGTGCGCGGGTGCGGATGTCGGCGCGAGGGCGGTGGCGACGGGCACGCAGCGGATACTCGACGTTCTGCGCGACGCTCAGGTGGGGCCACAGCGCGTAGCTCTGGAACACGAAGCCCAGCGACCGCTTGTTCGCGGGCACGGTCGAGGCGGCCGCAGAGACGACCTTCCCGTCGAAGGCGATCGTTCCGGAGTCGACGCGTTCGAGGCCCGCGATCAGCCGCAGGAGCGTCGACTTCCCCGAGCCGCTGGACCCCAGCAGCACGATGAATTCGCCGTCGTCGATCTCGAGATCGACCTCGTGGAGCACGCGATGGCGGCCGTAGTCTTTCGAGACCCGGCTCACCGAGATGGCTGTCATGAGAGGGAATTCTCCATTCGCGACGTGAGAGGAAGGGCCCGCGCGCTGCGACGGATGGCGCCGAAACGCCGGAAGGCGCTTCGCGACAGGAGCCATGCGACGGCGCAGGTGGCGAGCACGGCCAGGAACAGCACCGTGAGAGCTGCGGCGGCAGCGCGGTCACCGCTGGAGAACATCGTCGAGACCAGTTGCATGAAGAGAGGATTCCCCGGGGCTCCGAGAAGAAGCGGGATCTCGAGGTTTCCGAACATCAGCAGCGCGGCGATGAACCATCCGCTGAGCAGGCTCGGGAGCAGGAGCGGCACGGTGAAGCGCAGGAACGCGGTCACCCGGTTTGCACCGGCGACGACGGCCGCGTGTTCGAACTCGATGGATATCTGCCGCAGCGAGCCGTGAAGGATCTGACTGAGCACCGGAATGGCCACCGCGACCAGCGCGATGAATGCCAGGGCGTTGGTGCCGTAGAGGGAGCTCAGGCCGGGCAGCGTCGTGTAGGCCCAGGTCATCCCGAGCGCCTGGACGACCCCCGGCATCCCGAGCGCGATGAGGAAGATGACTCCGATGACCGCACCGAGCCCCCGGGCACCGGCGCGCAGGCGTGCGACGGCGACGGCGAGCGCGATGAGCACTGCGGCCAGTCCTCCGACGACCGCGATGAATGCGGAGTTCTGGGCGGCACCGGTCAGCGTGGTGAATCCGAACGCCCGCTGGTACGCGGCGACGCCGAACTGGGTGAGATCGCCGGGCACGATGGTGACCGAGGCGAGCACCGTCGAGACGATCGGGATGACCACGGTCAGACAGAAGAAGAGCGCGATCGCAAGGGTGAGGGGGATCCGCCACCGGCGGACCTCGATCACGCCGCCGGGTGCGCCGCGTCCGCGGAGCGTCGTGACGTCGCGTTCGCCGACCCCGCGAGCATGGATGGCGCCGAGCGCCAGAGCCAGTCCGATGGTGACGACCCCGAGCACGCCGGCAGCTCCGTAGTCGGGTGGCGAGGAGTTGACGATCGCGTCGACGACCGCAGTCATGAGAAACACCGGTTCGGCCCCGATGATGTAGGGCTCGGTGAACACCTGCAGGTCGATGACGAACGACACCACCGCGATGAATCCGACGATCGGCCACACCAGCGGCATCGTCACACGCAACAGGGTGCGCGCCCGTCCGGCGCCGGACACCCGCGACGCCTCGGCGAGCTCGGCCCCCACGCGCGAGAAGCTGCCGGTGAAACGGAAGTAGCACAGCTGCGCCCCTGCCAGGGAGACGAGCAGGATCACCCCGCCCCAGCTCGTGATGTCGACGAGCACGAGCTCGCTGTTTCCGGTCATCGTCCGGGCGATGGTGTTGATCAGGCCGCTGTGCGGGTCGGCGGCGATCGACCATCCCATCGCCCGGATGGTCGGGATGATCACGAGCCCGAGCGCGACGAGCGGGGTGATGAGCGTGCGAACGGGCAGGTCGGTGCGGTCTCGGACGAAGGCGAGCGCGCCCCCCACGATCAGCGAGATCGGGGTGCAGCACACCGCGAGCACGACGGAGTTCACCAGCGCACCCGACGCCCACACCGACGGCCAGAATTCGCGGTAGTTCTCCAGCGTCCACGTGCCGTCGGCCGCGCTGGGAGAACCCGAGCGGAAGCTGCCGTACACGACGGCGCCGACCGGCAGCACGAGCAGAACCGCCAGAATGGCGATCAGGGCGCTCACCGCGACGATGCGTCCGGTCGGGACGCGCCGCGCCGCGCTCTCAACCCGCGTTCTGTGCACCATCGGGGTAGAGCGAGGGGGCGAGCTCGGCGGCGCGATCGGTGTACTCCACGACCTTGTCGAACGGGATCTGCTGGGGCTTGGTGATTCCCGACAGCAGCGGGTTCTCCGGCACGCCGTTCACGGTGGGGTTGAAGTAGGTGCCCGACGAGATCGCCTCCTGCGCGACCTGGGTGAGGAGGAACGCGGCGAACAGGCGTGCGGCGCTCGGATGCGGCGCGTTCTCGAGGACCGACGTCCACACCGAGTTCGCCCGGGTGACGTCGCTGTCGATGAAGTCGAGCGGCTGACCCTGGGCCTTGAGCGTGAACGAGAGCACCGCCGGGCCGAACAGACTCAGGTCGTACTCGCCAGAAGCGACTCCGCCGGCGTAGGTCGACTGGTTGTTGGTCACCGCACCGTTGGCGGCGACGGCGGCGAACGCGTCTCGATCGAACTCCTCGACGCCCTCGTCTTCGAGATAGAGCGCGAGCGCGATCGCTCCCTGCACCTGGCTCTGGCCTGGCCCGAGTACCCGGAACCGGCCCTTCCACTCCGGCTCGGCGAGCTCTTCGAGGGTCGTCGGCACGGATTCGGCGCTGAGCTCCGACGTGTTGAAGGTCAGGCCCGTGTATCCCTGCGAGACCTCGTAGGCCTGACCCTCGGGATCGCGGAAGTTCTCCTGGTCCGACAGATCGTCGGCACCGGCCGGTATGAAGTCGGCGAGGCGGTCGTCCTGCTGCAGCTGGTAGAGCTCGGGGATGCTGCTGAGCGCGACGTCGCTGGCTCGGCTGCCGCTGCGCTCCTCTGCGGCGATCTTCTCCGCCAGCGGGGTGGAGGAGACGTCGATGGCCACCACGTCGATCTCGGGGAACGTCTCTTCGAACAGGGCCACCACCGTGCCGAATCCCTTGGCATCGGGCTGGTCGAACGCTGCGGCGTTGAGGGTGGTGACACCCACGGTGGTCTCACCGTCGCCGACCGCCGCGGCGTAGAGCTCGTCGAGCTGATCGCGCACCGCGGCGCGCTCGGCGTCCAGGCCTGCAACGGAGACGGCTGCCTCCGGCTCAGGGGTGCTCGAACACCCCGCCAGGAGCGACAGAGCGAGACCGCCGGCGGCGGTGAGGCAGAGCAGACGAGAGGGCGCGCGGAGAGGCATGGAGGCTCCTGGTTCGGGGTGTTCGCGAGAGACAGCGAAATAGTAATACGCCCGTTCAAGGAACTCGGGTCGAGCCCCGACTCTTTTCGCAACACGGTCTCGCTCGCGGGGTGAGCGGGGCGCGGATCGCCTACGGGGCGGGGACCGGCGTCGCGGCGGAGCATTCCGGCGTGAGGGCCTGAACGCTTCCCGCGCCGTAGTTGCGGGCACCGCTGTCGGCGCGGAGCACGAACCACACCCGGTAGGTGGGCGAGCCGCAGACGACGTCTTCGGCGAGGGTCACCTCGAACGTGAACTCCAGGCTCGATCCGACCGCGAGGTCGCCGACGGGCAGCCCGCCGTCGCTGTCGAGCGCGGCGCGCTCCTGGGCATCCACCGGGTGCTCGACGCCGGACTCGACGAGCCGGACCTCGCTCACGCGCCCGATGTCACTCGAGTCGGAGAGCACCAGGTGGGTGTCCTCGAGAGGCTCGGACGTCGTGACGGATGCCGTGAACCGCACCGAAGCGCCGGGATCGGCCGTCGTGGTGGCGGCGCGGTCGACGGATCCGCTCGCGTCGTCGGGCTGCTCGACGATGAAGGCGATCTCTTCGGCGTACGGCACGATGGCCTCGCCCCACGCGGCGGCCGACGACGGCACGGGCACCTCCTGCGGCGCCGCGGTGCAGGAGGGGAGCAGTGCCGCCGCCCCGACCGCCCCGGTCAGTGCCGCGATCATCCGTCCGATCGTCGTCGCGCGCATCTCGCCTCCCGATCTCACTATGCCGTGCTCGCCCCGGTGCCGGCGCACGGCGTGCGCGCGCGCCGGGGAGGGCCGTGGTGCGATGACCGCATGACCATGATCACCTCACCTCGCCGCTCGGTTCGTCCCCGGGCCGGCTCGCGGCGAGTCGCGGGTCAGCGGCGCTCCCCCCATCCGCTGCGACACGGTGCCGTGCCTGCGCTCTGGCCCGCGGTGGCCGCGCTCGTCGTCGTCGCGACGATCGGCGCCGGCATCGCCATGCACTTCGAGGCGGCCTCCGCGACCGTCACCGCCGGGTTCGCCGGGGCTCTGGGAGTGATCGCCGGCGTCTCGCTGCGTGCACGGCTCCGCCGCGCGAGCCGGGGCATGCTCTTCTCGGTCGGCGCCGCGCTCGGCGCAGCGTCGATCCTCCTGCGCGCCGCGCCGTGGCTCGCCGGCAGCGTGAACACCGTCTCGATCGGAGGATGGACGCTCGTCGTGGGCGAGATCGCGATGGTGCTCGCGATCCTCGGCATCGGCGTGATGATGTCCGCGCTCGGCGGCACCGATGCGGCCACGGCGGGGCTCGCGCCGGTGAAGCGCGCCGGCGTGCGGGTGGTCGCGGTGCTCATCTCGCTGGTGCCCCTCGTCCCGTTCGCGCTGGCGAGCGTGCGCGACCTCGGGCCTCTCGTGGTCATGCTGATCGCCGTGATCGTCATGGCCGCTCGCGCCCTGCGGTCGCGGTTCGTCGTGGTCGTCTGCATGGTCGGGCTGGCCTGGGCGCTCGTGGTCGCACTCGCGGCCGTGCCGGTCGCGCGCAACCGTCTGCTCGACACGATCGACGGCGGCTACCAGCTCGACATCGCCCGGCTGGCGCTCGGGCATGGCGGATTCGTCTGGGCCGGCGGAATCGGATCGAACGGCTTCGCCGAGTCCATCCCCGTCGCCGCCTCCGACTATCTCCTGGCCTACACGGCGGGTGCCATCGGGCTGCTCCCGGCCCTCGCCATCCTGTCGCTGACCTTCTTCGCCCTCCGCCGTCTGGCGCGCCGCCTCGTGGGTGCCGACGATCCGGGCGCCATCGCAGGGCTGGGCGCGATCTCGGCGCTCGCCATCCAGCTCGCGTGGGCCGGGGGCGGGTCCTTCGGCGCCGCGCCTCTCACGGGCCTCGCGCCCCCGGTGCTTGCCGTCGCCGGCAGCTCATGGCTGGCGTGGGGGCTGGCGCTGGGCGTCGTCATCGCAACGCCTCGGCGGTCGCGCCCCACCGGCGCCGCAGAATATGCATCCGCAGATCGCGTCGGCCGTGCCGTCGCGTCGGGGATCACCGCGCTCGCGATCGTGACGGTCACCGCGATGCTCGTGGTGGGCTCGACCCACCTGTTCGCACCCGACCCGCGGGGAACCCGCACCGGATACGCGACACTCCTCGAACGCGGACGCGTTCTCTCGGCCGACGGCGCAGTGATGGCGGAAACGGATGCCGACGGTCATCGTCGATGGCCGCTCGGCGGCGAAGGAGTCGAGATCGTCGGCGCGCTCTTCCCCGGGATGAACCAGTACGGCATCGAGCAGGCCGCTTCGGCGTGGCTGGTCTGCGGAGACAGGTCCCCGCAGACGCTGCTGCGCGGAATCCTCGGACCCCGCTGCCGCCCGGCGGACGTCGTGACGACGATCGATGCCGGCCTGCAGCACGTCGTCGCGCAAGCCCTCGCGCCCTACCCCGGTGCGTCCGCCGTCGTCGTGGACGGGGCATCCCTCGACCTGCTGGCCGGCATGAGCGTCACCGAGCGACCCGATCCCGAGCTGCTGGCGACAGGCGTGCTCGCCGCGGACGAGTTCGCGCCCACGGTGGCCGGGAGTCCCCTGCGCGCAGCGGTGCGGGAGGACGTCGTCGTTCCGGGGTCGTTGTTCAAGGTGCCGGTCCTCGCCGCCGCCGCGCACCTCGGCGTGACGACAGCGCCAGAGGCCGACGAGAAGTCGTTCGCCGGCGTCACCAACGCGTGGGGCGGCGCGTGTGCCGACACCACCGCGCAGGCGGCGATCGCCGCCTCGTGCAACACCGTCACCGCGGCGATCATGCTGCAGGTCGGTCCTCGCCGGATCTCCTCCGCCCTGACGGAACTGTTCGGGATGGATGCCGTGGCCCCCGCGCCCTCGTACGGGACGACCGGCCTCGTCGGGGCGGACCTCACGACCGAACAGCTGGCGCGGACGGCGATCGGGCTGGAGAGCGTCCGGATGACGCTCCCCGATCTCGCGGCCGTCTTCGCGCACGCTCTCGGACTCGATGCCGAGGCCGTGGGGCCGGGGATGCTCGCGTCGGTCTGCCAGGCGGATGGCCGCGAGGACGCGATCCCACGGCAGCCGGCACCGGTCGGCTCGCCCCTGTCACCGGCCGCGTCCGCGGTGGTGCGTGAGGGCATGGCGAACGCGGTCGCCTTCGGATCGGCCCGGAGCATCCGAGACGCCCCGGGCCTTGCCGGTCACGACGTCCTCGCCAAGACGGGCACCCCGGATCGCGTCGTCGACGGCATCCGCGTGCTCGACTCGCTCGCCGTCGTCGTCATCGACGACATCGTCATCGTCGTCCGGATCGCGGGGACCGCCGACCGTGCGGCGTCGCCCGCGCTCGCGCCCGCCGCCGTCATCGCGGCCGAGGCAGGTGAGATCGCCGTGCAGACCGGCGGTAGCATCACAACTGAGTCCGTCTGCCTGGGGGAGTGACATGACAGACATCGACACGACGCAGGGGCTGCCGGTGGGGTGGACGATCGCCCGCGTCGAGGTGACCGCCGTCCGGTTCGCGGACTCTCAGCCGCTCGAATCGCGCCGCCTCGCGCAGATCTACCAGCGATCGTCGGCCTGGTGGGGAGCGCCCCCGCCCCCCGAACAGGATGACGAGGCCCTCGGCCAGCGCCTCGCGTGGGACGAGCGGGACTTCCCCGGCGTGCCGATCGAGCAGGTCAGCCATTCGCTGCTCCGCCTGGATGTCCTCGACGATCACGTCGACGTGACGGCGCGGGTGAGGCCCGACGGCGCATTCCGCTTCATGCACAACGGGGCATTCCGGCTGCGCCCGACTCGCACGGATCCGTCGAGGTGGACGTGCCGGCTGGATTTCGTCACGAGCGGCGCCGAGTACATCGACGTGGAGCACGTGACGAGTGCGCGATCCCTGCGTCTTCTCGTGCGGATCTCCGGCATCGATCCTCTTCCCCCCGCCCTCACGAACCCCGTGCCGGCGACGGTTCTCGATGAGGCACGCAGTCTGGTGCGCGAGCACTGGTGGCGGGATGGCGTGGGGCGCACGAAGGAGCAGCTCAAAGTACTCCCCGCGATCGCCGCGTGGCTCCAGGCGCATCCGCACACGAGCATCGACGACGACGCGGTCACGGACGTTCGCAGAGCCCTCGCCACCACGCACAAGCGCCCGTTCGACCCCCTTCGCAATGCGTGCAACAAGCTGTACTTCCGCAGCGACGAGCCCTGGATGCGCGCGCTGCGCGTGCTGGGCCTCGAGCCGTATCTGGTGGCACCCGAGGAGAGCGCGCCGGGGCGCGTCATCCACCAGACCAACGCGCAGCCGCTGGAACTGCTGCCGGTCCTGCGGCAGCTCATCGCGTGCGGGGTCCTCCGGCCGGGAGTCGAGTTCCCCGTCGAGACCTCCGAGATGACGCGATGACCGCGCCCTGGGGAGCGAGCGACGGCGGCGATCGTGCCGACAATCAGGATCGGTGGGATGCCGCTGTCACGAAGAACCGTCGCGCGCAGTTCGCCATCGTCGCCGACGGTATGGGCGGCAGGCCCGATGGTGCGCGCTGCGCCGCCTCGGCCGTCGAGGCCGCCGCGTCGTATCTCGCGCTGGCCGGCCACAAGCGCAACCGCATCGCCGCCGCGGACTACGCCATGCGGCTGCCGTCGTACGTACAGCGACACCTCGCCCAGGCGCGCGCCGACGGATCGCTGCATCCCGAATCCGCCGCCACCTTCGCGGCCGCGCTCGTCGTCGGCGACATCGCGTGGCTGATCACGGTCGGAGACTGCCGGTGCATCGTCGTGCGCAACGGCGACGTCGTGGAAGCCACGGTGCCGCACAATCGTCTCGCCACGGCTCTGCGCGACGGTGAGATCGTCCCGGATCAACGGGACCGCCGTGACCTCGGCAGCGCCGTCACGCGCTGGATCACTCCCGCTGCTCGACTCGCGTCTCGCACGACCGTGATCGCCGTGCCGCTGGAGACGAACGATCAGATCGCCGTCGTCTCGGACGGAGTCGGCGAAGTCGCCGGCCCGGCGCTCGTCGCCCGCATGCTGGATGATCTCCGCACCGCCGGCGAAGAGGCTGCCGCGCGCGAACTGGTGTCGTACGCGCGGCGCACCTCCGCACCCGTCGCCGACAACTGCACCGCCGTCGTGCTCCGCGTCGAGAGCGTCATCCCGTGATCACGCCCGTGGAGGTCACCGGCGGACGATGCGGCACGGCCATCGTCGACATTGATCGGAGCACGAGGCTCGCGGACGCCACCGCCGTCTACGCCGCGACGCTCACGGCTCTGGACGGGACCCAGCGCCTGATCGCGGTCAAGGCCGACGAAGGCCCGCAGCGCGGAAACCGCATCTGGGTGGAGCGCGCGGCCTACAAGGGTCTCCCGACGAGCGTGCTGGCGGAACGGACGCTGACCTACTACGGCGAGGGCAAGGCCGACTGGGGCGGGGGGACGAGCATGGACATCGTCGCGCTCGAGCGCGCGCGCGGCGCCCTGCACCAGTTCTATCCCGCGCCCGATCGCATCAGAGTGGCGCTCGCGGTGACGGCGCTGCGCGAGAGCGTCGAGTTCCTCATCGAGCTGAGCGCCCTGCGCACTCGAGGCGGTGGCGAAGGACTGCCGTATGCGCACCGCGACATCAAGCCGGCCAATTGGTTCCTCGTCGAACGCGACGGCGAGCTGCGGGTCGTCCTCGGGGACTTCGGTTTCGCCCGGCTCCCCGGCAGCGACGGGGACTACGTCGCGGAGGGCGTCCTCGCGCCCGAGCAGCGCAAGGTGCGCGGCCGCCGTCCGACATTGCCGACGGTGCGAACGGATCTGTGGGGTGCGGGCCTGGCGGCGTGGATCCTGCTGCACGGGGGAAGCACACCGTACGTCGACGGCGATGCCGGCAGATGGGAGACGGAGGGGATCGATCCGCACGGCGAGAGCGTGAGACTCGAACTGAGCCCGCCGTCGCCCGCCGATCAGAAGCGGGTGCCCGCAGGCGAGCAGGCACGACAGGCGCTCGCCCACAGCGTGGCGCTGCTGACCGCGACGGACGGCGACGATCGGCTGGTGCGGGCGCGCGAACTGCTCCCCCGGCTCCAGGCGCTGGCAGACGAGATCGGTCCGCTGGATGCGAGCGAACTCGAGGAGTATCTGCGCCGAACGGATCCTGCACCCGCGGCGCCGTTGCCTCCGTCCTTGCGGACGCTGATCGGGCTCGCCCCCGCGGCAGACGCCGCTCGTGCGCCCGCGACGCCGACGACACCGCCTCGTCGACGGCCTCGCGCACTCGCCGGCGGTGTGAAGAGAGCGGTCGGCGCTGCGGCGCGCGGCGCCCGCCGAGGGCTCGCGCTGCTGCGGGGGCTCCCCCTCGCGCTCGCCGTCGTCGCCACCGTGTCAGGCGCCGCGCTGGTGCTCGGCTGGCTGCAGCTCATGCCGATCCCGGATGCGGCGGTCGACACGCTGCAGCAATGGATCGCGGCGGGCCTGCTCGGCGGCATCGGAGTGGTGCTCCTGGTCGTGAGCATCATCGCGCGCGCCGCCACCCCGGCAGATGACCGAACCCCCGCTCCGTGGGTCTGGCCGATGATCACCGGTCTGCTCACCGGCGCGTGCCTGGCCGCGCTCACGACCTGGGGGATGGGATTCCCCGTGACACTCAGCGGGGCAGCGGTCTGGGCCGGCGCGGGGCTCGCGGCAGCGGGGATCCACTCCCGCCTCGCCCGCTTCCTCGCCACACGCCGTCGTCAGAGCGCGCGGCCTGCACTCTTCGCCGCCGTCGCCGCGGCGGTCATCGCCGCGATCGCGGCGGCCTCGCTGCTTCTCCCCATCGCCACCCCGGTCGCCGCGGCCGTGTCGTCGCACGTGGCAGAGACGACGGCGACCGCGCTGGTCCCCGGCATCCCGTCCGACAAGCCCGTCTTCATCAACCCGCACGCGATCGCGGTGAACGCGCGAGGCGATGTCGCCATCGTCGATCGGGTCGGCATCAACCGCGACGTGGTGTGGATCGTCCCCGAGTCACGGGCGGCCGTGCCCTACGCGGTGCTGCGGACTCTGAGCTGGGCAGGCGGGGCGCGCACCAACGCGCTCTCGGACGTTCCCGAACCCGCACTGGACTCGACGCAGAGCACCCTGGTGCAGTGGGCGCACGGATCGGATCCCGCTGTCCGCAGCGTCGACGCACTCGACTTCGTCGACGACGACACGCTCGTCCTGATCGGCATCGACGGCGTGACGCTGCTCGACTTCGCCCGTCAGCCGGACGGTTCCGTCGCGTCGACGACGACGCTGCTCACCGACGAGGTCCGCACCGGCGAGGGGCCGGGACGCGACGGTCAGATCCTGGTGATCGACGACGTCGCCTACGTCACGGGTGTGACGACGCAGATCGCGCCCGACGGCGGGGAACAGCCCACCGAACAGGCCTGCGAGTACACCGGCGAGATCGAACCGGAGGTGTGGGAGATCTCACTGACGGCCCCCTCGACGGTGGATCCGATGCTTCGCGTGCGAGATGACGGGACGACCTGCGCGGACGACGTCGCAACGATCTACCGCGAGGACGGAGAGCTGCGTCAGGTCGCCACGCGCCCCACCGCGGAGGGGACCGTCTACATCAGCGTCAACGAGGAGGGACCCGACGCGGACGCGCGCGTCATCGACCCGGTGGCCCCCGGCGCGTACATGCGCGACGCGGTGTCCGACGGCACCCGCCTGCTGGTCAACGAGAGCTTCTGCGTCTATCCGCTGGCCGCCGACGGAACCCGCCCCGCTGAGCCGGCCGTCCAGGTGCGCACGGTGCAAGACGCGGAGTGGCCGTGCGCAGACACGGCGCTGGCCGACGCCCCCGAAGAGGACGTCTGCGTCGACAAGGCCGGGCGCTCGCCGTTGATCACGGGTGTGGGGTACTGGCAGCCGCTCGCCCAGGGCGGGCCGGACGGCGCGATCTACACGGCGGCGCCGGTCGCGGCATCCTGCACGGCGTCGATCCTCAAGCTCGCCCCCGACAGCGACCAGTGGGTCGCCATCGGCGATGTCGATGTGCAGTCGCCCCAGGTCCACGACTACTCCCTCGGCGACACGGCGATCATGAGCGCCACCCGCCCCGACTTCCTCAACGGCAGCGTGGTCTGGTACGCGCCCTCTCTCGGTCGGATCAAGTCGGGTCCCACCGGCACCGAGACATCCGGCCTGTGGGAGTTCAACACGCTGGAGAACCGCCCCTACGAGGTCATCATCGATGGCGATCTGGCTGCCGAGGGCGAGCAGCCGGCCGTCACGTCGATCCGCTACGAGATGGGCACGGACTCGGACGGGGTCAGCCTGCTCGCTGTCAGCGGCTACCGCGGCGGCGACTACGTGTCGGTGAGGATTCCGATCGAAGGCCTCACCGACATCGAGTTCGCCGATCAGAAGCTGTTCTACGCGCGCTGCGGGCAGATCGCGAGCTTCGAGGCGCGTGCACTGTCGCTCCTGCTTCGCGCCCAGGGAGTCCCCGGTGGCGAGCGACCGACGGTGACGCTCACCACCGATGCGAACACCGCAACCGGGCTGACCCTCTTCACCGAGGTGTCGGTGGGCGATCCCGAAGCCGCCCCGCCGTGCGCCACTCCCGAGCGCGGCCCGATCGCGGCGGAGGACCGCGTCGTGGGCGCCGACGTCGACATCGCGCCGATCGCCTTCGAGGTGGAGGGCACGGGGGACGACGGCTACCGCTTCCTGTTCGCCGAGGCATCGGTCTTCGGCGACGAGCGGGTGAGCCGCGTGCGGCTGGCCGACACGGTCGCCAACGCCATCGCCACCGTCGGCTACGACCCCGAGGATCCGCGCCATCGCGACGAGGTGAACGAGGCGACGGGCGACCTCCTCGCCGGCGACCTGCTGCGACGAGGGCTCGTCGCCACCGACGTCGCCCTGCGTGACGACGGCACGGTCGCGCTCTCGACGGCGACGGCTCGTGGCACCGGTCCGCTGCTGCTCATCGTGAACAACCGGACCATCACGCTGGATGCCGGCGACCGCGAGGTCACCGGCGTCGGCTGGGCGGAGGACGAGCTCGTCATCACCGACGGAGCGCGCGGCGACGTCGTGCTGCTGGATGTCACCGATGCCCTCGCCCAGGTCGCGCCGCCCATCGTCAACCTCTTCGCGTGGGTGCCGATCTCTCCGGCGCACACCGTGCGCGCGCCCTAGGACCGCGGTCGTCACACTCATTCTCAGCGGCGGTCTCGTCGCAGGCGACGAGGGATCGTCGTCCCAGAGAAGGAGAGGAACGCCATGATGGCGACGGCGGAGAGCCTCGATCAGGGGCTGGGGGCGGCGAGCGCGGTGCTCGCCGTCGTGTTCGTGCTGGTGCTGGGGATCGGGGCGGTGATGTTCGCGCGATCGCGGGCCGGGCGGGCGATCGTGGATCGGATGCGGCTGCGGTGGGCGGCGTCGCGCCTGGGCGGGATGCTCGGGGTATCGGCCCCCGGCGAAGGAGCGCGATTCGCGGCCGAGGTGCGCGACTCGACCGAGGGCGAGGTGAAGACCAATGTCATGCTGAGCCTCGATCACGAGATCACTCCGTCGGGAAGCCTGGCGGTGCTGGTGCCGCACGATCTGAGCGGATGGGTGGCCTCCAACACGCAGCTTGCCGAGGGCATCGTGCGTGCCGCTGCGGATGCCGCGGCGGTCGAGGCCGTCGTGGCGGTCAATGCGGCGCGCTTCACGCGGACGGGCTCTCACCACGCCGACGATGTGCGCGCTCAGGCCCGCAAGCGCGGATCGATCCTCCACGTGGACGGCGTCGCCCTCTACGTCGGCGACGTGGATGCCGTCGTGATCGCGATCGGACAGTCGGCGAAGGCGGCGGCGGCGAACGCGCTGAGGCTGGTGGGCCACGAGGGGCCGGCCCAGCTGCTGCCGAGCGCATCGAGCGCCCCGCGCTCCGCCGCTGCGCCCGTCGCCGCGGAGATGTCGGCCGTGTCGACCTCCGCGGCGTCGACGCGTTCCGCGCGGTCGGCAGGCTCGCAGCCGGCGGAGACACGCAGTGCCGGGCCGCTCGCCAAGGTGACGTTCATGAGCGAAACGGGCGTCGACACGGTCGAGGTGACGACGGTGGACCAGGTGACGATCGGGCGCAGCCGGGACTGCGACCTCGTCATCGTCGGCGATCTCAGCGTCTCGGCGCAGCACGCGAGCGTGGTGCTGCTGCCCGGCGGCGACTGCGCGGAACTCGTCGCCCATGGCCGGACGGGCACCTGGACGGTCGACGGCAACGGCGCGTCGAAGCACCTGGGCCGCGGGGCTTCGACGGTGGTGAAGCTTCCCGCGATCGTCACGCTGGGCGATGCGCGCGCGTCCACCGTCCAGATCAGCGCGATGTGATCGCGCGTCGCGGCGAGGCCGTTCGGCTCATGGAGCCGGACGGCCTTCCCCGTCTCTTGGCCGCCGGTTCCCCTTCCGTTTGCCAAACGGCACTATCGTCCCTTCGTGCTCTCCGTCCTCCCCCGCCTCACCCGGCCACTCCTGATCGCCCTCGTCGTCGTCTTCGCCTCGATCCTGGTGCTCGTACCGGTGCAGGGCGCCTCTGCTCATCCGGCGGGAACGACGGGCGTGTTCGTGACCGTGCAGGCGGATGCCGTCGACGTGGAGATGCAGATCCACAAGGCGGGATTCGTCGCCGCGACCGGCTACGACATCGAGACCGACCAGACGGAACTGGATGCGATCGCCGACAACCTGATGACGTTCATCCTCAATCGGGTGACCGTCTCGGACGACACGTCGGCCCTCGAGCCCACGGTCACCGAGGCGCCCGAGTTCACCACGGTCAACGGCGAGGACGCGATCGTCACGACGGTGCGCTTCGCCGATGGCGGGCGCGCGATCGACGGCGAGGTCGTCCTCGATTACGACTTCATCCTCGACGTCGTCCCCGCACACCAGGTGTACGTCGCGCTGGTCAGCGACTGGAACAACGGTCAGCTGGTCGAGGGCGACCCCGAGGTGGTGGGGGTGCTGGGCGGCGGCGTGACAGAGATCACGCTCGACCGCTCGGCGCTGACGCCCCTGCACGGCTTCTTCGCGGTGGTGTGGCTGGGCATGCTGCACATCGCCGAAGGAACCGACCACCTGCTGTTCCTGGCGACGCTGCTCGTGGTCGCCCCCTCGATCGCGGTGCGCGCACGCCGCGGCTACCGCTGGGAGCAGCCCATCCCGCTGAAGTCGTCGCTCATGCGAGCCCTGCTCATCATCACGTCCTTCACGGCGGGGCATCTGGTCACGCTGGCGCTGGTGTCGCTGGGAGTGATCTCCTTCCCCACCAAGCCGGTGGAGATCCTCGTCGCGGTCTCGATCGTCGTCGCGGCGATCCACGCTTTCCGGCCCATCGTGCCGCGCGGCGAACTGCTCATCGCGGGTGTCTTCGGGCTCGTGCACGGCACGGCGTTCGCCACCACCATCCTCGATCTGAATCTGGGCTTCGGCGAGAAGCTGGTGGCGATCCTGGGATTCAACATCGGTGTCGAACTCGCGCAGCTCACCGCCGCCGTGCTCGTGCTGCCGCTGCTGATCTGGCTGTCGCACTCGCGCGCCTATGCGGGGTTCCGCAACGGCGTCGCGGTCGTCGCCATCGTGGCCGCGACGGCGTGGATCGTCGGCATCGGCACCGACAACGACTCGATCCTGCAGCCCGCCTTCGACCAGATCGCGCACTTCCCGATCGCGTCCTATCTCGCGCTCGTCGCCCTGGTGGCGGGCCTCTGGTACTTCACCCGCATCCGCCGCACGCCGATCGAGGCCTGACGGGCATGTCGGAGACATCCGCGCGACGCCCGGCGCAATCGGGGCGAGGAGATCGGATGCTGCGCCGCCGCATCGGTGCCGTCGCCCTGGCCGCGGCCCTTCTCACTCCCGGCGGCACGGCGTGGGCGGCCTCCGACGATGACGCGGCGGCGCCCGCCGGGTCGATGGTGATCGCGGTCGTCGTCCCCGATCACGAGGCCTCGCCCGCCCCCTCTCCGTCTGCGTCTGCGCCGAGCGATGCGTCGCCGGGCGGGGAGCTTCCGCGCACGGGCTTCGATGCTGCCGGCCTGTGGCTCTCGCTGCTGGGCGGTCTGGCGGCTCTGGTCGCCGGTGCCGGGATCATCACGGCACGACGGCGGACCGGGCAGCGCTGAAGGTTCGTCGTCGCGAGCTCGTTCCCGATCTCGCGCAGAAGGCCCCCGTCGATCGACGGGGGCCTTCCGGGTGATCGGATCTACTCGACGCGGGCGGGCGCGATCTTCGTGCGCTCCTGCTCGAGGGCCTGGGCGACCGCCTCCTCGATCCGGGCATCCTCGCGCTTCTGGTCGTCTGCGCGCCTGCGGCCGCGACGGCGGAAGAGCAGGTAGGCGGCCGCGGCGAGCAGCGCCAGGACGATGAGGACGGTCCACGGGATCGCGGCGCCGACGGCGGTCGCGGTCACCTCCGCGATCGGCGAGGTCGATCCGGATGCGTCCACCACGAGCGGCGTGACGTTGGCGGTCGCGAACAGGGCGAGCACCGGCGGCACTCCGGGCACGGTGACGGTCTGCGTCCACGATTCGCCGGGCAGCAGTTCGGGGATCGTGTCCGAGGCCGCCACGTCGATGCCGAGCATTCCGAACGGCCCCGTCACGCGGCCTTCGGGCTGCGCCGAGATCGAGGCGTTGCCGGTGTTGTGGAGCGTGTACGTCATCGTCGCGTCGCCGCCTGCGAACGGGTTCAGGCCGCCGTTCCACGAGACCGACATGTCTTCGACGACCACCGCGGGCGCGAGTTCGCCACCGACGCGCAGATTGACGCGGATGCCGAGTCGGCGATCGACATTCACACCGGTGGACGCATCCGGAACGGCGAGGGATGTCACCACACCGCCGGCATAGTCGCCGGGAGTCGCGTTCTCCGGGATGGTGACGGTGAACGGGATGGTCGCGGTCTGACCGC
Organism: Microbacterium allomyrinae; assembly: GCF_020682705.1. Taxonomy (GTDB): domain Bacteria; phylum Actinomycetota; class Actinomycetes; order Actinomycetales; family Microbacteriaceae; genus Microbacterium; species Microbacterium allomyrinae. The sequence goes on from NZ_JAGTTN010000003.1 coordinate 196,141, forward strand.
CCGCGATGGTGACGGTGTCGTTCTGGGGCGCGATCCACGCGCCGACGCTGTGTGATTCCTCGCCCGCGACCAGCAGCGAGAGCTGACCGTCCTCGGAGGTGAAGCCATCCGAGGCGTAGATCTTCAAGTCGACGGGTTCGGCGCCGTGATTGGCGACGACGAGGGCGTCCGAGACGGCGCCGCCCGGGTCGACGGTGTAGGTGAAGTTCGTTCGCTCGGAACCGAGGTTGTTGGATGCCGTGCGCACGGTCCAGGTGACGTCGTCGCCTTCCGCCGCCGTCGCCGGCAGAGCTGGGACCAGGACGACGAGGACCGCGATCAACGCCGCACACAGCGCGCGGAGGCGGTGGTGCGGTCGGGGGGAGGCGGGGAGTGCGTTCACGATGGGGCTTTCGAAGAGAGGGAGAAACGGGACGGTCCGTGGGTGAGGGGGATGCTCCCCCTCACCCACGGACGTGGTGTCGCGATCGAGCGTCAGCCGGCCAGCGCGGTGACCGTCAGGGTGGCGCGGTAGCTGCCCTTGGCGGTCTCGGTCGGCAGCTTCAGGTCGAGGTCGGCGCCGAGGAGCGCCGCACCCTTGTCGTGGCCCTGTGCGGCCGAGCCGAGCACGCGGCTGACCGAGAGGCCGGTCCCGCCGTCGAAGCCCGACGCGATCGAACCACCCGCGACCGCCCCGGCACCCGGGGTGACGACCTTCGGGCTCCAGCCGAGGTAGCTGCCGGAGAACGTCTTGTCGCCGTCGGTGAAGTCACCCAGCTGCGAGGTCAGCGCCCACGGAGCCAGCGACGAGCGGGTGTCGGAGACGTTGATCGGGTTGATCTCGCCGGCGGCCTCGAAGTAGCCGTCCTTCTCCTCGGCGGTGCCGAGGTCGACCAGGCCGTTGCGGCCGTCGATCGTCCAGCCGAACTCACCCGGGGCCGCGGTGGGGACGTCGACCTGGATGTCCTCGCCCTCGCCGTGGTACGAGTGGATCGTGACGGAGTCGATGACCGAGCCGACGCCGTCCACGGCGGTGCTGCTGCCGGAGGTGCCGCACCAGCCGACCTTGCCGAGCTCGACGGCCGCGTTGGGCGCGTCGCACGTGCCCGAGCGGATGCCCTCGACGACCAGCGCGTCGGCCTTGACCTGAACCTTCACGTAACTGCGCACGTGCTCCTGGTTCTGCACCGAGTTGTACCAGTAGCTGCTCGGGTTCAGGGGGTCCGCACCGTTGCCGGCACCACTGGTGCCGCTGTTGTCGGGCTGCGTGATGTCGTAGTACTTCGAGCCCGAGGCCGAGTTCGCGGTCATGTAGATGACCCCGCCCTCACCGACGAAGACGTCGTTCGCGCCCGGCTGCTCGTCGGGGTTGGCCTTCTCGCCGTCGGTGATCTCGTAGCTGCGGGTGTAGACGTGGTCGTGCCCCTGCAGGACGAGGTCGACGCCCAGGTCCGAGAACGTCGTCGGGAAGTCGACGCGGCGCACCTTGTTGTCGGAGTCCTTCGCGTGGTCCGCGGCCGAGTAGATCGAGTGGTGGTACACGAGGACCGTGTACTTCGCGTCGCCACCGTGGGCGCCTACGACATCGGTCACGTACTGCACGTGCGCCGCGTCTCCGCCACCGGTGGTCGAGTTGTAGCTGTTGCTGTTCAGGTCGATGAACAGCACGTCCTTGTACATGTACCAGTAGTCGCCGCCGGACTCGGTGGCCGTGTTGCCGTTGCGGTAGTACGCCGCCGAGTAGTCGGTGTTGGGAGTGTAGAAGTGCTGCTGGTAGGCCTTGCCGCCCACGTCGTGGTTTCCGATGGTCGCGGCCCACGGGTACTGGCGCAGCTGGTCGGGCGCGAGGAAGGCATCCCACTGCGACTCGGTGTTCGCGGTCTCGACCTGGTCGCCGCCGGAGACGAGGATCTCGGCGTTCGGGTTCGCGGTCAGCGCGACGTTCATCGTCTCGGCCCAGCCGGCACCGTCCTTGGGGACGTTGCCCGACGCACCGATCTGCGGGTCGCCGAAGAACAGGAAGTCGAAGTCGCCCTCGAAGGACTGCGTCTTGAACGACGAGGTCGCCGACCAGTTGCCCTCGGAGCCCACGCGGTAGGAGTACTGCGTGTCTTCCTGAAGCCCCGACAGGATCGCGTGGCGGTTGAAGCCGGTCGTGGTCGTGTTCGCGGCACCGGAGGCGGAGAAGGTCGTCACCGAGGCGACGAACTCACCGTTGACCAGCGATGAGGTGGGGGCGAGCTGAACGACCTGTGCGCTGTCGGCGGTGGAGTACCAGCTGACTGCGCGCTGTGTCTCGTCCGTGCCGACGCCGAGGACGATGCCGGTGTAGGAGGCGGGGTCGGCGGCGGTTGCCGTGTTCGGCGCGACGAGCGCGCCGCCGAACACCAGGGCCGCGCTGACCGCAGCGGCCGACAGCCACAGGGCCGCGCGGCCGGCGGGCCGTGGGGGTGCTACCAGAAGCATGAATCTTCCGTTCTATATGGAAGTGGATGGATGTCCATTGCCTGAGCCCACGGATTCGTGGGCCCGACATCCGACCATCGGGGCTGAACGTTTCCCGCGAGTGAACGATGGATGGCATCTGACCCGTCGCAGAGGCGAACAAATGCATACGGCCGCCTATGCGGGAACGGCCTCCGCGCGCGCGATGAACGTTCGGCGGAGATCCGGGGAACGACGAGGGAACAGGCAGGCCGGGCGACCGGTGGCGGCGGCGCGACCCTGCATCATGGAGGTTCCTGATCCCTCCCCCGCAAGGACTCCCGTGCCCCACCGCGCCGCGTACGCGATGACCTCTCTCGCTGCCGTGCTCCTGCTGGCTCTCTCCGGATGCGCGAGCGCCGATTGGAGCGCGCCGCGCGCCGCGCCCACCGCGGTCGGAACACCCGCACCGGGATTCGTCCCGGCGACAGCGCCCTCGCCCGAGGCGACGGTGATGCCCGCGAGCGGGTCCTGGGACGATGTGCGCCCATCGCCCGGCTACCGGGTGGTGCTGCTGACGAGCGGCGACGATGACGCGACGACGGCGCTGACGACCGCGGTCGAGCAATGGGCGTCCGAGACGGATGTCGATCTGCGCACGGTGTCGGCCGACGACGACGCGATCACCGGGATCGTGCACGCGATGGACATGAAGCCCGAGCTGATCGTCAGCGTCGGAGAGGGGCTGATCGATGCCCTCGCCATGGTGACGCCGAACCATCTCGACATCCCGTTCCTCATCCTGGGAGCGGAGCTGGCCGAGCCCACCTACAACGTCACCTCGGTCGACTGGACGGGCGCCGGGTTCCGTGGCGAAGGCCTCGGCACGGCCACGCACTTCGATGAGACGTCGTTCACACCCGAGCGCTGCGCCGACGCGATCCGTGCCGGAACCACCGCGGTGCTGACCGGAATGACCGGCGTCGTGCTCTGGATCGACTGACGCGTCCCGACCGGGCGCGCACGAAACCACGTGCGCGCCCGGTCGGGCTATTCGCGGTCCTGGTAGTAGACGCCGAGCTGCTGGAGGAGCTGCTCCTCCTGCTCGAGGTGCTGGCGGGCCTCCGTCCCCAGCGAACGACCCACCTCGAGGGCGAGCGCCTGCACCAGAGCCGTGAAGGCCGTCATCGATCGCAGCATCGACTGGCTGGAGCCGTCGACGAGGAACGTGTGCTCGCTCGATAGCGCCAGGGGCGACGACGCATTGTCGGTGAGCGAGATGCACGTGGCTCCCACCTCGCGCGCGTGCCGCACGCCCAGCACGGTGTCGCGGGAGTAGCGGTGCACCGAGACGGCCAGCATCGCGTCGCCGGGCCTGATGCGCCCGAGCTGTTCGACGAGCATGCCCGTTCCGGGGCTGATGAGCATCACGTCGGCGCGCACGAGACCGAGCAGATAGGCGGCGAGATAGGCCACCGAGTGGCACTTGCGCAGTCCCAGGACATGAACGCGCGGCGCGGTCGCCAGCGCATCCCGTGCACCTTCGAAGGTGTCGCCGTCGATGCGGGCAAACGTGCGCGCGAGGTTCGCCTGCTCGAGTTGCAGCACCGCGGGGAGGTTGGCGTCCTTCGGCTGGCGCAGGGCCGCTCCGCTGTCGAATCGGCGGAGCAGCTGGGCCTCGTCTCGCAGCTGCTGCCGGCACAGTCGCACGAGCCCCGGATACCCCGATACCCCCATCGCCGTGGCGAAGCGCACGACGGTGGCCTCGTTGACGTTCGTCACCGAGGCCAGTTCCGAGATGGTCATGAATGCGACGCCCTCGGGGTCGGCGAGCACGTACGCGGCGATCCGCTGCTGCGAGGGAGTGAGCCGGCGGTGCCGCATCAGCTCCACCAGATCCGCGAAGGTCTGCGGGCCGTCCACGAGCTGATCGGCGGCCTGTCTGCGGGTTGTCATGTGCGCATCCTGTCAGCATCTTCGGCGGCCCGATCGACCTCCGACGCCGGGCAGGTCCCCTCGAAACATGATGTTTACGTCGTCGTGAACTGCCCAACATGAGACTAATGCAATCTAATTTGCAGACAGCAGTCGTAGCGCAACTCGATTGTTAGCTTTCGATCCACACCATGAAGGGCACCACCCCATGACCATTGTTCCTTCCGCCCCCGGTCGCGTGATCCTGACCGGATCATCGAGCGGCATCGGTCTCGCGCTGGCCGAGATGTTCCTCGGACACGGATGGACGGTCTTCGGTCTCGACCTGAACGCGTCCCCCGAGTCGACCGCCTCATCGCCGGCGTTCCAGGGCTTCGAGGTCGACGTGACCGACGATGCCGCCGTCGGTGAGGTATTCGACCGGATCTCGGCCGACGGCGCCGCACCCGATGCCCTCGTCACCGCGGCAGGGATGTACCCGACGACGTTCTTCGGCTCGTCCGACCTCGCCGCGTTCCGGCGACTGTTCGACCTCAACGTCTGGGGCACGGTCACCGCGTGTCAGCACTTCGCCCGCATCTGCGCGCCCGGCGCCAGCATCGTCACGATCTCGTCTCGCGACGCCTACATCCCGCAGGAGAACCAATTCCTCTACGGCGCCTCGAAAGCTGCCGTGGCCCATCTCACCGCCGCGATGGCAACGAGCCTGCTGCCCCGCGGCATCCGGGTCAACTCGGTCTCGCCGCCGCGTGTGGCCACCGAGGCGCTGCGCGCGATCTACGGCGAGATGCCCGCGGATGCCGTGCCCCTCTCGGTCATCACCTCGGCCGTGCACGCACTCGCCGTCCGCGGTGAGATGGCGGGCCTCAACGGCCAGATCGTGCGCATCCCCGCGCTCGGCGAGGTGGCGTGCTGATGCCCGCCACCCCCCGCATCTGCGTCATCGGGGCGGGCGCCGCCGGCCTCGCCGCCGCACGCGACCTGGCCGAGCGCGGCGCCGACTTCGTCGTGTACGAGAAGTCCGACAAAGTGGGCGGCCACTGGCACCACGACTACGAGGCGCTGCACCTCATCACCGCGCGCGACGTGAGCGGCTTCCGCGACTTCCCGATGCCGGCCGACTACCCGCTCTTCCCGAGCCGCGAGCAGGTCGCCCGCTACATGGTCGCCTTCGCCGACGCGTTCGACCTGCACGAGCACATCCGCATGAACACGTCCGTCGACGCGGTGCGCCCTCGCGGCGAGAACGGCATCGACGGCTGGGACGTCACCACGAGCGACGGCGAGACCAACCGGTTCGACTCCGTGATCATCGCGAACGGTCACCTCTGGAACCCGTTCACTCCGGCATGGGCGAAGCCGTTCGCGGGCAAGGTCGTGCACTCGCACGACTACCGCACCGTCGCAGACATCGACGGCGATCGTGTGCTGGTGGTCGGTTCCGGGAACTCGGGATGCGACCTGGCGGTGGATGCCGCCGCCTCACGTTTCGAGACGACGATCTCGATCCGCAGCGGCACCGTGTTCCAGCCCAAGACCTACTTCGGCAGGGCGCGCACCGACCTCCCCTTCGCGAAGTGGCCCGCCGTGCTGCAGGAGCGGGCGTACCGCGCGCTCGTCGAGATCTCGGTCGGCAACTCGGCGAACTATCCCGGACTCCCCAAGCCCGAGACGACCAACCTCTACAAGATCCGGCCGATCATCAACTCGCAGCTCCTGCACTGGATGCACCACGGTCGCGTCGATGTCGCTCCGGGCATCGTCGGCATCCAGGGCAAAGAGGTGACGTTCACCGACGGCAGCGTGCGCGAGTTCGACACCCTGCTGCTGGCGACGGGGTTCATCACGTCGTTCCCGTTCCTCGACGCGACACTCCAATGGCAGGGCAACATGCCGCTGCGCTACGCCAACGGGACGCTCTCGTCGGGTCTGGCCAACCTGTACTTCCTCGGACTCGTCGCCCCGGCCGGCGCCCAGTGGCCCGTCTACGAAGTGCAGATGCAGCTGATCGATGCGCTCTCGCGACTCCAGCGCATGAGCGGCGAACCGATCGTCCACCGCTTCGCGGCCGTCGAGGAGCCGATGACCGAGCTCGACATGCCGCGCTACCAGTGGAACCGCAGGCTCACGCGCACCCGCAAGCACCTGCGTCGCTTCCTCGCCCAGACCTCCTCCCCCGCACTGACAAAGGAACTCTCGTGAGCACCCCCGCGCACTCCGCCACCCTCATGATCAACGAGCTCGTCCAGGACAAGCTCGCCGCCGGCGAGTCCGTCGTGCACCTCGGCTTCGGCGAGGCCGGGCTCCCGCCGCTCGACGATCTGCGCGAGACGCTCGGACGGGCCTCGCGCGACACCACCTATGGCAAGGTCGTCGGCTCCGCCGCCGCCCGCGCGGCCGTCGCCGGCTGGTACGCCCGCCGAGGGCTGCCGACGCACCCCGATCAGGTGGTGCTCGCACCCGGCAGCAAAGCGCTCCTCTACGCGGTGCTCAGCATCGTCGACGGGGCCGTCGTCCTGCCCCAGCCCTCGTGGGTGAGCTACGCCGCGCAGGCTGCGCTGCTCGGGCGCGAGGTCATCCACGTGCCGATCCCGGCCGAAGCCGGGGGCGTTCCCGACCCGGCGCAGCTGCGCGTGGCGCTCGAGCGCGCGCGCGCCGAGGGCACTCGCGTCGGCGTGCTCGTGCTCACCCTTCCCGACAACCCCACCGGCACCCTCGCCGGACCCGATCGCATACGCGAGGTGTGCGAGATCGCCACCGAGTTCGGAGTCACCGTCCTCTCGGACGAGATCTACCGCGACCTCGCCTACGACGACCGCACCTTCACCAGCCCGGCGGCCCTGCACGCCGACACGATCGTGACCGGTGGCTTGAGCAAATCGCTCGCTCTGGGCGGATGGCGGATCGGCTTCGCACGCCTGCCCGAAGAGGCGGTGCACCCGCACCTGCGCGATGACCTCATCGGGGTCGCGAGCGAGATCTGGTCGAGTCTGGCGGCGCCCATGCAGGCCGTCGTCGAGCATGCCATGAGCGAGCCGACCGAGGTGGTCGAGCGCATCGCGGATTCCCGCGCGCTGCACCGCGCCGTCGCCCTCGCCGTCGCCGAGCGGTTCCGCGCCGCAGGCGCCGAGGTGCGCGAGCCCACCGCGGCGTTCTACCTCTACCCCGATTTCGAGCCGGTGCGGGCACGTCTCGAGGCCCACGGCATCCGATCCGGACTCGACCTCGCCACACAGCTGCTCGATCGCGGGGTCGCGGTACTGGCGGGCGTCGCCTTCGGGGACGAACCCGACGCACTGCGCGTGCGGGTGGCGGTGAGCCTTCTGCACGGCGCGGATGAGCGGCAGCGGCTGGCCGCCCTCGCCTCGGATGACCCGACCTCGCTGCCGTGGATCGCCGCGGCGCTCGAACAGGTGTCGGCCGCGCTCGAAGAGGTGACGACGTGATCGATCCCGTGGCCCCCGCCACCCGACGAGACGCCGCTCCCCGCCCCACCGAAAGGAGCCCGATCATGAACGCCACCGACACCGACATGGTGCGCCTGGACGGCATCCACAAGTCCTACGGCGCCCATGACGTGCTCACCGACGTCTCATTGACGGTCTCTCGCGGCAGCGTCACCGCGCTGATCGGGCCGAGCGGCGCCGGGAAGAGTACGCTGCTGCGCTGCATCAACCTGCTCGAACGGCCCGACCGCGGCACGATCGCCGTCGATGGCAGGACGCTCGACCTGGGCGATCGGGTGCCGGCGAAAGACCTCGCGGCGCTGCGCCGGCAGGTGGGCATGGTGTTCCAGTCGTTCAATCTGTTCCCGCATCTCACGGTGCTGCGAAACATCAGCCTTCCGCAGCAGCGGGTGCTCGGCCGCTCGCGACAGGAGGCCGACGCCCGCTCGATGGAGCTGCTGACCCGCGTCGGTCTCGCCGACAAGGCTGCCCAGTACCCCGGTCGCTGCTCGGGTGGTCAGCAGCAGCGCATCGCGATCGCCCGGGCGCTGGCACTCGACCCGCGCGTGATGCTCTTCGACGAGCCCACCTCCGCACTCGATCCCGAGCTGGGCCTCGAGGTGCTCGCGGTCATGCGCGAGCTGGCGCAGGACGGGATGACGATGATCGTCGTCACCCACGAGATGCAGTTCGCCCGTGACGTGTCGGACCATCTGGTCGTGATGGCCGACGGCGGCATCGTCGAGCAGGGCGACCCCGTGCAGATCATGCGCGACCCGTCGCACCCGCGCACCCGCAGGTTTCTGCGGGCGGTGCTGGAGCGCTGAGATGGACGTCCTCGGAGCCCTCCTGCTCGGTCTGCCGCTCACGATCGCGGTGACCGTCTGCGCGTTCGCGATCGGAGCGGTGCTGGCGATCCCGATCATGATCCTGCTGCGCTCTCATCTGCTGCCGGTGCGACTGGCCACGCGGTTCGTGGTCGACATCATCCGCGGCATTCCGCCGATCGTGTGGCTGTTCATCCTCTATTTCGGCGTATCGATCGGCAGCTGGCAGTTCTCCTCGTTCCAGGCCGCGGTGATCGGCCTGGGTGTGATCTCGTCGGCCTACCTGGCCGAGATCTATCGCGGCGCGCTCAAAGGAGTGGGCGACGGCCAGTGGGAGGCGGGGCACGCGCTCGGGCTGAACGGCTCGACCATGTATGCCTCGATCATCGGTCCGCAGGCGCTGCGGGTCGCCCTCCCGTCGGTCGCGACCTACGCGATCAGTCTGTTCAAGGACTCCTCGATCGCCTCGGTGATCGGTGTGACCGAGGTCATGTTCACCGCCACCTCGCTCACGCGCGGTGGAGCCAACGGCCTGGTCGTGCTCGGCGCGGCCGCTGCGATCTACATCGTGCTCAGCCTTCCGCTGGCGTACCTCGCCAGACGCGTCGACGCTCGCATGCGGGCGGTGGTCGCGCGATGAGCTGGTTCGACTCCTGGGTCCAGTACTTCCCTCAGCTGTTCGACGGGCTGCAGGTCAGCCTGCTCCTCACCGCGGTCGCGCTGCTGTTCGGTCTGCCGCTCGGGCTGCTGCTGGCGATCAGCGTCCAGTCGCCTCGCCGCGTGGTGCGCGCCATCGCCCTGGTGATCGTCGAGGTCGGCCGGGGGGCCCCTGCCCTGGTCATCCTGCAGTTCGCGTACTTCGGACTCCCCTCGGCGGGGATCGTCCTGCCGGCGTTCCTCGCCGCGAGCCTCGCACTCGTGTGGAGCACCGGCGCGTACAGCAGCGAAGTGATGCGTTCGGGCCTCAACGCCGTGCCGGGCGGTGAGCTCGAAGCATCCGACGCCCTCGGTATGAGCCGGCGCGACCGGATGCGGTTCATCATCCTGCCGCAGGGCCTGCGGATCGCCGTGCCCGCGCTGATCGGCATCGCGATCCTGATGTTCCAGTCGACGGCGCTGGCCTACTCGATCGGAGTGCGCGAGCTGCTCAGCCAGGCCTACTCGATCGGGTCATCGAACTTCGACTACCTCACGGTTCTGGCGCTCGCCGGCGTCATGTACGCCGCGGTCTCGGTGCCGGCCACCTGGATCACCGTCGGCCTGGAGAAGCGCATCGCGCGCGGCTGATCCCCCGCACCATCCCCCCACGGGCGCAGCGCTCGACCGCGCCCACCCGACCCCCTGCACCACCCCGCACACACCGAAGGAGAACAATGCAGCACCGTATTCTCACCGCCGCGGCCGCACTGGCCGTCGCGACCGTGGTCCTGTCCGGATGCGCCGGCAGCACGACCTCGTCGGTCGCGGCCGACTGCGAACCCGCGCACGAGTTCACCACCGTCGAGGAGGGCAAGCTCACCGTCGCGATCACCGAGGCCGCACCGTTCTCGTCGTACGCCAACCAGAAGGCATCCGGAATCGACGCCGACATCATCGAGGCGATCGCCGAGGCCGAGTGCCTCGACGTGGCCTACACGCCGATGTCGTATGCCTCCGCCGTTCCGGCGGTCCAGAACGGCCGCGCCGACCTCGCCATCGGCGGCTTCTACCGGTCGCAGTCCCGCGCCGAGATCGTGGCATTGTCCGATCCGCTCTACCTCGACCAGATGGCGGTCATCTCAGAGGACGGATCGGCAACGATCAGCGACCTCGAGGGTCAGAAGGTCGGCACGGTCGACGGATACATCTGGGTGTCGGACTTCCAGACGATCTACGGCTCCGACCTCACCCTCTACCCGAGCATCACCGAGATGAAGGCGGACCTCGAAGCCGGCCGCATCCAGGCCGGTGTCGAAGGCTTCGCCGTGAGCTCGCTGCTCATGGGCGGCAGCGACTTCGACGTCGAGGTGCTCGGCGCCGACGATCGCGTCGGGTCCACCACGTCGCCCGCCCAGGCCGGCTTCCCGATCGCTCAGGACGCGACCGACCTGCTCGCGGCCGTGAACGCCGACGTGGCGGCGCTGCGCGAAGACGGCACTCTCGCCGAGATGCTCGAGGCGAACGGCATCGACCCGACGGCCGCCGAGACGGGCGACCCGCGCCTGCTGTGAGAGACCGAGCGGGTGGGGGCGCGATCGCCCTCACCCGCTGCACTTCGGGTGCAACCCCGAACCGATACCGTGAGCGCGTGGATCTGCAACTTCAGGACAGAGTGATTCTCGTCGTCGGCGGGCACGGCCTCATCGGAAGCGCCGTCGTGGAGCGGCTTCGGCTGGAGGGTGCCACGGCGGTTCCCGCCTCGCGGCGAGACCTCGGCGGGGTGGTCATGGATGCCGCGGACGACGCCTCGGTCGCCGACGGACTGAGCCAGGTGCTCGACGAATACGGTCGCGTGGACGGCCTCGTGGTCGCTGCCGCCCCCAGCGCCCGCACTCTCGACCCCGCACGGAACTCGGACCCCGCACAGGTCCTGTCAGCGTTCGATGGGAAGGTGCTCACGTTCCTGCGCGTGGCCAATGCCGTGATTCCCGGCATGCGCGAGGCCGGCTACGGCCGCATCGTGGGCGTCAGCGGCCAGAACGCGTTCCTCACCGGCAACATCACCGGATCTGTGCGCAATGCGGCCCTCATCATCGCCGCCAAGAATCTCGCAGACTCGCTCGCAGGCTCGGGCGTGACGGTCAATGCCGTCAGCCCGAGCATCGTCTCGGATGCCCCCTCCCGCGACGTCGCCGTCGGCAAGAGCGGGCAGTCTCGCCCGGAAGACATCGCCGCCCTCATCGCACTGCTCGTGTCGCCGATCGGGGGCGCCATCTCCGGCGAGTCGATCGCCGTCGGACATCGCGTGCTCGGAGTCACGCACCTCTGACCCCGAGGCGAGCGTGCGTCAGAAGCGGAACGTCACCGCGTAGCGGAACGTCGCCGGCAGCAGTCGCTGGGCGGGCAGCACGCCGGGACCGCACGACCCCGAGCCCAGGCCGCTCTGTCCCGCGTCGAGGTTCAGCCACACCCGGTCGGTGGGGCGAAGATCGAACGGATGCTGCGCGGCATCCAGGTCCTCGGACCGCCACCGCCTCACCGTGAAGTCCACGTGCGGGTGCGCATCGATGCGGAGGGTGCGCTCGCCGTCGCTGAGCGACAGCCAGCGCGCGTCGATGCGGTTGCCGTTCTCCTGCGGCATCAGATAGGGCGTCTGCAGTTCGTCGACCGTGCGCTGCCAGCGCCCCAGACGTGCCGCCTGCCGGCTGTCCGAGTACGCCTCGCCCGGACCGGGGCCGTACCACTGCACATCGGCGAAGCGCTCGGGAAGAGCCATGCGGATGCCGAACCTCGGCAGCGGGACGTCCCAGTCGCCCAGCGGTTCGGCCTCGATCGCGAGCGAGACGGCATCTTCCGACGCCGTCCAGCGGAGCGTCGTGGCGTAGCCGAGATCGCTGCCGACGAAGCCGAGGCGTCCGCGCACCGTGAGGGCGTCGTCCGCGGACTCGACCGCGCGCACGGTGTGGCGCGGGTGGTCGAGTCCGATCTGACGCCAGCGCGCCTCGCGCGGCTCCCACGAGAAGTCCCGGTCGTTGTCGATGACGGCGCGCCACGTGTCGAACATGGGCGCGTCGACGTCGATGCCCGCCAGCGAGCGCAGCCCGCCGGTGCGCCGGTCGAACCGCGCGGCGCCGAGCACGATCTGGTCGTCCTCGGTGTGCGGGGCCGTGCCTGCGGCGACGGGCGCGGATGCCGCGGGGATCGTCACGGACTGCCCCCAGGCCACCTCGTGACCCGCCGGCGCCCAGTCCGTGTCCGCTGCCAGCACGGCACGCACGGTGAGCACCTGCTCGCCGGCTCCGCGCGCAGGCGCGGGCACGTCGAGCACGACGGTCGCACCGGCGGCCAGATCGTCGACGGCGAGGTCGCCGCCGTCGACGTGGTCGCCGTCGGCATGAAGCTCCCACGTGAACCGGAGGTGCGAGAGGTCACGGTGGTCGTACCCGTTCCGCACGCTCACCCGTCCGCCGGCGAACGAGAAGGAGACCGGCTGGAGCACCTTCTTCAGCTCGTGCAGCGCGGGGCTGGGCGTCCCATCGGGGAACACGATGCCGTCGGCGATGAAATTGCCGTCGTGGCGCTCCTCGCCGAAGTCGCCGCCGTAGGCGAAGTACTCCTCGCCGTCCGCCGTGTGGGAGCGAAGACCGTGGTCGAACCACTCCCAGGTGAAGCCGCCGGCCAGCCGCGGGTATCGCTCGAAGAGCTCCTGGTACTCGGCGAGGCCGCCCGGGCCATTGCCCATCGAGTGCACGTATTCGCACAGCAGGAACGGCATGTTCCGGCGCTTCGCGTCGAGGTCGGCGTCGGGGAACGGCGCCTCCTGGCGCTGCCCGATCAGGTCGAGCTCGCGGTGGGTCGAATACATGCGGCTGTACACGTCGACGTACTGACAGGACCAGTCGCGTTCGTAGTGCAGGAGCCGTGAAGGGTCGCGGAGCTTGGCCCATCGGGCCATCGCGCCGAGGTTCTGGCCGGTGCCGCACTCGTTGCCGAGCGACCACATGATGACGCTGGGGCTGTTCTTGTCGCGCTCGACGAGCCGCTGCATCCGATCCACCAGCGCGCCCTCCCAGCGGGGGTCTTCGGCGGGGTTGCCCGGAAGCTTGTGGAACCAGTCGACGGGGAAGAAGCCGTGCGTCTCGAGGTCGCACTCGTCCATGACCCACAGACCCAGCTCGTCGCACAGCTCGAGGAAGCGCGCCGACGGCGGGTAGTGGCTGGTGCGGACGGCGTTCAGATTGAACTGCTTCATCATCACGATGTCGGCGCGCATGCGCGCCTCGGAGATGACACGGCCGGTGTCGGGGTCGAAGTCGTGCCGGTTGGTGCCTCGCAGGAGGATCGGCGCGCCGTTGACGCGCAGCTCGCTGTCGACGACCTCCACCCGACGGAACCCGATGCGCAGCGCGATCGTCTCGCCGGACGAGACGAGCTCGCCGGAGTACAGCCGGGGCCGCTCCGCCGACCAGGGCTCGACCGCGACGCGAGCGACCTCGCCCGCCGCGACGTCGATGCCGAGTTCCGGCACCCGCACGCGCGCCGATGCGCCGCCGGCGACGACGGCATCCACCGAGAGCGTGCCCTCCCCCATCGCCGCGTCGTAGTCGGCGTGGACGAAGTGGTCCTCGATCGCCCCGACCGGGCGACCGAGCAACGTGACGCTGCGGAAGATCCCCGACAGCCACCACATGTCCTGGTCCTCGAGGTAGCTGCCGCTCGACCACTGGTGCACGCGGACGGCGAGCACGTTCTCCTGATCGCGGCGAAGGAGCGCCGTGACGTCGAACTCGCTGCGCAGGCGGCTGCCGGCGACGACGCCGACCTCGGTGCCGTTGAGCCAGATGGTGCCGAGCGAGTCGATGCCGTCGAAGCGCAGCAGCACGCGCTCGACATCCCAGTCCGTCGGCACCGTGAACGTCCGGCGGTAGTCGCCGGTCGGGTTCTCCTGCGGCACGTACGGCGGGTCGACCGGGAACGGGTACACGCGGTTCGTGTAGATCGGCGCCCCGAACCCGTTCAGCTGCCAGTGCGCCGGCACCGCGAGGGTCGTCCAATCCGCCACGCCGGAGTGTCCGTCGAGGGCGTCGCCGAGGAAGTCGACCGGGGCATCGCCGTCCGGCGAGTACCGGAACGCCCACTCGCCGTCGAGGCTCAGGTGCGGGGCATCCGTCGTCGACTGCGCCCGCGGCGGCAGCACGTTCCGCGACGGGAAGAGCTCCTCCCAGTACGCGAACGGCCGGTCCATCGGCACGAGCGCGTGGGTGATCCCCCGCTCCCGGTCGCCGGCGGCCAGGTCGCACGCGACCCGGTCGTTCATGGCACTGAGGTTGTTCACTCCTTGACCCCTCCGGTGGTGAGTCCCGACGTCCAGTACTTCTGCAGATAGAGGAACACGACCACGAGCGGCACGATCGAGACGAGCGATCCGGTGATCACGGTCGAGAACTGCGCGGATGCCCCGCCGCCGGCTTCGCTGGCCGCCTGCAACTGCGCCAATCCCAGCGTCAGCGGGAACAGGTCGGGGTCGGTGAGCATGATCAGCGGGAGGAAGTAGTTGTTCCAGGTGTGCACGATCGCGAAGAGCAGCACGGTCACGATGCCCGGCGTCATGATCCGCAGCGCGATCTGCCAGAAGATGCGGAACTCACCCGCCCCGTCCAGCCGCGCCGCTTCGAGAAGCGTGTCCGGGATCGACTCCTCGGCGTAGACGCGCATCAGATAGACGCCGAACGGGCTCACCAGCGAGGGCAGGATGATGGCCCACACCGTGTTCGTCAGCCCAGCGCCCGCGAACAGCAGGTACGTGGGGATGGCGAGCGCGGTCGTGGGGATCATGATCGCGCCGAGCACCACGGCGAACAGGAACTTCTTGGCGGGGAAGTCGTACTTCGCGAACGCGTATCCGGCCGCGGCCGACAGCAGTGCCGATCCGAGACCCGCCACGAGCGCGTACAGCACCGTGTTGCCGATCCACTGGACGAAGACGCCGTCGCGGGTCGTGAACAGGGTGACGAGGTTGTCGATGAAGTGGTTCTCATCGGCGAACCACAGGCCGAAGCTGGAGAACAGCGCCGAGTTGTCCTTCGTCGATGCGACGACCAGCCAGAACAGCGGCAGCAGGAAGTATCCGGCGGCGAGCCAGAGGACGACGGTGAGGATGCTGCTGCGCTTCTCGCCGGGAACGAAGGAGGTGTCCTTCCGGCGGCGGCGCGGCGTGCTGCGCGTGACGATCGCGCGGGTGGCACGCGTCTCGGCGGGTCGGACCTCGGTGGTGGCGGTCACGAGCGCGCTCCCTTCTCCCGACGCGCAGCCGAGAGCTGGAACACGTACGAGACGATCATGATGATGAACCCGAGCAGGAACGCGATCGCCGCGGCGTAGTTCATGTCCTGGTTCGTGAAGGCGAGGTTGTAGGCGTAGAGGTTCGGCGAGAACGACGATCCGATCGCGTTCGGCGCGATTTCATACAGCAGCTTCGGTTCGCTGAACAGCTGGAACGCCCCGATGACGGAGAAGATCGTGCACAGCACGATCGAGTTGCGGATCGCGGGGATCTTGATGCTCCAGGCGATGCGGAACTGACCGGCGCCGTCGATGCGGGCGGCCTCGTACTGCTCTGTCGGGATGGCGCGCATCGCCGCGTACATGATCACCATGTTGTAGCCGACGAACTGCCACGTGACGATGTTGATGATCGATCCGAGGATGTTGTCGGACGACAGCAGCTCGGGCGAGCCCAGCCCGATGGCGCGCATGAACTGGGCGATCGGGCCGAAGTTGTCGCCGTACAAGTAGCCCCACATCAGGGTGGCCACGACGCCGGGAACGGCGTACGGCACGAAGATGGCGAGCCGGGCGAACTTGCCGCCGCCCACTCGCATGCTGTCCAGCGCGAGCGCGAAGAACAGTGCGAGTCCGAGCATGATCGGCACCTGGATGACCAGGAACAGGCACATGCGCGCGACGCTGACGAGGAATCGCTCGTCGCCGAGTGCGCGCACGTAGTTGTCGAACCAGACGAACGAGTCGCCGCCGACGAGCTGCGCCTTGAAGAGGCTCAGATAGCCCGCGTACAGCAGGGGCATCAGCAGCATCGTCACGAAGAGGATCATGAACGGGGCGATGAAGAGGTACGCCGCAGTGTTCTTGCGGTACCGGTCACTCCAGCGCTTGCGTCCGAGAGCCGTGGTGCTCATCGGCGGGGCCTTTCTGGTTCGGGGCGAGGACCGAGTGGGGCGGGTTCGGGCCCGCCCCACACGGGCTTACTTCGTGACGACCGTGAATCCCTGGGACTCGCCGTAGCTGACGAGCTCGTCCTTCCACTCCTGCAGAGCGTCGAACAGGTCGGTCTTCTCGGTGATGGCGGCGCCGAGCGTCTCCTTGAAGCTGCTGCTGGCGTAGTCGTTGTACGGCAGCCACTGCCAGTCGCTGGCGACGGTCTGGGCGATGTCGGCGAACACCGCGTTGACCTTCTGGCCGGCGTAGAACTCCATCTCCTGGTCGCGCACCGCGGGCGATTCCAGCGTCTCGATCCGCGACGGGAAGATGAACTGCTCGGTGGCGAGCGTCTCGGTGGCCTCGGTGTCGGTCGTGAGGAACTTGACGAACTCGGCGGCGACGATCTTCGCGTCGGAGTCGGCCGTCACCGTCACGGCCGATCCGCCCTGGTTGCCCGAGGCCGGCTCGGATGCGTCCCACTGGGGCATCTCGGTGGCCTGCCACAGGCCGCTGGTGTCGGCGGCGGTGCCCTGCAGGAAGACGGGGCCCCACGCAGCGGCGAGCCAGCTGGCGTACTTGCCGCTCGCGATGCTCTGGTACCAGTTGTCGTCGAGCTGCGGCGCGGTGTCGACGAGGTCGGCCTGGATCAGATCGTTCCAGTAGCCGATCACCTCGGTGACCTCTTCGGAGTCGAGGTCGATGGTGACCGTCTTGTCGCCGTCGTAGCCGAACGGGCGCGCGCCGGCCTGCCACAGCAGGGCGAGGATCGGCGAGAAGCTGTTGCCCGGAAGATCCGAGATGTACGACCCGGTCTTCTCCTTGATGGCCGCCGCGGCCTCTGCGTATTCGTCCCACGTGGTGGGGACCTCGACGCCGGCGGCTTCGAAGATGTCGGTGCGGTACAGCTGGCCGGTCGGGCCCAGGTCCTGCGGAAGGCCCCAGACCGAATCGTCGGTGGCGACCATGCCCCATGCGCTGTCCACGAACTGGTCCGAGAGGTCGTCGGCGCCGTACGGCGCCAGATCCTCGAGGCTGTTGGTGATCGTGAAGGACGGCAGGAACGAGTACTCGATCTGCACGGCATCGGGCACGTCACCGGACTTCACCGCGGCGCGCAGCTTCTGGTACTGCGCGGTGGCGCCGCCCTGGTTGGAGAGCTTCACCGTGATCTCGGGGTACTTCGCCTCGAACAGGTCGATCTGGTTCTGGATGTCGGGCACCCACGACCAGAAGTCGATCGTCGTGGGCGTACTCATCGCCTTGTCGATCTCCTCCTGGGAGATCGTGTCGGACGATCCGGCGCTGTCGGACGCCGACGGCGTCGAGCACGCGCTGAGCATGACGGCGGCCGCCACGATTGCGGTGCCGGCGACGACCCTGCGGCGACGTTGCACTGCGGTCATTTCTGTCCTCCTCTAGGGATCCGGCATCCACGCACGCCAAAGGCGGTCATGGACCCCGGCGTTGGGGTGAACCGCGTCCGTCAGCCTTGAGGCTCCGGTCCAGAACAGACGACTCAGTCGATGTCGACACTCACGACGGCGGCGGCGTGAGAGTTACGTTATCACACCAAATAGCTAGAACGTATGCTTTTTCCTACCGAGCAGCTTCGGGACTGGCGACGCGCTCGGCCGCGACCGAGATGATGTCGATCTCGTCCAGCGCCGCGACGAGGATCGACCGCATGATCGCGTAGGCACCCTCCGGGTCACGTCGCTGGATCGCTCCGGCGACATCGACGTGCAGCTGCAGCGCCACGCTCGCGGGGCGATCGGGAACGAGGCCGTGCTCGGTGCGACTCACGAGCATCTGACCGATGAGTCCGTCCAGCCGCGAGAACATCGCGTTGCCCGAGAGACGGAGGATGCGGGCGTGGAACTGCACGTCGAGCTCGAGGAACCGCTCGTCGTCGCCCTGCTCACCCGCGGCCCAGAGCTGGCCGGACAGCGCGATGAGCTCGCTCACCTCGTCTGCTGTGGCCCGCATGGCCGCCAGACGAGCGGCTTCAGGCTCGATCGCGGCGCGCAGCTCGACCATCGACGAGAGCTGCTCGGCGCGGTCCGGTGAGTCCAGGCGCCAGCGTATGACCTGCGGATCGTAGAGATTCCACTCCGACTCGGGCAGGACGACCACGCCGATCCGCCGGCGGGACACGACCAGGCGCATCGCCTCCAGCACGCGGACGGTCTCCCGCGCCACGGATCGCGAGATCCCGCAGCGCTCCTCGATCTCCTCGAGCGTGAGGCTCGATCCCGGAGCCAGCTGCCCCTCGCAGATCGCGAGACCCAGCTGATCGAGAGCACGGGAGTGCAGGCCTGCCAGCGAGACGAACGGCGCGTCTCCGTGCTTCAGCGTCATGTTGGCACTTTACCAGCCCTCACCGCGCCAAACGTCATACGTTATAGTTCGTTTGAACGAAGAAGTACTTGCCGATCGGTGCGCTGCCGATCGCCTCCTCACACGTCGATTGGGTCACCCGTGCAGATTGCGCGCATCGAGACTTTCCTCATCCCGCCGAGATGGCTGTTCGTCCGCGTCGAGACCGACACGGGTGTCGTCGGCTGGGGCGAACCGGTCGTCGAGGGTCGCACCGAGACCGTCCGCACCGCCGTCGAGCAGCTGTCCGAGCTGCTCATCGGCCAGGACCCGCTGCGCATCCAGGATCACTGGCAGGTCATGACGAAGGGCTCGTTCTACCGTGGCGGCCCGATCCTCTCCTCGGCCGTATCCGGCCTCGACCAGGCGCTGTGGGACATCGCCGGCAAGGTCGCGGGGCTCCCCGTGCACCAGCTGCTCGGCGGACCGGTCCGCGACCGCATCCGCGTGTACGGGTGGGTCGGCGGCGACGAGCCGAACGAGGTCGCGGACGCGATCTCGGAGCGGCTGGAGCAGGGCCTCACCGCCGTCAAGATGAACGCCTCCGGCCGGATGGAGCGGATCTCGAACCTGCGCGAGCTCGACGGCGTCGTGTCCCGCGTCGCCGCGGCGCGCGAGGTGCTCGGCGACACCGGCGACGTCGGCGTCGACTTCCACGGTCGCATCGGCCTCGCCGACGCGCGGCGGCTCATGCCCGCGCTCGAGCCGCTGCGCCCGATGTTCGTGGAAGAGCCCGTGGTCCCCGAGAACAGCCACCTGATCGGGCGGATCGCGGATATGACCTCGATTCCGATCGCCACGGGCGAGCGGCTGTTCAGCCGGCAGGAGTTCCTGCCGGTGTTCCAGTCCGGCATCGCGATCGCCCAGCCCGACCTGTCGCATGCCGGCGGCATCTCCGAGGTGCACCGCATCGCGAGCCTGGCCGAGATCTACGACGTGCAGCTCGCCCCGCATTGCCCGCTCGGGCCGATCGCGCTCGCGTCGTGTCTGCAGATCGGATTCGCGGTGCCGAACTTCTTCATCCAGGAGCACAGCATCGGCATCCACTACAACGGGGACGGCGAGGTGCTCGATTACGTCGTCGACCGGTCGGACTTCGACTTCTCGAGCGGCTACATCGAGCGACTCACCAAACCGGGGCTCGGCATCGAGGTCGATGAAACAGCCGTGCGCGATGCCGACGCGCGCGGCCATGCCTGGCGAGGCCCGATCTGGCGTCACACCGACGGGAGCTTCGCAGAATGGTGACCACGACCGAGTTGCGCGACCTGCTGGTCACCGAGCGGGTCATGCCGATCATCCGCAGCACGTCGCGGGAGAACGCCGTCGCGATCGGGCGCACTCTCATCGACGCGGGCTTTCGAGCACTCGAGGTGTCGCTGACCACTCCGGGCGCGCTCGACGCGATCGGCGAACTCGCCGCCGACGCACGCGCCGAGATCGGGGCGGGCACGGTGCTGACCGCGAAGGACGTCGCCGCGGCCCTCGCCGCGGGGGCCACGTTCATGGTGACTCCGGCCGTGACGGCCTCGATCGAGGCATCCGCCGACGCGGGTGTGCCCGTACTCGCCGGCGCCCTGACCCCCACCGAGATCCTGGCCGCTCTCGAGCGCGGCGCGACGGCCGTCAAGCTCTTTCCCGCCGAGTTCGGCGGACCGGCCTACCTGTCCGCACTGCGGGCGCCCTTCCCCGACGTGCCGCTCATCCCGGTGGGCGGCGTCGATCTCACCACCGGGCGCGACTACCTGCAGCGAGGCGCCCTCGCTCTGGGTGTGGGGTCGCCACTCACCGGCAAGGCCACCGATCCCGTCGACCTCATTTCGCTCGCGCTGCGCGCCGCGGCCTTCCGCACGCTGTCGGCGCAGGAGTAGTCGATGGATGTCGTCACCCTCGGCGAGGCGCTCGTCGCCATCCGCGCCCACGGCCGCCTCGCCCTCGCCGACCCGCTCCACGCATCGCCCGCCGGCGCCGAGATGAACGTGGCGATCGGTCTCTCGCGCCTCGGTCACCGGGCCGCGTGGGTCGGCGTGCTCGGCGCCGACCCGGCCGGCGACCTCGTCGCGCGCACGCTGCGCGCCGAGAGCGTCGACATCGGAGGGGTGAGGCGTGATGAGTCCGCACCCACGGGCCTCATGCTCGTCGACATGCCCGCGGCGCTCGCGCCGACCGTGACGTATCACCGTCGCGCTTCCGCGGGCTCGCGGCTGAGCCCCGCCGACGTGGTGCCGCTCGCCGCGACCGCGGCGCGCATCTGGCATCTCAGCGGCATCACCCCGGCGCTGTCCGAGTCCGCGCACGCGGCGACGGCGGCGGCGTTCGAGGTCGCCCGTGAGACCTCCGCGCTCGTGTCGTTCGACGTCAACTACCGGGGGAAGCTGTGGGACCGCGCCGCAGCAGCGGCGGCTCTCGCCCCGCTCGCCCGCCGCGCCGACATCGTCGTGGCCTCGGAGGACGAGCTCGATCTCGTCGCCGACGGGGTGAACGAGGCGGAGCGGGTCGCGCGGCTGCTGGATGCCGGAGTGCGCGAGGTCGTCGTCAAGCGCGGCATCCACGGCGCGACGCTCTTCGACGTCGGCGGCGCCGTCTCGTGCCCCGCGCACGCGATCACGCAGGTGAACAGCATCGGCGCCGGCGACGCCTTCACCGCCGGCTACCTGTCGGGTGTACTCGACGACCTGCCGGTCGCGCAGCGACTGCACCGCGGAGCACTCTGCGGAGCCCTGGCCGTCAGCGGTGCGGGCGACTGGGAGCAGGCGCCCACGCGCGCCGATCTCGCGCTGCTCGAAGCGGCCTCGGGTGACGCCGTCCGCTGACCGGGACGGCTCCGACGGAGCACGCGTCCACCTCACGCATAGACGAGGCACCGGGACCGTCCAGACTCGGTTCCTACGCTCGAGGCCATGCCCGATTCCTCACGCCGGACGAAGGGAATCCTCGGTGGCCTCGCCGGCCTGGTCGGCCTCAGCGCTCTCACGGGCGTTCTCGTCGCCGTGACCGTCACGCCCGCAGTCGCCCTGGCGAGCACCGCGGCCTCGCAGGCGATCACCCTGTTCGACAATCTCCCCAGCACGCTCGAGATCGACGCGCTGATGGTGCCGAGCAACTTCTACGCCACCGATCCCGACACCGGCGAGCAGGTGCTGCTCGCGAAGTTCCTCGAGCAGGATCGCACCCCGGTCGCGTACGACCAGGTCGCCTCGGTGATGTACGACGCGATCCTGTCGAGCGAGGACCCGCGCTACTACGACCACGGCGGAGTGGACATCATCGGCACCACCCGCGCCATGCTGTCCAACCTCAGCGGCGGAGGGGCGACGCAGGGCGGGTCGACGATCAGCCAGCAGTACGTCAAGAACGTGCTGGTGCAGCAGTGCGAGGCGACCGCGCCGACGCAGGAGGAGGAGTACGACTGCTGGTCGCAGGCCACGACGGCCGACGGCACCGAAGGCGTCGAGCGCAAGCTGCAGGAGATGCGGTACGCGATCGCCCTGGAGCAGACGTACTCGAAGGATGAGATCCTCATCGGCTACCTCAACATCGCCAACTTCGGCGGCACCACGTACGGGATCGAGGCCGCCGCACGCTACTACTTCGGCACGACGGCCGCACAGCTGACGCTGGGGCAATCCGCAACGCTCGCCGGCATGGTGCAGAACCCCAACACCTACCGGGTCGATCGCACCGGCGGTTCGATCGTGAACGCGGACGGCAGCGCGGTGAACAAGGCGCCCGACGGCTCGGTGGACGATGCCGTGGACGGCCAGCTCGCGGCCCTCGACTCGCTGCTGGCCGACGCAACGATCACGCAGGAGCAGTACCTCGCCGCCGCGGACGGATACACGTCGACCAAGGGGCGTCAGCTGTATGTGCTCAGCCGCATGCTCAGCGACGGCACGATCACGAACGACCAGTACGTCGCGGCCGCGGTCGAGCCGATCACCCCGGTCATCACGCCCACGGTCACCGGCTGCGCTGCCGCCGGCGGTGCCGCGTACTTCTGTCAGTACGTCAAGGACACCATCCTGAACGACCCGGCGTTCGGCGAGACCGCCGCCGATCGACTCCTCACCCTGCAGCGCGGCGGCCTCAACGTCTACACCACCCTCGACGCGCGTCTGCAGACTGCCGCCGAGACCGCGATGACGACGTACGCGCCGACCTCCGCGACGATGCCGACCACCAGCGGCGCCGCCACCGGCCGGTTCGGGTCCACCACGGTGAGCATCGAGGCGTCGACCGGCCGCATCCTCTCGATCGCGCAGAACACGACCTTCAGCGAGGACGCCGCCGACTCCGACGATGCGAACTACTCGTCGCTCGTCTTCGCCGGCGACCTCGACGTCGGCGGATCGAGCGGTTTCAACGCGGGCTCGACGTTCAAGCTGTTCACCCTGCTCGACTGGCTGGAGCAGGGCCATTCGCTGAACGAGTCCCTCGACGGGCGGCTGCGAGTGTTCGACCAGCTCACGAACTCGTGCGAGGGCGACTGGGAGAATACGTCCAACACGCTCGTGAACAACTTCGGCAAGGCCGCCGGCCGTGTCGGCACCCCGCTCCAGTTCACGGCATCGTCGCTGAACACGGGCTACTTCGCAATGGCCGAGAAGCTCGACCTGTGCGACATCCAGAACGTCGCCGCACGCCTCGGCGTCACGCAGGCCGACGGCGAGCCCGTCACGATGGACAACCTCAACTCGATCATCGGCACCGCCGCCGTCTCGCCGATCGCGATGGCCGCCGCCTATGCCACCGTCGCGAACGGGGGCACGTACTGCGAACCGCAGGCGATCGATCGGGTGACGGATGCCGAGGGCAACGAGATCGCGACGCCCGAACGCTCCTGCACGCAGGCCCTGACGCCCGAGATCGCGTCGACCGCGGCGTACGCCCTCCAGTCCGTGATGGCCGCGGGCGGCAGCGGGGCGGCCGGCAACCCGAGCGACGGCACCGCCGTGCTCGGCAAGACAGGCACCCACGAGGCCTGGCAGACCTGGCTCATCGAGTCGAGCACCAAGGTGACCACCGCGACGTGGGCGGGCAACGTGCAAGGCGGCGGAGACGTCTTCAACACCTGGCAGGGCGCGACGCGGCTGTCCGACATCCGCTATCGCATCGGCAGGGCGGTGCAGACCGCCGCGAACGACGCGTACGGCGGCGATGCGTTCCCCAGCCCCGACGCGACCCTGACCAGGACGTCGCAGGCGACGCTCCCCGATGTCACCGGGCTGAGCGTGGCGGATGCGCAGAACCGTCTCGAAGTCGCGGGCTTCACCGTGCGAGTGGGCGATCCGGTCGACTCCGACGTCGCAGCGGGACTCGTCGCCGCACAGGACCCCGGAGCGGGCCGCGTGTCCGCCGGGGCCACGGTCACCATCCGGGCGAGCACCGGGACTCGCACGACCGCGCCCGAGGACGGCGACGGCGACGACGACGACGACGGCGACGATGGCAGCGGCGGCGAGACCGACACAGGTACCCCGGGCGGCACCGGCGGCGAGGGCAGCGGCGGCGGCTGACACCGCATGGACGAGCGGATGCCGCGACCCGCGGCATCCGTTCAGTCGCGTTCTTCGAGCCAGCGGCGAGTCGGCGGCGGCCCCCGTGATGGGCTCGTTCACCGCTCCGCCTGAGAGGATCTCTTCATGGGCTTCTCGAATCGCAGAGCATCGGCGCTGACGCCGTGACCCCCACGATCGACGCGCACGAATTCTCACCCTGGGACTTCTGGCAGGATGCTTCGGCGGACGCCCGCGACACGCAGATCGCCGTGCAGCGCGCTCTGGCCGAAGGCCGGCCAGACCATGTGATCGGCGAGCGCTGCTTCGTCTCCGAGCTCGCCTCGATCGACAACGACGCGCTGCGCCTCGGCGACCGCACCTACGTCGCCGCCGGCGCCTATCTCACCGGCGATCTGACCACCGGCGCCGACTGCAGCATCAATCCCTACACGGTGATCCGCGGACGCGTCACGATGGGCGATGCGGTGCGCATCGGCGCCCACACGTCGATCCTCGGCTTCAACCACTCCTTGGAGCCCGGCACGCCGGTGTTCCGCCAGCCGCTGACGTCGAAGGGGATCGTCATCGGCGACGATGTCTGGATCGGCTCGCACGTGGTGATCCTCGACGGCATCCGCATCGGCGATCACTCGGTGCTCGCCGCCGGCGCCGTGGTGACGAAGGATGTTCCGGCCGGCGCGATCGTCGGCGGAAACCCTGCGAAGTTCATCCGCTGGCGCGTGGAGCCCGAGGGCGCCGCCGGCGTGGCGGCGACAGGCGCTGCCGCCGGGCTCGCCGCGCGCGTGACGGAACTCGCCGAACGGGCGCGAGCCGAGGCATCCGCTGTTCTGGACCGCTCGTGGCGAGACGATCTGCAGCTGTTCGCCGACCGCCCCGGCACCGTGCCGACGGTGCGCGCGCAGGCCGACGCGGTCGAGATCTCCGACCTGCTGCGAGGGGCGCCGCCCGCGCAGGCGCCGGTGTCCACTCAGATCGCACGACTGCAGAACTGGCAGGATGCCGCGACCGGCGCCGTCGCACCGCTCGGGCCCGACGGGCGCCAGCTGAGCGGGCTGGGGTTCTCGAACGACGACGTCGCGTACCACGTGCTGAGCACCGGCTACGCGCTCGACCTGCTCGGTTCCGCCTTTCCGGCACCACTCACGTGGGTGACCGAGGCGAGCGCCGAGAGCGTCGTCGCGTTCTGTGAGAGCCTGCCGTGGCAGACGGATGCGTGGGGCGCCGGGCATCACGTCGACGGTTTCGGCACGGCACTGCTCTGGACGCGGCGCGCGGGCATCCCGGTGCCGGCGGGTGTCGCCGAGGCGCTGTTCGGGTGGCTGCTCACGCACGCCGACCCGCAGACCGGCATGTGGGGCTCGGCCACCGCCGAGGACGGCCTGCTTCCCGTCGTCAACGGCTTCTACCGTGCCTCGCGGGGCACCTTCGCACAGTTCGGGATGCCACTTGCCTACCCCGAGCGGATCGTCGACACGGTGCTGCGCCACGCCCGCGACCCGCGGTGGTTCGCGCCGGGCGCGCGCAACGCCTGCAACGTTCTCGACGTCGCGCATCCGCTGTGGCTGACGCGCGGGTCGGGGTATCGCACCGAAGAGGTGCGATCGCTGGCGTCGCAGCTTCTCTCGGATGCCCTCACCACCTGGGTGCCGGGCGCGGGGTTCGCATTCCGCGAGCCGGGCCCCGCCACGCACGGACTGGCCGAGACCGAGCCCGGGCTGCAGGGCACCGAGATGTGGCTGGCGATCCTCTGGTACCTCACCGACCTCGCGGGAGTCTCGAGCGCGCTCGGATACCGGCCCCGAGGGGTTCACCGGCCCGAGCCGGCGGCCTCGCTCGGGTAGGGCGGCTGGCCCGTCGGGGGGCTCGCGGTGGCGAGCTCGCGTCGAACTGAACTCGCGGCGGCCGCGGCGCCGTCGCTAGGCTCCGAGCGTGAGCAGCGCCGCCGTCCGACCGCAGGGATGGGCGGTGCTGGGCGCGGTGACCGCGCTGGCGCTGCTCCTGATGCTGTGGGCAGTGAGCAAGCCCGCGATCTGCGCGGCGGTCGACCCGCCGATGGGATCGTGCAGTCAGCAATCACGGATCCTGCCGGCGACGATCGGCGCGCTGGTCGTCCTCGTACTCGCGGCGGCGACCGTGCTCCTCGCCCTGCGAAGCCGTGGCCGCCGAGAGGGCGTCAGCCGCGCGGAGGGCATCGTCGCCGGCGGCACGATGTTGATCGCCGTCGTCGGGATCGTGTTCGTGATCGTCGTGCTCTTCAGCGCCGGGTTCTCATTGCCCTGACGGGACGGGGTCGGCGCGGCGCGGCATCCGCGCGGTCGGCGTGAATTCACGGGGCGTCGGGCCACGCGCTCGGAACACCGCCACCGGGAGCCGCCGGCGCTATGCCCTGTACGGGGCTGAGGCCCTGCCACTCGTCGGCATCGCCCGAGAGGAACACGATCGCGACGTCGAACTCGGTCGCCTCGTCGAACGGGTCCCGTCCGAAGTACGCAGGCCCCGCACCACACCCACTCGGAATCGAGGTGACGTCGATCCGACCAGGTCCGTCACCCTTGATCCACTCGTCGACCTCGACCACCCACACGTTCGCGTCGGTCCCGAACATCGGCACCGTGCGTGCGCGTTCGACGACACGACCCGAAATCACGGCAGTCGCAGCATCCGCGGCATCCTCAGGCGTGTCGTAGCCTGCCCAACTCGGACAGGCGACGCCCTGGACGCATCCGGTTAGCGAGACCGTCGAGAGGACGAGCGCGGCCATGACCACCGCAGTGATCCGTCGGGGTGCGCGCATGTGACGAGTATGGACCGCTCGTTACCCCCCCCCCCCGTAATGGGAGACCGCGCGCGCGGCGCGTGGGGGCCCTATGTCTTTCGTCACGTCTCCAGGCGCCCGAGTCTGAGGTGGCTGGCAGGATCTGACGCATGGATATCGCTGAGCTGCAGGCCGAGGTTGAGTCGGTGTCGACGGTCTATGCCGAGCGGCACGACATCACTCGCAGCGACGACTGGTTCATTCTCAAGCTCGGTGAGGAGGTCGGTGAGCTGACGCAGGCGTATCTCGCGAGGTCGGGGCAAGCTCGAGACAAGGGCCGTAGCGAGCCGCAGCTGGAGGAGGACTTCCGCGCGGAGTTGTCAGACGTTCTGGCGCAGGTGTTGTTGGTCGCGCATCGCTTCAGCATCGACCTGGAGTCGGAAGTCGCTCGCAAGTGGCTCGTCTGGAAGCCGGAGCAAGCTGGCTCCTAGGCCACAATCAGTCGGACTGGCGGCTGGTAGAGGATACCGATGACCTGTCAGCCGTCTTCGAAGCGGCCTGAAGAGCGAAGCCGCTGGGGCGGAAACGCAGAGAGGCTAAGACTGGTCGCTGATCACCAGTGAAGCGGTCCTACGTCCTACTGCCATCCAAGAAATCGAACCAAGCACCGGCACGAACAGCACGACGAGAACCCAAATCAACGCCTGCAGTGACGTGAGCCTCTGAGCGGAACGGGCGAGC
Organism: Microbacterium allomyrinae; assembly: GCF_020682705.1. Taxonomy (GTDB): domain Bacteria; phylum Actinomycetota; class Actinomycetes; order Actinomycetales; family Microbacteriaceae; genus Microbacterium; species Microbacterium allomyrinae. The sequence goes on from NZ_JAGTTN010000003.1 coordinate 224,000, forward strand.
GAGATCAAAGCGACGATGGTGAGCGCAATGACGGCAACAGCGACTACTGACCACGCGATGTCAAACCCCGCGGGAATCAAAGGGTTCTGCTCGTCCATACCTCAAGCCTACCGACGCCGCGTTCAGCGTTGCCCTACGTCCTTCTGGGCAACGAAGAAGTAGCGGAGGCGCAAGGGGCGGGTGAGCGAGGCGGAGTGGGCAAGGCGGAGTGGGCAAGGCAGGGTGTGCTCACCGCGCAGCGAAACGGCCTGCGCAACCGTTACGCCTTCGTGACTTCACCTCGCCTCGAAGCGTCGCGTTCGCCGGGTGGAATGTCGGAGGACATTCGTATATTTGTTCTATGAGCTCCTCGAGTGCGAATTCGCCGGTGGCGCGATTGACGGATGCCGTCGCCCGCGTCGCCGAGCGACTCAGCTCCGACGAACTCGCCGTGTCCCGGCTGGGCGATGACGATCTGCTCGCGTTCCTCTCCGATGCGACCGAGGCGCGAAAGGCGTTGGAACTCATGGTCGCCGCGGCGTCGGCGGAGGTCTCGCGCCGCTCGAGCAGAGAGCTCGGGTACAGCGGGCTGGCGCAGCGCAAAGGGCTCCGCACCGGCAACGCCCTCGTCCAGCAGGTCACCGGGCTCGGCCGCGCCGACGTGACTCGCGCCGTCCGGGCCGGTGAAGAACTCGCGCCGATGCCGCCGGTGTGCGACGGGCGAGAGTCGACGACGGATGCCGTCACTCCACTCGTCCCCGTCGTACCGGACTGGCTGGGCCGGCTGCGCGACGCCCTGGTGTCGGGCCGCGTGTCGCAGGCGCAGTTCCACGCCATTCGCACTGGGCTCGGCGAACCGCCGGTCGAGCGCTACCCCGACCTCGACGACCACTTCCTGCCCGCGGCATGGAACCGCGCGGTGGTGATCCTGCTCGACGAGGCGTCCACCCGGACGGTGGAGGACCTCCGCGACCAGTCACGGATCGCGCGCGATCGACTGGACCCCATCGGGGTGACGCTCCGCTTCGAGGAGCGCTTCGCGGCTCGGTCGTTCAGAAAGTGGACCGACCCCGAAACAGGGCAGCACCACGCGCACATCGCCTTCGATGACGACGCTTCGGCCTGGGTGGACGCCGTGTTGCGAGCGGCGCTCAGGCCTCGCCGCGGGCCTCGATTCGTCGGAGCCGAGGCTGCAGACAAAACGCGGGCGGCAGTCGACGACGAGCGCACCAACGAACAGCTGCAGTACGACACCATCGTCGCCATTCTCCGCACCGGGGCGAACGCGGATCCCACCCAGGCATTCGGCGATCGGCAGCCTGGCGTGCGAATCATCGTCACGGCCGACGCTCTCGTGCGCGCCGGCGACCTCGGCGAGACACGGGCGACCGCTGCGGGGCACCTGGAAGACGGCGGACAAGCCGTGCCGCCCGGAATCATCGAGAAGTACCTCTGTGATGCGGGGGCCGTCCCGGCCATCCGAGACGAGCACGGCCGCCCGTTGGATCTCGGCCGCGAAGCACGCTTGTTCACGCGAAAACAGCGCATCGCGATCGCCGCACGCGACGGCGGATGCGTCTGGACCGGCTGCGACCGTCCACCCTCCGAATGCGAGTACCACCACATCGACCACTGGTGGGAGGATCACGGCCGAACCGACGTCGCCGACGGAGTGCCCCTCTGCCGCAACTGCCACATGCGCCTGCACAACCAAGGCTGGCGCATCACACGCCGACGCCACCCTGCCTCGGGCGATGACAGCTATTGGCTGCATCCCCCACCCGACCCCGCCACCGGAGAACTCGCCGAACCGACAGAGCTGCCGTCGAAATCCCCGCTGCGCTTCACCGCGGCCTGAGAACCCGCGAGGCCGGGTTTCGCGACGCCGAGCGGGCGGGCGGGCGGGCGGGCGAGCAAGCGAGCGAACGAACCAGCGGGCGGGCGGGCGGGCGAGCAAGCGAGCGAACGAACCAGCGGGCGGGCGGGCGGGCGGGCGAGCAAGCGAACGAACCAGCGGGCGGGCGGGCGGGCGGGCGAGCAAGCGAACGAGCGAACGGGCGAACGGGCGAGCGGGCGAGCGAACGAACGAGCGGGCGAGCGAGCGGGCGGGCGGGCGGGCGGGCGGGCGGGCGAGCGAGCGGGCGAGCGGGCGAGCGGGCGAGCGAGCAAGCGAGCAAGCGAGCAAGCGGGCGGGCGGGCGGGCGGCACACGAACACGCCGCAGCCTCGACCGGCGCTGATATGCTTTCGGATCCGTGCGAGGAACTGAGGAGGTGGCACCCGTGAACGAATTGACGATGGTGCTCCTCTGGGGAGTCACGGTCGGACGATAGGTCGTCCGGGAGCGCCGCTTGTTTGCAGCACTCCCGAAAGGCACGACCATGCGCTTCACTTCTGAACAGACTCTCGACGAAGGCATCGCCGAACGTGAGTTCACCCTCGGCGACATTCCCGGCATCCTATGGACGCCACCGGCTGCTTCCTCGTCTGCACCAGTTCCCCTCATCCTGATGGGCCAACCTGGCGGGTTCGGGATGCGACGGATGTATCACCGTCTGGCAGCACGCGCGCGCAGCGTCGCCGCGCTAGGTTTCGCGGCGGTCGCCGTCGAGTTGCCTGGGGCGGGCGACAGGTCCCCGCTACCGGGCGCAGAGCAGGCGCATTCGGACCTCACGCGTGCGATCTCCGCTGGTGAACGGCCTACCGACGATGTCATCGACCGGCTGATACTCCCGCTCGTCGACAAGGCTGTGCCGGAGTGGCAGATCACTCTCGACGAGGTCCTCGGCCTTCCCGAGATCGCGGAGAGGGTCGGGTTCTCTGGCGGGGTGATCGCGATCGGCACACGTCTCGCCGCCATGGACTCACGTATCGCAGCGGCGGGCCTCTTTGCTGGCAGCTACGTGCCGCGCACAACAATGGAGGAAGCTCGTCAGGTCACGATTCCGCTGCACGTTCTGCTGCAGTGGGATGATGCGGGCAACGATCGACAGATGGCCCTCGATCTCTTCGATGCCTTCGGATCGGCGGAGAAGACCCTTTACGCCAACATGGGGGGCCACACCGGCGTTCCGCCGTTTGCGGGTGACGATGCCGCCCGCTTCTTCGCCCGCCATCTCGGGGGTGCTCTTGGCTGAGAGGCCAGCTCTACAGGGCCGTATGTCGAGCATGCACGCGAACGCTCCGCGCCCACCATCGGTGCGGTCGCGATCAGCACTCCGGAGGGCGTCGACGTCGGTTCATCCCGCGACGAGGCGCTCGCGGCGGGCGCCTGGGACGCGGGAGATATCGATGGCGACGGCATCGCCGAATACCTCGGGTTGGGCGCCCGCGAAGTCGACGGGACGCAATCGCTCAGCAACCCTGGCGAGACCGGCCGGGAGTTCCTGGGGATTTCGCTGTCGGACGACACCGTCGAGCGGATCCAGACCCCGCGAACGACTTCACCGACCTCTGACGGCGAGCGCGTCCGCCGCAGATCAGCCTGTCGGCCCCACGACCGCGGGGTGCAGGTGCATCGACGACAGGGCGACCGTCGCCTGTCGAGCACCGGCTTCGAGACAGTGCCCGAGCGCCTCGTCTCCGAGTGATGCCGCGAGGAATCCCGAGAAGAACGCGTCGCCCGCGCCGTTCGTGTCGACCACCGACACCGGCTGTGCGGGAACGGATGCCCGGGCGCCAGTCGCATCGAGAGCGATCGCCCCGCGCTCACCCAGCGTGCACACGGCAAGCCGGGGTCCTCGATCGAGGCAGGACTGCATCAGCGCCCACGGGTCATCCGTCCCGTCATCGTTCATGAACACGACGTCTGCCGCACGCAGGAACGGCTCGTGGAACGCCGACTTGCCGTCATAGTCGTGCAGGTCGGTCCAGATCGGCGCGCCAGCATTCCCCGCCAGGCGTCGTTCGACGAGAGTCAGGCCCATCTCGCACAGATCGACGATCGCGACATGCGCGCCGTGGATCGCCTGCTCGATGCTGTCGACCGAACCGACGGATGCCGTCGACGGCGTCGCGAGATACAGACTGACCCGCTCACCGGCAGCGGTCATCAGGTTCACATGGCGCTCGGTGCGCTCCGAAGCGTGCGGCCGGACCGGCGCGCCGGCGGCCGCGAGGGCCGAAGTGACCAGGCGGCCCTCGTCATCGCCTCCGATGAGCGCGTGCAGGGCGGCGTCCACGCCGAGATCGGTCAGGTGAAGGATCTTGCCCGCCGACGTGCCTCCCAGCGTCGCCAGGTCGCCGAGCGCGAACTGCATATGCGGCACCGGCTCGGGAAGGCGATCGAGAAAGATCAGGTGGTTCCACGAGGCGGGGCCGCAGACGACCACGGCGGGGCGCGAAGGTTGGGTCACCCGCATAGTCAATCAGGGCGCGGACGCAGCCTCCGCAAACTCCGTCACTCCTCGCGCGGCCCCAGATCCGGGGACGAGACGAAGAGCGCCGCTGATTCGCCGACCTGATCGAGTTCGATGATCAGCAGATTCTCCCCTCCGAAGCACCCGCACCTCGCCATGGCGCCCTTGTCGGGAGTCGGCATCCGTCGCAGACTGGCAGCACCGCGATGCGAGGAGTCTGCCATGGCCAGTGAGGATGCTCCCACGGGGCCAGGCGGGGCCACTGCGCACGTGATCAAACCGCTCACTCCCGAGACCTTCCCGGCGTGGCTGGCCCTCGCGCAGAAGCACAACGGGGTCTGGGGTGGGTGCTACTGCCACTATTTCCACGGTGACACCGAGCAGACCGTCAAGAGCGAGTACCACGGGCCGACGTTCAAGGAGCGACTCGTGGCCGAGGGCGTCGCGCATGCCGCACTCGTATTCGACGGCGACGACGCGATCGCGTGGTGCGAGTACGGCACTCCGATCGAGCTGCCGAACATCTATCACCGCAAGCAGTACGACGCCGGCGAGACGAAGCCCGCGCCATGGCGCATCACGTGCTTCTTCGTCGATCGCGACCACCGGCGTTCGGGAGTGGCTCGGGAGGCGCTGGATGGCGCACTCGAGCTGATCGCGCAGGCCGGCGGAGGCGAGGTGGTCTCTTTCCCCAATGAGCTCGTCCCAGGCAAGCGGACGTCGTCGTCGTTTCTCCACAACGGCACGAGGGCCATGTTCGAGAAGGCAGGATTCACGTTCGAGCGCCACATCGGCAAGAGCAAGACCGTGATGCGCAAGACGATCCCATAGACCCGCGGCTGACGCCGGCTGCGCACGGGAGCGAGCGACGAAACGCCGCGAGATCCGCTCGGCCTGCGGCGTTGGTCGAGCAGTCGAGCACCGGCTACGGCGACGGGGCAGCACCGAGGATGGTCAGGGGCCCTTCATCGGCGGTCGGCGGTTCGAAGTGGTCGAAGTACTCGGCCGCGACGTCTGCGGGGAGCGCGTAGTCGTCTCCGTGCTCATGGCCACGCGCCTGCATCCGCTCGAGCGCGACCGCTCGCGGTGTCGCGAGGTAGATCGTCTCGGGCACGACGCCGAGCGGACGCAGCAGGTCTCGGTACGCAAGACGGGCACGTTTCGACCAGAAGGAGAAGTCGAGCACCACGTCTGCGCCGTCGGCAACGAGCGTGAGAAGGCGAGCGCGTAGATCCTGCTCGATCTCTTCGTGCAGCTCGGCCGGGATGGGCATCGTCTGGATGCCGCGCCGCCAGGCTTCTTGGTCGAACGAAAGGCGAGTCATCCCCTCTGCTTCAAGCCGCCTGGCGACGGTCGACTTGCCCGCCCCGGCGGGCCCGCACATCAGGATGACTCTGCTCACCGCTCCGACACTAGCTTCGGGTGGGGGCCGCCACCGCGTGTCGAGACCGCTGCGCGTTCCGGTGCGGAGGCGGCGTTCGTCGCCGGGCTGCATCACATCGTGCTCGACCGGCGGTCGGTGGCTGGATCGTTGGCCCCATTGAGGACCGAGTCTCGGGCGCTGAGCGGGTCTCTACTGGCAGACGTGGCTCGGCAGCTGAGGAAGGGTGAATGCCGGGCTCGCTGGATCGCCGTCACGCCAAACAGCTATCTCGCCATCCTTGTTGCGCGCAACGTAGTCTCCCGCGGCGAAAGGGCGACTGAAGTCATCGCCCGCGAACTGCTGCACGCTGACGACACGCCAACCATCCCGCAGCCCGATGAAGCTTCCGCCCCCGCCCGACGGCTCGATCGCGATGTATCCGGTCGCGCAGCCCTCAGCGACGAGCGATGTCACCTTCGTGTCAGCGGCGAACTGCCCCCCGACCACCGCGAGCAGAATCGCCAACGCCCCTCCCACGGCGGTGACGGGTACCGCGAGATACGGCCACCAGCGGGGCGCCGGTGCGAACAACACGAACGCGGCAAGAGCCACGAGACCAACCACACCTGAGAAATAGGCGACCTGAAACCCGGTGATGTCGCCGATCAACACGAACGTCGAGGCCGATGCCAGTACTGCGTAGAGGACCACGACCGCCAAGCAGATCAACAGGACAACCCCCGACGCGACAAATGCGTTGGTTTGCGCGCCCAAGCGGAAGCGGCGCGCGTCCTCGGCGCTTCCCACGTCGAGGGATGTCATGCTCTCAGTCTCACCGGCTTTCTGAGAGCAGGCTGATGGGCGGTCAAGCGCGCAGAAACTAGGGCACTGGACTCGGCTTGTCCACACAGGCGGCTTAGGCTCGGTGAATGACCCGCGCGACCACGCCTTCGCAGACGTCAGCGGCCTGTGGCTCGTCACGGATGGGCGATTAACCACGTACTTCCTGACACCGCATCGGCGCGGGCGCCCTTCTCCTGTCGACGCCGAGCGGGAGAACCGCGTCAAGTCAGGAAATCGTCCGCTTGCATCCCCGCCCAGAACACCTGGAGCAAGTCAGGTCGAATACGAAGTGAATACGTCGTCACAGCACACGATCCCACGAGGTGTTGCAACCACCGCAAGAACCCAAGGATCCCGCATAAAGCGGCGTGCAGTTTGGTCAGACAGATCTCGTTCTGGTCGCGGTAGCCTCACGGCGTGACAGACCGACAATTCATAGATGCTGCGGTGACCCAGTTCGCGGTTTTGGACGCGCTACTCGCGGGTACTTACGACTCGGGAATGCCGGTGAAGACCGCGAAGGAGATCGGCGACTTCGGCATCGGGTGTTGCGAGAGTCTTGGCGGCGAGGTGATCATCGATGAGGGTGAGGTCTTCGAATGTACTGTCGACGAATTGCCGGCACGGATGACTGATAACGGGATCCTCCCCTTCGTCGTCGTCTGCCGGTTCCCCTCGGCGACACCCGAACCAATCACCGGGCTCGGACTGGCGGCTTTGACGGATCACGTAGAGCGGACGCTGGTCAGCCGCAATCTCTTCCACGCTGTGCGAGTCGACGGTGTGCTGCGGTCGGCGCGCGTTCGAGTGACGCAGCGCCAAGAGCACCCGTTCCGTCCGCTCGCCGAGGTCGTCAATCAACAGGTCGAAACGGATCTCGTCGATGTGCGAGGCACACTCGTCGGATTCTGGGCGCCTGCGATCTATCAGGGCATCACCGTCGCCGGGCTGCACCTGCATTTCCTCGCCGAGGATCGAAGCGTCGGCGGTCACGTTCTGGATGTCACGGTGGAAAGCGCCAGCTTGCAGATCGCATCTTATTCGCGCTTCGATCTGCGCTTGCCGACGGACAGCCGTTTTCTCGACACCGAACTAACGCACAACGACGACCATCGCATCGTTGCGGTCGAGGGCGGGGCAACCGTCGGTTCTTAGCGGTTCCTGGAACGCCAGAAACGGTCGATCGCACGATAGAGGCGCCGCCTCCGCGCGTAGCACGGTTGAGGATCCGCCCGCGCCTTACGTGGCGGCCGTCCCTGACCGTGTCTATGCCCGCACGCGGATCTTCGCCGTGCAGCGCCGCGTCCCCGGCTGAGGTCGGCAGCTGGTCGTCAGTGGAGGGTTTCGCCCCGTTTCAGCATCTCGACGTACTCGGCGACGCGTGCTGCCCGCGACGCGGGGCGCTTCAGGCTTGCGACGCGGAAGGCCATCGCGAATCGGTTCTGCGCTGACTGGGACGCGAACGCTTCCGCGATCTTCGGGTCCGCGTTCAAAGCCTCCTGCAGCTCTTCGGGGAGGTCGCCGTCGCGCTGCCGATACGCACGGTCCCATCGTCCGTCGGCTTTCGCGCGGTCGATCTCGAGCTGGCCCTGGGGGCGCATGCGGCCTTGCTCGAGCAGCCGTGTCACGTGGCCGATGTTGGTCTTCGACCAGATACTCCGCGGTCGTCGGGGCGTGAAGGTCTGCAGGAAGTAGTCGGCGTCGAGGGACTGCTTTTGCCCATCGATCCACCCGAAGCACAGCGCGACATCGAGCGCCTCGGTGTACGTCATCCCGGGTCGGGTCGTGGCGATCTTCCGCAGTCGCAGTCGGATCCCGCTCGGGTCGGGGTCCGAGTCGAGCCAGCTTTCCCAGTCCGCGACGGTGTCCAAATGCAGTTCAGGCTTGTTCGCACGGTCGACCATGGCGGCAGGATAGCTCTCGTCCCCGTCTCGGCGACTATTGCGCGCTCCACGGTGCGCGACAGCATCCGCCCATCCCCACTCTGACCGCGTGCGCCGATCGACTCGACCGCACCCTGCCGGAGCGGCCCGTCTGGAGGTCGAGGAAGCACGCACCGTCCCCCAGCGCATTGCCTTCAGAGGGATCGGTCGGCCACGTCTCTCGGCCTAGCGTTCGGCGCATTCTGTGCGGCGAGTCACACAGTCATGCGACGCGGGCGCGCATAGGTTGATTGGCACCGAGTACCTGGGGGTATGTGATGGGGCTGGACTTTGTCGCGCTCGATTTCGAGACTGCGAATCGCTCGCAGTCCTCGGCGTGCGCCGTGGGTGCGGTGCGAGTGCGCGATGGGCAGATCGTCGAGGAGTTTCAGTCGCTGATTCGACCTCCAGAAGATCATGACGAGTTCGAACCTGGAAACGTGCGAGTGCATGGAATCACCTCGAGCCACGTCGCGCAGGCACCCCAATGGCCCGAGCTGTACCCGCGGCTGCGGGAGTTCATCGGTGACGATGTAGTTGTCGGACACAACGCGGCGTTCGATACGTCCGTCCTACTGAATACGTGCGGCGCGTATGACATTGACTGGCCCACACTAGATGTCGTGTGCACGTTGCGCCTTGCGCGCGCGGCCCTTCATCTGCCTTCCTATTCGTTGCCGTGGGTCGCCGCGCATCTTGATGTGCCGGCGTTCGATCACCACGACCCGTTGGCTGACGCGCGCGCTTCCGCGCTTGTGTTGCTTGCTCTGGCCGCGGCCGCATACGCAAGCTCAATCGACGAGTTGACGGAAAGGCTTGCCGTTCCATCCACGATGACTTGGACGGAACATGACGACCAGCTGTTCGCCGCTCTCACTGCAGAGGGCGACGCAATTGTCGGCACGGGCTTCGCCGGTGAGGTGGTGTGCTTCACCGGGGCGTTGAAGCTGATGGTGCGCAACCGGGCTCGCGAGTTCGTCGTCGAGCAAGGCGGCACCTGGCAGGACGGCGTCACGCGCACAACCACGATCCTCGTCACCGGCGACTTCGATGACCGAACCTTCCGCCCCGGAGCCGCGTTCACCTCGAAGCTTGCGAAGGCGTTCACCCAGATCGAGAATGGGCAGCGGCTCGAGGTCCTCACCGAGGAAGCATTCGTCACGCGAATGTCGATCGGGGAAGAAGAGCTGCGGGCGAAGATTTCCGCGAGCGGCGGTCGGACCAAGGTTCCCGATTGGATAGTCGCGCAGGCCGGTATTGGTCCCGTTGGCGGTGACTTCTGGGCCTGGTATAGAGCCGCCCTCGCGCACCCCGCCAGCCCCGCTACCGGCGGTGAGCTTTGCGTGTGGTGCGGAACGCCTGTGTCCGCGAAGGCACACTGGATCCACCGCGAACGGCATGTGTGCGGTGTGCACTGCAACGAGCGTCTCAAGCGCGGCGCGCGGCGCGCGTGGGACCGGTCAGGAATCGTGGTGCCGCTCCCATCGCAAGAGGACCGAGGCTGGAACTAGGAGCTCCGCGAGCTCAGTCAGCGGTCCTGCGACGTGGCGACGCGGTCCTACGGAGAAATCGTCTTGGTCACCTACGAGCAGGCCCACCACAACATCCGTCGTGTCCGCGGTCCGGCATCAACGCATTCGTGCCTGAACTGCGGCGACCCGGCAGCGCACTGGGCATATCGGAACACATCGCCCGTAGAACTCGAAGGAACTCTGCGCGGTAGTTCCGGAATGGTTCGCTACTCACCGGATCCGGCGGACTACGACCCGCTCTGCGTGATGTGTCATCGGATCCGCGACCGCCAGATCGCCATTGACGTGTGGGACTGGCGCGGATACACCGAAGAGGAAGTCCACGAAGGAATGCTTGAGGACTTCCGAGTCGAACTCGAGGACCTTCATGAGATCTGCGACGAGGAGGACTTGGACTACGACGAGGAACTTGAGGAACTCACGCAGCACTACATCAAGAAGACCCACCACACGATGCAGTTCGTTCGCCGCTACCGACTCATGTTCGGCAGTCTCTAGCCGAGTGAATGTCGGCCGAGGACGCCATTTTCATGCCATGACTCAGCCAACGCCCCGCTATGTGACATCCGTGCTTGTCGAAGAAGCCAACGGGGTCGTGACAGTGACCTGGGGCCTCGGTGATGTCATTCTGAGTCACCCCGGCATGTCCGGAGAGCGTTTTGCTGGTTTCAGCCCGCTCTTTCGAGGGGTTCGGTGAGAGCGTAGTCGAGCTGTTCGGCCTCGATGGGTGTGAGGTCGTCGATCGAGCCGTGGGTGCGCTCGGTGTTGAACCACTGCACCCAGCTCGCGGTCGCGACCTCGACCTGTTCGACGTCGCGCCAGGGGCCTTCGTGGTGGATGAGTTCCGATTTGTAGAGGCCGATCTGCGACTCCGCGAGCGAGTTGTCGTACGCGTCGCCGACGCTGCCGACGGAGGGGTCGATGCCCTCGTCGACGAGCCGGTCGGTGAACGCGATCGACGTGTAGACCGAGCCCGCATCGGTGTGATGGGTGAGGCCGACGAACTCAACGGCAGACCCCGAAAGGCCCTCGACTGGGACACCCCGGCCGAGCGAATGACTGCTTTACTGAACACCACGTAGATCAGACCGTTGCGACGACTGCTGGAATCCAAGACGTCCAGACATACGTGAAGTCGGCGACCCAGAGCTGGTTCGTGCGGAACCGGGCGAAGTGCCGGTCGACGAGGTCAGCCGGCCTGGTCTCCCGCGGATCCGCATCGACCGGTCGCTTCCGTTTCCCGCGGACGACGCCGGCGATGCCGAGGTCTCGCATGAGCCGTTCGACCGTGCAGCGGGCGATGTCGTGCCCGTCACGGCGAAGCCGCAGCCAGAGCTTGCGGGCGCCGAGCACCTTCCGCTGCGCCTGCCAGGTCGCGAGGATGATCGGCTTCCACCGCTCATCCGACACCTCGCGGGGCGACGGGCCGCGCCCCCTCGCGTCGTAGTAGGTCGATGGGGCGATCCTCACGTCGTGCTGGGTGAGCACGACGCAGATCGACTCGACACCCCATCGGAGCCCACCATCGGTGCGGTCCTTGTGCGCTTCGATGAACGCGACTATCGCAGGTGTGGCCGGTCGAGTTCGGCCGCGAAGAAAGCCGAAGCCGCCTTCAAGATCTCGTTCGCACGCCGCAGCTCGGCGTTCTCACGCTTCAGCCGCTTGATCTCCGCCTGCGCGTCCGTCGTGACGCCGGGCCGGTCGCCCGCCTCGACCTGATTGCGGCGGATCCATGTGCGGATCGTCTCGGGAGAACCGATCCCGAGCATCTGCGCGACCGCCGTCATCGCCGCATACTCGCTCGGATAGTCGGGCCGCACCTCGGCGACCATGCGGACAGCGCGCTCACGAAGCTCGCGCGGGTATTTGCTGGGACGTCCCATGAGACAGATCCTTCCAAGGAATCTGCTCTCCGGACATGCCGGGGTGACTCAGATACGGCCTATGCGGCGCCGCGGGAGTGTCGCGTTTGCCGATCCCCATCTGACACAGCCCCCGATCCGCAAGACGCCGGTCAACGCGAATCCGAATCGGGCGGGTCTTACGGGAATTCAGACAGCCGCGGGGACGGCCACGCCGCTGCTCGGGTCGGCCATCGGTGTGCATCGCACTGGCCCAGCGGGTTGCGGGCAGTATCGGCGGTCGTGGCGCGGAGTCTTGCGCAGGCGTGACCGATCAGTCGGTGATTAATCGAGTCTGAAGTAGCCACTCTCTAGGTCGTGGACCACCTGTCGGCGGACATTGTGGATGACGTGCAGAAGCGAGTCGAGCTGCAGAATTACAGCGAGGGGAATCGACTCCTCGTCCACGTTTTCGAGACGCGCACGACGCTCATCGTCCTCGTGAAGTGCCACTCCGTAGATGTAGTCCATAGTGACTTGGTCGGTTCCGAGGAGCCGATTCGGGCCGAGCCCGTTGTCCGACTCCAAACGGCCCGAGTACATGGGGGCTCGACCCTCGGGCATCGTGAGGCCTCGGCTGTTCACGATCTGCCCGACGTGCTGAACAAGTGGCCGCCGATCGCGTGACTGCTCCGGCGTCAGTAGTGACCGTAGCGCCGACACCACACCGGGGAGGAAGCAATCCTCCTGCGCAAGGAAAAAGACCCGGCAGTCAACGATCACACTGTTCATCGTCGCTCGGTCGAGCGTCGGCTGCTCGAGATCTATGACGTGGGTCGGCCGGCCCCGATCGTCCGTCGCCCACACCAGTTGCATCGTCATCTGTCCGGTCGCGGCGTCACGCAGGTCGATGATCGGTTGTCCCAGACCGGCGGCCGAGCGATTCAGGAACTTCCGAATCTTGCGCTTCGCCACCTGGTCGCGGTCATCAGATGGCACACGTCAACTGTAGGGGCCGAGCCCCGGCACATACGGGAGCCGGTGTACGTGCGCTCAGGGACCGGCATGCGAGCGGGACGCTCCGACCTGTCCGAGCGACGCGGTCGTGCTTCGGAGTGACTTCCGCGACTCAGACGCCGAAGGCGCGTGGTGAGTTTCGAGCTACGGATGTCCCCGACCGCCGATAGCGTGCGGACATGAGCGACTTCCGATTGGTTGAACTCGACAGCGACAACCTCCTGGGCGCGATCGCCATCCCGCCCCCGGTGGGCGAGAAGGCGTACGTGGCACCCGTCGTCTTCTCGATCGCCGAGGCGTACGTGACTCCCACCGCGTGGCCACGAGTTGTCCTGGATGGCGACGAGGTGGTCGGGTTCGTGATGGCCAATTGGGATCCGGACAATGAGATCGAAGAGTTCCGCGGCGGCATCTGGAGGCTGAACGTCGTCGAAGCGGCGAAGGGACGCGGTGTCGGCAGGTTCGCCGTCGAGCAAGTTCGCGAAGAGGCCCGTCGGCGCGGATACGAGAAGATCACCGTCCTGTGGGACCCCGCCGAAGACGGGCCCGAACGGTTCTACCTGCGAGTCGGGTTCGAGAAGACCGGTGAGTTGTTCGGAGAGACCGTGGGCACGCTGAAGGTGTAGTCGATGAAGGACCAGCTTGCGGACAATGGCCGACCGACAACCTTTAGGTCGGGACTGTTCGCCAACCGAGTCTGCGCGCGATGGCTTCTGCTGCCAGGGTCGGGAATCCGTCCCAGTCGGGCTCGAGAATGCGCCGCGCCAAAGTGAACACGTTGCGCGCGGCCTCGTCGGCGGGAGCGTTCAGGGCGAGGGTGATCTCGGAAGCCCACGCTGGGTAGTCCTTCTCGAATCTCCTGGTCGGGTCGATCTTGTCACGTGCGTCGGGAGCCTCACCGGGAAAGCGCGCGCGGATCGCGCGGAGCAAATGGTTCACCGCCCAGGTGCGAATGAACTGCCCACCGTTGAGGACTTCCCCGCGGTTGATCCTCCCCATCCCAATCAGGATTTTGACGAGGAAGAGTCTTGCGTCGTTCTCCGGGTCGGATGTGTCGCCCGCGGTCGCGTCTGCTTGCCCGGCCGCGACCAACTTCGCTGTCACTCCGGAGTCGTTGTCCGCGACGACGGTGGCGTCGCCTACAACGACCCCCACCAGTTCGGACGCCTCAGCGAGTGCGAACTCGAATACATGCCCATCACCGTAGACGGCCACGAATCCGATACCGCCCTCGCGGGCGCTAAGTACGACGTTCTCACTGTCGGGAAGCCAGTCCAACGCTGCTCGGAGCTCTGAGCCTCGCCCCTCCTCGATGATCGCGAAAAAGTCGTGATCCGACCACTCATCGCGCCGATGCTCGCCGCCTTCGGAGGCAGACCCAAGGAGCACCAGCCCGGCGAGGCCTTCCCGCGCTCGAACGTTGGCTATGAGCCGGTTGGTAAGTGAATTGAACCGTTCTGGAGAGCTCATCGCCACACCGCCTGCGTCTTGCTGGCAGCGAAATTGTGGCGCAAAGAGACAGGACTCGTGGGCATGTACGCGATGGCCTTTCAGGTCACGATGGACGGCAGGTTCGTGGTTGCACGACATCCGTGACAGAGCCATTCAGTTGTGATTTGGCGAGTCACCGCAGTGTGATTCGCTCCCGACCAACCTAGGGATCCATCCGCGTGCTGGCAACCGCCGAACATCTATGACACCGCGCTGGAGGCGGATAGATTTCTCATTCGGCATCGCCTCGATCGGCACAGACGCTAAGCCAATGACGAATCCACTTGGCGTCGTCGACTGTAGCGGTGGCGGACCGTCATACGAAACACCATCGGTGGCGCAGTCAAGGCAGCTCCGGGCTGGGCCCAGCGCTGCGCCAGGATCAGAAGCCGCCGGCGTTTCGCATGAGTCACCCCGGCATGACATCACCCGATGGGGCCCGCGCGGCGATGGTGATGCCCACCACTACGCCCTCGCCAACCGATCTCGCACCGTCTTCTACACCCCAGAGGTCCTACCACGCCCCAAGGAGATGATGCGGGATATCGATCACTGGCACAGCAAAGTCGACATCTGCGTCTGGGAACACCAGTTGGCGACCGGCAAGATTCACGGACCACACATCGGGGGCGGCCCCGTGTACGTGGAACTCCTCATCATCGACGAAGCCGAACGGCTCACCCCCGTAGCGCTCGAGATGCTCCGCGACCGCCACGACCGCACACACCTCGCCCTCATCCTGATCGGCATGCCCGGCATCGACCAACGGTTCCGCCACTATCCCCAGCTCTACAGCCGCCTCGGCTTCTCCCACCACTACCGTGCGCTCGGGCGCGACGAACTACTCTTCGTCCTCCAAAGACACTGGAAACACCTCGGCCGAACGCTTGACCCAGACGACTTCACCGACGCTCAAGCCATCGCGGCGATCGAACGCATCACCCGGGGCAACTTCCGGCTACTGGAGCGCCTCTTCCCGCAGATCAACCGCGTCCTCAAGATCAACGATCTTGAAACCATCACAGACGACGTCATAGAAGCCGCCGCAAGCATCCTCGTCATCGGCAACTAGCGACACAGAACGATCACAAATCCCCGCCACTCAGTGATCAACTCCACAGGATCTTTCGAAGCATGGCTGACGAGGCGTCGACCACGTGTGCGTGATGAGATTGGCGTTCCTGCAGCCCCAAGGGTTCTACTTGCCTTGAGAGAGAGTTGGATCGCATGCGACGAATCGCAATAGGCGTGGCGGCGGTTGGTGCCGTTCTCATCCTGTCCGGATGCGCTGGCGCCGCAGCAGAATCTGTGGCGACCAAACCCCCCACCCCCTCCTCAACGCCGATGTCCGCCCCGACGAAGGTCACCGACCAGGAATCGTGCGCAGCATTCGATGACGTCTCGACCATCCTGCAGAACGCGCACATGGGTCTGAGCAGCGGACGAATGAGTCAGCAGGAGTACGACGGATGGTTGCGCCTCGCCACACGGGTGTTGGATCGTGTCCCCACCAGCGGTGAAGGCGCCGTGAGCGACGGAATCGCAGCTTCCAAGGCGGCCGCGCCAGCCATCCCATTGGGAACGATAGCCCCACCACTCATCGGCGGTGACGCGTGGAACAACGCGGCGCCGCTCGCTGCCGCGTGCACCGCAGCAGGGTACGTCTTCGTCGTCGAGAGTTGGACGGGCGGATGAGCTCCAGCTGCTGAGGAGCCCGAAGGGCGGGATGGGTTGCGGCGCCCCTGACTAGTCCCCGACGCTGCCAGGCAGGACGTCGCGGTCTACCCTGACGGAAACAGAGTCCAGGCGCGGGTCGTTGCGCAATTGCCGGAAGATGGGCAGTTCGGCAGCCACGATCAGTGAGTCCGGGTAGAGGCGGCCGCCCCACGCCAGCCGCCCGTCGGCATCCCACGCGAATTCGGGCACACGACGTCCATCCTTCACGTCGTCCGCAACCAGGTCGGCCTCGAAGTAGTCCTCCCCGAACATGCGCGTAGGCGAGTCGGGCAGCGGTACCTCGCCGTTACCGACCCAGCGGAGGCATCGGAGCGACAGATCGCCGATCGCCTCGCGCAGTGCGTCCGCTGTCGACGCGTCCAACTCACCCATGCATGAGACCAGTTCGCGAACGGCGGGATCTCGTTCGGCGATCCGATCCGTCGCTTCGAACCAATTGAGCGATGCGGAGTGCTCCTCGACATCGACGTACTGCGACCAGCGCACGATCTCGCCGTCGGAGCCGAGGAACGGCAGGTACACGCGCAGCATCGGGAGCTCGCGATGCGCCTCGGGCACGAAGTCTCGCGCGGAGGCGCTCCACCCCTCCTCCGCGAGCCCAAACCTCCTGTCGACCATGCTCACCACCGTAGCGACGGGAGGCCACGGGGAGGCCGTCGTGCGCTGCTGCTCCTCGATGTCGACCAGGCGTCCGGCAAGTGAGTGTGACGACTGCTCGAGCGACGGGCCAGTCGTGAGATCTGCGGAAGCTGGGCGCGGGTCAGTGCCCCTCGCGAGGCGCTAGCCCTGCCCCGGCGGACCCCATGTACCGCCATCAGGGAGGGCCGGGCAGACGGCGGAGTCGGTAAGAGCCGCGACCTCGGCTCTCACCGCGACGCCATCCGTGGTCTTGACGATCGTGTAGACGATTCCCTCCTGAGAGTCCGGGGTGGGAATGTAGCGACGATCGCGGAATCGATCGCCGGATCGTCGGACACAGGCGCGACCGACGTCGTCACGAGGTCCGCAGTCGGATGCTCCCTCAACCAATTGGCGGTATCGCTGACGGTCGCAGCTGGGATCGTCCAGAACGCTTCGAGCTCCTTAGAGTCGGCGGATCGGCGGGAGCGGCGCCGGAGCCGGTATCAACGCTCGGGCATTCGCGTTGCGGACAAGCGAGGGCAGCAGGAACAGGTCCACAAACCACCAAATCGTCGCAGCGACCAACATCGGAATTCCGACGACAAGCCCAGCGAGGATCCAGCCTCCCCACCACAGCACGTTGAAGAGAATCGCGGAGCCGATCAAACCGAGGTAGAACCGCTGCGCCGCGAAACCACCGAGAAGAAGCAGGAAGAGGTATGCGACACCGACCTCTTTCGCAGGGCGCGCAATGGCGGCGGTTGGCGGGGCGAACGGCCCCCACTGCCGGCCGTCCCACCATTGCAGCGCGCCGGTGGGCCCGGGATACCAGCCGGCGGGCTGAAACTGCGGTGAAACTGGTCGGATGGCGACTTGCGGCACCGTCGCCGCGATCACTTCCGTGCGCGGTGCGGGCAGATAGGGATCGAGCGCTGCGTACTCAGCCTGCGTACTGGGCGCACCGATGACGTCCGTCGACCACTCGCGCCCATTCCAGAAGCGTTTGCCACCCGCCGGCACGTCGTACCAGCCTGCCGGTGGCATCGGGGGAATGTTCGTCATCGTCGTCCTCGTCTCACGGGCCACCCAGAATCCCGTGCGCTCAACCTAGCGCCTGACGAGCCACTGATCGCGCTCGGCGACCCCCATCAGGCAGGCAGCCGATCCGAGTCAGCTCACCGCGGCCACCGCCGCGCGGATCGCATCGAGCGTGACCTCGGGGTGCGAGATCATCGAGACGTGCGAGGCCTCGACCTCGGTCACGGTGGAGCCTGCCCGCGCTGCCATCCGGCGCTTCGTCTCGATCGGGATGACCTTGTCTTCGGTGCCGAGCACCGCCCAGCTGGGGATCGACTTCCACGCCGCGGGGCCTGAGGGCGTGACGTTCGCGACGATGGATGCCGGACGCTGGGTGGCCGCGATGAGCCACCGGTCGCTTTCCGGCAGGTCCTGTGCGAACGAGGTGTGGACGACGTCGGGCTTGAGCCAGGCATCCGCTGCGCCCTCCGGCGCTCCCGGGTACCCCGCCAGGTCGAGCACCGTCGTCGGATCGGCCACGGCGAGCGCCGATCCGGAGCCCTCGAGGATCCCGAGGACCGTCTCCCCCTCGTCGGGGATGAACGCGTCCACGTAGACCAGAGCACGAACATCGCCTGACAGTCCCGCGTTCGTGATGACCGCCCCGCCATAGGAGTGGCCGACGAGCACAACACGACCGGATGTGCGCTGCGCGAGGAACGAGGCGACGTATGCCGGGTCGCTCGTGAGCCCGCGGAGTTCGTTGGGCGGAGCGAACACCGTGAATCCCTCGGACTGAAGCGTGGGGATGACGGCGTTCCAACTCGAGGAGTCGGCCCAGGCCCCGTGCACGAAGACGATGGTGGGAGTGCTCTCTGGCATTGCGGCTTCCAATCACACGGCGCCGCCGCGGCACGGGCGGCGCTTCCGGCAGATGAGGATGCGCCCAGATGCCCGACGCAATGGTCACGATAGGGGCGAAAAGGCCGCGCCACCAGGGCTTGGTGCACATTGGACGTCATGGAACGACCCGAGTATGTGTGCGCTAACGGGAATCGGCGCAGGCGGACTGCTCAGCGACCCCACCTTGCCGCGGTGAGGATCCGCGCCAGTGCCCAGCCCGCAGCGGACACGAGCTGCACGGCCACGATGATGAGGGCCACCGGGTTCGGCAGGAACTTGGGCCCGTTCGGACCGCTCACATACGCGCCGATGGGCAGAACATAGCCGCCGCCACCGCCACCGCTCCCCTCGCCTTCACCCTCCGGAGCGGTCCCGCGCTGCGGCCATTTGCCGGAACCCCCGCCGCCGCCGAAGCCGAACATGACCAATGCGGCGGGAACGATCTCCCGCCCGTCCAGCGTGACGCTCTCTCCGAACGCCATCTTCGCGCCCCATGACGGCACGGATGCCGTCATGCTCTCGATCGGTGTCTCCATCAGCCGAAACCTTCCGCTCACGTGTGAATGGCGAGCTTCACGGATGCTTGTTCAACGCCCGCCGACGAGACCCAAGATAGAGAGCGCCGCGGGAGGCCACCAGAGGGGGCTGGACGCAACGGGCGGATTCGTCCACCGATGGGGTGAGGATGGAGCCGTGGCCTCCACCTTCACTCTCGTCACCGAAACGCCCTTGTCGGCTGCGGCGCTCTTCGACCTCTCGCTCGACATCGACGCGCACGTCGCCTCGATGGCGCAGTCGGACGAGCGCGCGGTCGCCGGAGTCACGACGGGCCGCATCGGGCTGGGAGAGACGGTGACCTGGCGGGCGCGGCACTTCGGCATCTGGTTCACCATGACGTCGAAGATCACGACCCTCGATCGGCCTGTGCTGTTCATCGACGAACAGGTGCGCGGCCCCTTCAAGTCGTTCCGTCACGAGCACCGTTTCGAGGAGCATCCGACGGGCTCGCGCATGATCGACACCATCACGCTCGCGTCGCCGATCTTCGGCTCACTGGCCGAGCGGATCGTGCTCGTTCCCTACCTGCGCCGACTCATCGCGAAGCGCAACGCGCACCTTCGAGAGACCCTGGGCTGATACCGCCTCGCGCCAGCCCAGTCAATCGGGATGGTGACTGTGATCTGCGACGTCCGGTTTCGTCCGTAAGACGTCGGCGATCTCTTCCTCGGGGCGCGGAGCGATGGTCTCGTCGACCTCGAGCTCTGGGATGCTCGGCTCATCGGGCGCGGGAATGTGCTTCTCAGAGGAGTGCTCGTTGTGGGCAGACACGGCGGATCCTTCGGTCGACAGCACTCCCAGCGTATGCCGACACGGCCGCGAGCGCGGCTAGTGCAGCCAGCGGCTCAGGGGGCCGACCGGAGGGGCTGAGACCACGCGACCTCGCGTTCGAGTTGCCCGGACTGCACGAAGAGTCTCACCTGATGACTCTGCGGCAGCGCCGCCGCAAGCTCATCTCGATCGGCGGCCGTGAACCCGAGCTTCTGCCAGAACGGGCCGGAACGGCGGGAGAACAGCCACGCGCGAGTGGCGCCGGCGGCACGCGCCTCTTGCATGGCGTGGGCGGCGAGCTTCGAGCCGGCCCCGCTGACGCGGTGGCTCACCTCGACCGCCACACTCCGGATGAGGGCGTGGCAGCCATCCTCGCTCAGTTCGAACCCGGTGGTGCCGACGATCTCGCCGCGAACCCCTCGCTCGATCCATAGCCGCACGGCAGGGTCGTCCAGGCCCGCGAGGGTCAGATCGGCATCGCGAAGGAACGAACGCACCTCATCGAGATCTGCGGCCGAGACGCGCTCCACGTGCATGGTTTCAAGTCTCGCCCACGTGAGCTCGCGGTCGCCGTCACGGAGCGGTGGTCGCGAGTACGCAGGGAGCATGCGGCGAACATACGGTCTCGTCGGACCACCTCGCTCGGCCGGTAGAGCATCCTTTGCGGGCACGAGTCCTACGTCGCTGCTCACAACTCGATGCCGGACCTCCACGACCATGCAAGAGCCGGGATCCAGCCAGCGACGACGTATGACGCGGCCGTCAACAGGAGAAGAAGGATGACCGCGCAGATCGCGATCGGTCGAGCGCGCTTGGGCGAGACGAGGACGAGAGCGATCGATATTGCAGCAGCAATGATGATTGCGAGCGTAGGCAGGCCGGCGGCCTGAACGCGATCGGCCATGACGCAGTTGCGCGGACCTGGTAGCGAGAGCGCGCAGGCCTCGGGACCGATCGGCACAGCGACAAGCCACACAATTGCGAGATCCAGGACAGTTGCAATCCCAATGACGAGGATAGGCGATAGTCGTATCCCAACCCGGCGCCGAGCTTGCAGTGAAGTGCTCATGACTCGAAGGTAGAACGGATCTGCCCCAGACCACGCCTGTTCCGTGGACCGAGGTCAGGTCCCGTGTCGTGGTGTCACTCCGGTTGCCTCCTTGATGGGTGAGGGTTAGGCGGTCGGTCTTGCCAGGCTGGGCTCCGCCCGATGAACGTGAACCGAAGAGCTACGTGGACAAGAATTGCAGCGCGATTCCGTCGGGTACGTCTCGCGCAATTCGGGGATGAAAGTGATGTGACATCGATCGACACAGTAGGGGACAGGCCCGGCACCGCAGCCGCTCGCTCGTCGCGAGCATTACCTCATTCCCCAGCTTGCCGGGTGGGGCAGGAATCGAGGATCGCACGAAGCTGGCGTTTCGCGGCGCCGTATCTGCTTCGCGCGGTGGAGTCCGGGATGCCACACACCTGGGCGGCTTCGGCGATGGTGAGTCCATCCCAGTGGACGAGGCGGAGGAGTTCCGCGTGGTCTGGGCTGAGGCGACGGAGTGCATCTCGGACCTCGATCCCTTCGTCGGCAGCGGAAGCGGTGCCGGCGGTACTCCGTGTGAGGTCCCTTAGTTTGCTGGCAAGTCTCAGTCGACGTCTCCCGCTGCGCTCCGAGTTTGCGAGGACGAACTTCGCGATCCCGAACAACCACATCCGCGCCTGTACCGGTTCGGCGGGAAGCGCGGATGCGCGCCTCCAGGCGGTTGTCATCGTCTCCGCCAGTAGATCGGGAGCGTCGTCGCGGCCCACCCGGTACTCGAAAAACGCCAACAAGTCGGTGGACGACAATGAGATTACCGCAACCACGGCATCCTCCCGTGTGCGCCTACTCACCGGTGGCTTCCGCACACTTGATCTCGCCCGACCAGCCCAGTTCGAGAGGGCCGTTCGAGACCTCTCGCAGATCCACGCCCTGCGCGGCCAGCTTGTCATCGGCGTATTCCTGAATGACGCGGTAGATGGCCAGTTCGTACAAAACCGCTTCGGATTGCACGTACGGTTCGTTGCCTTGAGCCCGCATATCTGCCTCGAATTGCCTGTGCGTCTCCTTCTCGGCCTCGAACGCGGCCGCGATCGCTCCGTCGTCGAGAGCTACCTCCCAGCCCTGGACGTCGCGCATGATGGCTTCCACCGCGGGATCGGACGACTCGAATTTGCCGATCCGCACCTCGCACGCTTCTCCCGACGGCGCCGTGTAAAAGTACTTGCCGTCCGGCTTCTCGGCCCACCATGGCCACTCGCCGATCGTCGCCGCCGTCGCCGCACCCGCACCACCAAGAAGAACCGCCAGGATCACACCGACTGCTGCCGTGCGCTTGGCCCGACGCGGGCGATCCGCGGATCTGCCCTCGTCTTTCGCCGCCACGGTCATCCGCGCCAGTTCGTCTTCGATCGCCGGCGTCACTATCGTTCGGGACGGAGCGGCTGCCCCCAGCAACTGGTCCAGCGTCCCGTCATCCCGCTCTTGGTGGTCCACCATGACTCCTCCTCCGAAGCATCCTTGCCTCTACATGTCCGGACCACCCGCATTCGTCCAAGACCCATCGAACGAACATTTCGGTACCTCCTTCTTCTAGCGGTGGGTGACTGGCGGAGAGACGAAATTGAGGGGTGCAGTATTCCTCGATGCTGCCTCGGATGGAAGACAGGCGCGAAACCCAGCGGGTGTCCGCTGTCCGCTCAGGCATGTCGCCCAGCTCGGGCCGAACTGATCGGATCGGCTTCGGAACTTTCGGGGTCTTGGCACGCATCTTCGGCATGGCGCGTCGATGTCGCCGCAGTTCACTATGCGCTCGGACGGGAATCGATCAGCTGCGAGCGACTTCGGGACGTTATATAACGTCGGCTGCCGCGGGGAGCGATCCCTGAGCGTCTATCTCACCGAGCGTGGTGGCAACGCACATGGGTCGATACACAGGATTCTCCCCCTGGTTCGGGTGATGGGCCAGGTACTCTCGCGTTCGTGAGGACACAAGACAATGCCCTGGCCGGATGGGCTGTCCGCCGTGGTCACTTGATGGTTTCGGCCGTGCTTGTGGTTGCTCTCGGCGGCTTCTTGACCGCGTGCAGCAGCGCACCCTCTTCCGATGAGCTCGAGGGCGCCGAGGAAGCCCGTGGTGCAGGGATGAGCACGCTCGCGAGTGTGGAAATCCCGGCGTTGAGCGGCTGGACGGCGGTTGCCGAGCGAAACGTTGACGCGTGCGGGTCGAATACCAGTGATCAGACTTTCGACGAGTTCCATATCGAGGGATACTCGTGCGCTGCGGTTCGTCGCACTGTTTACCGGCTTGATGAGGCGACCGGGTTGAGCGAGGATGCGGCGGCGTTCCGCGCTATGACCGAGATCCAGCCAGTGTTCACAGGGATCGCTGAGGCGCAGGCGTCCCCGGGGATCAACATCAGCGAGGTCCCTCCGACAGCTGACGGATTCGTGGTCATTGACGGGCACCACGTCCGCGTATCTGCCTATGTGATGCCCGCCGAGTCGGTGGACATCGACGTGCTTCCGCTGTGGCATAGGAACGAGACCATCGGCGAAGATGACGGCGCACTCTCCGAGAAGCTCGGAGACCAGCAGGAAGCCGTCGGTGAACTTCTCGTCGTGACTACCACGGTCACTTACTTCAATGAGACTCGCGAAGACGGATGACGCCGCCCTTGAGCGCCAGATAGCTGGCGAATCACTCAACGCTGTGGCGGGATGACAAAGCCCTCGGGCAATGAGTTGTCGTGCACCACACCGTTCTGGTCACCAACACTCAGGATGGTGTGTGCGTCGAGGTTGAGGGTGTCACCGACGTAAAGCGCGTCGCCGTCTCGCCGGACATAGTTGGTCCAGTAGAGCCACACTTCGCCCACGCAGAATCGAGCGGGCGACCACCAAGATCGTGTCGTTGTCGGCCACCTCGTACGCGACGGGCACGCCATCGTCGTTGACGATTGTCTCGCCGGCTGCGTGCGGCATCGGACCGCGGTCGAACGGCACCGGCAGTGTTGCCCCGCCGAGCTGCTCGACTTCCGTCGCATCTGCTCCCCGGGTAGGCCGGAACCGCGTCTTCGCAGGGTCCTGTGTCCGCGACAGTTTCGACGTCCGGCGTGGGGGCGGCCGTCGGGGTGGGGGAAAACTGCGATGTGGTCGAATGGGGATCACAAACCGGGCGTGGGCGTGTTGGGCCTGGTGGGCGAGCCAACCGGGCATTCTCCATGCCGTGCCGCTAGCCCTGTCCGGGCGCTCCGTACATCCCGCCGTCCGGGAGCGGGGGGCAGACGGCGGATTCGGTCTGGGCCGCGACTTCGGCTCTGACCGCAACGCCATCCGCGGGTTTCGCGATCGTGTAGACGGTTCTTCCTGCGCACCTGGCTCGGGAATGAAGCCAACGATTCCAGAATCGATCGCCGGATCGTCATCAACAGCTCCAGTAACTGTCGTAACGAGGTCCGCGGGGGATCCCTGCGCGGGCGGCGCGCGAAGCGAGCGCATAAGTGCTCGTCTACGCCCCTCCCCGAGCTCGCGAACCGCGTATCTTCAACTTGTGTCGTCCTCGCCCGCGCTCACCGTCGCTTTCGGCGTCGTCGCTGCGGTGTTCGGAATCGTGTTCGCGCTCAAGGCCTCTTCGATCGCCGACGTCATGTGGACACAGAACGAAAGCCTCACTCGACACTCACGCCTGCTTGCGATGCCGCGGGACTACTACCTCTGGCTGTGCCGCCTGGGCGGAATCGCGTTGTCGATAATCGCCACCGGTCTCGTCATCGGCGCTGTGATCAGCCTCATGAACTGATGCCGAGACCCCTCTTCCTTCGGCGAGCGCCGCGCACCCGTATAGACCTGTGCATTAATGCCGCGATGCAGCCTCTCCACCGTGGTCACTGCTTCACCCAACCCATCTCCGTAGTGCTCAGGCGTCTCGCTCCGGGTTCTCGTGTCATCCACGAAGGATCGCTCGTCGATGAGCTGGCTGAGATCATCCGCAGCGACATCAGCATCGATGTGACGGGAGATGCCACAGAGGTCCTTCCTCACCTCACGCGAGTACTCGCGTCCGACTACTTCGCGCCGCGCGGCAGCTACGCGATTCTCAAAGGCGAGCGCCACGAGTTCGGAACCGCAGAGGGTGTCGCGATTCGCCTTTCTCCGGGTTTGCCGATCGACGCGACGTACCAGGGCGTGGCGGCCCATATCGGCTTCATCCAATCCCTGGATCGCATCCACGATCTTCTGCGCGGCCACGGCGCCGTCCAGTCATGGATGCTGCGTGAGACGCGTTCGAGCGCCTACCTGTACGGCCAATCCGCACGGTGGATGGAGGAGGTCGGCCTGGCGGTCCTGTCGAAGGACTTCCCTGAGTCCGTGATCTCTGTCGACCGGATCGCGTGAAATCCAGCCCGAGTGCGCGGCATGCCACCACTCGGGGAAGATCTCCGACCGCTCGATACGGCCACGGCGAGCCCTTGCCGCGGGTCTCACGCAGGTGGACAATGCGCCCATGGAGGCATCTTCGGATCGCCCGGCCGGCGTACGGGGCGCGCCGAAACTCTCCGCCGTTCTGGGCCTGATCCTGTTCGTCGGCGCCAGCGTTGCGGCGTGCTCGGTGACGCCTGAGCCCGACGTGCCGACCGGCACGCCGCTCGCAGAGCCGTCCGGTGCGGTGGTATGGCCTTCTGAGATGGTCGAGGGGCCGCCCGATCCTGGTCCGCCCTTCCTCGTCCCTGCCTTCGACGGCCCCGAATCGCAGCCCGTCCAAGACGGCACGACGCTCGTGCTGAAGAACCCGAACCCGGGCGCGTCCGACTTCGAGACCATCGAGTACACCGTCCCGTCCGGGTGGCAGACGGGCGGCGTGTACATCGGCAAGGATCTCGGCCAGCCGGGTGAGGTTGCGATCAGCTTCTGGACGCCCGCCGGCGTCTATTCCGATCCTTGCCGGCGAACCACGGATCTCAGTCCGATCGACCTCGCAGACCACACCCATTCCGAGGGGGGCGACCTCATCCTCTTGAGCTATCCGCGGATCGGGCTGTCCGCGCAGCAAGGCCGCGAGGCGACAGAGGCACGTTCGGTGATCGTCGATGATCCTTCTGAGGACCACGGAACGATCACGCTCCGGCTGGAGCTGACCGTACCCCCGGATCTCGACCTCGCATCCTGCGACGACGGCGTCTACGTGGCATGGCCGGGCCGCAATGCGGGAGATCGACCGAACGACAACCATGTCGCAGGACAGACGGACATCATCTACCAGGTCGATTTCGACCTGGGGCCGCTCATCATCGACGCGTCGTTCCGGCCCGACTCCTCGCGGCAGAGCATTGAAGAGCTGTACGCCGTGCTCGGATCGATCGTCGTGGACCGGTACTGACCCGGAGCCCCCGACGAGGCGGCATCCGCCGTGCAGTGCTGATGCACTCTGAACGCCGCGCGTCGCTCATTCCAGCGGCACGGCGTGGCCGGAGACGACGATGCCGCCGGACGCGGGAATGTCGACGGTCAGCAGTCCCGGCCGGCCCACATGGGCGCCCTGTTCGATCATGATCCGGCCGGGGACGGGCACGACCTCGAGCTCACGCAGGTAGGCGCCGAGGGCGGCTGCAGCGGAGCCGGTCGCGGGATCCTCGGTGATCCGGCCGACGGGAAAGAGGTTGCGCGCGATGAACCGATCCGGTGCTGCGCGATGTATGACCGTGATCGTGGCGGGCCAGCCGCGATCGTCCATGAGCGTGCGGGCGGCATCCGGGCTGAACCGGAACGCGTCGAACACGTCACGGGCGGCGATCGCCACGATGGGATGCGGGTTGCCCGCGTGTGCCATGCGTGGGGGCAACTCGGGATCCAGCGCCGCCGGTTCGAGGTCCAGGAGACGGAGGATCGCCGCGAGGTCGGCGGCGCGAAGCTCGGTGACGGACGGCGGGATGCTCGTGAACGCCGCGCGTATGCCCTCGCCATCGCGCGACAGCGCGATGGCGACAGGGCCCGCGGCCGTCGCGAAACGGATGGTGTCGCCGGCATCCGATCGACCGCGGTCGGCGAGCGCGACGGCAGTCGCCACGGTTGCGTGCCCGCAGAACGGGACCTCGGCGATGGGTGAGAAGTAGCGGACGGCCAGCGCGCCGTCGCTCGTCTCCCCCGTCACGAACGCTGTCTCGGAGAAGTCGATCTCGGAGGCGATCGACTGCATCGCGGCATCGTCGAGCCCGCGCGCGTCCAAGACGACGCCGGCGGGGTTGCCCCCGTCGCTCCGGGAACTGAACGCGGTGTACCGGAGAACCTCAGGTGCGGTCATGCGCACAGCGTAGGCCGGACGCGGTGCCGCGACGACATGCTGATGCCCGATTCCGTCCCGCAGCCCGTCGAGTGGGTCAGTCATGGGGTGGCCGACGCAGCCGCTTGACGTCGGTGCGCTGCTTCTTCGCCTTCAGGCGCCGCTCCTTCGAACCCCGACTCGGACGCGTCGGGCGTCGCGAGGGCGCCGGCGGCTGGATGGCGGCCGTCACGAGAGCGGCGAGCCGTGCGCGCGCGGCATCCCTGTTGCGTATCTGTGCACGATTCTCGGATGCGGTGATCGTCAGCACCCCGTCGACGAGGCGACCGCTCAGACGCTCGAGCAGTCGCTCACGCTGCAGCGGCGACAGTGCGGCCGAGCTTGCGGCATCCCAGACGAGTTCCACGCGGGAGTCGGCCGTGTTCACGCCCTGCCCGCCGGGGCCGGAGGACCGCGAGAACCGCCACGTCAGCTCGGACTCGGGGATCGTGATTCCCGAGCCGACCGGAAGACCGGGACGGTGGGCGGCGGGCATGGATCCATCATCCTCCCGTTAGCGAGGCGCATCTTCCTCGTCAACCCCCCTTGTCATCGCGGGCAGGCCGCCTAACGTCGTGTGCGAAGTCGTCGACACGGTGCCGACGCGACCAGCGAGGAGGATGCCATGGGGCTTGACGACAAGATCAAGAACACCGCACAGGATGTGGGTGGCAAGGCGAAGGAGACGGTCGGCAAAGCGACCGATGACGAGCGCCTCGAAGCCGAAGGCAAGGCCGACCAGGCCGGAGCCGACCTCAAGCAGGCCGGCGAGAAGGTCAAGGACGCCTTCAAGTAGGCCGTAGTCCCCACAGATTCCCCAAAGTCGCGCGAGGATCAGGGCCCGAAACGGGTCTCACGCGACATCCGATCCTGCAACTGCTCCGTCACGCGCCTCGCGGTGCGTGACGGAGCTTTTTCTGTGCGACAACGGCGCAATCCATGGGCCGCGCCATGGGTCTGATCGCCGGATTTTCGCAGAACCGATGCCAGGTGGAAACTCGGTCGACATCACCCTGCCCCTAACATGTCGAGAAGGGGCGCTGGGGAGTACGCCGCTAAGCCGCTGGGAGAGGGCTCGTCAATGAGGCTTGGGGTGAACAGAAGGAGAATCCGCAATGGCACTCGACGACCTCCTCGTCGCCCCGATCGGGTTGCGACGCTCACGCCGTAAGCGCCTGATTTCCGTTCTGGCGGCCTTCGCGGTCGCCGCAGCCGTCGGAGCATCCTTCGCCGCCGCGGACGTGGCTCACGCAGCCACTCCTGTCGGCGTCATCTCCGACACGGCGACCCCGCAGATCCTCACCGCACCGGAGACGAAGAAGATCGAGGTGGGGCTGCAGTTCTCGCCGACGACGTCGGGCACGCTTTCGGGCGTGCAGTTCTACCAGAACGCGACCAACTCCGGCGTGACGAGTGCCTCGGTGTGGTCATCGACGGGCACCCTCCTCACGCGCGTCGCGGTCAACCCGTCGGCACCGGTCGGCTGGCGCACCGTGCCGGTGAACGTCCGCCTCGAGGCCGGACGCACCTATACCGTCAGCGTCTACGATTCCAACTCGCGATTCCCCGCGACCGAGAACGTGTTCACCACGGCCCGAACGACCGCCGGCCTCTCCACCCCGGCGAACGCCGGCGTGTACCGCTACACCTCGGCCAGTGCGTTCCCCTCGACCGGTGAGGCCTACAGCTTCCTCGTCGACGCCGTCTTCACGAGCGACGCCGCCGCCCCGACTCCCGTGCCCGTGGCGACCTCCGCGCCCGCGGCGACACCCACGCCGAGCGCGACGCCGACACCTACTCCGACACCGACCCCCACCGCCACCGTTGCTCCCGAGCAGCCGGCGGCTGATCCGGAGACCGAAACAGCGGTCTACGGGCCCGACGGAACGCACTGGCCGGCGAACACCCCGCGCGCAGATGCCGCCCGGGTGGTGAACGTCGCTGCGACGTGGACCGCGATCTCCTCGGCGATCGTCGCGAATTCCGGCTCGGCCGACCCCGTCGTGATCTGCGTCGCCCCGGGCACGATCACCGGCGGCAGCGGCGCGACATCCAGCGCGAAGGGCGTGCTCCAGAACGTCGGCAACGCCGCGCGGGCATCCCGCATCCTCGTCACCGCCTGCGGCGGCGTCGGCACGGTGAAGATCGCGGCCGGAACGGGCATCGCGTTCGTGGGAGTGAAGGGCGTGTCGATCGTCGGCATCGACCTGTCGGCGCAGCCGGTGATGATCCGCAACACCGAGTCGTTCGCCATCGGATACTCCGAGGTGCCGCGACTGCTCGTCACCGCGAACGGCGACAACGGGGTGCGCGACGTGGAGATCGTCGAGATCGTGGCGGGACCCGAGGCATTCACCGGAGCAACGTACGACCGCGTCGAAGTGAAGTCTGCGGGCGGATACAACGTCGAGGGCGTGCGCTTCGCCGGCTTCTACGGCGCACCGCAGTACAAGCCGAACGGATCGAGCAGTCACGTCGACACGTTGCAGTTCGTGACGACGTCGGGAACCGGCACCATCACCGATGTCACCATCGAGGACTCGGTGCTCTTCCAGTCGTCCGACCAGGGCATCATGGCCGGAGGCAACGGCGCCGGCGCGATCACGCACTCCGCGTTCTTCGGCGGCGCCACCGGCCAGCTCCGCTACCCCGTGTACGCCGGCGGCGACCCGATCACCCTGGCGAACCTGCTGCACGGCACCTGGTCGAACGTCAGCGTCGCCGACGCGATCGTCGCGGGCTCGATCTCCGCGTCCTACTCGTTCACTCAGGTCGTGGAGTCGATGAGCGCCGCGGGCGGCCGCGGATTCAGCACTCTCGGCGCCCTCACGCTCGCCGACATCGACCGCCTCGCGCCGATGCCGACCGCCGCGCGTCTCGCATCGATCTGGGACTGACGCACCGCGATCTGAACCGCGAGCACCGCGGCAACCGCCGCGAGCGCGGTGACCACCTACACGAGCAGCGGCACGCGCGCGCCGGCGAGCTCTTCGAGCTGGTCCCACACGTCGGCCGCGGCTTCGGCGGAGGGCGCTTGCGTGCGAGCGAGCGGTTCGACGCGGACGGGCAGACCACGGAGTCTGCCGGCCGGAGCGTAGTACTCGCCTCCCCGGGCTGCGGGATCGGTCAGGGCGCGCACCGCTGACCACGCGGCGGTGTCTTTGCCCTGCGCCCACGGTGTGTACGGATTGCGCTGGTACGGCGTCGAGGCGTCGCGAACACCGCTTCGCTCGGGTGTCTTCGCGTCCACGCCTACCCCGGGCCGGACCACGAGCGAGGCGACCGGCTGACGGCTTGCTCGCAATCGCCGATCCAGTTCGAAAGCGAACACCTCGGTGATCGTCTTCGCCTTCGTGTAGGCCGCGATCGCCGTCGGGGGTGTATCTCGGATGTCGTCGACACGCATCCGGAACTGCTTCACGAACCCGGTGGAAGTATGCACCACCCGAGTCGGCGTTCCCCGTCGCGTGCCGGTGTCGACGAGGGCGGGCAGAAGCTCGGCAAGCAGGCGCACGTTGGCGACCACGTGGGTTCCGAGCAGAAGTGGGAGCCCATCGCGTGTCATGGCACCCCGGCCCGACGTCATCGCTCCGCCGTTGAGGAGCACGGCATCGACACCGGGAAGCGACCGCAGTTCATCCGCGGCTCGAGACACCGAGTCGAGAGATGCCAGATCGATCACCACACTCTGCACTGCCGCGCCCGCGACCTCCCGCCGAATGGCTGCCTCGGAAGCGCGAAGCTTCGCCTCGGAGCGGGACGCGAGCACGACGTGGGCTCCCGCTCCCGCCAGCTGCTCCGCCGCGAAGTAGCCGATGCCGGCTGTCGCGCCCGTGACCACGATCGTGCGCCCGGTCTGATCCGGAAGGTGTGCGGGGTTCCATTCCATAGCGGTTCGCTCCCAATCTGGTAAGTGGATGAGTAATCCGTTTAACCTAGCATATTCGGATTACTCATCCACTTAGCTGTACCATCGGCTCTATGCGACAGACACGCGCGGATGCGGTGCGCAGCCGGACCCGAATACTCGAAGCCGCTCGCGCCCACGATGCGCGTTCTCTCCGGCTGAACGACGTCGCCCGCGATGCCGGCCTCGGCGTCGGCACGGTCTATCGGCACTTTCCCACCGTGCATGCACTGGTCGAGGCGCTGTCGATCGACACCCTCGAGCGGATGCTGTCCATCGCGCAGGCGGCGACACGAGAGGCAGACACCGAGACCGCCTTCGTCGAGTTCCTCGACAGCGCGTTGACCCTGCAGCTGCAGGATGGCGGTCTGCAGGCCGTGCTCCTCTCGCCCGCCGACGAGGAGGAGTCGGTGCGGGCGATCAAGTCCGAGATCTTCGCCGCGTTCGACGGCCTACTCCAGCGCGCACGCGGTGCGGGGCTCGTGCGGGCAGACCTGTCGATCACGCAACTCGAGCACCTGGTGTGCGGCATCGAGCACGCCGTACGCGTCGGCGAACCGACCGATCGTCAGCTGTTCCTCGACATTCTCCTGACAGGCATCCGACCCTCCACGATGTGAGCGGTGAGGCGGGACCGCGCTGGTCACGCCGCAGGAGTGGAGACCACGACGTCGCGCTGCGGGCCGTAGTGCATCGGGGAGGCGACGAAGATGCCGACCGCGAGAACAGCGAGCACCGTGGTGATGACGGAGAACCTCGCCATCACGACCGTGGTCCTGCCGCCGAGTCGCCGACGCACCAGGGTGAGCAGTCCGAGTCCGACCAGCCCTCCGGCCGTATTGACGATGAGGTCGGTCGTGTCGAAACTGCCCGTCGACAGCAGATGCTGTGTGACTTCGAGAACCAGACTCGCTCCGACGAGCACTCCCCCGGCCTTCCACCACGCCCACGAGGGGGCGAGCAGGCCGAGGTAGACGCCGAACGGCACGAAGAGCAGGAGGTTGATGACGACTTCGATCGGTGCACTGGCGCCCGCATCGCCGCTTGCGACGAACGGAACCAGCTTGATCGGGCGCGAGCGAACCGCTGCGTCGCCGATCCACGGCACTTCGAGCTTCCACAGCACGATCCATGCCAGCAGCACGAGATAGACCACGAAAAGGGTGACCAGAACACGCCGGCCTGCTCGGGACGTCGGATGGTTCGCGTCGGTCATCCGAGAACTCTCTCGCGGGACTCTGTGGAACCGCCTGACGCGCGTGCCGCCCTCGCGGCAAGGGCACGGAAAGCATCGGCGAGCTCGGGCGGATCGAGAACCTCGACATCCACCTCGAACCGCATGACGCGCGCGGCGAGCGCGCCCCACGACCACGCGCCGGTCTCGAGCGTGCACGTGTCGCAATTCACCGCGTCGACGATCCCGTCGGTGACGAAGGGTGTGACCCGCTCGGCGGCAGCGTGCATCAGCACCTTGCCCCG
Organism: Microbacterium allomyrinae; assembly: GCF_020682705.1. Taxonomy (GTDB): domain Bacteria; phylum Actinomycetota; class Actinomycetes; order Actinomycetales; family Microbacteriaceae; genus Microbacterium; species Microbacterium allomyrinae. The sequence continues at coordinate 256,687 of NZ_JAGTTN010000003.1, forward strand.
ACACGGCCACGTGTCCGCCGAAACCGCGCCGCGGAACCGAGCGCGGAGAAACTCCTGCGGGTCGCCGCCGGGCACCGACCGTGGCGTGAACGCCTGGCCGCGATGGGACCGGAGCGACATCCGGTCCACGCGGTACACGCGCCAGTCGGCGTGCTCGTCGCTCCATCCGATCAGGTACCAGCGTCCGTTCATCGCGACGAGGTGATGCGGCTGGATGCGCCGGGGCGCGGCATCCGCTCTGTCGTCTTTCTGCGCGCCCACTCGTGTGTAGTCGAACCGCAGCTCTTCGCGGGCGCGGACGGCGGCGGAGATCTGCGCCAGCGCGCTGGGATCGACCGGGACAGCGGATTCGACCGCGGCGGTGAAATCGACGGCGTCCAGCCGCGTGCGAAGTCGCTCCGGCAGGACGTGGCGGATGGATGCCAGCGCACGCTCGGCCGCGTCTTCGATGCCCGCCGAAGACAGCGCGGCCGCATGCAGGGCGATGGTGATCGCGACGGCCTGGTCGTCGTCGAACAGGAGCGGCGGGAGTTCGCTGCCCGCCTCGAGGCGGTAGCCGCCCTCCGGACCCTTGATGGCCCTGATGCGGTATCCGAGTTTGCGCAGCCGATCCACGTCGCGGCGGACGGTGCGCGGGCTCACCTCCAGCCGCTCGGCGAGCACTCCCCCGGCCCAGTCGCGCCGGGTCTGCAGCAGCGACAGCAGAGTCAGCACGCGGGACGACGTCTTGAGCACGAGGACATCCTCTCGTCTATAGCGGACACTGGCTGGCCGCTTCTTCCGAGAGTGTCGAGACCGCACCCGCCGCCGGGCGGACCGCGCATTCGACAGGAGTCCCGTCATGACGATCCAGACCACCACCCACCTCAACTTCCGCGGCACCGCCCGCGAGGCGCTCGAGTTCTACCAGACCGTGTTCGGCGGCGAACTGACCACGATCAGCTACGCCGACATGGGCAACGCCGATCCCGACACGGCCGATCACGTCGTGTGGGGTCAGGTTGCGGCCGCGAACGGCTTCCGGATCATGGCGTACGACGTCTACCCGCACCTCCCGTGGGAACAGGGCCGCGATCCCTTCTTCGTCTCCGTGCGCGGAACGGACGCAGCTGAACTCACCGGCCTCTGGACGAAGCTCTCCGATGGCGCCACCGTGCGCCAGCCGCTCGAGCCCTCGCCGTGGGCACCGCTCTACGGCCAGCTCACCGACCGCTTCGGTGTGACGTGGGTGCTCGATATCGCGGCCGCCTACGCCGCGGTCTGAGTCGACAGCGATCGTGGGGCGAGCGTCGACGGCGTCTGGCGGTCGGCGCTCGCGCCACACCCGAGCGCTCTTCCACGCGGTTTCCGCGACCGGCATTCCGGCCACGCAGCGCCGTCTATCCGAGCACTGCCGCCCGCCATGCCGTGAGGCCCGCCGCGATCAACCGCGTGTCGGCCCAGGGCATCTCGGGCGCTTCCAGGCGCCCCTCGGCGAGCGCCAGCGAGACGGCATCAGCCTCGGCGGCCATCGGCTGGATCGACGGCACCTCGATCACGCGGCGTCCACCGGACTCGTGCAGCGTGAGGGTCGTCGCGCTCGCGGCGCGGTCACCCCAGGCGTCGGGCAGCTCGATCATCCCGTCGGTGCACCGGATCAGCGCCGACCGCGGCAGATCCCGCACGATGGATGTCTCCAGTGCGGCCACGAGCCCGCCGACGTCGAACTCCCCCGTCGCGTGACCGTCGACGCCATCGACGAGGGTTCCGGATGCCGTGCGCAGGGCGATCGCGCCGGGCCGCGGCTCTGCCCCCGCCACTGCCACGTCGACCGCCAACGACAGCGGATAGCAGCCGACATCGAGGATCGCTCCCCCGGCGAGCGCCGGATCGAACAGTCTGCCGTCGTGCGCGCCGGCGGCGAAGCCGAAGGATGCCTCGACCCGCTCGGGTGCGCCGAGTGCGCCGTCCGCCAGCACGGACCGCAGTGCCTCGGCGAATGGTCCGAAGCGGTTCTTGAACGCCTCGACGAACACGCGGCCCTCCCGCTCGGCCACCGCCAGGATCCGCTCGACGTCGGCCGCGTCCGGACTCGCGGGCTTCTCGCACAGCACGGCCTTGCCCGCTTCGAGCGCACGGATGGCGAGGTCGGCGTGCGTGGTGTGCACCGTGCCGATGTACACGGCATCCACGTCGTCTCGCGCGAGCACCTCGTCGTACGAGCCCGACATCGCGGCGCCGTGCTCTGCCGCGAACGCCGCCGCCCGTTCGGGCGACGAACTGCCCACCGCGTGCAGCACGCCCTGGGACGACGCCCGCAGCCCCGTCACGAAGTCCCGGCTGATCGCTCCCGGGCCGAGCACGGCCCATCTCGTGAGTGCCATGGCCCCGAGGCTACCCGCCGCCCCCGCGGTCGGCACCCGCATGAACGTCGGGGCGGCATCACGATCCCGCACCGCCGCGCCACACCTGCGGATCAGGCGATCGGCTCCGCGGTCTCCCGCGCTGCGCGGGTCGACGAGCGCACCGCGCCGATGCTCGCGGCGATGACGAGGGCGATGCCGCCGATCTCGAGCCACGACATATGCTGGCCCAGGAATACGAACCCCGCCAACGCGGCGGTAGCGGGGGCGAGGCTCATCAGGATCGCGAATACGGCCGCCGGAAGCCGCCGCAGCGCGACCAGCTCGAACGCATAGGGGATCGTCGACGACAGCACCGCCACGGCCGCGCCGAGCGCTACGATCTCGATGCGCAGAAGGGCGGCACCGGCATCCGCGATTCCGAAGGGGAGCGAGATGATCGCGCCGATCGCCATCGCGAGCGCCAGCCCGTCCAGCTTCGGAAAGGCCCGGCCCACACGGGCCGACGCGAGGATGTAGAACGCCCAGCTCGCCGCCGCGCCCAGGGCGAAGAGCACTCCGACCGGGTCGAGGCGGTCCCATCCGCCGCCACCGAGCGCCACCACTCCGGCGAGGGCGAGCAGGGCCCACAGCCACGCCGACGCGCGACGGCTCGCCACGATCGACAGCACGAGCGGGCCCAGCACCTCGATCGTCACGGTCACACCGAGCGGCAGCCGCTCGAGCGCGAGGTAGAAGAGCGCGTTCATGCCGGCCAGCACGAGCCCGAAGAGGGCGACAGCCGTCCAGTTAGGACGCGAGTGGCCACGGAGGCTCGGGCGGGCGATCAGCAGCAGCACCACGGCCGAGAAGACCAGCCGCAGCATCACCATGCCGAGCGGACCGACCGTGGGGAACAGCAGCACCGCGAGCGATGCGCCGACCTCCTGGCAGGCGAGGCCCGCGATCACCAGCAGGATCGCGGGAGTGGTACCGCCGCGCGGCGCCGCCAGAGTCACCGGGGCTCCGCGGTTCCCGCCGTGCACGTCCTCGCCCCACCTGACAGCCGTCCCGCGGTCCGGGGCCCGGAGAGCCGCGGTCCCACGAGCACCGTCACGGCGCTGCGTGCCGAGGTGGTCTGCGCCCCGAGCGTCACTCGGGTGCCGGCGGGGTGCACACGGCAGCCGCGGCGATGGCCTCGTGGTACTGCTCGGCGGTCCACGGGAGCCCCGCCTCGGGCGCCGTCTGCCCGTCGGTCGCCGGAGCCTTCGACGCGATCGCGGCCAACTCCCACGCGAGGTAGGCGCCGACGTTCGCATCGACGGCGGAGTTGTTGAGCACGACCGCGACGGTGAGGCCGGTGGCCGGGTCGGAGAACGCCGCGGTGATGTAGCCCGGAACCTTGCCGAACTGGCCGATGAGCGAACCGGCCTGCAGGGCTCCGCCCGCAGCGGTGTACCAGGACGGCGCGTCACCGGTGGCCGGGAGAGGGTCGGCGAAGCGGTCCTCGTCCGCGACGAGCGCCCCCGACGCCATCGCCTGGACATAGCGTCCCAGGTCGTCGATGTCGGTGATCACCCCCGCATCCGTGAACCCGATGCTCGTCGACGTGTCGGTGAGGTCGCGAGGCTGCGCGCAGTCCACCGGGCCCTCGGCGGTCGGCATCGACTGACCGCCCGCGAGCAGGGCTCCGCCGTCGGCGTCACCCAGGGCGGTCGCCGCGAGGTCGAGCGGATCGACGATGTGGTCTGCGTAGAGATCAGCGGCGCTCTGCCCCGTGGCGCGTTCGAGGGCCAGGCCCAGCAGCACGTACCCGGCGTCGGAGTCGCGGTACGCCGCGCCCGGTGCGCCGCCGCGAGGCTGGCCGAGGCCGAAGCTGGCGAGATACCGCGGGTCCCAGGTGCGGGTCGGGTTCGCGAGCCACACCGCGTAGAGCTGAGATGCGAAGGAGCCGATCCCCGAGGTGCCGTCGCAGAGCTGTTCGAGGGTGACGTCCGAGAGATCGGGCACACCCGCGACGTACTGCGAGACGCTGTCGCTCAGCTTCACCGTGCCGGACGCGGCGACCTCGTACAGGACGTCGCACGTCATCGCACGCGTGATCTTGCCCGCCGGGAAGCGCATGTCGGCGGTCACATCGCCGCCGCCGTCGGGGCGCTGGGTGCCGAGGCCCGCGACCCAGCTGCCGCTCCAGGGTGCCCACACGCCCACGATCGCGCCGGATGACCCGCTCGTCCCCATGGCGTGGGTGACGGCATCCTGCAGCTGCTGCACCGTCTCGTCGGGCAGCGCGACATCCGCCTGCGGGGGCGTGTCGACGTCGACGTGCTGGTCCAGCGCGCAACCGGCGAGGACGAGCGCAGACAGGACGACACCCGTGATGGCCGCGATGGCGCGGTGTCGATTGGAGCGGGTCCGCATTCTCACCCCCCGATGATGTGCATTGAATTCAAACACACCCGGGTCGTGTCCGCCGCGCGGCGATCCGTAGGGTGGAGGGATGACGCATCTTTTCGACGACGCCGTGCTCGCCGGCGTGCTCGGCCACATGAACGGCGACCACGGCGACGACAACCTCCTGATCTCGCGCGCATTCGCCGCCGAGTCCGGGGTCGACGCCGCCGACATCGTGGATGCGCGGATGGACGGCTTCGACGGCGACGGCGGGCGCTGGACGGCGACGCTCAGCGACGGTGCGACCGCGACGATCGTGGCCCCCTGGCCGGGCGGGCCCATCTCGGAACGCCCCGAGGTGCGACGCGAAGTGGTCGCCCTGTACGACGAGGCGTGCCGGCGTCTGGGAGTCGAACCACGCCCTCACGCGTGATCCTTCGAAACCTCGTAGGTTAGGCGAGCCTAAATCTCCTACAATGGCCACATGAGCGACCCGATCACGTTCTCCACGGCCTTGCGCGAGCGCTCCAGCCGCGCCCACTCCTCGAGCGAGCACGCCGGCTTCATGGCCGACCTCATGAAGGGGGAGGGCACGCGCGAGGACTACATCGCACTCGTCGCCCAGCACTGGTTCATCTACGAGGCGCTCGAGCGCACCGCGGGCCAGATGCGCAACGACCCGGTGGCCGCGGTGTTCATCAGCGACAAGCTGACGCGTATCCCGGCACTCGAGGCGGACCTCGAGTTCCTGCTGGGTCCCGACTGGCGCGACCTCATCGAGCCACTGCCCACGACGCAGCGGTACGTCGACCGCATCAACGAGGTCGGCGCCACGTGGGCGGGCGGCTTCGTCGCGCACCACTACACGCGCTACCTCGGCGACCTGTCGGGCGGCCAGTTCATCGGGCGTCTCATGGCGCGCCGGTTCGGCTTCGAGACCAATGGCATCGGGTTCTACCTCTTCGACGACATCGCCGACCCGAAGGCGTTCAAGGACGTCTACCGCGACCAGCTCGACGCTGCTCCGTGGGATGCCGCAGAGCAGGAGCGCGTGATCGACGAGGTCCTCCTCGCCTACCGCTTCAACACCGAGCTTTTCGACGACCTCGCGACCGCGAAGGCCTCCCAGGTCGCCTGACGCTGTTCACGGCACCTGCCGACGGGACCGATGCGGGGAACCTACCCCTTCGGGAGCGTCGGGGTGGATGACGCAGCCCGCACGCCGGCCATGAACCGCTGCACGTCGGGATCGACACGGATGTCGCTCGGCCGGAGCGGCCGCGACAGGTACAGCCCGTCGAGCGAGGTCAGCCGTGACAGCGCGACGTAGGTCTGACCGGGCGCGAAGGCACCCGAGCCGAGGTCGATGACGGCGCGGTCGTAGGTCTTGCCCTGCGACTTGTGGATCGTGACGGCCCACGCGAGACGCAGCGGAAACTGAGTGAACTCCGCGACGATGTCGCGCGTCAGCTTCTTGGATCCCGCGTTGTACGAATAGCGGTACTTCTCCCAGACCGCAGGCTCCACGTCGAACTCCTCGCCGTCGACCTCGACACGCACGCTCTCGCCGGCGATCCGCGTTACCGTGCCGATCGTGCCGTTCACCCAGCGAGGGGGCTCGCCGAAGCCCTGAGTGTCGTTGCGCAGGAACATCACCTGTGCGCCGACCTTGAGCTTGAGCTCGGAATCGGCCGGGTACCCGGCTTCTCCCCGCCCGAAATCGCCGGTGATCTCGGCGTGCGCGGTCTGCTCGCGGCCGACCAGCTCGTCGAGGTGGCGACGGTTGATGTTGTTGACGATGTCGTTGCGCGTCGCGAGGGTGATGATCGGATGCTCGCCGTCGGCGGGGTCGGGAGGGGTGCGCGCACCCGTGTCATTGAGGATCTGGGCGATGTCGGCGGTCACGCGTCCGTACCGGACCGCATTGAGCATCGCTTTGAAGGCGGGGTCGGCTTGACGGTGGATGTCGACGAGCTCGCGGATGTTGAGCTCGGCTCCGTACGAGCCCACGTCGAGGATGCCGTCGCTCGCGGCCTCGCCGACCCACACCTTCGCGTCGAAGAACCAGAACGAGCGGTAGTGGTCGCGGACGTAGCGCATCTCGTCGCCGCGGGGCGGCACCGGGGCCAGCTGGTACGGGTCGCCGAACATCACGATCTGCGTGCCGCCGAACGGCTCGGAGCGCCGGCCGCGGGCCTGCCGCAGGGCGCGGTCCATGGCATCCATGAGGTCGGCGTTGACCATCGAGATCTCGTCGATCACGAGGGTGTCGATCGCGTTGAGCAGTTTGCGCGTCGCATCGGACTGGGCTTCGTCGGACGCGCCGATCAGGCCGATCGGAAGCTTGAACAGCGAATGGATCGTCTGCCCGTCGACGTTGAGCGCCGCGACCCCCGTGGGCGCGCACACCGCGATCTGCTTCTCCGTGTTCCACGCGAGATGCTGCAGGAGAGTCGACTTGCCCGTTCCCGCGCGCCCGGTGACGAACACGTGCTCACGCGTGTCTTCGATGAGCCGGAACAGCGCCTCTTGCTCGGCCGACAGCGCGGGCGCGGCAGACGGAGGTGGCATGGTCACTGCTTCATGTTAACGAGCGGATGCCGCCGCCCGGTCGCCCGCGCCGCGATCGGTGGACACCTGGGCGATGTCGTCGTATTGCACAGGTTACGCATCCACAGGGGGCTCTCGGGCGGCTCTTCCTAGACTGGGCGGGTGGATCAGGGGGCTGTGGACACGGAGCACGGGCGCGCGACAGCGCCTCCGAACGGTCCGGCGACCCCCGCGCAGCCCACCACAGCCACGCTCATCCAGCCACCGCGCAGGCCGCGGCGACGCGCCGGACTCGTCGTGGACCTCACCCTGCTGGGCGTGGTGGGAGCGTTGCTCATCGCCGCCGCGGCCGCCGCGACCGGAGTGATCCAGCGCGAGTTCTACAGCCCGACCGCGTTCGTCGAGCGCTACCTCGGGCTCCTCGCCGACGGCAATGCGGCGGACGCGCTGATGCTGCCGGGCGTCACGGTCAGCTCCGCCCAGCTCGAGGCGGCTGGGCTCCCCGCGACCGCGTCCGAGGCGCTGCTGCGCAGCGCCGCCCTCGCGCCGCTCACCGACGTGCGCGTGGTGTCGGAAGAAGTGGACGGCGATATCACGCGCGTCACCGTCGCATACGACGCCCGCGGGTACGACGGCACCACGACCTTCGATGTCGAGCGCGACGGCGCGATCGGCCTCGCACCGACCTGGCGCTTCGCGACGAGCCCGCTCGCCGTGATGAACCTCACGGTCGAGGGTTCGATGTCGTTCGACGTCAACGGATTCACCGTCGACAAGCGACAGGTGTCCGTCGACGGAGTAGATGCCGATCCGCTGGCGCCCGTACCGCTGCTGGTCTTCTCACCCGGCCTCTACTCCGTCTCGGTCGACACGCCGATCGCGGGCACCCCGGGTGTCGCGGTGCTGTCGGACAGCCCGTTCCACACCATCCCCATCGAGGTGCAGGCCGAGGCGACCGACGAGTTCGTGCGAGTCGTCCAGCAGGAGGTCGAGAAGTTCCTCACCGCGTGCGCGACGCAAGAGGTGCTGCAGCCGACCGCGTGCCCGTTCGGCTACGTCGTCCAGGACCGCATCGCCTCGGTGCCGAAGTGGTCGATCGTTCAGCAGCCGACCATCGCGGTCGCACCCGACGGAGCGGGCTGGGGGATCCTGGCCGCCGAAGCCGTCGCTCACATCGAGGTCGACATCCGCTCTCTCTTCGACGGCCGGGTGCGCGCCGTGAGCGAGGATGTCCCGTTCATCGTGAAGGGCACCATCACGATCCTTCCCGACGGCAAGGCATCGATCCTCGTCACCGGTCCCGACACGACCTGAGCTGTCAGCCGCCGGCGCGGGCGTCCTGCTCGGCGAGGGCAGCCAGGCGCTCGTTGTAGGCCTCGAGCTCGGCATCGCCGGTGCGATCGGCGTGCCGGTCTCGACGCTTGGTCTCGCGGGCGTCGGTGCGGCTCCACTGGATCGCGACGGTGATCGCGAGGATCAGCGTCGGGATCTCGCCGATCGACCACGCGATGCCGCCGCCGGTGTACTGGTCCTCGAGCGGCGTCACGCCCCACGTGCGGCCCATCGAACCGAACCACTCGGCGACCATGAGGCCCTCCTGCATCATGATCGCGATGCCGAAGAACGCGTGCATCGCCATGATGCCGATGAGCAGCAGAAGACGCCCGGGATAGGGCAGCCGATAGGGAACCGGATCGATGCCGATCAGTGTCAGCACGAAAAGGTACCCGGTGATGAGGAAGTGCGCGGTCATCCACTCGTGCCCGAGGTGGTCGTACAGCGACCAGCGGAACAGGTCGGTGTAGTAGAAGACCCACAGCGAGCCGATGAACAGGCCCGCCGCGACGAAGGGGTTGGTGAGCACGCGCGAGACGGGCGAGTGCACGGCCCAGAGGATCCATTCGCGTCCGCCGCGTGTGCCGTCGTCACGCTTGCGGATGGCGCGGGCCGCGAGCGTGACCGGCGCGCCGGCGACGAGAAGCAGCGGGATCGCCATCGTCAGCAGCATGTGGCCGACCATGTGCATGCTGAACAGGTAGTCCTGGTAGACGTTGATCACGCCGCCGGTGACCCAGACGAGCAGCATCCAGCCCACGATCCACATGATCGTGCGATAGATCGGCCAGGCGTCGCCGCGGCGGCGCAGCCGCCACACCCCGGCGACGTAGAAGAAGACCGCGAAGCCGGCGACGATCGCCCACAGCAGGTCGATGTTCCACGCGGTCATCCAGCGTTCGAGCGTGAGCTCGGGCGGAAGGGGCGCGCCGGTGAGGCGCTCCGCCGGTGTCAGCTCGAACGCCGGCAGCGCCGAGTTGGGAGGGGGCGTTCGGGCGAGCGCGGCCGCGGCGCCGCTGGCGACGCCCATGAGCGCGAGTTCGAACGCGATCAGCGTCCAGAAGGGGCGGGATGCCTCATGGTCGCGCAGGCGGCCGATCAGGCGCGTGCGATACCACGCACCGAGCACACCCAGTGCGATGAGGGCGACGACCTTCACGATGAGGATCACGCCGTACGACGACTGCAGCGCCGACCAGTCCTGCAGGCCGATCGCCGCGCGCACCGTGCCCGAGACGGCGACCACGACGAAGGCGGCGAGCGCGATGCTCGAATATCGCGCGAGCGTCACCGCGAGCTGCTCGCGCGTCTGCAGCGGCCTGACGATCACCATCAGCAGCAGGCCGCCCAGCCAGACGGCGGCGGCGATGATGTGGAGGATGAGTGCCGTCATCGCCTCGTGGTGGAAGGCCTCTTCGCCGGAGTGGCCCTGCGTGCCCATGGGCACGAGCGACGCGGTGGCCAGCAGTGCGACGAAGAAGGTCGCGGTCCAGGACCGCACGGCGAAGGTGAGCACCGTGAGCGCGGCGCCGACCACCGTGGTGATGAGCCAGGTGCGGCCCACCTCGGTCTCGACCAGGAACCGGCCCAGCTGCGCGCCGAACTGAGGTCCCGCGTCGATCGCCGGGTTGAACGCGTCGATGAAGGTCAGAAAGCCCGTGGCGGCGGCGGCCAGGGTGAAGACGGCCGCCGAGATCGATGCGGTGTCGAGGGCGACGTCGAAGTCACGGTCGCCCGCGCGAAGGGTGAACAGCGCGGTGACGAGGGCGCCGACCATGCCGGCCGCAGAGAGATTGACGAACAGCTTCGCGATCGGAAGGCCCCAGCGGGCGATGGGTCCGGGGTCGCCGATCGCGAGCGGGGCGGCACCGCCGCCGAAGGCGAGCGCCCACACCAGCACCGCGAGCGCGGCCACGACGAGGATCACAGGCCCCGTAGCCCGCAGCGCGCGGGCGGAGTACTCTCGCCCAGATGCTCCGCGCGGCGCGTCGGCGACGCGGGGAGGGGACGTGGGGATCACTCCTCCAGCCTACGTCGGGCGAGAGGGCCTCGAACTTCGTCCGCGCACTCCGCGCGGGGCGGAACGACGAAGAGGGGGGATGCCGCGAGTCGCGGCATCCCCCCTCTGAAAAGTCTCGTCGTCAGACGCGACGGTACTTACTTGACTGCGGCCTTCAGCTTCGAACCCGCGGTGACCTTGACGCGCTTGCCGGCGGGGATCTTGATCTCTTCGCCGGTCTGGGGGTTGCGGCCCGTGCGAGCGGACGTGGCGACCTGCTCGAACGAGATCCAGCCGGGGATGGCGACCTTGCTGCCCTTGGCGACCGCCTCGGAGACGGTGGAGAAGAGGGAGTCGAGCACGCCCGACACAGCGGCCTGGCTCTGGCCGGTCGCGCTCGCGATGCTCGCGACGAGCTCGGTCTTGGTGATGGACTTGTCGGCCATTTGGTTTGTCCTCCAAAGACGACGGATCGCCGTCCTGCTAACTCGGACCGGACGACTGGCGTCCTCCGGCTGGTCGGATCGACCGCCTCGAATGTACCTGACACCGCCGACAGATCCGCGTATTTCCGCGGATTTCCCGCCGCAAAGGCGGCGTGTCGTGGGTCAGAAGTGACGAATGTGACGAATGTGACGGGATTTCGCGGTCAGCTCAACCGCGATGCGAGGCGATGACGCCGCGCGCGGTACGCGCGAATGCGGGCGCCACGCGGTCCTGACCGTCGAGGTATCCGCCCACCAGAGCGGCGTCGCGCAGCAGCACGAGCGACGCGGCGACCTCATCCGGCTCGGTGAGACCCGCCGCGGTCGCGAGGTGCTCGAGGGTGGCGCGGAACCACTCGCGATGGTCGGCGATGAGCTCGCGGACGGGGCCCTGGTCGGGGTACTCCGCGGCGGCGTTGATGAAGGGGCAGCCGCGCGTGTGGCGATCGCGGATGTCCTGCTCGATACCCGCGACCACGAGGTCCAGCAGCACATCGGGATCGTCCGACGCCTGCGCGGCCTGCGCGAACAGGGTGCGCAGGCCCTCATCCTCACCGCGCAGATAGGCGAGCACGAGGCCTTCCTTGCCCTCGAACTGCTTGTACATCGTCGCCCGCGTGACGCCTGCCGCATCGATGATGCGGTCGACGCCCACCGAGTGGATGCCTTCGTTGTAGAAGAGGTCGGTCGCCGCCTCGAGCAGTCGCTGCCGAGCGGGGGAGAGGCGTGATGCCGCAGCATCCGTCTTCGTCGTCATGAGCTGTCCTTCCGTGTCCATCGTCCCACCTTCGAAGAATTTTGAGATTTCTCGGGAATACTCTTGTGTAGATAGAACGTTCGGTCTACTATCAGATTACATCAACCGGGAACACCAGGGCCCGGAACCTGAACAGATCCACCGACACCCACCGCGACACCCACAGGAGAATGAAATGAACACCACGACCAAGACCCCCATCGTCCTCATCCACGGCCTCTGGATGACCCCCAAGAGCTGGGACACCTGGGCCGAGCGCTTCCGCGCCGCCGGCCACCAGGTCATCGTCCCGGGCTGGCCCGGAATCGATGACCGCACCGTCGAGGACATCCGCAACAATCCCGAAGCGCTGAAGGGGATCGGCCTCACGCAGATCGCCGACAACTACGAGCGGATCATCCGCGAGCTTCCCGAGAAGCCGATCATCATCGGCCACTCCTTCGGGGGAGTCCTCACCCAGATGCTCGCCGACCGCGGCCTCGGCGTCGCCTACGTCGGCGTCGCCCCCGGACAGACCGCCGGCGTCACGGCCCTCCCGCTGTCGACCCTCTGGACCGGCACGCCGATCCTCGCCAACCCCTTCGGCAAGAACGGCGCCAAGCCGCTGTCGAAGCGGCACTTCCACTTCACCTTCGGCAACGACCTCCCCCGCGAGGAGTCCGACAAGCTCTGGGAGGAGTTCGCCGTGAACTCCTACAACCGGGTCTTCTTCGAGGGCGTGCTGTCGGTTCTCAACGAGAAGGGCGGCGTCACACACGTCGACTACACCCGCACAGACCGCGCCCCGCTCCTCATCATCACCGGTGAGATCGACCACGTCGTGCCGCCGGCGATCGGCGAGGCCATCGTGAAGAAGTACCAGAAGTCGGGCAGCCCCGCCGTCGTGGACTACAAGACCTACCCGGGTCGCACCCACCGCCTGGTCAGCCAGGACGGCTGGGAAGAGATCGCCGACTACGCGCTCGAGTGGGCGACCGCTCACGCGGTGGTCGAGGCAGCGAAGTAGCCGGAGACCCCGCCGCACGCCGGCGAGGAACCACTCCGCCGTCGAGGTGCCAGGCCACGCCTGGCGTCTCGACGGTCGAGTGGTGTCTCGGCCCGTCTCCGCGGTGGGATGAAGAAGGCCCGGGGCTCGCAGGAGCCCCGGGCCTTCGCCGCGCGGTTCGGCATCCGGTGCAGAACTCCACGGTTCTCCCGCTCCCCGCCGTCGGGGACCGGCATACCGCGTTGCTGTCGTGAGATGCGTGGAGTTCTGCCGACGGAGGACCGGGACTCGTCAGGAGTGGAGCCGCCGGAGCGCAGACACGACGTCGTCATGCCAACGGCGGGCCGCTGGGAGGGCGCCCCGGAAGATCCAGGTGTCGTGCGTCACACCCTGGTAGCGCACCACACTCGCATCGACCCCGGCCGCGCGGAGCGCCGCGCCGTAGGCGTCGCCGTCGCCCCGCAACGGGTCGTACTCGGCCGTGAGGATCACGGCGGGAGGAAGATCCGCGTGCGATGCGGCGCGCAGCGGCGAGGCGTACGGCTGGCGGGCATCGGTACGATCGGCCAGGTACGTGCTCGCGACCGAGCGCAGCTCCCGCAGCGCGAGGAATCGTGGGATGCCGAGGGCCCGTGTCGCCCGCAGATCGAGGTTCGCGCCCGTGAGGTCGACCACCGGAACCTCGAGCACCTGCAGCCGCAGGGGATACCGTGCACGATCCCGGTTGGCCAGAGTGAGCGCAGCGGCGAGGTTCCCGCCGGCCGAGGTGCCGAGCACGCCGATCCGGTCGGCGTCGATTCCGAGACCCTCGGCCTCGGCGAAAAGCCACTGCAGTGCGGCGTACCCCTGCTCCACCTGGACCGGATAGCGGTGCTCGGGCGCCAGGGCGTAGTCGACCGCGACGATCGCGACGCCGGCGTCGACCGCGCGGCTGCGGTAGGCGGCATCCGTAGTCGGGTAGTCGATCCCGCCGATGCGGAACGCGCCTCCGAAGAACGCGAGCACCGCGGGCACGGGCTCGGCGCCCGCGTCGGCCGGGTGATAGACCCGAACGCGGACGGCGGGATGCCCGGGCACGGCCACCCGATGCTCGGCGACGCGGATGTCGGGCCCCGGCGTGCCGACAGCGCGCAGCTCCGTGCGGTCCCACGCGAGCGCGGCGCGCCGATGCCGGGCCCGCGCGCGGGCGTGCGGGCCTGGGCGCGTGGAGGACGGGTCCTTCGCCGACGGGTCGTTCGCGGATCGGTCCTTCGCCGACGGGTCCTTCGCCGACGGGTCCTTCGCCGACGAGTCCTTCGCGGACGAGGCCTTCGCGGACCGGTCCTTCGCCGATCGGTCCTTCGCGGACGGGTCCTTCGCGGACCGGTCCTTCGCCGATCGGTCCTTCGCCGACGGGTCCTTCGCGGACGAGGCCTTCGCCGACGGGTCCTCCGCCGACGAGGCCTTCGCCGACGGGTCCTCCGCCGACGAGGCCTTCGCCGACGAGGCCTTCGCAGACCGGTCCTTCGCCGACGAGGCCTTCGCAGACCGGTCCTTCGCGGACGAGGCCTTCGCGGATCTGTCCTTCGCAGACGAGGCGTTCGGGGACGGGTCCCGTCCCGCGGCCGGTCCCGCGGCGGGGGCGGTGCTCTGCCCGAACGGCCAGAGCGATCTCACTCTCGAACGCGCCGTGCCCAACGCCTGGTCGAACAAGTACTTTCGGTGCACCCGCAGGCGCTCCTCGAAGAACGGGTCCAACGGCATCCGATCACCCCCGATTCGCTCTTCGAGTTTACGGAGCACGCCCGCGCGTATCGCGTATCGCGTATCGCGAATCGAGTGCTGCACTTTCCTGCGAGTGCGGCGTCGCGCGACGCCGCACTCGCAGGAAAGTGCAGCATCCGCTCGGCGAACAGGTGGGCAGGCCGCGCGACGGGCAGCCGAGGTGCGCCGGGAACGGCGAAGGGCCCGGAGTTCCGAGGAACTCCGGGCCCTTCAGTGCTGTGTGGTGCTTACCAGCTCGACTTGGTCACGCCGGGCAGCTCGCCACGGTGTGCCATGTCACGGAAGCGGACACGCGAGATGCCGAACTTCGTGAGGACACCGCGGGGGCGGCCGTCGATGACGTCGCGCGAGCGGACGCGCACGGGCGATGCGTTGCGGGGCAGCTTCTGCAGACCGAGGCGAGCGGCTTCGCGCTCCTCGTCGGTCGACGTCGGCGACACGAGCGCCTTCTTCAGCTCGGCGCGCTTGGCGGCGTAGCGGTCGACGACCACCTTGCGCTGCTCGTTGCGCGCGATCTTGCTCTTCTTAGCCATGGATCAGCGCTCCTCTCGGAATTCGACGTGCTTGCGGATGACCGGGTCGTACTTCTTGAGCACGATGCGGTCGGGGTTGTTGCGACGGTTCTTGCGCGTCACGTAGGTGTACCCCGTGCCGGCGGTCGAACGCAGCTTGATGATCGGACGTACGTCCTGAGCCTTCTTCGCCATTAGAGCTTCACACCCTTCGCGAGGAGGTCCTTGACGACGGACTCGATGCCACGAACGTCAATGACCTTGATGCCCTTGGCCGAGACGTTCAGCTTGATGCTGCGACCCAGCGACGGAACGAAGTAGGTCTTCTTCTGCACGTTCGGGTCGAAGCGGCGCTTCGTCCGGCGGTGCGAGTGCGAGATTGCGTGACCGAAGCCGGGAACTGCTCCAGTCACCTGGCACACTGCTGCCATAGTGATGTCTCCTTAGTACCGTGAGGCCGGACGGCCCCACCCAAGATCCCTTGTCTGTCCCCCTCGACAAGCTCATCGACCGGAATGAACCGGCTGTGAGTTGAGGAAGGGGGCGAACTGCGTGCTGGAGTGCGCGCAGACAAAGAGTCAGTCTAGCACGGGGGCTCGATACGCTCGTTCCTCTCCTCGACCGGCGGGGTCTGCGCTGCGGTCTGCGCTGCGGTCTGCGCTGCGGTCTGCGCTCCGCGCCCCCAGCGGAAGGCCGATACCGTCGGGTCGCCCGGGATCCAGAAGCGCCACGGGAAGGCCGCGGTTCCGGCGACTCCCGCGACGCCGACACGCGGACCCGCGGCCACGTCCGGCAGCGGATCGACGCGCAGCTCGAGTCGGGCGACCGCACCGTGCCACGGGGCGCCCGTGACCGCGTCGATGCCGTCGTGAAGCGGATGCCGCAGCCCCACTGCATCGCCGAGCCTGCCCGGCCCGCGCGCGAGGTCGCGCATCGCGCGGGCCGCCGGTCGGCGCCGGGCCGCGGCATCCGTCCCGCTCACGATCTCGCCCGCCCGCAGCAGCACACCGCCGGCGACACCTTCCGGACCGCACACGACGTTGACGCACGAATGGATGCCGTGGCTCAAGTACACGTAGAGATGGCCCGGCTCGCCCCACATGGTGGCGTTGCGCGCCGTCGGGCCCATGCGGGCGTGCGACCCGGGATCGGCCATGGGCCCGGTGCCGCGCCCGTGGTACGCCTCGACCTCGGTGAGCCGCACCGCGACCGTATCGCCGCCGACCACCGTGGTCAGAATCGCCCCGAGCAGGCGGGGTGCGACGTCGGCGGGGAGCCCGGCGAGATCGCTCCGGCGCGCACGCGCGAAGAGGGGTCCGGACATGCCGGGAGTCTACGCACCGGCGCGTCACCCCGAGAGGGCGATGGCGCGCCCGCGCGCGAGCGCTAACCTTCGCTCATGAAGCGCTGGTTCGTCCTGATCATTCTCGGGGTCTCGCAGTTCGTGATGGTGCTGGACAGCACTGTGATGAACGTCTCGATCTCGACGGTGGCCGCCGACCTCGGCACCGACATCTCGGGCATGCAGGCCGCCATCACGTTCTACGCGCTGACCATGGCGGCATTCATGCTGACCGGTGGCAAGCTCGGCGACAAGTGGGGGCGCAGCAGGGCCTTCCGGATCGGGTCGGTCGTCTACGGAATCGGCTCGCTCACGACCGCGCTCGCTCCGAATCTCACGATCCTGCTGTTCGGCTGGTCCCTCGTCGAAGGACTCGGTGCGGTGCTCGTCATTCCGGCGATCGCCGCCCTCGCGGCCATCAACTACACGGGGCGCGACCGCGTCATCGCATTCTCGGCGCTCGGTGCGATCACCGGATTCGCCGCGGCCGCCGGGCCGCTCATCGGCGGGCTGATGACGACGTATGCGTCGTGGCGCTACGTGTTCGTCGGCGAAGCGGTCGTGATGGCACTCGTACTCATCGTCTCGGGACGCATCAAGGACCTGCCCGGCGACAAGACGCTCCGCATCGACCTGCTGAGCGTCGTGCTGTCGGCGAGCGGGATGGCGATCCTCGTGTTCGGCGTGCTGCAGAGCAAGACCTGGGGCTGGCTCGTACCGCTGAATCCACCCGAGATCGGCGGCACCACCATCGCCCCCTTCGGCATCTCGCCGGTGGCGTACCTGATCCTGCTGGCCTTCGTGGTGCTGTGGTGGTTCGTCCGCCGCCAGCAGCAGCTCGAGGACGCCGGCCGCGTGCCGCTGCTGAAGGTGAGCATGCTGCGCATCCCGGCGCTGCGCAGTGGACTCACGATGTTCATGGCGCAGTACTTCGCGATCGCGGCGCTGTTCTTCGTGGTGCCGGTGTATCTGCAGACGATCCTCGGCTACGACGCACTGCAGACCGGACTGAAGATCCTGCCACTGTCGCTCGGACTGATCCTCCTGTCGGTCGTCGGCTCCCGCCTGTCGACCGTGCGCTCGGCGCGCAACGTCGCGCGCATCGGACAATTCACGCTCGGCATCGGCCTGCTGCTCGTGTTCGTCGCCGTGCAGCCCGATCTCAGCGACTGGATCTTCGCGATCGGGATGTTCGTGGTCGGGGCCGGGTTCGGCCTGCTCGCCTCCCAGCTCGGCAACGTCAACATGTCGGCGGTGTCGAAGGACGACACCTCCGAGGTCGGCGGACTGCAGGGAACGTTCCAGAACCTCGGCTCATCGTTCGGCACGGCGATCGTCGGATCGATGTTCATCCTCCTGCTCACGTCCGGCTTCAGCACCGCCGTCCAGTCCAGTGAGGCGATTCCCGACGACGTCAAGCAGCAGGTCGCCGAGGCGACCTCGGTCGGCGCGCCGATCATCTCGCGCGCTCAGGCCGAGACGGCGCTCCTCGATGCGGGGGTCGCCCCCGACGCCGCCGACGAGATCGCCACCCTCTATGCGGACGAGCAGCTCGGAGCGCTCCGGCAGGCGCTGTTCCTCGTCTTCGCGCTCACGCTGATCGCGATCGTGCTGGCGCGGGGTCTGCCCGCCACGATCCCGGTGCCGGTGGCGGGGGGCAAGAACGACGCGTCCGGCCCGGAGGATCAGCCCGACGGCACCTGACACCACGAGATCGCCGAGCCGTTGAGCGCGACCACGGGGGTGCCGTCCGCGATCTCGAGGATCCGGGTCTCGGGCCGCTGGGGCAGGGGCTGCTGGTACAAGTCGTAGGGATTCGACACGGCATCGGGCGCAACGAGCACCGCGACGTAGCGGGCACTGGGCGACACACAGACCTGCAGCACGGCATCCGTGTCGGCGATCTCGGTGAGGATGCGCGTCGTGCCGTCCGCCGCCACCGACGCCACCGACGTCCGCCCCGTCGGCAGCCCGTCCTCGAGCACTGCGGCGGTGCGGACCGTCGAGCCGTCGGGCAGGGGCGTCACCGAGCTCGCCCTACCGAGATCGATGTCGGGCGCGACGAGGGGCTGCTCGCTCGCATCGGTGAGGTCGATGACCGACGTCTCTTCGAGGCGATCGACCACCGCTTCGGCCGATCCCCGCGCGATGCCGTCGATCTTCATGGCTGCACCCAGGGCGGTCGCGCCCACGCCGTCGGAGGCGGTCAGCAGCAGCGATCCGTCGAAGGAGAGCAGCAGGATGCTGTCGGTATCGGGCACGAACCGCCACTCGGCCACGCGCGGGTCGGCACCCTCGACGGCGACCTCCACCGGGTCGGCGTCGGGATCCTTGAGCGATGCCGTATAGAGCCGGCTCTCGCGGCCGGAGTCGGCGGTCAGCGCCGCGTCCGAGAAGGTGTACCCGACCAGCTCGCCGCGGTCCGCGCTCTGCAGCGTCGAGACGAAGCCGTCGCCGGGCAGCGGCAGCTCCTGGGCGTTCTCGCCGTCGAGGTCGGTCACGATCAGCCCCGCCTGGTCGTCGTCGGTGCGCACCGACACCACGAGATGGGCCGAGGTCGCGCGGAAGTCCTCGATATGCGCGTGCGTGAACACGGGCACCGCGTTCTGGCCGGCGAGGTCGGTGCGGTAGATCAGGTCGCCGTCCGCGCGGCCGCGCTGCAGCAGGAAGACCTCCGCGGCGGGAGTCTGGAACGTCTCGGTGATCGTCGAGGTCGGGCCACCGCCGAGCGAGGCGACATCGTCGATCCGGACGGTGTACGCGGTGTCGTCCCACAGCGGCAGCGTGAAGCGGATTCCGATGCTCCGGCCCGCCGTGTCGACCTGGAACGGCGTGGCCGGGGTGACCGTGATGTGCGAGGCGTCGACCTCGGCGAGCGACTGCGAGGTGGTGACGATGAGGCGGGAGCCGGATGCCGCGACCGCCGCCGCCGGATCGACCGAGACATCCGTCACCCGAGGCCCCTGCGCGACGCCGGCGGCGGCGCCCGCGAGGCCGACGGCCGCGAGCACGCCGACGATCGCGAGGAACGACAGCACGAACGCGCGGCCGCGGCGGTGCCGGGCGAGCGCGCGACGCGTGCCCGGCTCAGTACTCATACGGATCCTCTGGCTCGGGGATCTCTTCGATCGATGCCGCGTCGATCTCGAGCCGCCCGTCGGATGTCGAGCGCACCGTGCCCGTGACGGTCACCCACTGACCCGTCTCAGGCGGGGGCGCGGCGCCGATCACCGGCACGCTCGCGGGCTGGGCGTCGATCACGCAGTGCGTGATCACGAGGCGGGTGAGGTCGAAGTCGCCGTCCTCGCCCGGTGTCACGAAGCCTGTCAGCTCGACCGCGTCGCCGTCGAACGCGTCGGGGTTCGTCGCGGTGGCGAACGCGGTCGCCCATTCGCCGACCCCGAACGACGCCGTGTCTCCGGTCGCGGCGAGCTGGATGGTGTCGGCTCCGCCGAAGAGCGGGGTCGCCCCGACGTCGCGCGACATCGCCAGTTCGGCGGAGAGCGAGGCCGGCGGCAGCACCAGCGTGAGCACCACGACGCCGGATGCCGCCGCCCCGCCGAGCACGGTGGCGACGACCGCGGCGGGGTGCCGCACGTGATCGTGCGCCTCGGAGCGCCCGGCCTCGTTCGGCGCCGGCTCCTCGGAATCGCCGGCCGTTCGCGCATTCTGGGCCGGCCGCCGCGACGGTGGAGCGGGTGTGAGGAGTTGATGCTCGGCATCCGACTCCTCGGGCCCGGCGGCGGCGTCACCGTGGTCGTGTCCGTGGTCTGCCTCGGCACCGAGCGGCAGCGCGAACGATGCGACGGCTCCGACGAGGATGAGCACCGCCATCGACACCGCGAACCACGTCGAATCCGGATTGATGTACAGGCTGATGCGCCCCGTGACGGCCAGCGAGATCGTGACCACCGCGAGGATCGCGGCGAGCCCGACGCCCAGCCACCGCGTGCCCACCCACTCGGCCCTACGCAAGGAGGTTCACCACCGTCCCGATCGCGAACGCCGAGAGCACGACCACCACGACGATGCCGCCGAGCGTGCGCCACGTGAATGTGGTGCGCATGAGCGCGAGCATCTTGACGTCGACGAGCGGCCCGACCAGCAGGAACGCGACGATGGAGCCGGGGGTGAAGGTCGAGGCGAAGGACAGCGCGAAGAACGCGTCGACGTTGGAGCAGATCGAGACGACCATCGCGAGCGCCATCATCGCGACGATCGACAGCGCCGGATTCGACCCGATCGCCACGAGCGCCTCGCGGGGGATGAGCACCTGCACAGCCCCGGCGAGGGCCGAGCCGATGACGAGGGCGGGCATGACCGCGCGCAGCTCGACGACGAACTGCGCCAGCGTGCGCCGCCACTTGCCGCCCGGCTCGTGCACGACGAGGTCGCAGGTCTCGCGGAAGCGATCGGTGAGCAGGGCATCCGGGTCGGGGTGCCGGCTGTACAGCCATCCGATCAGGTTCGCGATCAGATAGCCGCCGACGATGCGGGCGATCAGGATGCCGTCGCTCCAGCCGAACGCCTGGTGCGTCGTGATGATCACGATCGGGTTGACGATGGGCGCCGCAATGAGGAAGGTGAGCGTCTCGGGCACCGAGAATCCGCGCATCAGCAGGCCTCGCGCGAACGGCACGTTGCCGCACTCGCAGACCGGAACGATCATGCCGAGCAGCGACAGCACCGCGCGACGCGCCCACGCGCGGCGCGGCATCCATCGTTCTATGACACCCGGCGGCACCCACACCTGCACGACGATCGACAGCACCACGCCGAGCGCGACGAACGGCAACGACTCGATGAGCACGCTGATCGCAAGCGTGAGCCCATCTTGCGCGCGGGTGGGCAGGGATGCCGGGAACAGCTGCGGTGCGAGCCAGTCGACGACGAAGAGACCGGCGACGATCACGACCCCGATGCCGACCCAGACGAGCGCGCGGGCCTGGGAAGACGGGACGCCCGGCGTCATCGCGCCGTGGCCATGGCCCGTCGAGCGGCGGCGGGACGCCGGAGCCGTTCCCGGTCCCTGCGTCTGCCGATGGGCGGGATCAGTCCGCGTCACGCTCTTCGTCCCGGGTCTTCGCACACGACGCGCAGAGCCCGAAGATGTCGACGATGTGCTCGGCGTCGCGGAACCCGTGTCGCTCGGCGGTGCGCTTGGCCCACTGCTCGACGTCGGTCGCCTCGATCTCGACCGTCAGCCCGCAGGAGCGGCAGATCAGGTGGTGGTGGTGGCCCGTGCTCGTGCAGGCGCGATAGAGCGCCTCGCCCTCGGGGCTCTGCAGCGAATCGGCGTCGCCCTGGGCGGCGAGCCCGGCGAGCGCGCGGTACACGGTCGCCAGACCGATGCCGGTGTTCTCGTCGCGGAGGGTGGCGTGCAGCGACTGCGCGCTCACGAATCCACGGGCATCCGAGAGCGCTTCGCGCACGCGTTCGCGCTGCCACGTATTGCGCTGGACCATGGCCGGAAGTCTACCGGCGGGCCCTGAGGGTCGCCCGGGCGCGGCATCCGCTCGCCGAAAGTGCACGAACGGCTGTCCACGCGCATCCGAAACCGCAACACGCGCACTCTCGGCGCTCATGGCCGCCGTCACGCCGCGTGGGCACGGGTCACCCGCCCCCGCCGTGCGCCGATGCCGCGGCACACCAGGTAGATGACGAACGAGATCGTCGTGATGTACGGGCTCACGGGGAGGGTACCCATGATCGCGAGCAGGATGCCGCCCACGGCAGACACGAAGCCGAACAGAGCCGACAGCAGCGGCACCGACAGCGGTCCCGACGCGACGCGCACCGCTGCGGCGGCCGGCGTGACCAGGAGCGCCATCACCAGCAGCGCGCCGATGATGTGCACCGCGACGGCGACGATGAGACCGAGCAGCAGCATGAATCCGAGCGACACCACGGTCGTGGGCACGCCGCGTGCCGCCGCGGACTGCGGGTCGAGCGAGTCGAACCGCAACGGGCGCCAGATGAGCAGCAGACCCAGCAGCACTACGGCGCCGATGCCGATGAGCCAGCCGAGCTGCCCCGACTGCACCGACACGATCTGCCCGGTGAGCAGGCTGAACCGATTGGCGCTGCGGCCGTCGTACAGCGAGAGGAAGAGGATGCCCAGGCCGAGACCGAACGGCATGAGCACGCCGATGATCGAGTTGCGGTCGCGTGCCCGCGCGCCGAGCCAGCCGATGATCGCGGCGGCGACGAGCGATCCGACGATCGATCCCGTGACGACGTCCACGCCGATCAACAGCGCTGCGGCGGCACCCGCGAACGACAGCTCGCTGATGCCGTGCACGGCGAACGCCATGTCGCGCTGGATCACGAAGACGCCGATGAGTCCCCCGACGAGGCCCAGCACGGCGCCGGCCCACACCGAGTTCGACACGAGCGCGAGGATGTCGCCGTAGTACGGCAGACCGCCGAACATCGCGTCGGCGACGTCGTCCCAGTTCATGCGTGGTCCTCGTCGTGGTGGTGATGGGATGCCTCGGCGTCGGGCGCGCCGACCACCACCAGGCGATCGCCCGCCCGCAGCACGAACACGTGGGCTCCGTACAGGTCGGTGAGCACGCGGGAGTTGAGCACCTCGGAGGGCGTGCCGAGGGTGAAGCGCCCGTTCGCGATGTACAGGATGCGATCGACCTTGCCCAGCACCGGGTTGATGTCGTGGGTGACGAGCAGGACGGCGGCGTCCTTGTCGCGGCGGTGCCGGTCGATGAGGCCGATGACGGCCTGCTGGTTGGCGAGGTCGAGGCTGGTGAGCGGCTCGTCGCAGAGCAGCAGCCGGGGATCGTCCGCGAGGGCCTGTCCTGCGCGCAGCCGCTGCTGCTCGCCGCCCGAGAGCTCGCCCACCGGCCGGTCCGCGAAGTCGCGTGCACCGACGGCGTCGATCAGCGCATCGACGCGGGCACGGTCACCGCGGCGGGGGAAGGGCAGCCCGAAGCGGTGCCCGTCCACGCCCAGGGTGACGAGGTCGCGGCCGCGCAGTGAGGTGTCGCGCGGCAGCGGCCGTGCCTGCGGAATGTAGCCGATGGTGCGGTTGCCCCGGCCATGCACGTCGTGGCCGCTCACCGCGATCGTGCCGCTCGAGAGCGGTTCGAGCCCGAGGATCGCGCGCAGCAGCGTCGTCTTGCCCGAACCGCTCGGGCCGAGCACGGCGATCAGCTCGCCGGCATGCACGTCGAGGTTCAGCCCCGACCACAGCTCCCGTTCGCCGCGCCGGAGCGCGGCATCCCTGATCGTGAGAACGGGAGCCGAGCCCCCTCCCGGCGCCGCCGGCGCGTCACCCGGAGCCGCGGGGCGCGCGGTCCCGGCCGCGCCGGCGTCGGAGGGTGCGGCGCTCACTCGTCCAGCGCCGCGCTCAGCGCCTCGATGTTCGCCTGCATCCACGAGATGTAAGTCTGGCCCTCGGGGAGCGTTTCTGAAAACGCGATCACGGGGATCCCGCCCTGTTCGGCCGTGTCGATGATCTGCGTCGTCTCGGCGCCGCCGGTCTGCGTGTTCGTGATGACGGTGCGGACGTCGCCGGATTCGAGCAGCCGAAGGGATTCGAGCAGCGTCGCGGGTGCGACGTCCTGCCCTTCCTCGACGGCCTCGCTGAAGGCCTCGGGCGTGACGTTCTCGAGACCGGCCTCGCGGATCAGGTACACCGGTACCGGCTCGGTGACGAAGACCTGCTCGCCGCCGTGCGCGGCCGCGATATCGGCGAGCGAGGCCTCGAGTCCCTCGATCTCGGCAGAGAATGCCTCCGCGTTGGCGGTGAAGGTCGCCGCGTCATCGGGGCTGAGCTCGCCGAGTTCCTCCGCGATCGCGGCGGCGACGTGCGCGACGGTGTGCGGGTCGTACCAGACGTGCTCGTTGAAGCCCTCGACGTGCTCGTGGTCGTGCTCGTCGTGCTCGGCGTCGTCCTCGGTCTCTGCCGCGTCGTCCGCGGCATCCGCCGTCTCTTCGTCATGGCCGTCGTTGTCGGGCCAGTCGTGGGAGTGCTCGACCGCCGTCACGACGGGCGCACTGCTGCCGCTGGACTCGATGAGCGCGTCGATGAATGCGTCGTACCCGCCGCCGTTCTCGATGATGAGATCGGCGTTCGAGACGGCGAGCTGATCGCGGGCGCTGGGCTCGAACGAGTGGGGGTCCTGCGAGTCGCTCGAGACGATCGAGGTGACCTCCACCAGGTCGCCGCCGATCTGCTCGGCGATCTGCCCATAGACGTTCGTCGACGCGACGACCGTCAGACGCCCGTCGGCCCCGGTCTCGGTGCCCGCTGCGGTGGCGCAGCCCGAGAGTGCCAGAGCGGATGCCGCGGCGAGGGCGAGCAGGGTCGTCGTGCGTCGTGTCGAACTCATGTTCTCGACTCTAACGTTATTGAGAATCGTTCTCAAATCACCCGAGCGCCTCCGATGCCGGGCGTTCAATCGAGCAGGAGCGCGGGTTCCTCGAGGATCGAAGCGACATCGGCGATGAATCGCGACATGCCGTCTCCGTCGATCACGCGATGATCGAACGAGCCCGCGACCGTCGTCACCCAGCGGGGTCGCACCTCGCCGTCGACGACCCACGGCTTCTGCCGGATCGTGCCGAGCGCGACGATGCCGGCCTCACCGGGATTGATGATCGGAGTGCCGGCGTCCATCCCGAACACGCCGATGTTCGTGATCGTGATGGTTCCGTGCTGCTGATCGGCGGGGGTCGTCTTGCCCTCTCGGGCGGCGACCGTCAGCCGCTCGAGGGCACGGGCGAGTTCGCGCATCGAGAGATCCTGCGCGTCCTTGATGTTGGGCACGAGGAGTCCGCGCGGCGTCGCCGCCGCGATGCCTAGGTTCACGTAGCGGCGCACGCGAATCTCGGCGCCGGTCTCGGCATCGACCCACGCGGCGTTCACCATCGGCGTGCGGCGTGCCGCCCAGATGACGGCGCGAGCCATGATCAGCAACGGCGAGACCTTGATGTCGGCGAAGTCGGGAGAGGTCTTCAGCCGCTTGACGAGTTCCATCGTGCGGGACGCATCGACGTCGGTCCATACCGACACGTGCGGTGCGGTGTAGGCGCTGCGCACCATGCCGCTCGCGACGGCCTTGCGCACGCCCTTGACGGCGATCGTCTCTTCACGGCCTTCTGCATCGGGCGCGGGATTCACCGGCGTGAAGGTCCCCGCCCCGACTGAGCGCGAGGGCGCGGCCGGACCCGCCGATGCGGGAGCGGCGACCGGGATCGTCTCTTCGCGCACATCGCCCCACTCGGGCGTCTCGATGTTGCGGAAGACGCTCGCCTGCGAGGCGTGCTTCACCACGTCGTCGCGGGTGACCTCGCCGGCCGGCCCGCTGGGCGCGACGGCGGCGAGATCCACTCCGAGATCGCGGGCGAGCTTGCGGATCGGGGGCTTGGCGGCGACGCCGACGGATGCCGCGACCCGCTCGCCCGCCGTCACGGTGGGGGTGCGCCGCCGTGACTGCACCTGACCGCCGGTGCCGTAGCCCACCAGCACCGCACCCTCGCCCTCCGAAGCGGAGGAATCGGCAGGGGCGCCGTGCTCCGACTGGCCGACCGTCGCCGGCCCCGCGGCATCCGCCTTCGATGCGATCGTGATGATCGGAGCGCCGACGTTCACCGTCGTGCCTTCGCCGACGAGGAGCTCGCCGACGGTGCCCGCGAACGGCGAGGGAAGCTCGACCAGCGACTTGGCGGTCTCGATCTCGACGAGCACGTCGTTCACGGCCACGGTGTCGCCCGGTGCGACGTGCCACGCAACGATCTCGGCCTCGGTGAGACCCTCGCCGACGTCGGGCAGAACAAAGGTCTGGGTGCTCATGCTGGGTCCTTTCGAGCCGCCACCTGATCGCGAGAGTACAGCCGGTCGCCGAGAGGGAGGGAGGATCCCCGGCTCTCGTCCATCAGTCGTTCTCTCGTGGGGAGGGCGTGGTCATCAGTAGGCGAGGGACCGATCGACGGCCTCGAGGATGCGGTCGGCGTCGGGCAGGAAGACACCCTCGAGCTTGGCCGGCGGGAAGGGGGCATCGAAGCCCGATACCCGCAGAACCGGCGCCTCGAGGGCGTAGAACGCTCGCTCCATGACGGTGGCCGAGACCTCGGAACCGAGCGACGTGAAGCCGGGGGCCTCTTGTGCGTAGACCATGCGCCCGGTGCGGCGCACGGAATCGAGGATCGGACCGTAGTCGATGGGCGACAGCGATCGCAGGTCGATGACCTCGCAGCTGGTCCCCTCGGACTCGGCGAGCGCGGCCGCCTGAAGCAGTGTCGTCACCATGGCGCCGTGTCCGACGAGCGTGACGTCGGTACCGCGGCGCACCACGCGTGACGTATGCAGCGGCAGGGCGCGCGCCGACGTGTCGACTTCGCCCTTCTGCCAGTACTTTGCCTTCGGCTCGAGGAAGATGACCGGGTCGGGCGAGGCGATCGCATCCTGGATCATCCAGTACCCGTCGTTCGCCGTGGAAGGGCTCACGACCCGCAGGCCCGGCGTGTGGGTGAAATACGCTTCGGGGCTCTCCTGGTGGTGCTCGATCGCTCCGATGTGCCCGCCGTACGGGATCCGGATGACCACGGGCATCTGCAGCGCGCCCTCGTGACGGTTCGTCATCTTCGCGAGCTGCGAGGTGATCTGGTCGAACCCGGGAAAGACGAAGCCGTCGAACTGGATCTCGACGACCGGCCGGAAGCCCGCCATCGCCAGGCCGATCGCGGTGCCCACGAGCCCCGACTCGGCGAGCGGCGTATCGAGCACGCGACGTTCGCCGAATTCGGCCTGCAGGCCCTCGGTGACGCGGAATACGCCGCCGAGCTTGCCGATGTCCTCACCCATGAGCAGGACGCGGTCGCTACCGGCCAGTGCCGCGCGCATGCCCGCGTTGATGGCGCGGCTGAGCGGCATGGTGGTCACCGCAGGGGGCGCCTCGACCCCCGGCTGCTGGTCCTGTCGGAGCACGGTCACGATGCGCCTCCTTCGAACGTTGCCTCGTAGTCGCTCAGCCACCGCTGCTGCTCCTGCATGAGCGGATGCGGCTCCGAGTAGACGTGCGAGAAGATCGTGTCGCGCTCGAGGCCGCCGAGCGCGTTGGTGCGGACGCGGATGTCGTCGGCGAGCGCCTCGGATTCGGCATCCACGTCTGCGAAGAACGCGTCGGACGCGCCACGGCCGAGGAGGTACGTCTTCATGCGGGCGATCGGGTCGCGACGAAGCCACGACTCCTCTTCGACCGATGTGCGGTACTTGGTGGGGTCGTCGCTCGTGGTGTGCGCGCCGAGCCGATACGTCAGCGCCTCGATCGCACGGGGGCCCTTGCCCGCCCGGGCCTCGTCGAGAGCAGTCCGGGTGACCGCCCAGCTGGCGAGCACGTCGTTGCCGTCCACGGGGATGCTCGGCATGCCGTAACCGGCGCCGCGCTGGTACAGCGGCGACCGGGACTGGGTCGCGACCGGCACCGAGATGGCCCACTGATTGTTCTGCAGGAAGAAGACCTCGGGGGTGGCGTAGCTCGCGGCGAACACCATCGCCTCGTGAACGTCGCCCTGGCTCGATGCGCCGTCGCCGTAGTAGACGATGACCGCCTCGTCGCGCTCCGGGTCGCCCGTGCCGCAGCGCCCGTCGAAGACGAGTCCCATGCCGAGGCCGGTCGCGTGCAGCGTCTGGGCGCCGAGCACGAGCGTATAGATGTGGGTGTTGCCGTTCTTCGGATCGAACGGGTTCCAGCCGCCGTGCGTGAGCCCGCGCATGAGCCGGATGATGTCGATCGGGTCGACGCCGCGGATCTTGGTCACGACGTGCTCGCGATACGAGGGGAACACGTGGTCCTGCGTGCGCGCCGCGCGGATGGACCCGACCTGAGCGGCCTCCTGCCCGTAGCTCGGCGGCCACAGGGCGAGCTGGCCCTGACGCTGCAGGTTGGTGGCCTGCACGTCGAACGCGCGGATCACGGCCATGTCGCGATAGAAGCCCTCGAGGTCGGCATCGGCGAGTCCGTCGATGAGCGCGAGGTAGGGCTCGGCTGCGGGAGTCGGCGCGA
This sequence comes from Microbacterium allomyrinae, assembly GCF_020682705.1. Lineage (GTDB taxonomy): Bacteria > Actinomycetota > Actinomycetes > Actinomycetales > Microbacteriaceae > Microbacterium > Microbacterium allomyrinae. The sequence goes on from NZ_JAGTTN010000003.1 coordinate 285,157, forward strand.
GAGTGCCGTCCGCGTCGAGGATGCGGACGAGTGCGGGGTCTTCGGAGAGAGCCGCGTTGCCGGGCGTCACCGAGTCTTCAGGCAGGGTCACCGTTCTACGCTAGCCCTCGGCCGGAATGGCCCTCTGGGAGGCCCCTCACAACGGATTCTGCAATCCGTAGGACCTTCTCGACAGATTCTTCTTCTCCGACCGAGATGCGGATGCCGTCGCCGGCGAACGGGCGGACGATCAGACCGGCCGCGTCGAACGCCTCCGCCAGTGCGAGCGTCTCATCACCGGCGGGCAGCCACACGAAGTTGCCCTGAGCATCGGGTACGCGCCAGCCTGCATCGCGCAGAGCGGCGGCGAGCCGGTCCCGGCGCTCGGAGATCACACCGACATGCGCGATCAGCTCGTCCTCGACGTCGAGGCTCGCCAGCGCCGCCTCCTCGGCGAGCGCGGTCACCGACAGCGGGATCGCGGTGCTGCGCGCGGCATCGAGGATCCGCGGGTGGCCGACGGCGTAGCCGACGCGGAGTCCGGCCAGTCCGTACGCCTTGGAGAAGGTCCGCAGCACCACGACGTTCGCGTGCCCGGTGCCGCCGAGGGTGCGCAGGCCGTCGACCGCATCGGCGGCGGTGACGAATTCGGCGTACGCCTCGTCGAGGATGACCAGGACGTCGGCCGGAACCCGCGCGATGAAGGCATCGAACTCGGGCTGGGTGACCACCGGTCCGGTCGGATTGTTGGGGCTGCACACGATGATCGCGCGGGTGCGGTCGGTGACCGCGGCTGCCATGGCGGGCAGGTCGTGCCGCGCGTCGTCGGTGAGCGGCACGAGCACGGCGGTCGCACCCGCGAGCGTCGCCAGCCACGGGTATGCCTCGAAGGAGCGCCACGCGAAGATCACCTCGTCGCCCGGGCCGGAGGTCGCCTGCACGAGCTGCGCCAGGATCGAGACGCTCCCGGCGCCGATGTGCACGGCGTCTGCGGTGACTCCGAACCGCTCGGCGAGGCGTTCGCGGAGGCGGGCGGCCGAGGCATCGGGGTATCTGTTGAGGGCCGTCGCGGCCCGCACGCGTTCGAGCACTCCGGGAAGGGGATCGAAGGGGTTCTCGTTGCTGGACAGCTTGAACGCCTCGGCGCCGGCCTGCTTGCCCTGCTTGTACGGGGGCAGCGCGGCGACCTCGGGGCGCACGCGGACGGGGATCTCGGGTGCGTCGGTCACGCTCACGAGTCTACGAGCGGGACGGATGCCGCGCCCCGCGCAGCTTCCCAGCCGTCGGGACCGCGTGCCAGACTGACGCACTATGCGCTTCCTCATCCGAGTCGTCGTCAATGCGTTCGCGATCTGGGTCGTGACGCTCATTCCCGCTCTGCAGGTCTCGGTCATCGCATTCCCACCGGGCGAGACGCTGCAGCTGGTGCTGACGCTGCTGCTCGTCGCGGTGATCTTCGCACTGGTGAACACCATCATCGGCACCGTCATCAAGGTGCTCGCGTTCCCGCTGTACATCCTGACGCTCGGGCTCATCGGCCTTCTCATCAACGCGTTCCTGCTGTGGCTGACCGCGTGGCTCACGCACTGGTGGAACTGGGGCCTGCGTGTCGAGGACTTCTGGTGGGGACTGGTCGCCGCGATCATCATCTCGTTGATCAACTGGGTGTTCGGGATCATCCTGCGCCCCCGCCCGAAGGACTGACGACTCCGTCCGTCCGCCTCGCGGAGTACTCCGTCACCTCGACCGATTCAGCACTCGCGAGTTGGTCGAAGACGCCGCGCAGCTCGTCGACGCGGGGGTCCGGCGACGCGTCCACGAGTGCCGCCGTCTCGGCGTACGCCGCCATCTGGTGTCCGGGAACGGCGATGTCGTCCACTCCGGTCGCGGTGTCGGCGACGCGTTCGACCACGATGCTGCCCGGCGCGCCGACCGCGGCGACATGGCCGCCACCCGCGAGCGCGGCGACAGGGTCGTCGGTGTGCCGGAGCGTCACACTCAGGGTGCCCGCGCCGACCTCGGCCGAGACGGGTGACCCGATCGAGACCAGCGTGCGGGTGTCGTACTCGCTCTCGAGCGCCAGGTGCGCGCCGATCATCGCCCCCTGCGAATAGCCGAATATGTACAAGGGGTCGCCGGGCCGCGCCCCGGCGTCGACGAGTGCACGCTCGGTGGCGGCGTACGACTCCGACCGCTGCCCGGTGTACAGCTCGATGTTGGACTTGTTGTCCCACGGGTCGTCGCCGCCGATCGCCGCGGTCTGCATGCCCGCGATGTAGACCGCGAACTGTCGAGTGCCATCGGGCATCGCGTAGCGCTCGACGCGTACGCGGGATTCACCTGCCCCGGGGATCCGCTGAGTCGCGCCGGCAAGGCTTGCCGGCGCACCCGACGTCGGAGCCGGCGGCACCGCGGTGAGTGTCACGGGGCCTGGCGCCCCAGTGAGCTTCGCGTCGCGCGCGAGGCGACCCGAACCGGCGATCCCCAATCCGGCGGCGGTGCCGAGCGTGAACAGACCCGCGCCCGCGCCGACGACGGTCGCCGCGGGGTCGCCGAACTCACCGCCGATCGCGACCCCTGTCTCGGTGGCCTGCCGCACCAGTTCGGACGGCCACATCACGGCGCGATCCCACTCGGCGCCCAGCGCCTTCGACCACGCATCGGGATAGGTCTCGCGCAGCGAGTCCATCTGCGCGTCGAGGACGGCCGTCTTCGCGACGTCGCCCGCGAAAGTGGCCGCGCGGCGCTCGACGTCGAGCTCGACCAGCTCGTACACGGCCGCCGCCTCCTGCAGCGCGAACGTGATCCGCTCCGCCTCACGCCGCACCTCGAGCAGGTGCGTCCAGAGCGTCTGCGCGCTCGTCTTCGCCTCCCAGGCGCGGTCGCCGATCCACCACAGCATGTTGTTCAGCGAACCGAGCCGCTCACCGATCGAGTCCAGGTCGATCTTCGCCTGGACGAAGCGGCCGGCGGTGTGCCGCAGCGTCTCGGTGTCGACCGAGACGGCCCCACCGCCTCGGATCTCGAGCCCCGAATCGGTGCGCGGCCAGACCTCGGGAAGCCGGCCGATCAGGCTCCAGTCCGGGTCGAGGTCGACCTTCGGTCGTCCGTCGTCGAGGCCGGGTCCGTCGGAGCTCATCGCCGCGCCGCCGGTGCGAAGAGCTGAAGATCCGGTGCGGCCTCCTGCAGCGCGACGCGGTCGCGGGCTCGTGCGGCGTCGAGGCGCGCCGTCTCGGCGAGGCACAGCAGGCTCGAGACGGCGCCCGCCCAGGCATCGGCCTTCTCGTGATAGGCGGTTGCGGCCTTGGCCTGCCAGTCGGTCGCGGCGGACAGCCCGCGCGCGTTGGTCACGGCATCTGCGATGCGGTCGCCGATGACGGCGAGCTCGCGCGCGACGATGGCGAGCTCCTGGGCAGGGGATGTGGTGGGGGTCGGGTCGAACACCCGTCCATGCTCATCCGCCGCACCGCCGACCAGAGCTCCCTCTCCGCGTTCTGTGCACGAACCCGGAGAAGGGCGTCCTGGGGAGGAGTGCGCGCGCTCAGAAGAGCCCGCGGCACTGCCTCACCGCACGGCGATCCAGGCTGTCGTGTCGGGAGGCAGTAGGCCCTCCTCGAGCGGCGCGGAGGAGAACAGCACCGTGCCGTCCGGCAGCCGGGCGGCAGCGTCGCCCATGGCGATCGCGACGCAGACGCCTTCATCACGGCGGACCAGGAGGAGCCCCGTCCCGTCGTCGAAGCTCCACACCGCACCTTCATCGGGGCTGAATGCACCCGATGAAACGAGTTCGCGGCGGACCTGTGCCGCGCGACGGAAGAGCGCGAGCGTGGATGCTGCGTCCGCGGATTGCCGCGACACCGCGAATTCTCCCCAGCCGGGAGGAATCGGCAGCCAGGGGCGTTCCGCGCCCGCGGGAGAGAAGCCGTGGTTGTCGGCCACGAAGTCGATCCACGGGAGCGGGATGCGCGCCCCGTCCCGACTCACCCCGCCGTGCGTCCACATCGGGTCGGCGCGCTCCTCGACGGGTACGTCGATCTCGGGCAGCCCTAGTTCCTGCCCCTGATAGACGTAGACCGCCCCGGGCAGACCGAGCAGCGCGACGATGGCGGCCCGCGCTCGCTCACGGCCACGCCCGCCCCCGCCGAAGCGGGTCACGGTGCGCACGATGTCGTGGTTCTCGAGCGCCCAGCTCGGGGCCGCGCCGACGCGGCGGCGCACCGCCTCGAGCCGGTTCCCGACCGAACACCACTCCGCCGGCTCCCAGCCGAGGCGCGCGAAGGCGAACGCGAAGGTCTGGTGGAGTTCATCGGGACGCGTGTAGAGCGCCGCGAGTTCCGGCTCGAGGTTCACCTCACCCAGCAGCAGCCGGGGCGGAGAGTATTCCTCGGCCACCGCACGCCACACCCGGTACACGTCATGCACGGCGACCTGGTTCATGGCCAGCGGGTTCGAGCGCAGGCCGTCGATCACGATCGGCACCGAAACAGAGTCGGGCAGGCCCTCCGCCTTGAAGAGGCCATGGGCGACGTCGATGCGGATGCCGTCGACGCCGCGGTCGAACCAGAACCGGATGACGCCGTCGAAGTAGTCCGCCACGGCCGGATTCTCCCAGTTCCAGTCCGGTTGACCGGGTGAGAACAGGTGCAGGTACCAGTCGGCGTCTTCCGACGACTGGGCGTCGACGCGGTGCCAAGCGGGACCCCCGAACACACTGACCCAGTTGTTGGGCGGGTCCTCGTCGGAGCCCCCCCGCCCGGGCCGGAAGTGGAACATCGCTCGCTCCGGCGAGCCCGGCCCGGCGGCCACAGCGGCCTCGAACAGCGGATTCTCGATCGAGGTGTGGTTCGGCACGATGTCGACGAGCACTTTCAGCCCCCGCGCGTGGGCCGCTTCGAGGAGTTCGTCGAAGTCGGCGATCGTTCCGAACAACGGATCGACATCGCAGTAGTCGCTGATGTCGTAGCCCTGATCGACCTGCGGTGATCGCTGGAACGGCGTCAGCCAGATCCCCTCGACGCCGAGCGAGTCGATATAGGGAATCTTCTCGATGATTCCGCGCAGGTCCCCCACGCCGTCCCCGTTCGAGTCGGCGAACGACCGCGGATAGACCTCGTAGATGACGGCCGTCTCCCACCAGTCGCTCACTTCGTCGCCCCCGAGGTGAGGCCGTCGACGATACGGCGTTGGAAGAGGAGCACCATGATCATGAGCGGAATCGTGACGACCACGCCCGCAGCCATCTGCGCGCCGAACGGCGCCTGGAAATCACTGGCGCCGGTGAACTTCGAGATGGCGACGGTCGCCGTCTGGATCGCGGGGTCGTTGGCCATGGAGAGCGCGATGATGAACTCGTTCCAGCTATGGATGAAGGTGAGGATCGCGGTCGTGAAGACTCCCGGCGCCGCGAGCGGCAGCAGGATCTTCGTGAAGGCCTGCCACTTCGTGCATCCGTCGATCATCGCCGCCTGCTCGAGATCGTGCGGGAGCTGCTTCATGAAGGTCGTCAAGTTCCACACGGCGAGGGGAATGGCGAAGGAGAGACTGGGCACGATCATCGCCTGGTAGGTGTTGATCCAGCCGATATCGGTGAACAGCCGCAGGAGCGGAACGACCACGGCGATGCCGGGGAACATCGATGTCGCGATGACGACGGCGAGGATGGCGGACTTGAAGGGGAAGTTCAGCCTGGCGATCGCATAGGCGGCGAAGATGCCGAACACGAGAGCGAAGATCGTTGTGATCCCCGCCACGATGAGGCTGTTCAGCAGCGCCTGCCCGAAGTTGTTCGACGAGTCGAACACCTGGACGTAGCTCTCGATGGACCAGGTGGTCGGCAGCGGCGTCGTCTCGAAGATGTCGTTCGTCGTGCGCAGGCTCGAGACGATCATCCAGAAGAACGGTGCGAGGCAGTACACCGCCACGATCGCGATGCCGATCCAGCGTGTCGCCGCCAGCATGATGGCGCTGGGGCGCTGGGCCGGTCGTCGTCGCTGCGTGTCGCGCCGGCCGCGTTCGCGCCGAGTGTCTTCGTGCGGGGCGAGAGCGCCTCTTTCCGCGATGGCGGTCATCGAACAGACTCCTTTGGTGCGGCGCCGCCTGCGCGGGCCCTGCGAGCGAGCTTCTCGGTCCGCTTGTCCGCGTCGCCGAACACATCGGCACCGAGCAGGCGGACGAACACGAATGCGATCAGCGCCACGTAGACGAGCAGGATGATCGCGAACGCCGAGGCCATGCCGTATTGGAGCTGGTTCGACTCGTCCCAGGCGAGGATCGACAGCGTTTCGACGGAGCTCTTGCGCGGGCCGATCAGCACGAACGGCAGGTCGAACATGCGGAGGGCATCGAGCAGGCGGAAGAGCACTGCGACCAGGAGCGCCGGCTTCACGAGGGGGAGCGTGATCGAGAAGAACTGCTTCCAGGCGTTCGCGCCGTCCAGTTTCGCCGCCTCATACACCTCTTCGGGAATGAGCTGCATTCCGGCGAGCACGAGCAATCCGATGAACGGGGCGGTCTTCCAGACCTCGGCGATGATCACGGCGATCTGGGCTTGCAGGCCCTCGGCCGTCCAGAGGACCTGCTGGTTGAGCAGCGCGTTCGCGACGCCGTTCGACTGGAAGATCCATCGCCACAGCAGAGCGGACACCGCCGTGGGGATAGCCCACGGGATCAGGATCGCCGCGCGGAGGAAGCCGCGGCCCCGGAACGCGCGGTTCATGGCGACGGCGAATCCGACACCGATGACGGTCTCGAGGCCGACGGAGACGACCGTGAAGAAGGTCGTATTCCAGAAGGCGTTGTAGAAGCGGGCGGAGTCGGAGCCCGCGAAGATGCTCAGGTAGTTTCCGAGTCCGACGAAGGTCTCGCCCTCCACGACGAACCCATCGGCGTCGAGTCCCGCCTGGGCGCTGAACAGTGACTGATACACCGCTGAGATCAACGGATAGGCGATCACGAGGGCGAGCACGATGAACGTCGGCGAGAGGAGAAGCGCCGCCCTTGCACCTTCTCTCGGCCCACGAGCGACACGGCGTGGAAGCCGGTGCGGAGAGAGGGGAGGCGTGCGCGGGGGCGCGGGGGCGATCGATGATGGTGACATCTCGGAGGTTCCTAGGGTCGTGGACGTGGGCGGCCGTCACGGTCGACGGCCGCCCACGTGCAGCGGTTCAGTCGGCGGTGATCGTGGTGAGCTGCGACTGCAGGTTCTCCAGCGCTTCCTCCGGGCTCTTGACCCCTGTCAACGCCGCGTAGATGTCGTCCTGGATCGCCGCGGTCGTCGCCCCGTACTGGACCACCTTGGGGCGCGGCTGCGCCCGCTCGAGCGCGGTCAGCAGGGTCGGCAGGTACGCGTATTTGGCCACGATCGCGTCGTCTTCGTAGAACTCGGCGAAAACGGGCGCGCGCGAGCTGAGCGCGAGCCGCTCGCGCTGCTGCTCCTGGGAGGTGAAGAACGTGATGAAGTCGAGTGCCGTCGCCTTGTTCTCGGCGAAGCTCGAGATGGCGATGTTGCGCCCACCGAGGGTGGATACGCCCAGCTCGTCGAGGCCGGGAATGGCGCTCACGCCGAATTTTCCCTGCACACTGCTGGAGCCGTCTTCGGCCGCGAGCGCTTTGTAGATGTACGGCCAGTTGCGGAGGAAGACCAGCCTTCCCGACTGGAATGCCTCGCGACCCTGCTCCTCCTGGAAAGTGATCGCCTCTTCCGGGATCATGCCGGTGGCGAAGCCGTCGACCAGGAAGTCGAGTGCGACGCGCGCCTCCTGCGTGTCGACCGTCGGCTCGCCGTCGGCGTTGAAGAGCGAGCCTCCCGCCGAGCTCACGGCCTCGCTGAAGTTGACGGTGAGGCCCTCGTTCTTGTCGAACTGCCCGGCGTAGCACGACATGCCGGCAGCCTCCGGCAGAGCAAGCACCGCGTCGCAGGCCGCTTCCATCTCGGCCCAGGTCTCAGGAGGATTCGTGATTCCGGCGGCGGCCAGCAAGTCGGTACGCGAGTAGAGGAGTGCTCCGTCGGTGTAGTACGGGGCGGCATAGACCGTGTCGCGGTAGGTCGCGGCATCCACCGTCGCCGGAATCATCTCGTCCAGTGCGATCGCGTCTTCGGGCAACGCCGTGATCCAGCGGTTCGCGGCGAACTCCGACGTCCAGACGACATCGAGGTTCAGCACCGTGTAGGCGGACCCCTCGACCTGGGCGTTCTGCACCATCTGCTGACGCTGCTGGTCGGCATCCAGCGGAAGTTCGACCCAGGTGACCTGCTCATCGGGGTGCTCGGCGTTCCAGGCGTCGATCGTGGCCTGTGCCGCGCCCGAGCCATCCGGGCTGCTCACGTACTGGATCGGGCCGCGGCCCTCGAGTTCGTCGCTCGTGGCCGTCGCGGCGGGCGTCGCGGTCGTGCTCGCGCAGGCCGAGAGGCTGATCGCCGCGGTTGCGACGAATGCGAGGGCGAGAAGGGGACGGCGATAGAGGCGTCGTTGCATCATGAATTCTCCTTGGTGGGGTGGGTAGTGCTCGTCGTGCGGGATGGGGTCGTGCGGTCTGCGGGGGCGGACGTCGAACCGCGCTCGATCAGTCGGTGCGCGAGAATGCGAGGGCCGAGGGCTCCGGCCGGGCCGTCTTCCGCGGCGAGCAGCCTCTCCACGGCGAGCTGACCCATCCGCTCCAGCGGCTGCGCAATCGTGCTGAGCGCCGGATAGACATGGGTCGACGTTCGCGTGTTGTCGAAGCCGAGCACCGAGATCTCGTCAGGCACGATCCGCCCTTTGCGCTGCAGTTCGTTGACGACGGCGGCCGCCATCTCATCGCTCAGTGCGAAAACGGCCGTCAGTCCGGCGTCTCTCGCGAGAAGCCGACCGAGGGCGGGCGGTGCGGAGTCGTACAGCGAGTTGCCATGCTCGATCAGAGGATCGAGCCTCGCCTCGGTCATGGCACGGAGGTAGCCGCGCTTGCGCACGGTGTTGACGAGCGTCGATGCGGGGTCGCCGGCGAGGAGGCCGATGCGGCGGTGGCCGAGAGTGATGAGGCGGCGGGTGCCGTCATACGCGGCGGCCTCGTCATCGATCGCCAGACTCGGAAATTGCGCACCGTCTCGGATGGCGACGGACATCACGGGGATGCCCGAGCCGAGTGCGCGGCGCATGTCGGCCGTGACGGCGGCGGAGATCAGGATGACGCCGGCTGCGCGGTAGGTTCGGAAGGTGCGGAGGTAGCTGGCCGCGTAGGCGGAGTTCGGTCCCGTCCTGCCCAGCATCACCGAGTAGCCGCGCTGACGGGCGGCCGACTCGACGCCGCTCATGATCTCGGAGGCCAGGGCGTCGGAGACGACGGGAGCCAGCACACCGATGACGGCGCCCTGCTTCGTCTTGAGCCCGCGCGCGAGAGTGTCCGGTTCGTAGCTGAGCTCGCGGATCGCGTCGTCCACTCGGCGGCGCGTCTCGGCCGAGTAGCCGGCGAGACCGTTGACGACGCGCGAGACGGTGGCGGGTGAAACCCCGGCGACCTTGGCGACATCTCGAATCGTCGTCATCTGCCCTCCATCGGGTGGTCGGTGCTGTCTGAGCGAGTGCTCGCCGGTGAGAATCACGCAATCGTTTGCGGACCGCACAGACTGACGATAGATAGTTCCGCGCAGACCGCGCAAACGTTTACTAAACGCCGCGAGCGCAGATCAGCGGCCCCTCCCCGCGTTCGGTGACGAACGAGAGGAGGGGCCGCCAGGAGAGGAGCCGCGCCGCGTCAGAAGAGCCCGAGCAGGCCCCTCACGCCGACGACGACCACTGCCGTGTCGGTCGCGGTATTGCCCGCGGCATCCGTCGCCGTCCACGTGAACGTGTAGCGCGCGCCGTTCACCGCCTTGACCGTGAATGTGCGGTCGCCGGTCTGCTCCCACGCCGCCTTCGTGCTGCCGGCCACCGTGACGTCGGTCAGGGCGACCGAGACGTCGCCGCTCTCGTCCTCGGCGTCGATGTGCATCCGCACCGCGCGGTCCTTGTTGTTCGGCACCAGGATGAACGACGGCAGCGCGGTGGCCTCGATGGTCGGGGCGAGGGTGTCGGGAGGGGTGAGGTTCAGGCCCACGATCACCGGATCGTGGTCGCTCGAGCGGTAGGCGTCCTCCGCGTACAGAGCGTCCTGCGCCGGGGCTTTGAACGACATGTCGTAGTCGATGAGACTCGGCTCATCGGCGTTGACGTTCCACACGGCGGCTTCGGCCACCTCATCGAGCACGTCGCCGCCGGCGAGCGCGTAGTCGAGGTAGCCCAGCTGCCCGTCGAACACGTAGGAGTAGGCATCCGCTCCCTGGAACTGCGCGAGCAGATCGGTGAAGCCTGCGCCGGTGAGCACCTGGATGGGGTCCTCCTGCGCGTACGAGTTCAGGTCGCCCATGATCAGCTCGCGGCCCGCGCCCTCACCCGTCGGATCGGTGGCGAGCCAGTCCGCGAGCGCCGCCGCAGCCTGCGTGCGCACGCCGTTGCAGTTGCCCTGCCCGTTCGGGTCGATCGGGTCGTTGACGGCGTTGCAGTCCGAGCCCTTCGACTTCAAGTGGTTGACGACCACCGTGACCTCGGCGCCGGCAGCGTCGGCGAACGTCTGCGTCAGCGCGGGACGGTTGAAGTCGTCGAGCCAGCGGGCGTCGTCCTCCTGCTCCATGAGCTGGAACGCCCCCGCGGGAGTCACCGAGGCCGGCTTGTAGATCAGCGCCGTGGTGATCACGTCGGTGCCGATCACCCCGGTGTCGATGTAGCGGTAGACGTCGCCGTCGCCGCCGAGACGCTCGTTGAGCGCGGCGGTCAGGGTCGCGACCGCCGTGCCGTTGTTCTCGATCTCGATCAGGCCGAACACGTCGGCGTCGATCTCGGCGAGCGCGGTGACGATCTTCGCCTCCTGTCGCTCGAACTCGGCGGCGTCGTTCGCACCGCGCGCATCGGGGCCGGTCAGGGTCGTGAAGTAGTTGAGCACATTGAAGCTCGCCACCTTCAGCTCGCCGCCGACCTCGGGCGCAGCCGTCCGCGGGTTGCCGACGGCGAAGTCGGCGCCCTCGGTGGGCTGGATGCCCCACGTGTCGAAGCGGTAGTCCAGGATTCCGGTCGTGTTCGTCACGAGATCGCCGCTTCGAAACGTGTTCGCGAGCGTGAAGACGTCGCCGTTCGGGTGAATGGCGGGGTCGGGGTTCTGCGAGCCGCGACCGTCGTCGACCGTGATGCTCTCGGCCACGTTCTGCGCGGCGAGCGCGACCGCCTCCGCCGATCCGGCGTCATACAGTCCGGTCGGCTGGTGCTGGCGACCGACCGTGAGCGTGATCGTGCCGAAACGGCCGAACTCGAACGTCTCGCCGATCGTCAACTGCTGCGGCAGGGTCACGGACATCCCCTCGAGCGCCTCGCGCTGCTCGGGCGTCGCAGGCAGGGTGAGCGGGACCGGGGCGGGCAGATCGACCGCCGACGCGCAGATCTCGATGCCCGCGGCGACGATCTCGGTCAGCCCGAACCGCTCCCCGGCCTCGCCGACCACACTCACCGCGTCGCCGACCTGGACCGCGGCACCGCCCGGGGCGTAGACGAAGACGCCGTCCGAGGTCGCCGAGTCGCCGTCGCCGGCATCCTGCACGTAGTACCCGTCGTAGCCACCGGCCTGCTGGAAGTCTCCGACGACGACGCCCTCGACCAGCACCTTCTCGCCGGCCACCGGCGAGGAGGATCCCGGGCCCTGCACCGAGCCGATCGTCACCGCATCCAGGTCGCAGTCCGCGACCGGATCGGGGTCGGGGTCGGGGTCGGTGCCCGGTTCGAGCGCGCAGTCCGCGTCGTGTGCACCGAGCCCGTCGAACGTGCCGTTCGCGAAGCCCACCCAGCCGCTTGCCGGGTCGAATGCGTCGGTGCCGACGGCATCGCCCACGCACGTCGCGGCTGCGCGGCGGAGCGTGTTGTCAGCGGTGGATGCGAGCGCTGTGCCCCACTCGGCGCCGGGGTCGACGCCGATCTGTCCGATGACGTCGACCACCGCCGTGCCCTTGACCAGCGCGACGGCGTCATCGCCGTTGAACAGGCCGACCGAGGTCGTCAGGTCGGCCACCGCCAGGATCGCGGGATCGGCCGACGCGTGGGCCACGACGAACACGTCGTCGGGTGCGATCGTTCCCGTGAGGGCGACCGTGGGGTTCGCGTTGGTCGCACCGTTCGAGTACTGATCGATCTTGTAGCCCGCGGCCGCCAGGTCGACCGGCGCCGTGCTCGGGTTGTAGATCTCGATCGCCTTGTTGAACGACGAGCCTTCGATGTATTCGCTGAGCAGGAGGTCGCCGGATGCCGCGGATGCAGGTGCGGCGAATGCCACCACCCCCGCGGCAACGAGCGCGAACGCCGCCGATGCGGCGACGAGACGACGGGGCAGATGGGACACAGAACCTCCACAGGGCGAATTGCGCGCGTGATCAGGAAGCGACGACGGCGTCGTGAGCCGACGTCGTGAGTCACAAGCTAGGGGAGCGGCATCCGTCGCGGAAGACTTCGAAAAGGAGAGATCCTTAACGTTCCGTGCGGCATCGACGACGCGCCCGCACCGCCTTCCGTTTTGGGCGTGGGCGATGACGCGCGAGAATGGTCGGTATGACCGCGAGCGCCGTGGAGCCCTTCCGCGTCGTGTTCGTCTGCACCGGGAACATCTGCCGGTCCCCGATGGCCGACGTCGTCTTCCGTGGATTCGCGGATGCCGCGGGCCTGGGTCCCCGCGTCGCCTCGTCGAGTGCGGGAACAGGGGACTGGCACGTCGGGGAACGCGCCGACCAGCGCACGATCGATGCGCTGGAGCGAGCCGGGTACGACGGCACCAGGCATCGGGCCCGGCAGTTCACCCATGCCGACTTCGCCCACAGCGACCTGGTGATCGCGCTCGACCGCAGTCACGAGCGGATCCTCCACGGCTGGGCCCGTTCCGAGGCCGACGCCGACAAGATCGCGCTGCTGCTGTCGTTCGATGCGACGGCCCATACCCTCGATGTGCCCGACCCGTACTATGCCGGGCCCGGAATGTTCGACGAGGTGCTCGGTATGATCGAGAGTGCGAGCCGGGCGCTCTTCCGGCAGCTCGAACCCGCGATCCGCCCGGCGTGACGCCGGCGTCGCACTTCGCGTTCGAAGAGTTCCGATCGGAGCCCCTGTGACCTCTCTTCCCCCTCAGCCTCTCAGCCCCCTCGACGGCCGCTACCGCGCCGCCGTCACGGGGCTCGCCGACTATCTCTCCGAGGCCGGGCTCAACCGCGCCCGCGTCGAGGTCGAGGTGGAATGGCTGATCGCCCTCACCGACCGGTCGCTGTTCGGCTCGTCGCCGCTCTCGGACGACGACAAGGCTCGGCTGCGCGCCCTGTACCTCGAGTTCGGGCAGGCCGAGATCGACTGGCTCGCCGAGAAGGAGGCCGTCACCCGTCACGACGTCAAGGCCGTCGAGTATCTGGTGCGCGACCGCCTCAGCACGCTCGGGCTCGATGCCATCGCCGAGCTGACCCACTTCGCGTGCACCAGCGAGGACATCAACTCCACCTCCTACGCGCTCACCGTCCAGCGCGCGGTCCAGCGCGTCTGGCTGCCGAAGCTGCGTGCCGTCACGGCGACGCTCGCCGACCTCGCGGTGGCGCATCGGGATGCCGCCATGCTGTCGCGCACGCACGGCCAGCCCGCCACCCCCTCGACGATGGGCAAGGAGCTCGCGGTCTTCGCATGGCGTCTCGACCGCGTCGCCCGCCAGATCGACGGGGGCGAGTACCTCGCCAAGTTCTCGGGGGCGACCGGCACGTGGTCGGCGCACCTGGCCGCAGAGCCGGATGTCGACTGGCCGGCGCTGTCGCGCGACTTCATCGAGGGACTCGGCCTCGATTTCAACATCCTGACCACCCAGATCGAGTCGCACGACTGGCAGGTCGAGCTGTACGACCGGATCCGCCATGCCGGCGGCATCCTGCACAACCTCGCGACCGACATCTGGACCTACATCTCGATCGGCTACTTCACGCAGATCCCCGTCGCGGGCGCGACCGGGTCGTCGACGATGCCGCACAAGATCAACCCGATCCGCTTCGAGAACGCCGAGGCCAATCTCGAGATCTCGGGCGGGCTGCTCGGCACCCTCTCGCAGACGCTCGTCACGAGTCGCATGCAGCGCGACCTCACGGACTCCACGACGCAGCGCAACATCGGCGTCGCTCTGGGGCACTCGCTGCTCGCGCTCGACAACCTGCAGCGGGGCCTGGGCGAGATCTCGCTCGCCGACGACGTGCTGCTGGCCGACCTCGACGTGAACTGGGAAGTGCTCGCCGAGGCGATCCAGACCGTCGTGCGCGCCGAGATCGCCGCAGGTCGCTCGTCGATCTCCGACCCGTACGCGCTGCTGAAGGACCTGACCCGGGGCCGCCGCGTCGGTGCGGCCGAGCTCGCCGAGTTCGTTCGCGGACTCGACATCGGCGATGCCGCGAAGGAGCGCCTGCTGGCCCTCACCCCGGCGACGTACGACGGCCTCGCTTCACAGCTGGTCGACGAGCTCTGATCTCAGCGGGCGCGGAAGCTCCCGGTGGAGCCGAGGGCCTCAGGCCTTGGGGTCACCGGGTGCGGCGGCATCCGGCTTCTCGTCGCCCTCTTCGGGTAGCAGCACCGGCTTGTCGACCTGCTTCGTGATCTGGGCCGGGTCTACCGCGAGCAGCAGCAGCGACACGATCACGAGAACGGCGATGAAGCTCACGCCGGCGATGATGAGCGCGAGCACGACGGCGGCCTGCGCCTCTTCGGCGGTGCGCTGCTGGAAGAAGCCCATCGACACGAGCGTCACGATGCCTGCGAACAGGGCCGCGCCGAACGCCATCCCGAGCAGCTGCACGGGCTTCATGAGATCGCGGCGGGTGGGGCGGTCGTCGCTCACGCGGGGTCCTTCTGATCGGCCGGATCGATCCGGAGCGCCGCGTCTGCCCGAGGGGCCGCGAGTGCGCCGTCCGGCGACTCGGTCGTGACGGGCAGGGGTGCGCGCGGCGAGAAGCCGGCGATGGCGAGGTAGACGGCGACGATCGCGGCGTAGCCGCCGAAGATCCCGACGCCGATGGTGACGCCGGTGAGCGTGAACGTCTGGTGGGCTTCCTCGATCGTGTAGTCGAGGGCGTACGCGGGCTGGACGAAGAGCAGCGCCAGTGCGAGGAGGAGCGTCACGGCTCCGACGACGACGGCGTCACGGCTCTCGGAGCGGGGACCGACCGGGGCTGCGGGCCGGGCATCGGCGATGCCCGGAACGATCTCGCGCCGCACGGTGCGGGCGCGGAGCCCCTGCCACCCGGCGAGTGCCTCGAGCACCCCGCTGAGGACCGCCCACGCGATCACGACGACGAAGAAGCCGATGACGGTGCGCAACGGCATGAGCCCGCCGACCATGCCTGCGACGAGGGTGACAGCGCCGACTGCGGCAGCCGGCCATCGCCGGCCCGCCGGATAGACCAGCCACACCGAGAGGAGCAGCACGAGGCCGGTCGCGATCGCGAAGCCGCTGAAGACGGCCATGCCGACGGCCGCGGAGTGGTCGGAGGTGAACGTGATCATGACGGCCGCGAGCGCCGCGAAGGCGGCGCGCACGATCTGCACGTGGCGCACCTCGAACGTGCGGACGGAAGAAGCTGAGGTCACGGTGTTCCTGCGGAGCGGGAGGATCCCTACGGAGATGAGGGATGCGTCCAGTCTACGTGCGTCGTCGGGTGCGGCATCCGGTCCTGCGCACAGCGTCCGGTCGGGATCCCTCAGCGCAGGGTGTCGAGGATGTCGGAGAGCAGTTCGAACGTCGTGAGCGGCGAGATGATCGCGAACCGCAGCACGGGCTCGCCGGCGTGGGAACTGGGGACGACGAATGCACGCTGCTCCTCCAGGAGGCGCGTCGACCATTCCTCGTACTCGGCGAGAGTCCAGCCTTCCCGGCGGAACACCACGACCGAGAGCTGGGGCTCGCGCACGAGCGTGAGCCCGTCGCGCACCGTGATTTCGTCGGCCACGCGGCGTGCCAGGTCGATTCCCTGGGCGATCGTGGCCCGGTACTGCTCGGTGCCGTGGGTCGCGAGCGAGAACCACAGCGGCAGGCCGCGGGCGCGGCGGGTGAGCTGCACCGCCAGATCGGACGGGTTCCAGTCCGGCCTGTCGGTGAGGGTGTCGAGGTACTCGGCCTTCTGCGTGTGGGCCGAGAGCGCGAGCGAGGGCTCGCGGTAGATGAGCGCGCAGGCGTCGAAGGGCGCGAAGAGCCATTTGTGCGGGTCGACGATCACCGAGTCGGCGTGCTCGACCCCCGCGAACGCGGGGCGCATGCTCTCGACGAGCATCGCGGCGAGCCCGTAGGCGCCGTCGACGTGCAGCCAGATACCGCGGGGTCTCGTGGCGGCCGCAACGCCGGCGATGTCGTCGACGATCCCGAAATTCGTGGTGCCGCCGGTGGCCACCACCGCGAACACCGCATCGCCGCGTTCGTCGAGCACCCGCGCCACGGCGTCGCCGTGCAGCCTGCCTTCGGCGTCGGGCGCCGCCGTGGCGATGTCGACGTCCATCACTGCGGCCGCCGACGCGATCGACGAGTGCGCCTCGGCGCTGCACACGACGACCCAGCGCGCCGGGTCGGGTCGCCCCGCCTCGCGATTGCGCCGGCGTGCGGCATCCCGTGCCGTCACGAGCGCCGACAGGTTGCCGATCGTGCCGCCCTGCACGAACACGCCCCCGGCGCCCCGCGGCATCCCGAACTCGTCCGCGAGCCAGCTCAGCACCTCGTTCTCGGCGAAGACGGCGCCGGCGCCCTCCATCCACGAGCCGGCGTAGATGGCGGATGCCGACACCACGACATCGAAGGCCAGCGACGCCTTGCTGGGGGCCGAGGGGATGAAGGAGAGGTATCCCGGATGATCGGTCGACACGCAGGCCGGCGCGAGCACGTTCTCGAACAGCGCGATCGCGCGGCGGGAGCCGATGCCGTCCGTCGTGATCGATCCCGACGCCAGCCGCTCCAGCTCGCGCGGAGTCATCGGCTTGTCGAGCGGGACGTCCTGGTAGAGCGCCCGGCGGCGTGCATAGTCGAGCACGTCGTCGACAGTGCGGCGGGTCTCGTCCGAGATCGCGTGCATCTGGGCGGGACGGGATGTCGCGGTCATGCTGCCTCCGGTCGGATCGGGTCTCCCGCTCGCCGGCAGGACGCGACACCATCATCCCCTTCGACGCCGGCGAGTGGGAGGGGATGATCACGCCCGAGGGCGGTGCAACGTCGTGCAACGTACCCGTACGTAGCGTCGGAGGCAGAGGACGGAAGACGTCCGTCCGTCAGGAAGTGATATCGATGACGATTCTTACCGACTCCCTGGACAGCGCCCACGGCACGGCGCGTACAGGAACCGTGCCCACGGGAACCATGCGCGCCGCCGTCGTGACGGCGCCCGATCAGCCCCTCGCCATACGCGACGTGCCGATTCCGACGCCCGGGCCGGGTCAGGCGCTCGTGAAGGTGCACACGACCGGCGTCTGTCACACCGACCTGCATGCCGCGCGCGGCGACTGGCCCGTCGCGCCCAAGGCGAACCTCATTCCCGGTCACGAGGGCTTCGGCGAGGTCGTGGCCCTGGGCGATGGCGTGACGTCGCTCGCCATCGGAGACCTGGTGGGCAACGCGTGGCTGTGGAGCGCGTGCGGCACGTGCGAGTTCTGCCGCACCGGCTGGGAGACCCTGTGCCCCGAGCAGCAGAACGGCGGCTATTCGGTCGACGGCAGCTTCGGCGAGTACATGCTCGTCGACGAGCGTTTCGCCGCCCGCATCCCCGAGGGATCCGACCCGGTCGAAGTCGCGCCCGTCCTCTGCGCCGGCGTCACCGTCTACAAGGGCCTGAAGATGACAGAGGCGCGCCCCGGCGAATGGGTCGTGATCTCGGGTATCGGCGGGCTCGGGCACATCGCGGTGCAGTACGCCCGGGCCATGGGTCTGCGGGTCGCCGCCGTCGACATCGACGACGCGAAGCTCGCGCTCGCCCGATCGCACGGCGCCGAGATCACCGTCAACGCCGCGACGCAGGATCCCGCGGCGGTCATCCAGGAGCAGACGGGCGGCGCGCACGGGGTGCTCGTGACCGCCGTGCACCCGAAGGCCTTCGGTCAGGCGCTCGGCGTCGCCCGCCGAGGCGCGACGATCGTGTTCAACGGCCTGCCCCCGGGAGACTTCCCCGCCGACATCTTCGATATCGTGCTGCGCGCCATCACGATCCGAGGCTCGATCGTAGGCACGCGCCAGGACATGATCGAGGCGCTCGACTTCTACGCGCGCGGGGAGATCCATCCCACCGTCACGGTCGAGTCGATCGACGACATCAACGACATCTTCGAGCGGATGGAGCGCGGCAAGATCGACGGCCGCATCGTGATGCAGTTCGACTGATCGCGCCCATGCAGACGAGGGGCGGGGCCGATGCCTCGCCCCTTCGTCGTGCCCTCCACACTCGCGGACGAAGAGGGCAGGAATGGAGAAGCGCAGCGCCGGATGCTCCGCGTAGCGTGAGGCCGACGGGTTGCGCAGGCACCCACGAGCGTGAGGAGAGAGTCATGGCCGAGAAGACATCCGACGGACTGTCGAAGGAAGAGCGCGACGCGGTCAAGGAGCGAGCGAAGGAGCTGCGCGACCAGGCGAAGGCGGGCAAGAACCGCGAGGCGGGCACCACGCAGGTGCTCGACGCCATCGCAAAACTCGGCGCCGACGACAAGCCGCTCGCCGAGGGCCTGCACAAGGTCGTCACCGAGGTCGCGCCCGGCCTGACGCCCAAGACGTACTACGGCATGCCCGCCTATGCGAACGGCGATGGCAAGGTCGTGGTGTTCCTCCAGCCTGCCGAGAAGTTCAAGGCTCGCTACGCGACGATCGGGTTCGAGGATCGCGCCCGCCTCGACGACGGCGACCTCTGGCCGATCGGCTTCGCCGTGCGCCACTGGACCCCCGAGGTCGAGGCGAAGATCACCGCGCTCGTGAAGGCCGCGGTGGCCTGAGCACGCAGGACGCGCCGTTACCCTTCGAGCCGCCGCGCCGCCGCACGATCGGCATGACCGAGGACGCGATCCGGCGCGATGCGGTCGCGCACCAATCGCTTGAGCTCGACGATGTCGGGAAAGCCGCCGTCGTCCTTGCGCGACCACACGCGCTCGTCGTCGGCGTAGACCTCGAAGATCCCCCCGGTGCCCGGCTCGAGTGTGGCTCCGCCTCCCATGAGTTCGTCCTGGAAGGTCGTCAGCAGCTCTTGAGCGATCCATGCCGCTCGGAGCATCCAAGCGCACTGCGTGCAGTAGACGACACGGATACGGTGCGTCATCGCGGGCCCGCCGCGTCGGCGTCGCCGTCGCCGCCGGGCAGGAACCCGAGCGCGCTCTGCCGGAAGACCCGGGAGCCCGGGGTGTTGAAGTGGTGCCGGTCGGGGATCTCCTGGAACGTGCCACGCGGCGCGCAGGCCGCGAGCTTCTTCGACCGCTCCAGGATCGCGTCCTCGGATCCGGTCGCGAAGAGGATCGGCTGCCCCGGCGGTCGATCGGGGTCGGGGTCGGCATCGCCGAGGCGCATGCCCTCGGCAAGCGCCACCAGGGCGAGCAGGTCGTTGGTGGGGACGCGTTCGGCGAGCGTCACGTAGTTGCGGGTGACGGGATCCTCCACCGGTATTCCCTCTTCGGCATACGCGCGCGCCTGCTCGATCTGAAGTCGCGCCAGCGGGCGGCCGTCGGGGATGCCGCCGAGCACCGCGCGCGACACGTGCTCAGGTGCATCGACGGCGAACTGCCATCCGACCCGCGCGCCGAGCGAGTAGCCGACGTAGCGCACGTCGTCGATCAGGTAGGTGTCGAGCACCGTGAGCAGATCCGACACGAACGCGCCCATCGAATACGCGCGCTTGTCGCGCGGCTTGTCACTGGCCCCGTGGCCGCGCTGGTCGACGCCGATCACGCGGTAGCCGGCCCGCGTGAGGTCGCGCACCCATCCGGTCTCGACCCAGTTGTCACGACAGCTCGACGCGAAGCCGTGCACGCAGAGGACGGGTTCGGCATCGCGGTCGCCCCAGGAATACGTGGCGATCTGGTACCCCTCCTGCGACATGATGAAGCTCGGCGAGGGCATCTCGGTGCGGACGAGCGGTGCGGCATCCATGCACACATTCTGCTCCTCGCCCGGACGGCCGTCGCGCGCGGGCGCCGAGCGGCACGCGTCAGAACACGTCCCACTGCCTGGCGCGCTCGGTGAGCACGTCGATCACACGTGCCGTCGCCGGCCCCGGCGGCGCGTCCGGGATCGCGAGATGGAGCGTGTTGATCGGCGCCTCGTCGGGTCTGTGCAGCACGACGACCGAGCCGCTGCCGATGGCGGGCTCGGCGAGGTATCTCGGCAGCGCCGAGATACCCGCGCCCGCGATCACGGCGGCGAGGATGCCGCGCAGATCGGGGACGATCATCGCGAGCTCGTTGGCCGGACGGTGGCCGAACTGACTGCGCCAGTAGCGACGGATGATCGAGAGGTCAGCGTCGTACGCCACCAGCGGCAGGTGCAGGAGCGCGGCCGCGCCGTCTTCGAGCAGACGGTCGTCGTCGATCGTGCGGGCGAGCGACGGTGCTCCCACGAGCACGAACTCCTCGTCGACGAGTCCGCGATACCGGATGCCGCGACCCGGTGTGCGCACCGAGGACACCACCAGGTCGAGCTCTCCGCCGACCAGCCGCGTCAGAAGGTCGCCGGCGAGCCCGAGGGTGAATTCGAGGCGGACGCCCTGCGCGGGCAGCGAGGCGAGGGCGGGGATGACGCGGCTCGCGATCACGTCGCCGGCGCCACCGACGCGCACCGTCTCGATCGGCCCGTCCCCCGGATGCATCCACACCTCGCGCAGGCGATCCACGGGGTCGGCGATGCGTGCGGCGAGCCGGTCGCCGTCTGCTGTCGCGGTCGCCCCGCGCGTCGATCGCACGAAGAGCGTCGTTCCCAGTTCGCCCTCGAGACGCGCCACTCGCTCGCTCACCGACGGCTGGCTGACTCCGAGGGCGCGCGCGGCGGCCGTGATCGAACCGGAGCGATGCACCTCGAGGAACGTCCGCAGCAGATCAAGCTCCTGCATCCGATCTCCCCCGTTCGGCGACTATCAAGAAATTTATGTGCTGCACCGATCTTATGAAATGTCTTCGATGGATGCCCGGTTTGCTTCGTCAGCGGTTCGAGCGAACCGCGGCAACGAGAGGACGAGGCGATGGCACAGGTTCTGATGGTCGTGACAGGGGCGGACAGCATCACGCTCGCCGACGGGAGCGCGCACGCGACCGGGTTCTGGGTGGAGGAGCTGGTCGAGCTGCACCGCGGGCTCACCACAGCCGGACACCGGGTCGACATCTCGACCCCGAACGGCGTCCGGCCCACGGCCGACCCGGGCAGCCTCGAGGGCGAGGCGTCCGCGGACTGGCGCGTCTATCTGGCGTCGCTCGACGACGAGCTCGCCCGTCCGCGCGTGCTGGCCGACATCCGCGCGGGGGAGTACGACGCGATCGTGCTGCCCGGCGGTCACGGTCCGATGGTCGACCTCGCGCACGATGCCGACCTCGGCAGGCTGCTCGTCGACGCGGCCGATCGCGACGCGGTCGTGGGAGTGCTCTGCCACGGCCCCGCCGGACTGCTGAGCGCGGTGCGGCCCGACGGCACGTTCGCGTTCGCAGGCCGTCGGATCGCGGTGTTCACCGACGACGAGGAGCGCCAAGGCGGACTCGGCGAGTCGTCGCCGTACCTGGTGGAATCGAGCCTGCGCGGACTCGGCGTGGTCGTCGAGCCAGGAGAGCCCTGGAGCAGCACGGTGGTCGCCGACGGGACGCTCATCAGCGGGCAGAATCCCCAGTCGAGCCTCGCGACGGCGGCGCGTCTCGTGCAGGAGCTCGCGGAGCGGTGACGCGGAGTCCGGTCACCTCGTGCCTATCCGCGCGCGCCGGCGAGGTGACCGGGCCCACGGCGTCCGGTTCGCGGGGCATCCTGAGCGCGGCACAATGGGAGCTGTGCCGATTCTGAACAAGGACATGCTCCTGTGCATCTCGCTGGCCGCCCGCCCGTCCAACATCGGGACGAGGTTCCACAACTTCCTCTATGACGAACTCGGCCTGAACTACGTCTACAAGGCGTTCACGACCGACGACATCGAAGGAGCGATCACCGGGGTCCGTGCGCTCGGCATCCGTGGCTGCTCGGTATCGATGCCGTTCAAAGAGGCCGTCATCCCGCTCGTCGATGAGATCGAGCCCTCGGCCGCCGCGATCGAGTCGATCAACACGATCGTCAACGACGGCGGCAGGCTCATCGCCTCCAACACCGACTACGAGGCGGTCGCCGAGCTGCTCGAGCGGCATCACGTCGACCCGGCCCTGTCGGTGCTCGTGCGCGGTTCGGGCGGCATGGCCAAGGCCGTGGTCGCCGCGTTCCGGGGCGCCGGGTTCGACGACGTCACGGTGCTCGCCCGTAACGCCGAGGCCGGCGAGGCGATCGCGTCGAAGTACGGCTACCGTGCCGTCACCGAGGATCCTGCCCCCGGCCACGCCGTGATCGTCAACGTCACTCCGCTCGGGATGGCGGGGGCGGATGCCGAGACCCTGTCCTTCAGCGAGGCTCATGTCGACGCCGCGCGAACCGTCTTCGACGTCGTCGCCTACCCCGCCGACACTCCGCTGATCCGGGCAGCCCAGCTCCGCGGCATCCCGGTCATCACGGGCGCCGATGTGATCGCACTGCAGGCCGCGCGCCAGTTCGAGCGGTACACCGGTGTCACCCCGACTCGCGACCAGGTCGAGCGGGCATCGGCGTTCTCACGACAGTGAGCACGCGGCCGCGCTGAGTTGCGCGGCGCCGGATGCCGCGGCATCCGGCGTTCTCGTCTCTCGCGTGGTCAGGCCGAAGGGCCGACGGCGCCGGTCGACTCGCGGACGACCAGCTCGGGCTGGAACAGGTACTCGGTGCGAGAGGCGGGAACGTGGTTCATCTCGCCGACGAACGCATCGGCGATCGCGATGCTCATCGCCGAGACGGGCTGGCGGACGGTGGTGAGCGGCGGCCAGGAGTGGCGCGCGATGGGCGAGTCGTCCATGCCGACGACCGACAGGTCGGCGGGAACCTTCAGTCCCTGCCGACGCGCCTCGTCGAGGACGCCGACCGCGATCAGATCGCTGGCGCAGACGATCCCCGTGCACCCGCGGGCGATCAGCGTCCGCGCCGAGCCCTGCCCGCCGTCATCGGAGTAGAGCGACGCCTCGATCGGGGCTTCGGCATCGGCGCCGAGGGTCTCGCGCACGGCATCGCGGAAGCCCTTCGCCCGGCGCTGCGCCGACACCGACGAGTCCGGGCCGTTGGCGAGCCCGACCCGACGATGACCCATCGACGCCAGGTGCCGCACGGCGAGCGCCATCGCGCTCGAATCGTCGATCGAGAAGAACGGAGCGTCGACATCTGCCCGGAAGCCGTTCACGAACGCGAGCGGAAGGCCGAGCTCGCGCAGTTCCCGGTACCGCTTCGTGGAAAAGGTCGCATCGGAGTGACGGCCCGACACGAAGAGGATTCCCGACACCCCCGCCTCGATGAAGATGTCGATGTATTCGTCCTCGTCGAGGCCGCCCTCGCTCTGCGCGCCGATGAGCGGGGAGAATCCCCGGCGTGCGAAGTTCGGGCCGAGGGCCTGGGCGAAGGCCGGGAACACCGGGTTGATCAGCTCGGGGAGGATCACGCCGACGGGCTTGCCCGAACGCCGCCGCAGTCGCGTCGGCCGTTCGTATCCCAACAGGTCCAGGGCCGTGAGCACCGCCTGGCGCTTGCTCTGCGCGACACCGGGCCGATCGTTCAGCACGCGGCTGACGGTCGCCTCGCTGACCCGCGCGTGTGCGGCGATGTCGGCGAGAGTCGCACCCATGGCGGCAAGGCTAGCACCGGCGGCCCGCACGGCTATTTCACGGATCCGGCCGTCAATCCGCTCACGATGTACTTCTGCAGCACGAAGAACAGCACGACCACCGGGAGTGCGGCGAGCACGGCACCCGCCGCGAACACCGGCCAGTTCGACGAGGTCTCCTGTGCGACGAACTGGTAGAGGCCCACAGCCAGGGTCTTCTTCGCCGGATCGGTGAGAAGCACGCTCGCGACCACGAACTCGTTGATCGTCGCGATGAACGACAGCAGGGCGACGACGGCCAGCACCGGAGCGGACAGCCGCAGGATGATCGTGAAGAAGATCCGTGCGTGCCCCGCTCCGTCGAGCTTCGCGGCCTCGTCGATCGACGCCGGAACCGTGTTGAAGAATCCGTACATGAGGTAGGTGTTCACGCCGAGCGCGCCGCCGAGGTAGACCATGATCAGCCCGATGTGCGTGTTGAGCCCGAGGGCAGGGAAGATGTCGCCGATCCCCTTCATGAGCAGGAAGATCGCCACCACCGCGAGCAGCTGCGGGAACATCTGCACCAGCAGGATCGCGATCAGCCCGAGACGCCGCCCCGAGAAGCGCATCCTCGAGAACGAGTAGGCCGCGAGGCCGCCGAGCAGTACGGTGCCGGCGGCGGTGACCAGCCCGATGAAAAGCGTGTTCACGAACCAGGAGGCGAACGGCTGCGCAGGATTCGAGAAGAGCTCCACGTAGTTGCCCAGGTCGACGTCGCTGAACAGCGCGTTGGACCCGACGAGGCTGCCGTTCGGATTCAGGGACGCCGAGACGATGTAGAGGATCGGGAAGATCGCGATCAGCGACACCACGATCGCGACGGCGTACCTGGCCGCGAGGCCGAGCCGCACGCGACGGCGCTGCGAGGGCTCGACGATCCGTCGTGCGAGAGGACGCGCCACGCCGGGCTCACCGGGAGCGGGCGCGTCGGGGCGGGTGTCGGTGAGCATCAGTTCAGCTCCTCCAATGCCTTGGTCTGTCGGAAGCTGACGAGCGAGATGATCGCCACCAGGACGAAGATGATGATCGAGAACGCGCTCGCGAGACCGAAGTCGCGGCCACCCGTCTCACCGAACGCCACCTTGTAGACGAGCGTGATCAGGATGTCGGTTGCTCCCACGTTCAGATCGGTGTTGATGTCCTGGGGGCCGCCGCCGGTCAGCATGTAGATCAGATTGAAGTTGTTGAAGTTGAAGGCGAACGAGGCGATCAGAAGCGGCGCCATCGACACCATGAGCAGCGGCAGCTTGATCCGCCGGAACACCGCCCACGGTCCGGCGCCGTCGACGCGTGCCGCCTCGACCAGTTCATGCGGGATCGACTGCAGCGCACCGGTCGCCACCAGGAACATGTACGGGTAGCCCAGCCACAGACTGACCATGAGGATGCTGACCTTCGCGAGAACGGGGTCGGTCAGCCAGGGGATCTGGGCGCCGCCGAGCAGCACCTGGTTGATGAAGCCGAACTGCGGGTTCAGCATCCCGCTCCAGATGATCGCCGACAGGAACACGGGGAACGCGTACGGCAGGATCACCAGCACGCGGAAGGTGCGCCGGAATCGCAGCCGCCAGTCGTCGAGGATGAGCGCGAGGAAGACGCCTGCCGCGAAAGTCGCGGCGACGGTGAAGCCCGCGAACACGAGAGTCCACAGGACGACCGCGACCAGCGGTTCGCGGATCGAGTCCTCCGTGAACGCGCGGACGAAGTTCTCGAACCCGACGTCGATCTTCCACCCCGGCATGAGCTCGTCGCCGTTGGGGGCGATGAAGGCGCCCTCGCCGGTGTCCTCGTAGCGGGTCCCCGTGGCGGTGTCGATGAAGGCATCGGCCTCGGGGTCGTACTGCATCGTGGCGGAGTACACGAACGCCTGCGACCCGTCGGGCGTGCGCAGGGCGCCGTCGTTGGGATCGGCGGTGAGGGGCACGCTCATCGCGGCGATGGTCTCCTGGTCGGCGATCATCTCCGAGAATCCGAGCGTGGTGTAGCCGTCCAGCGCGACCGCCTTGCCGGCCTCGAACTCGGCATCCGGCGCCGCCTCGAGGGGTCGCTCGTCGCCGCCGATCGCCGCCTCGCCGTCCGGCCCCGTCACCAGGAACGCGAGCTGACCGAGGCGTTCGACGACGACCATGCCGTAGGCAGGGGACTCCGGCACGCGCGTGAGCGACTTGTCGATGAGGACCTCGATCGCCGCGTCCTTGCTGCCGATATGCCCGTCGCCGTAGTTGGTGAACGCGATGTACCCGCTGTAGACGATCGCGTACATCTGGAAGACGACCAGGAAGATCGTGCCCGGGATCAGATACTTGGCCGGCAGCCATCCGCGACGCAGGTACACCCAGTTCACGAGGATGGCGGCGACGGTCACGGCGACCGCGAGGATCGCGTCGCCGTGCAGCGCCAGCACGAAGACGGCGTAGAGCACGAGCGCGTCGAGCAGGCCGAGCCCCACCACCTTCACGAGGACGACCCGGACAGACGCGGGGCCCGACACGCGACGTGGCGGCTTCTCGGTGGGTGCGGTCGCCGTCGTCGATGAGTCGGGCTCGGGTTTCCGCTCGATCGTGGTGTGCATGGGTGCTCCTGTATTGCTGTGCGCGGGGACGGGAGTGAGGCCGGGGCCGCGAGAGGCGTCGCGTCCCCGGCCCCGGTCTGTGTGGGTCAGCCGTCGATGGCGGTCTGGATGCGGCCGGCCATCGCCTGCCATGCCTCGGTGGGATCGCCCGCGGTGCCGTTCACGAGGGCCGACTGGGTCGAGCCCCAGTTGTCCCAGACGGCGCCCATCTCGGGGATCGCGGGCATGGGCACACCGGTCAGGCCCACTGCGCCGAAGGCGCCCACATCGGGGTTCTCCGCCGCGGCGATCTCGAATGCGGACAGGAGTGCCGGGGGCCGGCCACCCGCCTCGTAGAGGGCGAGCTGCGCCTCTTCGCTGCCGATGTAGTTGACCACGAACTCGTTCGCGGCGAGTGCGTTCTCGCTCTGCGAGCTGACGAAGAAGCCCTGCACGCCGACGAACGGCGTCGGCGCTTCGGGGCCGGCCTGCGGGATCGCCTCGATGGCGTACTCGATGCCGGCCTCCTGGAATGCGGGAAGGTTCCACGGGCCCGAGAGCATGAACGGCGACTTTCCGGCCGCGAACTCGTCACGCGCGATGTCGCCCGTGATGCTCGTGTTGATCACACCACGCTCGCCCCACTCGACGAGCTTGGCCGCGAACTCGTTGCCACCCTCGCTGCCGATCAGCAGATCGTCGGGGTTGTAGCTGCCGTCGTCGTTGATGCCGAACAGCGGCGCTCCATACGAGGTCTGCAGCGGGTACAGGTGGTACGGGTCGGAGGCGACGGGATCGGAGGGAACGATGACGGGGTATTGCGCCGCGCCGGTGGCGACGATCGCCTCACCGGCGGCGATCAACTCCTCCCACCCCGCGGGCGTGGAGTCTGCGAGCGCGGTGTTGCGCACGAGCGCGATGTTCTCGAGCGAGACCGGCAGCCCGTAGGTGACGCCCTCGTAGCTCATCGCCCGGATCGACACCTCCGAGAAGTCTCCGGCGGTGTCGCCGAGTTCGAGCGGTGCCACCACACCGTTCTGCACGAACTGGCCGAGCCAGTCGTGACCGCCGACGATCACATCAGGACCCTCGCCGGACGGGACCTGCTGGATGAAGTCCTCCCGCATCGTGTCGCCGTACTCCTTCTCGACGAGCTCCACGGAGATGCCCTTGTCGGCCTCGAACTCGGCGGCGATGTCAGCCATCTCATCGACGCGATTCGCGTCGACCCAGACCGTGAGCGTCGCGGACTCCGATGCGGTGTCCTCGGCCGTCGTGCCCGAGCATCCCGCCAGTGCTGTGGCCAGAACCACACCGCCCGCGACGAGCCCCGTCGCGATTCCTCGATTCACCCTCATTGGTGCTGCCTTTCTCTGTGATTGTCGGGCCGCATCGAAGCAAGCGCTTGCAACCGAGTGAAAGCAGACGAGCATCTTTGCGGGTGTGAGCATCGTGGCAGATTCTTGCGAGTCTTGCAAGCTCTTTCAGTGAGAGCGACGATCCTTCAGATTCTCCACCGCGAAGTCGACGAACTCCACCATCGACAGCGCCCGGCACTGCGCGTCGCCCACGGTGAGCGCCCGCACGTGGCCGGCGCCCTCGAACGCGGTGCCGATCGCGGCGAAATCGCTGTCGTCGACGACCGGCTCCTCCCAGGAGACCCACTCCCGCGCGCCTGCGACCCCTGTCGGGGCGCCATTTCGGACCATCTTCCGCGGATGCCCCTGGGCAGCACGCTCCTCCGCCAGGTGCAGGCTGGTGCACTTGTCGAAGCCGACTCCGAGCAGCAGCACGAACGCATCGGCGTCGTAGAGCCGTGCCAGTGGCGACGACTCGCCGAACGGGGAGCCGGGCTCGTGCACCCGCGTGATCTCGCGGCTCAGCGGGCCGGCGGCCGCGAAAGACCGATGAGGGTGCGGGCTGCGCCGGGTGCCCGGCTGCAGCCGGAAGAGCTCGGCGACGCGCCCCATCGACCGGGTCGGCGTCAGCAGTTCGTCGTAGACGGGCAGCGCCTCTCGCACCGCCGCGCGCTCCGCAGGGTCGAGGGCCGGGTCGTCGAGGAAGTCCGGATCGCACAGCTGCCAACTCTGCGACGGCATCACGAGGGTTCCCTCGACTCCCACCGCCGACCTCAACGCGCGGATCAGGGTCTGCTCACCGCCCGGAATCACTCCGAAAGCCGACAGCGATGCGTGGACGAGAACCAGGCTCCCGTCGTCGATGCCGAGGGCACGCAGGCCCTCCTGAAGATCGCTCTCGGTGACGACGGATGGCGCCGCCCGGGCATCACCGACTGCAAGAGGTTTCACGTCACCGCACTCCGGCCACCAGATCACCCGCGGCGACTTTCGCGACTCCCGGATCGCCGCCACTCGCCGCCGACGTGTGAAGCAGCCAGACCGAGAGGGAGGGGCCCGACGAGGTGAGGCGGATGCCGTCCTCGTCGCTCTCGACGCCGACCATCCCGAAATCGACTTCCTGCGACGCGACGGCGCCCACGGCGGTGAGCGGCACGCGCGCCACCGCCGCCGCGCGCGACGCGAAGACGAGACAGGCCTCATCCTCGAGCTCTCTCACGAACACGAGGCACTCGTCATCCGCGTACAGCCAGCGCAGGCCGCCGCGCTGCAGCGCGCGCGATTCGCGTCGCAATCGCGAAAGGCGGCCGTAGGCATCCGCCAATCGGGGCTCCTCCCCCCAGGGCAGAGGCGTGCGCGAGTCCTCGCCGTTCTCGCCCCGCAGCCCGAACTCGTCGCCGGCGAACACGACCGGCGTGCCCGGCAGGGTCATCGACAGCCCCGCCGCGACGATCTGCGCGTGATCGTCGGCCTGATGCGCGAACCGAGGCGTGTCGTGGGTGTCGATCGCGTTCATCGCCAACTCACGCACGGCCCACGGATACGGCGCGGTGAACCGCCGGTAGCTCGCCACGACGTCGGCGGCGGAGTAGCGCGGCTCGGTGGCGAAAGGTATGCCGAAGTGATGGAGAGGCCGCTCGCGGGGACTCCGCAGCCAGTGCCAGAGCGGGCGCGTGAACGCCGAGTAGCTCATCGGCGCCTGCCAGCCTTCGCCGTCGAAGTCGGCGGCGGCGTCGTTCGTCGATTCGGCATACAACACCCCGCCCGACGACGCCTGCTCCAGGGTGCGGCGCACCGCCGTCTGCACTTCGCGGTTGAGATCGTCGGCGCCGAGCCGGCCCGTCATATTCGCGACGTCGACGCGCCATCCGTCGAGGTTGAACGGGGGACGCAGCCACTTCGCCACGACGCTCTCGTCGCCGTCGATGAACCGACGACGCAGCGCCTCGGAGTTCCAGTTGAGCTTGGGCAGCGACGGCACCCCGTACCAGGCCACGTACTCCGTCTGCTCGTCGTTCTCCCAGTAGTAGAAGTCTGCCTCGGCCGCCTCGGGATCGCCGTATGCGGCGGCGAACCACTCGTGGGCGGCGCCGGTGTGGTTCGTCGTCAGGTCGCCGATGACCCGGATGCCGCGCGCGTGAGCCGCTTCGACCAGCCGGATCAGCGCGTCGTCGCCGCCGAGGAGGGGGTCGACGCGATCGAAGCTCGACGCGTCGTAGCGATGGTTCGACTCGGCGGGAAAGAACGGAGTGAGGTAGATCAGCGTCGCCCCGATGCGTTCCAGATGGTCCAGGCGATCGACGATGCCGTCGAGATCGCCGCCGAACACCTGCCGCTGCGTGTCGGGGCCTTTCGAGATCACCTGTTCCGACCACTCGGCGGCCCTCGACCAGGCGGGCCGAGTGCGGCGCGCAGCGGCCTCGGAGCGCGCGAAGCGGTCCGGGAAGATCTGGTACATCACCTGGGCGGAGGCCCACTCCGGCGGCGAAGGGTGGATCGTGACCCGGAAGTCGTGCGCATCGAGCGGCTCCAGGCGATCCACGCCGTCGGCCGACAGCCACCGCGCCGAGCCATCGGCCATGTTCAGCAGGAACCGGTACTTCGAGATCGGGTTCGGCACCGCAAAGGCGCCCTCCCACCACTCGACGCCCCCGTCGGGCTGCGCGGCCGACGTCGCCATCGCGTGGAAACACGGTTCGCCATCCGACACGACCCGCACCGACATCGACGCGACGTCGCCGAACGCCGCCGGAACCCGCACGCGCACCGCGTAGCGGTCGCCGATACGCGTCGGCCGGACGGGCGCATATCGTGCGGATCCGTCGTGGTGGGGCTGGGTGTGGAGCTCGTGCATCATTCCCGCTTTCGTTCGGAGCGATCCGGGCGCGCACCGATGGGCCCATTCGCGATGCATCGAAGATAGCAAGATCCTGCAAGAGTTGAAAACTCTTGCAGGATCTTTCGGGCTGCGCGATCTCGAAACACCAACCTGCGGGAGTGAGTGATTGACGACTCACTCTAGTGAGTGTACAGTCACTCCTATGCCGACCAGAAGCTCGATCCTCTCTACCGCTGATGTGCGCCGACCCGTCGTCGCAACCGCCGCCCTCGCGGAATTCGCACGCGGCGGCTACCACGGCACCACCGTCGCCGAGATCGCCCGCGAAGCGAAGATCTCGCCCGCGTATGTGTTCAAGCTCTTTCCGCGCAAAGAGGCCCTCTTCGTCGCCGCTCTGGAGACGTGCTTCGACGAGATCGTGAATGCCCTCGCTCAGGGCGCGGACTCGGCGGTGGAACAGACGTCCACCGCGGTACTCGAGTCGATGGGGGATGCCTACGCCGAGCTCATCCGAGACCGGACGCTGTTGAAGCTGCAGGTGCACGCGCAGTCCGTCGCCGACATCGCCGAGCTCGGCGATGCACTGCGGGCGGGCCTGGCCAAAGTGACGAATTTCGCCAAGCAGCGTTCGGGCGGCTCGGATGACGACGTGCAGCGGTTCATGGCGTATGGCCAGCTGTGCCATCTGCTCGTGGCCGCGCGGATCGATGAGGTCCCCGCGGAGTGGGCCCGCATCCTCTCGCACGGGGTACGCCACCCCGACTAGATCACCGCCCTCGCGGCGGGTCCTTTCTCATGTCCACAAGAGTGAGTGAGTACTCACTCCCACGAAGGAAAGGAGGAGTCATGAAGAACGAGATCACCATGCGCTGGGTCGCCCTCGCCCCCATCGCGCTGATCGCCGTCGCGATGTTCAGCCAGTGGCGCTGAGCACGCGGATCGACCGCACACACACTCCCTACCCGGAACGGAAGCCTCATGAACGACTCGATCACTCCCACGCCGACCACGGCTCCTGAATCGACACCGGCCGCACCGCGAGCCATGTCGGGCGAGAAGGCTGCCTGGTGGGCCGCCTTCGGCATCCTCACCCTCGCCGTCGTCGCCATGCTCAGCCTCTGGAACTGACCCGCCCCCGAGCGGGACGGCCGACCACCTGGTCGTCCCGCTCCACCCAGATCACCCCCACGAAAGGACGATCACCATGACCACCTCGACGATCCCCACACGCACTCTCGCCCCTGCCCCCACGCCGCGCAGCACGCGCCGCTGGCTCGCGCTGAGCGTGCTCGCGCTCGCTCAGTTCCTCGTCGTGCTCGACGCATCCATCGTCAATATCGCCCTCCCGGTGCTCGGCACGCAGCTGGGCATGGACACCGCCGCCCTGGCATGGGTCATCACGGCGTACGTCCTCGCATTCGGCGGCCTGCTGCTGTTCGGCGGCCGACTCGCCGATCGGTTCGGGCATCGCCGCATCTTCCTCGTCGGAACCGCTGGTTTCGTCGCCGCCTCCGCACTCGCAGGCCTGTCGTTCACCAGCGAGATGCTGCTCGCCTCCCGCGTCCTCCAAGGCGCATCCGCCGCCCTCCTCGCGCCCGCGGCGCTCGCGCTTCTCACTCAGCTCTTTCCGGAGACAAGAGAACGCGCCAAGGCGCTCGGCGTCTGGGGCGGCGTCGCCGGAATCGGATCCGCGGCCGGCGTACTCCTGGGAGGCGTCCTGACTGCGACACTCGGGTGGCAGTCGGTGTTCTTCGTGAATGTGCCGATCGGGCTGGGAGTGCTCGCCGCCATCCCGTTCCTCATCACGCGAGACACCAGCCTCACGCGATCGCGCATCGACGTTCCCGGCGCGATCACGATCACGGCCGCGCTCGTCGCGGCGGTCGGCGCACTCAGCGCCGTCGAGCAGGTCGGCTTCCTGCATCCGCTGACGCTCGGGCTCGCCGCGGCGGCCGTCGTCCTCGGCCTCGCGTTCGTCGCGATCGAGCGCCGTGTCTCCAATCCGCTCGTGCCGTTGAGCGTGTTCCGCAACCGCAACCTGACGGTCGGCAACGTCGTCATGCTTCTCGTCGGCGTCGCGATGGTCGCCCTCTTCTTCGCGCTCTCCGTCTTCATGCAGACCGTTCTCGGGTACGACGCGCTGACCACCGGGCTCACGCAGCTTCCGCTCGCCGGAGCCCTCGTTATCGTCGCGGGCGTCGTCCCGTCGGTCGTGGGACGCATCGGGGTCAGGGCGACCCTCGTAGGTTCGCTCCTCGTTCTGGCCGCGGGGCTCGTCTGGCTGGCACTCGCACCCGCCGACGCGACCTTCGTCACCCAGCTGCTCGGCCCGACGCTGCTCATCGGGATCGGCCTGGGCGGTGCATTCGTCACGACCACCCAGCTCGCCGTCGACGACGTCGAAGGCGGCGAGGCGGGACTCGCCGGTGGCCTGGTGAACACCAGTCAGCAGATCGGCGGCGCGATCGGACTCGCCGTGCTCGCCACCGTCGCCGCCATGCGCACCGACGCGCTACTCGCCGAGGGCGTCGCCGCGCCGGAGGCCCTTACCAGCGGGTTCTCGTGGCTCTTCCTCGGAACAGCCGCGGTCGCCGTCCTCGCGAGCGTGATCGCTGGAATGGTCGGGCGAGGACGCCCTGACCCGGCGGACCTTCCGGAACCACAGGTCTGACCCCCTCCTCGGAGAGGGTCAGACTTGCGTCGATTCGACACCGATGCCCGTGGGGCGCGGCGAGCTGCTGACAGGCATGGACTCCACAGGGTCCGCCGACTTCATCGCCTTCATCTCGCCTTTGAGGATGCGGGCGGACTGACCGACACTCTTGGCCAGATTCGGCAGCTTCGCTGCGCCGAAGAGCAACACGACCACCGCGAGCAGGATCAGCAGGTGCCATCCGTTGAGGTTCGCGAACACGCGTGATTCTCCTTCGAATGCGTCAGACTCCGGGTACAGGTACAGGCGAGTCGTGCGCGTAGGCGCGGATGCTCACCACGCGCGCGTGCGGGTCGCCGTTGGTCGCATGGACCACGAGGCGCAGGGCGTCGACGCACGCGGGCTCGTCGAGGTGATGAACCCGCTGCCGCCGACGATTCCCCGAGACGTGTGCGAGCTGCATCCACTCTCCGTCGGCGCGCCCCTCGACCGTGTAGTCACGGACGAGTTCGGGAAAGACGCGGTCAGGGGTGCGGTGGTGATGCAGCGTGTTCAGCTCGACGTCGACGTCGTCATCGAACACGAGACGGATGGCGCGCACGGACTTCGGCTCCGTCCACTCGAGCTGCAGCCACTCGTCGGCGTCGCCCACGGCGCTCGAGACCCACAGCTGCGGCCCCCCGAACGGTCGCTGGTAGCCGCCCACCGCCTTCGCTGGGGCGAAGGCGTCCGTCGAGGGCTCGACGCGCATCCTCGGCCCCCAGCCGCGGAGCGGGATGGCGGGCCAGCTCACGAGCGCCTCGTCTTCGCTGACCGCGACGTTCACGTCGCCATCGTCCTGAGGTGAATGCGGCAGCGCGAGCACTCCCGGAGCCACGCCGCGAACGAGTTCCACCGAGATCGCAGGGTTCGCTTCGAGAACGACCACCACGTTCTCGGCGCGCTCCGGTCGCCACTCCAGCGGAATGGTGACCCACACGGGTTCCTCCGACGCAGACAGGGACACTGTCGTGCTCCGCTCGTGCCGCACGGGCACGGCGTTCTGCAGCTGTCCGGTGGTCCACAGCGAGACCGCCAGCTCGGTGTCGATGCTCGTGGTGATCAAGACCGATACCGAGTCGAGCACCGGATCGACGGGGACCACGATTCCCAGGTCGGAGTCGAGGCGATGACGGCGCTCCTCGGCGAGCGGCCAGCCCGCCGCCGGGTCGAGGGTGTCGAGGGTGCTCGAGGCGGTGACCTTCGCGTGCGGCGCGAGGTCGAGCGGGTCGTGATTCGCGACGCCGAAGATCGAGGCGTCCTGCCTCAGCAGGAGCTGCTGCAGCGCGTCGGCGTGCTCGGTCGCGAGTTCCCGGGGGCGCACGCCGAGGTCGATCGCGAGCGATGCCGCGGTGCCGACCGCCTCACCCGTGGTGGCGCAGGTCGCCATCACACGGGTGGATCCGAATGCGACGTGCGTGGCGGAGATATCGCGCCCTGCGAACAGGAGGTTCGCGACGTTGCGCGAGTAGAGGCTGCGGAACGGGATGCCGTATAGGCCGTCCGAGTAGCGCTGATGCGCTCCGGCGGTGGTGCCGTACATGCCCTCGACGGGATGGAGGTCGATCGACCAGCCGCCGTAGGCGACAGCATCCGGGAACACCCGTTGCTCGAGAATGTCACGCTGGCTCAGGACGTGATCGCCGAGGAATCTGCGGTACTCACGCTTTCCCGGAAGCGCACCGACCCACTCGAGGTCGAGGGTTTCCGCGTCGAACTTGCCCGAGTTCTTGATGTAATCCCAGATGCCGAAGATCACTGACCTCAGCTCATCGCGGATCCGGTCGTTGTCGTGGACGATGTCGAGCTCGCCGCCCCATTCGATCCACCAGTAGTGGGCGCCGTTGTCGCCGGAGCGAATGATTCGCGATTCAGGAATCGGCGTCGTGGTGATGTCCTTCGCCGAATCCGGTGCGATGTACTCCACCGGGCGGCCGAGATCCTTGGTGTAGAAGAGGATCGTCGAACCGAGGAACTCCATATCGGCCACTTCCGGCGCCCAGGGCTCGTCGTACTCATGCCGCGCCTCGCGGCCGAGGCGGAAGTCCGCGCCCGCGAGGAATCCGATCAGACCGTCCCCCGAGGCATCCACGAACAGGGGACTCGTGAAGACCGTCTCTATCTCTGAGCCCATCGTCCATCCGGTGACGGATGAGACGGTGCGGTCGCCGTCGGCGTCGGCGGTCCCGACGGAACGCACGTCGGTGTTGAGGTGCAGCGAGATGTTGGGTTCAGCCCGCACAGCGTCGAGCACGACCTCATCCCAGTGGATGGGATTGCCCTCCGGATTGCGGTACTGATTCTCGACGTAGAGCTCGCCGATCACCCCTGACTCGCGCGCGAATCGCTGTATGCCGTGCGAGGTCGCGCCGCACACCCAGACCCGGATCTCGGAAGACGAGTTTCCGCCCAGCACGGGCCGGTTGTTCACGAGCGCCACGCGCTTGCCCAGACGGGCGGCGCTGATGGCGGCGGAAACGCCGGCGAGACCTCCTCCGACCACGGTGAGGTCGGAGTGAACGGAGCGGTGATACATGTCTTCCTTCGATGCGGGTCTGGAGTGCGGGCGAGCGGGCGACGTCTCAGCCGATGAGCGCCTGGACCTGTTCGCCCGCGGCCTTCATCGCGGCCTTCGGCGCGGCCGACCCGACGAGCACCGCCTGCACCTGCTCCGCGATGGCCGTCTCCATCTGCGCGTACTGCACGTACTGCCAGAGCGGGCTCGCCTTCGCGTCCTTCGTGATCCGCGTCGTGAAGTCGTTGACGAACGTGTTGCCCGTGACAGCCGACGACTCCAGCGCCTCGGTCGTCGTCGGAGGCAGCCCCAGCGCCGTGAAGTAGCTGATCTGCTGCGCCGGATCGCTCGTGAGCCATTGTGCGAAATCGGCGGCGGTGCCTGCGCCCTCGCCGTCCACGACGACGACCAGGTGGCCCCACAGGAGTTCCTGTGAGGTGTCGCCCGCCTTCAGCACTGGTCGCGCGACGGGCGACATCTTCGCGGCGAGGTCGGGATCCGAGGCGGACTTGAGAACTCCCGCACGCCCGGCGGGCGCATCGTCATAGATCGCGGTGCGGCCCTGGCCGAACAGCGCGCGCGCGGCCGCCCGGTCGATGTCGGCGGCGATCAGGCCCTCGTCGAACAGCTTCTTGTACCAGGTGACGGCGGCGATCGACTCGGCATCACCGATGGTGACCTTGCCGTCCTCGACGATCGGCGAACCGAAGGTCTGCATCCACACGATGATGTCCTTCAGCTGCGCCGTCTTCGTCGACGCGGCATAGGGAATGACCCCGCCGCCGAGACCCTTGACCGCACGCAGCGACTCCTCGAACTCCTCGATGGTCGCCGGCGCATTGCTCACCCCGGCCTTCTCGAACAGCTCGGTGTTGGTGATCGGGCCGATGGCGGCGATCGTCCACGGCAGGCCCAGCTGCGCGCCGTCGAACTGTCCGGCCACCAGGGCGGCATCGGTGTACCCGCGCCCTTCGGCCTTGGCTCCGAGATCGGTGAGCTTTCCGAGCGCCGCGAGGCTCGACAGCCACGCCACATCGAGCTGCGCCGCGCCGGCGAACTGCCCACCTCGCACCTGCAGGGTGAGCTGGTTGAGGTAGTCGTTGAAGGGGTAGCTGGGCGTCTCGATCGTGATCCCATCCTTCTTCGCGAAGGCGTTCACGGATGCTCCGAGCGCAGGCTTCGTGGCCTCTTCCGACATGCCCCACGACACGAAGTCGAAGTTCGTCGCTTTGACGGGGCCGCTCGATGCCGACGGCGCTGTCGTGCCGGCGCCTCCAGGAGCGCACCCGGCGGCGATGCCGGCGAGCGCAAGACTGCCGAGACCGACCGCGGAATAGCGGAAGATGTCGCGGCGCGTGAGCTGTGCAGTCATGGGTTCTCCTTTGATCTGTGCTGCGGGATGATGCGGCGGGGTCTGGAACAGGGGGAAGAAGGCGAAGGCGATCGCCGATGCGGACCGAGCGTCAGCCCTTGACGGCGCCGGCGGTGATCCCGCCCACGAGGTACCGCTGCAGCAGGATGAACGCGACGCAGACGGGGATGGAGACGAGCAGCGAGGCGGCCATGAGCTCGGGCCATGCGGTGGCCGTCTCTCCGATGAAGGTGTTGACGAGGCCCGGTGGCAGCGTCTGCTTCTCCGGACCGGCGAGGGTGAGGGCGAACATGAAGTCGTTCCACCCGCGCACGAAGGCGAAGAGTCCGGCGGCGACCAGGCCCGGGGCCGCCAGCGGAAGGATGACGGAGTGCAGCGTGCGCCAGTGGCCCGCGCCGTCGATCTTCGCCGCCTCGATCAGATCGTCTGGCAGCGTGTCGAAGAAGCCCTTCAGCATCCACACGCACAGCGGCAGCGTGAATGTGGTGAACGAGATGATGAGCGCCTGATATGTGTTGAGCAGGCCGAACTGGGCGAACACCACGTAGAGCGTGACCAGCAGCAGCGCCTGCGGGAACATCTGACTCGACAGCACGAAGTACATGAGGGATGTCCGCCCGCGGAAGCGGAACTTCGAGAACGCATACGCCATGTACATCGACACGACGACCGAGAGCACGGCGGTGATGACCGAGACGATGATGCTGTTGCGGAGGTACTCGAAGATCGCGGGATCGGCGAACACCGAGATGTAGTGCTCGAAGGTGATCTCCGTGGGGAACAAGCGCGGCGGGAAGGAGAAGACCTCGCCGTCGGGCGTGACCGAGGTGACGGCGAGCCAGTAGATCGGCAGGAACGTGAACAGTCCGATCACGACGAGCGAGATCCAGAGTGCGAACCGCGGTCGACGCCGCCGCCCACGACGTGCGCGGGGCTCGCTCGAGAGCACCGACGCGACCGCGTCCTCGGTGTTCGCGAGGTCGATCGTCGGTTCGGGGGAGAGCGTTCCGTTCATGCTCACTTCTTCTCTCCGCGCTCGGAGAAGCGCACGTAGACGACGACGAGGATCATGAGGAGGGCCATCCACAGCAGGCCGAGCGCACCCGCGTGACCCAGGTCATAGCCCTTGAACGCGGTGTCGTAGACCTCCGTGGCGAAGGTCTGCGTGGTGCCCGCGGGACCGCCCCCGGTGAGCACGAAGATCGTGTCGAAGTGCTGGAAGTTCCAGATGAACTCGAGGAGGACGACAAGGCCTGCCACCCCCCGGATGTGGGGCCAGGTCACCGTGAAGAAGCGACGGACGGGTCCGGCACCGTCCATCGCCGCCGCCTCGTGCAGCTCTTCCGGCACGCTCTGCAGCGCGGCGAGCAGCATGACCATGATCCAGGGGAACGAGTTCCACGTCTTCGCGACGATGAGCGCCCCGCGAGCGGTATCCGTGTGGAACAGCCAGGCGAACGGGGCGTCGATGAGACCCAACTGCATCAGCAGACCGTTGAGCACACCGTAGTTCGCGTCGAAGATCCACATCCATAGGAAAGACACGACGACGCTCGGGATCAACCACGGGATGAGGAACGCGCCCCGCAGGATCTTCTGCCCACGGAAGCGCTCGTTCAGCGCGAGCGCGAGCGCGAGACCGATCACGAACGGGAAGACCGTCGCACCGACGGTGAAGATGAGCGTCTGCGACAGCAGCGCGGCGAAGTCGTCCTGCAGAACGGCGATGATGTTGTCGAAGCCCACCCAGGTCATGCCGGGGTACAGCAGGCTCTCCTCGAAGAATGCCGAGGCGAGCGATCGCAGCAGGGGATACAGCACGACGCCGATCAGCAGTGCGGCTCCCGGCAGCAGCAGCAGAATGAGGAAGCGGGTCTCGGAGAGACGGCCGGGCTTCGCGTGCCCGTCTCTCGAGGCGGCCGCGTCCTTCGGCGGCGCGTCGGGCGATGCGTAAAGCGTCATTGGGGACTCACAACGTCGTTGTCGGGTGTTTTCAGGAAGATACCACCTAATGCACATCAATTACCACTCAGTGGCAAACACTTCTCGCTTGATGGGCCATGCCCTGCGGTATCGTGAGACCGGCTGCTCGCTCACCGGTAGCCGGAGTGCACCAGAGGAGCTGGAATGACCGTCGAGGTACAACAGAGCATCGGACGCGCGGCATCGGTGCTCACCGCACTGGCTGAATCGAAGACCGGCCCGCTCCGCGCTTCGGACATCGTGCGGGCGACGGGCCTCGGCGCCTCGACGGTCGCGCGCCTGCTCAGCTCGCTCGAGGAACTCGGCTACGTCTCGAAGATCGCTGACACGCAGTCGTATGGGATCGGCGCCGCGATACTGGCGCTCGCGAGCCACGGCCTCAATCAGAATCCGCTGCATCGCGAATCGCGCGCGGCGGCGCAGGAGCTCGCACAGCGCATCGGTCTCAGCGTGAACGTCGGCGTGCGTGACGGATCGAGCCTCATCTACCTCTGTCACTTCGAGGGGGCCAAGGCGCCCAAGTCCCACACGATGGTGGGCTTCCGCCAGCCGCTGCACGCATCGGCACTCGGAAAGTGCCTGCTGATCGACATGACCGAAGACGAGCGTCATGCGATCCTCGGCGAAGACCCGCTCCCTCGCTACACGGCGAACACCATCACGACTCACGAGCAGCTGACCGCCGAACTCGCCCAGATCGCCATCCTCGGCACGAGCACCGAAGACCAGGAACTGGCACTCGGCCGCTTCTGCATCGCCGCACCGATCCGCACGGCAGTGGGCGACGTCGCCGCCGCGATCTCGATCTCCGGCCGGCTCAGTCTGATCCGAGGAGTGGACCTCGACGAGGTCCGCGAGGACCTCATCGAGGTCGCCGATCGGATCAGCGTCGCCCTCGGCCTGATCTCGGCCGTCCCGCACTGACCGCGGTCGCTCTCTACCGCTCGAGGTACAGCCTCGTCGCCGGATGATGCCCGCGACGGCCTCCCCCGAAATTTCGCGCCGCCATCCGTCGATCGCGCTTCCCACTGGATGGTGTGCTTTCACCATTGAGTGGCAGTACATGTGCATCCAATGGTAATGTCCGTGCGAAATCATCAGCGTCGCGCTTCCTGGCTGCCGCTGTGCCGTTCGCACTGTCAAAGGAGACATCACCTTGTCACGCACTGCCGCATCGGTCAGATCCCGAACACGAATGGTGGTCGCCGCCCTCGCGGGCGCTGCACTCGCCATCCCACTCGCCCTCGTCGCACTGCCCGCCGCAGCCGTCGAGCCGGTGGTCGTCACCCCCGCATCCGCGGGACAGTACAGCGAGACCGGCACGTGGGCGACCGCGCGCGCGTCCGGTTACTCCGGCACGCCCGAGCGGTTCAGCCGTGAGCCGGGCGCCACCGCGACCTGGACCGCGACCGCGCCGGCGGCCGCGACCTACGACATCGCCGTCTACTACGCGGCGAGCGTCGACAACGCGCCGGCGGAATACAACTGGACGAGCGGCCCCGACACCCCGACGGTCGTGAATCAGGCCAGTGCCGGCAACGCCTGGCGCACGATCGGAAGCGCGTTCCTCGACACGGACCAGGCTTTCAGCATGACGGTGACCGCGACCGCAGGAGACGCGGTGACCGATCCGACGAAGAACGTCATCACTCGCGCGAATGCGGTCCGTCTGACGCCCCGCACCGAAGGCGGCGGCGAGCCGGACGGGGAATGCGGCGTGATCGCGTCAGCAGCCCCTGCCCTGGATGCGCCGGCGCAGGTCTTTCCCGGATACACGCTCACGCAGGCGGGAACGACGACGCGGATCGAGGCATCCGACTGGGCCATGTCCGTCGACCGCACGGGATTCCGCTACGCCCTGGAGTCGGCGGGCGCGGTCGCGGCGGCCGCGCATCCGACAGCAGGCCTGCAGCTCGCCGGAGACGACGCAGAGATGTGCGATGCGGTCTCGGCGACACTCGCCTCGGCGGATCAGCACGCCGTGACGTTCACGGTGACGTTCTCCGACGGGCGCACCGCGACGGCCACCGTCGTTCCGTCAGCCGACTCTGTGAATCTCGCGGTGAGCGCCGATGACGGGGTGCACGGCAAGATCCGGGCTCAGGTCGCGGGCGGCCTGAACCCGGCATATGGACTGGGTGACCTTGCCGGACACCGCTCGAATCTGAACGCTTACGGCGTGAAGAATCTCGACTACTACGCGCAGCTGGGTTCGGGAACGACCAACCAGCGGTTCGTCTCGAACTTCACGATCTTCCCCAACCGCGGCTTCGGTCAAGTCGATCTGTCGGACGAGCGGCTCGCGATCCAGGTCGACGCGGCCGCGACGCTGCTCGGCGTGGACGGCGCATCCATGCCCGAGCTGCACTACTTCTTCGGCGATCCCGCGACGATCTACGCACGCTACGCCGAGGTCCGCCGCGGCGCCGGGTACCTCGACGCGAAACCGGACTACACCTTCTTCGGGGTCGGGTACGAGTCGTACGGCGCGCTCGGCTACAACACGAATCAGGCGACGATCACGAACTCCGTCACTCAGTACCTGGAGAAGGGATACCCACTCGAGTGGGCCGTGACCGGGTCGGGATTCTGGCCGTACGGCAGTGGCAGCGCCCAGGGCACCACCTCCAGCTTCGGGCTCTGGGGATCCAAGTATCCGCAACCCGATGCCTACAAGCAGTTCTTCCAGGACAACGGCGTCGCCCTGATCCTCGGAGCACGGCAGTCATTCCGCGCCCTGCCCTCCGACGGAGGCGCGTACGACCCCGCCCTCGACGGCGACGGCACTCAGATCGGCATCGATCGCGGCTACTTCATCCTGGATGCCGACGGCACGCCCAAGGTCTTCACTCCGGTGTCGTTCCCGAACACCGCGATGTACCTCATCGACCCCGACGACGCGGAAGCGGTCGCCTGGTTCGCAGAGCGGAGCGCGGAGTGGGGTGTCGATGGCTACAAGGAGGACCATATGTTCAATGGCACCGCGAACGGCTACGTGAACAACGCCCTGGTGAATCCGATCAACGAGGCGCTCGACGCGAGCGGCGCACTGACGATGGTGCGCAATTCCGCATTCTCCGTCGGCGGCTCGATCCTGCGCCTGAACGACACCGACTACAACCACGGCGGAGCGGACCGCGACCGGACGGTGGTCAACGGGCTCGCGTACGCCGCGAGCGGTCAGCCGAACTTCTATCCCGACATCG
Organism: Microbacterium allomyrinae; assembly: GCF_020682705.1. GTDB lineage: Bacteria > Actinomycetota > Actinomycetes > Actinomycetales > Microbacteriaceae > Microbacterium > Microbacterium allomyrinae. The sequence continues at coordinate 327,599 of NZ_JAGTTN010000003.1, forward strand.
TGGGCGGCCGCATCATCACGGACCTGGAGACCAACACCGCCAAGCAGAAGTTCCTGGCACGAAACGCGATGATGGCCGCGATGTCGCCGTCCATGTCGTTCGGCAACGAGCCCTGGCGCATGAACGATCCGGAGCTCGTCGCCGCCACCCTCAAGGCCGCGCAGTGGCACGGCACTTTCCAGCCGTACATCTACTCGGCGGCGATCTCGTCGTGGGAGTCCGGGTACCCAGCGACGGCGACACCGCTGCCGATCGCGTTCCCGAGCGACGCCGCCACGTACGATCTCGTGTCGTACGCGGCCAAGCAGTACGAATGGATGCTGGGCTCGTCGCTGCTGGTGGCTCCGCTCTACGGCAGTGACACGGAGACCGCCATGTCGCGCGACGTCTACCTTCCGGCGGGTCAATGGCAGGACATCGAGACCGGCGAGCGGTTCGTCGGCCCGACGACGCTCGAGGCGTACCCGCAGCCGTTCGGCAAGATCCCCGCCTTCGTCGGCGGAGCCGGCATCCTGGTGACGCGAACCGGAGAAGGAGAGGCCCTCCAGGCGAGCGTGCACCCGGTGGCCTCGGGCGAGGACTTCGTCTACACCGCGTCCGACGGCGAGACGAAGAGCACGATCTCGGCGAGGAACACCGTGTGGGCGAAAGACGAACTGGTCGTCCGCGATGAATCCGGGGCAGACGTCTCATTCACCGTGGACGAGACGACCGGGGCCGTCGTCTTCGGGATCGAGCCCGGCGTCGACTACGTCCTCGCCGACGCCGACGTGGAGCCGCCCCTGCCCGCCGACGACGAGCTGAAGGCACCCGGAGTGGGCGTCCTCTCGAGCACGAGCGGCTGGGCGCATGGGCTGCACGACGGTGAGTTCGAACTGCGCATGAACCTGTGGTGGGGCGCGAACGCATCGCGGATCAAGTTCTACGAGAACGGCATCCTGATCCACACCCAGGATCTGACTGCTGCGGGACCGGCGCCGCAGTCGGTGACCGTGCCGATCTCCGGCCGCCACGACGGCGAATACGTCTACACGGCCGAGCTGATCAATTCGAAGGGCACCACAGCTACCGCCCCTCTCACGGTCACGGTCCGCGACGCGAAGCCCGCGGTCCCGGTGCTCTCGCACGACAATCGCGACGGCGACGGCACCTACGCGGTGACCGCAAACCTCTGGTGGGGAACCAATGCCACGTCCTGGGCGCTGCGCGAAGACGGTGCGATCATCGCCTCCGGCGCGCTCGAGGCGAAGACTCCCGCGGCGCAGCAGGCCGTCGTCGTGGTCTCCGGCCGGAGCCCGGGAGCACGCACGTACATCGTCGAGTTCAGCAATGCGGCCGGTACCACCGCGAGCGCTCCTCTCAAGGTGACTGTGAAGGAGTAGCTGTCTCGTCGAGTCGAGCGTTTCCAGAAGAGCGGATGCCGCTTCACGCGGCATCCGTTCTTCCACGTCGGCGGGCGTGGAGAGCGGGTGCCCCGCTGCGCGCCTCAGCGCACGCTGCGTCCGTGGGCGATATCGATGAGTCGCGGCAGCACGCCGCCGACGCGTAGGCCGTTGTGCTCGTGCTCGCTGGTGATCCAGGGGGTCACGCCAGGCAGCAGTGCCGCGGTCTGCATCGAGAACTCATATGGCACGAAGACGTCGTTGGCGTAGACGGCGGCGGCACCTCGCGCTCCGGACGCCTCGATCGCCGCTGCGTCATACAGGTGGGGCCACTCGAACTCGGCGAGCGCCAGCGTCACGTCGCGCCACGGCTGGAACCCGGGCACGGTGTCAAGCCATTCTCGGCGCACGTGCTCGCCGGTGAGCAGCGTCGGGTCGGCCGCGAAGTCGGCAGGCTCGACGCGCTCCGCCGACCATCGTGTCGCATCGCCGTCGGCGTAGCTCGACTCGTGGAAGGCGTAGTACAGCGGGTTGCGCGCGCCGTAGGGCATGGCCGCCGCCAGGTCGTGGCGGAATGCATTGGACAGCGGGTCGAGCTCGAGCAGGGCCCAGAGCGTCTGCCATCCGTCATTCAATCCGAGCAGCGACCCGAGCGATCGAGCGCGCGAGACCGATGCCACCTCCCCGTCCGGCAGGACGATGCGCCCGTGGGCGGCGAGGTCGGCGACGCGACGCATCGCATCCCGGTGCGCGGGGAACCGCCGGTAGTAGCGGGCGGACTCGGTACGCATCTTGTCGTACGTGAGGGCGTACACGTCATCCGGATGCCGTCCGACCGCGCTCAGTCCGCCCGTGATGAACACGTGGTCGAGCGATGCGGCATCCGTGGAGAGGTAGGCGAGGGTCGTGAACCCGCCGAAGGACTGCCCGAGCACGCTCCACCGCTCGACGCTCAGATGCTCGCGCAGGGCCTCGCAGTCGCGCACGATCGCGTCGGCCCGGAGGTGAGTGATGTACTCGACGAGCGCGTCGGTACCGCGTTCGAGATCGCGGTCGCCGATGGGAGTCGAACGCCCCGTGCCGCGCTGGTCGATCAGGACGACCCGGTAGTGCTCGAGCGCTTCGTCCAGCCACGACGGCGACGCCGGCGAATGGAACGGGCGGGGCGCTTCATGCCCAGGCCCGCCCTGCAGGAACACCAGGAGCGGCAGCGTCTCGCCGCCCGCGCGGCTCACGACGGAGGCGTGGATGTCGATGGTGCGGCCATCGCCCGGGTTCGCCCAGGCGAGCGGCACGGTGAGCGTGTGGTCTTCGACGGTGAGATCCTGCATGCGGCGCCTCGTCACAGACATGGCCACGAGCCTATTCCAGGCGTGCGACGGCGTCAGCGGCCTCTCGACAAGCCGGCCCTGCAGACATCCGCAGATCACACCGTCGGGGTGATGCCACCGCGTTGCCCGCGCTGACAGACTCGCGAGAGTGCCTATCAACAAGGGGATGAATATGGCGATCGAAGGATCCAAGGGTCCAGGACTGACGGCGGAGCAGCTCGCAGAGGAAGTGAACCATCTCTCGACCCCGGACCTGCTGTCGACGCCGTTCGGCGAGTTCGAGTTCTTCGACGGCGTACCCAAGCCCGAATCCGTGCAGTCGATCTTCGACGGCCTCGACCTGGTGCGCGGCATCACGGCGTTCTTGAATGCCGTTCCGGGAGCATCGCTGGTCGCCATGCGCAAGGGCCTGCGTGTCGCCGGCGTCGACTCGCCCGACAAGATCGCCTACACCGATCCGAGGTGCAACTCCGGCGCCCTCTGGCTCACGCCGAACACCGAGACCACGTATGGAGTGGCGTTCCTCGACTTGAAGGCCTGGGGGCCGACCGTCATCGAGGCGCCCCCGCAGGCGCTCGGTGTCGTCGACGACTTCTGGTTCCGCTACGTCGCCGACATGGGTATCGCAGGCCCCGACAAGGGTGCCGGTGGAAAGTACCTCTTCCTCCCGCCGGGCTACAAGGGCGAGCGGCCCGACGGGTACCACACGTACGAGAGCTCGACGTTCACGAACTTCGTCGTGATCCGGGCCCTGGGCGGCGTGCCTGCCATCAAGCAGTCCCGCATCTACCGGCTGAGCGACGCCGCCGCCCCGCCGGAGAACACCTTCGTAAACATCGCCGACCAGGTCTTCAACACCATCCACGCCAACGACTTCTCGTTCTTCGAGGAGATCGCCGAGCTCGTCGCCGAGGAGCCGGTCGGCGCACTCGACCCGGAGCGGGCGGGCACGTTGCGCTCGCTCGGCATCACGCATGCGAAACCGTTCGCACCCGACGAGCGCCTACGCGGCATCCTCGATCAGGCGGCACGTACCGGTGCAGCAATGGCACGCGCCACGCTCTACGCGGCGCGGGACCCCGAGTCCCTCCGCTGGGAGGGGTCCTCGTGGAAGGAGGGCTTCGTCGGGGGCAACTACGAGTTCCTGAGCGACGGCGCCCGCAACCTCGACGCGCGCACGCTCTTCCACTACGCGGCGACGGTGATCACCCCGGCGATGGCGCACGCGCAGGTCGGCGCCGGCTCGGCGTACATCTATACGGCGGAGGATGCGGATGGCGCCCTGCTCGACGGGGCCGAGACCTACTCGTTGCGCATCCCCGCAGATCCGCCGGCCAAGAACTTCTGGTCGATCGACATCTACGACACGCAGACCCGGTCGCTGCTGCAGTCCACGGCCTACCCGGCACTGTCGAGCCTCGAGGGCGATCTTCAGATCGAAGACGATGGCTCGCACGTGCTGTGGTTCGGCCCGACCGCCCCGGAGGGCAAGGAGTCCAACTGGATCCCCACCCTCCCGGGCAAGTCGTGGTGGCCGCTGCTTCGGCTCTACGGCCCGCTCGAGCCGTGGTTCGACATGACGTGGCGGCTGCCCGAGTTCGTGCGCGAGAAGGACTGACCGCCCGAGCGGATCAGAGCGTGAGCAGGACTTTGGTGGCGCGTCGTTCATCCATCGCCTTGTAGCCCTCGGCGGCATCCTCGAGGGGCAGGGTGAGGTCGAACACCTGGCCGGGGTCGATCTTGCGATCCCAGATCAGCTGGATCAGCTCGGGCAGGAATCGCCGCACCGGAGCGGGACCGCCGTGCAGGTGGATGCCCGAGAAGAAGAGCTCGAGCCCGTCGAGCGAGACGTCGTGGGAGACCCCGACATAGCCGACGTGACCACCCGGGCGGGTGGCGCGGATGGCCTGCATCATCGACTCCTGCGTGCCGACCGCCTCGATCACGCTGTGCGCGCCCATCCCATCGGTGAGCTCCTTGATCCTCTCCACTCCTTCTTCGCCGCGCTCCTCGACGATGTCGGTCGCTCCGAACTCGCGGGCGAGGGCCTGACGATCGGCGTGCCGCGACATCGCGATGATCCGCTCTGCGCCGAGCTCTCGTGCGGCGAGGATTCCGAGCAGACCCACCGCACCGTCGCCGACGACCGCCACCGTCTTGCCCGGGCCCGCTTCGGCGGCGACGGCGGCGAACCAGCCGGTGCCCAGCACATCGGACGCGGCCAGCAGCGACGGGATCAGGTCGGCATCCGGCTGACCGGGAGTGGCGACGAGAGTGCCGTCGGCGAGGGGGATGCGGGCGAACTCCGCCTGGGTGCCGATGGTGCCCATCAGCTCGGCGTGCACGCAGCGCGACTGGTAGCCGGCCTGGCAGATCTCGCACGTGTTGTCGGAGGCGAAGAACGATCCCACGACGAAGTCGCCGACCTTCACTGTCTCCACGTCGTGCCCGATCTCGGTGACGACACCGACGTACTCGTGTCCCATCGGGTTGTGGTCGACCGGCTCGGCCCCGCGGTACGGCCACAGGTCGGAGCCGCAGATGCACGAAGCGCTGACGCGGATGATCGCGTCGGTCGGTTCGAGAATGGTCGGGTGCTCGCGGTCTTCTACCCGGACATCGCCCGGGGCGTACATGATGACTCCACGCATGGTGGGTTCTCCTTCGGGGGTCTCGGTGGAGGGGAGTTCCGTCGCCGTCGGCCGGCGTGGCTCGGAGCCGCTGCGGAATGCATCCAGTCTTCGCGTTCGCGCGCCGGGCAGGGAGTCCCTGACGAGGGGTGTACCAGCAGAGGACCCCTCGTGCGCGGGTCGCGACCTACCCTGGCGGTATGGACAATCGAGCAGAGGTCCGCGAGTTCCTCATGACTCGGCGAGCGCGCCTCACGCTCGACGCGGCCGGCATCTCCGCCGGACCGAATCGGCGGGTCGCCGGGCTGCGACGCTCCGAGGTCGCTCTGCTGGCAGGTGTCAGCGTGGAGTATTACTCGAAGCTCGAGCGGGGCACCATCGCGGGGGCATCCGCCGCCGTCCTCGACGCGATCTCCCGCGCCCTGCAGCTCACCGATGCGGAACACGCCCACCTTCTCGACCTGGCGCGCGCGGCAGACGGCATCCCGTCATCCGGCCGCCACCGCCGTCGTGCCAGCGCGCCGGGCGCTGCGCGTCCCAGCCTGCAGTGGGCGCTGGCGTCGATGACCGACGCTGTGGCCGTGGTGCGCGATCAACGGCAGAACCTGCTCGCGTTCAATGACCTCGGGCGCGCGTTCTATTCACCCCTCATCGGCGACGGCGGTCGCACTCCCAACTTCGCGCGCTTCCAGTTCCTCGACCCCGCGGCGCACGACTTCTACCCCGACTGGGATGCCTTCGCCGACATGTGCGTCGCCGTCATCCGCGCCGAGGCGGGCCGCGACCCGCACGACAAGGGCATCCAGGACCTCGTCGGGGAGCTCTCCACGCGCAGCGACGTATTCCGCACGCTCTGGGCCGCGCACAACGTCCGCACCCACGGCACCGGTACGAAGCGATTCCGCCACCCGGTCGTGGGTGATCTGACTCTCGTCTACGAGGAACTCGCGATCACGGCGGACCCCGGCCAGGTGCTCCTGATCTACAGCGCCGAACCCGGCTCGCCGTCGGCGGATCGCCTGCGCCTGCTCGCTTCGTGGGGAGCAGACCTCAGCGCCGCGCGGTGATCGGCGATCCTGCGACCTTCCTGGAAGGTGCCGCATCGAACCTGCGCCACGTCGCCGACCCGCGCTGCTCCGCTACCGTTCGTCGAGACGAAGAGGTCGATCGGATCCGCGGACAACGCGACGGCATCGAGCGATGGCGGCGATCCCTGCAGAGAGGGTTGGGCCCGCAACCACTGTTCCAACGTCTCCGTCGTCATGACTCCATCGTGTCAGCGCATCGGCCGATGGCAGGCCGTCCGCGGCGAGCGACGAACCCGACAGAACACGATGTTTCGCCGGATCGCTAGGGTGGTCGGCATCCAGCGACCGACGTGGTTCGCGGACGCGACGAAGTCCCAGGCAGCGAGAACGCCGATCCTCGAAGGAGAGCAGTGGGATGAGACCACTTCGATATTCGATCAATGTCACGCTCGACGGTTGCTGCCATCACGAGGCAGGACTCCCGCCGGACGAGGAGTCGATGCGCTACTGGACCGCCGAGATGGCACGAGCCGATGCCCTCCTGTTCGGCCGGGTGACATACGAGATGATGGAGTCCGCATGGCGCAGGCCGGCCGGGGGCACGTGGCCCGACTGGATGGATGAGTGGGAGATCCCGTTCGCCGACACCATCGACCGGGCGAAGAAGCACGTCGTGTCGAGCACGCTCAGCGGGGTCGATTGGAATGCCGAACTGGTGCGCGGCGACCTGGGTCCGGCGGTTGAGCGTCTCAAACAGGAGCCGGGCGAGGGCCTGTGGGTGGGCGGAGTGACGCTCCCCCTGGCGCTGGCAGATCTGGGACTGATCGACGAGTACGAGTTCCTCGTGCAGCCCGTCCTCGCAGGACACGGGCCGACGTTGCTCGCGGGTCTGCGCGAGCGCATCCAGCTCGACCTCGTGGACCGCCACGAGTTCCGGTCGGGTGCGGTAGCCATGCGATACCGGCCGACCAGAAGAACGGCGTGACGTGACTGCAGGTTCCCGCACACGGTCACGGCGGTGGCGAGAGGCAGCAGCCGACCCGGAACAGGTCCTCTTCGCCCGTGCCTGAATCCAGGCCGGTGCCGCAGTGCGACGACACTCCTCTGGATGGATCCGCGTCGCGGGGTGCACGCATACGATTCAGGAATGGAGGTGCTGGGGGAGGCGGAGGCCTTCGAGTGGAAGATTCCGCGGTACGCCGACGACTTCGCGCCGACGATCGTGCCGGAACCGCATACCGGGCAACTCGTTCCTGCGAGGTACTTGCTCACGACGAAGCGAATCGACCCGGCGATCACCGCCCGCCTCTATCCTGAGCATCGCCTCTACTGGGCAGAGCATGCGCCCTTCGCGGTCGAGGCGGCGCACGACGTGTGGCATGTGCGGCCGGGGCGAGCGGTATGGGTGCCCGCGGACCAACCCCACGATGTCTTTCTGCGTCCGCATGACGTCGCGAACGTCACGGCCTTCGACGCCCGGCTCGTGCGGGTGCCGTGGGCGTCGACGACGGCGACACTGATGCCGCGTCCTCAGCGGGCGCTGCTCGAGTGGGGGCGCGACAACGGCATGGCACGCTCGAGCAGGCTGCGCCTGCAGCGCACCGTCATCGACCTGGTGCTGCCAACGTCTCGTTCTCGGCTCGACCTGCGGATTCCTCGCGATCTCCGGCTTGCACGTTTGGCGCGAAGCATCGCCGCGGATCCTCTGCGCGCCCACTCGCTGACGGAGGACGCGGCGCGCCTCGGCCTGTCCAAGCGCACGCTCACTCGTCGCTTCCGGGAGGAGACGGGCGAGTCGATCGGCCGCTGGCGGGCACTGGCGTGCATCCGCACTGCGCTTCCTCTTCTCGCCGATGACGTTCCCGTGTGGATGGTGGCGATCGAATGCGGGTACAGCACGCCTTCGGCGTTCGCAGCCGCGTTTCGTCGGGGTCTCGGCATCAGTCCGCGCGAGTTGTTCTCCCCCGCTGACGGCACCGACTCGCCTCCCGCGGGACCGCTCGTCAGGCCCTCATTCGGGTCCGCCGTCGAGTTCGCCACGTACGAGGACTGAGCGAGGGGCGAGTGGACCTCACCCCTCGCTCAGCGTGTGCGGCTCAGCGTGCGCGGCTCAGCTCGCGTCGCGGCTGCGGCGGCGCGCGATGATCGCCACCGTCGCACCGCCCACGAGCACGAGTCCGGCAGCGAGACCGATCACGGGCCGTGCGTCGACGTCGGCACCGGTCGACGCGAGGGATTTCGTTGCCGCGGCTGCGCCCGTCGCAGACGGCGTCGCGGACGCGGATGGGTGCGCGGATCCACCCGTCGAACTCGTCGGATCCGGGGTCGTCGATGTGGCGGTCGGTGTCGGGGTCGGCGTCGGCGTTGCGCTCGGCTCCTCATCGACAGCGAACAGCGCGAGTTCGCTCGCGAGCGCCGGCGTCGACTCCGGCGCGACCCGCACCTGTGACGCCTGCTCGTAGTCATACGCGAACGACAGCAGCTCGGCATCATCGAAGGGCAGGCCCATGAACTCCATCCCCACGGGCATCCCGCTGGCGGTGTAGCCGGTCGGCACGGTCACGGCGGGTGCGCCGACTCCTGAAGCCCATCCGGCGTTGCGGGCGTTGTAATACCCCTCCGACAGCGGCAGTGTCGTCGCGGGCAGGGAGTCCGTCGGGTAGATGGCGGCGACTGCGCCGTACTCGGCGAAGAGGTTCGTCCAGGCGAGGAGGGCGCTCGCGCCGCGCGTCTCGTCATTCGCGAGCGTGGTCGGGTCGAGCGGCGTCGTCGTCAGCAGCCACGCGGCATCGCCCCTGATCGACTCGATCTCGCGATCGTCGGCGAGATAGTCCGACACGGTCAGCGCGTCGGACGGCTCGGTGAGCTCGGCGAGCCCGGCGGGCCATGTCGCCTCGGCATCGACCCAGTACTCATCGAGGTACCCGGCCATGCCGTACCAGCCGCGCCCGCCGAGCGTGCTGAGTTGCTCCGAAGTGAGTTCGACATCGATCACCGTGGCGCCCTGTGCGCGAAGTTCCTCGACGGCCGCGTCGTAGATCGAGAGCACCTCGTCGCGCGCCGGGGTCAGCTCGGACGCCACGCTGCCGCCGCGGAATCGTGTCGCCGTCATATTGAGCACCGTCGCACCGTCGAGTGCCGTGTCCGACAGCGCAGCGAAGTACTCCGTCGTTCCCGCGACGGGGGCGCTCGACGTGTATGCATCGGCGGTGTCCGCGCCCGCGATCGCATCGAGCATGATCGCGGCATCCGCGACGCTGACGGTCATGGGGCCGACGGTGTCCAGCGGGCCGACCTGCGGCGTCACGCCCGCAAGGCTCACCAGTCCGTGCGTCGGTCGCACGCCGACGAGCGACTGGTGTGCGGAGGGCGTGCGGATCGACCCGTAGGTGTCCGAGCCGATGCCCGCCGCAGCGAAGCCCGCGGCGACCGCGGCCGCAGTTCCTCCCGACGAGCCGCTGGAAGTGCGGGTCTGGTCGTAGGGGTTTCGCACATCGCCACGGATGCCACTCTCGGAGTCGTCGCCGCTCCACGCGAATTCAGACAGGTTGGTCTTCGCGATGATCACCGCTCCTGCGGCTTCGAGGCGCGCGACGACCGTCGAGTCGGTGTCGGGCAGGTAGTCGGCGAACGCGATCGCGCCGTTCGTGGTCGCCATGCCCTCGAGATCGACGAGGTCCTTCACGACGATCGGCACGCCGTGCAGCGGACCTCGGATCTCTCCCGCCGCACGTTCGGCGTCTCGTTCGGCGGCGACCGCGGCAGCATCCGGGTTGAGTGCGATGACGGCGTGCAGGCCCGGTTCGTCGGCGTAGGCGTCATCGTAGGCAGCGATGCGGTCGAGGTACGCCGTCACGAGCTCGGCCGAGGTGACGGTACCGGCATCGAGCAGCTCGCCGATTTGCGCGATTGTGAGCCCCGAGAGACCGGTCGCGGCAGCGGTCGAGGCAGCGTCGGAATCACTCGTGGCAGACGCGCTCGGCGCGACGAAGGCGAAGGCGCCGAGCGCGAGACAGACTCCGGCGGTGACGGTGACGGTGCGGCGGGCGAACGCGGATGCGGATGCGGATGCGTGAGATTGATGCATGTATCGAACTCGTTCCGTTCTGGCTGTGAAATCGCTCCTGGCGGAGCCGCTCTCACGCTAAACAGGCGGTTCGGAACGTCTGTGACGCCGCTGTTACCGCGAATCGCCCGATCTGGCCGGAGCGCGACGGACGCCGACGAACGCCTTCGCGTGGGCCACGACCCGGCGTCGTCCCCGTCCCGCAGAGGAGTCGCGAGTCGTCCTTCTCGCCGGTCTCGCGATGAGTTCGGGTCGGGTGCGGGCGCCCTGCGATACCGGCCGACGCCCGGAACAGCGTGGCAGAACTACTACTGGAAGTCGCCGCCCGCGGCCATGTCGGTGAACCTGGAGAAGTGCCCCTGGAACGCCACGGTGATCGTGTCGGTCGGGCCGTTGCGGTGCTTGGCGACGATGAGGTCGGCCTCGCCGGCGCGTGGGCTGTCCTTTTCGTAGGCGGCTTCACGGTGCAGCAGCACCACCATGTCGGCGTCCTGCTCGATCGAGCCCGACTCACGCAGGTCCGACAGGGCGGGCTTCTTGTCGGCGCGCTGCTCGGCACCACGGTTCAGCTGCGACAGTGCGACGACCGGGCACTGGAGCTCTTTGGCGAGCAGCTTGAGGGCTCGTGAGAACTCCGACACCTCTTGCTGGCGCGACTCGACACGCTTGCCCGAGGTCATCAGCTGCAGGTAGTCGATGACGACCATCTTCAGCCCGACCTTCTGCTTGAGCCGGCGGCACTTCGCTCGAATCTCGACGAGCGTCATGTTGGGGCTGTCGTCGATGTACAGCGGTGCATCGTTGATGCGACCACGCGTCGCGGCGATCGTCGTCCAGTCGCGTGAGTCGAGCGAGCCCTTGCGCATCGACTGCAGCGGGATCGAGCCCTCTGCGCTCATGAGGCGCATTGCGATCTCGCTCCGCCCCATTTCGAGCGAGAAGAAGATGGTCGGCATGTCGTGCTTGATCGCGGCCGAGCGGGCGAAGTCGAGCGCGAGAGTCGACTTACCCATCGCGGGTCGGGCCGCGATGATGATCATCTGACCGGGGTGAAGGCCGTTGGTGAGCTGGTCGAGCCCCGAGAAGCCACTGGGGATGCCGGTCATCTGGCCGTCACGGCCGCGGGCCGCCTCGATCTCTTCGACCGCGGCATCCACAGCGATCGTGAGGGGCACATAGTCCTCAGCCGCTTCGGCACCCGTCACGGAGTAGATCTCGGCCTGGGCGTTGTTGACGAGGTCGAGCGCTTCGCCCTGGCCCGAGTAGCCCATCTGCACGATGCGCGTGCCGGCGTCGACGAGCCGTCGCAGCAACGCCCGCTCCGACACGATCGAGGCGTAGTAGCCGGCGTTCGCCGCGGTCGGCACGATCGACGTCAGCGTGTGCAGGTAGTCGGCACCGCCTGCGCGCTGCAACTCGCCCGTCTTGATGAGCTCGTCGGTGACGGCGACCACATCGGTCGGCTCGCCGTGCGAGTAGAGCGTGAGGATGGCCTCGAAGATCAGCTCGTGCTTCGGGATGTAGAAGTCGGCCCCGCGGAGCGTCTCGATGACGTCGGCGACGGCATCCTTCGACAGGAGCATGCCGCCGAGGGCGCTCTGCTCGGCCAGCAGGTCATGCGGGGGAGTGCGTTCGAACTCACGGGGACCCCCCATGCGTTCTTCGGAGATGTCGGCAATCGACATACGCGGCACGCCCTCCACATCTCTCGGTTCAGTTTCATCGTCCGCGCTCTCGCAGCGGATCGGGACCGGCTCGCCGACGCGTGCACGATCGGAACGCGGGGCGCCTCGGCATCCCGCGTGTTGACGCACCTTCTGGTGCGATCCGACCGCCGCCCCGCCATGCCGAAGAGGCATGGCGCGCGTGGTCGTGTGAGCCGAACCCAACGCTAAGGATGCCCTCCGACAGTCGCAACAGTGCTTGTGGATAACTCTGTGGACAGAGTGCGAGAAACGCCGACGTACCTGTGAACAACCACTGTGGACAACTATGGCCTTTGCCTCCGCCACCGGTGGGAAACAACGCTTCTACCTGGGGTTTGTTGTTCCACACCCTGTGGAGAGAGATGTGGTTGAAGTCAGGCTTGAAGGTTTCGTGTGCTTGGGGGTACCTGTGCACAATTCTGACGCTCTCTGCGCGGGTTCTGACGCCCCTGCCGACCGGGTCGCGACCCCTCTGGACACGTCCTCGGCCGAGGCGGTAGCCTCTGAGACCCAGGCACCCTCACGCTCATTCCGCTCGGAATGTGTGGGCTCTGTTCGTCGTGGAGGTGAATGTGGAGACCGCAACGTCGCAGCTGCCGAGGATCATGCGGCTGGCCCTGATCGGGGTCGCGACCGCGTTCGCCTGGATCGTCCTCGTCATGCTGTTCGGCCTCGGCGCCGGCAACGCTCACGCAGACGACGCCGACGAAAAGGGGCTGCTGGGAGCCGCCGCCACGCTCGTCGACCGCACGGCTTCAGCCGTCACGGGCGCCGTGACCAGCACAGCCACGACGGTCACCACCGGGGTTGCCGACGTGGTCGACTCGGTCGTCACCGTCGCCCCCGAGCCGGTTCAGGCGCCTGTCCGTGAAGTCGTGCAGACGACCTCGACCGCCGTCAGCGCGGTCACCGCGCCGGTCGCCGAAGTCGCCTCGAGCGGAATCGTAGGAGCCGTCACTGCCCCGGTCGTGGACCTCGCGACCCAGATGCCCGTGGTCGGCGGAGTGGTGTCCGCCGTAGGCCTCGACGACGCAGTCGACGATCTCGCCGGTACCGTCGATGAGACGCTCGGCGCGGTGGCCGGGGTCGTCGACGACGCCGGCTCGAGTATCGGCCGGCCCCCCGTCGCCGAGGGTCCCCGCCTTCCCGGCGCTCCGGTGCTGCCCGCGATTCCGGGCCCGTGGGACGAAACCGGCACCGCCGTCACGGCCGCCGCGGCCCTGTCGACGAACATTCCCGGTCTCGCAGCCGATGCCCTGGCCGGTTGGACAGCGGCATCCCTCCGTTTCGCTGCGCTCGCTCCGTACTCTGCCGCCCTGAAGGCGATCACTGCTTCTGCCGATGCCTTCGCTCCCGCAGCGGCGGGCGGCGCCTTCGGTTCTGCGGGGGGACTCTGTCTTCCCACGTCGTCTACCGGATCCGCTGGTGCGGGTCCCGGCGCCTGGGCGCTCGTCGCCCTCGATCCACTTGCTGCACACCGTGCCTGGGTGCACCGAGCGGGACCCGAGGACGAGCACGCGCCGGCGGCGCCTGTCGGCCCCACCGACGTCTCCCCCGACTGATCGGATCTCCCCCGCCCGCTCATCACACGAGCACCGGGCGGCATCGCATCAGCGCGCATTCCCGCGCTGAGCAGCGCTTCTCGCGCTGCGATCCGATCAACTCTTCAAGGAGAACACCATGCGTACCTTCTACAAGCGCGCCCTGCTGGGCACGCTCCTCGCCGGCGGCATCACGCTGCTCGGTGCGACGGTCGCCACCGCGGCCGAGACGACGGGTGAGGACGGACTGCTCTCGGGCAACCAGGCCGTCATCGACGTCGACCTTCCCATCTCGATCACCGGCACGTCGCTCTCGGTGCTCGGCGACTCGTCGAGCCAGCAGTCCTCGGCGCCCACTTCGGCACCCGCTCCTGCCGCGGCACCAGCCGCGGCGTCGACCAGCGGGGCCGACGGCGTCGGGTCGGGAACCCAGGCCCTGGTCTCGGTCGACATCCCCATCACCGTGGCGGGCAATGCGGTCTCGGTGCTCGGCGACAGTTCGTCGACGGATGCCTCCAGCGTCCCGCCAGCGCCACCCAGCGCTTCCGCGGCCACAGCCGAGACGTCCGGTTCAGACGGGGTGCTCGCGGGCACGCAGGGGATGGCTTCGGTCACCGCTCCGGTGACGATCGTCGGCAATGCGGTCTCGGTCATCGGCGACAGCTCGAGCGAGGGCTCGACCGCCGCACCCTCCGCCGGTGGCGGAACGGACGCCGGCACCGGGACCGACGCCTGGACCGACGGTGAGGACTCGCTCCTCGGGGGCACGCAGGTCGTCGCCCCGATCACCGCACCCATCACCGCGACCGGCAACGCCGTCTCCGTCATCGGCGACAGCACGACCACGGATGCCGCGACCGCGACGCCAGCGGCGGGCTCGGCGAACGGCGCCCACGGCACAACCGACGGCACGGACGCGATCCTCGGCGGCACCCAGGTGCTCGCCCCGATCACCGCACCCATCACCGCGACCGGCAACGCCATCTCCGTCATCGGCGACAGCAGCTCGACAGCCGCGACTGCGTCTCCGGCTACTGGCTCGGCTGGAGGGGTCGGCACCACCGGTGGACTCGGCTCGCTGCTCGGCGGGACTCAGATCCTGGCACCGATCGTGCTGCCGATCACGGTCGGGGGCAACGCGGTGTCGGTGATCGGGGACAGCACCACGCAGGGTCCGGTCCCTACGGACCCGACCGATCCGACCGATCCCACCGATCCCACCGATCCGACCGATCCCACCGATCCGACCGATCCCACCGATCCGACGGATCCCACCGGCCCCACTGACCCGGCCAACCCCGGTGACAACGGGTCAACCGGGAGCGACGGGATCACAGGCTCGGCGGCCACGGCCGGTGCCGCCACCGAGCTCGCCACGACAGGAGGAACGGGCGCGCTGGCCGCGCTGCTGATGGGAGTAGCACTCCTGGCAGCCGGCGCCATCGCGCGTGTGTCGCGGCGACGCTCCGCGTGAGCCGTCGGGGCGAGAGGGTCGCACCAGCGACCCTCTCGCCCCGTCACCTGGCTCGTGCCGCTCCGCCTTTTGCCTGGACCGGATCGACACGCAGAAACGACGGATGCCGCGGACCCGAAGGTCCGCGGCATCCGTATTCGCTGCCTTACTTGGCGGCGACCACCTGCAGGGTGATCACGGCGGTGAGGTCGTCGCGGAGGCGAACGGTCGCCTCGTGCTCGCCCACCGACTTGATCGGGGAGGTGATCTGGATCTTGCGCTTGTCGAGGTCACCGAGACCCGCGGCCTTGACCGCGTCGGCGACATCGCCCGTCTTCACGGAACCGAAGAGACGACCCTCGGCTCCGGCCTTGACGGCGAGCTTGACCTTGTTGGACTCCAGAGCGTCCTTGAGGGCGACTGCCTCTTCGTGGACGTGGATCGCGCGGGCGTCACGGGCGGCGCGAATCGACGCCACCTGCTTCTCGCCACCGCGGGTCCACGCAACTGCGAACCCCTGGGGGATGAGGTAGTTGCGGGCGAACCCGCTCTTGACCTCGACCACGTCACCGGCGCTACCGAGCCCGGAGACCTCGTTCGTGAGAATGAGCTTTGCCATGAGGGTGCTCCTTAGCGGCCAGCGCCGGCGTAGGGCAGGAGAGCCATTTCGCGCGCGTTCTTGATCGCCTTGGCGATCAGACGCTGCTCCTGCACCGAGACACCAGTGATACGACGGGCGCGGATCTTGCCACGCTCCGAGACGAACTTGCGAAGAGTCGCGACGTCCTTGTAGTCGATGAGACCGACACGGATCGCCTTCGCGGGGGCCGCGTTCTTCGCGCCCTTCCGCGGCTTCCGGCGATCGCCGGTTGCCTTTCCAGCCATGGTGTTTCCTTACGTGTGATGATCGGATGCCTCATCGCGAGGCATCCGGAATCTGCTTCTGAGATCGATCAGAACGGTGTGTCGTCGCCGTAGGCGCCCGGAGCCGCCCATGCGTCGCCACCACCGGCACCGCCGGTGGTGTTCGGCGAGCCGGGGGTCGCCCACGGCTCTTCGGCGACCTGCGCCGGACGGGAAGACTGACCGCCGCCGAAGTTGCCTCCGCCACCGCCGGAGCCGCCCGCTGCGCGGGTGACCTGTGCGGTCGCGTATCGCAGCGAGGGGCCGATCTCGTCGACCTCGAGCTCGATCGAGACGCGGTTCTGGCCTTCGCGATCCTGGTAGCTGCGCTGCTTGAGGCGACCGGTCGCGATGACGCGGGAGCCCTTCGTCAGCGAGCCGGCCACGTGCTCGGCGAACTCGCGCCACACGGACGCGCGGAGGAACAGCGCTTCGCCGTCCTTCCACTCGTTGGTCGCGCGGTCGAGGGTGCGCGGCGTCGACGCGATGGTGAAGTTCGCGACGGGGAGACCGTTCTGCGTGTAACGCAGCTCGGGGTCAGCCGTGAGGTTGCCCACCACGGTGATGATCGTCTCGCCGGCCATGTCCCTTACGCCTTCGCAGCCTTGGCGCTCTTGCGGGCGGCGCGCTCGTCGGCACGCTGCTTCTCGGACGCGATCATCGCGATCGCTTCCTCGGCACGCAGGACCTTGGTGCGCATGATCTGCTCGCTCAGGTTGAGCTGGCGATCGAGCTCCTGCGTGGTCTCAGCGGTTGCCGTGAAGTTGACGACGGCGTAGATGCCTTCGGTCTTCTTCTGGATCTCGTAAGCGAGACGGCGCTTGCCCCAGATGTCGACGTTGTCGATCGAGCCACCATCGTTGGTGATGACCTTCAGGAACTTGTCGAGGTTCGGGGCGACAAGGCGCTCGTCGATCTCGGGGCTCAGGATAACCATGAGTTCGTACTGGTGCGTCACTAACCCACCTCCTTCGGACTAGAACGGCTGACGGGCATTTCCCGGCAGCAGGAGGGTGTGGTGCATGTCATCCGACTGCTCGCGCACAGGGGCGCATGTGGACAACCCTCCTATGGTACCGGATGCCGCCGCAGGGGCCGAATCGGTCCCGCAACCGCTCATTTCCCGGCGACCACCGGGGATTCGATCAGCGACCCGAGCACCCGATCGAGGCCGTCCATGCCTCGGGCCGACGACAGCTCTGCGGCGAGCGCACGTGCCCGCTCACGGAAGGACGGCGCATCCAGCACCCGTCCGACGGACCGTGCGATCTGCTCCGCCGTGGGCCGATTCGTCTTGAGGTTCAGTCCGGCGCCCGACCACCCGATACGGGCGCACACCTCGACCTTGTCTTCGGTCTGTCCCGCCGCGACCAGGGGCACACCGTGACCCAGCGCCTGCTGCACCCCGCCGTACCCGCCATTGGTCACCATCACGTCGACGAGCGGAAGCAGCCGGTCGTAGGGAAGGTACTCGGCGACGCGCACATTGTCGGGCAGCTGCGCCGGCAGCGCATCGCGTGATCTGCCGCCGGTCGAGACGACGACGAGCACATCGGATGCCGCGAGCCCGGCGATCGTGGGAAGCACGAGCTGGTCGAAGTCGGTGTTGGCGATCGTGCCCTGAGTGACGTGCACGACCGGACGTGATCCGTCGAGTTGCGCCCACCACTCGGGCACCGCGAGGTCCGAGCCCGGTGCGGCGAGCGGGCCGGCGAAGTGCACCGTCGCAGGCAGATCGGATCGCGGGTACTCGAAGCCTTCGACGGTGAACTGGACGAGGGCGTCGGCTCGGCTCGGCCAGTCGAGCACGAAGCCGCCCAGGGGGACACCCGTCTCACGGAGGCTCATCGCGTCGGCTTCCCGCTGAACGCCTCCGAAGACGGCTTTCTCTGCGATGACCGTCAGTGCGGCGTTGCGCACCCGCCCGATCCATCCCGGCAGCGGCGTCACACCCAGACCGAACGGCGCGGCATCACGGCTCTTCGCGCCGAGCGGGAAGATGCCCAGGGCCACGACGGGCGGACGATCCTCTCTCGGCAGGCGCTGCAGGAGCGCAGCGCCGAGGAAGAGCGGCTCGGTGAGCACGGCGTCCACCTCACCGACTGCGAGTTCGGCGCGGACGGCGGCGAGCTGAGCTGGCGCCGGTCGCACGAACAGATTGCCGATGTCGAAGCGCAGCGCCGCGGGCCCGGTCAGTCCGACGCGTTCCGGAAAGGCGGCGTCTGCGTCGTCGAGATCGACGTCCGCGTCGTCGGGCAGCGCAAGGAATTGGGCGCCGGATGCGCGGACGCGATCGGCGTAGCGCGTGCTGGTCAGAAAGCGCACGGTGTCACCCCGCGATACCAGGTGGCGGGCGATCTGGAGCAGCGGCATGACATGGCCGTGCGCCGGGGTGCAGGTGATGAGGTAGCTCGACATGAGGAGTTCTTTCGATAGGATTTGATGTACTGCTGGAGTATTCATCACCTAGAGAGGCAAGTCAATCATCGCTGATACATCGGATGTGGCCGACGGTCCGCGCGCGTACCGGTCGGAACTGCGCACCATGCAGGCGCAGCAGACGCGTCGGCGGATCGTGGAGGCATCCGCTCGGCTCTTCTCTGCTCTCGGGTATCAGGCCACGACGCTCGCCGCGATCGCCCGCGAGGCCGGAGTCTCGGCGGAGACGGTCAAGACGACGGCGCCGAAGGCCGAACTGCTGCTGTCGGCGTTCGAGGTGACGTTCTCGGGCTCGGAGGCCAAAGAGTCCCTCACCGACACCGAGGTGGGAGCGGGGGTGCTCGAGCTACCCGACGACGTGTTCTTGGACGCCGTGATCGGTCAGATCACTCTCGCGAACGCCCGCGGACACGCACTGTGGACCGTCGTGCTCGGCGCGGCGGCATCCGATCCCGTCGTCGACACCGCCTTGCAGACGATCCTCGCCCGGCGTGCCGCCGACTACCGCCGTCTCGTCGAGGAGCTCGTGGCCCGCGGCTACGCCGGGCAGGGGACCGATCTCGACTCGACGGGTGCCGCGCTGTCATTCCTGCTCTCGCCCGAGAGCTACCAGCAGCTCGTCGCGCAGTCGGGCTGGACACCCGAGCGGTACACCGCCTGGGTGCGCGCTGCCGTACTCACCGAACTTCAGCCCTGACGGCCTGCTGATCAGGTCAGCCGCATGAGGTCGCGGACGTTCTGCTCCACCGAACCCGCCGGCAGATGGTGACGACGCTCGATGAAGGCGGCGTAGGAGGCGAACGACTGCGGCAGCGGAGCGTGCTTCTTGGGACTGAAGCGCCCGCAGATCTTCATCAGCGTGACCTCGTCGACCTTGCGCTGTCTGCCTACCCGCCCGATCCCGTTGCCGGTGCGTCCCTTCTCATAGCCGGCGCCGTGCGATGTGTTCACGGGCGCCGGCAGGAGCATCATCCGAATCCACGGGAGCTGCAGCCGGCGGGCGCGCGCTCGGTTGAAGACGTGATCGACATGCCATGAGCGGGGGATGGAGGTGCCCGTCCAGCCATGATGCTGCTGGAGGAATCGCAGGTAGTGGGCACGATAGCGATCGTTGTCGACGTGGCACCAGAGGAACGTCGACCCGAGTGACGGACAATGCTGCACCATGGCCCTACGCGCAGTGCGCGCCGTCAATGGGCGCACCGTGACGGGGTGACGGGAACGCAGAACGCTCGGTGTCGCCCTCAGATCCTCGAGGTCGCTGAGAGCAACGTAGGGCTGAACCGCAGTGAGACCGCCTTCGACGAGAAGAGCCGCACGTTCCGCTCGGTGGACGCGGTGAAGAAGCGGCACGCTCATGGAGCCGACTCTAGCGACGCGTCACCCGCCGCCCCCGTAAGGACCCGATCGACATAGGCTTGCGAGCGTGCAGATTCTGAGGACCGCGACGCCCGTCGGGCGTGAGGGGGTCATCGGCGCCACCCGCGCCGAGCGGAGGTAGCCGCGCGTGTCGCCGGCCTGAAGTCACGAGCGACGCAGCCGACTCTCCGCGGACCGCCGGTTCGCGGCATCCTCCATCGCCGCCTCGGCGATTCCACGTGAAGCAGGAACCATGCACGCCATCACCGAGAAGGACCTTCGCGCGTCCTTCGTCAACGTCTCGCTGCGCGAGCGCAGCGCCATCTCTCTGCCCGACCTCGCCGCTGCCGACTGGGACCGCCTCGACTACCTCGGGTGGCGCGATCCCAAGCAGCCGCTGGCCGGCTTCATCGTCGTTCCCGTCGACGGCGCCCCGGTCGGCATTCTGCTCCGCCAGACCGAACAGCGCGTCCGCGCGCGGGCGCAGTGCGCGTGGTGCGAAGACGTGACGCTTCCGAACGATGTCGTGTTCTTCAGCGCGAGGCGCGCCGGCCAGGCCGGACGCAACGGGAACACCGTCGGAACGCTCGTCTGCGAAGGCTTCGAGTGCTCGGTCAACGTGCGTCGTCCGTTGCCGCCCGCCTACCTCGGATTCGATGTGGAGGCCGCACGGCAGCGCCGGATCGAGGCGCTGCGCGCCCACGCGGAGGGTTTCGCGCGCGACCTGCGCGACAGCCGCTGATCGAGAGCGCGCGGGTCTGCCGGGTCACGCGGGCCCGAGGCCGAAGTGCTCCAGCTCGGCGTCCGTGAGCATGCGCGAGCGAATGATGAACCGCTTCCCGGTCGGCCCCTCGACACTGAACCCGGCTCCGCGGCCGGGCACGACGTCGATTGTGAGATGCGTGTACTTCCAGTACTCGAACTGCGCCTCCGAGATGAAGACCTCGATCGCGTCGTCCAACCCGGCATCGAGCGCGCCCAGGTGCACGTCCGACGGGCCGGTCAGGAACATCCCGATCGGGTAGCACATGGGTGCACTGCCGTCGCAGCAGCCGCCCGACTGGTGGAACATCAGCGGACCATGCTGCAGCGTGAGCTGTCGCAGGAGGGATGCCGCGGCATCCGTCACCGCCACGCGCTGGTGTACATCGATCAGATCCATCGCGTCTTCCTCAGTTCTCTGGAACATGTCCCGATTTCGGTCGTTAGGGGTTGCCGGAACAACCGGAACCGGAACATGAAGGGCGGAGTGTGGGACATGGAGTGACCCGGTCGGAGCGGCTGGGGGACCGCTCCGACCGGGTCGGGTGCCGCCGCGCCCGCCCCCCGGGGACGCGCGGCAGGGGGCCCTTCGACGAGCTCAGGGACCGGTTCAGAAGAAGCCCATTGCTCCTTCGGCATACGACACGAGCAGATTCTTCGTCTGCTGGTAGTGGTCGAGCATCTTGAGGTGGTTCTCGCGGCCGATGCCGGACTGCTTGTACCCGCCGAAAGCGGCGTGCGCCGGGTACTGGTGGTACGTGTTCGTCCAGACGCGACCCGCTTCGATCGCCCGGCCCGCGCGGTACGCGGTGTTCATGTCACGGCTCCAGACCCCGGCGCCGAGGCCGTAGAGCGTGTCGTTGGCGATCGAGATCGCATCGTCGAAGTCGTCGAACGACGTGACCGAGAGCACCGGCCCGAAGATCTCCTCCTGGAAGATGCGCATGTCGTTCGTGCCCTCGAAGATCGTGGGCTGCATGTAGTAGCCGTCGGTGAGATCGCCCCCGAGATCGGCACGCTCGCCGCCGACGAGCAGCTTCGCTCCGCCCTGTTTTCCGATGTCGATGTAACTCAGGATCTTCTCGAGCTGATCGTTCGACGCCTGTGCGCCGATCATGGTCTCGGGGTCGAGCGGGTTGCCCTGCTTGATCGCCTTGACACGCTGGAGGCCGTCGCCGAGGAACCGGTCGTAGATAGACCGCTGGATGAGCGCGCGCGACGGGCACGTGCAGACCTCGCCGTTGTTGAGGGCGAAGAACGAGAACCCCTCGAGCGCCTTGTCGTAAAAGGAGTCGTCGGCCCGGGCGACGTCCTCGAAGAAGACGTTCGGGCTCTTGCCTCCGAGTTCCAGCGTCACCGGGATCAGATTCTGCGACGCGTACTGCATGATCAGACGGCCCGTCGTGGTCTCACCCGTGAACGCCACCTTGCGGATCTTCTTGTGCTGCGCGAGCGGCGCGCCCGCCTCGATGCCGAAGCCGTTGACGATGTTCAGCACTCCCGGCGGGATGAGGTCGCCGATGATGTCGATCAGGAACAGGATCGATGCGGGGGTCTGCTCGGCAGGCTTCAGCACGATGCAGTTGCCGGCCGCGAGCGCCGGCGCGAGCTTCCACACCGCCATGAGGATCGGGAAGTTCCAGGGGATGATCTGGCCGACGACGCCGAGCGGCTCGTGGAAGTGGTACGCCACCGTGTCTTCGTCGAGCTGCGAGATGCCGCCCTCCTGGGCGCGCAGCACCCCGGCGAAGTAGCGGAAGTGATCGAGCGCGAGCGGGATGTCGGCGGCGAGCGTCTCACGAACGGGCTTGCCGTTCTCCCACGTCTCGGCGACGGCGATCGCCTCGAGGTTCGCCTCGATGCGATCCGCGATCTTCAGCAGCACGTTGCTGCGCTCGGTGGGGCTGGTCTTGCCCCACGTGGCGAACGCCTGCCACGCGACATCCACTGCACGATCGATGTCTTCGACGGTGCCGCGGCCGACCTCGGTGAACGGCTTGCCGTTGACCGGGCTGATGTTCTCGAAGTACTGGCCCCTGATCGGTTCGACGAACTCGCCGCCGATGTAGTGGCCGTAGCGGGGACGATAGTCGGCGATCGATCCGCGCTGCCCGGGGGCCGCATAGACGCTCGAGACGCCCTCTTCGACGATGGTCATGGTGGTCTCCTTCGACGCTTCGCGACGGTCGTCGTCGCGTTGGGTCGAAGGTAGGCCGGCATACGTTGCACAACGTTGCGTGCGCCGAGCAGACGATCGAGAGTGCACGAACGACGTTCACGCCACGACCTGGATGGCAGTTCCTGCACTCTCGACCGAGCTGGTGACGAAGAGGGTGCGTCAGGCGTCGGATTCGAGGCGCTCGATGCGGGCCACCAGGCCCGCGCGCTTGGGCGAGCGGGGGGGCAGCATCGACAGGCAGAGCCGGAGCAGGTCGGCGTCGTCGGCGGCGGCATCCGTGTCTGCGAACGCGAGCAGCACGTCGACCGACGCCTCTGCCATCAGCGCCTCTCGCAGCGCCGTGCGGACGGTGTCGCGGAACTCCTCGACGCCCGGTGCCGTGGAGTCGGGGAGCACGTCACCGCGGTACGCCGCCAATGCCACGCGATGCGCGCCGCGATCCAGGAGCGACAGCACCTGATGCGCGTCGGTCTCGACGTCGATGCCGAGCCGGTACGGCCGGGATTCGGGCACGAGTGCGGGCGCGGCACGCTCGAGCACCTTGCGCAGGCGCACCATCTCGGCGCGAAGCGTGACGGACGGGGATGCCTCGCCCTCACCGTAGACGAGCTCGCCCAGTCGTTCTGCCGAGAGCCCCTGACGATGAAGCGCCAGCATGAGCAGCAGTTCGGCGTGCCGCGGGCCCAGCTCCGAAACCGTCTCGATCCCCTCACCGGTCACCTCGAGCAGCGCCCTGTCGCGTCCGAGCACGCGCAGCGTCGCACGCGTGGGCTCGACCCGGCGCGCGGGCGTGCGCTTCACCGGGCGTGCCGGCTCGGCCCGCGCTCGAAGCCGGGCGACCAGCAGCTCGCCCTCGATCGCGCGGGCCGTGGCATCCACCAGCAGCTGCGCCTGCGGGGTGATCGCCTCGAGCCCTCCGGTCACGTCGATGACGCCGACGATGCGGCGCGTCTCGGGGTCGTGCACCGGCGCCGCCGTGCACGACCAGGGCTGCACGAGCCGGTTGAAGTGCTCGGCGCCGTGGATCTGCACCGAACGGTCCAGGGCGATCGCGGTGCCGGGAGCGGAGGTGCCCACCGCATCTTCGGACCAGTTGGCTCCCTCGACGAACCCCATGTCGCCGGTGAGCGTGCGCACGCGACGATCACCTTCGACCCACAGCAGCCGCCCCGCGGCATCGCCGACCGCAACGGCGACTCCCGACTCGGATGCGTCACCCGGCAGCAGCAGTCCCCGCACCATGTCGATCACGGCCGACAGCGGATGTGCACGGCGGTACGCCTCGAGCTCTTCGGCCGTGAGGTCCAGCGGCGGCAGCGCGTCGGCCCCGACGAAGCTGTCGAGCGAGCGCCGCCACGAGTCGCGCACGAGTGCCCGCACGTCGCGCAGCCGTGCGTCGGCGTCGTTTCCGGCGACGAGCTCCTCGTGGGCGCGCTCGATCAGCAGACGCGACGTCTCGGGAGACAGTTCACGTCGCGGCGACCAGGGTGAGGACACAGCGGCTCCGATCCGCGTCGAGGAGCGTGCCTCCAGTGTACGGGCGGGTGGTTCGCCTGAGCATGTCCCGATTTCGGTCGCTTGCGGGTCCCGGAGCGAACGACATCGTGACATGAGTCACGGAAAGCGGGACACGGAACGACCCGGGCGCGAGATGAAACGCAGGTTCAGGCGCGCGCGGCCCACCACTCGCGCAGGCGCTGCTCCGCGGCATCCGCACCGACGATGCCCTCGTCGAGACGCAGCTCGAGAAGGAACCGGTAGGCCTCGCCGACCTCACGGCCCGGTGCGATGCCCAGCACCTCCTGAATGCGGTTGCCGTCGAGCTCTGGACGCATGGCGTCGAGCTGCTCCTGCTCGGCGAGCTCGGCGATGCGCCGCTCGATGTCGTCGTAGGCGCGCGCGAGCCGGCCGGCCTTCTTCGCGTTGCGGGTGGTCACGTCGGCCCGCGTGAGAATGTGGAGGCGTTCGAGCTCGGCCTCGGCATCTCGCACGTACCGGCGCACCGCCGAGTCGGTCCACGCGCCCTCGGAGTACCCGAAGAAGCGCAGGTGCAGCTCGATCAGCCGCGCGACGGTGTTCGTCGTGTCGGAGTCGAACCGCAGCGCCTGCAGTCGCTTGCGTGCAAGCCGCGCGCCCTTGATGTCGTGGTGATAGAACGTGACCCCACCGCCCGGCTCCAGTCGCCGCGTCGCCGGCTTGCCGATGTCGTGCAGCAGCGCCGCGAGCCGCAGAGCCACGTCGGGCGCGGCATCCGGATTGCGGATCTTCTCCAGATCTATCGCCTGACGCAGCACGGTGAGCGAATGCTCGTAGACGTCCTTGTGGTGGTGGTGCTCGTCGACCTCGAGCTGCAGCGCCGAGATCTCGGGAAGGAACTCGTCCATCAGCCCCGTCTCGACCAGCAGACGGATGCCGCGCACCGGGTCATCCGTCGCAAGCAGCTTGACGAGCTCGCCCTGGATGCGCTCGGGGCTCACGATCGACAGGGTCACCCGCAGATCGGTCATGGCTGCGACCGTCGCCGGATCGACGTCGAACGCGAGCTGCGACGAGAAGCGTGCGGCGCGGAGCATGCGCAGCGGGTCGTCTCCGAAGCTCACCCGGGGATCCGCCGGGGTGCGCAGCACGCCGCGCACGAGGTCTTCGACCCCGCCGGTCGGGTCGACGAGAGTGCGGCCGGGCACGCGCATCGCCATCGAGTTCACCGTGAGATCGCGGCGCACGAGGTCGCCCTCGATCGTGTCGCCGAACTCGACGGTCGGTTTGCGGGTCACCCCGTCGTAGCTGTCGGCACGGTACGTCGTGATCTCGACCTGTTCTCCGCGGACCTTCGCGCCGATCGTGCCGAATGCCCGGCCGATATCCCACTGAGCGGTCGAGATGGGCTTGACGATCCGCAGGATGTCGTCGGGTCGGGCATCGGTCGTGAAGTCGAGGTCGTTCGTCACGCGTCCCAGCAGCGCATCGCGGACCGGGCCGCCGACGATCGCGAGGTCGAAGCCGGCATCGGCGAACGCGCGCGCCAGGATGTCGACGACGGGGGACTCGGCAAGCGCGCCGAGGCGCGCGATGCCCTCGGCCATGTTGAGCATGGGTTTCAGCCTACCGAGGACGACCGCGGGCTCGCGGTCATGCGAAGCGCAGGAAGCCCGTGAAGGCCAGCTCCCGCACACGGGGAAGGAGATCCGCCCGCAGGGCGCTCGCGTCGACCTCGAGGAGCTGGGCGATCGCGTCGATCAGCACACCGAGCGGCAGGTCTCCGTCGCACGCCCCGACGAGTGCCGCAAGTCCCGGGTCGACGGCGAGCGACCGACCGAATCCACCGCCCTGACGCAGCTCGATCACGGTCGGGTCCTCACTGCCGGGCAGGTGATGGCGGGCTTCGGTGACGTCGGGGGCGACGATGACGACGGATGCCGCGAGGGCGGCGTCGTCGAGCGTCGCGAGCGTGTCGTGGGCGGCGAGGGCACCCGCCAGATGCGTGCCGAGGCTGTCGCCGACGAGCGCGTTGTGAAGCCTCTCGAAGCGCGCGAGCGTGGGTGCTCCCCCGACCGGACGGCGCAGCAGCAGGTACCCGAATCCGACCTCGGTCACGGCACGCGCGGTGAAGTCGTCGAGCCAGGCGTCGACGAGCCGTGAGAATCCCGCCGTCCCGGCCTGCGTTCCGCCGTCGCGCACCCACAGCTCGGCGTAGGACAGGGGATCGAGGCTCTCGCGCTCGACCACCCACGCGTCCAGCGGCACGGGCGATGCCTCGACCCAGGTGCGCACGCGCTCCAGGCCGGCGATGCCGTCACGGGTCTCCCAGTTGCCGAGCAGCTGTGCCACGCCTCCCGGCGCGAGGTGCTCGCCGACGCCCGTGACGAACGCCGCCACGACGTCGTCGCCGACCATGCCGCCGTCGCGGTACTCGTAGGCCGGCACATCCGCGACGCGCGGCGTGATCACGAACGGCGGGTTCGACACGATCCGGTCGAACTGCTCACCCGCGACCGGTGCGAACAGGCTCCCCAGGCGCACCTCGATCCCGTCGACGTCGTTGAGCAGGGCGTTCAGGCGGGTGAAGGCGAGCGCCCGCTCCGAGATGTCGGTTGCGACGACGGTGTCGACGTGCGCGCGCGCCCGGAGCGCCTGGATGCCGCATCCGACGCCGACATCGAGCGCGCGGTGCGCCGGAGTGGGCAGCTGCAGACCCGCGAGCGTGAGCGACGCCCCGCCGACGCCGAGCACGTGGTCCTCGGGCAGGGTTCCGCCGAGGGCAGCCTCGTCGAGGTCGCTCGCGATCCACCACTGGCCGGCGCCCGATTCGTCGGTGAACGACTGCGGCCGCACCACGGCCTGAGGCCGGACGGAGGCGGCGGACACGACGGCGAGTCCCAGCCGCGAGAGGCCGTCGCCGCCCGTGCGCACGAGCGCGCGATCCACGGATGCCGCGGGCTGCGGCATCCCGAGCACGAGAAGTCTGCCGAGCACCGCGAGCGCGTCGTCACGCTCTCCGAGCGCACGATCGGCGGGCGAGCGCAGTCCGCGCGCGATGGCGTCGTCGGCCGCGTCCCCCCACGCGCTGCGGAGCGTCTCGGCGGTGAAGCCGGCATCGCGGAGGTCGGCGGCGAGGGCGCGGCACAGGGCCGGATCCGGATCGGGAAGCACGGCACCATTCAACCCTGCGCAGCACCGGCTCGCCCGCGCGCGGCCTGGCGTTCGGGGGGCTCGGAGGCACGGACCGTAGAATCTCCTTCGATCGTGCGGTCAGGACATCGCACAGGAGCGAACCCTCACAAGATGACCGTGACCCCACCGGGAACCCCCGCCCGGCGCCGCGCACCGCGCCTCGCCGCGGCCGTCTTCGGCGCCCTCGCGATCGTCGGGACCCTTCTCGTGCCGGGAGTCGCGAGCGCTGCGCCCACTCCCGAGCCCACCCCGACCGCCTCGATCGCCGCCGGCACGACCGTCTTCACGCTCGCCCCGGTGTCGAACGGCGTGGTGCGCGCGGGCGACCCGCTGACCGTGTCGGTCACGCTTCAGAACGCGACGGATGCCGCGACCGCTCCCGCCGAGATCACGCTGTCGCTCGGCTCGACACCGCTGCGCGATCGCCAGGCGCTCACCGAATGGCTGGACGGCGCGACCGCAGGTGCGGCGCTCGATCCGGTCGGCACCGTCGTCCTCGACCCCGTCGCTCCTGGCGCGGAAGAGACCAC
Organism: Microbacterium allomyrinae; assembly: GCF_020682705.1. Taxonomy (GTDB): domain Bacteria; phylum Actinomycetota; class Actinomycetes; order Actinomycetales; family Microbacteriaceae; genus Microbacterium; species Microbacterium allomyrinae. The sequence continues at coordinate 355,579 of NZ_JAGTTN010000003.1, forward strand.
GGGGATCGGGCTCGCCGCTGAGGATCCGGCGCTGGCGGGCCGCGCACCGGGTGTCTATCCGCTGGCCGCGTCGTATTCGACCGGTACCGGAGTCGTGACCTCGACGAGCGCGATGATCGTGCCGTCCGACGGCGCCGGCGAGGTCGGGATCGGAGTGCTCGTGCCGATCACCGCCGAGCCGATCGCCGAGGGATTGCTCACCGCTGACGAGCTCTCCGAACTCACCGCTCCCTCCGGTGCCCTGACCAGCCAGCTCGACGGCGTCGACGGCACGGCGGCGATCCTCGCGGTCGATCCCGCGATCCCCGCCGCGATACGCGTTCTCGGCACGACGGCGCCCGCCACCGCCCTCGCGTGGCTGGAACGCCTCGAGGCTCTCCCCAACTCGCGTTTCGCGCTGCAGTTCGGCGATGCGGATGTGACCGCGCAGCTCGAGGCCGGTGTGCCCCGTCCGCTGTCGCCGGGATCGCTCACCGCGTACATGAACCCCTCCGACTTCCCCTCACCCACCCCGTCGCCGACGGCCACCGAGGGAGCGACGGCCGGAGCAGCGGCACCCTCGAACACGCCCACGACGAGCGAACTGCTCTCCATCGGTCCCAGCACCCGCGACGGCGTCTACTGGCCGGCAGGCGGCACAGCGGGTCCTGATGTCGTCGCTCAGCTCGGTGAGATCGTGGTCGACGGGCGCGACGCGATCACCGTCATCCCGTCGACCTCGACCGCCGGGGGTGCGGACGGCAGCACCGTCGCCGCGCGCGGGCTCGCCGGTGACGCCGACGTGCTCGTGTACGACACCGATGCCTCGGACGCTCTCTACGAGGCATCGCTGCGAGAGAAGTCCTCGCTGCGCGGTGCACCGCTCACCGCGGCGACCGCATATCTCGCGTTCGCGACCGCCGAGGCGGACGGCCCCGTCCTGGTCTCGCTCGGACGCAGTGCCGAACGGTCTCGTGTCGGCCTCGGCACTGCGATCACCACTGCGACGACGGCACCGAACGTCTCCCCGCGGACTCTCGGCGGCCTCGCGGCGAGTCCCGCCCTCCCGGTCGAGGTGCAGGATGCCGCCGCCGCTCCCGAGCGGGTGGCCGCGGCATCCGATCTGGTTGCCGACGAATCCGAGGTGGCACGGTTCGCGACGATCCTCGATGACGCTTCCCTGCTCACCGGCCCCGAGCGCGCGGAGTTGCTTCAGCTGCTCGGAGTGTCGTGGATCGGGCACGCCGACTGGGCCACCGCCCTCGCAGACCACCGGGTCACGACGGCCGAGACACTCGATTCCGTGTCGCTGCTGCCGACGAGCGCGCTGAATCTGTACGGATCCAGCGCGTCGCTGCGCTTCTGGGTGCGCAACGACCTCGACTATCCGGTCAACCTGGTGCTCTACACGACCCCCGACGATCTTCGTCTCGACGTGCAGCGCGAGACTCCTATCGTCGCGACGCCGTCCAGCAACACGCGTGTCGATGTTCCGGTGCAGGCTCGCGTCGGCAGCGGAGAGGTGACGCTCGCCCTGCAGCTGCGCAGTCCGGCGTTCGTGGCAGTCGGCGCACCCGAGTCCGTCGATGTGAACGTCCGCGCCGAATGGGAGGCGTTCGGCATCGCCGCCCTCTCCGTGGTCGTCGGTGCTCTGCTGATCGTCGGCGTCGCGCGCACGGTATTGCGGATGCGTCGGAGGGGCAGGCCGACGGATGCTGCAGCCTCGGCCGACGACGGAGAGGGTGCCGCGGACGTCGGTGTCGGGGACACGGGCGGTGCCGAGACGGGCGCAACCGGCGCGAAAGCGGGCGTCGGTCCAGCCGGCGCGGGCGCAGTCGACTCCGCGTCATCTGACGAGGGCAAAACCGCCGTCGATGCGGCCGACTCCGACGGATCCGAGCCCACTGCGACCGACGCCGAGCATCCCGGCGCTCTGCCCGATGCGGAGGAGCAGCGGTGAGCGGCATCGGTCGCGCCAGCGTGCTCATCGGGGCGGGGACGATCGCGTCCCGGCTGACCGGGCTGATCCGCACGATCGTCCTCGTCGCCGCGATCGGCTCAGTGAGCAGTCGCGCGGCGGACGCGTTCACGATCGCCAACCAGCTGCCCAACAACATCTACGCGATCATCTCCACGGGCATCCTCACCGCCGTGATCGTGCCCCAGATCGTGAAGGCGAGTGCCGATCCGGACGGCGGACGCGCATTCATCTCGAAGCTGTTCACGCTCGGCACGGTGATCCTGCTGATCACAACGGCCATCGCCATGGTGGCCGCGCCGTGGCTGGTGCAGCTCTACGGTTCGCGGTTCACTCCCGAGCAGCTGGCGTTGTCCATCGCTTTCGCGTACTGGTGCCTGCCGCAGCTGTTCTTCTACGGTCTGTACGCGCTCGTCGGTGAGACGCTCAACGCACGACGCGTCTTCGGTCCATACACCTGGGCGCCGATCGTCAACAACGTGGTTTCCATCGTGGGGTTCGGCGTCTTCATCGCCTTGTTCGGCTCGGATCTGACCCGCGTCGATCAGTGGGATGCCACGATGATCGCCGTGCTCGGCGGAACCGCCACGCTCGGCATCGTCGTGCAAGCGGTGCTGCTGCTGTTCTTCTGGAAGCGCACGGGCGTCCGGCTCCGCCCGGACTTCCGTTGGCGGGGCGTGGGCCTCCGTCACATCGGACGGCTCGCGGGATGGACCTTCCTCATGGTCGTCGCGGGGCAGCTCGCCGGACTCGTGCAGGCGAACATCGTCGCGGGTGCGTCCGGCGACGGCGCATCCGTCACCGTGATGGCCAACGCCTGGCTGATCTTCATGCTCCCGTACTCCATCATCGTGCTGTCGATCGGGACGCCCTACTTCACGCAGCTCAGCGAGCATGCCCATGCCGGCCGCGATGACGAGGTGCGCGGCGATGTCGGGCGCAGCATCCGCACGCTCGGGTTGTTCATCGTCGTCGCCACCGCCGCCGTCGCGGCCGCCGCCGTTCCCGCGTCGCGCATCTTCACCAACTCCGCCGAAGACGCCGTCACCGCGGCATCCGTGCTGCTGTGCTTCCTCGTCGGCCTCATCCCCCTCGCCGTGCTGTTCGTCATCCAGCGCACGTTCTATGCCTACGACGACACCCGCACCCCGTTCTTCTTCACGCTGCTGCAGTGCGCGCTGGTCGTCGGGACCGCACTGGCCGCGGGCGCTGCCGTTCAGGGCGGCGTGATTGCGCTCGGCCAGCTCGCTGCGGCCGTCGCACTCGGCCAGTCCTTCGCGAGCCTCGTGCAGGTCATCATCGCCACATGGCTGCTGCAGCGCCGCCTCGGTGGTCTGCAGATCGGATCATGGACGCTGGCGCTCGGCCGTTTCGCGCTCGCGGCGATCCCTGCCGGTCTCGCCGGATGGCTGACATTCCTGCTCCTGGGCGGATCCTCGGGCTGGACGGTCGCAGACAAGTGGCTCGGCGCACTGGGCGCCGCGATCATCGGCGGGGTCGTGCTCGTCGTCTATGTCGCGTTCCTCGCGCTTCTACGCGCCCCCGAGCTCTCCACGGCGACGGGTCTCGTGCGCCGATTCCTTCCGGGCAAGCGCTGACTTCCCTCCGCTGCGGCGCCCGGCGATCGCGGCGCCCGGCCGCTGCGGATCCGCTGAGCGCGCCGTCACCGAGACGGCCGCTGGAATGCCTCGCGGTTACCATGTGTTGAGGCATCCGGGGCCTTCCGGCCTCGAAGACGAAAGGTGCGCACGTGCGTCAGGTCATCATCATCGGATCGGGTCCCGCGGGTTACACGGCGGCGATCTACGCGGCACGCGCGAACCTCAACCCGCTCGTCGTCGCGAGTTCGGTAGAGGCCGGCGGTGAGCTCATGAACACCACGGATGTCGAGAACTTCCCCGGCTTCCCCGAGGGCATCATGGGTCCCGACCTGATGGCGAAGATGCAGGAGCAGGCCGAGCGCTTCGGCGCCGAGGTGCTCTACGACGATGTCGTCTCGCTCGACATCGACGGCCCCACGAAGAAGATCACGCTCGGCAGCGGCGGTACGCACGAGGCGGAGTCCCTCGTGTTCGCGACCGGGTCCGCGCCCCGCAAGATCGGTATCGAGGGCGAGGCGCGTCTGTCGGGCCGCGGCGTCTCGTACTGCGCGACCTGCGACGGCTTCTTCTTCCGCGAGCGTGTGATCGCCGTCGTCGGCGGTGGCGACTCCGCGATGGAGGAAGCGACCTTCCTCACCAAGTTCGCGTCGAAGGTCTATGTGATCCACCGCCGCGATGAGCTGCGCGCGTCGAAGATCATGCAGGAGCGCGCGTTCAAGAACGACAAGATCGAGTTCGTCTGGAACAGCGATGTCGTCGACATCGTCGGCGACGAGGCGGTCAGCGGTGTCGTGCTCGAGAACACCGTCGACGGTTCGCGCCGCGAGCTTGCGCTCGACGGCGTCTTCGTCGCGATCGGCAACGACCCCCGTACGCACCTCGTCCACCAGAAGCTCGATCTCACCGCAGAAGGCACCGTGTGGGTCGACGGGCGTTCGTCGCGCACCTCGGTCCCCGGGGTTTTTGCCGCGGGCGATGTCATCGATCCCACGTATCGCCAGGCCGTCACGGCAGCCGGCAGCGGCACGGTGGCGGCCCTGGACGTCGAGCACTATCTCGCCGCGCTGGGGGAGGCAGGCGCTCCGGATGCCGCCGGCGACCAGATCGCGGGCCTGCCCGAGGTCACCGCGGTCTGACGCTCTCCCTCGTCGAGTAGTCTCAGCGGGCGAACCGGCAACACGCACCCTCGGAACAATCCGCGCCGCGCGGCTGTTCCACACGAAGACGACCTTTTCTCACTAAGGAGACGATGACATGACCGCGAAGGCGACCACCTCCGCCACGTTCGAGCAGGACGTGCTCCAGGCCGACGGCCCCGTTCTGGTGGACTTCTGGGCCGAGTGGTGTGGACCGTGCCGTATGGTCGCGCCGGTTCTCGACCAGATTCAGACTGAGCACCCCGACAAGATCACGGTTCTCAAGCTCAACGTCGACGAGAACCCCGATCTCGCGATGAAGTACCAGATCACGTCGATTCCGGCGATGAAGGTCTTCCATGGCGGAGAGGTCAAGACGACCATCATCGGCGCCAAGCCCAAGTTCGCACTCGAGCAGGATCTCGCCGCGTACCTCGCGTAGTCGCCCTCGCAGGCATAAGCCTCGGCGATCACTATTTCATCCCAGCGATGAATACCTGATCACCGGGGCTTTTGCTATTTATGCCGCTCCAGGCATCCATTCTCTTTCGACAGATTCTGCGCGAGGATGTCGATCTGAGCGTCGTCCGTTCGACGTACGAAGTGAGCGGGCCGAACGGCCGTTCCGAGCGGCAGCTCGCACAGAGAGATGGAGCACGACGTGCGCTACATGATGATCATGCAGGTGAGCCCCGAAGCTGCGGCACTCGCCGCTGAGACACTCGACATGGACGAGATCGTCGCATTGATGGGCGCCTACAACGAGGAACTCCAGAAGGCCGGCGTGCTCCTCTCGGGGGAGGGCCTCTCGGATGCCGAGGAGGGCTTCCGGGTCGACTTCTCGACGACACCGCCTGTCGTGACCGACGGCCCGTTCGCGGAGGCGCGTGAGGTGTTCACCGGCTTCTGGATCCTCGAGGTCTCCAGCCGCGAAGAGGCGGAGCACTGGGCGCGCAAGTGCCCCCTCGGTCCCGGCGTCGCCCTCGAGGTGCGCCGTGTGCAAGAGGTCGCTGACCTCGGACTGGACGCCGACAACGAGTGGATCGCCAAGGAACAGGAGTGGCGCGCCGCGAACTCGTGACGCCGCTCGTCCGCGGGTCTCAGCCGCTGAAGGGTTCCGGCGCGCACTTGGGTGTCCGTCGGCTCCTGGGGTCTCAGACGGCTAAGGGCGCCTGTCGGGACCCTGCTCAGCCGACTTCTCCGGCATCAGTCGGACCGCTCTCTCAGGGGCGGCCCGGTCTGCCAGACGGCCGATCAGGCTAGCGGCTCAAGACGCATCGACACGCACCGTCGCATCCCAGCGGCGGTGCGTGTTCGCGTCGCCCAGCAGCTTCCAGACCGCCCGCGTCAACGGCGGGTACTCGATGGCGATCTGACGCAACACACGATAGTGGCGCGACTCGTTCGGTCGCGATCCTCCGTTCGCGGCGATGTTCTCGGCACGAAGCATGAAGACGACGAGCTCGTCGACGCTGGGGAGGTCCTCCATGAAGTCCCACGGATCCTCACCCGCCCGCAGCCGCTCGGTGACGACGACCGATAGTTCATCGGCCGCCTCCGCGCGGAGCAGCTCCAAGCTCGCGCGTCGCCGTGGGGTCTGGTCTTCTTTCGCCACCATTCAAGGGTACGGTGCGGATCCGGGTGTGTGCTCCGCGTCACGCCGTACGCTATCGACATGGCCGTCGCGCAGGAGAATGACCCCGCCGCGGAACATGCGCGGCGGGCAGTCGAGGCCGTCTGGCGTGACGAATCCGCACGGATCGTCGCCGCCCTCACTCGCCAGACCGGTGATTTCGCCTGGGCGGAGGATCTCGCCCAGGAGGCACTGGTCGAGGCACTCGCGACCTGGCCTGGCAGCGGCATCCCCGGCAATCCGGGTGCGTGGCTGATGGCGGTCGCCAAACGCCAGCCATCGATGGCTGGCGTCGCCGAGAGCGGTTTACTCAACGTGAGCCACTCCTCGCGATGGACGTCCGAGACGCCGAGGTCGGTGATCCTGTCCCCGGGTTGGGTGACCCTGACCGCATCGACGACGATGTGCTGCGGCTCGTGTTCGTCGCGTGTCACCCTGTCCTTCCGGCGCAGGCCAGGCTCGCGCTCACTCTCCGAACCGTGGCCGGCCTCACTACCGAACAGATCGCGCGCATACTCTTGATGTCGGTTCCGACCGTGCAGCAGCGAATCGTCCGCGCGAAGCGGGCACTGGCCGCAGCCGATGTGCGATTCGAAGTTCCCGACCGTTCCGAACGGCCCGCTCGCCTTGCCAGCGTGCTTCAGGTGATCTACCTGCTCTTCACTGAGGGGTACTCGGCCGGGATCGGCGCCGCAGCGCTGAGGATCGACGTCGCGCGCGAAGCTGTGCGACTCGGGCGACAGTTGACATCGCTCATGCCCGGTGAGGCAGAGATCGACTCCTTGATCGCCCTCATGGAGTTCCAGTCGTCGCGCTTCGCTGCCCGCGTCGGCGTCGACGGACTCCCGCTCACGCTCGAGGAGCAGGACAGACATCGTTGGGACCGCTCGGCGATCTCACGTGGAAGAGCCGCACGGCAGAGAGCGGATGCCTCATCCCGCAGCCTCGGCTACTACGGTGTGCAGGCAGCCATCGCCGAATGCCACGCGGTCGCTCCCTCGTTCCGCGAGACCGACTGGGTACGGATACTGCGGCTCTACGACGCGCTCACGATGCTGGCGCCGTCCGCAGTCGTCAAGCTGAATCGCGCCGTCGCGGTGTCGATGGTCGATGGGCCCGTCGTTGCTCTCGCCGTGGTCGACGAACTCGCGCCCGAGCTTTCGGGTTTCCGACCGTTCCACGCGGTGCGAGCAGAGCTGCTGGAAAGGGTGGGGGAGTCGGATGCTGCAGCCACTGCCTTCCTTGAAGCTGCGGACCTGCCCGGCAACGACGCGGAGGCCACACTCCTCCGTCGTCGCGCGGCCAGCCTGTCTGCCCGCACTGCATAGCCACGGAAGATGGCCCCGTCACCGATCGAGTGAACTCGGACGACCACGGCTGACTGAGGCGTCGACGCCTCAGTCACTTCTGGAACTGGAAAGGTGCGGGATGTCGTTCCCGACGATTGCGAACGTCATTGCCCGCCTCGCTGATCGCGGAGTGCCGCCCGGGCGTCGAGATCCACTCGGCCGACGCTGTTTCACGTGAAACATCTGCGATCCCTGCCGCCGACCCCTCCGACCGCCGTGCCTTCTCGATACGGCTCGTGCTCATCCACTCACGGCGAGAACGCCGCCACCCTCCCAACCCCGCCGATCGAGCAGCGCGCAGCGCGTATCGAGATCGCGGCGGATCCCCGCCGTTTCACGTGAAACAACTCGACCTTCACTCGCAGAACGCCATGCCATGTCCCTCGACACGGCTCATACCTCAGCCACTCAACGAGCGTCGATGTCACCTCGCAACACCGCCGATCGAGTAGCGCGCCGGCGCGCATCGAGATCCGCCCCGTGGCCCCCGTTACGCGGGAACCACACGCGAACGTCAGGGCCAACCCTCCACCGACCGCCGTGCCGTCTCGATGCAGCGCACACTCACCTACTCGACGAGCGAAAACGCCGCCCGCCTGCAACCCCGCCGATCGAGTAGCGCGCCAGCGCGTATCGAGATCCGCCCCGTGGCCCCCGTTACGCGGGAACCACACGCGAACGTCAGGCCCAACCCTCCACCGATCGCCGTGCCGTCTCGATGCAGTAGCGCGCCAGCGCGTATCGAGATCCGCCTCGGGAACCCCTGACTTACTTGGCATTCGCCGGAAGGAACTGCCCCTCACAGGCTCGTGCGCTATGTGGAGCGAGAATGCCACCACACTGTCGCCTCGACGATCGAGTAGCGCGCCGGCGCGCGTTCCGCGATCCCGCCCGACGGTCACAGTTTCACGTGAAACATCCCGAACCCCACACTCACTCCGCCGACCGCCGTGTCGTCTCGATGCGGCTCACCCTAAAGCGACTCGACGGCCGCGAATGCCGCCAACCTGCCACCCCGCCGATCGAGCAGCGCGCCTGCGCATCGAGATCCGACTGTCCGCCGCTGCTTCTATGAAACCTCCACGGTCCCTACCGCGGACTCCGCCGACGGCCGTGTCGTCTCGATAGCGGGTCATATCCACCCACTTGAGGCGCGCCACTGTCCTCACGCCGCCGCCCGACGATCGCGGAGCGCGCCGGCGCGCGTTTCGATAACCCACCCCCACGGTCACCGTTCCACGTGAAACATCCCGAACCCGACACTCACCCCGCGGACCGCCCTGTCATCTCGATGCGGCTTGCACCGCCACCATTCGACAGGCGAGGACGCCCTCCCCGATCAGTCGCGGCGGCTCGCGTTTCGACAACCCACCCCACGGTCACCGTTCCACGTGAAACATCCCGAACCCGACTCACCCCGCGGACCGCGCTGTCATCTCGATGCGGCTTGCACCGCCGCTATTCGACAGGCGAGGACGCCCTCCCCGATCAGTCGCGGCGGCCCGCGTTTCGACAACCCACCCCACGGTCACCGTTTCGCGTGAAACAGCCCGAAGCGCCGCACCCACTGAGACGACCACCCTGTCGTCTCGATGCGGCTTGCACCGCCCCTATTCGACGGGCGAGGACGCCGTCACACCCCGCCGATCAGTCGCGCGCCGGCCTCGTTTCGATAGCCCACTTCACGATCGCCGTTTCACGTGAAACACCCGATACCCCACACTCACCTCACCGACCGACGTATCGTCTCGACGCGGCTCGTACCTCAAGCGACCCGACGGGCGAGAAGGCCGCCAATCTGCCCCCCCCCCCCCGCCGATCGAGTAGCGCGCCAGCGCGTATCGAGATCCCGCCCTGGGAGCCAGGGAATCACTTGGGATCCGCCGGGAAGGAACTGCCTGCCCCTCACCGACTCGCCCCTCCTTTAGGGCCAGAATGATGCAGGCACCATCGACTGAGGGGTTGTGTCCATCCCCGCAGCCGGTTCCCATATGGCGCTGCCCAGCCCAGGTAGTCCCGGGTCACCAAACACCGAATCGTCTGGATACATCGCAAGCCTCACCCGCCGGGCGAGATCGCCGTCCCCAGCCGATCGCGGAGCACGCCAGCGCCTATCGAGATCCTCAGCCGGGAAGCAACTGTTTCGCGTGAAACATCCGCAGGCCGAGGAATCGAGAATATGAAATCTTCGTTAGACGGGCTGATGTCCGAGTGGCACATCGCGCCTATGGCCTCATGAGACGGACTCAGGCCGCGCCGTAGCCGGTCTCGCCGATCTCATCGAGAATCCGGTTCAGATCCTGAATACTCGCGAAATCTATACTGATCTGACCCTTACGCGCGCTGAGTGAAATTCGCACGCGGGTATTGAGACGGTCTCCGAGCCTTTCGGCAACCTCATCGAGATGTGCTCTACGCGCGCCGGCCTGGGGCTTGGTCGCTCGCTCCGGCGCTGCATCCGGAAGCTTCGCGGCAGCCTCAGCTGCCCGGACCGACAGGTCCTCGTTCACGATCTTGTCAGCGAAGCGCTGCATCGCCGTCGGGTCCTCGAGCGAGAGGATTGCCCGAGCATGGCCCGCGCTGAGTACGCCGGCTGCAACGCGCTGCTGCACGGGAACAGGGAGTTTGAGCAGGCGGATCGTATTGCTGATCTGTGGCCGTGAGCGACCGATACGCGTCGCGAGCTCTTCCTGCGTGATACCGAAGTCCTCAAGGAGCTGCTGGTAAGCCGACGCTTCCTCGAGCGGATTGAGTTCCGACCGGTGAAGGTTCTCGAGCAGGGCATCGCGGAGGAGGTGTTCGTCTGCCGTATCGCGTACGACCGCGGGGATCGATGTGAGTCCCGCCTCCCGTGCGGCGCGCGTGCGACGCTCGCCCATGATGAGCTCGTACTCACCGTCGTCGTTCGTTCGGACGACGACAGGCTGGAGAACCCCGAACTCCCGGACGCTATGCACGAGCTCAGCGAAGTGCTCCGTGTCGAAATGCGTTCGCGGCTGACGAGGGTTCGGAACGATCGCGTGGGGATCGATGTGTGCGAGGCGGGCTCCCGGGACCTCAATCAGGTCCTCCTCGCGCTCTTCCACGATCGTGGGACGGGGAAAGAAGACGTCTGACGGTCGATCCTCCACGGCTTCGCTCGTGGGGATGAGTGCCCCGATACCTCGTCCGAGGCCTGTGCGCTTCGCCATCAGGCGCGCCCTTCGTTCAGGGCGCTATCGCGCCGGATGATCTCGACTGCGGCTTCGCGGTATGCGATCGCACCGGCAGACTGGCCATCGTACGCGATAACCGTCTGTCCGAAACTCGGTGCCTCCGACACGCGAACGGAACGTGGAATGAGCGTCTGAAGGACTTCCTGCGGGAAGTGCTCTCGCACTTCGTCAGCCACCTGCTGCGCAAGGCGCGTGCGACCGTCATACATGGTGAGCAGGATGGTCGAGAGCGACAGCCTGGGATTCAGATGTTTCTGGATCATGCGGACCGTGCCCAAAAGTTGGCTGAGACCTTCGAGCGCGTAATACTCGCACTGGATGGGGATAAGCAATTCGGTAGCTGCGGTGAAAGCGTTGATCGTGAGCAGACCGAGCGACGGCGGGCAGTCGACGATCACGAAGTCGATGTGATCCTGCACATTGGCGAGGTATTCGTCGAGAGCTGTGCGAAGGCGGTGTTCACGGGCCACCTGCGACACGAGTTCGATCTCAGCGCCGGCCAGGTGGATTGTGCTCGGAGCACAGAGGAGATTCGGGGACTCAGGACTGGTCTGGATGATGTCAGCGAGTGGAAACTCGTCGATCAGCACGTCGTACACACTCGGCGTCTCGGCCGAATGCGGTACGCCAAGCGCGGTCGAGGCATTTCCTTGAGGATCCAGATCAATCACGAGCACTCGGGCCCCGAGATCCGCGAACGCCGCGGCGATATTCACGGCGGTGGTCGTCTTCCCGACGCCACCTTTCTGATTCGAGACGGTGAAGACTCGCGTGCGTCCGGAAAGTACTACGTCGGTGGCTTCTAGAGCCTTGCGTCGCGCGGAGAGATCCGCGATCTCTCGGGCGAGAGGGGTGTCTTCCAACGAGAAGGACGCCGAAGCTTCGGTCTCGTCGGGCTGTTTCACGTGAAACACTCTCTCTTTCGCGAGCCGATCTACAACGTCCTCCACTCTATCCCGCCCCACCGTCACCAACCCCGGCGGGGCGGGGTTTCAGGTCAAACGATCATCGGACACTCCAGTTCTTACGTTTCACGTGAAACAATCTGTGGTCGACCGGAGCTCGATTCCCCTCCGCGCTACTGACTCGTCGGGCCAGGAGCACCAAACCCGTGCGTGGTCATCGATACTCTCTGGTCGATGGCCGGGGTCGTCCAATACCGCATGGGTAGTCCACCGAGTGGCGGATTGCCCGAGAACTCGATCACCGAGAACATGAACCGGCTAGATACTGACGTCCTTCCTACCGAGACCGGGCAGTCGTTCCAACTGTTCCTTCACGAGTGCCAGCCGCTTCGCTCGGCCCCACCCCTGAACCTGCTTCTCCCGCCGATAGGCATCGGCGACTCCATCGAACTGTTCGAAGTGGAGCAGCCGCACAGGAAGGCGGGTTCGCGTGTACGCCGCGCCCTGCCCGTCGTTGTGCTGCGCCAGACGGCGTTCCAGCTCGCGGGTACTGCCGACGTAGAGGGAACGATCGGAGCATTCAAGAATGCACATGAACGGCATCCTTCATCTTCTGATGCATGAACGGTGAGACATTCTGGATCCCAGCGGTCTGTGGATGCTTGAACGCATCTATGGGCAGGGGAGGAGTCGGGGGTAAAACGATCGGTCTTCCCGAGCCACGCTCATCCACCTGAAGTCCTGCGGCTGGCGAATGATCTCGATGCGCGCGGGCGCGCTACTCGATAGACGAGGACCGCACGGCACGCGTTCGGACGCTAGACGTGCCCGTCGAGTAGGCGAGGAAAGAGCCGTATCGAGACGAACGTGAACAGAATCGACATGCACCTCCACGCGAAACGGCCTGCGGCTGATCTCGATACGCGCTGGCGCACTACTCGATCGCTCAGACTGCAGGCAGAGCGACGCCTCACGCCCGTCGCGTAGGCGCGGAACGAGCCGTGTCATGACGAACGTCAACAGATTCGACGGTGCATGTTTCACGTGAAACGGTCAGCGTGATCTCGATACGCGCGGGCGCGCTACTCGATGGCCGAGGACGGCACGTCGCGCGCTCGACGCCAGGACGTGCCCGTCGAATAGGCGAGGACAGAGCACCGTCGAGACGACGTCAACAGAATCAACGGTGCATGTTTCACGTGAAACGACGCGTATGTGACTGAACTCGACACGCATTGGCGCGCTACTCGATCGCTGAGGACTGCAGGTACAGCGACGCCTCACACCCGTCGAGTAGGCGAGAACAGACCCGCATCGAAACGAACGTCTACTGAATCGACGGTGCATGTTTCACGTGAAACGGTCGTTGTGATCTCGATACGCGCCGGCGCGCTACTCGGTCGGCAGGACGGGCCGTCGACGACGCTGACGCGACGTATCAGCGCACGGTGGCGCGTATGACCCGGGAGGGCTCTTCCAGGAGACCTTCACCGACAATTTCGACGCGAGCGTTTGTCACCTTGAATTTGCGAAGCTGCTTCTCGGCCGCCTCGATCTCGTTGGTCGCGCTGGTGCCCTTGAGCAGGATCAGCTCACCACCACTTCGGACCAGGGGAGCGGTGAGAGGGACGAGCGTGCGCAGCGCACTCACTGCTCGAGCGGTCACCGCATCGAGGGTCGCCCCGAACTTCCAGTCCTCGGCTCGCGCCCGCACCACCTCGACGTTATCGAGACCGAGCGAATCAGCCTGCTCCGAGAGCCAGGCCACGCGTCGTTCCATAGGCTCGATGAGAACCCACTCGACATCAGGCCGCGCGATTGCAAGCACCAGTCCAGGAAGACCTGCACCTGATCCCACGTCGCCGACGCGCCCCGAGAAGAGGGGAGCGATCACCGCACTGTTCAGAATGTGGCGAGACCACAGACGTGGAGGCTCGAGCGGGCCGATCAGACCGCGCTCCTCACCGTGACGTCCCAGTGCCTCAGCGAAGCGACGGGCAACCTCGATCCGGTCGCCGAAGATCTGTGCGGCGACCGCGGGCTCGTTCTCGATTTCGATCATGAATGTTTCACGTGAAACGGTGATCAGCCGCGGCTGATGACGGTGTGGCGATCGGCGCCATCGCCGTAGGACTCCGACACGAAACCACGTTCCGACACGATGTCGTGAACAAGCTTGCGTTCGTAGCTCGACATGGCCGGCAGCGATGCCTGCGTCGCACCGTCCTCGAGGCGCTCGATCGCACGGTCCACAAGGATCGAGAGCTGGCGCTGCCGCGCGTCGCGCGACCCGCCCACATCGAGAATCAGACGAGAGAACCGACCCGTACGGCTCTGCACGGCGATACGGGTCAGCTCCTGGAGTGCCTGCACGGTGTCGGGGTGCGCGATGAGTGAGACCGAGCCGTCCGCAGGACCCTCGACCGACACATAGGCACGACCCGAGCGCACGTCGAGATCGAGATCTCCGTCGATGTCAGCGATGTCGAGCAGACCCTCGAGGAAGTCAGCGGCGATGTCGCCCTCTTCTTCGAGCTGCGCAACTGTCGCGGGCACACGATCGGGGGCGGCATCGACAGGAGCGATGTCAGGCGAAGTGGTCATGAAGTCCTCGGGTCGTCTCTACGAAAGGGCTGAAAGCCGCGTGATCAGGATGCCGCGCCACTGCCGGGCGATGCCGGTGCGTCGTCACCCGAACCGCCGGCGGACTTGGGCGACTGAGGCTTCTGCTGACCCTGCTTCTTCGCCCGCTGCTTGCCGACGGGCTGCTGACGCTTGGGGGCCGCGGCACGCTGTGCCTCGGCCTCTTCGAACAGACGCTGCTGCTCAGCCTCGTACTTCTCCATGGGGATGACCTTGCCCGAGGCGTCGATCGCCTTGCCCTTGCGAGCGAGGCGCTCTTCGCGAGCCTTCGCCGCGTCGGAGCCGGGGGTCGGCATCTCACGGATGACGAGGAACTGCTGACCCATGGTCCAGAGGTTCGACATGAACCAGTAGATGACGACACCGAGCGGGAAGAAGACACCCGAGAAGACGAAGGCGAAGGGCAGCACGTAGAGCATGATCTTCTGCATCTGGTACGCCTGGCCGGTCTTGGCCTCGGGGGAGAGGTTCTTCGAAATGATCTGCAGCTGCGTGAAGAACTGCGAGCCGATCATCAGCACGACGAGGATGACGAGGATGACGATCGCCGTGGTGTTGCCCGTGTTGACGGCGTCGATCAGCGTCTCGTGAAGCGAAGCGACGCCGAACAGCTTCGCGTTGTAGAACTGCTCCGTGAGTTCCGCACTCAGCGGGCCCACGCCGCCGATACCGGCCGTCGCGTGCTTGGTCACGTCGTTGAGCACACTGAACAGTGCGAAGAACACGGGCATCTGGACGAGCAGAGGCAAGCAGCTCGAGACCGGCGTGGTGCCGTGCTTCTTGTACAGCGCCATCGTCTCGCGGCTCATGGCCTCGCGTGACAGCTGGTCCTTCTTGCCGCGGTACTTCTCCTGAACTTTTCGCAGTTCAGGAGCGATTTCCATCATCTTACGCTGGCTCTTGATCTGCTTCACGAAGAGCGGAATCATCGCCGATCGCACCACGATGACCAGACCGATGATGGCGAGAACCCAGGTGATGCCGTCAGCGGGAGGAAGCCCGATCGCGGTGAAGAACCAGTGCCAGGCGACGAGGACGAGTTCCACCAGCCACTTCAGCGGCCACAGGATGGTGCCGAAGAGGTCGAACCCACCCCCCGTCGTCGTCGCGGCGGGGGTGGAGGCGAGCAAGAGATCCATGCGGTGGATCAGTCCTTTCCGGTGGGGGCGGGCACCACGAACCCGTGAGGGGTCAGTGCGTGCCGGAAGTTCGCGTGAGCCGGAACGTCATCGACGCCCCCGACGGCCCATGGGTGACAGCGGGCCAGTCGCGCGGCGGTGAGCGCAGCGCCTTTCACGGCGCCGTGCTGCTGCACGGCGCCGACGGCGTAGGCGGAGCACGACGGGTAGTACTTGCAGACGTCGCCGTAAGTATGCGAGATCGTGGCGCGGTATCCGTGCAGCAGTGCAAGGAGGGCGTTGCGGGGAAGCAATGGCACGGTGTGGACGAGATCGGATGCCTCGAGTCGGGCATCGCCGAGCGCATACGCGGGAAGGACGCTCACGGGGTCCTCCGCACGAGACCACGCGAGACTTCGGCGCGAAGATCGTCGAAAGAGGCGGATGCCGCGCTCGGCAGCGCACGGATCACCACGTCAGTGCCCGATTCCAGCGTCGGAAGTGACTCGGCGCACAGCGCCTTGAGGCGACGACGGACGGTGTTGCGCACGACGGCGCCACCGACCTGGCGGCTGACGATGAAGCCGAACCGCGCCGGACCATCGGTCACGACGCGGTTCACATAGGTCACGGTGTGCGTTCCGGCACGCCGACGACCCCGACGGACGACGGCCTTGTAATCCGCTCCGCGGGTGAGTCGGTTCGGCCTCGCCAGCACCGCTCGGTTTTACGCCGAGAGCTCGGTGCGCCCCTTGAGGCGACGAGCCGCGAGAATCGAACGTCCGGCACGCGTGCGCATGCGGGCACGGAAGCCGTGCTTCTTGGCGCGGCGGCGGTTGTTCGGCTGGAAAGTGCGCTTGCTCATTTTGGGGACTACTTCCGATCAGGTGTCACCGGGACGCTCGAGACCGGGGACGGGTGTACAAGGGGACGGCCGTGTAGGCACAAGTCAACCGATTAAGGCTACGTCGATATGGCCCAGAACTCAAACCGGGATCCGCGCGCGGGCATTATGCCCGCGAGGCACTCGTGCACCTGGCACCGACACGCGGGCCGGTCCTACAGTGGAGTTTGCTCATGCGACGCCTGCTGACTAGCGTGGCTCCGGCACTTATCCACAGGCCAGGCACCGCGTTTCCGCGGCATCCGGTGGAGTCATCAACAACCCGGGGGAGCCATGTCACCGCACGAAATACCAGATGTCCCGGTCTGGTCGGCCGTGCTCGACGAGCTCCTGAAAGACGAGCGGATCACGCCGCAGCTGCACGGATTCCTCAGTCTCGCCGTCGCGCAGGGCGTCATGGGCGGCACGCTCTATCTGGATGTGCCCAACGATCTCACCGCCGCGCAGTTCACCAAGCGCATGCGGGCTCCGATCATGGAGGCCCTCGCTCGCGTGGAACAGGTCGACCACAGCCCGGCCACCACGTTCCGCGTCGTCGTCAACCCCGATCTGGCAGACGCGCACCTCACCGCCCCTCTTCCGGTGCAGTCGAACGGCATCTCGAACGGCACCCTGCAGTCCGGGTCCCTTCCGACGACGTCGGCCGCGGCATCCATCGGACGCGCGCCGCTCGACGAGGCCAAGGAACCCGTCTCCACCGTCTCGCGCAGCGATACCCGTCTGAACCCCAAGTACACGTTCGACAATTTCGTCATCGGTCAGTCCAACCGCTTCGCGCATGCCGCCGCGGTCGCCGTCGCCGAGGCTCCGGCCAAGGCGTACAACCCGCTGTTCATCTACGGCGATTCGGGCCTCGGCAAGACGCATCTGCTCCACGCCATCGGCGACTACGCGCTCAGCCTGTACGCCGGCATCCGGGTTCGATACGTCTCGAGCGAGGAGTTCACGAACGACTTCATCAACTCGATCGCGAACAACCGCGGATCGGCATTCCAGGCGCGGTACCGGGATGTCGACATCCTTCTCATCGACGACATCCAGTTCCTGCAGGGTCGTGCTGAGACGCAGGAGGCGTTCTTCCACACCTTCAACCAGCTGCACGATCACGACAAGCAGGTCGTGATCACGAGCGATGTGCCCCCGAAGCACCTCACCGGCTTCGAGGACCGCATGCGCAGTCGCTTCGAGTGGGGCCTGATCACCGACGTCCAGGCACCGGACCTCGAGACCCGCATCGCGATCCTCCGCAAGAAGGCGCAGTCGGAGCGACTGCACATTCCCGACGAGGTGCTCGAGTACATCGCGACGGTGGTGTCGTCCAACATCCGCGAACTCGAGGGCGCCCTCATCCGCGTCTCGGCATTCGCCAGCCTGAACCGCTCGACGCTGGATATGTCGCTCGCACAGACGGTGCTGCGCGACATCGTCGATCAGGACGACGCCAATGTCATCTCACCGACCGACATCATCACGGCCACCGCCGCCTACTTCAAGCTGACGGTCGACGACCTGTACGGTTCGAGCCGATCGCAGCAGGTGGCTCAGGCGCGCCAGATCGCGATGTACCTGTGCCGCGAGCGAACGAGCCTGTCCCTGCCCAAGATCGGGCAGCTGTTCGGCAACCGTGATCACACCACCGTGATGTACGCCTACAAGAAGATCAGCGAGCTCATGAAAGAGCGGCGATCCATCTACAACCAGGTCTCCGAGATCACCGCACAGCTCGGTCGCAACGGCCGCTGACCACCCGCTCCACGTCATAGGACGTCAGGCTGCGCCGCTCGGCGCCATATGCCGCAAGAAGTCCTTGACACGCCCGGTTCACAGGGCCAAGATTCCGGTTCTTCACAGTGTGGAAAACCTGTGGATAACTCTCCGACCCTGCGGAAACTCCTGTGAGCGATCGGGGCCCGCCTGTGGATGAATCGGGAAAGTCCGGGGCGCGTCTTCCGACATCCTGCAAGCCATCCGCAGCCCTTCCACAAGTCACACGGGTGTGGTTCCGCTGTCCCGCTTGGGATCGCGACAGTTGTCCACAGTTTCCACAGCCGTTAACACCATGACAAGAAGTTAAGTGGGAGAAGGGATCCAATGACCTTTGCTGTGGACGGGGCGGTGGAACGGATGCCGCGGCACCGTGGGTCTGGATTTCGTCAGACCTGCCACTAGCATGAGAACCCCGAGCCCGCAGCCTGTGGGCTCGCTGCAGAGGGAGCGTTCGTGAAGTTCCACGTCAATCGCGATGTGTTCAGCGAAGCCGTATCGTTCGTCGTCAAACTCCTGCCGCAGCGCAATCCTCAGCCGATCCTCGCCGGTGTTCTGATCGAGGCATCTGCCGAAGGCCTCTCGCTCGCCGCATTCGACTACGAAGCCTCGGCCCGCACCACGATCGAGGCCACGGTCGATGAGCCGGGCACGATCCTCGTCCACGGACGGCTGTTGTCCGACATCGCGAGCAGGCTCCCGAATGCTCCGATCCAGATCGAGGTCGACGAAGAGTCGGGCATCGTCCTCAGTTGCGGTTCGGCGCGGTTCACTCTGGCGTCCATGCCCGTGCAGGAGTACCCCGCGATCCCCGAGGTCACGGGTGACTCCGGGCTGGTTCCTTCCGAGGACTTCGCGACCGCGATCGCCCAGGTCGCCTTCGCCGCCTCGCGTGACGACGTCACCCCGGTGCTGACGGGTGTTCAGCTCGAGGTCTCCGGCACCGCGCTGAGCCTCGTCGCCACCGACCGCTACCGGGTCGCACTCCGTGAGATCCCGTGGGACGGCGGGTCGGCCGCCGCTGTCGAACCGACGACCGCACTGGTGCCGGCGCGCACGCTGACCGAGGTCGGCAAGACCTTCGCACACGGCGGCGATATCTCGATCGCCTTCTCAGGATCGGGCGATCGCGAGATCATCGCGTTCACCGCGGGCAACAAGACGGTGACCTCACTGCTCATCAAGGGCAACTTCCCACCGGTCCGCCGCCTTTTCCCCGAAGCGACCGAGCACCACGCCGTCGTCAACACCGCTGAGCTCGCCGAGGCTGTTCGCCGTGTGTCGCTCGTGCTCGACCGGTCCGCACCGCTGCGGTTCACGTTCACCACCGACAGCGTCTCGATGGACGCCTCCGGAACCGAGCAGGCCCGTGCGACCGAGTCGGTCGACGCGATCCTGGTGGGCGAAGACGTCACGCTCGGACTCAATCCGCAGTACCTGCTCGAGTCTCTCGGCGCCGTGAAGAGCGAGTTCGTGCGCATCACGTTCACCTCCAGCGACAACGCCAACAAGCTGAGCCCGGTGCTGATCACCCCGCAGACCTCGGTCGACAAAGCCGGTGCCGAGTCGTTCCGCTACCTGCTGCAGCCCAACCTGCTCCTGCGCTGATCCGCTGCCGCACTCGTCACGTCGGTGCGTGCGCCTGCGGGCGCGTCGGGGCAGCGAACTAGGCTTGACCGGTGATCGTGGAGCAGCTGAGTCTCGTCGACTTCCGCAACTATGCGGTCGCCGAGGTGACGCTCGTTCCGGGCCCCAACGTCTTCGTGGGGCGCAACGGCCAGGGCAAGACGAATCTGGCCGAGGCGATCGCCTTCTTCGCAACGCTCGGCTCGCATCGAGTCTCGAATGATGCGCCGATGGTGCGTGACGGCGCCGACGCCGCGATCATCCGTGCACGTCTCGCGCACGGTGAGCGCCGCGTGCTGCTCGAGGCTCAGGTCAATCGCCAGGGATCCAACAAGGCGAGGGTCAACGGTTCCCCGGTGAAGCCGAGCGAACTCCCGCGCTACGCGCAAGTGGTGCTGTTCGCTCCGGAGGATCTTCAGATCGTCCGCGGCGACCCGTCCGCGCGTCGCCGATTCGCAGATCAGCTCCTGGTGCAGCGTGCCCCGCGCATGTCGGGCGTGCTGGGCGACTACGACCGGGTGCTGAAGCAGCGCACGGCGCTGCTCAAATCCGCGAAAGCGCGCGGAATCCGCGGAGACGCGCTATCGACGCTCGATGTGTGGGATGACAAGCTCGTCGCCCTCGGCACCCAGGTGATCGAGGCCCGGCTCGCCCTCGCGACGGATCTGGCCGCACCCCTGATCGCGGCGTACACCGCGATCGCCGGCGCCGATCACCGTCCCGAGATCGCGTGGGCGCTCTCGGCCAGCGGCGCCGATCCGGAAGAGGGAGGCGATGCGCCGGTTCCGGATGACTCGACCTCACGGATCGCGGACCTCTTCCGACAGGCGCTGGCCGATCGGCGCACGTCCGAACTCGAGCGGGGGCTGACGCTCGTCGGGCCGCACCGGGACGATCTCGTTCTGCGCGTGCGCGGCCTTCCGGTGAAGGGGTACGCCTCCCATGGCGAGTCGTGGTCGGTCGCTCTCTCTCTTCGACTCGCGTCGGCCGAGCTGCTCCGGGCGGATTCGCGGCTCGGTGACCCGGTGCTGATCCTTGATGACGTGTTCGCCGAGCTCGACGCCGACCGTCGCGCCCGCCTGGCGGTGCTGGCCGGAGACTACGAGCAGGTCGTGGTGACCGCCGCTGTGGGCGAGGACGTCCCGGCCGCGCTGCGCGCCCGCGTCGTCCGCGTCGAGGCGGGCCAGATCCTGGAGTCGACGGATGCCTGAGCCACGGGACGACGTGCCCGGACACGCGCCGAAATCAGCTTCTGACCAGGGTGAAACCTCGGATTCCAGCCGGATCCCCGAGACAATCGCGACTTATCTCCGCCTTCGCGGACTCGAACCGTCGGCCCGTTCTTTCCGTCGTCGTCGTCGTCGCGATCCCGAAGACGAGCGTCTGCCGTTCACGGCCGGGCGCGACCCGCGCGGAGTCGCCGACGTTCTGGCCGACCTCACTCGCGAGGCCGGGTGGGACACGCAGCTCGCTCGTGAAGACGTGGTGACCGCATGGGCGGAGGTCGCCGGAGCCGACACCGCGCAGCACACCCGGCCGGTCGCGTTCTCGGAGGGTACGCTCACCGTCCAGGCCGACTCGACGGCGTGGGCGAAGCAGCTGCAGCTGATGCGCGCGCACATCCTTTCGGAAATCGTTCGCCGGTTCCCCGAAGCCGGGGTCGACGCGATCCGCTTCTTGGGCCCGGACGTCCCCTCCTGGAAATGGGGTCCCAGAACGATTCCAGGGCGTGGCCCGCGCGATACCTACGGCTGAGGCACGTCGGGAGGTATCGGGCTGCGTTTCATGGCTTCACAGGGCCGTGTGCGGCGCGTTATCGCCTCGTAAACAGATAGACTGTCAGGGCCCCCGTCGCAGGATTTGGAGCCCCTCGTTAACATGACGTCCGACATTCCCGAAAACGTTCCCGAGGAACCCCAGAAGCGGACCGCCGCTCAGACCCCCGGTGAATACGGGGCAGACGAGATCCAGGTGCTCGAAGGCCTGGAAGCAGTCCGCAAGCGCCCCGGCATGTACATCGGATCCACCGGACCTCGTGGTCTTCACCACCTGGTCCAGGAGATCGTCGACAACTCCGTCGACGAGGCCATGGCAGGCTACTGCGACACGATCGATGTGACGATCATGTCGGACGGCGCCGTGCGCGTGATCGACAACGGTCGCGGCATCCCGGTCGACATGCACAAGACCGAGGGCAAATCCACGGTCGAGGTCGTGCTGACGGTCCTGCACGCCGGCGGAAAGTTCGGCGGCGGCGGCTACGCGGTCTCGGGTGGTCTGCACGGGGTCGGCTCGTCGGTCGTGAACGCGCTGTCGACGCGCCTCGAAGTAGAAGTCAGCCGCCAGGGGTACGTCTGGCGGCAGTCGTTCCGTGACGGCGGTGTTCCCCAGGCTCCCCTCGAGCGCGCTGAGGAGAGCGATGCGACCGGCACGACGATAACGTTCTGGCCGGATCCCACCATCTTCGAGACGACCCATTTCGACTACGACACCCTGCGCACCCGATTCCAGCAGATGGCGTTCCTGAACAAGGGCCTGCGCATCGACGTGCGCGATGAGCGCCCCGACTCCGCATACGAGGACACCTCCGAGCCGGGAGGAGACGTCGTACTGCAGCAGCCGAACGACAGCTTCCTCTACGAGCGCGGTCTGGTCGATTACGTCGAGTACCTCAACAGGGTGCGCAAGGCCGAGCACGTCAACGAGGAGGTCATCGCCTTCGAGAGCGAGGACCCGGTTCGCAAGATCTCGGCCGAGGTCGCGATGCAGTGGACCACGAGCTATACCGAGAACGTGTTCACGTATGCCAACGTCATCAACACGCACGAGGGCGGAACGCACGAAGAGGGATTCCGCGCAGCACTGACCACACTGGTCAACAAGTACGCGCGAGCCAACAACCTTGTCAAGGAGAAGGATGAGAACCTCTCCGGGGACGACGTGCGAGAGGGATTGACCGCTGTGATCTCGGTCAAGCTGTCCGAGCCGCAGTTCGAGGGTCAGACGAAGACGAAGCTCGGCAACACCGAAGCGAAGGCGTTCGTGCAGAAGGTCGTCGGTGACCAGCTCGGAGACTGGTTCGACCGCAACCCGGCACAGGCCAAGAACATCATCCGCAAGGCGATCGACGCGGCGACCGCACGCATGGCGGCGCGCAAGGCCCGCGAGACGGCACGCCGCAAGAGCGTGTTCGAATCGGCCGCGATGCCCGACAAGCTCAAGGACTGCACGAGCAAGGATCCTTCGATCAGCGAGATCTTCCTCGTCGAGGGCGACTCGGCCGGTGGTTCCGCGGTGTCGGGACGCGACCCGCACACGCAGGCGATCCTGGCGCTGCGCGGGAAGATCCTCAACGTCGAGCGCGCCCGCCTCGACAAGGCCCTGGCCAACAAAGAAGTGCAGGCGATGATCCAGGCCTTCGGCACGGGCATCGGCGAGGACTTCGACATCGACAAGGCGCGCTATCACAAGATCGTGCTGATGGCCGATGCCGACGTCGACGGTCAGCACATCACGACGCTGCTGCTCACGCTGCTCTTCCGCTACATGCGCGGCCTCATCGAAGCCGGATTCGTGTACCTCGCGATGCCGCCGCTGTACCGCCTGAAGTGGTCGAACTCCGCACACGAGTACGTGTACTCCGACAAGGAGCGCGACGGCCTCATGGAGCAGGGTCTCGCTGCGGGCAAGCGCCTGCCGAAGGACTCCGGCATCCAGCGCTACAAGGGTCTGGGCGAGATGAACGCCAAAGAGCTGTGGGAGACCACGATGGATCACACCACCCGCACGCTTCAGCAGGTCACGATCGACGATGCCGCCGCGGCGGATGAGATCTTCTCGGTGCTGATGGGCGAGGACGTGGAGTCCCGTCGCACGTTCATCCAGCGCAACGCCAAGGACGTCCGCTTCCTCGACATCTGATGCGTTTCGTCTCCTCGCTGCGCTCATCGCTCAACGACCGGTTGTTGAGCGAGCGGAGCGAGACGAAACGGAATTAATGAAAGAACGCACATGACAGACGAAGAACGCCCCGACGCGAACCCCGGGCACGAGCATGGCCGCATCGACCAGGTCGATCTGCAGCTGGAAATGCAGCGCAGCTACCTCGACTATGCGATGGCGGTCATCATCGGCCGCGCGCTGCCCGATGTGCGGGACGGCCTGAAGCCCGTGCACCGCCGCGTGATCTACGGCATGTACGACGGCGGCTTCCGCCCCGACAAGTCGTTCTCCAAGTGCGCGCGCGTCGTCGGCGAGGTGATGGGTCAGTACCACCCGCACGGTGACACCGCGATCTACGACGCCCTCGTCCGGCTCGTGCAGCCGTGGTCGCTGCGGTACCCGCTGGCACAGGGACAGGGCAACTTCGGCTCGCCCGGCAATATGGGTGCCGCCGCACCGCGCTACACCGAGACCAAGATGGCTCAGCTCGCGCTCGAGATGGTGCGCGACATCGAAGAGGAGACCGTCGACTTCCACGACAACTACGACGGTCAGACCCAGGAGCCGTCGGTCCTGCCGGCCCGGTTCCCGAACCTGCTCGTCAACGGTTCCGTCGGCATCGCCGTCGGCATGGCTACCAACATCCCGCCGCACAACCTCCGCGAGGTGGCGTCCGGCGCGCTATGGGCGCTGGAGCACCCGGATGCCTCGCGTGAAGAGCTGCTCGACGCGCTGCTCGAGCGCATCCCGGGCCCTGATTTCCCGACCGGCGCGCAGATCCTCGGCACCAAGGGCATCCGCGAGGCGTACCGCACCGGGCGCGGCTCGATCACCATGCGCGCCATCGTCGCGATCGAAGAGATCGAGGGACGCACGTGCCTCGTCATCACCGAACTGCCGTACCAGGTCAACCCCGACAACCTGTCGGTCAAGATCAGCGATCTGGCGCGTGACGGGAAGATCACCGGCATCGCCGACATCCGCGACGAGACGAGCGACCGCACCGGGCAGCGACTCGTCGTCGTGCTCAAGCGCGACGCCGTCGCGAAGGTCGTGCTGAACAATCTGTACAAGCACACCCAGCTGCAGGAGAACTTCGGCGCCAACATGCTGGCCATCGTCGACAACGTGCCGCGCACGCTGTCGCTCGACGGCTTCATCTCGCTGTGGGTCGAGCACCAGGTCGAGGTCATCGTCCGGCGCACCCGTTATCGCTTGCGCAAGGCCGAGGAGCGCATGCACATCCTGCGCGCCTACCTCAAGGCGCTCGATGCACTCGACGAGGTCATCGCGCTGATCCGCCGCTCGCCGACGGTCGACGACGCGCGCGCAGGCCTCAAGGCACTCCTCGACATCGACGACATCCAGGCCGATGCGATCCTGCAGATGCAGCTGCGCCGCCTCGCGGCCCTCGAGCGTCAGAAGATCATCGACGAGGCGACCGAACTCGAGTTGCAGATCGCCGACTTCCAGGCGATCCTCGCCGACCCCGAGCGCCAGCGCACGATCATCGCCGAAGAGCTCACTGCGATCGTCGACCGCTTCGGCGACGATCGTCGCACGCACATCCTCCACGGGTTCGACGGCGACATGTCGATGGAAGACCTCATCCCCGAAGAGGAGATGGTCCTCACCGTCACACGCGACGGCTACATCAAGCGCACGCGCAGCGACAACTACCGGTCGCAGCACCGTGGCGGCAAGGGCGTCAAGGGCGCGCAGTTGCGCGCCGACGACGTCGTGGAGCACTTCTTCGTCACCACGACGCACCACTGGCTCCTGTTCTTCACGAACAAGGGCCGCGTCTACCGCTCGAAGGCGTATGAGGTGCCCGAGGCCGGCCGTGATGCGAAGGGACAGCACGTCGCGAACCTGCTCGCGCTGCAGCCGGACGAGGAGATCGCGCAGATCCTCGACATCCGTGATTACGCCGTGGCGACCTATCTGGTTCTCGCGACGCGGAGCGGCCTCGTCAAGAAGACGCGTCTGACCGAGTACGACACGAACCGCCAGGGCGGGATCATCGCGATCAAGCTGCGCGATCATGCCGGCGACGAGGACGACGAATCCGACGTCGACACCGAGGACGAGCTCGTCAGCGCGCTCCTCGTCGACGAGGGCGACGACATCCTCCTCATCAGTCGGCGCGGCATGTCGCTGCGCTTCTCGGCGACTGACGGCGCACTGCGTCCGATGGGCCGCTCGACGTCGGGCGTGAAGGGCATGGACTTCCGTCCGGGCGACAGCCTGTTGTCGGCGTCGGTCGCGAAGGACGACGAATTCGTCTTCGTGGTCACCGAGGGCGGGTACGCGAAGCGCACCGCCGTCGACCAGTACCGGGTGCAGAACCGCGGCGGACTGGGCATCAAGGTGGCCCGTCTGAACGACGATCGAGGCGTTCTCGCGGGCGGTCTGATCGTCGGCGAGGACGACGAGGTCTTGGTGGTTCTTGCCAGTGGCAAGGTGGTACGCTCTGCCGTGGCCGAGGTACCAGCCAAGGGACGCGACACCATGGGTGTCGTGTTCGCCCGTGCCGGGGGCGATGATCGGATCATCGCGATCGCCCGAAACGGGGAGCGTGGACTGGCCGAAGAAGCCGAGGCAGAAGACGAAGTTCCGGCCCCTGAGACCCCCGCAGGGTCGGACGCCTCTCCCGAGACACCCGAAGAGAGCCCCGACGAATGAGCACGGTAGCCGACAAGCTCGCCAAGAAGTCCAGCCACAAGACCAGCGCCAAGCAGGTCCGACTCCGGCTGGTATACGTGGACTTCTGGTCCGCAGTGAAGCTGTCCTTCCTCGCGGCGATCGCGATCGCCGTCGTCACGGTCGTCGCGTTCGTGATGGTCTTCCTGGTCGTGCAGACCACGGGCCTCATCACGAAGGCCGATGAGTTCTTCAGCAGCTTCTCGGATGGCACCGTCCTGCTCTCGGACTTCGTGAGCTTCCCGCAGGTCCTCGCGTTCTCGGCGGTCGTCGCGATCCTGAACCTCGTGGTCGTGACGGTGCTCGGCGCGGTCATCGCCGGGATCTACAACCTCGCGGTCAAGGTCACCGGCGGTCTGCTGGTCGGCTTCACCTCGAACTGATCTTCTCCGTCGCATCGCCGGCATCCGTGAACCAGATTCCGGATGCCGGCGATCGGCTCTTCTAGACGACGGTGGTGCCCAGCAGGGTGCCGATCAACCACGTCGCGGCGAGGGCCAGCGCTCCGCCCACGACGAGACGGAGTGCCGACCGCCCCCGCGGCGCGCCACCCAGGTGGGCGGCCACGGTCCCGGTCAGAGCCAAGGCGATCAGGACGGCGACGAATGTCACCGGCACTCGCCATTCAGGCGGAGGCAGCAGGATCGCGAGCAGCGGCAGCAAGGCCCCGAGGGTGAACGCGACCGCCGATGAGAGGGCGGCGTGCCACGGGTTCACGAGGTCGTCCTGATCGATGTGCAGCTCGATCTCGAGGTGCGCGGAGAGAGCGTCGTGAGCGGTCAGCTCCGTGGCGACCTGTCGTGCCGTCGCCTCGGAGAGACCGCGGTCGCGGTACAGCTGGGTCAGTTCGTCGAGCTCGGCCTCGGGCAGTTCCCGCAGTTCCCGCCGCTCCTTCGCGATGAGCGAACGCTCCGTATCGCGCTGGCTGCTCACCGACACGTACTCGCCCAGCGCCATCGAGATCGCGCCGCCGACGAGACCTGCGATGCCGGCGGTGAACAGCGCAGCGGTGTCGGTGGTGACGCCTGCAACGCCGACGACGAGCGCGGCGACCGAGACGATGCCGTCGTTCGCGCCGAGCACCCCGGCGCGCAGCCAGTTGAGCCGCTGCCCGAGCCCGGCGGCGTGCGGCTCACCGGCGTGCGGATGGGACGTCACGCACCCAGTCAATCAAGCATCGCCCGACCCGCGACCCAGGCGCGGCGTTGATCCCGCCACACGGCGACGGATGCTTCACCCTTCGATTCGTGAAAACGCCGATCGTCCGGTAAAGTCTTGGAGGTTGCGGAGCGCAAGTTCCGCACCGAAACGGGGCTATAGCTCAGTTGGTTAGAGCGCTTCACTGATAATGAAGAGGTCCCAGGTTCAAATCCTGGTAGCCCCACTGTAAAAGCCCCGGGGCCTTAGCTCAGTTGGTAGAGCGCCTGCTTTGCAAGCAGGATGTCAGGAGTTCGAATCTCCTAGGCTCCACAGTCACCACCCCTCGAAGCCGGCCGTCTGGGCCGGCTTCTCCGTTCTGTGCATGTGCCTCTCGGTCGGTAGGGTGAAGCGCATGGACCTGCGCGTCGCGGCGTACGCCGTCATCCTCGATCAGGACGACCGCATCCTGCTGGCGCACTGGAACGAGGGCCGCCGCGCGGCGTGGACCATGCCCGGCGGTGGACTGGAGCCCGGCGAAGAGCCCGAGCGCGCGGCCCGCCGCGAGGTTCGGGAGGAGACCGGCTACAAAGTTGCGATCGACGCCCTGCTCGGCATCCATTCGCGCGTGATCCCACCGGGAAGACGGCTCACACCAGGAGTCACCGAACCGCTGCACACCATCCGCATCGTCTACCGCGCGCGGATCACCGGCGGGCGCCTGCGCAACGAGGTCGACGGGTCGACCGACCGCGCGGAGTGGTTCTCGCTGGGCGAGGTACGAAAGCTGCAGCGCGTCAAGCTCGTCGATATCGCGCTCGAGATGGCGGGGCTGGTCTGACGTCGATCGGATGCCGGTCGATCGGATGCCGCTAGTCGAGCGGCTGCGAGATGTCGGCGACCGTCGCGCCGTATGCCGCGATGAGGTCGTCCGCCTCGACGAACAGGCTGTACCCGTGGGCGCCCGCACCCATGGCGATGCGACGCCCCACGATTTCGGCATCGGCGTAGATCGGCCACTCGGTGGTGCTGCCGATCGGAACGATCGTGCCGCGCTCGTAGCCGGTCGCTGCGAGGGCGCGGGCGGGGTCGGGCAGCTGCAGCTTGTTCACCCCGACGACGGCGCGCAGCTTCGGCCACGAGATCGCCCGGTCGCCGGGGATCAGTGCGAACAGGAACGTGTCGTCGCTGCGTTTGACCACCAGCGTCTTGACAATTCCCGCGGGCGGGAGCCCGAGGATCGCCGCCGCTTCGGCAAGGCTGTTCGCGGCAGGCCGCTCTTTGATCTCGATGTCGAGACCGCGCGCAGCGGCTGCCGTCGTCACCCGATCCACCCCGTCGAGCGGGACGGAATCGGACATCACGCGTCGGGTGCGCGCAGCGGGTCGTCGGCCACCCAGAGCTCGTCGTCGGCACGGAGCGTCTGCCAGGCGGCGTAGAGCACGCCGAGCGCGGCGGCCACTCCGAGGATGATCGCGATCACGCCGCCGGCGCCGATGCCCTTCTTGACCGGCACGGGCACGGGAGCGGACTTCGCCCAGCTGGGAAGCGACAGCGAGCGTCCGCCGCCGATGCGCGAGCGTGAGTCGTTCGCGGCGTCCCACACCGACATCGCCGATCCGACCACCGCGCCTGCGGCGGGGATGATGGTGTCGTTCACGACCTTGCGGCTCACCCGCAGGCTTCGATCCACGTGCGGTGCGGCGTACTGGTCGTAGCGGGCCTGCACCTGCGGTGCCACCTGCTCACGTCCGTACTTTCCGAGCTGTCGTCCGGCTTCACGAGCGACGGTGGCGGCCTCACCGACCAGCACCTGCTGCGCTTCCCACAGACTGCTCGCCTGCTTCTGCAGCTTCTCGAGTTCCTTCTTGCGCTTGCGGCTGAGGCTCACGGTGCCCTCCCTGTCGTGGGGATGTCGGTCCTTCCCCATCTTGCCAGACGGGCGCCGGGACGGGTGGGGTTGCAGGGAACTCTGATTCAATGTATGAATGCCGCTTCACACCGCAGTCGCAACCATCCACACCAACCACGGCGACATCGTCGTCAACCTCTTCGGCGATCACGCCCCCCGCACCGTCCAGAACTTCATCGGCCTGTCCGACGGCACCGGCGAGTGGACGCACCCGGCAACCGGCAAGCCCGGCGAGGGAGCCCTCTACAAGGACGTCATCTTCCACCGCGTCATCTCGGGCTTCATGATCCAGGGCGGCGACCCGCTCGGGCAGGGCACCGGCGGTCCCGGCTACAACTTCAACGACGAGATCAGCGGCGAACTGACCTTCACCGCGCCGTACAAGCTCGCCATGGCGAACGCGGGCCTGCGCCGCAACGCGATCACCGGCCAGCCCGAGGGAACCAACGGATCGCAGTTCTTCATCACCGTTCCCGGTCAGGGCGGGCGTGGCCCCGAGTGGCTGCAGGGCAAGCACACGATCTTCGGCGAGGTGGCCGACGATGCCTCCAAGGCCGTCGTCGACAAGATCGGCGCAGTGCCGACCGCGGCCGGCGACCGCCCGGTCGAGCCCGTCGTGATCGAGTCGATCGACATCGCCGCCGTCTGATCCGTTCGACGATCTGAGCCCCGGCGCGTGACCACCGACGACTTCCGTCGCAACAGCGACAACTTCTGCTACCGGCATCCCGATCGTCAGAGCTTCGTGCTCTGCCAACGGTGCATGCGCACGATCTGCCCGGAGTGCCAGACTCCGGGCGCGGTCGGCGTCATCTGCCCGGAATGCCTGCAGAACCAGCAGAAGGCGCAGTCGCCTGCGCAGCGCAAGGCGGAACGACGGTGGTCACGGCCGCGGGCGGTAACGATGGCCGGCGGTCAGCCGATCGTCACCTACACGATCATCGGGATCACGGCGTTCGTGTACCTGCTGCAGCTGATACCCGGAATCGGCGGCACGGTCGAGGACGCGCTGCTGTTCTGGGCGCCGTACCTGTATCCGAGTCTCAGTGGAACCTTCGAGCCGTGGCGACTGCTCACGGGAGCCCTCGTCCACTCGAGCTTCTGGCATGTCGGCCTCAACATGCTCGCGCTCTGGATGATCGGCCGCACCCTCGAACCTCTGCTCGGCAGGTGGCGCTTCGCGACGCTGTACGTGCTGAGCGTGCTGGGCGGATCGGTGGCCGTGACCCTGCTCTCGTTCAGCACGCCCGTGGTCGGGGCATCCGGCGCGATCTTCGGGCTCTTCGGTGCCCTGCTCATCATCGGCCGGCACCTCGGTGCGAACATCGCCGGGATCGGGATCGTGCTCGCGATCAACCTGGTGATCGGCTTCATCCCCGGTTTCAACGTGTCGTGGCAGGCGCACGTCGGCGGGCTCGTGGTCGGTCTGGTCATCGGCTTCATCTTCACGCGCACCCGCGCGGCTCGACAGCGCAATCTGCAGATCGCGCTGCTCGTCGCGGTCGGCGCCGTGCTGATCGCGCTGCTGTTCGTCCCGGTGCTGCTTCCCGGACTCGTCATCGGACGATAAGCGGTCCGACATCCAGAGTTATCCACAGGCTCATCCACAGGCTGGGGATGAATCACACCGGTGTAATTCACACCTGTTAACAAGTCTGTTAACAACTTCCGGATGCCGCGGGCAGCGGCATCCGGAAATGCGAAAGCCCCGGTCGCCCGGGGCTTTCACTGTCGTATGGGTGGTTCGCTAACGCCAGCGCGTCGTCATGAGGAAGCCGACGAATGCGATTCCGAAACCGATCACGAGGTTCCATGCGTCGATGCCGGGAATCGGGTACTGCATGCCGCTCAAGTAGAAGACCAGGATCCAGATCAGCCCGATGAGCATGAGTCCGATCATGATGGGCTTGAACCACACCGGGTTGGGTGCAGCTTCGCCTTCTGCGCGCTCGACGAGCGAGTCGTCGTCTTTGCCGGGTCGTGCCATGGCAACAGTGTAACTGCCAGCCGCCCCACACCCGTGCTGTGGCAGAATCCCCCTGTGGATGAAGCGGTTGATACCCGGCGCCCGCGACGGCGGACCTCGGTCGTCGTCGTGCTCGGCGAGCTGCTCATCACTGCCGGCGTCATCGTGCTGCTCTACGTCGCGTGGCAGCTCTGGCTCGGCGACATGATCTACGGCGCCGAGCGCAACGCCACCGGACACGAGCTGTCGGAGGAATGGGCAGAGGCGTACGAACCGCCGGTCGCATCCGAGACCGCCGAGCCCACGGATCCTGCGGCACCCGTCACCGCGCCACCGCCGGTTCTCGCCGAGCCGGCGGACGCGGAGACGTTCGCCCTGATGCGCATCCCGCGGTTCGGATCCGACTATGCGGTGCCCATGGCCGGGGGCACATCACGCGCTCGCACCCTCGATCCGATCGGCATCGGCCACTATCCCGGCACGAAGATGCCCGGCGAGGTCGGCAACTTCGCCGTCGCGGCGCATCGCACGACGTGGGGCAAGCCCTTCAACCGCATCGCCGAACTCCACGTGGGCGATGCGATCGTGATCGAGACCCAGGAAGGCTGGTACACCTACCGCTTCCGCACACTCGAGTACGTGACTCCCGACGAGGTCGAGGTGCTGCTTCCGGTGCCGCAGGCGATGAACGTGCCCGCCGGCACCGCCTACATCACGATGACCAGCTGCAGTCCGATGTTCTCGCTGGCGGAGCGCATCGTCGCCTACGGGGTGTTCGAGTCGTACACTCCGCGCACGGCCGGGGAACCGGCATCCCTCGAGGCGGTGACCTGATGTATGCGGCGTTGTGGCGGATCCTTCCCGGGCCCTGGTGGGTGCGTGTGCTCATCCTGCTGGTGCTGGTCGCGGCGGCTCTCTACGGCCTGCTCTTCTACGCCTTCCCCTGGGTGAGCGAGTTCGTCAACCCGCAGGAAGTCACCGTTCAGTAGATGGTGCCGGCCAGCGATCGCGCGCCGATGACCACCGCCCCGATTCTCGTGGTGGACAATCACGACAGCTTCGTCCACACCCTCGTCGGCTATCTGCATGAGCTGGGGGCCGAGACCGACCTCGTCGAGGCCGATGCCATCGATGACCCGCACGCCGCGATC
Organism: Microbacterium allomyrinae; assembly: GCF_020682705.1. GTDB lineage: Bacteria > Actinomycetota > Actinomycetes > Actinomycetales > Microbacteriaceae > Microbacterium > Microbacterium allomyrinae. The sequence goes on from NZ_JAGTTN010000003.1 coordinate 388,241, forward strand.
GCTGGACGCAGAGGCGTGCTCGTCTCCCCCGGACCCGGGGCCCCGGTCGATGCCGGCGCGTCGATCGGCGTCGTTCGCGCGGCCGCGCTGCGCGGCATCCCGCTTCTCGGCGTCTGTCTCGGCCATCAGGCGATCGGCGAGGCGTTCGGCGCTCGCGTCGACCATGCCCCAGAGCTCATGCACGGGATGACCTCGCAGGTGCATCACGACGGCGGACCGCTCTACGCGGGGCTCGCCGATCCGTTCACCGCGACGCGCTATCACTCCCTCGCGATCGTTCCCGAGACGATCCCCGCCGAGCTCCTGGTCACGAGCCGCACCGCGAGCGGCGTGATCATGGGCGTCGCGCATCGCTCAGCGCCGATCGAAGGGGTGCAGTTCCACCCCGAGAGCGTGCTCACCGAGGGCGGCTACCTGCTGCTCGGCAACTGGCTGACGAGAACGGGATATCCGGATGCCGCAGCCCGAGGCGCCGCGCTGAGCCCGCACCGCTGATCGGGACGCTACGTTCCGGAGCAGAAGGTCAGAGTGATCTCGGAGTGAACCGGCACATCGCCGGGCGCGAGCGATTGCGCCGTGACCGTCGGCGGAGCGGTCGCGGCACAGTTGGGGTCCTCTTGCGTGAGGACGGTGAGGCCGAACTTCTCGAGCGCACTCGTCGCTCCGTCGACCGTGTATCCGCGCACGTCCTCGATCGTCACCCGTCCGGACGCGACCTCGAGATTGACGGTCGTACCCGAAGGGATGCTGGAGCCCGCGGTCTGATCCGCCGAGATCACGGTGCCGCCCGCGAGGTCCGGGTCGTTGCGCGGCGAGATCACGCCGAGTGACAGGCCGGCCTCTTGGAGGGCGGCAGTGGCCGCGTCCTGCCCCAGCCCCACGAGGGTGGGGACGGTCGACATCTGCTGGCCGAGCGAGACGTAGACGCGGACTTCCTGCTGCGTGGCGACCGACGCCCCGGATCCGGGATCGGTGCGGATGACGTTGCCCTCCGCGATGTCGGGGTTCTCCTCGTCGACGCGGATCGCGAGCAGGTCGTTCTCGGCGAGCGTGTCATTCGCGCGCTCATAGGTCATTCCGGTCACGTCCGGCACGATGCGCGAGTTCGCGGGCAGCTCGTCGCGCGGCTGGATCGACAGCACCCAGAACAGGAGGGAGATCAGCAGCACCGCGAGCAGTCCGACGCCCGCCCAGATCCACGCCACCGGTGGCCCGGACTGCGTGCGCTTCATCGTGGTGTCGGTGCTCAGCTGACGCAGCGATCGGGCGGTCTCGGCGGCCTGCCGCGGGTTCGGACCGTACAGCTCGCTGGTCAGTGCCCCGACCTGACGCTTGGTGGGTGAGCGGCCGTCGATCGTCGCGTCGAGCGCCTCACGGAAGCCCGCAGCATCTTGATAGCGCTGGAAGGGATCCTTGGCGAGAGCGCGCAGGGCCACGGCATCGAGCGAGCGCGGCACGGTCTCGTTGACCTCGGACGGCGGAAGCGGAGCCTCGCTCACGTGCTGGTACGCCACGGCGACCGGCGACTCGCCCCGGAACGGCTGACGGCCGGTGAGCAGCTCGTAGAGCACCACGCCGGTCGAGTAGACGTCGGCCCGTGCGTCGACCGGTTCGCCCTTGGCCTGCTCGGGCGAGAAGTATGCGGCAGTTCCGAGGATCTGAGTCGTCTCGGCCACGGTGGACGAGCTGTCCGACACCGCGCGCGCGATGCCGAAGTCCATCACCTTGACCTGACCGGCATCGGTCACCATGACGTTGCCCGGCTTGATGTCGCGATGCACCACACCCGCGCGGTGGGAGTACTCGAGCGCCTCGAGGATGCCGTCGACGTAGCGGACGGTGTCTGTCACCGGAACCGGGCCCGCGGCGATGATCTCCTTCAGCAGCCGGCCCTTGACGAGCTCCATCACGATGTACGGAACAGGACGGATGGTGCCGTCGGGCGAGGTCAGCGCATCTTCCCCCGCGTCGTAGACGCGGACGATCGTGGGATGCGCCATGCGGGACGCCGCCTGCGCCTCGAGGCGGAACCGGGTGCGGAAGGCGTTGTCGTCGGCGAGCTCGCGATCGAGGACCTTTATGGCGACTTCGCGGCCCAGTGTGAGGTCGTAGCCGCGGTAGACGCTGGCCATACCACCGCGCCCGATGGGCTCGTCGACGCGGTAGCGTCCGGAAAGCACGCGCGGTTCAGCTGTCACGGTCACCCCCTGCGTGGAACATCAGCCAGACTATCCGAGGTCGGGCGGGTCACGTTTCGGCGTGACCCGCCCGACGCATCACGGTGTGGGTGACGGAGTGGGTGCCGCGGCCTGGATCGTCGCCGTCGCCTCGCCCGAGGCGCCCGACGTGCGCTCGCCCGACGGACCGCCCGAGCACGTCACGGTGTAGGTGACGATGACGGTGCCGCTGGTGACGTTGTCGGGGATCTCGATCTGAGATGAGCGGTCCGCGGCGCCGAACGCAGACGTCGACTGGCCGTTCGGGAACGTTCCGATCGAGGTCGACAGGTTGTAGGCGCTGGGCGAGCCCTCGCCCGCCGGGCAGGAGTACCCGGGCCAGCTGACCCCGATGGTGCTGCCGGGCTCGACGGTCGCGGCATCCAGCGTCGGCGCCCCGGGAGTCTCCATCGCGACCTGCGAGCCGTAGACGGTCAGCGTGATCGTCGTGCCCGTCTCGACGCGACCGGTCGGATCGACGCTGTAGACGACGTTCTGCTGCTCCGCGGTCGGAGCGGCGTTGCCGGTGACGCAGCTGGCGACCAGCTCGTTCTCGTCGAGGACCGCGCGGGCCTCGTCGCACGTCATTCCGGTGAGACCCAGGGCTCCGACGTCGACGCGCTCCTCGGTGGGAGTGGGCGTGGGCGTGGGTGTCGTGGTCGTCGTCGCCGAGGGCGTCGACGGACCCGGTGTCGGGTCGCCCTGGTTCGCGAGCACCGCCCAGATCGTGCCGACGAGCACCAGCACCAGCAGGGCGATGAGGGCGATCAGCGGCCACGTCCACGGGCTGCGCTTCTTCTTCTCGGGCTCTTCTTCGGCGCCTGGCTCGAGGGGGGCCGGAAGGATGCGGGTCGCCGCGCCCGTCTCTCCGGCGGAGGTGAGCAGCTGGGTCGCGTCGCCGGCACCGGCCGCCGCGCCGGCGATCGCCGGAACGGCCGCTGCTGCTGCGGCCACGTCTCCGCGGCGGAGGGCGGTAGCCGCACGTGCGACGGCCGCCGCCGAAGCGGGACGGTCGTCGGGCTTCTTCGCGATCATCGCCATCACGAGGTTCTGCACCGGGACGGCGATGGTCGCCGGGAGCGGCGGGGGCTGCTCGTTGATCTGAGCCATCGCGATGGCGACCTGCGACTCGCCTGTGAAGGGACGCTTGCCCGCCAGGGACTCGTACGCGACGATGCCCAGCGAGTACGTGTCGGTCGCCGGAGACGCCGGGTGACCCGACGCCTGCTCGGGTGACAGGTACTGCACCGTGCCCATGACCTGGCCGGTGGCCGTGAGCGGCACCTGGTCGGCGATGCGCGCGATGCCGAAGTCGGTGATCTTCACCCGCCCGTCGGGCGTGATGAGCAGATTGCCGGGCTTGATGTCGCGGTGCACGAGGCCGGCGGCATGCGCCGCCTGCAGTGCGGCAGAGGTCTGCGCGACGATGTCGAGGGTCTTGTCGGTCGACAGAGAGCCGTCGCGCTCGAGGATCGTCGAGAGGGCCTCGCCGGGGACGAGTTCCATGACGAGGAACGCGCTGCCGTTCTCCTCGCCGTAGTCGAAGACGCTCGCGATGCCCTCGTGGTTCACGAGAGCCGCGTGCCGCGCCTCGGCGCGGAAGCGCTCGAGGAAGCCGGGGTCTCCCATGTATTCGTCTTTGAGGATCTTGATGGCGACCGTTCGTCCGATGACGTGATCGGTCGCCTCCCACACCTCACCCATGCCGCCGATCGCGATTCGCGAATCAAGCTCGTAGCGGCCGCCGAAGGTCACACCTTGCGTCGGTCTCATCTGCCCAGCACCGCCTCCATGACCTTCTTCGCGATAGGCGCGGCGATCGTGTTGCCGCTGCCCGATTGTCCTTGCCCGCCGCCATCCTCGACGACGACGGCCACGGCCACCTGCGGATTCTCGGCGGGTGCGAACCCCGTGAACCACAGCGTATAAGGATCGCCGGTTCCGTTCTCCGAGGTACCCGTCTTACCGGCCACATCGATCCCGTCTATTCTTGCACCCGACGCCGCACCGTCACTGACATTGGCGACCATCATCGCGACCATTTCATCGGCGATGTCCTGCTCGATCGCCCGCCCGAACTCGGTGTCGTCGAACGTCTGCTGCACCGACAGATCCGGTCCGATCACGCGATCCACCATTCGCGGGTTCATCACGATTCCTCCGTTCGCGATTGCGGCCGAGACCATCGCCATCTGCAGCGGCGTCGCGGTCACCTGACCCTGCCCGAAACCGGTGAGGGCGGTCTGCGCGTCGTCCAGCGCCATCGGATAGCTCGACGCCGTCGACATCAGCGGAAGCTCGAACGACAGGTTGAAGCCGTACTTCTCGGCCTCTTCACGGATGGCGGTGTCGCCCAGCTCGACCGCCAGCTCGGCGAACGGGATGTTGCAGCTCAGCCGGAGGGCATCCGCGATCGTCACCGTCTCGCCCGCACCGCAGGCTCCGCCGCTGGCGTTGTGCACCACGCTCGAAGACTGCGGGAGCTGGTAGGTGGCAGGGTTCGGCAGCGCGGACTGGGGGGTGTACTCACCCGACGCCAGGGCCGCCGATGCCACCACGAGCTTGAACGTCGAGCCAGGCGGGTTCAGGTCGCCCCCGATCGCACGGTTGGACAGCGGCTTGCCGGGATCGGCGACCAGCGCGTCGTACGTCGTGTTCACCTCACTCGTCGCGTGCGAGGCGAGGAGGTTCGTGTCGAAGCTCGGGCTCGTCACCATGGCGAGCACGCGGCCGGTGGAGGGCTCGATCGCGATGACGCCGCCCTGCAGGTCGCCCAGCGCTTCGAACGCGGCACGCTGGATGTCGGCATCCAGCGACAGCACGACGTTCGACCCGCGCGGCGGCTGTCCGGTGAAGATCCGCTCGATGCGGGAGAGGAATTGCGATCCCGCGGTGCCGCTGAGCGCGCCGTTCATGGCCTGCTCGATGCCGGTCGCCGATCCCAGGGCGGGATTGATGTAGCCGGTCACGGGCGCCCACATTTCGGCATCCGTGTACACCCGCTGCCAGCTGAAGACGTCGTCGGAGGCGACCGACGACGCGATCGCGGCGCCGCTCGCGATGATCGAGCCGCGCTGAACCTCGTACGAGTCGTAGAGCGAGCGGGTGTTGCGCGGATTCTGCGCGAGCTCCTCGGCCTGGATGACCTGGATCCAGCTGGTGGAGCCGAGCAGTGCGAGAAACATCACCAGCATCAGGATGCTGAGGCGTCTGAGTTCTTTGGTCATGCCTACCCGATCACCACCCGGGGACGGCTGCGGACGGCATCCGAGATGCGCAGCAGCAGCGCGACGATGATCCAGTTCGCCACGAGCGACGATCCACCCGCGGCGAGGAACGGCGTCGTGAGTCCGGTGAGCGGGATGAGCCGCGTGACGCCGCCGACCATGATGAACACCTGGAGCGCGATCGTGAACGACAGCCCGGTCGCGAGCAGCTTGCCGAAGTCGTCCTGGCCGGCCAGGCCGATGCGGATGCCCCGGCTCGTGAACACCATGTACAGGCACAGGATCGCGAAGACGCCGACAAGTCCGAGCTCCTCGCCGAGGGCCGGGAGGATGTAGTCACTCTCGGCCACCGGCGTGATGTACGGCCGCCCCTGGCCGAGGCCGGTGCCGATCAGCCCGCCGTGCGCGAGACCGAACAGGCCCTGCACCAGCTGGTAGCTGCTGTCGCCCATCAGGTCGGGGTTGAAGGCGTCCAGCCAGTTGCGGAATCGTCCCTGCACGTAGGGCAGCACCTGCGAGGCGAGCGCCGCACCGGCGGTCGCCAGGAGCACACCGATGAGCACCCAGCTCGTCTTGCCCGTGGCCACGTAGAGCATGGCGACGAACATGCCGAAGATGAGCAGGCCCGTTCCCAGGTCACGTTGGAGCACGATGATGCCGAGCGAGATGAGCCAGATCACCAGCAGCGGGCCGAGTTCACGCGCCCGCGGCCACGTCAGTCCGAGGAAGCGGGTGCCGGTCGAGGTCAGGCTCTCTCGCGTGCGCACCAGATAGCCGGCGAAGAAGATCGCGAGCGCGATCTTGGCGAGCTCGCCCGGCTGGAAGGAGAAGAACCCGAGCGACACCCACACGTCGGCGTTGGCATCCGTTCCCAGGCCCGGGATGATCGGCAGGATCAGCAGGATGATTCCCACGAAGCCGAAGATGTACGTGTACCGGAACAGCACGCGGTAGTTGCGCAGCAGCAGCACCACCGCGATGGCGGCGACCAGCGCGATCGCCGCCCACGCCAGCTGGCGGGTGGAGAAGGCGTCCCAGCCGTGGCGGTCCTGCGCGATGTCGAGGCGGTAGATCATCGCGAGCCCGAGGCCGGTCAGCAGTGTCGCGATGGGAACGACGAAGGGGTCGGCGTCGCGCGCACGCAGACGCAACAGGATGTGCAGTGCCACGACGAGGGCCGTGAGGCCGCCGCAGTAGACCAGGAAAGTCCAGTCGATCGCGCCCAGCGCGCCCAGCTGCACGAGGGCGACGGCTGACCCGTTGATCGCGAAGGCGAACACCAGCAGGCCCAGCTCGCGGTTGCGCTGCGTCTGCGGCATGCGGATGCGGCGCAGGGCCCGCACCACCGACGTGTCGGTCGAGACCCCGTCGGCGGTGGGTGCGGCCGAGCCGATGGGGCTCGTCGGTGCGTTGCTCATCCGCCTCCCTCCGCGGTGTCGCTGATGCTCGAGACGATACGGCGCGCGTCTGTGAGGGAACTCGCCGAGATCGTCTGCTCGACGGTGGAGCGCGCGAACTCCGAGAGCGATGTGAGCGGGATCTCGGTGTCTTCGTACGGCGTCGACAGAGAGATCGGGCCGATGCTCTGCTGCACGCCGCGATAGATCACGACGGTGTCTTCATCGGTTCCGACGAAGTAGCGCGTCTGCGTCCACTGGTAGCCGATCCACAGCACGCCCGTGATGATGACGAGCACGAGCACCAGCCCGGTGATCCATCCGATCCGGCGACGTCGGGACCGTCGGCGGTCCTCTTCGATGAGCTCCTCGAGAAATCCCGCGGCCGGCTCGTAATGCGTCGGCTCGTTCGCCGCCTGGCGATTGGGGTGCAGCCAGCTGCTGCGCCGGGGCGCGGCGGCCGGCACCTCGACACCGACAGGGTTGGATGCGGAGCCGACGATCGTGGGAGTGCCGGAGAAGACCGGATGCTGTCCGCCGACGTCGACGATGACGATCGTGACGTTGTCGGGGGCACCGGCGTCGAGTGCCTGCTTGAGCAGGTTGTCAGCGGTGCGGCCGGGAGCGAGCCCCAGGCCGAGCGCCTTCGAGGTGTGCGGGTCGTCGACCACGCCCGACAGGCCGTCCGAGCACAGCAGCCAGCGGTCGCCCGGCTGCGTCGGCATGATGAACGTGTCGAGCTCGGGGTCGGGATCCATGTCGCCGAGCACTCGCATGAGCACCGACCGGCGGGGATGGTACCGGGCCTCTTCGGGGGTGATGCGTCCGGAGTCCACCAGACGCTGCACGAAGGTGTGGTCGGTGGTGATCTGGGTGAGCGTGCCGTCTCGGAAGAGATAGATGCGGGAGTCGCCGATGTGCGCGATGACGGCGTAGTCGTCGACCATGATGAGCGCGCTGACGGTCGTGCCCATGCCGGCCAGCTCCGGACGGACGTGGACCGTGTCGATCAGCTCGACCGCGGCATCCGATATCGCATCCCGCAGCGCGAGCTCCGCCTCGGACGTCGTCTCGTACGGCTGGTCGAGGCGCTCCAGCCGGGTGATCGCGAGGCTCGACGCGACATCTCCTCCGGCGTGGCCGCCCATGCCGTCGGCGACGACGAACAGGTTCGAGCCGGAATAGCCGGAGTCCTGGTTGTTGGAGCGCACCTTGCCGGTGTGCGAGATCGCGGTGCTCGAGCCCTGGAAGACCATGCGTGGAGAGTCCGCCCGCTACTTCCGCAGCTCGAAGGTCGTCGCGCCGACCTTGATCGGGGCTCCCACCTTCACCGGCACGGGAGCGGACACCCGTGCGCCGTCGTGCCAAGTGCCGTTCGTCGAGTCGAGGTCCTGGATCATCCACTGGTCGCCCCACAGCACCAGGCGCGCGTGGTGGCTCGAGGTGTAGTCGTCGCGGATGACGAGGGCGGATTCGCTCGAGCGCCCGATCGTCAGCGGCTCATTGCCCAGCGGAAGATCGATCCCCGCCTTGGGCCCGCTCGTGATGACGATCCGCGAGACCTTGTCGGTCGTGGCGGGTCCGCCCGCGGGAGACGCCGGGGCAGAGGCGGCCGCGGGAGCGATCGGGGCGGTCGCGCCGACGCGTCCTGCCCCGGCATTCGTCGCGGCCGCTCCTACCGCCGTGCCGCCTGCGGCGACGGGAGCTGCGGCCGCTGCGGGCTCGGGCATCCGTCGCACCTTCACGCCGAAGAGGTCGGCGCGCAGCGAGTACACGACCGCGAAGACGAAGGCCCACAGCAGCACCAGGAATCCGATGCGCAGCAACAGCTCGGTGAGCGCGCTCATGCCAGCGGACCCCTGTCTCGCACGTCGAACGCGCGGGTCGCGTCATCGGCGGTCATCGGCGGCTTAGGGGGAACCGTGAGCGGAACGACGCGGAAGACGATGTCGGTCCGTCCGATCCGCACCGTCGAGTCGGGTGGGAGGGCGGCCTCGGTGACCTTGCGGCCGTCCAGCAGAGTTCCGTTGGTGGAGTTCATGTCTCGCACCATCGCGCGCTCGCCGTCCCAGAGGATCTCGACGTGCTTGCGGCTGGTGCCGGCATCGGCGATCGTGATGTCGGCGTCGCTCCCCCGGCCGATGACGGTCCGCGACCGGGTGAGCGGGATGCGCCGGCCTTCCACGTCGACCACGCCGCTCCACGACACGCGGCCGCCCTGCGCCGTCGACGAATCGACGCGGATCGTCCCGGTCGACACCTGCTCGTCGCGCTGCAGCGTGATCGAGACGGCACCGGCGAACGAATACCCCTGGGCCTTCGCGTGCTCGTGAACCAGGGTGTCGAGTTCGTGCGTCAGGGCGTCGCCGATCGACGACATCCGCTCGTAGTCCGCCGGCGAGAGCCGCACGGTGAAGGTGTTGGGCGCCAGGATGCGGTCGCGGCTGACGACCGCAGCCTTCTTGTCGAGCTCGCTGCGGAGGGCAGACGCGATCTCGACGGGCTGGATGCCACTGCGGAAGGTCTTGGCGAACGCGCTGTTGACAGCGCGTTCGAGACCTTTCTCGAAGCTCTCAAGTAGTCCCACTGGGCTCCTCGGACGGGGGGTGCCGGTTGGTACATGCTAGTTGCAGACTCTGGGTCAACCATGGACCATCGGCTGGATCGGGCGAGTTCGGTCTCGGTCGTGGTGCATGATATCCTCGGGAAGTTGCGTTGCGTTTGGATCTTCGGATGCCGCGACACGCGCGAGTGGCGGAATAGGTAGACGCGCTGGCTTCAGGTGCCAGTGCCCGCAAGGGCGTGGGGGTTCAAGTCCCCCCTCGCGCACAGACATGCGAGAAGGAAGCCGGTCGGAGGCGAAAGCCCGACCGGCTTCCTTCTTTTCCTCTCCGTGACGTCGAACGCCGGTGTGTATTCTTCGAATATCCACACGGGTGCCCTCGCAAGGGCTGAGATCGGGCTGACGCGGCCTGTGACCGTTCGAACCTGTCCGGGTAATGCCGGCGAAGGAAGTAGGAGTTCCGTCATGGAATCCGCCCGTTCACCGCGCGCTCTCGCAGACGTCGTCGTCGTGGGGGGCGGGATCATCGGTCTGAGCATCGCCTGGACGGTCGTGCGGAGCGGGCGGTCCGTTCGGCTGATCGATCCGGCGCCGGCACAGGGTGCGACGTTCGCCGCAGCGGGCATGCTCGCCCCCGTGAGCGAGTACCAGCGGCAGGAGGAAGATCTCCTGCCGCTGATGCTCGCCTCGGCAGCGCGGTATCCCGACTTCCTGCGGGAGCTTTCGCCTCACGACGAGGCGACCGGTTACGTCCGGAACGAGACGTTGTGGGTCGGTGTCGACCAGGGCGACAGGCAGATGCTCGCCGACATGTACGCCGGACATCGCCGGGCGGCGCTCGCGATCGAGCCGATGACGACCCGCGAGGCGCGTGCTCGCGAACCGCTGCTCGGCCCCCGGGTCACATCCGCCTACCGCGTTCGAGGAGATCATCAGGTCGACCCGCGGATCCTGGCGGCGAGGCTGCTCGACGAACTGGAGGGCGCAGGGCGCCGGGCAGGCGACGTCGCCGTCATCCGCGAGCGCGCGGTGGCGCTCCTTCGCGGCGACCCCTCGAACACGGACTCGGGCGTCGTCGGGGTCGTGCTGGCCGACGGGACGACCATCACCGCGGGAGAAGTCGTGCTGGCGAACGGCCTCGGTGCCAAGGTCATCGAGGGGTTCTCCGAACCGCTCGATCTGCCCGTGCGGCCGGTGTTCGGCGACATCCTCCGACTGCGAGTTCCCGACCGGCTCCGCCCGCTCCTGCGGACGACCGTGCGCGGCGCGGTTCACGGGGAGAGCGTCTACCTCGTGCCACGCGCCGACGGCACTCTCGTCATCGGCGCGACTCAGCGGGAAGACGGCGGGGACGGGGTCTCCGCCGGGGGCGTCCACAGCCTCCTCCGGGACGCGCAGCAGGTGCTCCCCGCCGTCGGCGAGCTGCACCTCATCGAGGCGACCGCACGGGCGCGGCCGGCCACCCCGGACAACGCGCCCCTCCTCGGCAGAGTGCGCCGAGGCGACGGCGGCACTCTTGCGGGGCTGGTGGTGGCGACCGGGTTCTTCCGCCACGGCGTACTGCTCGCTCCGATCGCCGCGGACATCTGCCTCGGCCTCATCGAAGGTCGGTCGGATGAACGCTGGGACGCGTTCCGGCCCGATCGATTCACACGAAAGCACGTCGCCGACCGCGCGGCGGAAAGGACGCACCGATGACCGACATCACGCTGAACGGGCAACCTCACATTCTTCGGCGGCAGCGCTCCGTCGCCGACCTTGTCGAAGGATTCCTCGGCGTTCGGATCGCCGCCGACGGGGCCGTCTCCCACAACGCGCCGCTCGGCATCGCCGTCGCCGTCAACGCCGTCGTCATCCCGCGGCCCAGCTGGAGAGGCCACGAACTCGCCGACGGCGATGCGGTCGAAATCGTCAGCGCGACGCAGGGAGGCTGACGATGACCACCGACACCCTCCGCATCGATGGCGTGGACTTCACCTCGCGCCTGATCATGGGCACCGGCGGCGCCCCGAGCCACGCGACGCTCGGGGCGGCCTTGCGCGCGTCGGGCACCCAGCTCACCACCGTCGCGATGCGCCGTCACGACGCCTCGGCGGAAGGCTCTCTGTTCGCGCTCCTGCGGGACGAGGGCATCCGGCTCCTTCCGAACACGGCAGGATGCCTCACCGCGCGAGAAGCAGTGCTCACGGCCGAGCTGGCGCGAGAAGCGTTGTCGACGAACTGGATCAAGCTCGAAGTCATCGCGGACGAGGAGACGCTCCTGCCGGACGGCGCGGAACTCGCGCTCGCCACCGAGCAGCTCGTGAGGCGTGGATTCGTGGTCTTCGCCTACACGAACGACGATCCGGCCCTCGCCCTGCGCCTCGAAGAGCTCGGGGCCGCCGCGGTGATGCCGTTGGGCGCCCCGATCGGGACGGGACTGGGCATCCTCAATCCGCACAACATCTCGCTCATCGTCCAACGGGCCGGCGTCCCGGTCGTCCTCGACGCGGGAATCGGCACGGCCTCGGACGCGACCCTGGCGATGGAGCTCGGCTGCGACGCCGTGCTGCTGGCGACGGCGGTCACGCGGGCGCAGGACCCGGTCGGCATGGCTGCCGCGTTCCGGCACGCGGTGATCGCAGGACGCCTGGCCTCTTCGTCGGGGCGCATCCCGAAGCGCAGGGGCGCGCAGGCGTCTTCCGAGATGGAAGGACGGCCCGATCTGTGAACGTGACGCCGCAATCCACGCTGCACCCGCTCGTCGCCCCGGCACCCGAGCTGCGTCCGGACGAGACCGAGCGCTATTCCCGGAACATCCTGCTGCCGGAGGTGGGGATCGTCGGCCAACGGAGGCTGAAGAACGCCCGCGTGCTGGTGATCGGGGCAGGTGGTCTCGGCTCTCCGGTACTCCTCTACCTCGCCGCTGCGGGCGTCGGCACGATCGGGATCGTCGACGACGATCGGGTGGAGGCGAGCAACCTTCAGCGCCAGGTCATCCACGGCATGGATGATGTCGGACGGCTCAAGGTCGACTCGGCCCGCGACGCCCTCCACGCCATCAATCCCCTTGTCCGGGTGGAGGTGCATCCGCTGCGGCTGTCGGGCGACAACGCGGTGGCGCTCTTCCAGCAGTACGACCTGATCGTCGACGGGGCGGACAACTTCGCCACCCGATATCTCGTCTCGGACGCCGCCGAGGTCACTGCAAAGCCCTGCGTGTGGGGCTCGATCCTCCGATTCGGCGCCCAGGTCAGCGTCTTCTGGAGCACGCACGGGCCCACCTATCGCGACCTGTACCCCGACGCGCCACCGCCCGAGTCGGCACCCTCGTGCGGTGAGGCCGGAGTACTCGGGATGCTGTGCGGTGTGGCCGGATCGATGATGGCGGCCGAGGCGATCAAACTCATCGTCGGAGCAGGCCGGTCCCTTCTCGGTCGGCTGTCGATCTTCGATCTCGCCGCCGCCACATGGCGTGAGCTCAGAATCCTGCCCGATCCGGCGCGGTGCCCGGTCACACACGTGGATTCCGCGCACGGGGGGTGCGTCGTGACGGAAGCCGCAGCCCGAGGCCGCGAGCCCATCACCACCGAGGAGCTGCGCGAGCTGCTCAGCGAACGTGCGTCAGGCCGGGCGGCTTTCGATCTGGTCGACGTCCGAGAGCCGGACGAGTACGAGCGCGCGCGCATCGACGGCTCGCGTTCGGCGCCGCTCAGCCGGCTCCGGCGCGACGGATGCGGCGGCTTGGCGCTTGCGCCGGAACACGCCGTCGTCCTGTACTGCAAGGCGGGGCCACGCGCCCACGCTGCCGCAGAGATCCTCCGTGAGGCCGGTCATGCCGATATCCGGCTCCTGACCGGGGGTTTCGACCAATGGATCGCCGAGTCCGTGGTGAGTTGAGCCCGGATCCCCGCGTCCTGCCGCCTCGCCTGTCGCACGCCTCTTCTATGAGCCGTCGAGTGCCGGCACGAGGGTGAACACGATCTCCTCCACCTCTCGCCCGAGTCCGGGTGCGAAGTCGATGTCGCGGGACACCTCGGTGAAGCCGACCTTGGTCAGCACCGCGATGGATGCGGCGTTGTGCGCGGCCGCTCGTGCGAACAGCGGCCGGATGGGCTCGCGTGAGATGAGGTGGCGCAGCGCCTCGGTCGCGACGCCGCGACCCCAGGCGTGGCGGGCGATCCAATAGCTCACCTCCCGGTCGCCGTCGATGGTGAAGGCCGCGGCGGTGCCGGCGAATCCGCCGTTCTCGGTCACGACGAGGCAGAGAACGTCGGGTGAGTTGCGCTGCCGCGCGATCCACGCGTCGAACGCGCCCCGGTCGTCGGGGTCTGCCGCGGTGAACGCGGCCATGGTGATCGCGTCGCGGTCGCGCATCATCTCGAAGACGGCATCCAGATCGTCCTCGTCGAGCGGGCGCAGTTCGATGTGGTTCACGAGCCCCACGCTACCGAGGCCGTGCTCACGACAGAAGGCTCAGGCGAAGCCGTGGATGCCGCGCAGCACGTTCTCGGCGCGGCTGCCGTCGCGCTCGGCGAACGCCTCGCGGAAGGACTCATAGGCGGCCGTGCGACCGAGCGGGCACTCGATGAAGGGACGCCATCCGGCGAGGTTGCGCCGGATCGCGATCTCGTACTCGCGGATGAACTGGATGAGCGCCACGTTGCCGGTCGCGCGCGTCACCTCGGCGAAGAACCCATGACTCGCCTGTGCGATCGCCGGGGCGTCGTCGGCGCGCGAGGCCGCGATCACGTCGTCGAGACGTGTCAGCGCCTGCGCGAGGGCCTCGTCGCTGCACCGCGCCGCGGTCATCCGCACGGCGATGCCCATGTTGTAGGCGACCAGCTCGAAGGTGTCGGCCTCGGCCTTCTGGTTCGGCTGCGAGACGCGCGTGTATCGGTTGGGCAGTACGTCGACCAGACCGGCACGCTCGAGGCGCTGCAGGGCTTCGCGCACCGGGGTCCGCGAGACGCCCAGCCACTCCGCGAGCTCCTGATCACGAAGACGCTCCCCCGGCGGGAGGCGGCCGTCGAGGATCGCCTCTCCCAGACGCGAGTACACCTCGTCGCCGAGTACCGCACCGCGCGGCTCGAGGGGAGTGAAGGGGGCAGTCATGAGTGCGATAAGTGTACGCCGCCGGTACCCCCGGCACAGCCCGCCGGAATTCGGCGGGGAACAGGCATTCCGGCGCTGCGGCGAGCGTCCGAAACGAGGCGGTTCCGATCTCGCCGTCAGGGCGATATATCGGTACGATGAGCATGCCCACGCTTCGGCGTGGCCTATCCGGGGGGATCCGTCGACGCCCGGGCTTAGAGCACTGCTCAGCCCGGGCGTGCGATGGGAGATTCAGCGACACGATGCGTGCGCCGATGGCTGTGCAACATTTCTGTCACCTTCCGAAATCGACTCTCGCCCTGAGACACCCGGATGAGTATTTTGGACTCACTCGCCGCAGTTGCGGCGAGACCTCCAAAGAACGGCAAGTAATGAGCACGCAGGGTACCGTCAAGTGGTTCAACTCGGAGAAGGGATTCGGCTTCATCGCTCCCGATGAGGGCGGCGCAGATGTTTTCGCGCACTACAGCGCCATCCAGTCGGGCGGCTACCGCTCCCTCGAGGAGAACCAGCGCGTGGAGTTCGAGATCGCGCAGGGTCCCAAGGGGCTGCAGGCTGAGAACATCCGGCCCATCTGAGCCTCCGGTTCCGAGGCATCACTCGGAACCGCCTGAATGATTCGACCGCGTCTCGCGGTCGGCGGCCGCGGCATCCCTACGGACACGGACGGGTGCCGCGGCTCAGTCAGGCCCGCAGCGCTGCTCCCGGACGAGGCGGTCCGGAGCGAGGCCGGCGTGGATCGACTCTCGTGGTTCTGCCGGGATGCAGTCCTTCGGGATTCAGTCCTTCGCGCCGCGGACGAGCTCCAGTCCCGCGCCGGCGAACTGGCTGAGGGTTGCATCGGGCAGGAAGGCTCGCGTCAGCGCCCCGCCGATGCGGGTCAGATCGCTCTCGTCGCGGAAGAGCAGATACATCGTCTCGTAGCGCGGGTGGAACTTCTGCTTGAACCGGTGCAGCGATCCGAATCCGTAGACGGGTTCGAGGGCGTCGGCCAGTTTGTCGCTGAGCGCCGCGATCAGGCCCGCATCCGGCGGGTAGTCGTGGGCGAGCGGTGCGCCCGAGAGCGACATGATCTGCGCGCCCTCCTCTGAGAACAGCCGCGCGGACGAGCCGATGAGGTACTCCATCACCGGCCCGAAGCCGCCTTCGCGCCGCCGCATGAGATCGAGCGTCCATCCCTTGACGGCTCCGTCGCCGCCGTACACCGGCAGCCACGACAGGAAGCCGTCGACATCGCCGTCGGGCGAGATCGCCAGCGCCAGACGCACCTCGGGGTCCTCCGCCTCGACGAGGGTGCCGAGAGTGAAGCCCATCTCGGGCAGGCCCTTGTCGCCCACCCACATCTCCGAGATGGCACGCAGCTGCTGTTGCACGCCCCATGTCTCGGTCTTGAGATGCGACATCCGGAAGGTCATCTCCTCGCGGCCGGCGCGATTGAGCGATGAGCGCACCGAGTTCCACTGCTTGCCGGTGAACTGCAGGCCGGGCAGGTCGACGATCGTATCGTCGGCGACCACGATGCTGCGCCAGGTCGACGGCACCGCGGCACGGGTCGCCTCGTCGGCGCTGAAGAAGCACGGTACGAGCCCGGCGTGCTCCGCCGTGCTGATGAACTCCTCGACGGATGCCGCGCGCGTCTGCGCAGGCCCGAGAGGGTCCGCGAGCGCGAGCGCGACGCCCGCGCGACGCTGGTACGCGATGATCCCGTGCGCGGTGCGGGCGTAGCTGTTGCCGTCCCACGTGGTCATCCACGACAGCGTGCCACCGCCGTCCGCGCGCAGCAGCTGCTTGACGTCGTCGACGCCCGGAGGCGGCTGGATGCCGATCTTGGACTTGCGACGCGCGCGGAACGCGCGGCGGACCCAGACGAGGTAGACGAGCATGAGCAGCCACAGGAACCCGCTCGCGAGAGCGAGCTCGGTCTCACCGTCGATGGTGGCCTCGACCTGCGCTTCGCTCGTCACGACGATGAGCAGGAGCACGAGCGCGGCCGTCAGCACGTTGATCGTGGCCAGGATGATCCCGAGCACCCATGACCAGCGCCGGCCGCGGCGCAGCCCGTTCGCGATGAGGAGGATCACGACGGTGTCGATCGCGAAGTCGATGAAGCCGCCGGAGGCGGGCTCGGTCGGGCCGAAGGGCCCGTCGGTCGGCACGAGGATGGTGACGATCTGCGTCGCCCCGAGCACGAGCACCGCGATGAAGGCGATCAGGCGCTGTTCGCGCACCGTCGTGCGCTGCACCCGCAGTGAGCGATCGACGAACAGGATCAGCAGCACGGCGAGGAGGTGCTCGAGGTCGGCGAGCGTGCCCCAGAAGAGCATGGCGATGAACACGAAGCCCAGCAGCACCAGCCACCCGCGCACACGCCACGGCTGCGGGAAGAGCCCGACCGCGGCGGCGATGCACGCCATCGTGCCTCCGGACGCGCCGACGTCGAGCGCCGCCGCCTGGGTCGCGGCCCACGCCCACGGCAGCTGCGAGAGCACGAGCAGCACCAGAGCGGTCGCGGTGATCGCGAAGAGCTGGCCGACCCAGTAGTACGCCAGGGCGACGCGCGTGCCGCGGCGGAACTCCAGATACGCCATCCCGCAGAACGTGAGGATCGTGAAGGCATACACCCAGGGCTGGTTGACGAAGAAGGTCCCGGTGACGGGCGTCCACCATCGGCCCTCGGCGAAGGCGGGAAGCCCGTAGGCGACGACGTCGAAGAGTTCGGTGCTCTCGAACGGTCGCCAGAGCCCCTGCCAGATCACCCCGGCCGCGAGGATCAGCGCAACCATGCCGAGCGTCGCGGGCATGCGCCGAACGGCCGCGAAGACGGGGTTCGGCGTTTTCGTCGAGGCCTCGCTCATGCGATCACCCTAGCGATGGTGCCGACCGGGCGCTCGGCCCGGCTCAACGACCGTCAGAAGAGGTCCCGTCGAAGTCGGCGAGGGCTTTCGCGTCTTCGGCGTCGCGGATCGCGCGGCGCGCGGAGTCGAGCGCCGCGACCGGATCCTGCGCCTGGCGCGACTGCGCGAGCTCGCGCTGCGCCGACAGCAGGCGCGAGCGCGCGTCGGCGCCGGCGCGGGAGTGGGCGACGGATGCCTCTGCCTGCGCGATCGCGCCGCGAGCGGCCGCGAGTGTTCCCGGCAGCGCCGTGCGGGCTCCCCGCAGTCGCTGCTGGGCCGTCCTCGCGTCGCCGAGCGCCAGGTCGAGCCGGCCACGCAGGCGCGCGATGGCGTCCACGGCGCGTGTCGGCCGGCGCGCGGCATCCGTCTCGATCTGCGTCAATGCGGACTCGATTGCGCGAAGCTCCTCACCGAGGCGATCGGCGTCGACGGGTTCGAGGTGCTCGCGGGTAACCGATGCCTGGCGCAGCGCCCCCCGCGCAGCGGCGATCTCATCCGGCACGGCCTGGGCCGCCTGGAGGATGAGGCGGTGCGTCTCCTCGAGGATCCGCGCGTCGGCCTCGGCCTTGCGCAGGGCGCGCTCCGCGGCGGCGAGGTCTGCCAGTGCGCTCAGCGAGGGGTCGGCGGCGCGGGCGGACGCGGCGGCGATGAGGCGCTCGGCTTCACCGGCCTCGGACAGTGCCGCGTGGGCCGCGCGCGATGCATCCCGCCATTCGTCCTCCGCGAAGCGCGACGACAGCTCGGCCACCAGCGATGCGGGGTCGCCCATCGATGCGCGCAGTCGTACGAGCCGTTCGTGTGCCGCATCGACCTGACTCGCCGCCGACACGTTCGCGCGCACCCAGGCGCCGTGCTCGACGCGGGCTGCCGCGATGCGGCCGAGGGCATCGGCGGCGTCACGGTCGATGCGAACCGCGACGCGGCGGATCTCGACGGGAGCGACTCCGGGCGCGCTGATCGCGCGGTACTGCTCGAATGCCTTGTCGCGCACGTGCTGGGCGGTGAGCCGCGCGCGGCGCAGCGACGTCGGAGCGCCGCCGCCGTACAGGGCGCCCGACAGTCCCACCTCGAGGTCGAGTTCGTCGACCTCGTCGTCGAGCCGAACGAGGGTGGCGCCGGCCTTCGCCCTCACCTGCTCGGCGGCGGCCCGCGCCTTCGGCGAACGCCGGGCGCGGCGGACGCCCCACACGACCACCGTCACGGCGATCGCCGCGACGGCGAACACGACCAGCGGCGGGATCACCCAGCCGAGGATCGTGGTCGCGAGTTCAGGCATCGGCGCCGGCACCCGCTCCGGGGTGGTCGAACAGCAGCAGGGCGCGAAGCTGGGCGACGTCGTCGACCGCGGCCTGCGCGCCGTCGGCCTCGTGCGGCCAGCTGAAGCCCCAGCGCACGAAGATCACGGGCACACCCTGCGCGGCACCGCCCTCGACATCGTGGTGGCGGTCGCCGATGAGGACGGGACGGCTCGTCTCGACGCCCGCGGCCTCGAGACGGCGAAGAGCCTCGGCGACGATGTCGGACTTCGCGCTCAGCGTCTTCTCGTCGGGGGTCGCCCCGACGATCGCGGTGAGCGAGGTCGACAGGTCGAAGTGGTCCATCAGCGCGACGACCTGCACCTCGGGCTTCGAGCTCGCGGTGGACTGCGCCACACCGGCGGCCGCGATGTCCCGGATCAGGTCGGCCACGCCGTCGAAGAGGCGTGCGCCCGTCGTGTAGCCGTCGGCCTTGCCCAGCACCCGGTAGAACGCGACGGCCTCGGTCGCCTCGGCCGGTGTCATCCCGACGTTCACCTGGAAGGACTCGTACATCGGAGGCCCGATCCAGTGCACGAGCTCGGCGCGGGTCGGCGGGCGCTTGCCGAAGTGGTCGAGAGTGATCGTCAGGCGACGCAGGATGCCGTCCGAGGCATCCACGATCGTGCCGTCGACGTCCCACAGAACGCAGGTCCACGGCGAGGGGGACGGGGATCGGGTCGGCATGCTTCCAGCCTATGCGGCCGCGCGGATCGCGACCGCGCGCTGCGCGAAGGGTACGCGAGCGCAGCGGCTGCACTTTCTTGATGTGGCGCTACAGATCCGTGGGGCCGCAACAGGAAAGTGGCGCCCAAGCCAGCGGCTACGTCAGAACAGACGCGGGGCGCCGGACTGGATGCCCTTCATGCCCTCGTAGTCGAGGGTGACGCAGCGGATGCCGCGGTCCGAGGCGAGCACCTTCGCCTGCGGCTTGATCTCCTGCGCGGCGAACACGCCGGTCACGGGAGCGAGGTGCGGGTCGCGCCCGAGCAGCTCGAGGTAGCGGGTGAGCTGCTCGACGCCGTCGATGTCGCCGCGACGCTTCACCTCGACGGCGATCGTGCCGCCGGCGGGATCGCGCAGCAGCAGGTCGACGGGTCCGATCGCCGTCGGGAACTCGCGGCGCACCAGGGTCAGGCCGTCGCCGATGACCTCGACCTGCTCCGCGAGCAGGCGCTGCAGGTCGGCCTCGACGCCGTCCTTCTGCAGGCCCGGGTCGATGCCGAGCTCGTGGGACGTGTCGTGCAGCACCTCGTAGATGCGCACCAGCAGCGCATCGCCGGTCTTGGCATGGGTGACCCGCCAGTGCTCGAGCACTCCTGCGGCGGCGGACTCGGCATCCGGAATCTCCACGTCGAGGCGGCACGGCGGGCTCATCCAGTTCAGCGGCTTGTACGAGCCTCCGTCGGAGTGCACCAGCAGCGAACCGTCGCCCTTGTGCACCAGCAGCCGGGTGGCCAGCGGCAGGTGGGCATTGAGCCGCCCGGTGTAATCCACGGAGCAGCGGGCGATGACGAGACGCACCCGACGAGCCTAGCCCGCCGTCCCTCGCCGGGGCGCCGGATGCGCGTCAGTGGTGCGTGTGGCCGGCGCCCACGGTCGATCCGGCGATCGGCTTCGCGGCCGGGGACGCGAGTCCGGATGCCACGGCCAGCGCGACGAGGATGTACAGGGTGTTCAGCAGTCCGATCTGCTCGCTGATGAACCCGAGGATGGGCGGCCCGCAGAGGAACGAGATGTACCCGATCGTGGCGGCGGCACTCACTCGCGCGGCAGCCTTCGCGGGATCATCCGCGGCGGCCGACATGCCGAGCGGGAAGCCCAGCGACACACCCGCTCCCCACAGTGCCGCGCCCACGAAGACGAGCGGGATGCTCGGGGCGAGGATGAACAGCAGCAGGCCGCCTGCGGCGAGCACCGAGAGCACCCGGAGCGTGGCGACACGACCGAACCGATCGACCAGCGGACCGCCGAAGATGCGCACGATCGTCATGCTCACCGAGAACACCGTGAGTCCGAGCGCGCCGATGGCGGGGGCGGCGCCGTGCCCCTCGACCATGCCGAGTGCGAGCCAGTCGTTGGCACCACCCTCGGCGAAGGCCATGCCGAGCATGATGACGCCGAGCGCGTAGGTGCGCGGCTCGCGCCATGCCGCCATCGCGGTGTGCAGGCGCTCGCGCCAGTGCGGCTTGTCGGCGGCGGCCTCGGTGTCGCCGGTCAGCTCCCGCGCAGGGACGTTCGCGAAGGACGCGAACGCGATGAGCACGATGATGACCGCCATCACGGCGGTGTGGAACACGACGTCGACGTGCCATCCGGCGGCGGCCGCGCCGATGCCTGCGCCGATGACGGTGCCGAAGCTGAAGAACGCATGGAAGAGCGGCAGGATCGTCTTGCCCGACTGCTTCTCGATCGCCGCGCCCTCGACGTTCATCATGACGTCGACGGCGCCGTTGCCCAGGCCGAAGAGCACGAGGCCGGCCACCACGACGATGTAGGAGTGCACGAGGTCGGTGCCCACGCCGATGATCGCGACGCCGGCGGCGAACACGATCATCGCGACGAGCATGCCCCGTCGTGCACCGAAGCGCGCGAGCACCAGATTCGCGAGCGACAGGCCGACGATCGACGCGATGCCCGCGCCGAGCAGCATGAGCCCGATCTCGATGTTGTCGACGTCGAGCGCAAGCTTGATCGCGGGCACGCGCGACGCCCATGTCGCGATGCTGAGGCCGCTCGCGAGGAAAATCGCGAAGACTGCCGTGCGCCAGCGCACGTACTGCGAACGGGTGAGGGCGGTTTCCATGCCGACCACATTACCGAATCGATTCGATGGGTTGCCGCGGACCCGAGTAGCATCGTCCTCGAAATGAGCATGCGACGAGCCACCATCTCGGATGTCGCCCGCGAGGCCGGAGTCTCGCCGTCGACGGCATCCGTGGTCTTCAGCGGCAAGACGCCGGTGTCGGACGCCACCCGGCGCCGCGTGATCGACGCCGCCGCCGCACTCGGCTACACCGGGCCCGACCCGCGGGCGGCGTCGCTGCGCCGCGGCCGTTCCGGAATCGTCGGGGTCGTGTTCGAGGAGCACCTCGGCACCGCCTTCCTCGACCCGGTCAAGACCCTGATGATGGACGGCCTCGCCGACGGGGTCGCCTCGCTCGGCGCAGGCCTGCTGCTGCTGCGCGACCACGAGCCGACGGGCGGCGGCGCGTCGCTCATGTCGGCGCCCCTCGACGCGGCGGTGCTCATCGGCTGCAGCGGGCTGCTGCGCGAATCCCTCGATACGGTCCGGGCCCGCGGCATCCCTGTCGTGGTCATCGAGGGCGATGCCGGAGACGACGTGCCGCGCATCGATCTCGACAACCGCGAGGCGCAGCGCCAGGCCGCCAGCCACGTGCGCGCGCTCGGCCACCGGGCCGTCGTCGTCGTGACGCTGCCGGCCCGTGCGGGATGGGACGGCGGATGGCTGCGCGATGACACCGAGATCCTCGTCGATGTGACCCGCGAGCGCCTCGCCGGCGCGATGGACGTCTTCCCCGATGCCGCCGCCTACGCCGCCGGCGCGAGTTCGATCGACGAGGGGTTCGCGGCCGGGCGCGCGGTGCTCGCCGACCCCGAGCGCCGGCCGACCGCGGTGATCGCGCAGAGCGACCTGCTGGCAGCCGGTGTGATCCGCGCGGCCGAGGAGGCGGGGCTGCGCGTGCCCGAAGACCTCAGCGTCACCGGATTCGACGGGATCGTGGTCGACGGACTCGCTCCGTACGAGCTGACGACGCTCGTGCAGCCCGCGACCGAGAAGGGGCGCGCCGCCGGCAGTGCCGTGGCGGCGATGCTCGAGGGCGGCGATGCGGCATCGATCCGCTTCACCTGCACGTTCCGCGAAGGCAATACGACCGCACCGGCCGCGGCGCACGTCGCTGGAGGCCTTCCCCGGAGCTAGGAGCGCTGCGGTCCGAGGGACAGCCCGCGGGTGCCGAAGTCCGCGATCGTGTAGCGGCCGCAGGGGATGAGCTCGGCATCCGCCAGCCTCGTCCCGTCCGGAAGCGAGAACGGCGGCGACTGGTCGTCGAGCACGAGGAACGACACCTCGCCGACAGCGAAGTCGTCGCGGTTGACGAGCCAGGCGTATCCGTTCAGTTCGTGATCGATCTGCACGAGCCCGCGCGGATCCGCCAGGTGCGTCTTCGGAAGGCGGACGGTCCAGAACTGCCCCGCCCCGATGCGGCCCGACTGCTCGGTCCAGGCGACCACGCAGTCGAGATCGGCGTCCGGTGCGGTCGCCGCCGCCGCGATCCGTGGAATGCCGAGCCCGCCCGCAGCGAGCAGGATCACCGCCGCGACGCCCACCGCCGCGATGCCTCGCCCGCGCGCGGCGGTCACGGGTTCGCCTCGACCGCTCCCGACGGCCAGAACGCGCGCACCGGCATCCGCCCACCGTGAAAGCACCGCAGGCAGCACGACGAGTCCGAGCATCGGTGCGAACGCGGCGGGCTGCAGGTAGCGCGCGGCGTTCGTGCCGAGAGCGATCGCACCGATCACGACGAGCAGCGGCATCGCCCAGCCGCAGGCGGCGACCACGGCCGCCGGGAGATCGCCACGACGAGCGAGCAGCAGCGTCGCGGCGACGCACCAGCCCCAGAGCATGAGCAGTGCGAGAAGGGATGCCGCGCCCCACGGTGCGCTCCAGCGCTCGGCGAGCAGCATCCCGTAGTACGCAGCCGACTCCGGCCATCGCGATGGATCGGCGTAGCCGGCTCCGGTGTTCGCGATGAGAGGCGCGAGCGGCACCCGTGCGACGAAACCCAAGACCGTGCCGGCCACGAGGGCGGCGACGGTCCAGAGGGCGATCCGCTTGCGCGTCGTCTGCCACACGACCGCGAGCACGAGCCCCAGCGGGATGGTCGCCCACGCGGCGAACAGCGGATTGGTGACGACGGATGCCGCCGCCACCACGCCGAGCAGTGCCAGGAGTCCCCGCGGGACGCCAGAATCCGGCACGGCAGAATCCGGGGCCGCGGCATCCGGAATGTCGTCGGGCTGACCGCCCGCACTCGGCTCGCCGCGCCGACTCCGCCCGGCGTCGAGGGCCCGCCGTGCCAGGCCCACAGCCAGCACGACGCCGACGACGGTGGCGCTGTAGTAGGTGGTCGTGACGAGGAGCGATGCGAGCTCGAGCGCGTCGCGATCGGGCGACGTCTCGCTGACGGCGAGCAGCGCGAATCCCGCGACGCCCAGCAGAGCCCCGGCGATCGGGGCCCGCGTGCGGCGGAATGCTCCGGCCGCGACCCGCAGCGCACCGTACAGCGCGACGACGTTGACGACGCCGGCGACGGCGAGGGTGGCGTTCACGCCGAGGCCGAGCAGCGTGAGCAGGCCGAGCACGACCGTCTCGGGCAGGAACAGCACCGACGACATCGCCCATTCCTGCGACTGCCCGGCCGCGATGGATCGCACGACGAGGGTCGTCACGAGCGAGTCGCCGTCGCTGAACAGCAACGCCGAGCGAGCGGATGCCGCGACCGCCGTGACCACGGCGATCCCGATCGCGATCGCGGCGGCCGCGCCGAGCGCCTCGCGCCCCCAGCGCGGTACCGTCGCGCCCGCTCCCGGGGCCTGTCGAAGGGCCATCGCCTCACTCTGCCACGCCGCACCGGACCCCGTCGGCTCTCGCCGCGGGTAGACTGTTCACGACACCCTGATCGCCCGAGCCGCGCGCGTGAGCCCCCGGCCGACGACCACGAGGAGGCCTCGGATGCTCCTCATTCTTGGCGCGTTCGCGGTCGTCCCGATGCTGCTCCCGTGGCTCGTCACCCACCTCGGAGCTCGTGCGTTCTATGTCGCGGCCATCCTGCCGATCGCCGGTTTCTCCTATGCCGTCGCGCTGACGCCGCAGGTGCTCGCCGGTGACGACCCGTTCGAGTCGTACGACTGGATCCCCTCGCTGGGCATCGAGCTGTCGATGCGCATGGACACCCTGTCGTGGCTGATGACGCTCGTGGTCACGGGCGTCGGCGCCCTGGTGATGATCTACTGCCGCTGGTACTTCCGCGGCAAGAAGGAGAATCTGGGGCAGTTCGCCGCGGTGCTGCTGGCATTCGCCGGTGCGATGTACGGACTCGTGCTGACCGATGACCTCGTCGTGCTTGTGATGTTCTGGGAGATCACGAGCGTCCTGTCATACCTGCTCATCGGCTATTACAACAAGCGCGCCGCGAGTCGCCGCGCGGCGCTTCAGGCGCTGCTGGTCACATCGCTCGGCGGCCTGGTGATGCTGATCGGCGTCGTGCTGCTCGTCGTCGTCGCCGGCACGTCGAGCATCTCGACGATCCTCGCCGAGGCGCCCACCGGCGCGATCGTCGATGCCGCACTCGTGATGATCCTGGTCGGCGCGCTCAGCAAGTCCGCGATCTTCCCCTTCCACTTCTGGCTGCCCGGTGCGATGGCCGCGCCCACCCCCGTCAGCGCCTACCTGCACGCCGCCGCAATGGTGAAGGCCGGCATCTACCTCATCGCCCGCCTGGCGCCGGTGTTCGCGATCGCGCCGACGTGGCGTCCGATCGTTGTCGGCCTCGGCGTGTTCACGATGCTCCTGGGCGGCTTCCAGGCACTGCGCGAGACCGACCTCAAGCGCGTGCTCGCGTTCGGCACGGTGAGCCAGCTCGGCATGCTGACCGTCGTGCTCGGCTACGGCACGAGGGATGTCGCACTCGCGGGCCTCGCACTGCTGCTCAGTCACGCGCTCTTCAAGTCGGCGCTGTTCCTCGTGGTGGGCGTGATCGACCGGCAGCTGTCGACCCGCGACCTCACCGAGCTGTCGGGCGTCGGCCGGCAGGCCCCGGTGATGGCCACGTTCTCGATCATCGCCGTCGCCTCGATGGTGGGGATCATCCCGACGATCGGCTTCGTCGCCAAGGAGGGCGTGCTCACGGCGCTCCTGCACGAGGCCGCGGGCGGCGCGGCGTGGGGGATCGTGGCGCTCGTCGGGATCGCCCTGGGCTCCGTTCTCACCGCGGCGTACGGCATCCGCTTCGTGTGGGGTGCCTTCTGGACCAAGAAGGACGCCGCAGGCGACGCCCTGCCTCCGACGGAGTGGCCCGACCCGCCGATCGGGTTCCTCGGGGCGCCCGTGGTGCTCGCCGGCCTCACGGTGGTGGCGGGCATCTTCTCGCCGTGGCTCGACACCGCATTCGCGCCCTATGCCGACCAGGCGCCTGTGGCGTCGGCAGGCGTGACGGCCCCCGAGCACACGGCGCACCTGGCTCTCTGGCACGGGTTCGAGCCGGCGCTGTGGATCTCGCTCGCCTCCATCGCGACAGGCGTGCTCGTGTTCTGGGCGACGCGCGCCTGGCGTCCGGCGAAGCGGTTCCTGCCGTTCACCGCGGCCGACGCCTACAACGGCACGCTCCGCGGGATCGCGCGGCTGTCGGTCGTGGTCACGGGCTTCACGCAGCGCGGCTCGCTGCCGGTCTACGTCGGCACGATCTTCGTCGTCTTCGTCGCGGCCGAGGCGACGGCGCTCCTCGCCACCGACGACGTACGCGCCCAGCTCGACCCCTTCCAGACGCCGATGCAGCTCGTGGTCGCCCCCATCATGATCGCCGCCGGACTCGTCGCCATCCGTGCGCGCAAGCGCTACACCGGTGTCGTGCTGGTGTCGGTGACGGGCCTGGGCATGGTGCTCCTCTTCGCCACCAGCGGCGCTCCCGACCTCGCGCTCACCCAGATCCTCGTCGAGACGGTGACGCTCGTCGCGTTCGCACTCGTGCTGCGACGCATCCCGTCACGGCTGGGCGAGCACAACGAGTCGGTGTGGCCGGTGGCGCGCGCCGTGCTGGGGGCGGCGGTAGGCGTCACGATGGCCCTGGTGGCGATCGTCGCCACGAGCGCGCGCACCGCCGATCCGATCTCCGACCGCTTCGCCGACCTCGCCTACCAGATCGGCCACGGCAAGAACGTGGTGAACGTCGCCCTCGTCGACCTGCGCGGGTGGGACACGATGGGCGAGCTGTCGGTGCTCATCCTCGCGGCGACGGGTGTGGCATCCCTCGTGTTCGTGACGCACCGCTCCGACACCCTCTCGAGCTTCATCGCACCGCTCCCCGACGCGGCCGCGCGCACCCGGCGCCCGCTGGTGGAGACCGCCGAGGGCGTCAAGCCCCGTGGTGCCGCCGGGGGCCGCATGGCGTGGCTCGTCGGCGGGCAGCGGGTGCGCCCCGAGGACCGGTCGATCATGCTCGAAGTGATCGTGCGGATCCTCTTCCACACCATCATCATCGTGTCGCTGTACCTGCTGTTCGCGGGCCACAACCTCCCCGGCGGCGGGTTCGCCGGCGGTCTCGTCGCGGGCATGGCCCTGGTCATGCGGTACGTCGCGGGCGGACGCTACGAACTCGGCGCCGCCGCTCCCGCCGATGCCGGCCGCCTCCTCGGCACCGGCATGGCGATCGCCGTCGCGTGCGCGATCGTGCCGCTCTTCTTCGGTGGTGCACCTCTGACCAGCATGTTCTTCGAGGCCGACCTGCCGGTGCTCGGCCATGTCGAGTTCGTCACGTCGACCTTCTTCGACGTCGGCGTCTACCTCGTGGTCATCGGGCTGGTGCTCGATGTGCTGCGCTCCCTCGGTGCCGAGGTCGACCGCCAGGCTCACGAAGCGCAGATGGGTCGCTCCGGCGATCTGCGTGGAGAGGTCGGGGTCTCATGAGCGTCTCCCTCGTCCTCATCATCGTCATGGCGGTGCTCTTCGCATGCGGTGTCTACGCGATGCTCGAGCGCAGCCTCACGCGCGTGCTGATCGGCTTCCTGCTGCTGGGCAACGCGACGAACCTGCTCCTGCTCATCGTGATGGGAGAACCCGGGGTCGCGCCCTTCTTCGGCGCCGCGGCATCCCCCGATGAGATGTCCGACCCGCTCCCGCAGGCCCTGACGCTCACGGCGATCGTGATCACGTTCGCCGTCTCGGCGTTCCTGCTCGCCCTCATCTACCGCTCGTGGCAGCTCGGCCAGGCCGACACCGTCGAGGACGACGAGGCCGACCGCGCGGTCCGTGAGGGCACCGCCGACGTCGAGGAGACGATGGACGACGAGATCGAGATCGAGGACGAGGACGACGAGGCGACCACCGACTTCGTCGGCACCGACACCGCGCCCATCACGGTGCTCGGAAGCCGTGACTTCGCCGGACTCCGCGACGATGCCCCGGTCGATCGACCCCGGAATCCGCCCGGCCCGGGCGAGAAGGGGGAAGACGCATGAGCCAGATCGCGCCCGCCCTCGTCCCGCTCCTGGTGACGCTGCCCCTCCTCGGCGCGGCGATCGCCCTGATCGCCGGTCGCCATCGACGCACTCAGGTCGTGGTGTCGGTCGTGACCCTCACAGCGGTGCTCGCGATCTCGGCCATCCTGCTCGTCGTCGTCGATGCGGGCGACCAGCCGATCGCGGTATCGGTGGGCGGCTGGCCCATCCCCTTCGGCATCGTGCTCTACGTCGATCGTCTGTCTGCCCTGCTCGTGGTCGTGTCGAGCATCGTGCTGCTGGCGGTCCTTCTCTTCTCGGTCGGCCAGGGCGCCGAGGACGGCGACGACGACACGCCGGTCTCGATTTTCCACCCGTCGTACCTGATCCTCGCGGCGGGCATCTTCAACGCGTTCATCGCGGGCGACCTGTTCAACCTCTACGTCGGTTTCGAGATCCTCCTCGTCGCGTCGTACGTGCTCATCACTCTCGGATCCACCGAGTCGCGCATCCGCACCGGCGTGGTCTACATCGTCGTCTCGCTGGTCTCATCCATCCTGTTCCTCGCCGCGATCGCGATGATCTACGCCGCTCTGGGCACCGTGAACATGGTGCAGATCTCCGAGCGCATGAGCGAACTGCCGCAGGACACGCAGCTCGTGCTGCACCTCACGCTGCTGCTGGCGTTCAGCATCAAGGCGGCCGTCTTCCCGCTGTCGTTCTGGCTCCCCGACTCGTACCCGACGGCGCCGGCGCCCGTCACGGCGGTCTTCGCCGGCCTGCTGACCAAGGTCGGCGTCTACGCGATCATCCGCACCGAGACCGAGCTGTTCCTCGACAACGACGTGAACCAGCTGCTCATGTGGGTCGCCCTCGCGACCATGATCGTCGGCGTCCTGGGCGCCGTCGCGCAGGCCGAGCTCAAACGCATCCTGTCGTTCACCCTCGTGAGCCATATCGGCTACATGATCTTCGGCCTCGCGATCGCGACCCCGGCGGCGATCGGCGCCACGATCTACTACATGGTCCACCACATCGTGGTGCAGACCACGCTGTTCCTCGCGGTGGGCCTGGTCGAGCGTCGCGCGGGCAGCACCTCGATCCTGCGGGTGAAAGGCCTGATGAAGGCGGCGCCGGTGATCGCCGTGCTCTACTTCATCCCCGCGATCAACCTGGGCGGACTGCCGCCGTTCTCCGGCTTCATCGGCAAGTTCGCGCTGTTCGAGGCCGCCGCCGAGGTGGGCACGCCGATCATGATGGTGCTCATGGTGGGCGGAATCGTCACGAGCCTGCTCACGCTCTATGCGCTCATGCGCGCGTGGAACCTCGCGTTCTGGCGCGAAGAGGACGACTCGGCCGAGACCGAGGCGCGCATCTCCTACCTCGGCGGTTCGCCGGGTGGAGTCGACACCGAGCGCCGCGTCATCCCGAAGATCATGACCGCCTCGACCGCGGGCATGGTCGCGATCACGGTCGCCCTCACGATCTTCGCCGGCCCGCTGTACGACGTGTGCATCCGCATCGGCGACGCGCTGCTGCAGCCCGTGACCCTCACCCAGCTCGAGGAGGACGTGCAATGAGCCCCGACCTCCCGCAGGGGCGGATCAAGCGCACGGCGACGGCGCTGTGGCGCCAGCTCCCCTTCTTCCTGTGGCTCATCGCGCTGTGGATGCTGCTGTGGGGCCAGTTCACGTGGCTCGCGTTCTTCACCGGCCTGGTCGCGGCGATCGTGGTCACGCGAGTGTTCCGCCTTCCGCCGGTCGAGCTGTCGGGTCGCGTGAACCTCTGGTGGGGATTCGTCTTCGTCCTCGAGTTCATCGTGGCGCTCGTGCAGGGCTCGCTCACGGTCGCCTGGCAGGTGCTCGACTTCCGGCGGCAGCCCGGGGCCGCGATCATCGCCGTGCAGCTGGTGACCGACGACGACCTGATCATGACGCACACCGGGGTGACGGCATCCCTCATCCCCGGTTCGTTGATCGTCGACACCGATCGCGACCGGCGCATCCTGTATCTGCACGTGATCGGCGTGCGCAACGACGCGGACGTCGTGCGTCAGCGAGCGAGCGTCCTGCACTGGGAGGAGCGCATCGTGCGTGCCGTGGGTTCGCGCGCTCAACTGCACGCGATGAAGGCGGATGCCGGCTCCCGGCGTGCGACGCTGCGTCCGGGGGGTCTGACATGAACGTCCTGCTGCTCGTGATCTACCTGGTCTTCGCCGTGGCGGCGCTGCTGACGCTCTGGCGCATCGTCATCGGGCCGTCGATCCTGGACCGGGCCGTGGCATCCGATGTGCTCCTCACCGAGGTGATGTGCGTGCTCGGCGCCGAGATGGCGATCAACCACCACACCCGCACGCTTCCGGTGCTGCTGATGATCGCCGCCGTGGGCGTGTTCGGGTCGATCTCGATCGCGCGGTTCGTGGCGAGAAGGGACAACGTCGAGCGATGAATCTCGTGACCCGATTCCTCGCCGTGGTCGACGCCCCGGTGACCGAGGCGGCGACGCCGCTCGAGAGCGCGCTGGATGTCGCCGCGCTGATCCTCATCCTGATCGGGGCGCTGCTGTGCCTCACCGCGGCGATCGGGCTGCTGCGCTTCCGCGATGTGCCCAGCCGTCTGCACGCCGCCACCAAGCCCCAGGTGCTCGGGCTCATCCTCGTCTGTCTCGCGATCGCGCTGTCGCTGCGGTCGTGGCCGGTCGTGGCCTTCCTCGTGCCGGTCGTGCTGATCCAGCTGGCCACCGCGCCGTTGTCGGCGCACATGGTCGGCCGGCAGGCGTATCGCAACGGCACGATCGATGAGAACGGGCTCTACGTCGACGAGCTCGCCGAGTCGCATCGAACCCCTCCCGCCGCCGGCGGCTGACCCTTCCGGGCTCAACCCGGTCGAGAGTGCACGAACGGCGGTCCTGACACCCGCTCAGGCGTGATTCGTGCACTCTCGAGGGCAGGAGGGGGTTCCTGCACAGGGAGACAGCGACGAAGAGTTGTGCCGGAAACCTCGGGTGGGGGGAATGGGCGACGGGCGAGACGTCATGATTCGCTGATGCAGACGATTCCGCCGTGGATGGATGGCAGCCCGTTCACGATCGCCGACGGGCGCAGGGTCGGGTTCACGGCCGGCCAGCTTCGCCGAAAGGCATTCGAACGGCCGTTCCACGGAGTCCGCGTGATCGGATCGGCGGGACGCATCGACGGCGGTCTCATCGACCGCTGTGCGGCGCTGCGCGTCGTACTCCCCGCCGGTGCCACCTTCAGCCATGCGACTGCGGCGCGGATATGGGGGATGCCGCTTCCGGCGTGGCTGGCAGATGAGCTCCATGTGCTCGTCCCGGATCGCATGGCCGTGCGTCGTGCGGGTGTGGTGGGATGGCGCCGCAGCGGTGATCTTCGCGTGACCGTGGCCGCGCACGGGTTGCCGGTGACGACACCCGCGGACACCTGGACGCTGCTCGCGACCATGACCGACGCGCGCGGTGGCCGGATGACGCGCGATTGGCTCGTCGCGATCGCCGACTTCCTCGTCTCGGGCCGGCGCACCCGATATGGCCGAAACCCGGCACTCGCGACCCGCGCCGACTTGGAGGACGCGGTCGCCAGGCACGCCTCGCGGCGCGGTGCGGTCGCACTGCAGTGGGCGTGGGAGCGTGTGCGCGCACCCGTCGACTCACCGCCCGAGACATTCGTACGACTGGGCCTCGTGCGCGAGGGACTTGCCGAGCCCCTCGTTCAGCCGCCGATACGGACGGCAGTCGGGATCCGGCATCCCGATCTGGGGTATCTCGAGGAGCGCGTGCTCCTGGAGTACTTGGGCGACGTGCACCGCACCGATCGCGCGACGTGGCTGAAGGATCTGGAGCGCGTGCAGCTTTTCGAGGATGCCGGCTATCGCGTCATCCTGCTGGGTGCCCTCGACACGACCCCCGAGGGAATTCGAGCGCTGAGCGCCAGGGTCCGCCGCGCGCTCCGCCGCGCCTGACCCCGCCTCCGCCGCTGCCCTCGACCGGCCCGGCCCGGTCCGGCCCGGCCCGGTCCGGTCCGGTCCGGTCCGGTCCGGTCCGGTCGAGAGTGCAGAAATGGCGCCTTGAATCGCGCTGCGACGGCAGTTGGTGCACTTTCGGCGGCGGCGGCGGGAGGGGTCGAGGGGTCGGGGAGGTCAGATGGGTCCGAGGAGTCGGAGGAGTCCGTGGAGTTGTCGGGGTAGGGGGCTACCTCGGCCCGGCCCGGTCGAGAGTGCAGAAACGGCGCCTTGAGTCGCGCTGAGATGGCAGTTGGTGCACTCTCGGCGACGGGGTCGGAGGGGTCGAGGTGTCGGGGAGGTCGGATGGGTCCGAGGAGTCGGAGGAGTCCGTGGAGTTGTCGAGGTAAGGGGGGGCGACCCCGGCCCCGGCCTTGCCCGGCCCGGCCCCGGCCCTGCCCGGCCCGGCCCGGCCCGGCCCGGCCCGGTCCAGAGTGCAGAAACGGTGGTTTGAATCGCACTGCGGCGGCACTTCGTGCACTCTCGGCGGAGCCGGAGCCGCCGGAGCCGGCGGGGTCGGAGGGACAGGGGGTCCGAGGGGTCGGAGGGGTCGGAGGGCGGCAGCGGCCCCCCGGGCCCGGGGGGGGCGGGGCCCCGCTGCCCCCGGGGGCCCGGGGCCGGGGGCCCCGGGGGTCAGGGGGCGGAGACGAGCGTCAGCGTGTCGGTGGTCGTTGCGGAGACGGCCTCGGGCGAAAAGGCCCACGGGATGGTTTCGGCGTTCTGCCACGTCTGGGTCTGGTCGATGTAGTTCGGGTGGAACGTGTGGCCACTGGTGCCGGTCAGGTGGTTCCAGCGCGACGCGTCGAAGTCCGAGAGATCGACCACCATGCGCATCGACGGCACGGTGACGGTGGCGAAGCTCGAGCCAAGGTCCCAGCCGGTCGCGTTGACCATCGACGAGCCGCCGCCGACGGGGTACGGGCCGCGGTTGAACAGCCACTCGATCGGTGCGATGCCCGACGAGCCGAATGTGTCGCTCACCAGCGGCAGCGCATGCAGGCCGCCCCAGTTCCAGCGCGCGGCGTTGTCGCCCTGCAGGGCCACCAGGCGCTCGCGCGCCTCGATCGCGGACTGCTCGAGCATCTCGTCCATGCCGTCGATGCCGATGCCGTCGTTCGTCCACCACGCAGATGCCGGGTCGTCGAGCAGTCCGTCCACGACGAGGAACAGACGCCCCTGATCGCTGAGCGGTGCGGGGCTCTCGCGACCCTCCACGAAGATGTTCTGCGCGAGCGTGTCCCAGAGCACGTTCGCGTACGCCGCCGCGGCCGAGTCGGTGGCATTCTGCGCGTCCCACTCGCGCAGCAGATCGAGTGCGGCATCCGTCTCGTCGTCGCCGGTCTGCACGTCGAGGTAGGCGGTCGTCAGGCGCATGCCGATGAACGAGGCATTGTCGGCCTGGATGTCTCGCATGTCGTCGGCGGTGAGGGGACCGTTCGCGATCTTGCGCTGGATCAGCTCCTGGATGCGTGCGGCGCGCCATCCGTAGTCCCAGTCGCGCGTCAGGAAGTGCGCGTAGTCGGCACCGACGATCGCGTTGTTGGCGGTGATGATGAACCCCTCGGTGGGGTTGTAGACGACGGGCAGCTCCTCGAACGGGATGAACCCCTGCCACGCATAGGCGGAGTCCCAGCCCGGCTGCGGCATCGAGCCGTCACCCGCGCCGCGGATCGGCAGCTTGCCGGGCGTCTGGTAGCCGATGTTGCCGTCGACGTCGGCATACACGAGGTTCTGCGCGGGGACGTCGAACAGCGCCGCGGCGCCGCGGAAGTCGTCGAAATCCCGGGCGACGTTGAGTGCGAAGATCGCGGTCGCGGTGGTGCCGGGTTTCAGCGCGGTCCAGGCGAGGCTCACCGCGTACTCGCCCGTCGGCGCAGCGATGGGCTGCTCGATCGCAGGGGTGTCGCCCACATACGGGTCGGCCGCGATCGTCGTGAAATCATCCGTGAGGCCCGACACGATCGGGCCATTGACCGTGGAGCGGACGACGAGCTCGACGTCGTCGCCGCCCGCGACCTCGAACGTCTCGGTGCGCTCCTCGAGCGGAACGAGCGCGCCGTCGCGCCAGTACTCGTCGCCCTCGATCTTCTCGATGTACAGGTCGGTCACATCGGTGGTGAGGTTCGTGAACCCCCACGCGACGCGATCGTTGTGGCCGATGATCACGCCGGGCACGCCCGCGAAGCCGAACCCGGCGACGTCGAACGGGCACTCCTCGGAGACCGCCGCGCACCGCAGTCCGATCTGGTGCCAGACGCTGGGCAGCGAGGCGCCGAGGTGCGGGTCGTTCGCCAGCAGCGGCATGCCGGTCTCGGTGAGGTCGCCCGAGACGACCCACGAGTTCGAGCCGATGCCCTCGCCGGCTCCGCCGACCAGGGTGCTGACGGCGTCGATGACGCCGTCGACCTCTGACCACTCGATCAACGAGGTCGACGAGTTCGAGACCGTCGACTCATCGCCCGTCTCGTCGCCGGGAGCCGTCCCGACGGCGGGGATGGCCGAGATCTCCGGCACGATGACCGGGTTGCGATCGAACGGATACGCCGGGTACAGCTCGTCGATCTGGGCCTGTGTGAAGTCGGACGCGATCACGGCGCGCTCGGTCTCGTCCTCGATGTTGGAGCGGAGGTCCCAGGCCATCGCCTTCAGCCACGCGACGGAGTCGGCGGGGGTCCATGGCTCGATCTCGTAGTCCGCGTTCTGCAGGCCCAGCACCGCGTACTCGAACGACGCGTCGGCGCCGTCGTGGTCGGCGAGGTAGGCGTTGACGCCGTCGGCGTAGGCCTCGTAGTACGCGCGTTCGGCCTCGCCCAGCGCCTCTACCTCCTGCTCGGCGATGTGGCGCCATCCGAGCGCGCGGAGGAACTTGTCGGTCGCCAGCTGCGACTCGCCGAACAGCTCCGACAGGCGACCGCTGGTGACGTGGCGGCGGAAGTCCATCTCCCAGAAGCGATCCTGGGCGTGCACGTAGCCCTGCGCGTAGAACAGGTCGTGGCTGGAGTCCGCGGTGATGATCGGGATGCCGAGCCCGTCGCGCTGGACGATGACCTCGTCATCGAGTCCGGTGACGACGACCTCGCCGCTCAGCTGAGGGAACGAGCGCTGCACGGTGTACGCGAGGAACCCGACGGCGATCAGCGCGAGCACGACGACGCCCGCGACGATGCTGAACAGCGTGATGCCGATCGTGCGACCGACCGACCGACGGCGGGGCGCGTCGTCGATGGTGCTGACGGGGTCGGTGGAGGGCTTCGACATTGAAGGGCTTTCGGTATGGCGACGAGGGACGCGGTGTCGGGCACCGCGAGATCGGATGCCGCGCGTCGGGTCGCGCGAAACCGTTTCGGCATCGTAACCCGCGCCGCCCACGGAGCCGAATCGCGTTCGCTTTCCGGAAGCGGATGCCGCACCCCGCGGCATCCGCTCCGCCCGGCTAGCCGATGACGCTCGGCTGCAGGTCGCGGAGCGTGCGGAAGTGGGTCATGCGCGTGACCCCGATCGCGGCGAAGACGCCGGCACCCACCAGCCATGCGGCCAGTACGGCGAGATCCAGCCAGACCCGGTCGGCGTTGCCGCCGTACATGACCTGTCTCATGGCGTCGACGACGTATCCCATCGGCAGCACGTGGTGCAGCGTCGCCAGAGGTGCGGGAAGCGTCTGCCAGGGGAACGTGCCGCCGGCGGTCACCAGCTGCAGCACCATGAGCACGAGCCCGAGGAACTGCCCGACCGATCCGAACCAGACGTTGAGGGCGAGCACGATCGCCGCGTACGTCGCGCTCGCCAGCAGCAGGATGCCGAGAGTCGCCAGCGGGTGCGCGAACTGGAATCCGAGTGCCAGGGCCAGCACCCCGAAGAGCCCGAGCATCTGCAGCCC
This sequence comes from Microbacterium allomyrinae, assembly GCF_020682705.1. Lineage (GTDB taxonomy): Bacteria > Actinomycetota > Actinomycetes > Actinomycetales > Microbacteriaceae > Microbacterium > Microbacterium allomyrinae. The sequence goes on from NZ_JAGTTN010000003.1 coordinate 424,054, forward strand.
GCCCAGGAGTGCGGGGGTCGCCCAGCCGGCGAGAGTGATGCGGATCGGCGAGTGCAGCGCGGTGACCGCTCGACGCGACACCGGCTTGACGATGAGGAAGAGCGCGTAGATGCCGATCCACCCGGCGAGGGCGGCGAAGAACGGGGCGAGGCCGGCGCCGTAGTTCTGAGCCTGCGTGAGCGAGGATCGTTCGATCTCGACGGGAGCGGCGAGCGTATCGGCCTGCGCCGCCCGCGTGTCGGCGTCGAACGCGGGCAGCTGCGCTGCACCGTCGGAGAGTCCGTCACGCAGTTGCGTGGCACCGTCTTCGAGCTGTGCGATGCCGCCGCCGAGGGTGGCCGCGCCGTCGCGGAGCTGGGCCGCGGCATCCGCAGCGGTCGAGGTGCCCGCGGCCAGAGTGGCCGAACCTGCCGCGACCGTGCCGGCGCCGGCGGCCACCTGCTGCGCCCCCGTGTCGAGCCGATCGATCTCCGACACGGCCGTCTGCACGCGCTGGTTCGCGGTGTCCACGCGCTCGCCCACGGGATCGAGCACGGCGAGCACCTCGTCGATCTGCGCCTGATCGAGGCCGGCACCGGCGAGGCTCTCGGCGATGTCGGCGCGGGCCTGCGGCACGGCGGCGGCGGCGGCCGAGGCCGCGGCGCCGATGCGCGTCGCGGTGGCGTCGAGCTGCGCGGTCCCTGCGGCGACCTGGGCGGCTCCGTCCGCCACCTGCTGCGCGCCGGTGGCGAGCGATGCGGCGCCGTCGCGCAGCTGCGCCGTGCCGTCGGCGAGCTGGCCCGCGCCGTCGGTCAGCTGGGCGGTGCCGTCGCCGGCCTGCGCGAGACCGTCCACCAGCTGTGTCGCGCCGGCGGCGGCATCCGTCAATTGGATCCGGATGGTGTCGAGCGCGTCGAGCATGGTGAGACCGGCCTCTGCCACCACCTTCTCGGTGATCGTCGTCTGGATGCGCTCGACCGCCTGCGTGCCGATCGTGGAGGCGAGGTAGTTGTTGGCGTCGCTCGTGTGCAGCACGATGTCGGCCGTGCGCGGTTCGCCCGTCGTGATCGACGCGATGGCGGCCGTGAAGTCGGCGGGCAGTTCGATCGCGAAATCGTACGTGCCGTCGTCGAGCCCCGCGTTCGCCTCGTCGGCGGTGGCGGTCTGCCAGGCGAACGAGCCGTCCTCGATGAGCTCCTGCGCGATCTCGTCGCCGAGATTGCGGTCGGTGCCGTTGAGCTGAGCGCCGGTGTCCTCGACGACGAGGGCCGCGGGCACCTCCGTCAGCTGCGCGTAAGGATCGCGGTTCGCCCATAGGTAGACGCCGCCGTACAGGATCGGCACCGCCATCAGCGCGATGAGCGCGATCAGCGACATCCGCGTCGAGGTGAGTCGGCGCAGTTCCGCCATGATCATCTGCGGCACCTTCACGAGCGCGCCCCCTTCGTGGGTGCGGTGAGTCGTCGCAGGCGGATGCCGGAACGCGCGGCTGCCGAGCGGCTGAGGCCTCCGGCCGCGCGGAGCGGCGGAACACGACCGGCGCGAGAGAGCGCCCGCGAACCCTGATCCCCGCCATCGACCGGTGAGCGATCGAGCACCGACTGCGATGCCCGCCCGGCGATCACGAGCACCGCGAGCCCGCGCGCGGCGAACCCCTGGGCGATGTGCCACCAGGTCTCGGGCTCGCCGCCGTGCCGGTCGGGTGAGACGAGCACGATGCCCTCGACGCCCTTGCGCAGCACGGCGAGTTCGCACAGGGCACGCACGCGATCGGCGGGCTCGACGTTCGCGATCGGGAGGGATGCCAGGGGTGCGAGCGCGTTCTCCTCGAGCCAGCGCCGAACGGCCAGAGGGTCGGAGCGGCGCCCCGCGAACATGAGCTCTTCGGCGACGACGCCGGCGAGCGTCACATTCGGCTCGGGCTCCGACACGTCGAGCGCGTCGACCAGGGCGACGCGGCGACGCAGGGCCGAGGCATCCGTCCGCCCGTCGATCAGCACGCCACCGGTGTCGGGGCGCATTCGGCCTGCGGCGATGAGTCCGAGCACGGTGGGGCGCTGCTCCGTCTCGGCGAAGGCGAGGGTCACGCGGCCCGTCTCGAAGACCGTGGAGGTCGGGGGCAGTGCGCGGTCGCGGCGCCCCTTGCCGACCGCGTCCAGGACGACCCTCACGCGCTCGCCGCAGTCTCGGCGGCGGCAGCGTCGCCGGCCGGTGCGCCGTCGGGCGCCGCGAGCACGTCGGGATGCTCGTGGAGCAGAGCGGCCGCCTCTCGCCACGAGAGCCCCGCGATGCTGAGCACCGCGCGCACGGCGAGGCCGCGGGCCTCGGGTGACGAGGCGTCCATGCGCGTGATGACGGTGCGTGCGGTCTCTTCCACGAGACGTGCGAGCGTCGGCGCGGCGACGTCGGTGCGCAGGACACCGGCATCTTGGCCCTCGCGCACGAGGCGCATGACGGTGCGACGCAGCGGCGCGAGGGCGTCGGCCGTCATCTCGACGTGCGCGTCGTCGAGGGCGAGAGCGGCGAGCACCTGCACGTGGGACGCCTCGGTCCACAGTGCCGCGGCGAGGCGCGCGAGCGCGAGCCGGGGGTCGGCGTCATCGATGCGGGCCGCGATCGCGTTGAAGCGCGCGGTGCCCTGCGCGACGAGTTCGCGCAGCAGCGCGTCGCGATCGTCGAAGTGGCCGTACAGGGCGCGGCGCGAGAGGCCTGCCTGGCGCGCGATCGTGTCGACCGATGCACGCGGGTCGTGCGCCAGCGCGACGTGCGCCGCCGCGAGGATGCCCGCGCGGTTCTCGAGGGCGTCTCGGCGCGGACGGCGCACGGCATCGATCGTGGAGGTCATGCCTCCAGACTAGAGAACTTGCACAATGCTGTGCAACTTATCTCGACGACTCGAAGATGAGGTCCAGGTTCCGTTGCTTCGAGGAACTCAGACGCGGCGAACCCGGACCCGACGTGGACGGGGTCAGTCGGTGCCGGAGTCGAACGCGGACGCCTCGTTCGCGGCATCCGTCGCCTCGGCGAGCTGCTCGCCGGCAGCGGTGAGCGCCGTCGCGTTCTCGGTGATCTCGGCCGCCTCGCCCTGCTCGAGGTGACCGACGAGCTCGCCGGTCGTACCGCCGATGATGCCCGCGGCCGCGTAGTACTCGAGTCGCGCACGCGAGTCGGCGATATCGAGGTTGCGCATGGTGAGCTGGCCGATGCGGTCGGTGGGACCGAACGCGGCGTCGCCGACGCGTTCCATCGACAGCTTCTCGGGACCGTACGACATGTGCGCGGCGGTCGTGTCGAGGATCGTGTAGTCCTCACCGCGGCGCAGGCGCAGCGTCACGGAGCCGGTGATCGTCGAGCCCACCCACTTCTGGATCGACTCGCGCAGCATGAGCGACTGCGGCTCGAGCCAGCGGCCCTCGTACATGAGGCGGCCGAGACGTCGGCCCTGCTCGTGGTACGTGGCGAGCGTGTCTTCGTTCAGGATGCTGTTGAGCAGGCGCTCGTACGCGATGAAGAGGAGCGCCATGCCCGGCGCCTCGTAGATGCCGCGCGACTTCGCCTCGATGATGCGGTTCTCGATCTGGTCGCTCATGCCGAGGCCGTGGCGGCCTCCGATGCGGTTCGCCTCGAAGACCAGTGCGACGGAGTCGGAGAACTCCACGCCGTTGAGCGCGACCGGGCGGCCGGAGTCGAACGTCACGGTGACGTCCTCGGTCTCGATCTCGACGGCCGGATCCCAGAACCGCACGCCCATGATCGGCTCGACGGTCTCGAGCGACACGTTCAGGTGCTCGAGCGTCTTGGCCTCGTGCGTCGCGCCCCAGATGTTGGCGTCGGTCGAATACGCCTTCTCGGCCGAGTCGCGGTACGGGAAGCCGTGCGCGATGAGCCACTCGCTCATCTCCTGGCGACCGCCGAGCTCGGTGACGAAGTCGGCGTCGAGCCACGGCTTGTAGATGCGCAGGGCCGGGTTGGCGAGCAGGCCGTAGCGGTAGAACCGCTCGATGTCGTTGCCCTTGTAGGTGGAGCCGTCGCCCCAGATGTCGACGCCGTCCTCTTTCATGGCGCGCACCAGAAGGGTGCCGGTGACCGCGCGACCGATCGGCGTGGTGTTGAAGTAGGTGCGACCGCCCGAGCGGATGTGGAACGCGCCGCACGCGAGAGCACCGAAGCCCTCCTCGACGAGCGCCGGCTTGCAGTCGACCAGACGCGACAGCTCGGCGCCGTAGTTCAGCGCCCGGTCGGGGATCGACGCGATGTCGTCCTCATCGGGCTGGCCGAGATCGCCGGTGTAGGTGCAGGGGATGGCGCCCTTGTCGCGCATCCACGCGACGGCGACGGAGGTGTCCAGGCCCCCTGAGAAGGCGATGCCGACGCGCTCGCCGACGGGCAGGGACTGAAGGACCTTCGACATGCCCCTCAGTCTACTGACGACGGATGCCGCGCCCGGGCGGGCGGGCGGGCGCTCGGAAAGTGAGCGCGGCGAGGGGCACGGCGGGCCGCCGTCTGCCGCCCTGCGTGAGACGGTTCGTCTCCGGCGGTCAGGCCTCGGACAACACCGTCGCCGACGTCCCCGCGACCAGCGAGCCCGAGGTGCCGATACGGCGCCCCCACCACACCACGAGTGAGCCGACCGCGACGATCGCGACCGCGATGCCGATGACGTAGAGCAGGACCGACGGCCAGCCGCCCGCGCTGTTCGGGTTGAGGAACGGGTACGGGTACCAGAACGGCTCGCCGTTGACGGGGTTGGTCACCAGCGGCCCGCGCAGCATCGTATAGGCGACCCACAGGATGGGGAACGCCACGATCGCCCAGAGCGAGCGCCACGGCAGGGCGCGCCGCAGCGGCCCGAAGAAGACGTCGGCGAGCAGGAACAGTGGTCCGATGAGGTGCAGCACCTCGTTCGACCACCAGATCGGCTCGCTCCCCTGCGGAAGCTCGATGTTGCGCAGCAGGCTGTTGTAGACGATCCCCGTGATGATCATGTAGGTGCTCACGCTCGCGAGCGCCACCGCGAGGCCCAGGGGCTCGGCGGGACCCGTGCGCCCGGACACGGCGGACGGAGCGGCGGCGGGAGGGGCAGCGGAGAGCGCCTGTCGCCCGCGCGTCCAGAACCAGATGACGGCCCACAGCAGCACGACCGCAGACGACGCGTTGGCGAGGATCGTGAAGAAGCTGAAGAAGTTCACGATCGTGGTCGTGACGTCGCGGCCGAGCCCTGCGGCGGTGCCGACGGACTTCGACAATTGCGCGACGATCGCCGTGATCGTCACGATCGCCATGGCCGCACGAGCGACCGACCAGCCCTTGCTCCATGCCGCGGAACGCATCATGGGGACACCATATCGGCGGTTCGTCGCGGGGCCTCGATAGGATGGGGTGTAACCGTCCGATAACGGGGGAGTAGCCCATGCCAGGCATCGTGATCGTCGGAGTCCAGTGGGGAGACGAGGGCAAGGGCAAGGCCACAGACCTGCTCGGTGACCGCACCGACTGGGTGGTCAAGTTCAACGGCGGCAACAACGCCGGCCACACCGTCGTCATCGGCGACGAGAAGTACGCACTGCACCTGCTGCCGTCGGGCATCCTGTCGCCCGGCGTGAATGCCGTGATCGGCAACGGCGTCGTCATCGACCTCGAGGTGCTCTTCTACGAGCTCGAGGCGCTGCACGCGCGCGGCGTCGACACGTCACGTCTGCGGGTGAGCGCGAATGCGCACATCATCACGCAGTACCACCGCACGCTCGACAAGGTCAGCGAGCGGTTCCTCGGCAAGCGTCAGATCGGCACGACCGGCCGCGGGATCGGCCCGGCCTACGCCGACAAGATCAACCGCGTCGGCATCCGTGTGCAGGATCTCTTCGACGAGAACATCCTGCGCCAGAAGGTCGAGGGTGCGCTCGATCAGAAGAACCACCTGCTGGTGAAGATCTTCAACCGCCGTGCGATCACCGTCGACGAGATCGTCGAGGACCTGCTCTCGTACGCCGAGCGGCTGGCCCCCATGGTGGCCGATACCGGCCTGCTCCTGAACGACGCGCTGGATGCCGGCGACGTCGTGGTGTTCGAGGGCGGCCAGGCCACGATGCTCGACGTCGACCACGGCACCTACCCGTTCGTGACGTCGTCGTCGGCGACCGCGGGCGGCGCGGCGACGGGGTCCGGAGTGGGACCCAACCGCCTCGATCGCATCGTCGGCATCGTGAAGGCCTACACGACCCGCGTCGGCTCGGGCCCGTTCCCGACCGAGCTGTTCGACGACAACGGTGACTTCCTGCGTTCGCGCGGCTTCGAGTTCGGCACGACCACCGGGCGGCCTCGCCGGGTGGGCTGGTACGACGCGCCGATCACCCGATACGCCACGCGCATCAACGGCTTGACCGACCTGGTGCTGACCAAGCTCGACATCCTCTCGGGACTCGACCAGATCCCGGTGTGCGTCGCGTACGACGTCGACGGCGAGCGGTTCGACGAGGTGCCGGTCAACCAGTCCGACTTCCACCACGCCGTGCCCATCCTCGAGTACTTCCCGGGCTGGAAGCGCGACATCTCGGGGGCCCGAACATTCGACGAGCTGCCCATCGAGGCGCAGGAGTACGTGCTCGCGCTCGAGAGGATGAGCGGCACCCGCATCTCCGTGATCGGCGTCGGTGCGGCACGCGACGCGGTCATCGTGCGTCACGACCTCGTCGACTGACCCTCTCGAAACCCTGACACGTTCCGTCCCGCTCGTTCCGCGTACCGATCGGTGCGAAGCGCGACGAAACGCCTCGCAGCGAACGGAAGCACATGAAGTTCTGGCTGGGCGGGTACACCGCCGATAGCGACGGGCACGCGAGCGGCATCGGGATGCTCCTGGCCGGCGGTGCGGACGACGCCTCGGCGGGTGGCGGGCTGGGCTTCGCGGGAGAGGTCGCCGCGACCGACTCGCCGTCGTGGCTGACCGCGCATCCGTCGCTCGATGTCGTCTATGCCGCCCTCGAGAATCGCGGCGAGGTGCAGGCGTTCCGCCGCACCGGCGAGTCGTCCTTCACTCCGCTCGGCGCCGCGGTTCCCGCGGGTGCGGCGACCTGCCACATCGCGGTCGCCCCCGATGGCGCGTCGTTGATCGCGAGCTGCTGGGGCGACGGGCGCGTCGTGCGGATGACGCTGGATGCCGCCGGCCGTCCCTCGGCGCCCGTCATCGCCGCAGCGGCCACCGATCCGTACGGACCGGATCCCGCGGAATCGGGCCCCGTGCTCTTCGGCCGAGAGTCCGGACAGGTGGATCTTGCGGCGGCGGCGCGGGCGCTTCGCGACGCGGCGGGCGCGGAGTACGCGCACCTCGTGCCCGATCACGACGCCGCCGAGGCCGCCAGTCCGACGGGTGACGCGGGAGACGCGGCATCCGCTCGTCCTTCCCGTGCTCATCAGGCCGTCTTCCTCCCCGGCGGGCTTGTCGCGACGACCGACATGGGACTCGATGTCGTCCGTCTGTGGCGCGCGGGAGCGGACGGGCTGCGGCTCCTGCAGCAGGTGGTTCTCCCGAAGGGGAGCGGGCCGCGTCACATGGTCTGGCACCCGAGCGGGCACCTGTACGTCGTCGCCGAGCTGTCGTGCGAGGTCTTCGTGCTCGCGGCGGCCGTGGACGGCTCGTGGCATGTCGTGGGCGGAAGCCCCCTCGGTGTGGGCACAATGCCCGGAGACACCGCCGCCGAGCTCGCCATGTCGCGCGACGGCGAATTCCTCTATGCGGCCGCGCGCGGCAGCAACACGCTTGCGACGCTGCGCGTGCGCGGAGCAGGCGAGGTCGTCCAGCCCGTCGCGCTCGTCGACGCGGGAGTGCACTGGCCGCGGCACCACGTCGTGGTGCGCGACATCCTCCTCGTCGCCGGCCAGCTGTCGGACGAGGTCGCCTCGCTCACGCTCGACGTGCGCACGGGCGTTCCCGGCAAGGTGCGCCACCGTACCGCGGCGCCCTCACCCACCTGCCTGCTTCCCGTGCGCTGACCCGGTCGCGCCCCCGCGCGACGACGTTTACAGCTTGGCGTCCTGTTTCGGGATGAAGACCTGTTTGATGATGAGCAGGATCGATGCGGTCACCGGCACGGCGATGAGCGCGCCGAGCAGGCCCAGCAGGGTGCCACCGATCAGGGCGCCGATCACGACGAGCGAACCGGGGATCGAGATCGCCTTGCTCATCACGCGAGGGGTGATGACGTACGCCTCGATCTGGATGTAGATCAGGTACGCGATGCCGAAGATCAGCGCGGCTACCGGGCTCGTGAACAGCGCGAGCACGGTGGCCGTGATCCAGTACAGGACGGGTCCGACGAGCGGGATGATCGTGATCGAGAAGGCGAGCACGCCCATCAGCAGCGGATACGGCAGCCCGAGGAACAGGTGCAGAAGGAAGGCCACGATGGAGTTGAAGAACGCCAGGACGACCATGCCCATGAGGTAGGCGCCGATCGAGTCCGTGATCTCGTCGGTCATCGCGTGCACCTTGATCCGGTTGCGAGCCGGGGCGAAGCGCACGAGCGACTCCTTGATCGACGGCAGCGATGCGACGAAGTAGAGCGTCAGCACCACGATGATCAACAGGCCCGAGACGGCGGTCGCGATGCCGACGCCGACCTTGAGGAGCCCGCCGGAGATCGCGGCGATGTTCGCCGGGTTGGTGAGGAACTTCTGGATCTCGTCCACGAGGGTCGTCAGACCCTCGCCGAAGTAGCCCTCGAGCCAGTGATAGAAGTCCGACTGCTCGAAATTGGTGATCGTCGAGGGGATGCTCGTGATGAACTCGCCGATCTGCTCGATCAGCGTGGGCACCACCAGCCACAGCAGGCCGACCGCGACGACCGCGAAGATGAAGAAGACGATGACGATGGCCCAGGTGCGCGAGACGTGGTGTCGCTCGAACCACTTCAGCAGGGGATCCAGGCCCAGGGCGGCGAACATCGCGAGTGCGATGTAGATGAGCACCGTGGCGATGTTCGAGAGCGCGATCCCGAGCAGAGCCGCCGCCAGGCCGCCCAGGGTCAGGAGGAACCCGACGGTGAACGGACTGTCCAGGCGCGCCCAGAAGGACTTGGGCGAGCGCTCGGTGGCGTCGGGCGAAGTGGTCGTCGTGGTGGCGTCTGCCGGCACGACGGCGGCATCCGTTCCAGCGTGGGGATCCGCAGCGAGCGGCGCGGATGCAGGGGTGCCGTCGGTCATGGGTCACACTCTAGGGCCCCACCGGGCGGCCGCCCTCCCCCCCAGCGGGTGAAAGCCGTCGCGTGTCCCGCGCTCGGGTATCGTCGAGGGGCGAGGAGGACGCCATGACCGAGGATCCCACGACGACGCTTGCCCGGCTGCGCAGCAGCATCGACAACATCGACGCCGCGCTGATGTACATGCTCGCCGAGCGGTTCAAGGCGACCAAGCAGGTCGGCCATCTGAAGGCCGAGCACGGCATGCCCGCGTCCGATCCATCCCGCGAGGAGCAGCAGGTCGCGCGCCTGCGCAGCCTCGCCGAACAGGCCGACCTCGATCCCGCGTTCGCCGAGAAGTGGTTCAACTTCGTCGTCGCCGAAGTGATCCGCCACCACACCGAGGCCGCCGACCGCCGCTGACCTGCTCGCGATCCCCATCGCCGACACGACGGATGCCCGGGCGTGCGCGATGGCGCAGGGCCCGGGCATCCGTTCTCGTGAGCGGCGCGCCGGTCAGGGGATCGCGCGGCGCAGGGTGAGGTACGAGACGCCGCCGAGCGCGACGGTCACCAACAGCCCCCAGGCGGCGAATCCGACAGGGCCCTGTTCGACCAGCGCCGTGATCACGCCCACCCAGGCGTCGAGGCTCGTGATCCCCCAGATCGCGGCCAGCAGGATCACGCCGATCCCCACCCACGTGACGGTCAGCAGCGTCGCGCCGAAACGCTTGTAGACGGTCGCCGACCAGAACCCCACCATGAAGATCAGCATCGCCATCACGAAGTAGAAGAACGCGGCGCCGAGCGCGCCGGCGGACACGACCCAGTCGAGTGCGAAGAAGTAGCCGTTGATGCCCCAGCCGTTCGTCGCCTCCTCGACCAGGCCTCCGATGGCGAAGACCGCGGCGAGCAGCACGGCGCACATCGCCGCGGCGAGCATCGTGCCGAAGAAGAACTCCCGACGGGTGACGCTCATCGCCTGCGAGAACGGGAAGGTCAGCGTGAGGGAGGAGATCCCCACGAACAACAGCACCCACAGCGGCGCCTGCGAGCCGCCGCCGTAGAACGGACCGGGCAGTCCCGAGGAGTGGAGGATCGCGTAGATCGCGATCGACATGGCGAACGACGCGCCGAGCACGATCAGCGGCACCCAGACGAATGTCTGCTTGTTGATCAGCTGCATGCGCACGACGTTGACGGTGCGGTTCATCGCATTGCTCCTTCATCGGCTGCGTCGGTTTCGCGGATCTCCGCCGCGTGCTGGGTGGTGCGCACGATGAGCTGCTGCAGCGACACCGGCGCGACGTCGAGACCGGTGGCGGCGAGGCGCTCGCGGTCGGCGAGGCTGAGGGCGCCGAGAACGGTGACGGATGCCACGTTCCCGAGGCTTTCGCGGTGGATCACCTGGCGCCCGGCGACGAAGGCGTCGACGGCGGAGGCGTCGCCGACGATGTTCGCGGCACGGTCGCGGACGGCATCGGTCGCCTCGTCCATCACGATGCGGCCGCGGTCGATCACGAGCACCCGCTCGATGAGGTTCGAGACCTCGTCGATCAGGTGGCTGGAGAGGATGACGGTGCGGGGGTGCTCGGTGTAGTCCTCGAGCAGCCGGTCGTAGAAGATCTGCCGGGCGACGGCGTCGAGGCCGAGGTACGGCTCGTCGAAGAACGTGATCTCGGCGCGGGCGGCGAGGCCGATGATGACGCCGACGGCCGAGAGCTGGCCCCGCGAGAGCTTCTTGATGCGGGTCTTCGTCGGCAGCTGGAAGTCCTCGATCAGCCGCTGAGCGAGATCCTCGTCCCAGTTCGGGAAGAACAGCCGCGCCGTGGCGAACGCGTGCCGGGGGAGGGCGTCGTCGGGGTACTTCTGACTCTCTCGCACGAAGCACATCCGTGAGAGCACCCTGGCGTTCTCGTACCGGTCCATGCCGAACACGCGCACGTCGCCCTGGGTGGCGAAGTTCTGCGCCGTGAGGATCGACATGATGGTGGTCTTGCCGGCGCCGTTGCGTCCGAGCAGGCCGTAGATCGTGTCCTTCTCGATGGTGAAGCTCACGTCGTCGACCGCGAGGGTGTCGCGGTAGCGCTTGGTGAGGCTCTTCACCTCGATGACGGGGGTCGCGGTGGGCGAGTCGGTCATCGTGCGTTCCCTTCCGTGGTGGTGGCGAGCTGCGCCGTGGCGCGGTCGCGGATGAGCAGGGCGAGATCGTCGGCGTCGAGTCCGAGCTTTCGCGCCTCGACTAGCAGGGGGTCGACGAAGCGGTCGGCGAACGCCGTGCGGCGCTCGCCGAGGAGCAGGTCGCGCGCACCGGGGGAGACGAACATCCCGATGCCGCGTCGTTTGTAGAGGACGCCCTTGTCGGCGAGCATCGCGACTCCCTTCGCAGCGGTGGCGGGGTTGATTCGGTAGAAGGCCGCGAGCTCGTTCGTCGACGGTGCCTGCGCCTCTTCGGCGAGGGATCCGTCGATGATCGAGTCCTCCACGCTCTCGGCGATCTGGAGGAACAGCGCCCTGCCTTCTTCGATCACATCCGCTCCTCTTGGTTGGTTAGTTACTTGACTAAGTAACCATAGAACGCGACCCGTGTCAACGGGTTCCGCGGGTGGGTCCGGCCCCTCGCCGCGGAGATCGTGTTATCGCGGGCGCGGGTTAACGACCCGATCGCATCCTGTCGAATTTGCGACCCATGCGAGCGCATGAAACGTTGGGGGAGGTCCTTCGTGGACCAACCGACCAGTCCGCGGTCGCCGGTGACATCCGGGGGGATGTCAGACCGGCGAACGTATGGTCGGCGGCCTTGCGCGGATCCGACATCCGCCGCCGAGCTCATCCGCCGGGAACGGCGGGAGGGAGTGGCCGCCACCCGGGCGTGACCGATGCAGCCCCCTGCACCGGGCTGCCGAGGTACACCGTGACAATTCCGCCTGCCATCGAGGCGAAGAACCTGTTCAAAGTCTTCGGACGCAATCCCCGAGACGCCGTGCGGCGCCTGCGCGCCGGCCAGACGCGTGCACAGGTGTCGGATGCCGGCACCGCCGCGGTGATCGACGCGAGCTTCACCGTCCAGCCCGGCGAGATCTTCGTCATCATGGGCCTGTCCGGATCGGGCAAGTCCACCGTCATCCGCATGCTCAACGGACTCCTCCCGCCGACCGCCGGCGAGGTGCTCGTCCAGGGGCAGAGCGTCACGCGAGCCTCGGCGAAGGCTCTGCGCGGCATCCGACAGCGCTCGCTGTCGATGGTGTTCCAGCACTTCGCGCTGCTGCCGCATCGCACCGTGCTCGACAATGCCGCATACGCGCTCGAGATCCAGGGCGTCGCCCGCGACGAGCGACGGGAGCGCGCCCGCGAGATCCTCGCCAAGGTGGGCCTCGGCGACCGTGCCGACGCGATGCCCGATGAGCTGTCGGGAGGCATGCGCCAGCGCGTGGGACTAGCCCGCGCCCTCACGGCGGGCACCGACATCCTGCTGATGGACGAGGCCTTCTCGGCGCTCGATCCGCTCATCCGCCGCGAGATGCAGGAACAGCTCGTCGAGCTGCAGCGCGAACTCGGCCGCACGATCGTGTTCATCACGCACGACCTCAACGAGGCGATGTTCCTCGGCGACCGCATCGCGGTGATGCGCGACGGACGCATCGTGCAGACCGGCACGCCGGAAGAGATCCTCACCGACCCGGCCAACGACTACGTCGCTCAGTTCGTGCAGGATGTCGACCGCGCACGCGTGCTCACCGCGGCGTCGGTGATGGAGCCGGCTGTCGCGACCATCACGATCACCGCCGGCGTCCGAGGTGCGCTCCGCGTGATGCGCGATCTGCAGGCCGGTGCCGTCGCGGTGCTCGAAGGCCGCACGCTCGTGGGCATGGTCACCGATCGTGCCGTGATCCGCGCCGTGAAGAACGGCATCACCGACCTGCGCGCGATCGTGCAGCCGGCGCAGACCGTCGTGCACCCCGACGACCCGCTCACCGACGTCGTGGAGCGCTCGGTCGAGAGCCCGCTGCCCGTCGTCGTCGTGGATGAGCGCCAGCGGCTGGTGGGAGTGATCCCCCGCGTGACGCTGCTGGCAGCGCTCGGCAACGTGCCCACCACGACCCGCGAGAACCCCGTCATCGAGTCGACCGCGACGGTCGCCCCCGGCGTCATCGCCGAGACGCTCGAGGCCGTCGTGCACGGCGCGACCGGAATGATCGGTGCGACTGGAACGATCGCGACCGTCGGGCGGGATGCCGCGCCCTTCGATCCGCGGACGAAGGACGCCTCCGACACCGAGACCGCACCCCGGAGCACGGCGACGATCGGAGGCCGCGCATGAACGACCTGTTCCGCATTCCCCTCGGCGCCGTCGTCGAATCCATCGTCGAGTTCGTGATCGACGTGTTCGGCTGGCTGTTCGACGCCATCAGCACCGCGATCCGCGGCGCCTTCGACGGCCTCGACTGGCTGCTCACCGCGCCGCCCTTCTGGGCGGTCATCATCGTGTTCGCCGCCCTCGCCTGGTGGGCGAAGGGGGCCTGGCTCGCTGTCGGCACCGCCGTGGGACTTCTCGTCATCGTCGGCGTCGACCAGTGGGCGAACGCGATGGACACGCTGGCCCTCGTCCTGGTTGCGGCCGTCATCGCCATCGCGATCAGCGTGCCGCTCGGCATCTGGGCCGCGCGCAACGACCGCGTCTCGGCGGTCCTGCGGCCGGTGCTCGACTTCCTGCAGACGATGCCGGCATTCGTGTACCTGATCCCGGCACTGATCGTCTTCAGCGTCGGCCCGGTCCCGGGCATCGTCTCGACCATCGTGTTCGCGCTCGCACCCGGGGTTCGGCTGACCGAGCTCGGCATCCGCAGCGTCGATGCCGAGGTGGTCGAAGCCGGTCACGCGTTCGGCGCGACGCCCGGCCGCATCCTCCGCCAGATCCAGCTGCCGCTCGCGATGCCCAGCATCATGGCAGGCGTCAACCAGGTGATCATGCTGAGCCTGTCGATGGTCGTCATCGCCGGCCTCGTCGGCGCGGGCGGTCTCGGCGGCGCCGTGGTGCAGAGCCTGCAGCGCATCGACATCGCACTCGGAGCCGAAGCGGGCGTGTCCGTGGTGATCCTCGCGATCATCCTCGACCGGCTCACGTCGGCCCTCGCCACGCGGTCCGCCGACGGCGGTGCCCGTGCCCGGATCGCCCGCGCCACCACCCGCACGACCGAACACCGCAGCACCGCACCGGTCGCGGCGGTCTGATCCCCTGCGGATGCCGGAGCCGCCCACTTCGAGGCCGCGGCCCCGGCATCCTCCACCCTCCTCGCGAGCCCATCACTCGCAGGCGGCGCGTCGAACGGCGTGCCGTGACCGACCCAACCGCGCACAGCACGCGGAAAGAGAGGACGCACGAGATGACCAAGAAGAAGAAACTGCTCACATCCCTCGCGGTCACCGGTGTCGCGGCGCTCGCCCTGACCGGCTGCGCCGGCGGAGCCGAGGCCGGCGGCGACGGCTCGACCGACCGACCGATCACGATCGCCGTCTTCAACGGCTGGGACGAGGGCATCGCCGCGTCGGAGCTGTGGAAGGCCGTGCTCGAAGAGCAGGGCTACGAGGTCGAGCTCGAATACGCCGACCCGGCGGCCGTGTACACCGGGCTGTCGCGCGGCGACTACGACCTGACCCTCGACACCTGGCTGCCGATCACCCACGCCCAGTACCTGGAGCGCTTCGGCGACGACCTCGTCGACCTCGGTGCGTGGAACGACGAGGCGAAGCTCACGATCGCCGTGAACGAGGATGCCCCGATCGACTCGCTCAGCGAGCTGGCCGAGAACGCGGATCTGTTCGACGACACGCTGGTCGGCATCGAGGCGGGCTCCGGCCTCGTCACCGTCACCCAGGACGACGTGATCCCCGGCTACGGCCTGGAGGACATGGACTTCGTCGTCTCGTCGACGCCCGCGATGCTCACCGAGCTCAAGTCCAAGACGGATGCCGGTGAGAACGTCGCCGTGACGCTCTGGCGCCCGCACTGGGCGTACAACGCGTTCCCTCTCAAGGACCTCGAAGACCCCGAGGGTCTGCTGGGCGACGCCGAGAGCATCCACGGCACCTCGTCGGAGCAGTTCGAGCAGGACTTCCCCGAGGTGTTCGCATGGCTCTCGGCGTTCGAGATGGACAACGACAAGCTCTACTCGCTCGAGGACGCGATGTTCGGCGAGTACGACGGCGACGACTTCGGGCCCGTCGTGGCCGACTGGATCGCCGCCAACCAGGAGTGGGTCGACGCTCTGACCTCCTGATCCTGCGCCGCGCAGGACGTGCGCCGCCGCATCCGCCCGGGAATAGGGTGTGGGCATGACGGTGGCGTTCGTCCTGGGCGGAGGCGGTGTGCGTGGAGCCGTCGAGATCGGCATGGTGCGGGCGCTGCTCGAGTCCGGCATCCGTCCCGATGTCGTGACGGGCACCTCGATCGGCGCCATCAACGGCGCGCTGGTCGCGAGCGACCCGACCCCCGCCGTCGTCGAGCGCCTCATGGACGCATGGACCTCGCCCGAGGCCAACGCCGTCTACGGTGACTCGCTGTTCGCGCAGTTCACACGCCTGGTCAAGACCAAGACCCACCTCAACTCACCGCGTCCCCTGCGCAGCCTGCTCGAGCGCGCGCTCGGCGCCGACACGCGGTTCGAAGACCTGCCGGTGCGGCTGCGCGTCGTCGCGGCGTGCATCGAACGCGCGGCCGAGCACGTCTTCGAGTCGGGTCCGCTCATCGACGCGATCCTCGCCTCGGCGTCGGTTCCCGGCCTCCTTCCGCCCACGCGTATCGGCGACGAGCACTTCATCGACGGCGGCATCGTCAACTCCATCCCGATCGAGCAGGCGGTGGATGCCGGGGCCGACACCGTCTTCGTCCTCCAGGTCGGGCGGGTCGAGATGCCGCTGGTCGCTCCGCGGTCGGCGGTCGACACGGCGCGCGTGGCGTTCGAGGTGGCGCGACGGCACCGGTTCGCGCGCGATCTCCAGACCCTTCCCGAAGGCGTCGTGCTGCATGTGCTGCCCAGTGGCGGATCGCTCGACGGTGACGACTCGCTGCTGTCGTACCGCCGCATGGACACAGTCCGGCGGCGCATCGACGCGGCATACGAGGCGAGCCGCGACTTCCTCGACCGGCTCCCGTCGGTCGCGCTCGAGCCGACCCCGGATGGCGAGGTGCCGGTCGAAGGGACGCCGGGCGGTCGGCCTGGGGTCGCCGCGCCCACCGATGCCGCCGGTTCCGCGGCCCCCGCGGATCGCTCCCACGGGGGCGCCTGATGTGGCTGCCGCCGACGTGGCTGCGGCGCATCCTGCTCGCGCCGCTCATGATCGCCGCCGCGCTGGTGATGCTCGCCCTCACACCCCTGTGGCTGCTGATCGCGCTCGCGCTGACATCGCTGGTGCCCGGGCGCTTCCGGCTGCCGCGGGTGCTGTGGCTCGTGACGGTGTACCTGCTGTGGGATGCCGCGCTCGTGATCGCGATGTTCGCCCTGTGGATCGCCTCCGGCTTCGGATACGCGATCCGGCGTCCCGGGTTCGTCGAGGCGCACTATCGGCTGGGCGCGCGGGCGATGCGGTTGCTGTTCCGGGTGTTCGGCAGCGTGCTGCGCCTCACGATCACGACAACGGGCTCGGACGCCCCGGATGCCGCTGCGTCACGCGCGGCGTTCGACGAGGTCTTCGCGCCCGGCGTCCCGCTGGTGGTCGCGAGTCGCCACGGCGGCCCCGGAGACTCGTTCATCCTCATCCACACGCTGCTCAATGAGGTCGGACGCCGGCCGCGGATCGTGCTCAAGTACACCCTGCAGTGGGACCCGGCCATCGACATCCTGCTGCACCGGATCCCGTCCCGTTTCATCGTGCCGTCGGGCTTCGGACCGAAGCGGGTGGGAGGCGGGGTACCGGTCGAGCACGCGCTCGCGGAGCTCGCCACGG
This sequence comes from Microbacterium allomyrinae, assembly GCF_020682705.1. Classification (GTDB taxonomy): domain Bacteria; phylum Actinomycetota; class Actinomycetes; order Actinomycetales; family Microbacteriaceae; genus Microbacterium; species Microbacterium allomyrinae. Next base: position 441,149 of record NZ_JAGTTN010000003.1, read on the forward strand.
GACTCGGACCCGATGACGCCTTCGTGATCTTCCCGGAGGGCGGCAACGTCACCCCCTCCCGGCGGCAGTCGCGCATCCGGCGCCTGCGCGAGTCGGGACGCGAGGCGATGGCTGAGCGTGCAGAGGCGCTGCGACACGTGATGGCACCGCAGCCCGGCGGCATGCACGCGGCGCTGGACGCGGCTCCCGACGCCGACGTCGTGTTCATCGCGCACACGGGCCTCGACGGGCTCGTCACGCTGCGCGACATCTGGCGGGAGCTGCCGATGGACAAGGGCATCACGATGCGGGCCTGGCGCGTGCCGCGCGCAGACATCCCCGACGACCTCGATGCCCGCGCGACGTGGCTGTTCGACTGGTTCGCGCGCATCGACTCCTGGATCGACGTGCGCGGCCGGGCCGCCGCCGGCTGACAGGCCGAGACGCGGGGTCCCCGCCGCCGCAACGGATTCCCGCCGCGAGAGCACGGGGACTGCGCGAGCGAACCGACTCAGTGGTGGGGCTTGGGGTGCACCACGCGACCGGGGGCGGTGTCGCCGGTGCCGCGCGCGGGCACGGGCCACGTCGCATTCTTGGGAGGCGGGGGCGGAGTCGTTCCGGGATGCTGCGGTGCGGCGGGCATCGTGAGGGGATCCGCGGGCGCCGAATCTGCGGGTGCAGATGCCGCAGGCGGCGTCGGATTCACGGATGCCGAGGGTGCCGTCCCCGATCCGGACGCAGGCGGGCCGGGCGTGATCTCCAGCATCACCTTGTTCTCGAGCACCTCGATCGCCTCGTCGGAGATCGAGATGAGCCCGTCGAGCTCTTCGCGCACTCGGCGGTAGGCGAGCTGGCGCTCGGCCGGCGTCGCGGCCTGGTCGATCGCGACGGTCAGCAGCTGCTTCGCGGTGTCGAGGCGCTTGCGCTCGCCCTCGGTGAAGCTCGAGTCCTTGAGGCGCCGCGCGTCGCGCTCGGCGACGTCGAACGCCACCTCGAAGTCGGCGACCGCATTGCGGTACTCGGTCAGCTGATCCTTCGAGAGGCGGGCCTTGGCCGACGCCGGGCGCAGGCCGTCGGCGATCCGCTTCGCCTTGAGGAAGCCCGCGGTGAGGGGCTGACGGCCATCGCTCATCGCGGGGAACGCGATGATCTTCGCAACATCGAGCTCGTACTCGAGCCAGCGCGCGGTGACGGCGTCATGGGCGGCGAAGAGGCGCTCGAGCTGCGACACACGCTGCGAGGCCGAGTTCGTCGTCGATCCGGCCATGCCCGTAGCGACGGCATCCGTCACTCCCTGCGAAAGGGAGGGCGTCGTGGGCAGAGGCCCGGTCATGGGAGGGAGCGATGCCGCCGGCACCGCCTTGCCGCGGGCAGCCGCCTGTGCGGCCTTGAGCTCGGCCTTGGCGTGCATGATCTCGATGCGCCGCTTGTGGCGGCCGCGGGCGTTGCGCTCCCAGGCGCTGCCCAGCGCCCCCATCACGCCGATGAGGGGGAAGGCGAGCCACCAGTAGTTGCCGATGAACTCGAAGATCGGCTGCACCCTGCCATCGTAACGGTGGTGCGGCGGGCGTGCGCGGGGCTCAGGGCGCCCTGTCAGCCGGCGGTTCGCTCTCGCGCGGCGACTGGACGCGCGACAGCAGCGAGGGGAGCCGTTCGGCGAGGTCGGCCAGAGCCGTGGCGGCCGCCGATATCGTCGCCGCGGTCGACGCCACGGCGGGCGAGCCCGCGGGAGCGCCGTGCACCCCGGCCTGCCGTTCGGCGTCGAGGAGAGCGGTCTCGAGCGCGCGCACCGCGACGCGGTACTCGGCGAACTGCTCGGGGGTCACGCGGTCGCGGAGCAGCGGTCGCCGCACCAGCGCCTCGCGCTGCGCCCGCAGGAAGACGACAGTCGCGGGATGGCGCGTATCGGTCATCTGCGGGAAGGCCAGCGCCTTGTCGACATCGGTCTCGTACGAGAGCCACCGGGCGTTGACGGCGTCGTGCACGGCCGAGAGGCGGTCGATCGGGAGCGGCGTTCCGGATGCCGCGGCGCGGTACTGCGAGTACCCCGCCTTCACACGCGAACGGCTCGCGCGCAGCTCCAGCGACGCGGACTTCTCCCCTTGCTTCGCGGCCTGCAGTTCGCGTCGGGCATCTGCCGCCGGCGTCGCGGCGGCCGCGGCCCCGCGCGACTTCGCCGAGAGCACGTCTGCCTGAGCGGTGCGCACCCGCGCCTTCGCGGCGACGAGTGCACGGTAGGCGAGGGACTCCTCATGCCGGGCGGCGTCGAGCTCGAGCCGTCGGGCACGGCGGGTGCGGGTCGTCAGGCCGGCATAGGTCGCCGCTCCGGCGCCGACGGCTGCCGGAGCGATCCACCACCAGCCGGTCAGCACGACCAGGATCGGCTCCACCCTGCAATGCTAACCGCGTGCGGCCGAATCGGCTCGGGGTTCGGTGACCCGACCCGCGGGCGCAAGTGCCAGGGGCGGGAGCGTCAGACGCCGCCGATCTCCATCGACCCGCCGCCGCGGCGGCGATCGGTGGCCTCGTACACGGGGATTCCGGGGCCTTCTCCGGGTTCGCCGGGACGCGCCCGGCGTGATTCGTAGGTCTCGACCTCGGGGCGGAAGAACCGCCTGACCCGGATCCAGATCGACCGCTTCTCGCTCATGAGAGCCTCCTGGTGCGAGGCTACCCCACCGGCGCGGTCAGCCGAAGAGGAGCGCGAAGACGGTGGCGCCGCCGCCGACCAGGATGAGAGCGACGATCGTCACCCACGCGGTGATCTTGACACGCCGCTGACGGGTGTCGTTGAAACCGCTGTACTCGTCCTCTTCGGCAGCCATACGAGCAATCCTAGGCGGCGGGTTCCGACACCGTCGCGCCGAACGCGGCGGGCAGCGTCGAGGTCGACAGGTCGCGCAGCTCGGCGAGCGGCACCGTGAAGACGCCCTGCACCTCGAGTGCGGGGGCGTCGCCGTCGGCGGCGGAGTCGGTCACGCCGATGCGCAGCACCGGGTAGCCGCGGCCTTCGCAGAGCCCGCGGAACTTCACATCGTCTTCGCGCGGCACCGTGACGATCACGCGGCCGGTGGACTCCGAGAACAGCGCGGTGGCGGCATCCACCCCGTCGCGCTCCTGGATCTCGTTCAGCCACACACGCGCGCCGATGCCGAAGCGCATGACCGACTCGGCGAGGGACTGCGCCAGACCGCCGGACGAGAGGTCGTGCGCCGACGAGATGAGCGACTGCTGGGAACCGGCGTGGATGAGGTCGGCGAGCTTCTTCTCCTGGCCGAGGTCGACGGCCGGAGGGCGACCGCCGAGGTGGCCGTGGATCGTGCCCGCCCACTGCGAGCCCGACAGCTCGGTCGACGTCACACCCAGCAGGTAGATGTTCTCGCCGGGATCCTGCCAGCCGGACGGGATGCGGTGCGCGACGTCGTCGATGATGCCCAGAACGCCGACCACGGGGGTCGGGAAGATCGGCTGGTCGCCGGTCTGGTTGTAGAACGAGACATTGCCGCCCGTGACGGGCACGCCCAGCTCGAGGCATCCGTCCGACAGGCCGTCGACGGCCTGCGAGAACTGCCACATGACCTCGGGGTTCTCGGGCGAGCCGAAGTTGAGGCAGTCGGTGACCGCGGTCGGCACCGCGCCCGTGACGGCGACGTTGCGGTACGCCTCGGCGAGGGCGAGCTTCGCACCCTGGTACGGGTCGAGCTGGCAGTAGCGGCTGTTGCAGTCGGTCGCGATCGCGAAACCGAGGCCGGAGTGCTCGTCGACGCGGATCATGCCGGCGTCGTCGGGGAAGGACAGCGCCGTGTTGCCCATGACGTAGTAGTCGTACTGGTTGGTCACCCACGCCGTGTCGGCGAGGTTCGGGCTCGCGACCAGCTGCGTGAACTGGCGGCGGAGCGTATCGGGGTCGAGATCGCGGGGAAGAGCGGATGCCGAGTCCTCGCGGAGAGCGTCGATCCAGGTCGGGTACGCCACGGGGCGCTCATAGACCGGGCCGTCGACCGCGACCGTCGACGGGTCGACGTTCACGATCTCTTCGCCGTGCCAGAAGATCTGGAGGCGCCCATCGCCGGTGACCTCGCCGAGGACGCTCGTCTCGACATCCCACTTGCCGACCACGGCGAGGAAGGCATCGAGCTTCTCGGGAGCCACGATCGCCATCATGCGCTCCTGGCTCTCGCTCATCAGGATCTCTTCGGGCGTGAGCGTGGGGTCGCGCAGCAGCACGTTCTCGAGGTCGACGCGCATGCCCGAGCCGCCGTTGGCCGCGAGCTCGGATGTCGCGCACGAGATTCCGGCGGCACCGAGGTCCTGGATGGCCTCGACGAGCTCGCCCTGGTAGAGCTCCAGGCAGCACTCGATGAGCACCTTCTCGGCGAACGGGTCGCCGACCTGCACCGCGGGGCGCTTGGTCGGGCCGCCGTCGGCGAACGTGTCGGAGGCGAGGATGGATGCCCCGCCGATGCCGTCGCCGCCGGTGCGCGCGCCGAACAGCACGACCTTGTTGCCGGCACCGGTCGCGTTGGCGAGCTTGAGGTCCTCGTGGCGGAGGACCCCGACCGCGAGGGCATTGACGAGCGGGTTGCCCTGGTACACCGAGTCGAACACGGTCTCGCCGCCGATGTTGGGCAGGCCCAGGCAGTTGCCGTAGAACGAGATGCCGCTCGTCACGCCGTGCACGACGCGGGCGGTGTCGGGGTGGTCGATCGCGCCGAAGCGGAGCTGGTCCATGATCGCGACCGGGCGTGCGCCCATCGAGATGATGTCGCGGACGATGCCGCCCACGCCCGTCGCGGCGCCCTGGAACGGCTCGATGTAGCTCGGGTGGTTGTGCGACTCGACCTTGAAGGTGACCGCCCAGCCCTCGCCGATGTCGACGACGCCGGCGTTCTGGCCCATGCCCACCATGAGGCGGGTCTTCATCTCGTCGGAGACCTTCTCGCCGAACTTGCGGAGGTAGATCTTGCTCGACTTGTAGGAGCAGTGCTCGCTCCACATCACCGAGTACATCGCCAGCTCGCCCGAGGTGGGGCGGCGGCCGAGGATCTCGCGGATCTTGTCGTACTCGTCGGGCTTGAGTCCGAGCGCCGCGTACGGCTGCTCCTTCTCAGGGGTGGCCTCGGCGTTCGAGACGGTGTCGGCGAGGCTGTGCGAAGCGGGGGTGGTCACGCGGCTGAACTCCAGAGAACGAGGGATGCCGGACCGCTCAATCCTACTTGGCCCGATCGGTTCCGGTCGGGCGCCTCGGAACGGGACTCCGGCGAGGTCGACGAGACGGTTGACATCGGGGCGCGGCATCCGTAATCTACAACCAAATGGTTGTAGAAATTGGGCTCACAGATGACGAGATCGATCGCGTGTTCCACGCGCTCGCCACGGCGACGCGGCGAGACATCCTGCGCCGCACGATCGAGCACGAGCAGTCCGTCTCGTCGCTGGCCCGCGAGTACGACATGTCGTTCGCTGCCGTGCAGAAGCACGTCGCGGTCCTGGAGGCCGCGCACCTCATCGTCAAGCGCGCCGAAGGCCGCGAGCGACTCGTCCGAGCGGACCCGGCGATGATCGCCCGGGCCCGCGCGCTGCTCGCGCGGTACGAGGAGCTCTGGCGCTCCCGCATCGACCGGCTCGACGCGCTGCTCGCCGAGCCGGCCGCACCCGGCCCCGCCGAGGCATCCGGAACCACCCCCGCGACAACCGAACGACCCGACAGCACCGACACAGAAGGAGTATGAGATGCCCGTCACCGATGTCACCACCGATCCCGAAGCGCTCACCATGACGCTCACGGCGGAGTTCGCCGCACCCGTCGAGCGGCTGTGGGACGCCTTCACCGACCCGCGCCAGTTGGAGCGATTCTGGGGCCCTCCCGGGTGGCCTGCCACGTTCACGACCTTCGACCTCGAGCCGGGCGGCCGCGCGATCTACCACATGACCAGCCCGCAGGGTGAGAAGTCGTACGGGTCGTGGGAGTTCCTCTCCGTGACGGCGCCCACCGGCTTCGAGGTTCTCGACGCGTTCGCGGACGAACACGGCACGCCGAACGCCGATCTGCCGGTGTCGCGCATGGTGTTCAGCTTCGACGCCGCCCCCGGCGGCTCCCAGCTGAGCAATGTCACGCACTTCTCCTCCGCCGAGGCGCTCGAGCAGGTCGTCGGGATGGGCATGGTGGAGGGCGCGACGATGGCCATGAACCAGCTCGACCGGGTGCTGCAGGGCCTGCGCGAATACGCGGGCGGCAAGGGGACCCAGACCGAGATCCTCGACGACACCCACGTGCGGATCACCCGCCTCATCGACGGACCGATCGACCTCGTGTGGCGCGCCCACCAGGAGCCCGAGCTGCTCGAGAAATGGATGCTCGGCCCCGACGGCTGGCGCCTGGCGGTCTGCGAGGTCGACCCCGCCGTCGGCGGTCGCTACCGCTATGTGTGGGAGCCCACCGACCCGGCGCACGGCGAGGGATTCGGGTTCGAGGGCGAGACCCTGCTGTCGGAGGCGCCGCGCCGTGCCGTCACGACCGAGCACATGACCGGCACCGAGTATCCGTCCACGCTCAACGACCTCACCCTGTACGAAGAGGACGGCGCGACGCTCATCACGTTGCTGATCGAGTACCCCGACAAGGACACGCGCGACATGGTCCTCGCCACCGGCATGACCGAGGGCATGGAGACCAGCTATGCGCGCCTGGAGGGTGTGCTCGCCGCGGTGTGAGAGGCCGGGACGCGTGCAGAAAGGGGGACGGATGCCGGCGGCATCCGTCCCCCTTCACGCATTCAGACGCTGCGGAACCTGTTGACCATCGGGCAGTCGAACGGGTCGCGGGCGGCGAGGCCGACCCGGTTGAGGTAGGCGATGACGATGCCGTACGACTGCAGCAGGCCGGTCTCGGTGTAGGGCACGCCGCGCGTGCGGCACTGCTCCATCACGATGCTGCGCGCCTGCGAGAGGTACGGGCGGGCCATGCTCGGGAACAGGTGGTGCTCGACCTGGTAGTTCAGGCCGCCCATGAGCGCGGTGGCCCACCAGCCGCCACGGATGTTGCGCGAGGTGCGCACCTGCTTGGAGAAGAAGTCGAGCTTCGCGTCGGGCGCGATGATCGGCATGCCCTTGTGGTTCGGCGCGAACGAGGCTCCCATGTACACGCCGAAGACGGCCAGCTGCACACCGATGAACGCGAAGGCCATGCCGATCGGCAGCAGCAGGAAGATCGGCGTGAGGTACAGCGCGAACCGAAGCGCGATCAGGCTCAGCTCGACCCAGCGGCCCTTGACCTCGTCGTCGCGGGAGAGGAGGTGCTTCAGCCCCTGGAAGTGCAGGTTGAGTCCCTCGAGAGTGAGCAGCGGGAAGAACAGCCAGCCCTGCTTGCGGGTGATCAGCGCGCCGAGGCGGTTCACCTTCGCGGCGTCCTCTTCGAGGAAGCGGATCGTGTCGACCTCGATGTCGGGATCCTTGCCGACGCGGTTGGGGTTCGCGTGGTGGCGGTTGTGCTTGGCATTCCACCAGGAGAGGCTGATGCCTACGATCCCGGCGGCGAGGATTCGTCCGAGGCGGTCGTTCGCGGGCCCCGAGGCGAGGATCTGGCGGTGGGCCGCCTCATGGGCGAGGAACGCGACCTGGGTGAACAGAATGCCCAGGGCGCCCGCCATGAGCAGCTGGTACCAGGTGTCGCCGAGCAGGATGAATCCGGTGATCACCCCGCCGAACGCCAGGAGGATCGCGACGCCGACGAGGGCGTAGAACCACTCCGCGCGGCGCAGCAGACCGGTCTCGCGAACGACCTGCGACACCTCGGTGTACGCACGGGCGACCGGCGGGAAGGTCTCGGCACTCGCGTAGGTCTGGCGGATGGGGCCCAGGCGGGCCTGCGATGCGACTGCGGTGACGGTGGCGATGATCGCACCTACTCTGGGTCGGATGCCGGCCGCCTGGCCGACGCGGAGCCACAGGCGGGTGCCGATCGCTACGGCCTACACTACGCATGCCCATATGGCGCTGCCGGCATGGATCAGGGCTTTCGGAGGGCTCTGCCAGCCGCCGTACGGCAGTTCCCGATCCCCGGTCCGGCCGCCGCCCCGCCTACGATGACTTCGTGGACTTCTCCTTCGCCTTCACGCCCGATCTGATCGCCGTGTTCCTGACGCTGTTCGTGCTGGAAGTGGTGCTGGGGGTCGACAACGTGATCTTCATCTCGATCCTCGCCTCGAAGCTCCCGAAGGAGCAGCAGGCGAGGGCGCGCAACCTCGGCCTCACGCTCGCGATGCTCATCCGTGTGGTGCTCGTGCTTTTCGCGGGTTGGATCATCACGCTCAAGGAGGACATCTTCGTCCTGTGGGGCTTCGGGTTCTCGTGGAAGGACCTCATCCTCATCGCGGGCGGTCTGTTCCTCGTCTACAAGGCCGTCACCGAGATCCACCACAAGCTCGAGGGCGCCGAGGAGGAGCACGGGTCGGGCAAGAAGATCGCGCAGGTGACCTTCGCCTCGGTGATCACGCAGATCCTGCTGCTCGACATCGTGTTCTCGCTCGATTCCGTCATCACCGCCGTCGGCATGACCGAGAACCTGGTCGTCATCATCACGGTCGTCGTGCTGTCGTTCGGCATCATGCTCTTCGCGTCGCGGTTCATCTTCACGTTCGTGAACAAGCATCCGACGGTCAAGATGCTCGCACTGTCGTTCCTCCTCCTCATCGGCGTGTTCCTCGTCGCCGAGGGCTTCGGAGTCCACATCGACAAGGCCCTCATCTACGCGCCGATGGCGTTCGCGATCATCGTCGAGGCGCTGAACCTCGCGTACGCCGCCCGCAAGGCCAAGCGCGAGAACATCCGTCAGCAGGCAGTGCAGCTGCGCCCGCAGTACCCCGACGTCGACGAGTCGGTGGCCGTCGCCGCGGCGCTGTCGGGTGGGGCGAGCGGCGGCTCGGTCGGCCTGTCGAGCAAGCCCGTGGCGGGGGATGCCGCGCCCGGCGCCGACGAGGAGCGCCACGGGCTCGGCTGAGCCCGGGCTGCAGCATCCGTCCCCTTCGTCGTCGCTTCTGGTACGTGCGCCAATTTCCTGCGAGTGCGGCGTCGCGCGACGCCGCACTCGCAGGAAACTGCCGCACAGCCCGCACAGACCGCGCTGACGGATGCTCGGCTCAGCGTCCGGGACGCGGCATCGAAGTCGGCAGGCCGGCGCCGTGGAGGATGTCATAGAGCTGCCGCGGTGCCTTGAGCGCCGGCACGCGCCAGCGGGAGAAGGCTGACACCTGACGACGCAGATCGTCCTCTCGGTCCTTCTCGTCGAGCAGCACCTGCTCGGGAGCGCGCCCCTTTCGCAGGGCGGGATCGCGGTACTTTCCGGCGCCGTCGAACTCGCCGATGTGCCGATGCTCCCGCCAGAAGAAGTCCGTGAACGCGTCACGTCCGTTGCTCAAGACGAAGCGCGCCTGAAGCTCGGGTGCCGGAAAGCCCATCGCCGAGATGAGCACCCTGCTCTCCGACTCGCGCACGCTGTCGGCCAGAGAGGATGCGAAATCAGCCGCCCGCACGGCACGCCCGGCTCCGCGGCCGGTGCGGGAGTGAGCAGCCTCGACCAGTGCGCCGCTCGCCACGAGCGCTCCGCCCGTGCGGCGGTTCCAGAGAGCCTGATCCACCACCGCGACCGCCTCGACGAAGCGCAGCGCCGCCGCCAGGTCGACGGCGGTCTGCAGCGGCGTCGCCACGCGGTGTCGGCCCCACGACCAGGTCTCGACGTCGTCGATGCGGGTGTGGCGGCGGATGCCTCCGCTCGAGCGCCCGCCCGAGGCATCCGCGATGCTCAGGTCGATCGCCGCCGGCCAGCGCCCCAGGATGTCGATGCCGTGCAGCGCTGCCGCCGCCCAGTGCGAGTAGACCTGTTCGGACCTCGCCCGCGCTCCGGACTCCCAGACGAGCTGTGCATGGCGGGCCATCGGCGTGAGCCGCTCCCACTCGCGGCGGTCGGTGTAGACGCCAGGCGCGATGCGGGTGATGTCGCCGCGCGTGATCCGCGCGCGCAGACGCCGGTCGTTCACGGGTTCGCCGTCGTTCTCGCGTCGGCGGAACACGGTCGTCAGCGGGGAATCGAGGAGCCACATGGGTCGAGCCTGCGGCCTCGATGGCGCAGACTCGCGGCCGGTTCGGCGCTCGGTGGACAGGTCCACCCGGGGTGGTCTTGTGGAGGACTCGTGCGGCAGTTTCCTGCGAGTGCGCCGTCGCGCGACGCAGCGCTCGCAGGAAAGTGCCGCACAAGCATCCGACCACGCCCGCACAAGCTTCCGCCGCACAAGCATCCGACCGTCGAGCGACGCAGCATTCGCAGGAACTGCCGCACTCGCAGGGAGGCATAGGGCGCCGGAGCACGGGCCTGGCACACACCGGCCCGCACCACGGGCCCGCACCAGGGGCCCGCATCAGGGCCGGGGGCCGGGCCGGCAGAACGGCCCGGCACCAGGGGCCAGCAGCCGGGTGTCAGGCGCCGAGCACGAGGCGGTAGCCCATGCCGGCCTCGGTGAGCAGGTGCGCGGGGCGCGCCGGGTCGCGCTCGAGCTTCTTGCGCAGCTGCGAGAGGTAGAGCCGCAGGTACCCGGTATCGGTCACCTGCTCCGTGCCCCAGATGTCCTTGAGCAGTGCCTGGCGCGTCACGAGCGACCCGGGATTGCGCACGAGCGCCTCGAGGATGCGCCACTCGGTGGGCGTCAGGTGCACGCGCTCGCCGCTTCGCGTGACCGAGGTCGCCGCGAGGTCGACCGTCACGTCGCCGAAGGTCACGACGGGATCATCGGATGCCGAGACCGCACGTCGCGACAGCGCCCGAAGTCGCGCGAGCAGCTCGTCGATCTGGAACGGCTTCGTGACGAAGTCGTCGGCTCCGGCATCCAGCGCCTCCACCTTGTCGGCGGACCCGGTGCGACCAGACACGACGATGATCGGGATACTCGTCCAGCCGCGGAGTGCGTGGATGACCTGCACGCCGTCGAGCCGCGGCATCCCGAGATCGAGCACCACGATGTCGGGGCGGCGGCTCGCCGCGAGAGTGATGGCGGCGGCGCCGTCGGGCGCCGCGATGACCTCGTATCCGTGCGCGGCGAGGGTGATGCGCAGGGCGCGCACCAGCTGCGGATCGTCGTCGGCGATGAGCACCTTCACGACGGGTCGCCCTTCGGCGCGATAGTGCCGGATGCCGCCGCCCGCGGCAGCGCGATGACCATGGTGAGTCCGCCCCCGGGGGTGGTCTCGGGGGTGAGGGTGCCGCCCATGCCTTCGGTGAATCCCTTCGACAGGGCGAGTCCGAGCCCCAGGCCCGTGCCGTTGTCGGTGTCGCCGAGACGCTGGAACGGCGCGAACATGTCATCGTGGCGCTCGGGTGCGATTCCGGGACCGTGGTCGATGACGCGCAGCTGGATCGCCTCGCGGACGGATGCCGCCGACACTCTGACCCGCGAGTCCGAGGGAGCGTGGCGCACGGCGTTCGCGAGCACGTTGACCACGACACGCTGCAGCAGCACGGCGTCGGCGAGCATCGGTCCGAGGTCGGGGTCGAGGTCGAGCTCGACGCCGTCGGGGCCGGCGCCCAGCTCGTCCACTGCGGCCAGCACGACATCCGCGACGTCGACGGGGGACAGCGATACCGCGAGGACGCCGGCCTGCACGCGGCTGACATCGAGCAGGTCGGTGACCAGCGTCGACAGCGTCGTCAGCGACTCGTCGGCGGTCTCGAGCAGCTCGGCGGTGTCATCGGGCGAGAGTCCCGCACCGGCCGCGCGCAGACCGCCGACCGCGGCCACTGCGGCAGCGAGAGGGCGTCGCAGGTCGTGGCTCACCGCCGACAGCAGGGCGGCACGGACGCGATCCGTCTCGGCGAGCACATCGGCCGCGCGGGCGCTCTCGGCGAGTTCGGAGCGCTCCAGCGCCGCTCCGAGCTGGGCGACCACGACCTCCAGCAGGCGCCGCTCCGAGGCATCCAGATTCCCGCCGTGCAATTCGAGATTCGCGACCGGTGTGCGGGCGGTGCCGTGCCCGATCGGCACCGTGATCACGCGCCCGTCGGGGACGGGTTCGCCGTCGGTCGCGAGCACCGTGCCGTCGGCGGCGACCAGGCGCACGCCGGTCATGCCGAACGCCTCGCGGGCCTTCGAGACCAGGGTGGGAGCCGCACTCTCGCCGCGTAGGACGCTTCCGGCGACAGCGGTGAGCAGCTCCGCCTCGGCGGCGGCGCGCGACGCGGCCCGCTCGCGCCGGGCCGCCTGATCGACGATGTAGCTCACCAGCATCGCGATCACGACGTAGAGGAACAGCGCCCAGAGGTGCAGGGGGTCGGCGATCGCGACCTGGAACTGCGGCGCCACGAACAGGTAGTCGAGCGTGAGGCCCGAGAGCACCGCGGCGAACACGGCCGGCCAGATGCCGCCGATGAGCGCAACGATCACGACCAGCAGCTGGAAGGCCAGCACTTCGGACGTGATCGACTCGGGGGTGCGCACCGAGTACAGCAGCCAGGTGAGGAGGGGACCGCCGATGATCGCCACCGCGAAGCCGAGAGCCACGCGGCGTCGAGTGAGTGCTCCGCCCGTCATGCGGGGGAGAACGCGAAGAGTGCCGGTCGCGGGCCGGCTCGAGGCCTGCACGCCTGAATCCTAGATCGACGGATGCCTCGTCCCGGCGTTCAGGGGCGCGCCCTCACGGAATCCATGCGGGGCGCGCGAGCCCTAAGACCTCCGTCCGCGGTGCGGATCGCCCGTGGGCGGAGGTACGGGATCTCCACACCGGCCGCACACAGGTCGCCCCGCCTCCCGAGACCGCGGTCGCTCCCGCTCCGTCGCCGGGACGAGCAGCTCGCGCTCGGTGCCGGCGCCACGATCGTCGGCGGGGTGCGGGTACGACCGCCTCTCCGAGCGCGGGCGGTCGTGCGCTGCGGTCAGGCGCGGGCGGCGGCGTCTTCGAACGCGACCCACGCGAGCATCGCGCACTTGACCCGAGCGGTGAACTTCGACACGCCCGAGAGGGCAGCGGCATCGCCGAAGACCTCTTCGTCGAGCGGGATCTCGCCGCGGGAGCGCAGCGCTTCGCGGAATCCGTCGACGAGAGCGGATGCCTCGACCCGCGGCATCCCGCCCTCTTCGGCGATGAGCGCCGCGAGCATCGACGCCGAGGCCTGCGAGATCGAGCAGCCGGCGCCGTCCCACGTGACACTCTGCACCGTCTCGCCATCGTCGGAGAGGCGCACGCGCAGCGTGATCTCGTCACCGCAGATCGGGTTGCGCTGGTAGGAGGTCGCAGAGCGGCCCTCCTCCTCGGCGAGGCCCTTGCCCTGCGGGCGCTTCGAGTGGTCGAGGATCAGCTCCTGATAGAGCGATTCGAGGCCGCTCATGATCCGGCTCCGAAGAACGACCGCACACCCGACAGCGCGTCGAGGAAGGTGTCGACATCGGCGTCGGTGTTGTAGATCGCCGATGAGGCGCGCACCGAGGCGGTCAGTCCGAACCGGCGGTGCAGCGGCTGGGCGCAGTGATGCCCGACGCGCACCGCGACGCCCCGTGCGTCGAGGAACTGCCCGACATCGTGCGCGTGGACGCCGTCGACATCGAACGCCCACAGGCCGACGCGCTCGGGGCTGCCGGTCGCTGCGCCGTTCCCGGTCGCTGCGCCCGTCGCGGCGTCGCCGAGCAGCCGGATGCCGGGGATCGAGCGCAGGCCTGCGCCCATGCGGGCCTCGAGCGCCTTCTCGTGCGCGTGCACCGCATCCATGCCGACCCCGTCGAGGTAGCGCACCGCGGCGGCCAGGGCGATGGCCTGCGACACCGGCTGCGTGCCCGCCTCGAACCGCTGCGGCGGCGGCAGATACTGCGCTTCGTCGAGGGTGACCGTGGTGATCATCGAGCCGCCGGTGAGGAACGGCGGAAGTGCCTCGAGCACCTCGGAGCGCCCGTAGAGTCCGCCGATCCCGTAGGGGCCCAGCATCTTGTGACCCGAGAACACAGCGAGATCGACGCCGAGCGCCGGCAGATCGAGGGGCAGGTGGGGTGCGGACTGGCACGCGTCGAGCACGGTCAGCGCACCGACCGCCCGCGCGAGCGCGACGAGCTCGACGACCGGATTGACGATCCCCAGCACGTTCGAGACGTGGGTGAAGGCGACGACACGCGTGCGCTCCGTGATCAGGGCGGCCGCGGCATCCGTATCGAGGGTCCCGTCGTCGTGGACGGGGATGTGCCGCAGGATCGCGCCCGTTCGTGCGGCGAGCTCCTGCCACGGGATGAGGTTCGCGTGGTGCTCGGTCTCGGTGACGACGATCTCGTCGCCCGGACGCAGGGCGAAGCCGGCACTCGCCGGAGCGCCGCGGCCGACCGAGGCGTTGCCGATCGAGTAGGCGACGAGGTTGAGGCCGGCCGTCGCTCCGCTCGTCCACACCAGCTGTTCGGGCCTGGCGCCGACGAAGCCCGCGACCGTGAGGCGCGCGTCCTCGAACAGTTCGGTGGCCTCGGCCGCGAGCGTGTGCGCACCGCGGTGCACCGCGGAGTTCGCATGCGTGAGGAACGAGATCTCGGCGTCGAGCACCGCCTGCGGCTTCTGGCTCGTCGCCCCCGAGTCGAGATACACCAGGGGCTGTCCGTTCACCTTCTCGCCGAGCAGCGGGAAGTCCGCGCGGATCGCGGCGAGATCGAGGACAGCGGCAGGAGAACTCACCCTTCCAGGCTACGCGGGATGCCGCGCTCCGGGGCGGTTGCGACGGACGCGGGGGCGTGCCGGCTGCGGGGCTGCGGGGCCCGCTTCTCCGCGAACGGGTCTGCCCCGGGGCGGCCGTGTCACTTTGGGGCGGGGGATTCCCGTCCCGGGGTGGTGAATCCGCCCCGGGGCGGGCGGCGGCGCGGGGCTGCGGCGCGGGCGGGGGCGCGGGGCTGCGGGGGCCCGTTCCTCCGCGGACGGGTCTGCCCCGGGGCGGCCGTGTCACCTTGGGGCCGGGGATTCCCGCCCCGGGGCGGTGAATAAGCCCCGGGGCGGGCGGCGGCGCGGGCGGGGCGGGCGGCGCGGGCGGGGCGGGCTGCGGCGCGGGCGCGCGGGCGACAGCAGGAACCCGTGCCCCGGCTAGACCTTCGCAGGATCGGATGCCTCGGCCCCGGCCCCGGCCCCGGCACTCGGGTCCGTCGAGGGCTGCCCGGCGGTGCCGTCCGCCACGGGAGGCCCGGCGGGACGCGACGCGCGGCGCCCATGACGTTCGATGGGCGGCGCCGGGCGTCCGGCGCGTTCGTCGCCGGGGAGTGGGCGGGATCGGCGGCCGTAGATGAGCTCGGTGGAGTCGAGCAGCCAGGGGACGAGGGTGATGGAGACGCCGTGCACGAGCATCAGCTGCTGCGCGATGCGCCGCGAGCGGCGGTTGTGCAGCAGCGATTCCCACCAGTGTCCGACGATGTATTGCGGCAGATAGACGGTGACGACCGCAGAGCCGTGCTGCTCGCGGTACTTCTTGATGAACTTCGCGACCGGGGAGGCGTAGGACCGGTACGGCGAATCGATGATCACGAGCTTCACCGGGATCCGGTGCTCGTCCCACTGCCGCTGCAGCTCGGCCACCTCCTCCTCGCTGACGGCCACGTGGACGGCGATGGTCTTGTCGTGCCGGGCGGCGAGGGCGTAGTCGATGGCCTTGATCACGGGCTTCTGCAGGCGGTTGACGAGAATGATCGCGAGGTCGCCCTCCGCTCCGAAATGCGTGGTGTCGTCGACGCGGATCTCGTGCTCGACGTCGCGGTAGTAGCGGCTCACGCCGATCATGAGCACGGCGAGCACAGGGATCGCGATGAACACCAGCCAGGCGCCGTGCGTGAACTTCGTGACCGTCACGATCACGAGCACGAACACGGTCATCGCGGCACCGACCGCGTTGATGACGAGGCCGCGGTACGCGGAGCGGCGCTCGGCGATCACGGATGCCGAGGCCGCGGCATCCGTCGACGTCTTCGGCAGGTTCCGCAGGATCCTCCGCCAATGGCGCACCATGCCGATCTGGCCCAGGGAGAACGACACGAAGACGCCGATGATGTACAGCTGGATCAGCGTCGTCAGGTTCGCGCGATAGACGATCAGCACGATGATCGCGGCGATGCCGAGCAGGATCATGCCGTTGGAGAACACCAGCCGGTCGCCCCGGGTGTTCATCGCCTTCGGCGCGTAGCCGTCGCGGGCGAGGACGGCGCCGAGCAGCGGAAAGCCGTTGAATGCGGTGTTGGCGGCGAGCAGCAGCACGCACGCGGTCGCCGCCTGGATGATGAAGAACGGGATGGAGCCCAGCCCGAACGTGGCGCCCGCGACCTGCGCCATCAGGCTCGGCTGCGGCTGGGAGCAGTCGAAGCCGATGAGGTGGCACGCGTTCTCGGCGTAGTGCACCCCCGAGATGAGGGCCACCGCGGTCAGTCCCGCGAAGAGAAGGATCGCGATGCCGCCCATCAGGGTCAGGGTCGACTGGGCATTGCGCACCTTGGGTCTGCGGAACGCGGGCACGCCGTTCGAGACGGCTTCGACGCCGGTCAGCGCCGAACAGCCCGACGAGAACGCCCGCAGCACCAGCAGGATCATCGCGGCCTGGGTGAGCTCCTCGCCCTGCACGCCGAACTCGGCGCTCGAGGCGACGGGCGGGTCGCCCATCGCCGTGCGTGCGAGCGCGACGACGATCATGACGGCCACCGAGCCGATGAACACGTAGGTCGGGATCGCGAAGGCGAACGATGCCTCGCGAACCCCTCGCAGGTTCACGATGATGATGAGGATGACGAAGCCGACGGCCAGTTCGATGCGGGCGGGGTTGAGCTCGGGGATCGCCGAGATGATGTTGTCGACGCCCGACGCCACCGAGACGGCCACTGTCAGCACGTAGTCGACGAGCAGGGCGGATGCCACGACCACGCCCGGCACTTCGCCGAGGTTGGTGCGCGCCACCTCGTAGTCACCCCCGCCCGACGGATAGGCCTTGATCAGCTGGCGATAGCTGACGACGACCACGATGAGCAGCAGCACGACGCCGCTCGCGACCCACGGGCTGAGCGCCAGGAACGCCGTGCCGCCGATCAGCAGGATCATGAGAAGCTCCTGCGGCGCGTACGCGACGGAGCTCAGCGCATCGGACGCGAAGATCGGCAGCGCACGCCGTTTCGGCAGCAGCTGGTCGTCCATCTTCTCGGAGGTGAGCGGGTCGCCGAGGATGAGGCGCTTCGCCCGGGGCGGCGCGTCGTTCGGCTCGCGGCTTTCGTAGGTCACGGCGGCCGATGTTACGCGCGGCGCGGACCCGGTGAGGGCCGGGGTGCGGCATCCTCACGAAATCCATGCGACTCGCCTCTCTCTGCGAAAATCAGGGCGTGGGCGACCAGGTGATCCTCGGCGCGCTCGCCGTCACCCTGGGGGTGGCCGTGGGCGTGCTGCTCTTCGTGCCGTTCGTCGCGCTCAGCTACCGGCGAAGCGGTGGATTCGGGTTCCGACGGTTCGTCGTGTGGGGCGCGGCGCTCGTCTATGCGATGGCGCTGTGGACCTACACCCTGCTGCCGCTGCCCGACCCCGACGCGCTGCGCTGCGCGGGGACGGGCCTGGACCCGTTCGCGTTCGTCGACGATGTGCGGGCGGCGCTCGGCCGATCGAGCGAGCCGCTGCGGGATCCGGCCGTCCTCCAGCTGCTGCTGAACGTGCTGCTGTTCGTGCCGCTGGGATTCTTCGTGCGCGTGCTCTGGGGACGCGGCATCGTCATCGCGCTCGCCGTGGGACTGGGGATGTCGGCGCTCGTCGAGACCACGCAGCTCACCGGAGTCTGGGGCATCTACCCGTGCGCCTACCGGGTGTTCGACGTCGACGATCTGCTGACGAACACGCTGGGGGCCGTCATCGGCTCGATGGTCGCTCTGGCGGTGCCGCGACGGCACTGGGGCGTGCCGAAGTTCGTCGACGCCGAGCAGCCGACGCCGATCACGCGGAGCCGGCGCTTCCTCGTGATGCTCTGCGACGTGATCGGAGCGTGGCTGACGGCGGCCGCGGTCGCGCTCGTGTTCCAGCTCGCGCTCTACGCTCTCGGGGCCGACGCCGCAGTGAGAGACGGATCGGCCGCGAACGTCGTCGGCGACGCCGTGTCGATCGCGGTCTGGTTCGTGGTGGTGCTCGCCACCGGGCGCAGCGTGGGCGATCTCGCGGTGCAGCTGCGGTACACCGGCGGCCCGCTGCCCGCGACGCTCGCGCGAACCCTCCGATTCGCCGGCGGCATCGGCGGCTACCTCGTGCTGTCCGCGCTCCCCGGCGCATGGGGCCTGGTCGCTGCGGCGTTCGCGGTGTCGTCGGTGGGTGTCATGCTCACCACGCCCGATCGCCGGGGGTTGCCGGGGATCGTCTCCGGGCAGCGGCTCATCGATGCCCGCGACCTGCGCGAGACGGATGCCGCGAACCCGCGCCCGCCCGCCGGGCCCGGTCGGTGAGCGGGCGGTCGCGGAGGACGGGGCTATGCGCTCGCGGGAGCGCCCAGGAACTCGCGCGCAGCAACGACCAGGGCGTCCACGCCACGGCTCAGCGTGGGCTGCAGCACCGGCGCGAAGAACGGGGAGTGGTTGGTGGGGATGTCGCGCTCGAGCGTTCCGGTGGCCTCGGCCGCTGCGAACGCCGCCGGGTCGACGCCACCCCAGAACCAGAAGACGAGAGGCGCGCCGGCTTCGCGGGCGAACCACGAGACGTCCTCGCTGCCGGTGAACATGCCCGGGTCGATCACCGTGCCGGCGCCGAACGCGGTGTCGAAGGCTTCGATGAGGCGTGTCGTCGCGGCGGCATCGTTGATCGTCGGCGGGAGCGAGTGGTCGGTGACGATGACCGGCGGCTCCTCGGCGCCCGACGCCTGCGCCTCGGCGCGGACGATGCGTTCGACCTTCTCGAGCACGACCGCGCGGGCCGCGTCATCGGGGTACCGCAGGCTCAGCTCGAGCTTCGCCTCGGCGGGGATGATGTTGTTCTTGAGTCCGGCGTGGATCGATCCCACCGTGACCACGGCAACGTCGCGCGGGTCGACCTCGCGCGACACGATCGTCTGCAGCCGCATGACGGTGGCCGCAGCCATGACGATCGGGTCGATCGTCGCCTGCGGGCGCGAGCCGTGGCCGCCTCGACCCAGCAGGGTGACGGTGAGGCCGTCGGATGCCGCCATCTGGGTGCCGCTGCGTACGCCGATCGTGCCGGCGGGCAGGGGTGTGACGTGCTGGCCCAGCACGATGTCGGGCGTGGGGAACCGGTCGAGCACACCGTCGGCGATCATCGCCTGCGACCCCGCGCCGTACTCCTCGGCGGGCTGGAAGACCGCGACGACGGTGCCGGACCACTGATCCTTGGTCGCCACCAGGCGCTCGAGGGCGCCCAGCAGCGCGGACACGTGCATGTCGTGCCCGCACGCGTGCATCACGGGCACGTCGGTGCCCGACGGGTCGGTGCCGCGCGCCGTGCTCGCGTACTCGAGTCCCGTCTGCTCGGGAACGGGGAGGGCATCCATGTCGGCACGCAGCCAGACGACGGGCCCCTCGCCGTTCTCGATCGCAGCGGCGACGCCCGTCTTGCCGATGCCCTCTTCGAAATCGATGCCGAGATCAGCCAGATGTGTCGTGATGACCCCCGCTGTCCGCGTCTCCTGGAACGACAGTTCCGGATGCCGATGCAGGTCGATGTAGAGCGCTTCGAGGTCGATGGTCATGACGTCGAGCCTATCCGCGGGTCTGTCGGTCGACGTCCGGGGCGCCCTGCGATCAGGAAGGCGAGGAAGGAATAGCGTCAGTCGATGAGGCGGGCGGTCGAGCCGCGCACGATGAGCTCGTACGGCAGTTCGCCCGGCCGGTGCGTCGGCGCCTCGGCCTCGGAAGACTCCAGTTCCGCAAGGATGGCGTCGGCTGCGCGTTCGCCCTGCCCGAGCGGAAACTGGTCGACCGTGGTGAGACGGAAGAACTCGCCGAGCTCGTGGCCGTCGATGCCGACCACCGAGAGGTCCTCGGGGACGCGATAACCGAGTTCGCGGGCGGCGAGCAGAGCGCCGATGGCCATCTCGTCGGATGCCGCGAAGATCGCGGTGGGGCGTCCGCCGGGCTTGCCGAGCAGTTGCTTCGCGGCTCGGAAGCCACCTTCGATGGTGAAGTCCGCGGGCTCGAACAGCGACGGCTTCACCGTGATGCCGGCGTCGGCCAGCGCGAGTTCGAAGCCCTGCCGTCGATGCGTCGGAATGTGGAAGTCGATGTCGAACTCGGGGCTCGCGCCGATGTGGGCGATCTCGCGGTGGCCCAGCGCGAGCAGGTGCTCGGTGGCCAGACGGGCGACGGCGATATCGTCGACCGTCAGGGTGGTGAGTCTCGGGTTCGGTCCGCCGATCGCGATGACGGGCAGATCGAGTTCGAGCAGGCGCTCGGTCTCTTCCTCGCCCAGCTCCAGCGATATCGCGATGACGCCGTCGACGCGCTGACGGCGCAGGAACGTGTCGAACACGTCATGGCGCGCCGTGCGGTCGGCGGTGAGGCTGTAGAGGGTGATGTCGTACCCGCGCTGCATGAGCGCGGAGGCGATGCCGCTGAGCACAGTGGAGAAGAACCAGCGGTCGAGGAACGGCACGAGCACGCCGATGTTGCGTGTTCGCCCCGAGGCGAGACTCGACGCCGACGCCGAGACCACATAGCCGAGGCTCTTCGCTGCCGCTTCGACCTTCGTCTTCGCGGCGACCGAGACGTGGCCGCGACCGCTCAGCGCGCGAGAGACCGTCGCCGTCGAGACGCCCGCCGTGCGGGCAACTTCATCGATGCCGACCACGTGTCCTCCTTTTACAGCCATCGGGCCCCAGCCCCGTCATCCGGCGGGCCTGCGACCGACGGACCGCCGGTCGGAGGTCGTTCGCGCGGCGGACGGAACCGCCCGCCGCGCGAGGCTCACTGCTGAGCCCCTTCCCGGCACGCGGCCGGGTCGGGTTCAGTCGTTCGCCAACCAGACCGTGGTGTCGACCGGGAGTTCACCGCCGGTGACGGTGCCGCTCGATGCGATCACGATACCGTCCGGAAGCGCCACGGGGGTGGAGCCGAGGTTCGCGACTACGGTCACGTGTCCGTTGCGGAAGGCCACGACGTCTGAGCCCAGGCCGTCGACCCATTCGAGCGAGCCCGCGCCGAGGGCGCGTGCGCGGCGTTCGGCGAGCAGCGACCGGTACAGCGAGAGCGTCGATGCGGGATCGGCGGCCTGCGCGTCGCGGGCGAACGTCGCCCATTCCTCGGGCTGGGGAAGCCACGACGCGCCGGCCGGGCTGAAGCCGTAGGCGGGGGCATCCGCCTGCCACGGAATCGGCACGCGGCAGCCGTCGCGGCCATAACGCTCACCCTCGGTGCGGAACCAGGTGGGATCCTGACGAGCGTCGCCGGGGATGTCGATGACCTCGGGAAGCCCGAGCTCCTCACCCTGGTAGAGGTACGCGGAGCCGGGGAGCGCGAGCATGAGCGTCGTCGCGGCGCGCGCGCGGCGCAGGCCCACCTCGGGGATCGGCTTGCCGGGCGAGTCGGGACCGATGCCGTGACCCTGAGGGTTCTCGGCGGTCAGCGCGAGGCGCGACGCATGGCGCACGACGTCATGGTTCGACAGCACCCAGGTGCTCGGTGCGCCGACCGACGAGAACGCGCGGAGCGACTCGGCGATGACCTCGTGAAGGTCAGCCGCGTTCCACTCGGTCATCAGGTACGGGAAGTTGAACGCCTGGTGCATCTCGTCGGAGCGCACCCACAGGGCCGTCTTGTCGGCGGTGGGCAGCCAGGCCTCGGCCGCGAGGGCACGGTCGCCCTCGTACTCCTCGAGGATCTTGCGCCAGTCGCGGTAGACCTCGTGCACGCCCTCCTGGCCCCAATACGGCACGTTCGCCTCTTCGCCGCCCATCGAGCCGGCTTCGGGGTCGGGCACGTAGTCGGGCAGGCCCTCAGCCTTGATGAGGCCGTGTGCCACGTCGACACGGAAGCCGTCGACGCCGCGGTCGAGCCAGAACCGCAGGATGCGGCGGAACTCTTCGCGCACCTCTTCGTTCGACCAGTCGAAGTCGGGCTGCGAAGGGTCGAACAGGTGCAGGTACCACTGGCCGGGCCGGCCGTCGGGCTCGACGACACGGGTCCAGGCAGGACCGCCGAACACGGACTCCCAGTTGTTCGGGGGGAGCTCGCCGTTCTCGCCGGAGCCGTCGCGGAACATGTAGCGTCCGCGCTCGGCGCTGCCCGGCGCGGCGGCGAGGGCGAGCTGGAACCACGCGTGCTGATCGGACGAGTGGTTGGGCACCAGATCGACGATCACGCGGATGCGGCGGTCATGTGCCGCACCGAGCATCGCGTCGAAGTCGGACAGGGTGCCGAACAGCGGGTCGACGTCGCAGTAGTCGCTGACGTCATAGCCGGCGTCCTTCTGCGGCGACCGCTGGAAGGGGCTCAGCCAGATGGCGTCCACGCCGAGGTCGGCGAGCGAGTCGAGGCGCGAGGTGATGCCGGGCAGATCGCCGATTCCGTCGCCCGACGCATCCGCGAAGGAGCGGGGGTAGATCTGGTAGATGACGGCGGTGCGCCACCACTCGGCGGCTGCAGGGGCGAGGGGCGCGGCGGTGCGCTCGGCGGTGTCAGCGGAAGTCATCCGACTAGCCTACTGCAAGCGCTTACAGCACGGCGTTCCGATAGACGAATCGTTGTGGATAGAGAGAGCCGGACAGCGATCTGCCGGGGCGGCATTACTGTGAGAAAGTGCCGTCTGACGCCCTGATCCGTGCCGAATCCCTCATCCGGACGATCCCGGACTACCCCGAGCCGGGTGTGCTGTTCCGCGACATCACGCCGCTGCTGGCGGATGCGACGGCGTTGCGCGCGGTCATCCACGCGATGATCGCCCCGTTCGAGGGCGATTTCGACGTGGTGGCGGGCATCGAGGCGCGCGGGTTCCTGCTCGCCGGCGCAGTCGCCATGGAGGCTGGCGTCGGGCTGGTGCCGATTCGCAAGGCTGGCAAGCTGCCGCGGCCGGCGGCATCCGTCTCCTACGCGCTCGAGTACGGCACGGCGACGATCGAGGCGCACGACGACATCGTCGACGGCACGCGCGTGCTGCTCGTCGACGACGTGCTCGCCACCGGCGGCACGCTGGTCGCCGGCCACGAACTGGTCGCCGCGCTCGGTGGAGATGTCGTCGGCACCGCGGTGCTCATGGAACTGCCGGCGCTGGGCGGCCGCGCGATTGTCGGTGACGTGCACTCGGTATTCCTCGGGTGAAGGCTGGGGACACAGCGCCCGACTCGGGTGTCGCCTGAGCGAGAACCGTGCCGCGTGGAGGTCCTGAGAACGATTCCATGGTGCAGGACTCATATAGCGTGCGGGTTGCGTCTCTGTTTCGCGCTGTGAATTCCGTGCGACGACTGCACGCATCCCCTGGTGGACGGCGGATGCCGACCCCTAGGTTCTGACGCACGGCAAGGGCGCGCGGCCCTCGCCCCGCGCCCCGCAGAACGGAGTGCGGCATGGCGAAGACGGACGAGGCGGTCGAGCAGGACACCGGCAAGGCGGCCAGAAGAGAGGCGCGCCGGGTGCGCGCCGCCGAGAACGCGGTCGATTCGATCCCTCCGTTCGCGCGACTCTTCCCTCTCGGGCTGCAGCACGTGCTCGCGATGTACGCGGGTGCGGTCGCGGTGCCCCTCATCGTCGGGGGAGCCCTCGGCTACTCGGCGGCAGACCTCACGTTCCTCATCAGCGCCGACCTGTTCGTGGCCGGCATCGCCACGATCATCCAGTCGGTGGGGTTCTGGCGCTTCGGTGTGCGGCTGCCCCTCATGCAGGGTGTGACCTTCGCCGCGGTGGGACCGATGATCGCGATCGGCCAGAGCGAGGGGATCCAGGCGGTCTTCGGCGCGACGATCGCGTGCGGGCTGTTCATGATCCTGGTCGCGCCCTTCTTCTCGCAGCTGCTGCGCTTCTTCCCGCCGATCGTGACCGGAACCGTGATCCTCATCATCGGCCTGTCGCTCATGCGCGTCGCCGCGGGCTGGATCATCGACGGGTCGACCGAAGGCGCGCCGCCGATCAATGTCGCGTTCGCGTTCGGCACGCTCCTGCTGATCGTGCTCATCGAGCGCTTCGCGCCGCCCGCGCTGCAGCGCGTCTCTGTTCTGCTCGGGCTCGTGCTCGGGACGGTCGCCGCGCTGTTCGTGCCCGGAATGGTCGACTGGTCGCACGTCGGCGACGCCGCCTGGTTCGCGGTCGTGACTCCGTTCCATTTCGGCTTGCCGACCTTCCAGGTGGCGTCGGTCGTGTCGATGATCATCGTCGGGATCGTCATCATGACCGAGACGACCGGCGACATGATCGCCGTCGGCGAGATCGTCGAGAAGCCGGTCGACAGGCGACAGCTGGCCGACGGCCTCCGCGCCGACGGCCTCGGCACCGTGATCGGCGGCATCTTCAACACGTTCCCCTATACCGCGTTCGCGCAGAACGTCGGTCTCGTCTCGCTCACCGGGGTGCGCTCGCGCTATGTCGCGACAGCTGCGGGCGTGATGCTCGTCGTCCTCGGCCTGATCCCCAAGGTCTCGTCGGTCGTCGAGGGTGTTCCCCGCGCCGTGCTGGGCGGAGCGGGGATCGCACTGTTCGGCATGGTTGCGGCATCCGGGATCCGGACGCTCACGAAGGCGAAGTTCAACAACAAGAACGTGCTCATCGTGGCGATCTCGGTGGGGGTGGCGCTGCTGCCGACCGTCGCGCCCACGATCTACGACCAGTTCCCGCAGTGGTTCACGCTGATCTTCGACTCGGGAATCTCCGCGGGCGCGATCTTCGCGATCCTGCTGAATCTGCTGCTCAACTCCGACGAGATGCGCGCGAGCGCCGCCGCCGATCCCGCGCTCGCAGCATACGACGCCGTGCGCGGCCCGGCAGCGGCGGCCCTCGTGCACCCTGACGCGGAAGGAACCGGCCTCATTCCGACGCAGGTTCTCGACGCGGATGCCGCACCCCAGGCATCCCTCGATCCCGTCGCCGCCGAGCCCGGTGCGAAGGTCCCCGACGGACCCGAGCGAGGCGTGGCGGAGCCGGGCACGCCGGAAGCGAGGCTGCAGCCCT
Organism: Microbacterium allomyrinae; assembly: GCF_020682705.1. Taxonomy (GTDB): domain Bacteria; phylum Actinomycetota; class Actinomycetes; order Actinomycetales; family Microbacteriaceae; genus Microbacterium; species Microbacterium allomyrinae. The sequence goes on from NZ_JAGTTN010000003.1 coordinate 466,228, forward strand.
AGGCCGCGGCGCACCGACCGAGCCGATCGGCCCCGCGCCGATCGGACGCAGAGCGAATCGGATCCGCACAGCCACGGACTCGGCGCCCCCGGAGGAACGGAAGGCGCGCATCCGCGGAATTGCCCGTGTCCGATGAGAAGCGGGGGCAGCGCACCAGCGCCCCTCGCCGGAGAACGACGGCGGGAGACCCGGGTATCCGGACACCCGGGTCCCGCCGTCGTTGGATGGGTCCCCGTGGGCTGCTCTGCTCACCGGTCCGCTCGCGATGTCGAGTGCTGCAGTTTCCTGCGAGTGCGCCGTCGCGCGACGCAGCCCTCGCAGGAAAGTGCCGCGCTCGCCGGGAAGTGTGCTCGCCGGGAAGCGCGGGACTCGCAGGGAAGTGCCGGGCCGGGAGCGGCTACAGGACCCCGACGCCGAGGTTGATCGGGCTGCCCTCGATGTTGCCGACGATGCCGCGGATGATGCCGACCCCGTCGGCGTCGCGGAGGCTCTCGTACCAGGCTGCCGTCACCGCGGGATCGTAGCCGTGGGTCTCGTCGCCGCGCTTGCGGGCCCGCAGCACGAGCTCGCCTGCGCGCTCGGTGCGCATCCGCTCGTAGCGCTTGAGCGAATCCTCGACGCTGATCGTGTGGGTGGCGAGGCTGATCGCGAGCGCGAAGCTGTCTTCGAGCGCGGAGCACGCCCCCTGGCCGATGTCGGGCGAGGTGTTGTGGGCGGCGTCTCCGAGGATCGCGACGCGTCCGCGGGTCCACGTGTGGAAGGGGTCGATGTCCCAGATCTCGACCCGGTTGAGCGAGGCATCCGGGTCGATCGCCGAGAGGAGCTTCTGCACGCCCGGCGCCCAGTGGCCGAACGCCTCGACGAGCGGCGCCGTGCCGTACGACCGCTCGTACGGCAGCCCGGCAGGCTGAGGCACGTCGAACCAGAAGTAGAAGCGGTCGCCCTCGACGGGCATCACCGCGGCGCGCTTGCCCTCGGCCACGTACGTCGTCCACTGGTCGGCGGGGCCGACCTCGGGGTCGACGGTCACCAGTCCGTTGAAGTTCGTGTAGCCCGAGTAGCTGCGTTCGATCGGCGTCGCTGCGGCGTCGGCGCCGGTGACGTAGTCGCGCGTGATCGATCGTGCGCCGTCGGCGCCGATGAGCAGGTCGGCGGTGTCGACGCTGCCGTCGGCGAAGGTCGCGGTGACGACGCGGCCGTCGTCGGAGATCTCCACCACCTGCTTGCCGAGATGGATGTCGTCCAGACCGAATGCGCGCATGAGGAGCGCCTGCAGATCGGCGCGGGCGACGGGGTAGGGTCGCTGTCCCGTCTGTTCGGCGACCGGTTCGAGGCTGAAGCGGCACAGCTGCTCGCCGGAACGGCCGTCGAGGTAGGCCATGTGGTCCATGCGCCCGCCGAGGGCGGCGACCTCATCGCCGAGGCCCAGCCAGTTGAGCACCTTGACCCCGTTGGACCACAGCGAGAGGGCGGCGCCGACGGGCTTGTTCTCGCGCATGCGGTCGTAGATCACGACGTCGTGCCCGAGTCGCTTCAGGGCGATGCCCGCACTGGTGCCGCCGATGCCGGCTCCGACGATCACGATCTTCATGCCGGTCAGCTCCCTCGATAGGTGGAATATGCGAACGGACTCAGCAGCAGCGGCACGTGCAGGTGGCCCGACGAGGCATCGACGGTGAAGGTCACCGTCACGAGCGGGTAGAAGCTCGTGATCCCGCGGTCGGCGAACCAGGCGCCGGTGCCGAACGTCAGCGCGTACATGCCCGGCTCGAGGGTCTCAGGACCGAGCGCGAGGCGGCCGTCGCCATCGGTGAACCCTTGCGCGACCCCCTCGGTGCCGCCGCCGGGGAGGTGCCGTGCGAGTGACACGACCATGTGCTCGGCGGGGGCGCCGGTCACCGCGTCGAGCACATGGGTGGTGAGGTGGCTCATGCGGGGACTCCTTCGTCCGTGGACGTGCTCGGGGGCTGACCGGCGGAGGAATGAGCGGGTTCGGCGGATGCCGGGGGCGAGCTCTCAGGGGTGGGCGGCGTGAGGGCTTGGCGCAGGCGCAGCAGCGCGATCTCAGTAAGCTGCGCGGTCGCCTCGGCGGCCTCGGTGTCGTCGTCGTTGCCGAGCCGACGCTCGAGCTCGGCCAGGATCTCGTCGGGATTGCGTCCGGCGGCGCGGATGAGGAAGACCCGCCCGAACCGGGCCTCATAGGCCGCGTTGCTGTCGGCGATCCGTGCGGCGACGGGGGATGCGGCATCCGTCATCGACGCCTGCTCGCGGCGGGATGCCTCGGCCTCGGCGCTCGTGCCGCGCGGCTTCTCGCCGATGCGCGGGTGGTGGGCCAGCGCCGCGTCGAGGTCTGCGCGCGTCCAGGTCGCGGCGAGGCGCTCGGCGACCTCGACGAGGTCCGCCACCGACGAGTAGGGGCGCCGGACGACGACGGCGTTCGCCCAGCGCGGGATCGCCGCCCAGACGAGCGCGGAGGCGCGTGCGTCGGCGGCATCCTGCGCGTTGAAGTCGGCGATGAGCACATCTTCCCTTTCGTCCTGTGAACGGTATCTCTGCTGCCGACGAGCGACGTTTCGCCCGTGTAAAGGGAACGTAACCCGAGTCCGTCTACGATGGGCCAGGAGCGGGGAGGGCCGAATGGACGAGATGCCGCTGCCCGCGCAGATCGGGGCTCGACTGCGCAAGCTGCGCGGATCGACCGGACGCTCGCTCGCCTCGGTCGCCCAGGAGATGGGTATCTCGGCGAGCGCGCTGTCGCAGATCGAGACCGGTGCGATGCAGCCTTCAGTGAACCGTCTCGTCGAGCTCGTGGGCGTGCTGGGCGCGCCCGTTTCGGCGATCTTCGACGATCTCGAGGTGTTCTCGCCCGAGATCACCGACCACGGCGCGGATGTCACCGAGCCGATCGACGGCGTCCTCGTCTCGCACGGCGCGGCGGCGACCGCGCACCTCGGGCAGGGTGTCAGCTATCGCAGGCTGTCGCCGGCCCCGCTGGCCGGTGTCGACTACTTCGAATCGACGTATCCCCCCGGCACCTCATCGAGTCTCGACGGCGCCATGCTCGTGCACCCGGGGTATGAGAGTGGGTACGTGATGAGCGGCGAGCTGACGTTCGAGTTCACAGAGGGCGAGGTGGTGCTGGGCCCGGGCGGATCGCTCTCGTTCGCAGCAACCCGCCCGCATCGCGTGGCCAATCGCACGCGCGGAAACGCTGTCGCCATCTGGCTGACCATCGTCGGGACTTAAGCGGGAGCTTAAACGTCACGGAGGCGTTACACGAGCGAAATCCGCAGGGCCGGTTTAAGCAATAGCTTGACGTTCACGACGCCGATGACGCCGTCGGAGCACCATCCAGCACCGCTCGCACCGCCACGTCTGGAGTCGCCATGACCGTCACCCGCCCCACCCCTGATTTCGATACGAACATCGGTTCGGATCCGCACCCCTCGCTCTACAACGAAGACCTCGCTCCACTCACGCAGGACAAGCGCCGCTGGGGAGCCTTCGAGTTCTTCAACGTCTGGACGAACGACGTCCAGAGTCTCGCCGGCTACACGCTCGCGGCGAGTCTGTTCATCACGGCCGGCATCAACGGCTGGTGGGTCTTCGCGGCGATCATCCTCGCGGGTGTGTTCGTCAATTTCCTCGTGAACCTGACCGGCAAGCCGAGCGTGAAGTACGGCATCCCCTACGCCGTGATGGCCCGCTCGAGCATGGGCGTGCGCGGGGCGCAGTTCCCCGCGCTCATCCGCGGAATCGTCGCGATCTTCTGGTACGGGGCGCAGACATACTTCGCCTCGACAGCGGTCGCACTCGCGCTCGATGCGATCTTCGGCAACCCGGAGCTTCCCCTGTTCCTCGGCATGGATGCGATCGACTGGATCTCCTACGTATTCGTCGCGGCGCTGCAGGTCGTGCTCTTCCTCAAAGGCATCGCGTGGATCGAGAGGTTCCTCAACTTCGCCGGGCCCGCCGTCTACGTCGTGATGATCGCGCTGCTCGTCGCGATCTGGGTGCAGGCCGGCGACCGGCTGCTGCCCGCCGTCGGCTCGATCTTCAACAACAGCTCGGTCGAGGGCTGGGCGGCCGTCGGCGCGTTCTTCGGCGTCATCGGCACGATGATCGCCTACTTCTCGGCCGTCATCATCAACTTCGGCGACTTCGCGCGGTTCTCCCGCACCGAGAAGGCGATGAAGCGCGGCAACTTCTATGGCCTGCCCGTCAGCTTGACGTTCTTCACTTTCCTGAGCCTGTTCACGACCGCCGGCGCCTTCATCGTCCTGCAGGGCGGCGAAGGGGTGCCCCTGACGAACCCCGCCGAGATCGTCGGTCTTGTCGGCAACGTATTCCTCACGATCATCGCAGCGGTCACGTTCGTCATCGCGACGATCGGCATCAACCTCGTCGCGAACTTCATCCCGCCGGCGTACGACCTGTCGAACCTCGCTCCGCAGCGCATCAGCTTCCAGACGGGCGGCTACCTCACCGCGGCACTCGGCTTCATCGTCGGGGCGCTGTGGGTCGCGACGATCAGCCAGATCGGGCTGCCGATGTTCGTCGATACGCTCGGCGCGATCCTCGCGCCGCTCTACGGTGTTCTCGTGGCCGACTACTACATCGTGCAGCGTCGAGCCGTGCACGTGGCCGATCTCTACTCGATGGAGAAATCCGGTCGGTACTTCTACCAGAAGGGCTGGAACGTGCGGGCGCTCATCGCGATCGGCGTCGCGGGTGTCTTCTCGATCGCGGCGGTCTGGGTGCCGGCGCTCGCCGGACTCAGCGGCTTCGCGTGGGTCATCGGCGCCCTCCTCGGCGCGGCCCTCTACACCGCGGTCATGTGGTCGTATCGACCGAAGCCGGTTGCCGAGCCGGTCGAGCCCGTCGCCGTCGAAACAGGAGCCTGAGTGACGCAGAAACGACTCGTCATCCGCGCCGGGAGGGCCTTCATCGGAGGAGCCTCCCGGCCGGCGGCCGTCGTCGTAGAGGACGGGCGAATCGTCGACATCCTCGACGCGCGCGATCCTGTCGCCAATGCGAAGCAGCGGCGCGTTCCCGACGACGCCGTGCTGCTGCCGGGCCTCGTCGACTCGCACGTCCACGTCAACGAACCGGGGCGCACCGAGTGGGAGGGGTTCCGCTCCGCGACGCTCGCAGCCGCGGCAGGCGGCATCACGACCCTCGTCGACATGCCGCTGAACTCGATCCCGGCCACGACGACACCCGATGCGCTCGCCGTCAAGAAAGCCGCGGCCGCTCCGGCGGCGTTCGTCGACGTCGGATTCTGGGGAGGCGCCGTGCCCGAGAACCTCGGCAACCTGGAGGCTCTTCACCACGCCGGCGTCTACGGCTTCAAGTGCTTCCTCGCGCCGTCGGGCGTCGACGAGTTCGGACACCTCGACCGGTCGCAGCTCGCCGCCGCGATGGAGGAGATCGCGGCGATCGGCTCGCGCCTCATCGTGCACGCCGAAGACCCGGCGCTGCTGCACGACACCGGGGCGCTCGGCCGCGGCTACGAGGCGTTCCTCGCGTCGCGCCCTCCGGCGAGCGAAGCGTCCGCCATCGGAGCCGTGATCGACGAGGCCCGCCGCACCGGCGCTCGCGCGCACATCCTGCATCTGAGCGACGCCCATTCGCTGCCCGCGATCCGTGCCGCCAAGGCGGAGGGGGTCGCGCTCACCGTCGAGACGTGCCCGCACTACCTGACGATCACGGCCGAGGAGATTCCCGACGGCGCCTCGGAGTTCAAGTGCTGTCCACCGATCCGCGACTCGGGCAACCGCGACCTGCTGTGGGAGGGGGTCGTCGACGGCACGATCGACGCGATCGTCAGCGACCACTCGCCCTCGACGGTGGATCTGAAGCGCTCTGGCGACGGCGACTTCGGCCTGGCCTGGGGAGGCATCGCGGGACTCCAGGTGGGGCTGTCGGCGGTGTGGACCGAGGCGCGGGGTCGCGGCATCCCGCTCGAGACGATCCTGCCGCTGTACACGACCGGACCCGCGCGCGTCGCGGGACTGGAGGGTGCGGGCGTCATCGAAGTGGGTGCGCCCGCGCATCTGACGGTCTTCGGGCTCGACGACGCCTTCCCGATCTCTGCGGGCGAACTGCTGCACCGCAACCCGATCACGGCGTACGACCACCGCACGCTCACCGGGCGCGTCCGCCGCACCTGGCTGCGCGGACGCACCGTCTACGACGTGACCGAGGGCGGCGCGGGCCAGTCGCCCCGCTTCCGCGGGCGCCCGCGGGGGCGACTGCTGTCGGCCGTGGCAGGGGTGCCGGCATGAGCGGACACACCACCGACACGCGCATGGGCTTCAATGGCGGCATGCGCGATGAACTCCCCATCCTCCAGCCGGGCGTCGGCGAGATCCCCGGCGACCACTATCTTGCGGCGACGCCGGCGACGGTCATGTGGGGGCGACTGCCGTGCCGGGCGGATGCCGCGGTCCTGACGATCGCGCCGGGCGACACCGTGACGATCGACACGGTGAGTCACGAGGGGATCCTCGAGGATCAGGGGAAGGACCCGCTCGCGTTCTTCGCCGCGCACGGGGTGCCTGCGGCATCCGTTCTCGCAGACGCCGTCGAGATCGCCGCGGCGCTCGCCCGCGATCCGCTCGCGGACGGACCGCATGTCGTGACCGGTCCGATCCTGGTCGAGGGGGCGCATCCCGGCGACCTCCTGAAGATCACGGTCGAGCGGCTCGACCCGCGTGTGCCGTACGGGGTCATCTCGAACCGTCACGGCAAGGGCGCACTGCCGGGAGAGCTGCCGCGCGGGGAGCACAACGTCAGCGTCTTCGCTCCGATCGAGCGACGCGACGGCCACTGGAGGGGCGTGCTGCCCCTCGTCGAAGGCGGTGCGCGGGTCGTGGAGTTCCCGCTGGCGCCGTTCCTGGGCACGATGGGCCTCGCGGTCGACGACGACGCCCGCCCGCATTCGGTTCCGCCTGGCGCCCACGGCGGCAACATCGACATCAACCTCCTCGTCGAAGGCGCGGTGCTCTACCTGCCGGTACAGGTCGAGGGCGCGCTGGCATACGTCGGCGATCCGCACTTCGCGCAGGGCGACGGAGAGGTCGCGCTCACCGCGCTCGAGGCATCGCTGCGCGCGACCCTGGGCTTCGATGTCGTTCCCCGCGCCGAGGCGCTCGCGGCGTTCGGCGAGGTCGCGGGCCCGCTGGTGCGCACCGACGAATACCTCGTGCCGACGGGCCTCGATCCCGACCTCGGCGTCGCGATGCGCAACTGCGTGCGCGCGGCGCTCTCGCTGCTGCAGGCCCGTTACGGCATGGACGAGCACCTCGCCTACGCGTACCTGTCGGCGGCGACGGACTTCGACATCTCGCAGGTGGTCGACATCGTCTGCGGTGTGCACGCGCGCATCCGCGAGGCGGACTTCGCGGGCGTCCGGGTCGCGGCGACCGCGGAGGAGACATCATGACCGAGCCGGCGCCACTTCCGCCCGCGGTGATCCCCGGCGCCGAGGGTGTGCCGCTGGACCTGCTGGCCGCGTTCGAGCTGTACGAATCGGCGATCATCGCCGACGACATCGAGGTGCTCGACGCGACATTCGCCCCCGGCCCCGACACCCTGCGCGGCGACGCGGCCGGACTTCTCATCGGGCACGACGCGATCTCGGCGTTCCGCGGTACACGGGGTGGCGTCGCGCCGCGGACGATCGAGCGGATCGAGCATCGGGCGCTGGGAACGGATGCCGCTCTGCTGGTCTCGGTGTCGCGCTACGCCGGCGGCGGCAGAGGGCTGCAGACCCAGCTCTGGCAGCGCATCGACGGAGCCTGGTGCATCACCGCCGCGCACGTGTCGCCGCGCGCGCAGCCCTTGGACCGCACGGTCTGGCGCACCGTCGGCGATCCGCTGTGGCAGGGCGCGTGGGACGGAGCGCTGGCCGGCCTCACCGTCGCGGTCAAGGACCTCTTCGCGATCAAGGGGTACCGCATCGGCGCGGGCAACCCGGCCTTCCTCGACTCGGCGCGTGCCGAGACCACGACCGCCCCCGCCGTGAGCGACCTGCTGCGCGCCGGTGCGTCGCTGCGCGGCATCGCCCGCACCGACGAGTTCGCGTACTCGATCGCGGGCGACAACGTGCACTACGGCACCCCTCAGAACGGTGCACTTCCGGGAGCCCTGCCCGGCGGCTCGTCGAGCGGACCGGCGGCCGCGGTCGCCACCGGTCAATGCGACATCGGCCTCGCGACCGACACCGCGGGTTCGGTGCGGGTGCCCGCGTCGTATCAGGGACTGTGGGGCCTGCGCACGACGCACGGGCTCGTGCCGCGCCAGGGACTCCTGCCGCTCGCGCAGTCGTTCGACACCGTCGGGTGGCTGACGCGCGACGGCGACACCCTGCAGCGCGTCGCCGACTGGTGCCTCAGCTACGACAGCTTCGACCCGGCCGAGAGCGGCGCCGCATCCGATCGCGGGCGATGGGGCGAGTCCGGCACCGACCTGCCGTGGCGCTTCGTCGTGCCCGACGAGGTGCTCGCCGCGGCAGAGCCGTCCACGCGCGACGCCTTCGAAGCGCTGCTCGCACGGCTCGCCGCGACCGCCGAGGCCCCCGTCGTCGAGCGCGCCTCGATCGGCGACCTCGACGACTACCTCGTGCCGTTCCGCACCGTGCAGGCCGCGGAGGCCTGGCGCAACAACGGCGCCTGGATCCGTGAGCACCCCGGAGCCGTCGGCCCCGCCGTGGCCGAGCGATTCGCCGCCGCCGCCGATGTCACGGCCGAGGACGAGGCATCCGCTCGCGCTCTTCTCACGCCGCTGCGGGAGCGCGTGCGCGACCTGGTGCACGGTGCCGTGCTGCTTCTGCCCACGGTCCCCGGTCCGGCGCCGGTGCGCGGGCAGAGCGGTGCGGGCATCGATGCCGTGCGCATCGCCACCCTGCGCATGACGTCGCCTGCCGCCGTCGGCGGGCTTCCCGCGCTGTCGGCACCGCTGCTCACCGTCGCCTCGACCCTCGGCCCCGCACCCGTCGGGGTCTGCCTCGTCTCGCGCGAGGGCACCGATATCGCCCTCGTGCGTCTCGCGCGGCGCCTGGCCGGCGTGGTCGCGGCGACGGTGTCGTGAGCACGAATCCCGCGCTCCGCGCGCCGTCGCATTCGCGCGTCGGTGCGGGCGGAGCGAATCGATCCCGGGCGTGCGCGCGCAGCGCATCGACTCGTGCGAACCATGTCGAGTCGCGTGCCCGCCCCACCGGCCGCATCGACGCGAACGAACGGAGACAACCATGACGGATGCCGCGACGATCCCCGGCCCGATCGACCCGCCCGCGCGCCTGCTGATGGGCCCCGGCCCGATCTCGGCCTACCCGAGCGTGCTGCGTGCGATGTCGGCACCCCTCGTCGGCCAGTACGACCCGTTCATGACCGCCGCGATGGCCGAGACGCAGGAGCTCTATCGAGGCGTGTGGGGCACGCGCAACGACGCGACCCTGCTGATCGACGGCACATCGCGCGCCGGCATCGAGGCGGCGATCGTGTCGCTCGTGCGCCCGGGGGACCGGGTGCTGGTGCCGGTGTTCGGCCGCTTCGGTCACCTGCTCGCCGAGATCGCCGAGCGTGCGATGGCCGAGGTGCACACGATCGAGACCGAGTGGGGGCAGGTGTTTCCCGTCTCGGTCATCGAAGAGGCGATCGTGCGCGTCAAGCCCACTCTCCTCGCTCTCGTGCAGGGCGACACCTCCACGACGATGAACCAACCCCTCGACGAGGTCGGCGCGATCTGCGCGAAGCACGGCGTGCTCTTCTACAGCGACGCGACGGCATCCCTCGGCGGCAACGCGTTCGAAGCCGACGCGTGGGGCCTGGATGCCGCGACCGCCGGCCTGCAGAAATGCCTCGGCGGCCCGTCGGGGTCCTCGCCCCTCACCCTGTCGGAACGGGCCGTCGAGGTCGTGCGCTCACGCGGACGCGTCGAGGCCGGGATCCGCGAGCCGGGGGATGCCTCGGCCGCCGACTTCGTGCGCTCGAACTACTTCGACCTCGGGATGATCCTGGACTACTGGGGTCCGCGGCGGCTCAACCATCACACCGAGGCGACCTCGATGCTGTACGCCGCCCGGGAGTGCGCCCGGGTGCTGCTCCTCGAGGGCCGCGACGCGGTCATCGAGCGTCACCGCGTCGCCGGAGCCGCGATGCTCGCCGGCGTGCAGGGACTCGGCCTCACCGTGTTCGGCGACCTGGCCCACAAGATGAACAATGTGGTCGCCGTCGAGATCCCGGCCGGGGTACCCGGCGACGAGGCGCGCGCCGCGGTGCTCACCGACTTCGGAATCGAGATCGGCACGTCGTTCGGCCCGCTCCACGGCCGCGTGTGGCGCATCGGCACGATGGGCTACAACGCCCGCGAGGACGCCGTGCTCACGACTCTCGCCGCCCTCGAGGCGGTGCTGCGGCGCTTCGGCGCGTCGGTGCCCGCCGCCGGCGGCACGGATGCCGCGGCCGACACCTTCCGGGCGGCATGACGTGTCCTTCGTCAAAGCCCCGTCGAGAGTGCACGAACTGCGGTCGTTCCGGGTGTTCGCGAACATTTCGTGCACTCTCGGCCGGGCCTCGCGATGACCCGTAGAGGACTGCTCGGCGTCGAGAGCGATCTCGTCGCCACGGCCGCGCGTCGCGTGATGGCGCGATGCGACGAACTCGCCCGGGTCTCGGCGATCCGCGGATCGATCGAACGCGTCTACCTCTCACCCGAGCACGCGCGCGTCAACCGGCTCGCTGCCGAGTGGATGCGCGAGATCGGCATGACGACCCGGCAGGACGCGGCGGGCAACCAGCTCGGCCGGATCGCACCCGTCTCGGGTGAGCCCGACGCGCCCGCGCTGCTGCTGGGATCGCACCTCGACACCGTGCCCGACGCGGGCCGGTTCGACGGAATCGTCGGCGTGCTGATGGCCCTCGAGGTGGTCCGCCTGCTGCGCGTTCCCGGCGACGAGGCGGCCCGCACCGGGCTGCCGTTCGCGCTCGAGGTCATCGCGTTCTCGGACGAGGAGGGCACCCGCTTCGGCAAGGCGCTGCTGGGTTCGTCGGCCGTCTCGGGTTCGTGGAACGACGACTGGTGGACGCTGACGGATGCCGAAGGCACGAGCTTGCGCGAAGCGTTCCTCGACTTCGGACTCGACCCGGGTCGCGTGGGCGAGGCCGCGCGGCGGCCCGCCGAGCTGGTCGGATACCTCGAGGCCCACATCGAGCAGGGCCCCCAGCTCGACCGGCGGGGCGAGTCGCTCGCGGTGGTGTCGTCGATCGCGTCGGCCCGGCGCTTCCAGCTCACTGTCGAGGGCGAGGCGCGGCACGCGGGAGGCACCCCGTACGACATGCGCCACGACGCGCTGCTCGGCGCCTCGGAGGCCGCACTCGCCGTGGAGCGGATCTGCCGCGGCGAGCACCACGTCATCGGCACGGTCGGCCAGCTCGAGGCGTTCCCCGGCGCGGTGAACATCGTGCCCGGCGAGGCTCAGCTCTCGCTCGATCTCCGCGGCGAGTTCGACGGGGAGCGCGATCGGGTGTGGCTGGCGATCGAGCGCGAGCTCGACACCATCATGGGGCGACGCGGCCTGCGCTGGCGCGCCCGCGAGGTGCACAGCGCCCCGGCCGTGTTCTGCGCGCCGCTGCTGCAGGATGTCGTGCGCGAAGGCATCCTCTCGACGCTTCCCGACGGAGCCGACGATCCCGCGATCCTGTTCAGTCCTGCCGGGCACGACGGCATGGCGATCGGCGCCATCACCGACGTCGGCATGCTGTTCCTGCGCAACCCGCACGGCATCAGCCACCACCCCGACGAGGCGGTGTCGACCGCGGACGTGGCGCTCGGCATCCGGGCCCTCGCCGAAGCCGTCCTGCAGCTCGCCGCCGATCGCTGACCCCAGCCCTCGACCCCGTCGAGAGTGCACGAACCGCGGTCTCAAGCCCGCTGGATCGCGCTTTGCGCACTCTCGACGGGATGGGTCAGGGGGGTCAGCGCTGGGCGGTCGTCATGCCCATGCGTGCCAGGACGATGTTCTCGACGACCTGCACGATGTTGTAGAGCAGCAGGGTGATGATCGTGATGAGCGCCACCGACGCCCACAGCTCGTCGAAGCGTGCCGACGCGGTGAACTTCACGATCATGCCGCCGATGCCTTGACCGGTCGACAGCCACTCCGCGAGCAGCGCGCCGGTGACCGCACCGGGCACCGACACGCGTGCCGCGGCGAACAGCGACGGCAGCGCCCCCGGCACATTCACCTTGTGCAGCTGCGTCGCGCGCCCGCCGCCGTAGACGTGCACGAGGTCCAGGCTCTCCTTCGACGCGCGGCTGAGCCCGAACATGATCGAGGCGAGTGCGGGGAAGAGCACGACGATCGAGCCGATGACGGCGACGGATGCCACGGTGCCGCGTCCGGTGATGAGGATGATGACGGGCGCGATCGCCACGAGCGGGACGCTCCGCAGCAGCAGGGCGAGCGGCATGACCCCCGCCTCGACCGCGCGCGACAGCGAGAAGGCGAGCGCGAAGACGACGGCCACCAGCATGCCGACGACGAAGCCGATCGCGGCGTCCTGCAGCGTCTGGGCGAGCAGCGGTGCGAGCTCGGCCCGATTCGCCGCGGCCTCGGCCTCGACGAAGAGGTAGTTCCACACGTCGAGCGGGCCCTTGGCGACGTACGGCGAGATGCCGGTGAGGTTCACCACCGCCCACCACAGCGCGATGACGATCACGAACGTCAGGAGTGCGTTGAGCAGCGAGCGCCCGGTGGTTCGCCAGACCGCGGTCATCATGCGACGGCCCTTCCCGACACCCACGGTGTCACCGCGCGCGCGAGCAGGCCCACGAGCGCATATCCGATGAGTGCGACGACCGCCGAGAGCAGGAAGACCGCCCATACTCGCGCTGAGTCGAGATCGCCCTGCAGTTTGATGAGGGTGATGCCGACGCCGCGGTCGGTGCCGCCCATGTATTCGCCGAGCACCGCGCCGAGGAATGCAGCCGGCACGGCAATCTGCAGTGCGTTGAGGATCGCCGGCAGTGCCGCGATCAGACGCACCTTGCGCAGCTGCGTGAACCGCGAGCCGCCGTAGACGTGCACGACGTCGAGACTCGAGCGGTCGGACGCACGGAAGCCCAGCAGGGCGCCGACGACCGTGGTGAAGAAGACGGCGAGGGCGGCGAGGAAGATCGCGGTCGCGCTCGGGTCGCCGGCGCGCTTGGCGCCTCCGAGCACGACGATCGCGATGCCGCCCACGGCGACCACGGGCAGGCAGTAGCTGACGACCGCGATCTGGACGACGACGGGCTCGATCCGGGGCAGCAGCAGCACGGTCGCCGCGATCAGCAGCGCGATGGCGTTGCCCCACGCGTACCCGATGAGGGCCTCGGTGATGGTCACCTGGAAGACGCTCCAGTAGGCCGCGAGGCCGTCCTGCCAGATGGTCTGGAACACGACGAAGGGCGACGGGACCGGAGTGAAGGTCGTCCCCGGCGGCGGCTGGAAGATCGTCACCGAGAACAGCCACCACGCCAGGATCAGCACGGCGGTGCCGATCAGGGCGGCGAGCCAGCCCGGGATGGTGCGCCCGCGCATCAGGCTTCCGCGGCAGCGCGGCCGTCCGCGCCGAAAAGCAGTTCCGACGCGCGATCCACGAGGGCATGGAACTCGGGCGTGCGCTGCATGTCGGGGGTGCGCGGATGCGGCAGATCGACCTCGATGATCTCCTTGATGCGACCGGGGCGCGGAGACATCACCGCGACACGATCCGAGAGGAATATCGCCTCCGAGACGCCGTGCGTCACGAGGAGAGTCGTGGCGGGCTTCTCGGTCCAGATGCGCAGCAGTTCGAGGTTGAGGTTTTGACGGGTCATGTCGTCGAGCGCGCCGAACGGCTCGTCGAGCAGGAGCACCGAGGGCTTGAGGGCGAGGGCGCGCGCGATCGAGACGCGCTGGCGCATGCCGCCCGAAAGCTGCGCGGGCTTGGCCTTCTCGAAGCCGGTGAGACCGACGAGCGCGATGAGCTCGTCGATGTATGCCTTGTCGGCGCGACGTCCGGCGATCTCGAACACCAGCCGGATGTTGGCGTACACGCTCCGCCACGGCAGCAGTGCGTGGTCCTGGAAGGCGATGCCCAGCTCGCTGTCGCGCCGCAGCTGGGCCGGGGTCTTGCCGTCGACGAACACTTCTCCGGTGGTCGGCGACTCGAGGTCGGCGAGGATGCGGAGGATCGTCGACTTGCCGCACCCCGAAGGGCCGAGAAGGGCGAGGAACGACCCCTTGTCGGTATGCAGGTGGGTGTCCTGCAGGGCGGTCACGCTCTGTCCGCGACCCGTCTGGAACGTCTTGCTGAGTCCGTCGATGCGGATGCCGGTGCCGGGCGCCGGCACCGGCGACGAGGTCTCCCCCGTCGCCGGTGCCGCGACCGCGGCATCCGATGTGTCGATGTCGTTCAGATGCGTGTCGGTCATGAGTGCTGTCCGGTCTCTGGGACTACGGCAGGTAGTCCTTCAGCTCGGGGTTCTCCTCGTATATCTCGTCGATGATCGTCGTGTCGAAGAGATCGTCGACCGACACGTCCCAGCCTGCGGCTGCGAGCGAGGCGACGGTCTGCTTCTTGAGGTCGTCCGAGATGGTGAACAGGCCGTTGGCCTCGGTCTCGTCGGTCGAGATCAGCAGCTTCTCCGCCTCGAGGCCGGCGGCGGTCTTGACCGGGTCGAGCGCTCCGAAGATCGCCTCCAGGCCGTCCTCCGACTCGGATGCCGCCTGGTTGTAGTACGTATCGATGAGCGAGACGGTGTCGTCGGTCGACTCGGTGAAGACGTCGGTCCAGCCCTTGATCTCGGCCGTCAGGAATGCCTTCAGCAGGTCCTTGTTCTCGGCGAGGAACTGGTCGGTGACGCTGAACGTCTCGGCGACGTAGGGCACGCCGTTCTCGGCGTACGAGAGGTTCGTGACGTCGTAGCCGGCGAGCTCGACCGTGAGGGCCTCGTTCGTCAGATAGGCCATGAAGCCGTCGACCTCGCCGTTCATGAGGGGAGTCGGGTCGAAGTCGACCGGCACGACGGTGACGTCGGCCGGGTCGATGTCGTTCGCGTTGAGCAGGGCCGCGAACACCGAGGCGTTGGAGTCCTGCACGCCGATCGTCTTGCCGATGAGGTCTTCGGGCGACGTGATGTTGCCGCCGTCGGCGAGCGACAGGATCGTGAACGGGTTCTTCTGGAAGGTTGCGCCGATGATCTTCAGCGGCGCCTCCTCCTCGGCGATCGCGGCGCCGATCGACGCGGCGTCGCTGAGGGCGACCTGGACACTGCCCGAGAGCAGCTTCGCGACGCCGGTGTCGGGTCCGGAGATGCCGATCACCTCGTCGAAGCCGGCCTCGTCGTAGTAGCCGTTCTCGTAGGCGTAGAACTCGCCTGCGAACTCCTCGTTCTTGATCCAGGAGTACTGGACGCTGATCTCGCCGTAGGAGGCCGCCTCTGCGGCGCCGTCGCTCGCGCCGGGCTCTGCGCCACCGGAGGCGCAGCCGGCGAGGACGAGGGCGGATGCGACGAACGCGGCTGCTGCGGCCGCGATGCGGTACTGACGCCCTGGGTTGCTGTGTCGTGCCATCGGGTGTGGCTCCCCTTCATGATGATGTGATTGGTGCGACGCTAAGCCGTCGAGGTTTCGCCGCGTGCGCCCTGGTGTTTCAGGGGTGTGACGACCCCGTCCCACCCCGCCGCGTGTCAGACGAGAGTGGATGCCGCCAGCGTGGGCGTGGCATCCGCTCGATGCTCCTGGACGAGCCGCCACACCCGCTCGCGCGTGAACGGCTGCTGGTACGGGCGGCTTCCCACGGCGCGGGCGATTGCGTTGCCGACGGCCGCGGCGACCGGGTTGTAGGGGGACTCGCTCATCGACTTGGCGCCGAACGGCCCGACCGAGTCGTGGGTGTCGGCCAGCAGCACCTCGGTGTGGGGGATGTCGGCGAACTGCGGCACCCGGTACATGCGGAAGACGGGGTTGGCGACCGCGCCGGACTCGTCGATCAGCACCTCTTCGTAGAGCGCGCTGCCGAGCCCCTGGGCGGCTCCGCCCTCGATCTGACCGCGGCACTGGGCGGGGTTCATGACATAGCCGGCATCGGCGGACTGCACCGACTGCAGCACCCTGACCGACCCGGTCTCGGGGTCGACGGCGACGCGTACGGCGTGCACGTTGAACGACAGGCTGCGCTCGTCGCCGTGCTCGCTGCCGGTGCCGATGATGCCTTCGAGGGCGCGATGCGCAGGGACGGCGGCGCGCACGAGGTCGGAGTACGAGACGAGCCGGGTTCCGGCCTGGACTCCGCCCGCGGCGAGGTGCGCGGCATCCGCTCCCGTCATGCGCCGCGCCGTCTCGAGCATGCGCTCCTTGAGCTGAAGGCACGCGGCCGTCAGGGCCTTTCCGGCCCCGGTGACTCCCGCCGAGGCGAACGCGCCGGTGTCGTGCGCGACGAGGTCGGTGTCGGATGCGCGCAGCGCGATGCGATCTTCGGATGCCTCGAGCACGGTGGCGGCGATCTGGCGCAGCACGGTGCTCGTGCCGTTGCCGAATTCGGCGGTGCCGACGGACAGGATCACGGTGCCGTCGGTGCGCAGTGTCGCCGCGGCGTGGGAATGGTGCCCGCCCGGCGCCATCGCGGCGATGAACGAGAGCGCCATGCCTTCGCCCACCAGCCATCCGTCGGGGGCGGTGACGCCGTTGCCGCGACGCAGTGCGCCCTGCGCGAGATCGAGGCACTGATCGAGGCCGTAGCTGCCCCACACCAGGTCTTCGTCGTGCTCGTCGTGCACCGTGAGGAGCGGGTCTCCTTCGCGGACCGCGTTGATGCGGCGGAGATCGAACGGGTCGATGCCGAGGCGCTCGGCCAGCATGTCCAGGGCCGACTCGACTCCGAGGATCACCTGCCCGAGCCCGTACCCGCGGAACGCGCCCGACGGCACGTTGTTCGTGTACGCGACCTCGGCGTCGACGCGCTTGACGGGGCAGCGATAGACGTTGATCGATTCGGCGCAGCCGTGGAACATCACGCCGATGCCGTGGTTGCCGTACGCCCCGGTGTCGCTCAGCACGTCGAGCTTCATCGCGGTGAGCACGCCGTCGGGGGTGGCGCCGAGGGTCACGCCGACCCGGAACGGATGCCGGACCGAGGCTCGGCGGAACTCGTCGGCGCGTGCGAACTCGTACGAGACCGCTCTGCCGGTGCGCAACACCGCGAGGGCGACCAGGTCTTCGGTGAACATCTCCTGCTTGCCGCCGAATCCGCCGCCGACGCGTGCCGCGAACACGCGGACGCGCTCGCGCGGCAGCCCGAACAGCTGAGCCAGCTCGTCCCGCACCAGGAACGGCACCTGGGTGCTCGAGCGGATCACGAGACGGCCGTCGTCGTCGAGCCAGCCGATCGCGCCGTGCGTCTCGAGCTGGGCATGCGAGACGCGGGCGGTCTGCCACGTGCCGGCGACCGTGACGGCGCTGGCGGCGAGGGCGGCGTCGACATCGCCGCCGATCCCGTCGTGGAGGGTCGCGAGCACATTGCGGGATGCCTCGGCGACGCGATCGTCGACGGTCCGGTCGGGATGCACCAGCGGTGCGCCGGGGGTGCGGGCCTCTTCCGGGTCGAACACGGCGCGGAGCACCTCGTACTCGACCTCGATCAGCCGGCAGGCCTCGTCGGCGGCCTCGGCGGACTCTGCCACCACCGCAGCGACCCGCTGCCCGACGAACCGGGCGACGTCATCGAGGATGCGGGTGTCGTCGGGGTCGTCCTCGCGATGCTCGTGCCGTGCCGTCGAGAAGCGGCGAGCGGTGACGTTCTCATGCGTGAACACGGCGACGACCCCTGGCACCGCACGCGCCGCAGCGGTGTCGATCGCGACGATCCGCGCGTGCGCGTGCGGCGATCCGACGACGCGCAGCACGAGAGCGTCGGGCACTTCGGTGTCGAACGTGAACGGCTCGAGGCCCTGCACGACGCGCCGCCCGGGCTCGGGGCGCACCGACTGCCCGACGTGTCCGCGGGCGGGTTCGGTCGACGCGGGCCCCGTGGAGCGCACCGGGCCGAGCACCGAGGCCTCGATCGCCTCGCGGATCGGCCGGTAGCCGGTGCACCGGCACAGATTGCCCTTCATGCGCCGGTCGAGGTCGGGGAGGTCGTCGGCGGTCAAGGTGGAGGCGGTCACCGCCATGCCGGCGGTGCAGAACCCGCACTGGAACCCGAAATGCTCCACGAGGGCTTCCTGCACGGGGTGCAGCTCGTCGCCGGGAGCGAGCCCGGCCGCGGTCGTGATCGACACGCCCTCGGCGCGCACCGCCGGGATGATGCACGAGTGCACCGGCACGCCGTCCAACAGCACGCCGCACGCGCCGCAGTCGCCGGCGTCGCAGCCCTTCTTGACCTCGTGGTGGCCGGTCTCGCGCAGCAGCGTCCGCAGGCACTGCCCCGCGCGGGGCTCGGCGTCGATCGGCTCGCCGTTGACGTCGAACCTCATGCCGCGTGCTCCGCTCCGGAGAGCTCGCCGCGGATGCGCTCGGCGAGCACGACACTCACTCCACGGCGCCAGTCCGCCGCGCCCAGCGGGTCGGTGTAGTACCCGGGAGCCCCGTGCACCGCGGTGGCGAGGGTCGCGGCATCCGGAATCTCCGCGAAGCGCAGGACCACCGGCCGCTCGGTCGCCGCCGTCACCGCGAAAACGCTCGCGCCGTCGACGTCGATGCGCCCGGTCACGACCGCGCCCGACCGTCCGTGCTCGGCGAGCGCGATCTTGCGGAGCACCAGTCGCGAGCGGAGGGTGCGCGACGGGATGCCGATCGCCCGCAGCACCTCGCCGCGGTCGAGGGAGTTGCGGCCATTGCCGGTGACGAGCTCCGCAACGGCGAGTGTGCGGGTGCCGCCATCGGGCATCCAGATCTCGGCGACGCCGTCGAGGGCGACGGCGAGGGAGATCATCGCACCCGCCGCGAACGAGCGGCAGACGTTGCCGCCGACAGTGGCGGTGTTCCAGATCTTGAACGATGCGAGCAGCGCGTTGGCGGCCTCGGGAATGACGGATGCCGCAGCCCACTCGTCAGGCACGGTCAGTTCATCGCGTCCCTCGGCCCACGCCACGAGGCGCGCGATCGTGCAGGTCGCGCCGATGCGCAGGCCCTCGCCGGTGATCTCGAGGGCCGGCCAGTCCATGGTCGTCAGATCGACGAACCCGGTGGTGCCCGGCTGGGGCTCGCTCATGAGCCAGGTGCCGCCGGCGAGCAGCGTCTCGCCCGCTGCGAGTCGGAGGTCGCGGCGCTCGTGTGCCCGGCGGTACGAGCTGACGGTGGTGATGTCCATGACCGCCCTCCTTCCGCTGATCCCGGGCGCTGCGGCGTGTGCAGCAGCGCGGGGTCGTAGGCGGGTCAGTCAAGCAAGCCGCGGTTTCGGCGTTGTTTCGCCGCATTGCCGGTGCGCGGCATGTGGGCGCGGGGCTTCAGTCGTTCTGCTCGCGGTGCGGATCGATGGGGATGCTGTCTGTCGTGGGGCGCGGGGTGTGGTGCGGGATCGGCTGCGGAGGCTCGCCGCGGGAGGCGTGCGGCTCATCCGGCGGGGCTTCGGGTCGCACGTGTCCTTCGAACGCGATCGGCGGGTCGGCACGGCCGGCATTCTTCGGGAAGCGTCGGCCCGCGACCGTGGCGGCGGTGATCTTGATCACGAAGTACTTCGCCGTAGGACTCCATGACTCCAGGCCCCGCACGCCGCTGCGACGGATCTCGTCATCGCTCGTGACCCTGGCGGCGCTGCCGCGGACGACCACGCTCCAGAAGGAGTCGTCGGTCTCGCCGTCCACCTCGAACGCGACCAGCGGATGCTGCGCGATGTGCAGCAGCTTGGCGTCGCGCGCCGTTCGCACGAAGAGCGCGCCCTCGTGGGTCGCGAAGTTCACGGGGAACACGTCGGGCGCTCCGTCCGCGTGGATCACCGCGATCCGGCCGAAGCGCGAATCCTGCAGCAGAGACCAGCACTCGGACGTCTGGAGATGCTCCACGTCCGCGCGGGGCGGAAGCCCTTCGCGGGCATCGTCGGCCGGCGGCGGGGTCTCGTCGTGTTCGGGCGAAGGGGATGCATCCATCTCGTCCTCGTTTCCTCCCTTCGGTCATACCCCCGACGGGCGCGAATGAGAAGTACCCCGGTGGAGCCGGGGCCGACGGACGAGGCGTCCCGTCAGAGCCGCTCTGCGAGCTCCCGAGACGCGCGTGCCACACCGCGGGCGATCCCGTCCTCGTCGGCGCTCGTGAGGCGGGCATCCTCCACGATCGCCCGGCCGCCGACGAAGAGGCGCTTGAGAGGTGGCAGCGCTCCGAGCCCGAGGGCCGCGACCGGGTCGAGGATTCCGGCGTGCTCGACCCGGTCGACCTGCCACACCGCGATGTCGGCGAGCTTGCCGGGCTCGAGCGAGCCGATCTCGTCGTGACGGCCGAGCACCCGCGCGCCGCCCATCGTCGCGATCCGCAGTCCGTCGCGGACGCTCATCGACTCGGAGCCCGTGCGCAGCCGGTTCATCAGCACCGATTCGCGGATCTCGACCCCGAGCTGACCGGACTCGTTCGACGCCGAGCCGTCGACACCGAGCCCCACCGGGACGCCGGCATCGAGCAGTGCGCGCACCGGAGCGATGCCGGCCGCGAGCCGCGCGTTCGACGACGGGCAGTGCGCGACACCCGTGCCGGTCGCGGCGTAACGGGCGATCGCGGTCTCGTCCAGGTGCACGCCGTGCGCCATCCACACGTCGTCGCCGAGCCAGCCGAGGTCTTCGAGGTACTGCGTGGGGGATTTGCCGAATTGCTCCGCGCAGTACGCGTCCTCTTCGACCGTCTCGGATGCGTGCGTGTGCAGCCGCACGTCGAGCGAGCGTGCCAGCACGGCTGCCTCGCGGAGCAGGTCGGCCGTCACCGAGAACGGCGAGCACGGCGCGATCGCGATGCGAACCATCGCGTCGAACGAGGGGTCGTGATACCGCTCGACCGCCTCCTGCGACGCCTTCAGCGCCGCATCCGTCGTCTCCACGGCGAAGTCCGGCGGCAGGCCGCCTTGCGACTGCCCGAGATCCATCGACCCGCGCGTCGCGTGCAGGCGAACGCCGACGGTCGACGCCGACTCGACCAGCGCGCCGACGATATCGCCGGATCCGCGCGGGAAGACGTAGTGGTGATCGCCGACCGTGGTGCAGCCGGACCGCGCGAGCACCGCCATCCCGCCCGCGGCACCCGCACCGGTGAGACCCGCGTCGATGCGTGCCCACAGCGGATACAGCGCCGTGAGCCAGTCGAACAGGATCGAGTCCTGCGCGTACCCGCGCGTCAGCCACTGGTACAGGTGATGGTGGGTGTTGATGAGCCCGGGGGTCACGAGGCATCCGCGGGCGTCGACGATCTCAGCGCCCTCGCGCAGGGGGTCGGGCGCGCGCCCCGCGCCGACCGCCGAGATCCGGCCGCCGTCGACCACGACGTGGCCGGTCGGATACTCCGTGCTCGCGGCGTCGACGGTGGCGATGTGCGCGTTCTCGATGATGGTGCGGGTCATGGTGCTCCTGTGGGAAGGGGGATGCCGCACGCGACGCGCGGCGCGCTCGCTGACGACGTGTCGGCGGCGGTGCCGGAGACGGGCGCGCGGCGGTGCAGCGGACCGGTGCGTTCGCGCAGGGGTAGGGCCGACCCGCCATGACGGGCCGCCACGATCTCGGCCAGCACCGAGATCGCGGTCTCGTCGGGCGTCGCCCCACCCAGGTCGAGGCCGAGGGGTGAATGGATGCGCGCGATGTCGGACTCCGCGATCCCCCGTTCGCGGAGCAGCTCGGCGCGGCGCGTGACCGTGGCCCGCGCGCCCATGGCCCCGACGAAGCCGACTCGCAACCGCAGTGCGGCCGCGAGAGCGGGCACGTCGAGACGCTCGTCGTGCGTCAGGACGCACACGGCCGAGCGCCCGTCGAGCGCGTCCTGATCGATCGCCGCCAGGTACTCGTCCGGAAGACCCGCGATCAACGAGACCGCTCCCGGGAACCGCACGGGCGTGACGAGGGTTTCCCACACGTCGCACACGCTGACCGCGAACCCCGCGGCGGTGGCGACCCTGCAGAGGGCGGCGGCATGCTCACCGGCGCCGACGATCAGCAGCCTCGGCATCGGGGCATGCGAGAGCACGAGGACATCGGCGCCTTCGACCGCGGCCGGGAGCACGGCGGTTTCACGGTGCGCGATGAGGGCGTCGAGCTCCGCGAGGGGAACGCCGGGGCGGGAGGGAGTGCGCCCCGCAGCCGCAGCCGCAGCCGCAGCCGCAGCGGCCGAGCCGCGTCCGTCGCGCGCGGTGGCGTTCGAGTCGGCTTCACGGAGGGTGTTGTCGGAGGGGGCGGGGGGCTCGGCGACCGCTGCATGGAGGGCGTCTTGGTCGAGCACGGCGGCAGCCTTCGCGACCGCTGCGCGCAGGGCGACTTCGTCGAGCACGCGGCCCGCCGATGCTCCGCCGAGCACGATCCCGACGGTGGCCCCGCGCCCCGCCGCAGCGGCATCGAGCGCCGCGATCACGGCCGCGTCGGGCGTCACGCGGTAGGCGACGACGTCGACGCTTCCGCCGCAGGCGAGTCCGGCGGCGTGGGCGGCATCATCCGAGAATCCGAGCCGAGCGGTCAGAGGTGCGCCCCCGACGCGTGCGCTGTGCGCCAGCACGACCGCATCGCCTTCGACGCAGCCTCCCGAGATCGATCCGAGCACCCGTCCGTCGGCCGTCACCGCCATGGTCGCTCCCGCGCCGCGCGGGGCGCTGCGCGCGACGCGCGCGACGGTCACCGCCGCGACAGCGGTCGCGCTCCGCAGCAGAGGCAGCAGTTCAGCAGCGAGCTCGAGCATGCGCACACGCTAGGCGCGTCGTGTTTCGCGCGGACTACGCTCAGGAAACGTCGACGGCTCGGCCGCGGCATCCTGTTCCCGGAGGGGGTCGTTCACGTGGGGATCTGCGGGATCGTGCTCGCGGCCGGCGCCGGAACCCGCTACGGGGCGCCCAAGGGAGTGACGCGCGGCGCCGACGGCGAGCCCTGGGTCGCGCGATCCGTGCGCACTCTGCAGGCCGGGGGCTGCGACGACGTGCTCGTGGTCGTCGGCGCACGAGCGGCCGAAGTGACGGCACTCATTCCCGACGGGATCGGCACGGTGGTGGCCGCCGACTGGTCCGATGGGCTGTCGGCGTCGCTGCGGGCGGGTCTCCGCGCCGCGTCGATGCTCGGGTGCGACGCCGCGGTCGTCATGCCCGTGGATACTCCGGATGCCGCACCCGCCGCCATCACCCGGGTCATCGCTGCGCTCGGAACCGACCCCGTGCACGCACTCGCGCAGGCGGTCTACGGCGGCGAGCCGGGGCATCCCGTCGCCCTGGGGGCAGCCCATCTCGCCCCCGCCGCGGAGTCGCTCTCGGGCGATCGCGGGGCGCGCGCGTACCTGATCGCCCACGACGCCCTCGAGATCGAGTGCGCCGATCTGTGGTCGGGCGCCGACATCGACACCCGCTGACCGCCCCGCGCCGCCCGCGCCCGCCGAGTCCGCGCCTGCATGCTGACTGCCGCGCGCTTCGAGTGCTGCATCTTCCTGCGAGTGCTGCGTCGGGCGACGCAGCACTCGCAGGGAACTGCAGCAGTGGAGGAGGAGACCGGTGGGGTGTGGTGCTGCTACCCGCGGGGTGGGCGCTGCTCGACGCGTCGCGGGGGAGGCTAGGGGACCGGTACCGGCAGAACGACGTTGAGCGGCGGCTCGCCGGCGGCCATGCGCTCGATCTGGGCGCGCACGAGCCGGGCGATGCGAGGCTGCATGGCGCTGGAGGCTCCGCCGACGTGCGGCGAGATCAGCACGCCCGGCAGGCTCCAGAGCGGATGCCCTTCGGGCAGCGGCTCGGGTTCGGTCACGTCGAGCGCCGCGCGGATGCGTCCGCGCCGCACGTGGTCGACGAGGGCGTCGGTGTCGACGAGCGTGCCGCGTCCGACGTTGACGATCAGCGCGCCGTCGGGCAGTGCGGACAGGAACGCGTCGTCGACGAGCCCTCGCGTCGCGTCGCCTCCGGGAAGGGTGAGGATCACGATGTCGGCGTGGGGCAGCAGGTCGGGCAGTTCGTCGACGCCGTGCACGTGGACCTGTGCTGACCCCGGCGTCCCGTCTTCGTCGCGTGCTCGCGACGCGACCGGCGTGAGCTGCACCTCGAAGCCCGCAAGACGTGCGGCCACCGCCTTGCCGACGCCGCCGTAGCCGAGCAGCAGCACGCGCCGGTCGGCGAGGCTCTGCGAGAACACCGGCGCCCACCGGCCCGCTGCGGTATCGACGGCGAATGCGTCGAGGTGGCGCTGCGCGGCGATGGCGAGGCCGACGGCGAGCTCGGCGGTGGATGTCTCGTGCACCGACGCCGCGTTGGCGAAGACCAGACCGGACGGCAGCACCTGCGCGACGCCGTCGTATCCGATCGACTGGCCCTGCACGAGCCCCACCGGCACGTTCTCGAGACGCGCGAGCACGCGTGACATCGACATGTAGGGCGGCACCACGATGTCGAACCGGTCCCGGGGAGCCGCGGCATCCATCGGCCACACCACCACCTCGACACCGTCGGGAAGGGGGCCGAGATCGGCGGCCATGTGCTCGGTGGGGACGGAGACGACGAGATTCCGGATGCCGCTGCTGCTCACGTCTTCCACGCTATCGGGGCTCGTGAGGAATAGAGTTCGGGCAAACCGGACAGAGGAGGCGGACGTGGTCCCCGAGATCAACTACTGGGCAGTGCTGCTGGCGACCGCATCGAGCATGGTGGTGGGCTCGATCTGGTACACGCCGAAGGTGTTCGGCACGCGCTGGGCGAAGCTCGCGAACGTCGACATGGATCGCCCCGGCGCCAGCGCCGTCGTGCCGATCGTGGTCACGGTCATCGTGAGCTTCATCACGGCGTGGGTGCTCGCCGGCGCGACCACGATCGCGTGGTACTTCTATGACGGCGGCTACCTGCTCGCGGCGCTGGGCACCGGCGTGATCCTGTGGGCGGGCTTCACGGCCGCGCGGTTCATCACGCACGATGCGTTCGAGGGGCGGCCGTCGTCGCTCACCGTGCTCAACATCGCGCACGAGCTCGTCACCATCGTGATCATGGCGATCATCATCGGGGTGTGGCCGCCCGCCGGGACGGTCTGACGGCGGATGCCGGGGCTCAGGCCGCGGCGCCCACCACTGCGGCGATGGCCGAGGTGAAGAACGGCAGACCGTCGACGCCGGAGCGCATGGCGGCGGCGGTGTCGGGACCGAAGCCCTCTTCGACGGCGTGCTCGGGGTGCGGCATGAGACCGACCACGTTGCCGCGATCATTGGTGATGCCGGCGATGTCGCGCAGCGATCCGTTCGGGTTCACGCCGACGTAGCGGAACGCGACGAGGCCCTCGCCCTCGAGGCGATCGAGCTCGGACTCCGACGCGACGTAACCGCCGTCCGCGTTCTTCAGCGGGATGACGATCTCCTGGCCAGAGGTGAATTCACTGGTCCACGCGGTGTCGTTGTTCTCGACGCGCAGACGCTGGTCGCGGCGGATGAACTGCTGGTGCGCATTGCGGATCAGACCGCCGGGAAGCAGGTGCGCCTCGACCAGCATCTGGAAGCCGTTGCAGATGCCGAGGATCGGCATGCCCTTGGCTGCGGCATCTTTCACCTCGGTCATGATCGGGGCGAGCGCCGCGATCGCTCCGGCCCGCAGGTAGTCGCCGTAGCTGAAGCCGCCGGGCAGCACCAGCGCATCGACGCCGTCGAGATCGTGCGAGCCGTGCCAGAGGGCGACCGGCTCACCGCCGGCGACGCGGATCGCGCGCTGCGCATCGCGGTCGTCGAGTGAGCCGGGGAAGGTGATGACCCCGACGCGGGTCGTCACGCGACCACCTCGACGGAGATGACGTCTTCGATCACCGAGTTCGACAGGATCTCGTCGGCGACCTTGCGAGCGGCCTCGAGGACCTGGTCGTCGACCTCGCCCTCGACGGTGAGCTCGAAGCGCTTGCCGATGCGGACGGACGAGAAGGCGTCGACTCCCAGACGCGAGAGGGCGCCGGTCACGGCCTTCCCCTGCGGGTCCAGCAGCTCGGCCTTGGGCATGACGTCGACGACGATGGTGGGCATGAGACAGCTCCGGATGTCGCGGGAAGGGGTCGCCCCCAGTCTACGGGCCGCGGAGACCGCCGCTTCCCCTGCATCGGGATCTGTCGTGATTCAACCGTGATCAGTTCGTGGGAGCGCTCCCTTGACATTCGTGGGAGCGATCCCATAGCGTTACCCAACAATCCGTGGGAACGCTCCCACGGGTCAGGTCTCGGCACCCGTGAGACCGCATCCTGCAAGACACACACACGACCCTGACAACACAAAGGAGTGACAGTGAATACTCGCGCCTTCCGCAGAAGCGCCGTGGCGGTCGCCGCCTTCTCGGCCTCGGCCATCATCCTCGCCGGCTGTGCCGGCGGTAGCGGCGATGACGACGCCGCCGGCGACGACGGCCAGATCACGCTGACCCTGGCCACCTTCAACGACTTCGGCTACGACGATGAACTCCTCCAGGAGTACATGGACGAGAACCCGGACGTGAAGATCGTCCACAACAAGGCCGCCATCACCGACGACGCCCGCACGAACTTCTTCGCCAAGCTCGGCAAGGAGGGCCTCGCCGACATCGAGGCCGTCGAGGTGGACTGGTTCGCCGAGGCCATGCAGTACTCCGATCTGCTCGCCGAGGTGCCCGACAGCGCCAAGGGCCGCTGGGTGGACTGGAAGGAAGCCGCCGCGACCGACGCCGACGGCCGCCTCGTCGGCTTCGGCACCGACATCGGCCCGCAGGCGGTCTGCTACCGCGCCGACCTGTTCGCCGCTGCCGGCCTCCCCTCCACGCCCGACGAGGTCGCCGGCGCGATCGACGGGGACTGGGACACGTTCTTCGACCTGGCCGACCAGTACAAGGCCGCGACCGGCAAGCCGATGATCGACGCCGCGAACTCGGCGTTCCAGGGCATCATCAACCAGGTCGAGTTCCCGTACGACGAGGCCGACGGCACCGTCGTCGCGACCACCAGCCCCGAGACCAAGGCGGCGTACGAGCTCGTCATCGAGCGCGGCATCCCGAACTCGGCCTATTCGGGCCAGTGGTCCGACGACTGGAACGCCTCGATGGCCAACGGCGAATTCGCCGCGATGCTGTGCCCGCCGTGGATGCTGGGCATCATCTCGGGCAACGCTCCCGAGGTCACCGGCTGGGAGATCGCCAACGCGTTCCCCAACGGCGGCGGCAACTGGGGCGGCTCGTACCTGACCGTTCCGGCCAACGGCAAGAACGTGGACGCAGCCCTCGCGCTCGCCGACTGGCTGACCGCTCCCGAGCAGCAGGAGAAGACCTTCGTCACCGTCGGTGCATTCCCCAGCGCGGTCGACGCGCAGAGCGCGCCGTCCATCACGGACTCGACGAACGAGTACTTCGCCGACGCGCCCACCGGCACGGTCTTCGCGGACCGCTCCGAGGCGATCACCGTCACCCCGTACAAGAGCGCGAACTACTTCAAGTACAACACCGCGCTGCAGGACGCCATCACGCGCGTCTTCGACGGGGTCGAAGACGCGCAGACGTCGTGGGACAACTTCGTCGCCGAAGTCGAAGCGTTCTGACCGGTCACCCCTGACGATCATTTCGCTCGCGCGAACGTGATCTGACGACAGAGGCGGAGTGCGTGCGGGTCCTCCCGGTCCGCACGCACTCCGCATCCACCCCCACCCTCGACACCCGAATCGGAGCCACCGGTGACCTCGACCGCAACCCGCACCACGGCATCCGGGCCGGCCGATCGGCCCACCCCCGAACGCCCCGCACGCGTCCTCTCCTTCTCCCACCGGCTGAGCCGCTGGGACTTGAAGCTCTCGCCCTTCCTCTACATCTCGCCGTTCTTCATCCTGTTCGCGATCGTGGGACTCTTCCCGATCGTCTACACGGCGGTCATCTCGTTCCAGGAATGGGACCTCGTCCGAAACTCCGGCACCTTCGTCGGCTTCGATCAGTACATCTGGATCCTGTCGCAGGCCGACTTCTGGGTGGCCCTGCGCAACACCTTCAGCATCTTCCTGCTGTCGTCGGTGCCGCAGCTCATCCTCGCGCTGTTCATCGCGGCGATGCTCGACCGCAACATCCGCTCCAAGACCTTCTGGCGGATGAGCGTCCTGCTCCCGTACGTCATGGCCCCGGTGGCGGTCGCGCTGATCTTCAGCAACATGTTCGGCGACAACCACGGCCTGGTGAACAACATCCTCACCGACCTCGGCCTGAACCCCATCGCCTGGCACAAGGACCCGTTCTGGAGCCACATCGCCATCGCGACGATGGTCAACTTCCGCTGGACCGGCTACAACGCCCTCATCCTGCTCGCCGCCATGCAGGCCGTGCCCCGTGAGTATTACGAGGCCGCGACCGTCGACGGCGCCAACGCATTCCGCCAGTTCTGGAGCATCACGCTGCCGTCGCTGAAGCCGACGCTCATCTTCGTGATCATCACGTCGACGATCGGCGGGCTGCAGATCTTCGACGAGCCCCGCATGTTCGACCAGACCGGCCGCGGAGGCGCTGCCGGCCAATGGCTGACGATCACGCTGTACCTCTACAACATCGGCTGGGGCGAGTTCAACTTCGGTCGCGCCGCAGCCCTGGCGTGGATCCTCTTCATCATCATCCTGGCGATCGGCCTCATCAACCTCGCCATCACGCGTCGCCTCGTCCGCGACGAGGGCGGTCGCGGAGTCATCCAACGCCGCCGCCGCCGGAAGGGAGCCCCGCAGTGAGCGCCATCAGCACCCCGCCTCTCGCGATCGTCGAGGAGAATCTCCCCAACGCGCGCCGGAGCAATCGCACCACGAAGATCCGCGGCGTCCGCGCCGGCGTCTGGGTATACGTCGGCCTCGGAGTGGTCGTGGTCTCGGCGATCTTCCCCTACTACTGGTCGTTCCTGATCGGCTCGGGCGACTCGACGACCATCAACGATCCGAACATGTCGTGGCTGCCCGGCGGCAACTTCATCGACAACGCGCTCAAGGTCATGAACGACCCCGCCGTGAACTTCTGGCTGGCGCTGTGGAACTCGATCTTCAGCTCCACCGTGATCGCGGCATCCGTCGTCGTCTTCTCGACCCTCGCGGGCTGGGCGTTCGCCAAGCTCCGCTTTCCCGGCGGCAAGGCACTCCTCGCATTCGTGGTGGCGACGATGGCCGTGCCGATGCAGCTCGGAGTCGTTCCTCTCTATCTGCTGTTCTCGGACCTCGGCTGGACCGGGCAGATCGGGGCGATCATCATCCCCGCGCTCACCAGCGCGTTCGGCGTGTTCTGGATGACGCAGTACCTGTCGCAGACCGTGCCGGACGAGCTCATCGAAGCGGCACGTGTGGATGGGGCATCCATGATCCGCACGTTCTGGACTGTCGGCGTCACCGCGGCCCGGCCCGCGGCCGCGATGCTGTTCCTGTTCACCTTCGTGGGCGCGTGGAACCAGTTCTTCTGGCCGTTCATCGTGCTCGACCGGCAGAGCCCGACCCTGCCCGTCGCACTGTCGCTGCTGCAATCCAACTACTTCGTCGACTACTCGATCGTGCTGGCCGGCGTACTGCTCGCGACGATTCCGCTGCTCATCCTGTTCGCCTTCACCGGCAAGCAGCTGGTCAGCGGGATCATGGCCGGCGCGGTGAAGGGCTGATAGACACATGACCACCACCGCACCACGAGAGGACTCTGCCCTCATGACGAACGCGACTTCGCGCAGCTTCCCGTCGAACTTCCTCTTCGGCGCCGCAACGGCGGCCTTCCAGATCGAAGGCGCCGCCCACGAGGACGGCCGCCGCGACTCGATCTGGGACGCGTTCTGCCGCGTCCCGGGCGCCGTCATCAACGGCGACAACGGGGACGTGGCCTGCGATCACTATCACCGGTACGCCGGCGACGTGGCGCTCATGAAAGACATGGGCCTGCAGACGTACCGCTTCTCGACGTCGTGGTCGCGAGTGCGCCCCGACGGCGGCGCGGTCAACGCGCAGGGCGTCGACTTCTACAAGCGCCTGGTCGACGAACTGCTCGGCGCCGACATCCTGCCGTGGCTGACGCTCTACCACTGGGACCTGCCGCAGGCGCTGCAGGAGCAGGGCGGCTGGGCGAACCGCGACACCGCCGAGAAGTTCACCGAGTACGCGCTGAGCATGCACGACGCGCTGGGCGATCGGGTGAACGTCTGGACCACGCTCAACGAGCCGTGGTGCTCGTCGTTCCTCAGCTACACCGCGGGACTGCACGCCCCCGGCCACTACAGCGTCGAGGAGGGCGTGCTCGCCGCGCACCACCTCATGCTCGGCCACGGTCAGGCCGTGCAGGAGCTCCGCGCCCGAGACGAGTCGCTGCAGCTCGGCATCACGCTGAACCTCACCGTCGCCGATCCGGTCGATCCGACCGACCCGGCAGACGTGGACGCCGCGCGCCGGATCGACGGGCAGTTCAACCGGTGGTTCCTCGACCCGATCTTCCGGGGCGAGTACCCGGCGGACGTCGTCGAAGACATCCGGAAGGTGGATGCCGCGGCCATCGACGCGTGGGAGGCCGCGGTGCGCCCCGGCGACCTCGACGTCATCTCGACACGGCTCGACACCATGGGCGTCAACTACTACCACGGCGAGTTCGTCGGCGGTCATGTGCCGGCGGATCCGCCTCGGGCCGGTGATGCGCCCACCGACCGCCCCGGGCGCTCTCCGTTCCCCTCGCACGACGGCATCCACTGGCACGAGCGGGGCCTGCCGCGCACGCCGATGAACTGGGAAGTGCAGCCCGAGGGTCTCACCCGTCTGCTCACCCACGTCTGGGACGAGTATGCGAAGCCGGCGGGGACGGTGCTCTATGTCACCGAGAACGGCGCGGCCTACGACGACGAGCGCGTGGTCGAGGACGGCCGGGTGCGCGTCCACGACGACGAGCGCGCCGACTTCGTCCGCGCGCATCTCGCCGCGATCCTCGATGCGGTCGATGCGGGCGCCGATGTGCGGGGATACTTCTATTGGTCGCTCCTCGACAATTTCGAGTGGGCGTGGGGGTACGAGAAGCGGTTCGGAATCGTGCGCGTCGACTACGACACGCAGGAGCGCACGGTGAAGGACAGCGGACTCGAGTACAGCCGGATCATCGGCTCGAGAGCGCTCGAGCCGGAGACGGCCGCCACCGTCGGCTGACGCTGTTCGTCGGCTGATCGGGCCCGAGCCGCGGCATCCGGAAGAGGGAGCAGGGATGAGCACCGAAGTGATCCGCGCAGCGGTCACGATCGAGGAGGTCGCCGCGGCCGCGGGCGTGTCGCGGTCGACGGTCTCGCGTGTCGTCAACGGTTCCACGGCGGTGAGCCCCGAGGCCCTCGAATCCGTGAAGCGGGCGATCGCCGACCTCAACTACGTGCCGAACCGCGCCGCCCGCTCGCTCGCGAGCCGGCAGACGCACGCGATCGCGCTGATCGTGCCCGAAGACACGACGCGATTCTTCGGCGACCCGTTCTTCGCCGCGATCGTCTCCGGGATCAACGCCCGGCTCGGCCGCTCGGACTACGTGCTCAACCTGTTCATCGCCAGCGACGACCCGGGCGACAAGACCACCAGCTACGTGCGCAGCGGCGCAGTCGACGGCGCCATCGTGGTCTCGCACCACACCAGTGACACGTTCATCGACCGCATCGCGAGCGTCGTGCCGGTGGTCTACGGCGGCCGTCCCGTGCGCGAACGCGAACGCGACTACTACGTCGACGTCGACAACGTGCGCGGAGCCTACGATGCGACGGTGTTCCTCGTCGAGAGCGGACGCAGCCGGATCGCATCGATCACCGGCCCGCGCGACATGCCCGCGGGCGTGGACCGCCTGCGGGGCTTCCGGGATGCGCTCGCCTCCTTCCAGCTCGCTCCCGGCGCGATCGAGGACGGCAACTTCACGGCGGACGGCGGCGCCGACGCGATGCGGCGCATCCTCGAGTCCGGCGATCGGCCCGATGCGGTCTTCGTCGCGAGCGACCTGATGGCACGCGGCGCGCTGACCGTGCTCGCGGCGGCCGGCCTGCGGGTGCCCGAGGACGTCGCGATCATGGGCTTCGACGACTCGCCCGTCGCGACATCCGTGATCCCTCCGCTGACGACGATGCGCCAGCCGTCCTTCGCGCAGGGGGAGCGCATGGCCACGGTGCTGCTCGATCTGCTCGCGGGGCGGCATCCGCGCCACGTCACGATCCTCGAGACGGAACTCGTCGTCCGCGACTCGGTCTGACGCCTGGTCTCGTCGCGGCTCTGGTGTCCGGGCCGCGCTCAGGCCCGCGGCTCAGCCGCGGCCGGGGACCGTGGCGTGCAGGAGGTTCGCCCAGGGGTCGTCGAACGAGAGCGTCCGACCGTCGTCGCGCACCGGGAAGCCGCGGTCGCGCAGACGCTCCGACAGTGCGCCGAGCGCATCGGAGTCGGTGAGCGAGAGGTCGACGCGACCGAGTCCGAGGGCGGGCATCCGAGGCCCTGCTCCGCGAGAGTTCCAGACGTTCATCGCCATGTGGTGGTGGTAGCCGCCCGCGCTGACGAAGACCGCCTGGCTGCCCAAGGACGCCGTCTCGTCGAAGCCGAGCGCATCGACGTAGAAGGCGCGCGCGGTGGCGACGTCGCCCACCGACAGGTGCACGTGACCGACGGATGCCGCATCCTGCGTCGTCTCGCCGGTCTCGGCCCGCTCGGTCAAGTGGTCGCGGAGGAACTCGTTGGGGTCGAGGGAGAGCGTCGCCATCTCGATCTGGCCGTGCGTCCACGACCACTCGGTGCGCGTGCGGTCCCAGTAGAGCTCGATGCCGTTGCCCTCGGGGTCGGTCAGGTAGAAGGCCTGACTCACGAGGTGATCGGCGCTGCCCGTGAAAGTGCCGGGCGCGTGACGGGCGACGCTGTACAGCGCGGCGGCGAGGGCCTCCTGCGTCTCGAAGAGGATCGCGGTGTGGAACAGGCCCGCCGAACCGGCGGTCGCGTGGCGGAGCGCGGGATCGTGGCGGAGCACCACGATCGGCCGGCCGGCGCGACCGAGCGTGACGGTGTCGCCCTCGGCCGACAGCACGGTGAGCGTCACGACATCGCGGTAGAACGCGGTCATCCGATCGAGGTCGCCGACGAGCAGGGTCACCGCACCCATAGAGGTGTCGGCAGCGAGCCGGCCGGGGACTGCTTCATTCATGTGAATACTCAACCCCCGGCATCCGCCGTGAATTCCCGCTGGAAGTCCCCCCGCGCGCGCCCCGGGGATGGGATGCCCCGGGGCGGGTTGTTCACTTCGGGGCGGGAGGATCACGCCCCGAAGTGGTGAATGTGCCCCGGGGCGAATGTGCCCCGGGGCTGCGTGCGCCGGGGCTGCATGCGCCGCGACCCGCGGATGCCGTGCCCCCGGGGCGGGTTGTTCACTTCGGGGCGGGAGGATCACGCCCCGAGGTGGCGAATGTGCCCCGGGGTGGTGCGCGCGTGGCCACGACAGACCGATGCCGGAATCTGCGGATGCCCACGGCTGCGCCGCCCGTCGTTCCCGCACCACCCGCCGTCTCTCAGGAGACGCCGGCCGGTGCCCCGCGCCTGCCCCACCGGTCGCTCCCGTGCCTGCGCCGGTCGCTTCCGCGCCGTCGCTCCCGCTGCGCGGCGGGTCAGGCTGCGGTGAGGCGGTCGAGCAGTTCGCGGTAGCGGGCGGTCGTGCGCTCGACGATATCGGCGGGCAGCGCCGGAGGCTCGCCTTCGCGCGGCGGCGCCCAGTTCGCGGCGAGCCAGTCGCGCACGATCTGCTTGTCGAAGCTCGCCATGCGCTCTTCGGCAGTGGTGCCCGAGGCCCAGGCCGCGGCATCCCAGTAGCGGGACGAATCGCTCGTGAGCACCTCGTCGGCGAGCGTCATCACGCCGTTCTCGTCGATGCCGAACTCGAACTTCGTGTCGGCGAGGATGACGCCGTGCGCCTCGGCCGTGCGCGCGGCACGCTCGTAGATCTCGAGCGAGAGGTCGCGCAGCTCCGCGGCGCGCTCGGCTCCCACGAGGTCGACGGTGCGCTCGTACGAGATGTTCTCGTCGTGCTCACCGAGCGGGGCCTTGTACGCGGGGGTGTAGATCGGCTCGGGCAGGCGGTCGCCGTTGGCGAGCCCAGCCGGAAGCGGGATGCCGCATACCGTCCCGCTTTCGCGGTACTCGGCCCATCCGGATCCGGTGAGGTACCCGCGCACGACGCATTCGATCGGCTGCATGTCGAGACTCTTGACCACCATGGCGCGTCCGGTGACGGCATCCGGGATCAGGTTCTGCAGATCGTCGGGGGTGTTCGCCGCGCCGTCGGCTCCGCGGGTCAGCACGTGCGATGCCGCGAGATGATTCGGGATGCTGCGGCCGCCGTCAGAGCCCGCCAGCCGGTCGAACCACCACAGGCTGAGCGTGGTCAGCAGGATGCCCTTGCCGGGGATGCCGGGCGAGAGCACGTGGTCGAAGGCGCTCACCCGGTCGCTCGCGACGACGAGCATCCGCTGGGTGTCGTCCGTCGGCCGGTACAGGTCTCGCACCTTGCCCGAGTACACGTGGCGCCAGCCGGGCAGGTCGAGAGAGGTGGGGTTCGCGTCCGTCACCCGCCCATTATCCCCGGCCCATGGGTCCCGACGAGCGCGAACAGAGGTATAGTCCATCTGGACTAATCGACATGGAGTGATGGTGAAGGACGACGTCGGCCGGCTGACCCCGCTCGGACTCATGGTGCTCGCGCTGCTCAGCGAGGGCGACATGCACCCGTACGAGATGATCCGCCTCATGCGCATGCGGCGCGACGAGCGGCTCGTCACGATCACCAACGGCACCGTCTATCACACCGTCTCGCGGCTCGAGAAGGCGGGGCTCGTCAGCGAGGTCGGCGTCGATCGCGAAGGCAATCGCCCCGAGCGCACCACCTACACGGTGACGGATGCCGGCGCCCGCGCTGTCGTCGAATGGGTGCGGCGCGAGCTTCCCCGCGTCGATCGCCCTGCCGAGTTCCGCGTCGCGCTCGCCGAGGCGCACAACCTCGATCGCGGCGAGGTGATCGCCCTGCTGCTCGCCCGCAGGACCGCACTCGCCGACGCCCACCGCGCCCTTGTCGAGGGGCACCGGTTCGCCGACGCCAAGGGCGTGCCCGCGCAGTATCTGCTCGAGGTCGACCGTGACGAGGCCCTCCTCGCGGCCGACCTCACCTGGCTCGACGGACTGCTCGTTCGCCTCGACGCCTCCGACTTCCCGTGGGGTCCCGACGTGGAGCCCTCGGAACGCTACATCGCCCAGAGAAAGGCGGCACGACAGTGACCGACGCATTGAGAAGCTCAGCGACCGGGAGCGGCGTGACCGCACCGGGTGCGGCATCCGCTCGAAAGAACAGCGCCCCGCGCAGCCCGTGGCCGGCCCTGTGGGCCCTGGTCATCGGCTTCTTCATGATCCTGGTCGACACCACGATCGTCTCGGTGGCCAACCCCGCCATCAAGGCCGCGCTCGATCCCGACACCAACAACCTCGACAACGTCGTCTGGGTGACCTCGGCCTACCTCCTCGCGTACGCCGTGCCCCTCCTCATCACCGGACGCCTCGGCGACCGCTTCGGCCCGAAGAACATCTACCTCATCGGGCTCGCGGTCTTCACGCTCGCCTCGCTCGCCTGCGGGCTGTCGCCCACGCTCGGCGCACTGATCGCGTTCCGCGCCGTGCAGGGCCTTGGCGCCGCGCTCATGACGCCGCAGACGATGGCCGTCATCACCCGCACCTTCCCGCCGACCCAGCGCGGTGCGGCGATGGGCCTGTGGGGTGCGACGTCGGGCGTTGCGATGCTCGTCGGCCCGCTCGCGGGAGGCCTGCTCGTGGACGGCCTCGGCTGGGAGTGGATCTTCTTCATCAACATCCCGGTCGGCATCGTCGGCTTCGTGCTCGCATGGATCCTCGTCCCGAAGCTCGAGACGCACCCGCATAAGTTCGACCTCGTCGGCGTCGTGCTGAGCGCCGTCGCCCTGTTCCTCATCGTGTTCGGGCTGCAGGAGGGCGAGACCTACGACTGGGGCGTCATCTGGGGCCCGATCACGGTGTGGGGAGTCATCCTCACCGGCGTCATCGTGCTCGGCCTGTTCATCTGGCAGCAGTTCCGCACGAAGAGCGAGCCGCTCGTGCCGATGGAGTTGTTCCGCGACCGCAACTTCTCGGTCGCCAACATCGGCATCTCGACCGTCGGATTCACCGTCACCAGCATGTCGCTGCCGCTCATGTTCTTCATCCAGCTGGCGCGAGGGCTCACCCCGACCGAGTCGGCGCTGCTGCTCGTGCCGATGGCGATCGCCGCCGGCGTGCTGTCGCCCCTCGCCGGCCGCTGGCTCGACCACACCGATCCGCGCGTGCTGCTCGTGCCCGGCCTGCTGCTGGTGGCGGGTTCGCTCGTGCTCTACTCCGCACTGATGAACCTCGATACCCCGATCTGGATGTTCCTCATCCCGTCGTTCCTCATGGGTGTCGGCAACGCCGGCATGTGGGGGCCGCTGGCCACCACCGCCACCCGCAACCTCTCACCACGGCAGGCCGGCGCCGGCGCGGGCATCTACAACACCACCCGCACCATCGGGTCGGTGCTCGGCTCGGCCGCGATCGCGGTGTTCATGCAGGCGCGGATCGAGGCGAACCTGCCCGGTGCGTCGGATGCCGCGGGCGGCAGCTTCGCGGGCGGACAGCTTCCCGCGGCCGTCGCCGAGCCGTTCTCGACCGCGATGGCCCAGACCATCCTGCTGCCCGCCGTCGTCATGCTGGTGGGCGTCGTGGCGGTGCTGTTCCTGCGGCGCCCGAAGCCGGTGTCGCCCGACCAGTGGCAGGCGGCCTCGCTGGCCGACTGAACCGCGGCTTTGGCATGGCCTCGGCGGCTCTGTCAACCGGGTGGACGCGGCATCCGCAGGCGCGCACGATGAGAACATGACCGCACTCGCCGTGATCCTGCTCGTCGTCGGAATCGTCCTGCTGCTGCTGGGCGTGTTCATCGAGGCCGCGAAGTTCCTGCTGTGGATCGGCCTCGTCATCATCATCATCGCCGTCATCGCCTGGCTGATGCGCTTCATCCGGCGCCAGACGTGAGAGGCCTCCGCGATCGGTGAGTCCGCGGTCTGTGAACTCGCTCCGAGCAGCCCCGCACCGCGCGACATCGGCGTAGCCTGAGCACAGGTGCCCCGGACCCCGACATCGTCGGCCCGCACAGCCGTGCGGCCGGAGGATCGGGGCTGGGACGATGACCGAACAAGTCGATCGGGGCGTTCGCGTCGTCGAGCGCCGATCGCGTGCGATCAACGACTTCACGGAGCTCTCGCGCACGGTGGTCGCGAGCGGCTTGATGCGACGCCGTTACGGGTACTACTGGACCAAGCTGATCGGCGGTGCGCTCGTGCTGGCCGCGGCGCTCGCGGGATTCGTCCTGATCGGCGACACGTGGTGGCAGCTGTTCACCGCCGCGGCGCTTGCCATCGTCTTCACGCAGATCGCGATGCTCGGGCACGACGCCGCGCACCGGCAGATCTTCGTCTCTGGGCGCTGGAACGACTGGACCTCCATCGTTCTGGGCGATCTGCTCGTCGGGATGAGCTACGGCTGGTGGCAGCACAAGCACACCCGCCACCATGCGAACCCGAACAAGATCGGGTCCGACCCCGACATCGAGCTGCCGGTGATCGCGGTCACCGCCGATCAGGTCGAGGAACGCGCCAAGCACTACGGCCGCCCGCTCGCCTGGGTGATGGCGCATCAAGGCGTCTTCTTCTTCCCGATCCTTCTGCTCGAAGGCCTCTCACTGCACGCGTCGAGCGTGCGGCGTGTCGTCTCGCGCGAACCCCTCCGCAGGCGTCCGATCGAGATCGCGTTCCTCGCGATCCGCCTCGGCGGCTATCTCGCGCTCGTGTTCGTCGTGCTCTCACCCGGGATCGCCGCCGTCTTCCTCGCGGTGCAGCTCGGCCTGTTCGGCGTGTACATGGGACTCGCGTTCGCACCCAATCACAAGGGGATGCCGCTGGTCCCCGCCGGCGCGAAGCTCGACTTCCTGCGCCGGCAGGTGCTGATGAGCAGGAACATCCGCGGCAGTCGCCTGCTCGACGTCGCGATGGGCGGACTGAATTATCAGATCGAGCACCACCTCTTCCCGTCGATGCCCCGCCCCCACCTCCGGCAGGCATCGGGCGCGATCAGGGAGTACTGCCTCGCGCACGACGTGCGGTACACCGAGACCGGGCTCTGGGAGTCGTACCGGATCGTGACGCGCTACATCAACCGCGTGGGGCTCGGCGAGCGGGACCCGTTCGAATGCCCGCTGCTGCAGGTGCGCCAGGCGGTCTGAGCCAGACCTGCCCCGGATACACCATGTTCAGGGCGAGACACCATCCGCTGTGTGGTGTCTCGTGACGAATGCGGTGTATCCCCTTCAGGCCTGACCCGGATACACCATGTTCAGGGCGAGACACCATCCGCTGTGTGGTGTCTCGTGACGAATACGGTGTATCCCCGACGCGCGGCGCGGCACGGCGCGGCGCGGTCGGGCGCGCACGCACGGCACGGCGCGGTGCGGTGCGGTCGAGCGCGCGCGCTCGGAGAGGTCAGTGCTCGACGACGCGTGCGGCGATGTCGGTGCGGTGCTGAGCGCCGTCGAGGCCGATCTCGGCGACGGCACGGTACACGCGATCGCGTGCTTCGATGAAGGTCGTGCCCAGCGCGACGACGTTCAGCACGCGGCCGCCGGTGGCCACGAGCCCGCCCTCGGACTCGGCGGTGGCCGCGTGGGCGAGGTGCACGCCCTCGACGCTCTCGGCGGCGCGAAGCCCTGTGAGCGGGCGACCGGTGAGGGGTGCAGCGGGGTAGCCCTCGCTGGCGAGCACGACGGTGACCGAGACGGCGTCGGCGAAGGCGGGACGCGGGCGATCCTCGAGATTGCCGGAT
Source organism: Microbacterium allomyrinae (assembly GCF_020682705.1). Lineage (GTDB taxonomy): Bacteria > Actinomycetota > Actinomycetes > Actinomycetales > Microbacteriaceae > Microbacterium > Microbacterium allomyrinae. Next base: position 505,256 of record NZ_JAGTTN010000003.1, read on the forward strand.
GCCGCGGCGAGCAGCAGCTCCGAGAGCGGGTCGAGCAGCCGGGGCAGCACGACCTGCGTCTCGGGGTCGCCGAAGCGCGCGTTGAACTCGATGACCTTGACGCCGGAGTCGGTCAGGATGAGGCCGGCATAGAGCAGGCCGATGAAGGGCGTGCCCTCGGCATCCAGTCGGCGGACGACCGGTTCGGCGACCTCTCGAGTGACGAGGTCGACGAACTCCTGCTCGCTGCCGAACGGGCCGTCGAGCCACGGCAGCGGCGAATAGGCGCCCATGCCGCCGGTGTTGGGGCCCTCGTCGCCGTCGAGCAGGCGCTTGTAGTCCTGTGCGGGGCTGAGCGCGAGCACGTGGTCCCCGTCGCTCAGGAAGAACAGCGACACCTCGGGGCCGGCGAGGAACTCCTCTACCAGCACCGGGCCCACGGGGAGGTACTCGTCGGCGTGGGCGAGCGCCGCGTCGCGGTCGGAGGTCACGATGACGCCCTTGCCCGCGGCCAGGCCGTCTGCCTTCACGACATAGGGGGCGCCGAGATCGTCGAGTGCCGCCTCGAGCTCGGGCCGCGTCGCCGCGCGGAGTGCGCGGCCGGTGGGCACGCCCGCGGCGTCCATGATCCGCTTCGCGAACGCCTTCGATCCTTCGAGCTGCGCGGCCGCTTTTCCGGGGCCGAACACCGGGATGCCGCGTGCCCGCAGCGCGTCGGCGACGCCCGCCACGAGGGGGGCCTCAGGCCCGATGACCACGAGGTCCACGGCGTTCTCGTTGGCGAAGATCGTGACCGCCGCGGGGTCGTTCGCGTCGAGCGCGACCAGCTGCGCGTCCTGCCCGATGCCGGCGTTGCCGGGGGCTGCGAAGATCTCGTGCGCCGCCTCTTCCGAGCGCAGCGCGAGGATGATGGCGTGCTCTCGCGCGCCCGAGCCGAGAACCAGGATCTTCACCCGCCCAGCCTACCCGCGGGTCCCCGGCATGTTTCGGGACGTGCGGCCGGCACCGGCCCGAAGGTCGCAGGCGCGGCGTAGCCTGGCCACGTGGCCCGCAAGATCTCTACCGACGACGGACGCTCCGCCCTCGAGGCGGTGCGCGCCGCGGGCGAGGCATCCCTCCCGTCCCGCACCGATCTCGCGACCGCCGTGCGCTACCTGCTGCAGCTGCTCGTCGAGAAGGCCCCCGGCAACTCGGTCGAAGTACGCGTGCCGCCGTTCGGAGCCGTGCAGGTCGTCGAGGGGCCGCGTCACACCCGTGGCACGCCGCCCAATGTCGTCGAGACCGACGCCGTCACGTGGATCGCGATCGCCACGGGCGGCGAGCAGTGGGCGGATGCCGCGACCTCAGGTCGCATCGTCGCCTCGGGCACGCGCGCCGACATCTCCGACCTGCTCCCGCTGCGGATCTGACGGCTCGGCCCGCCGCCGGCGCCGGACGAGCCACACGACGACCACGGCCACGCCGATGACGCTGAACGCGATGAGCAGCGTCCACGGCACGGCGACCACGCCGTACTCGTGCGTGACGGCCGCGAGGGGCTGAGCGCCGAGCCCGATCGCCTCCGGCTGGACGGCGACCGTGCCGGATACCCACCCCCAGGGCGCGATCGGGATCTCACGGACCACGTCGATGCTCGATCCGGGGATCACTTCGGAGAGCACGAGCGGGGCGCTCGCGGCGGCGAAGGCGCCGAACGGGCCGGCGGCGGTCGACGCATCCGTACCGCTGAGGAGTGTGTTTCCGGTGTTCGCGAGCCGGTACGACAGCACGAGCGTGCCGGGTTCGAAGGGGTTCCACGAGGGGGAGTAGGTCGTCGTGACGTTCTGCACGGCGACCGCCGGTGCGATCTCGCCCGAGACGCGCACTGTGACGCGGGTGCCCAGCCGCCGGTCGACGTCGATCGTGTCGGTGGATTCGCCCCCGCGGAACGAGGTGATGAGCCCGGCCGAATGATCGCCGGGCGCCGCATCGGCGGGCACCGTGACCGTGAAGGCGACGTCGGCCTGTTGACCGGGCTGCAGCGAGAGGGCGGCGACGTCGGCGACCACCCACGTGCCGGCGTCGACGGACGGCGCATCCGTCGTGTTCAGGTCGATGTTGCCCGAGGGCGTCGTGTACGCATCGGCGGCATAGACGGCGAGGTCGAGGGCCGTCGCGCCGGTGTTCGTCACACGCATGGTGTCGGTGAGGGTGGCGCCCGGGTCGACGGCGTACGAGAAGTTGGGGCGGCCGGCGCCCTGGGCGCCGTCGACGGTCTCGACCGTCCACGCGATGGCGGGCGGGGCGTCGGCGGCGAGGGCCATGGTCGGGGCGAGGACGGATGCCGCGAGTGCGGCCAGAGCGAGGGCCGCGGACGCGAGGACGGACGACAGGAGCGGGGGGCGAGGCATCGGGTCTGCTTTCGGGAGCACACGAGGGGTCCGGCGCCGTGCGCCGGACCCCCGCCATGCGGTTGTGGGTTACTGGACGGCGGTGAGCGTCAGCGTCGTCTTGTAGTCCCCTGCAGCAGTGCTGCCGGGGATGACGAGCGACAGGTCGGCGCCCACCGTGGCGCTGGTTGCCGCGTTCGAGCCGGCCAGCACGCTGGCGGCGGCGAGACCTGCACCGCCGAGCTGCGTGGACGTCACCGCGGCACCGGCGGTCGCGCTGCCGGCGGTCACCTTCGGCGCCCAGCCCAGGTATGCACCGGTGAAGGTGTTCGCGCCCGAGACGAAGTCCGACACCTGGCCCGAGATGCTCCAGCTGTAGGCGCCGGTGCCGCCCGTGCGGGTGTCGGTGACGACGACGTCGTTCAGTGCGCCCGTCGCGGTGAAGGTGGCACCGGTCGCGGTCGCGGTCCCGAGGTCGACGGCCGACTCGGTCGCCCATGCCCAGCCGAACGAGCCCGTCGCGGGCTCGGACGCGGTGGGAACCTCGACGGTGATGTCGCCGGGGGCCGCCGCGGGCTCGGTCGGAACCTCGGCGAGGACGAACCCGATGTCGATCGGCAGCGCAGGCTTGAGGTCCTGGTTGCCGCCGCAGCCGGTGGAGTAGAAGTGCGCCGAGACCGAGGCGCCTGCCGGGTCGCCGGCGAGCGTCTCGACGAACTCGGCGGGCCAAGAGCCGGCCAGGCTCGGCGCCGTGCACGTCGTGATCTGGCCGGCCACGATCGTCGGATCGAGCACGACTCCGGAGAAGTCCGGCTTCAGTCGCAGGCTGTCGCTGTCGAGGCCGCTGATCGAGCCGGCACTGAACGTCGCCAGCGTGAGGCGCCCGTAGTCGACCGCCTCGAACGGGTTGCCGCTCATGTCGGTGCCCGCGCCGATCGTGAAGTCGAAGGTGAGCTCACCGGATCCGTCCGCTGCAACCGTCAGTTCGGGGTCCGAGTAGATCTCGTTCGGTGCGTTGTAGATCGCCGGGTACGCGTTGACCGTGTAGGAACCGATCCACGAGAGTGCTGCGGCTCCGGTGTCGGGATCGACGGTGCCCTCGCCCTCGCTGAACTTGACCGCGTTCGGGTTCGCGCCGGCCGGGGCGTTCGTCGGGAAGGACGTGGCCGGGAACGCAGCAGTCACGTACTCCGTCTGGGTCGCGCCCGAGAGCTGAACGACGTTGCCGGTCAGGTTCTTGAACGTCCATGGCCCGAAGATGCCCTTCTGGGCATATCCGTTGAGGCCCCAGGTGAAGGTGGCTCCGTCGACCTCGGTTTCGGCGGCGTTGGCCGGCGCGGCGACCGCGAGGCCGGACGCGGTGAGCGCGACGGCGGCCCCCAGGGCGGCGAGTCGCCGCGCGAACGGGCGTCTGTGTGTGTCGGTGCGTGATGGCACGTCGAATGTTCCTTTCGGATTCGGGAATATGCCGAAGCCGGGCGATTGTTGCCACGACAACTTCGGTTAGGCTTACCTTATTAAGCCATCGAGGATTAAGGCAAGGCTTGCCTAACTCGAACCAGGAGATCCTGTTGACGAAGCCCACTCATCGCCCTGTCCGCGCGGTCGTCGCGCTACTTGCCCTGTCGCTCGCACTGACCGGATGTCAGGGGGCGGGCGCCCACGGCGCCGACGACGGCCCCGCGACGCCGCCGCTCGCCGAGGTCACCGTCGTCGATGATCCCCGCAGCTGGGAAGGACCGAGCACGGCTGTGGCCGGCACGACCGCGATCGATCCCGTCACCGCGGGCGAAGTGCAGCTGCCGGTCACTGTCACGGACTCGCAGGGCACGAGCGTCACGGTCACCGACGCATCCCGCATCCTCGCGCTCGACATCTACGGGTCGCTGTCGAGGATCGTGTTCGAGCTGGGGCTCGGCGACCAGGTGATCGGGCGTGACATCTCGAGTGGCTTCCCCGAGATCGCCGGCGTCCCGCTGGTGACCCAGAACGGCCACGACCTCAACGCCGAGGCGATGCTCGAGCTGAACCCGACCGTGATCCTCACCGACACGAGCCTGGGGCCCTGGGACACCATCCTGCAGATGCGCGAGATCGGCATCCCCGTCGTCGTCGTGGACTCGCACCGCTCGATCGACGGCATCGGCGGCCTGATCGCCGAAGTCGCCTCGGCCCTCGGCGTCACGGAGCGCGGATCGCTCCTCGCCGAGCGCACGCAGCATGCGGTGGCCGCCAAGGTCGCCGAGATCGCCGCAGTCACACCGGCCGATCCCGCCGACAGATTGCGGATGCTGTTCCTCTACGTCCGCGGCCAGTCCGGGGTCTACTACCTGTTCGGTGAGGAATCCGGAGCCGACACCCTGATCGAGGCGCTGGGTGGTATCGACGTCGCGGGCGAGAACGGGTGGATCGGGATGCGCCCCCTCACCGCAGAGGCGCTGGTCGCCGCGAATCCCGACGTGATCCTGATGATGACGAAGGGTCTCGAGTCGGTCGGCGGTGTGGACGGACTCGTCGAGCACATTCCGGCGGTCGCTCAGACGACGGCCGGGCAGCATCGGCGCATCGTCGACATGTCCGACACGACCATCCTGAGCTTCGGCCCGCACACGGCCGGGGTGCTCGACGCGCTCGCGGTCGCGCTCTACGCCCCTGAGGACGCATCGTGACCGGCTCGCGGCTCCCCGGCCGGCTGGCTGCGGCCGCGGCATCCGTGGCTCTCGTGGCGGGCATCCTGCTGCCGCTGTCCGCCGCTCACGCGGCCGCCGGGGTCGTCGTGACCAACGCGCAGGGCGCGGCCACCGCCGACCCCGACTACGCGACCGAGATGACGGTTCGAGGCAGCGGATTCCAGTCGATCGCCAACGGGTTCGGCGGGGTCTATGTGCTGTTCGGCTGGGTGGACGACCCCCGCGGCACGTCGTGGACGCCGAGCAGTGGCGGACTCGTCGGCACCGACTTCCGATACGTCCCCGACTCGGAATCCCAGGACAACCAGGGCTTCCAGCGGTTCGTGGCGTTCCCGGGAAGCGAGACCGAAGGCGCCGCGCACGCGGTGATGGCCGCCGATGGCTCGTGGACGGTGTCGATGGTGGTTCCCGGCGCGGTCTTCGAGAGCCGCGACCGCTCGGGAAACAACTCGAGTGTCGACTGCCGTGAGGTGACGTGCGGCATCATCACGATCGGCGCCCACGGCGTGAAGAACGCCAACAACGAGACCTTCACGCCGATCACGTTCGCCGCTGCCGGTACGGGCGCGGCAGGAACGACGGATGCCGCTGCTGCCGCCACCGGCACCGAGGCGGCTCCGGCGATCGGCGCGCTGCGCCTGGGGCTCGCGAGCACCTCCGTCGACGCCGGCACGTCCGTGGCGTTCACCGGCCAGGGCTTCACACCGGGGGAGCAGGTGGTGGCGACCCTCGACAACGGACTGGTGTCGGTGGGGCCGCTCGCGGCGGGCGCACAGGGCGAGGTCGCCGGCGTTCTGCCGGTGCCGCGCGACGTTCGAGGGGGCACGCACCTGGTCACCCTGACCGGTGCGGCTTCCGGCGGCACTGCCGAGGCCCAGGTGACGATCGTCGTGTCCGACACCCTGATCGCCACGCCGGCGACCCAGGAGACGCCGATGTGGCTGTTCGTCGTGCTGGCATCGAGCATCGTGCTCGCGCTCGTGCTCATCGTGACGAGCGTGATCGTCTCCATCCGCCGGGCGGCGCGTCGCGGGCGAGCGGCACGCAGAGTGAAGAGCGCGAGCGCAGCGCCCATCGCCGCCGGTGCGGAGAAGGAGGCGGCCACGGATCCGACCTCGGCCACCGGGATCGATGAGATCGCCGGACCGGTCGCCGCCCCCGGCGCGGCGACGACCGTCTCCCCCGTCGCACCGGGGGCGCAGGTCGCACACGCCGGTGCCGAGGCATCCGGTCCCGATTCCGAGACGCTGGCCCTCTCCCTGCCGGGGGCAGAGCGATGAGGCGTGCGCCCGGCCGCCTGCTCGCCGCCGCCCTGCTGGCCGGCACGCTCGCGCTGGCCCCTGCCGTCGCGAGCGTCGCGGCCGGCACGACCGACTCCGAGGACGGAGCATCGGGCGGCGAGATCCACGTGACGGTGCCCGAGCGCGGCCCGCAGGACGGCGACGCGATCGCCGATGCCCAGTTCCGCTGGGGCCTCAACACCGAGTCGGGGGCCGGCGCGTTCGCCGGCGGCTGCAACTTCCTGAGCGCGGGTCGCGCGGGAGATGTCGGGGGCGGGGGAATCGTATGGGGTGCGGGCGCGACCGACACGGCCGGCGCTGCGCTGTACCGCGCGACCGACGGCGACGTGCGGATCGAGAAGCCGGCGCGATCGGGGGAGTACGACCTCGCGACCTGGGCAGGCCGCTGCCTCGACGCGAACGGCACCGCGGTCACGGCATCCTCGCTCACGAGCCAGACCGGCAACCAGGTCGTCATCGACGGCGGCACCGGCGTGCGCGCGGCCGACGGCAGCCTCGAGATCCGCTGGTCGGGCTCGTTCACCGTCGTCTTCTACGGCGGCATGACGTACTGGAGCGCGAGCGATCCGGTGCTCTCGATCGATGCATCCGGCGACGGCCGCGTCACCGCGACGGCGAGCGGATACGCGGCCTCCATGGAGAATCTCGCCGAGTGGCGTGAGATCGAGAAGCAGCAGATCGTGCTGGCCGAGCTCCGAGGCGCCGACACGTCGGGGGACGGATTCATGACCGACCCGCTGTACGCCGGGGTCTCGGTCTCCGGCGTCGGCCAGGTCGCTCGCACGGCCGACAACGCGGCCTACTGGGGAGCCTTCCCCGCCTCGTTCGTGCAGTTCCAGAAGCTGACGGGTCAGGCAGGCTACTGGCTCACGACAGGCGGGGTGCGCGATCGCGCGAAGGTCGCCTCGACCCTCTACATCAGCTACGACGCGCGGGCACCCATCACGGTGGTGCCGCCGGAGACGGATGCCGGAGCCGCCGCGGCTCCGCAGAACACGATCCGGCAGCGCCCTGCGTCGGCGGCCCCGGCGCTCGCTGCCCCGGCGGTTCCGGCATCCGTTCCCGTCTACGCGCTCGCCGACGCGTCGACCGTGCTTCCGCAGAGCGAGGGGCTCGTCCCCGGCAGCCTCTCCGGCACGGCGAACCCGCTCGTGATTCCGCTGCTCGGCACCGCGCTCGCGCTGAGTGCGGCGATCGTCGCGGTGCTCAACATCATGCAGTTGCTCCCGTGGCAGCGACGGGCGCCGTAGCGCTGACTGTCCACTTCATGTGCTCTCACCGAACGCACACGTCGGGCACGTGCGCAAGCTGTGTTCTCGGTGAGAGCACATGAAGTGATCCCCGGGGTCCGCCAGTGAGTCGTCACCGGGAGGTGCCAGTGAACGCGGCGCCGCGACCCACTCGCCGGCCGAGCCGGCGTCAGGCGCGGCGCGGCGTGACGAGGGGAATCCCGGTCACCGGGTGCGGGAACACATCGACGGGCTGCGCATAGACCGCCTCGATCCGCTCTGCGGTGAGCACCTCGGCCGGGGTTCCGGTCGCCACCACGCGGCCGTCGGCGAGCAGCGTGACGCGGTCTGCCGATGACATCGCCGCGTTGAGGTCGTGGAGCACGACGGCCACCGCCGCGCCTTCGCGCGCACGCCGGCGGGCGACCGCGAGCACGTCCTCCTGGTGCTTGAGGTCCAGCGCCGCGGTCGGTTCGTCCAGCAGCAGGATGTCGGTGCCCTGTGCGAGCACGCGCGCGAGCGCGACGCGCGCCCGCTCGCCGCCCGACAGTGAAGGGATCGCGCGGGCCGCGAGTGCGGCGATGTCGGCGTCGGCCAATGCGCGCGCGATGGCCGCGGCATCCTGCTCCTCGTCCGAGATCCGTGCCCAGGGAGCCCTGCCCATCTCGACGACCTGCGCGACGGTGAACGGGAAGGTCACGGCGTTCTGCTGCAGCAGAACGGCGCGCAGCCGTGCGAGCTCTCGCGCCGAGTAGTCGCCGATCGCGCGTTCGTCGAGCAGCGCCGTGCCCGAGGTCGCGCGCACATCGCCCGCGATGACGCCGAAGAGGGTGGACTTGCCCGCGCCGTTGGGGCCGACGAGTGCGTGGACCTCGTGCGAGCGGATCTGGACCGATGCGTCGGAGAGGATGGCGCGGCGCGATCCGTCGGGGACGACGGTGACCGCGCGCGCCTCGAGCCGGACGTTCATCCCCAGCCTCCTGCCCGCCGCCGGGTGCGGATGAGCAGCCAGAGGAAGAACGGGCCGCCGACGAGGGCGGTCAGCATGCCGATCGGCAGATCGGCCATGGGAACAGCCGTGCGCGCGACCAGGTCGGCCAGCGCGATGAGCAGCGCGCCGCCGAGCGCGCTGGTGACCATGAGGGGAAGGTGCGCCGGGCCGATCGCCATGCGCATCAGGTGGGGGACGACGAGCCCGACGAATCCGATGATCCCGGCGAAGGCGACCGCCGCGCACACGAGGAGGGCGACCGTCACGATCACGACGATGCGCAGCAGCTCGACCCGCACCCCGAGATGGCGGGCGGTGCGCTCGCCGAGCGCGAAGAGATCGAGTCGTCGCGAGACCGCGAAGGCGATGACCACACCGATCGCGATCAGCGGCGTGATCACCGCGATGTTCTGCCACAGCGCGCCGTTCAGACTCCCCAGCTGCCAGAACACGATCTGCTCGCGGGTGGCGGTCGTGCCGAGGAAGGTCATGAAGGCCAGGCCCGCCCCGGCGATCGCATTGACGGCGATGCCGGTGAGCAGCAGGGTGACGACTTCGGTGCGTCCGCCGGACCGGCTCACGAGGTAGACGGTGAACACGGCCACCAGTCCGCCGACGAACGCCCACACCGGGGTGGTCCACATCCCGAACATGGCGAGCCCGAAGGTGAGGCTGGCTGCTGCGCCGAGCGCGGCACCGGATGAGACGCCGACCACCGCGGCGTCGGCCAGCGGGTTGCCGAAGATGGCCTGCATCAGCACGCCCGACACGGCGAGGGCCACGCCTACGAGCAGACCCAGCACGATTCTCGGCAGACGGATGTCCATCACGACGCCGATCGCCGTCGGTTGCGTGGGGGCGCCCGCGAGGTCGATGCCCAGCTGGCCGAGCAGGATCCCGATGACCTGCTCGGGCGTCAGAGCGTACTGGCCCAGGCCGAGCGAGACGACGGCGGTGACGACCACACCCAGCGCGAGCGCGATCGTCAGGAGGACGAAGCGCGATGTCCGGGGGCGGGTCGGTGTCCGCACGACGACTTCGGCCGTCATGTCGCAGGCTCCGCTGGTGAGGTCGGCGTCGGCGAGTCCGCCGGGGCGTAGACCGCCCGCGCCAGCGCCCGGATGACGTCGGCGGTGCGCGGCCCGAAGCTCAGGATCTCGGCATCCGCCATGTCGACCACCCGGCCGTTCGCACCTGCCGGAGTCTGAGCGAGCGCGGGGATGCGCTCGATGAGTCCGTCAACACCCCCGACGGACGAGAGCCCGTCGGTCATCATCACGAGCACATCGGGTTCGGCGGCGACGAGCGCCTCGGCCGTCATGGGCTTCATGCCCTCCCAGCCGATCTCGGACGCGACGTCGATCCCGCTGACGGCGTCGATCAACGAGTCCGCACCCGAATCCCGGCCGAAGATGTAGTAGACGTTCGCGCTGCCGCGCACATAGAGGAAGAGCATGCGAGGACGATCGGATGCCGTGCCCGGCGTGACCGCGGCGACCTCGGCGATCGCGCTGTCGATGTCGGCGGTCAGCTGCTCTGCGAGCGCGGTGCCTCGCGTGGGGACGCCGAGCGCTCCGGCGATCTCGGCGACGAGGTCGTCGGCGGTGTCGATGCGGCGTTCGCCCGAGATCACCACGACGGCGATCCCGGCGTCGCGCAGCTGCTGCCGCACCTCTTTCGGCCCGATCGTGGTGTCGGTGAGCATCACCGTCGGGGCGATCTCGAGGATCGCCTCGGCGTTGAGGGTGTGTCCGGTCTTGGTGACGACCGGAAGGTCTGCGGTGCCGTCGAACGTGGTCGACGAGTCGCGCCCCACGACGTTGTCGCCGAGGCCGAGTCCGAAGACGGTCGCCGCGATCGTGCCCGAGATGTCGACGGCGAGGATGCGACTGACATCGGTCACCTCCACCTCGCGCCCCTCCGCGTCTGTGACGGTGACCGGCAGCGTCGGGTCGTCATCGACGGTGACCGGCTCGATCGCATGCGAAGACAGGCATGCAGTGGATTGTCCGGTCGCGGTTCGCGGGTCGTCGACGAGCGTCAGAGCCGCGAGCGGCTGCTCCGCCTGCACACAGATGTCAGCGCTCGCGTGGCTCGCCGCGGCGCATCCGGAGAGGCCGATGGAAGTCACCGCGAGCAGCGCGAAAAGACGGATTCGTCGCATGAGGGTAGCCTTACCTTAAACTTGACGAAGGCTGAGAGGGTGCCGTACGGTCGGGTTGAGTTTAGGTTAGCCAAACCAAACCTTTCCTCCAAACCCGACCCGATCGCATTGATGCACCGGCTGCGTGCTCTTGGCGTGCGCGCCGGTCCCCTACGGAGACCCCGTGTTCACGCAGCCCGTCCTCGACCGCGGCAAAGCCGCCGTCGCGACGCTTCTCGCCCTTCTGCTCCTGATCGCCGGCGCGATCGTCGCCCCATCCGCCCACGCCGCCGGTCCCGCCGTCTCGGTCACCGACGCGGCGCGCGCGGGCGGAGTCGTGACCGTCACCGGCTCGGGCTTCGCGGGTGTCAGCCCCGGCGTGTACCTCGCCGTCGGACCCGTCGGCCTCCCCGGCTTCTACGCCGGATCCTCGCAACTGGGCGACACCGTCTGGATCGCGCCGGGCAACGTCGACGGTGGTTCCGGTGCCGGCCGCACCGCGCCGATGTCGGCCGAGGGCACGTTCAGCGTGCAGATGTCGGTTCCGGCATACACCGACGGTGCCCAGCACGCGATCTACACCTCCAAGGCTCACGGTCAGGGCTTCGCGGACACGAGTCAGAACACCACGACCGAGATCGCGTGGGAGCAGCTCCCCGCTGCTGCGACCACGACCATCATCAGCGTGAACCCCGCCGCCTCCAGCCAGGCCGGAGTGGACTTCACGCTGGGCGCGACTGTCACGCCCGAGGCATCGGGAACGGTCTCGTACTTCAACGGCTCCACCAAGCTCGGTGAAGCCGCCGTCGGCACGACCGTGACCACCAGCATCGCTGCAGCCGGCACCGCGTCGCTGACCGCCGTCTTCGCGCCCGCGGAGCCCGCGGTTTTCACCGCGTCGACCTCCGCCGCGGTCTCGTACGAGATCACCGCCGTGCCCCAGCCCGAGATTCCGGTTCCCACGGTGTCGGTGTCGAAGACGTCGGGGTTGGATGCTGCGGGTGAGACGATCACGGTGACGGGTACGGGGTTCGTGCCGAGTGCGCCGGCGACGAGTGGGACGCGGCCGCCGTTGGCGGGCACGTTCACGGGGTCGTATGTGGTGTTCGGCAAGTTCGCTGATGTGTGGAAGCCGTCGGCGGGTGCGACGAGTGCGGCGCGGAAGGTGCTGTCGCAGAAGTGGGGTGTGCTGGAGGCTGATGTCGCGACGATCGGTGGTGCTGCTGCGGGTGGCATCGTGATCGGTGCGGATGGCTCGTTCCAGACCACTTTGACGGTGTCCAAGACCGAGGCGTCGGAGTTGCTCGGGGGCAATTACGGCATCTACACGTATCCCGGTGGCGGGGCGTCGTATGCGCCGTTCGAGACGTACACGCCCCTCACGTTCGCCGACCCTGCGCCGGTTCCCACGCTCGACGTCTCGGTGACGGACGTCTCGGCGTCGGCCGGTGCGACGGCCCGCGTGGTCGGGTCGGACTTCGGTGATGTGACCGGCGCATACGCCGCGATCATCGAGAAGGGCACCGAGGCGGAGCTCACTGCGGGCGGCGGATACGTCGTCTTCGGCTTCTGGGCGACGCCCGGGGCCATCGTCGGCGGGGCGTTCGACAAGACGCTCGTCGCGCCGACCGAGGAGCTGGATCCGACGAAGGAGTACGAGGTCGTCGTGTGGAAGAGCCACACCAACCCGACCGCTGACACGATCTACGCCCGCGCAGACGTGCCCTTCACCGCGGACCACTGGAAGATCCTCTTCCCCGACGCCCAGCCGCCCGTCGAACCCCAGCCGCCGGTCACGCCGACGGATCCGCTGACGCCGCAGGGCGCGGGCTCGCTCAAGTGGGCTATCTCGTCGAGTTTCGCGAGTTACGTCACCGGCCCGATCGCACACGGCAGCATCGCGGCGACCAACGGCGCCACGCGCGCCGACGGCGTGTTCCAGTTCGGTCAGGCTGCGGGCAGCACCTATGACGCGGCGACCGGCACCGGCACGGTGTCGTATACCGGCGCCGTCCGCTTCACCGGACATGCGGGCGTCCTCGACGTCACCGTCGCGAACCCGCAGGTGCGCATCGCGTCGCCTTCGTCGGCGTCGCTGTACGTGACGAGCGGCGGATCACAGGTGGCGTTCGCGACGCTGAACCTCGCCGCGGGCACCCGCACCGCCACCAACGGAACGGTGACCTACACCGGTGTTCCGGCGAGCCTCACGGCTGCCGGGCAGAGTGACGTGCTCGAGGGATTCACCACCGAGCTCGACCCCGTGACGTTCACGGTCGGCATCCCGTCGGCGGCCCCCGCCGGCTCGACGGGAACGATCGCCGCAGCCGCCCCTGCGGCGGCGAAGCGCAGCATCCCGTCGGCTCCTCCCGCGGCGACCGGCATCGACCTCGACGACGACGCCCTCGCGGCCCTCCAGTCCGGCGGAACGGCCACCGTGTCGGCATCCGGGTTCGAGCCGAACGAGTCGGGCATCCAGGTCGTCGTGTACTCGACGCCGACGCTCCTCGGTGAGGTGACGGCGGATGCCTCGGGCACGGCCACCTGGACCGGCTCGCTTCCCGCGACGCTCACCGACGGGGAGCACACCCTGACCTTCCAGGGGTCGGTGGACCGCGGCATCCGCTTCACGCTCGCTCGTGCGGCGATCGCGACCTCCGGGTGCGTCGTCGACGGTGCGAGCCTGAACTGGGGCTTCAAGGAGAGCTTCCGCACCTACGTCGAAGGCATCGCCGCCGGCGGGTGGGAGCTCACCGACCTCGTCTACGAGTACCCCGCCTACGTGTGGACCGGCGGCACGGGAACGGTGGATGCCGAGGCCCGGACGGGTCTGGTGACCTATGGCGGCAGCATCCGCTTCACGGGGCACAGCGGCGCGCTCGACACCACCCTCTCCAACGCTCGGGTCGAGCTCGCCGGCGACACCGGGTACGTGGTGTTCGATGTGAGCGGCACGACGCAGGCGGGAGAGCCGGTGACGGCTGAGGGCATCCGCTTCGCGGAGTTCGCCCTGCCCGACCTGGAACTCACCGACGACGGGCTCGTGCTCGACACTCTGCCGGCGACGCTGACCGCAGCAGGAGCGGCCGCGTTCGGCACCTACCCCGCGGGCGAGGAACTCGACCCGGTGTCGGCTGTTCTGCCCCTCACCGCGGACTGCGCGGTCGACGCGGTCGCGGTCGACGCCGACGTGCCGGTCGCCGAGGCTGCCGAAATCGAGGCCGTCTCGGCCGAATCGTCGGACGCGCCGGTGTGGCCGTGGGCGGTCGGGGGGATCGCCCTGGTCCTCGTGATCGGTGCGCTCGTCTGGATCGTGGTCTCCCGCCGCCGTGCGACGGCCGGCGGAAGCGGAGACTCGGCCGCCGACTGAGTCGGCGGCGCAGGGACGGCGCCCGCGGGCACGGTTGTCGAGCTGCTCGACACCGCGGGTGCCGTCCCTCTTTCGTCCTCGGCAGGGATCGCGAGACCGGGCGCGCTCGCGCACCGGGAGTGGGACAATGGAGGCATGCCCGAGCACAGCCAGGACCGCATCGAGACCGTGCGCGTGCGCCGCGCACCGAAGATCTCGGTCTTCCTGCTGTTCGGTGCCGTGCTGGGCGTGCTGGTGGCGCTCATCCTGACGTTCGCCTTCAACGGCTCCGCCGATGTCAGCCCCAACACGGGCGTCGTGTACTCGCAGGGCCAGGTCTTCGGCTTCCTCACGCTGGTCTGCGTGCCGATCGGCCTCGCGATCGCCGGTGTCGTGGCGCTCGTCCTCGACCGCCGCTCGCAGCGTCGCACCCGCGACGTCACGGTCGATCACGAGTCGGTGCACGTCGATCCCGAGCCCGAGACGAATCACGACAACCACTGACCGGTTCGCGCAGCGCACATCCGGCCCCGCTGCGGTCGGTCAGGCGAGCTCGGCGATGATCGGGTGGATCGCGGCGTCGAACGCGACGACATCCCCCCGCAGTCCGTCGGTGACCGCGATCGTCAATGACCCGATCCACCAGACTCCGCGCTGACTGAGCGGAAGCACCTGCACATTCAGCTCGAACGAGTGCGCACGGCGGCCGACCTGCCGCTCGTACTCGGCGATCGCGCTCGCATAGGCCCGGTATGCGGTGCCGGAGCCGACGTGGGCGTCCCGCTGGTAGCGGGCGTTCGTCGACTGGGCGAAGGCGAGTGCTTCGGGCGCGTGGGGGATGATCGCGGCACGCAACTCGTCGGAACCCTCGGTGGGCAGCGCGAGGAGGGTGTCGAAGCCGTCGACGAGGTCGAGCGGCACAGGAGAGGGGTGGGCCTGCGGCTCGACCGTCATCGCCCAGTATTCGCGCCACTCGCGCTCGAGCAGCGCCTGTGCCGTTGCATCGCGATCGTTGACACGCGGGGGGATGCCGCGCAGGTGCGGCAGCTCATCGGGCGAGCGGATGCCGAGCACCTGGCGCAGATAGAGCGCGATGAGGACCGACTGCCCGGCATCTTCGCGGATCAGCCACTCCGGTGCTCCGGCGCCGCCCATGCGGCCATTGTAGGACCGTGGGTCGCGGCTCGGTGCCTCTGGGGCGGCGATAGGCGGGCGGTTCGCGTACGTTCGCGCAATCGCGTATATCCGCCCCGGGGCGGATTGCGCACCTCGGGGCGTGAATGCCCCGCGCCGGCGGGACGGATGTGCCCCGGGGTGGCGGCATCGACCGCAGACGAGGGGACGCCGGGCGGCCTGTGCCCTGTGACGAGTCCGCCCCGGGGCGGATTGCGCACGCCGGGGCGTGAATGCCCCGCCCCGGCGTGACGGATGTGCCCCGGGGCGGTGGCATCGACCGCAGACGAGGGCCGACGGATGCCGCACCCAGCCTTCACGGTGAGGACTCAGGGCATCCGCACGGCCGGGCCGCCGGTAGGCTGGTACCCGTGGCTTCCTCCTCTCGCGACGCCCCGGTCAATCCCTACGCGGCAGCCGGGGTCGACACGGCCGCCGGCGACCTCGCCGTCGAGCTGATGAAGTCGGCTGTCCGCCGCACGCACGGCTCCGAGGTGCTCGGTGGCGTCGGCGGTTTCGCCGGGCTCTTCGACGCGACCGCATTCAAGGCGTACGACCGGCCCCTTCTCGCGACCAGCACCGACGGCGTCGGCACCAAGGTCGCGATCGCGCAGGCCATCGACAAGCACGACACGATCGGGCTCGACCTGGTCGGCATGGTCGTCGACGACATCGTCGTGGTGGGCGCGAAGCCGCTCTTCATGACCGACTACATCGCGTGCGGCAAGGTCTTCCCCGAGCGCATCGCCGACATCGTCCGCGGCATCGCCGCCGGCTGCGCCGAGACCGGCACCGCTCTCGTCGGCGGTGAGACGGCCGAGCACCCCGGTCTGCTGGGCATCAACGACTACGACGTCGCGGGCGCCGCCACCGGCGTGGTCGAGGCGTCTCGACTGCTGGGCGCCGATCGTGTGCGCACCGGAGACGTGGTGCTCGCGCTGGCCAGCTCGGGCCTGCACTCGAACGGCTACTCGCTCGTGCGTCACATCGTCGCGGGCGCCGGCATCCAGTACGGCGACAACGCCGCAGACTTCGGGGTGACATGGGGCGAGGCCCTTCTCGAGCCGACCCGCCTGTACACCCAGCCGCTGCTGCGGCTGATCGCCGATCACGGCGACCGCATCCATGCCCTCAGTCACGTTACCGGCGGCGGAATCGCGGCCAACCTCGCGCGCGTGCTGCCGCGTGGCACGTGGGTCGAGGTCGACCGGTCGACGTGGTCGCCGTCGCCGGTGTTCCGCGTGCTCGCCGACCTCGGCGATCTCGAGCTCACCTCGACCGAAGGCACATGGAACCTGGGCATCGGGTTCCTCGCGGTCGTGGCGGCCGACAAGGCGGATGCTGCGGCATCCGCTCTCGCGCAGGATGGCATCGCGGCATGGCAGGTGGGCGTCGTGCGCGACACCGCGCTGCCGGACGGCGATTTCGAACAGGGCGCCAAGGGCGTCGACGGCGGTGCCGTGCGCCTCGTCGGTTCATACTCGGACGACGCGTGATCGATCGCGGCAGCCGCCGCCGATCAGCGTCTCTCATCTAATACGGAGCAGCAGACACCCATGTGCGGAATCGTCGGGATGGTGGGCCGTGAGTCCGTCAACCAGGAGATCTACGACTCCCTCCTCCTCCTGCAGCACCGGGGTCAGGACTCGACCGGCATCGCGACAGCCGAACGCAACGGCGTCGTCCACATGGCCAAGGCCAAGGGACAGGTGCGCGAGGCATTCCGCACCCGCGACATGCGCGCGCTGCTGGGAAACCTCGGCCTCGGCCATGTGAGGTACGCCACCAAGGGCACCGCCTCGAACGAGGAGGAAGCCCAGCCGTTCTACGTGAACGCGCCGTACGGCATCGTCCTCGTCCACAACGGAAACCTCACCAATACGCGTGAGCTCACCGAGGAGCTCTTCCACAAGGACCGCCGTCACCTCAACACGTCGTCCGACACCGAGCTGCTCGTGAACGTCCTCGCGAACGAGCTGCAGTCCTCGATCTCGGGCCTCGAACTCGACCCCGAGCAGGTGTTCCAGGCAGTGACCCGCGTGCACGAGCGCGTCGAGGGGTCGTACGCGACCATCGCGCTGATCGCCGGCTACGGGCTGCTCGCCTTCCGTGACCCGTTCGGCATCCGTCCCCTCATCCTCGGCACCCGCAAGAACGACGACGGCCACTACGAGTGGGTCGTGACGAGCGAGTCGCTCGTTCTCGAGAACGGCGAGTTCGAGGTCGTGCGCGACGTCGATCCGGGCGAGGCGGTGTTCATCGACCTCGAAGGCAACCTGCACACCAAGCAGTGCGCGGCAGACCCGAAGCTCGTGCCGTGCTCGTTCGAGTACGTCTACCTCGCCCGCCCCGACTCGGTCATGAACGGCATCGCCGTCTACGAGGCGCGGCTTCGCATGGGCGACCGCCTGGCCGACACGATCGCGAGGTACACGCCGACCGACGCGATCGACGTCGTCATGCCGATCCCCGACTCGTCGCGCCCCGCAGCGATGCAGGTGGCGCGCAAGCTGGGTGTGGAGTACCGCGAGGGCTTCTACAAGAACCGCTACGTCGGCCGCACGTTCATCATGCCGGGGCATGCGGTGCGCAAGAAGAGCGTGCGCCAGAAGCTCAATGCGATGTCGAGCGAGTTCAAGGGCAAGAACGTGCTGCTCATCGACGACTCGATCGTGCGCGGGACGACCTCGAAAGAGATCATCCAGATGGCTCGGGATGCCGGAGCCAAGAGCGTGACGTTCGCCTCGGCGGCTCCTCCCGTGCGCTACCCGCACGTCTACGGCATCAACATGCCGTCCCGCCACGAACTGGTCGCGCACGGCCGCACGATCCCCGAGATCGCCGAGGAGCTGGGCGCCGACTTCGTCGTGTACCAGGAGGTCGAAGACCTGAAGGCCGCGATCCTCGAGGGCTCCGACGTCGACGACCTCGACATGAGCTGCTTCGACGGCCGCTACGTGACCGGCACCGTCACCGACGAGTACCTCGCCTGGGTCGAAGGCTCGCAAGAGAGCTGAAGCGCGCCCACCGCCCCGGCCACCGCAGGCGTGGGCGGCCACGAGGATTGCGTCCTGCGCGCTGCCCGGTCAGGAGCAGCTGAGCGTGTCCGTGCCGGCGGTGACCGAGGTGCGACCGGTGTTCGGGGCCAGAGTCGCCTTCAGCACCGCGCCGTCGTAGGCGCGCACGGTGCCCGAGGTGCGCGAGTTCGCGAGCGAGCGGACGGTGCCGAGGGCGGTGACGGAGTTGCCGCTCGTGCACGCGGTGAACTGCAGGCGGCTTCCCGTGTACGACGTGCCGGAGTAGGCGCAGAAGGAGCCGCTCGGGCAGCCGCCCACCGCCTGGGCGACGATCCCCCCGACGGCGATGGTCAGGATCACGGCGCCGTCGTCCCACGAGACTTCGTTCGCACCGGTCTGGACGCCGCCGTGCACGGCGATGACGGCATCCACGCGATCCTGCAGCGGGTCGGCGAGGGTGGCGGCCGACGCCGGTGCGGCCGAGAGCAGCAGGGCGCCGACCGCGGCGGTCGCGGCCAGAAGGGCGAGGGGCGTGCGGATCATCAGGTTCTTCCTTCCCAGGCGTAATACGAGACCACCGCGGGAGAGGGGATGTCGGTGCGATCGTCGCCCACGTACACCGTCTCCATCGCGAGGATGTGCCCGCTCGGGCTGATGAGGACGCGATCGACGAGGTCGACATCGCTGGGCGGGGTCTCGAACACGTAGGCCTCGCGGCCCAGCCTGTCGGTCGTCGTGCCCGCCAGCTCGAGATCCAGCGTGGCGAGCACGTCGAGCACGGCGGCCTCTTCTGCGGGGCTCAGCACCTGCTCCATCAGGAGCACGTTCACCAGAGAGAGCCATTCGTTCGGTGAGGTCTCGTCCGCGAAGCCGATGTCGCGCATGACCTGTGCCAGCTCCGCGCCGTCCTCCGGGATCGGGGAGGGGTACATGTAATAGTGCTCGCCGGCCTTCTCGTCCGCGCGCCAGAGCTCAGTTCCGGGCGCGGGCAGGGTCGGGTCCACGACGGGATCGCCCTGCGTGTCGTACGGTGTTCCGGCCGTCACGACCTGGGACCACGAGCCGTCGGGGTAGCGGGTGATCGCGTTGTTCTCGGGGGCGACGTACGGCGGGAGCACCTCTTCACCGTCCTCACCGACCGTCGTGACGAGCCCCCAGGTCTGCACGTCGATGTGCTGGGGCTGATCGGGAGAAGCATCGGGGGCGGACGCGTCGGACGCCCGCAGCTCCTCGCTCATCGAGGCGAGCAGGCTCGCGGCATCCGTGGTCTCTGTCTGCGAGATCTCGAGCATCGGCGGCGTGGCGGCGAACGAGGGAGCGGGGGTCATCACGAGTGAGACGGTCACGGCGATGATCGCGACGGATGCAGCAGCCGCCGTCGCGAGGATCGACCACGCAGGCGGGCGGAAGCGGCTGCCGCGGCGAGCGGCGCGGACGTCGGCGCGCATCTGCGCGACGACGAGGTCCTCGATCGCGTCTGCGCGGGGCATGGGGCGGCGGTCGCTCATCCGAGGTCCTCCGCAAGCTGGGGGTCGTGATGCGCCAGCGCGGCGCGCAGCCGCTTCTTCGCACGGGACAGCCGCGTGCTCACGGTCGAGGGCGACAGCCCCAGCGCTTCGGCCGCCGCGCTCGGCGTCATCTCCTCGACGAGGCACAGCAGGATCACGCTGGCGTCGGTGGCGCTGGCCGAACGGATCACCGCCTCGAGATCGTGGGTGAGAGTCGACCGGTCGACGTTCCTTGCGACCTCCTCGGCATGGTCGGCGACATCGTTCGGGCGAGGCAGGCGTGCCAGCAGGTGCGCGTAACGGCGCTGCCCCCGCAGTTGGTTCTTCGCGGCGAACGTGGTCACCTTGATCAGCCACGGCACCACGGAACCGTCCACGACGCGTACCGCGTCGCGCTTGCGCCACAATTCCAGCAGCGCAGCCCCGACGGCATCTTCGGCGTCGAAAGGATTGCGTGTCATCGACAGCGCGACGGCATACATCTTCTTCTCGTGCCGTCGGATGAGCGTCCGGAGGGCGCCCTCGTCGTTCTCGCGGACGCGATCGAGCAGCGTCTCGTCGGAATCGCCGGATGCGGTCGGGGCGACCGCATCGTCGGATTCTGGCGGGGTGGGCACCAGGGCATCATATGCACCACGACGCGGGCATCCGTCATCGCGCCCCAATCCCGGCGAGCAGTTGGCGGGCGTCGCGATCACAGAGAGAAATGTCCGGCACGCGCCGATCCGTCACAGTCCGATGCGTCGCCCGCCGCCCGGACGACGACCATGGATGCCGCCGGGCTGCGGCATTCATGGCGCGTCTAGGCTGGGAGAGTGACCTCCTCTTCCGCCCGTCCGCTGTGGCGGGGGAGGGCACTCGCCCTCGTCGGCATCGTGCTGTTCGCCTTCTCACTGCGCTCCGCGGTGGCGTCGCTCTCACCGTTGTTCGACCACATCTCGGCCGACTTCGACCTGCCGGCCGCCGTGATCGGTCTCATCGGCACCGCGCCGCCGGTCTGCTACGCGGTGTTCGGGCTCCTGACACCCGCGCTGGAACGGCGTTTCGGGCTCGAGCGGCTCGCCGTCGCCGCGATGATCGTCGTGACGCTCGGCCTCATCGCGCGCAGTCTCGCACCGAATTCCGGCCTGCTCCTCGCCGGGACGGCGCTCGTCTTCGCCGCGGTCGGGGTGGGCAACATCCTGCTTCCGCCGCTCGTCAAGCGGTACTTCCCCGATCGCATCGGGCTGATGACCACGGTCTTCTCCACCACGATGGCGGCCGCGACGTTCGTGCCGCCGCTGCTCGCCGTGCCCGTGGCGGACGCATCGGACTGGCACGTGTCGCTCGGCCTGTGGGCAGTCTTCGCCTTGGTGGCGATGATCCCCTGGATCGGGCTCGCCGTCCGTCGTGCATCGGCGGACCGGCTCGCCAGCCTCTCGGGCGACGATGATGACATCGAGCAGACGAGCCCGCGCGCGTTCGGGCGCATGTGGCGCCTGCCGATCGCCTGGGCGCTGCTCGTCGGGTTCGCGGTGTCGAGCACTCTCGCCTACACCTCGTTCGCGTGGCTGCCGAAGATCCTCGTCGACATCGCGGGGGTCACTCCTGCCGTCGCCGGAGTTCTGCTGGCGCTCTTCGGATTCATGGGGCTTCCCGCATCCCTGGCCGTCCCGCTGCTGGTCACGCGGTGGAACGCGACCCGTGTGCTGTTCGCCGTGGCGGTCGTCACGGGCCTCACAGGCATCGCCGGTCTGCTGTTCGCGCCGTCCGCGGCGCCGTGGCTGTGGGTCGCGCTGCTCGGGCTCGCGCCGCTGCTGTTCCCGCTGGTGCTCGTGCTGCTCGGCTTGCGCACGCGCACGCATGAGGGGGCGGTGGCGCTCAGCGGATTCGTGCAGAGCGGCGGCTACGCGATCGCCGCGCTCTTCCCTGTCGGCATCGGCCTGCTCCACGACGCCACCGACTCGTGGACGGTTCCGCTGATCGTGCTCGGCTGCGTCGTGGCAGCCGCCATTCCGGTCGGGGTCATCGCGGCGCGCCCGCATACCGTCGAGGACGACTGGGAGCAGCGCCACGGCGCCTGGTGAGGCGCCTGCGCAGTCGTCTCGCTTCGCGCGCGTCACCCTCGAGGCGATGCGCGAATCTCCCAGGAACTTCGCGATATATCGTGTTAGCTTCGCGGCATGACGACCGAGACCACCCCGCTCGAGCGCTCGATTCGCACCGAGGTCGCCGCCGGTGAGCAGCCGAACCGGCCGATCAGGCGGATGCTGCGCCGCATCCGCGGGTGGATCGACACGCACCCGAGACTGAACCTCGCCTATCGCATCGGGGTCGGCACGATCGGCGGGATCCTCGCCGCGGGCGGTCTGCTGCTCGTCCCGCTTCCGGGACCCGGGTGGCTGATCGTGTTCCTCGGCCTCGCCGTGCTCGGAACCGAATTCCACTGGGCTCGCCGGACCTCGGCATGGCTCAAGCGGCAGCTCGAGCGATTCTGGGCCTGGTGGCGCGCTCGTCGCGCGCTTCGACAGGCACGGCGAGCGGCGGGCCAGGCTCAGTGACCGGAGACCTCCGATAGGCGTGCCCGAGTCGCCGGGTCGATCGACCGGGTCCTCGAACTCATGAGCCGGGCGTCCCCTCGGGAACCGGTGAGCAGCGCTCGACGGTATTCAGCCCGCGGCTACTGCCAAGGGCAACGCGGTGAAGTCAGGCCTGCGACGACGAGACGGGCGAAGTCTCGTCCTCGTCCTCGTCCTTGTAGTCGTCCGCCCACTTGTCGACATACGCGTCTTCTTCGGGATGCCCGAGCTCGCGCTGGAGCGATCCGAAGTTGACGCTGTGCACGTCGTACTTGAGTTCGCGGGCGATCTTGGTGTGCTTCGCCTTTTGACGGCCACGCCCCATGCGAGACCCCCTCATTTGTGAGTCGCGGGCATCTATGTACCCGCCGCAACGACGCCGGCTCCGGGGCCGGTAAGAGTAGCATTCAGGATAACACGGAGCTCCCGGCCATCGGCTGCCGGCGGCGCTCCGAGACGTGCTCGGGAGGAGCGAAACCCATGGTGGACGAGGCATCCGAGGCCGCTCCGACGGCTCCGAGCGACGAGGCGCTGCATGGCGCGGTCATCGTGGGGGTCATCCCCGATCAGTCTTCGCGCGTGCTCAAAGAGGCGGCGCGCTACGCGAAGCTGTTCGATGCACCGCTTCTGGTCGTGCACGTCGACGTGACGCGGTTCGTCACGTACGAGGACCCCGACGGGTATGTGCACTCCGCCCCCATCGACATCAACATCGCGGCGGGCGAGGGCGAGCTGGCCAAGGTGACGGATGCCGCGGCATCCGTCCTCGACACGTTCGACGTCTCGTGGAGCGTCCGTCAGCTGGTCGGTGACCCCGCGATGGCGATCAAGCATCTCGCAGACCAGCTCGACGCTCGGCTGCTCGTCGTCGGCACGCGCAAGCGGGGGCTCGGCGAATCGATCCGCGAGTTCTTCACGGGTTCGGTCGGGGCACGACTCGCGCACCGCCAGCACCGACCGATCCTGATCGTGCCGCTCGGTGAGCCCGTCGCGGACGACGAGGAGATCTGGCCCGCCTCCTAGCCGGTCCCTGGATTCTCGGCTTCGGCCGCCCGTGCCCAGTCCGTCGCGCCGTACCAGTCGACGACCACGACCGGCTCATCGCCCACCACCCACGCATCGTGGCCCTCGGGCAGACTCGTGACGTCGCCGGGTCCCGCGATGAACTCCGTGCCGTCGTCCATGCGGATGCCGAGTCGACCTTGGACGTGGTACTGGAAATGGGGTGCCAGGCAGGAGTCCGTCCCGGCGATCGGTTTGACGTCGTTCGACCAGCGCCAGCCCGGCTCCAGGACGAGACGTCCGATGGAGCTGTCTCCCACGTTGAGGATCTCCGCCCTTCCGTGCGTGAAGGTGCGTACCTCCGTCGGCTCGGCGAAGGTCTCGTGTTCTACGGTCTGCATGGTGTCCTCCTCGACTGTCCTGCGACCGTCTGCCAGCTGGTAGACGCCCTCATTCTCTCCCTGATGTCGGCTGGGCGGAATGCGTCCTCGCCGCAGGGATCGATCCGCGCTCGACCGCCCGCGCCCAGGAGCGGCCGAAGCCGCCGTCTCGTGCAGAGACGGCGGCTTCGTTCTGCCGGATTCAGCCGCGCAGAATCCGCGTGACGTCCTTGGCGATGCGGTCGAGATCCGCCGTCAGGTCGTCGACGAATGCCGCCGTGAGTTCGCCGCCGCGGGCGACGTGGGTGCGAAGATCGCTGCGCACGCGAGCACGGAACTCGTTCACCGATGCGTCGGCGCGCTGCAGCTGCTCGCGCGCGAAGACACGCGGGTCGTCGGTCTGCGGACCCTGCTTCGCCTGGGTGCGCGCTTCGGCGCTCGCCGCGGCGAGATCGGCACGCAGGCTCTTCATCGCCTCACGGACGCTGCCGCGCACCTCGTCGGCGATCAGGCGCACCGAGTCGGCGAGGCCGGCCTCGATGCCCTCGAGTTCGCCCGAACGGGCCTCGACCTCGGCGTGCCCGGCCTCGGTGATGGCATAGACGGTCTTGCGTCCATCGACGGATTTGGTGACGAGGCCCTCCTCTTCGAGCTTCGCCAGGCGCGGATAGATGGTGCCGGCGCTCGGCGTGTAGGTACCGCCGGTGCGGTCCGACAGGGCCTGCATGATGTCGTATCCATGGCGCGGCCCCTCGTCGAGAAGGTTCAGCAGGTACAGGCGCAGGTCGCCGTGCGAGAAGACGGGGCTCATCACCATTCCCCCTCGTCGGCGCTGGAGTCCTCGGTGGCGGCGGGTGCGGCATCGGTCGAGTGCGGAGCCGTACGCCGAAGCACCGTGACGTCGCCCGAGACGGTGTTGGCGCGCACGTCGGCGAAGCTGCCGCTCAGCTCGCCGACCGAACCGACGAAGTTCGTGGTGGGGCCGGCGCCGTTGCCCGAGCGCACGAGGCCGTCGACCTGCACTCGGCCGCTGATGCTGCGGATCGCGTAGTTCGCGGGGAATCCCTCGTCGAGGCGCACCGTGGCGTTGCCGCTCACGGTGTTGAGGCTCACCGAGTTGAGGTCGCCGGTGGAATCGACGAGCATGGCGCCCGACACGGTTTCGATGCTCGCTTTGCGCAGCGCGCCGGTGGCGGCCACGTCGCCCGAGACGCTGCTGGCGTTGAGCGCGCCGTCCAGGCCCCGCACGTTCACGTCGCCCGAGACGGCGTTGACGGTGAGGTCTCCGGTGAGTCCGTCGACGATGATGTCGCCCGACACGGTGTTCAGGCGCGTGTTGTCGTGCAGGCCCGCCACCAGCGCGCTCGCGCTGACGACGCCGAGGTTGAGAGCCACCGAGCGAGGGACGGCGACGCTGATCTCGGCACGGGGGCCGCCGGCGCCGAAGTTGCGGAACACTTCGAGGAAGTTGTCCCAGCGCAGCTGCGGGTGGTCGATCTCGACGGCATCGCCGGTGACCTCGATGCGGAGATCCTTGACGGTGACGCCGTGCACTTCGATGCGTGCGCCCGGCTCATCGTGGGCGATGACGTCGATCTGGCCTCCGACGAGACCGACTTTGAGCGAGCGCACCGTCTCGATGTCGATGACGCGCGTCTCGCCCGGATGGATGATCCACTTCTCCAGGGTCATTTCGTTCTCCAAAGTGATGTGCGGGTACGCGATATATCGCGTGTTCGATGCTAACACGATATATCGCGAGTCGTCTACTCTCCGTGGGATGAGCGACTCAAAGCGCAGTTGACATTGACGCGACGTCAAGCTTTAGCGTGGAGATCACGACGCCGAGAATCGAGGAGGGCACATGGACGAGGACCGCGAGTGGGCGATCCAGCAGATCGCGAAGCTGGCCGGCACGACGAGCCGGACCCTCCGCCACTACGACGACATCGGGCTGCTCGCCCCCACCCGCATCGGCCGCAACGGCTACCGCCACTACGACGAGACCGCGCTCGTGCGGCTGCAGCGCATTCTGCTCCTGCGCGATCTCGGACTCGGACTGCCGCAGATCGCCGAGGTGCTCACTCGAGGCGAGGGCGAGGCGCACGCGCTCGAGACCCATCTCGCGTGGCTGCGGCAGGAGCAGAACCGACTGGCGCGACAGATCGCATCGGTCCAGACCACCATCGACGCACTGAGAGGAGGTGAACGACTGATGGCAGAGAACATGTTCGACGGCTTCGACCACACCCGGTACCGGGACGAGGTCGAACAGCGCTGGGGCAAGAAGGCCTACGCCGACAGCGACCGCTGGTGGCGCTCGATGAGTGCCGACGAGAAGGCGACGTGGCAGCAACGGGTGTCGGATCTCGGTCGTGACTGGATCGCGGCCGCCGAGAGCGGCATCGCGCCCGCAAGCGCCGAGGCCCAGGCTCTCGCCGAGCGCCACGTGCAGTGGTTGACCGGCATCCCCGGCACGCCCGCAGCGGCCGGAGCCGGAGGCGACGTGAAGGCCTACGTCATCGGCCTCGGCGAGATGTACGTGGCCGATCCCCGCTTCGGTGCCAACTACGCCACGAGCGCAGGGGGCACTGCGGGGGCCGAGTTCGTGCGCGACGCGCTCCGCATCTACGCGGACGCGAACCTGTAGTCGCTCCACGAGAATGACGGATGCCGCGGCGCGGTCACGGGGACCGGGCCGCGGCATCCGCTATCCGGGGTGGCGGGTCAGGTGCTCCGACCGCCGCTGATGACGCGGAACAGGAAGGCGATGAGCGCGATCACTCCGACGATGAGCGCCACCCACAGCAGCCAGCTCAGCGCGGAGTTGAGACCGCCGACGATCGCGAGCACGATCGCGACGACGATGATGATGATCAGGGCGAGGTTCATTTGGAGGTTCTCCTTCTCCTTGTCGATGCGCGGGGTAGCGCACCGGATGCCTCGTGGGCACATCTCGACACTTCCACTCGCCCGGCGACGGACGTAGGGGGTTGACGCGGTTCCGGAGGCGGTGCTACTGGCCTGAATACGGACGGCGATTAGTCGCGATGGCCGGGCATGTCAAGCCCCGTGAACGCGAGCCGGCGCGGTCGTAGCGTCGCGTCATGACGACTTCGGCGCCGACAGATCCGACCGAGAAGCACCACTCCGGAGGCTTTCCCGCCCAGGAGCAGGAGCAGCCCGGCCTGACAGACGAGACACGTCCCACACCCGATCATGGCGAGCGCTCATACCGCGGTTCCCGGCGGTTGAGCGACCGGCGAGCCCTCGTGACGGGTGGGGATTCCGGCATCGGCCGCGCGGTTGCGATCGCGTTCGCCCGGGAGGGCGCCGACGTCGCGCTGACGCATCTGCCCGAGGAGCAGGACGACGCCGACGAGACGGCGCGCTGGGTGACGGAAGCCGGTCCGAAGGCTCTGGCTCTCGCGGGCGATCTCCAGGACGAGGACTTCTGCGCCGAGATCGTCGAGCGCACCGTCGCCGAACTCGGCGGATTGGATGTGCTCGTCCTCAACGCGGCCTACCAGAAGGACCGTGACGGCCTCGAGTCGCTCGAGACCGCGGAGATCGATCGCGTGTTCCGCACCAACCTCTATGCGCCGATGTTCACCGCGCGGGCCGCGATCCCGCACCTGAAGCCCGGCTCGTCGATCATCGTGACGACGTCGATCCAGGCGTTCAACCCGTCGCCGGCACTGATCGACTACGCGATGACAAAGGCCGCTCATGTCGCCTTCGTCAAGGCGCTCGCCGAAGAGCTCGGGCCACGCGGCATCCGCGTGAACGGCGTGGCCCCGGGCCCGATCTGGACCCCGCTCATCCCTGCGACGGGGTGGGATGCCGAGAGGCTCGCCACCTTCGGCACCGACACTCCGCTCGGGCGAGCGGGCCAGCCGGCCGAGCTCGCCGGGGCATACGTCTACCTCGCCAGTGAGGATGCCTCGTACACCTCGGGCGCGATCCTGCCGGTCACCGGCGGCAAGCCGCTCTGAGAACCGGACAGCAGGTGACGTCCGCGCCGATCGCGGACGATGACGAAGGGAGCAGCACATGCCGAAGGGACGCGGATCCGCACTCAAGGATCGCGAACTGTACGAAGAGCTCCGCGACGATGGGGCCTCGAAGGAGAAGGCGGCGCGCATCTCGAACGCTGCGGCGAGTCAGGGCCGCGGGACCGTCGGACGCCGCGGCGCGACCGCGAAGGATCTCGACGACCGCACCGTTCCCGAGCTGCGCACACGTGCCAAGGAGCTGGGGATCACGGGATACTCGGGGAAGAAGAAGGCCGAGCTCATCTCGATGATCCGCAACCACTGAGTCGCGGCCTCGAACACTCGGCGACCGGACAGAGGGGGGTGACGGATGCCGCGACTCGCGCGCGTTCGTCCCCTCGATGATCCCGGCATCCGCCGGGTGCGCGCGGGTACGGGGTTTCGGTACCTCGACGCGAAAGGGCGCTCGCCCTCGCAGCGACACCTCGATCGCATCCACGCGCTCGTGATCCCGCCCGCGTGGGAGGGCGTCTGGATCAGCGAACGATCCGACGGTCACATCCAGGCGGTGGGGACCGACGACGCCGGGCGCCGGCAGTACATCTACCATCCGGACTGGACGTCCGGCCGCGACCGGGGCAAGTTCGCACGGACGCTCGCTCTCGCCGACGCCCTGCCGCGCGCCCGGGGCAGGGCCACGACATCGCTGCGCCGAGAAGCGCTCGATCGCGAGCGCGTGCTGGCGGTGTCGTTCCGGCTTCTGGACCAGGCGGCGCCCCGGATCGGCTCCGAGCGCTACCTCGCGGCGCACGGCAGCAGGGGTCTCACCACGCTGCAGCGACGGAACGCCTCGGTCGAGGCATCCGTCGTCTCGCTCGCCTTTCCGGGCAAGAGCGGCAAGCGGCAGCTGCTCGAGATCGACGACGCCGACCTCGCCGCCGCGGTCGCGCTGCTCGCAGCCGGAAGGCCAAAGTCGGCGCTGCTGGCGTGGGAGCGAGGCCGGAGGCGGGTGCCCCTCACTCCGGCGGAGGTGAACGCGTACGTGCGTGCGCTCACGGGAGGCTCCTTCACTGCCAAGGACTTCCGGACGCTGCGCGGCACCATCCTCGCGGCCGAGGCGCTGGCCCGCATCGGCACGGTCGACACGAAGGTCGACCGCAAGCGGGCGGAGGCGCTGGCGGTGCGCGCGACCGCCGAGGGACTGGGCAACACGCCCGCCGTCGCCCGAGGCTCGTACATCGATCCCCGCGTGTTCACGCGCTACCGCGAGGGGCACCTGCTCGATCTGTCGGTCTCGCCCGAGTCAGCGATCCGCGCGCTGCTGCGTCCCGGCCGTGGCCGCCCTCGCGAGTAGCGTGGAAGGGTGGCCCACCCCGTCGACGCGCGCACCCTCGGGTATGTCGTGGTCGGCGGCGTCGTGGGAGTCCTCGCGCGGGCGGCGCTGCTCGCCCCGATCGCCGACCCGGCGGCCGTGCCGTGGGTCACCCTGGCGATCAACGCCGTCGGATCGCTGCTGCTCGGCGTGGTCGTCGGCTGGCTCGATGACAGGCGTCCCCACGCCCGTGCGTTCCTCGGTACGGGCGTCCTGGGCGGCTTCACCACCTACAGCGCCTTCGCGGTCGAGACGGCGCTGTGGGTCACCACGCCTGCCCTCGCGGGCCTGCTGGCCGCGGCATCCGTCATCGCCGGCGTCGCGGGCGCGATCGTCGGACTCTTCGCCGGACGCCGGATCGCCGACCGGCCCGGCCGGATCGAGGCGCCGGAGGACGCCGAGTGAGGGCGTGGCTGCTGTTGGTCGTCGCCGTCTCGGGTGGCCTGGGCGCGGGGCTCCGATACGTCGCCGATCGCCTGCTGACGCCGGCCGGCGGCGGGCGCTTCCCCCTCGGCATCCTCATCGTCAACGTGTCGGGCTCGTTCGCGCTCGGGGTGCTGACGGGCCTGGGCACCGCGGTGATGCCCGAGATCGCGCTCGCGCTGGGGCTGGGCCTGCTCGGCGGGTACACGACCTTCAGCACGGTCTCGGTCGAATCCGTGCTGCTCGCACAGCGGGGGCGGTGGAGGGATGCCGCGCTCAACCTGTTCGGCACGCTCGCGCTCGCCGTCCTGGGCGCCGGTCTCGGCATCGTGCTCGGCGCGGGGATCGCCACGGCGCTCGCTCTCTGAATCGCGACTCTGCCCGCGGCGGATCGCGGCGGAACGCCGTGAAATACTGAAACCCGATACGTTCCCGTATCCATCGCGCGCCTGCGCGCGGTCTGAACCCATTCCAGCGAAGGCATCCGTGTCGAACCTCGCCATTCTGAGTCTCAAGAACCGCGCTCTCATCGCGCTCGTCACGATCGTGGCCGCCATCTTCGGCGGGCTCGCACTCGTGAATCTCAAGCAGGAGCTCATCCCCTCGATCGAGTTCCCGGCGCTCATCGTCGTCTCGACGTACCCGGGTGCGTCCCCCGAGGTGGTGAACAACGACGTCTCGACACCCATCGAGACCGCCATCCAGGGCGTCGCCGGGCTCGAGTCGAGCACCGCGACGAGCACCACCAACGCCTCGATCGTGCAGGCGTCCTTCACCTACGGCACCGACCTCGCCACCGCCGAGCAGAAGATGACGCAGGCGATCAACCGCATCCAGAGTCAGCTTCCCGAGGGTGTGCAGCCGACCGTCATCTCGGCGAGCATCGATGACTTCCCCGTCATTCAGGTGGCCGTGACCGGCTACGACGACGAGGCGACCATCCAGGCGCAGCTCGAGGGATCCGTCATCCCCGATCTCGAGGATGTCGACGGCGTCAACGCCGCAGAGATCGTCGGCGGCGTGGGGCAGCGCGTCACGATCACGCCGGATCCGGCGAAGCTGGCGGAGACGGGCTACACGCAGCAGGCGATCCGTGACGCGCTGGATCAGAACGGCGTGCTGTTCCCGGGCGGCGAGATCACCGAGGACGGCGCGACGCTCACGGTGCAGACGGGCGCCAAGGTGACATCGGTCGATGAGATCGGGTCGCTGCCGCTCGTGCCCTCCGAGGCCGAGCAGTTCGGTGAGGGGCTCGTGACCATCGCGGACGTCGCCGCCGTCGCGCAGGAGGCGGACCCCGTCACGACGATCTCGCGCGTCAACGGCGAGCCCGCGCTCACGATCGCTGTGACGAAGCTTCCGTCGGCCAACACCGTCGACGTGTCGCGTGGCGTGCTCGCGCTCCTTCCCGACATGGAGGAATCGCTCGACGGCGCCGAGTTCACCGTCGTGTTCGACCAGGCCCCGTACATCCAGGAGTCGATCGACACGCTCGCGAAGGAGGGACTGCTCGGCCTCGTCTTCGCGGTGCTGGTGATCTTCGTCTTCCTGCTGTCGGTGCGCTCGACGCTCGTCGCGGCGATCTCGATCCCGACCAGCGTGCTGATCACGTTCATCGGCATCCAGGCCTTCGGGTACTCGCTCAACATCCTGACCCTCGGAGCTCTGACGATCGCGATCGGTCGAGTCGTCGACGACTCCATCGTCGTGATCGAGAACATCAAACGGCACTACGTCGGCGACGCCGACAAGAAGACCTCGATCCTGCTGGCCGTGCGCGAGGTCGCATCCGCGATCACGGCGTCGACGATCACCACCGTCGCGGTGTTCCTGCCGATCGCATTCGTGGGCGATGTCACGGGCGAGCTGTTCCGTCCGTTCGCGCTGACCGTGACGATCGCGATGACGGCCTCGCTGTTCGTCGCGCTCACGATCGTGCCCGTGCTCGCGTATTGGTTCATGCGTCCGGGCAAGCCGATCCTCGACGCCGACGGCGTGCAGATCGATCCGGAGGATCCGGATGCCCCGCCCAGCCGGCTGCAGAAGAGCTATCTGCCGATCCTGCGGTGGACCCTCAAGCACTCGTGGGTCACGCTGGGCCTCGCGCTCCTCGTGCTCGCAGGCACCGTCGCCGCCGCGCCGTACATGAAGACCAACTTCCTCGGCGACTCCGGACAGAACACGTTCACGATGACGCAGGACATCGGGCCCGCCCCGAGCCTCGAGGCCGAGGGGGAGGCCGCCGCGCAGGTCGAGGAGGTCCTCCTCGACATCGAGGGCATCGAAACGGTGCAGGTGTCGATCGGTTCGAGCGGCTCGGCGCTGCGCGACGCCTTCTCGGGGGGCGGCAGCGGCATCACCTATTCGATCACCACCGATCCCGGCGTCGACCAGGTCGCCCTTCGCGAAGAGGTGCAGGACGCGGTCGCGGACCTCGATGCCGGTGAGATCACGGTCGCAGCGTCCGGCGGCGGCTTCGGCTCGAGCGACATCGCGATCGACGTCACCGCCCCCGACTCCGAGACGCTGCAGACGGCGACGGATGCCGTGATCGCCGCGGTCGACGGACAGGACGGCGTGGGACAGGTGTCGAGCAACCTCTCGGCATCTCTCCCGTACATCGCGGTGACCGTCGATCGGGACGCCGCTGCCGAACTCGGCCTGTCGGAGGTGGCCGTCGGCGCCCTCGTGTCGAGCACGATGCAGCCGCAGTCGATCGGCTCGGTCGAGATCGACGACACGTCGCTCACGGTGTACCTGGCAGCCTCGGAGACGCCCGCCTCCCTCGATGAGCTGCGGCAGATGACCGTGCCGAGCGCGGCGGGTCCGATTCCGCTCGAACAGGTCGCGACCGTCGAAGAGAGCGAAGGACCGACCTCGATCACGACCGAGGGCGGTCAGCGGACCGCCACGGTGACCGTCACGCCCTCTACCGACGACCTCGCCACAGCATCGGCGTCGGTGACGCTCGCGCTCGAGGACGCGGATCTTCCGCCCGCGGCCGGCGCCTCGCTCGGCGGTGTGCTGACCCAGCAGCAGGATGCGTTCTCGCAGCTCGGCCTCGCACTGCTCGCGGCGATCCTGATCGTCTACATCGTGATGGTCGCGACGTTCAAGTCGCTGCGTCAGCCGCTGCTGCTGCTCGTGTCGGTGCCCTTCGCGGCCACCGGCGCGATCCTGCTGCAGATCATCACCGGTGTGCCGCTCGGCGTCGCATCGCTCATCGGCGTGCTGATGCTCATCGGCATCGTCGTGACGAACGCGATCGTGCTCGTCGACCTCGTGAACCAGTACCGGACGAAGGGGCTGTCGGCCCACGACGCCACTGTCGCCGGCGGTTCGCGACGTCTTCGCCCGATCCTCATGACGGCGCTCGCCACGATCTTCGCGCTGACGCCGATGGCGATGGGAATCACGGGTCAGGGCGGGTTCATCTCGCAGCCGCTCGCGATCGTCGTGATCGGCGGTCTGGTGTCGTCGACGGTGCTGACGCTGCTCGTGCTGCCGACGCTGTACAACCTCGTCGAGGGGGCGAAGGAGCGCCGCCAGGCGCGCCGCCGCGGCAAGGACGGCGACGGAGTCGTCGAGGGCGAGGCTGCTCCCGAGCCCGGCGACGACGATTCGACGACGGATGCCGAGCTCGCGCTCGTGGGAGCACCGGCGGGTGCCGCGGCCACGGCCGCTGCTGCCGCCGCCGGCTTCGAGACGCGCCGCAGCCGCCGCAGCAACGGCGTGGGCGGAGCGACAGCGCTCGCCGCTGTGGCGGTGCCGGTCGTCGAGGAAGGACCCGACATCGAGGTCGCCGAAGACGCCCCGGCCGTCGCCGGAGCCGTCACGGCGGTGGCCGAGGAGCCCGCAGCCGACACGGAGGCGGGCGCGGAGAACGAGCAGGAGGGCGCCGAATCGCTCACGGGCGACGAGCCTGCGACGGGTGCCGCTGCTGAACTCGCCGAGAGCGAGGGTGACGACGCTGAGGCTGAGGCTGGCGATCGGGGCGAGCTTGCGGATGAGGCATCTGCGCCGGAGCCGGAGTTCGCGTCGGACGAGGCCGCGCCGGAGTTCGCGTCGGACGAGGCCGCACCGGAGTTCGCGTCGGACGAGGCCGCGCCGGACGATGCGGAACAGGCGGCGGAAGCCGAGCCGGAGTCGGACGCCGAGCCGGCGCCGGACACCGCGACCGATGCCGACGTCGCGGACGAGCACGATGCCTCCGCCACGGAATCCGATGAACGCACTGTTGAGGAATCCGGCGAAGCCGACGGAGCCGAGGCGGATCGCGAGGACTCCCACGCGGACGAGCCCGCAGCAGACTCGGTCGAAAGCGAGCACGGCACCGAGGAGAACGGCACCGTCGAGACCGGCACCGAGGAGCACGGCACCGTCGAGAACGGCACCGAGGAGCACGGCACCGTCGAGAACGGCACCGTCGAGACCGGCACCGAGGAGCACGGCACCGTCGAGAACGACACCGACGAACACGGCATCCCGCTCGACGACAGCGAACCGCGCGACGGGTCAGCGGACGAGCACGACTCGTCGGACGACCGCTCGTAGCGAGGTGCCGCGACCCTCGCAATGCGGAGGTCGCGGCATCCGCTCGCTCGTCAGTTCCGCTGACCGGCGACGCCGAGGAAGCGGATGAAGACCGCGATCCAGCCGAAGATCAGCGCGAACACGATGATCTCGAACGCCGTGAGCGAGAAGTAGCCGATCGCGGGGATGAACAGCACGACCGACGCGACCATCGCGCCCAGGAACGCCCACGACGACACGAAGTAGGTCCGGGGCATCCCGGCGAGGAACTTCGGCCCGCCGATCAGCAGCACCAGGAACATCGCCGCCATGCCGGATGCCGAGAGGTTGTGCAGCGCGAGATTCACATCGACGGGGAAGACGCCGACGCACGCGAGCATGATCCCCATCACCGCGAAGAGCACTGGGACGATGCGCGGCCCGCGGGGGTTTCCGAGCACACCCGCCTCGGCGAGGGCCCGCATGTCGTTGGCGATGTAGACGGCGAAGGTCGTCACCAGCAGGCCGGCGGCGATCAGGGTGCCGTTGAACACCCAGCTCGACAGGTCTTCCTCGAAGGTGCCGAGGTGGCTGAAGTGGATCGTCCACCATTTCGGATCGGGCGTCGTGACCATCGCCGTCAGTGTGCCGATCGCGATGAACGCGAGCAGCAGCGACGACATGCGCTGCGTGGTCATCGACGAGACCGAGAGGAACACGATCCAGGTCGTGAGGCCGAGGGTCACCGACATCAGCACCACGGCCCAGAACGTGACGATCGGCAGTCCGATGAAGCCCATCGCAAGCACCCGGTACAGCGCGTACACCGCGACGAAGGCGAGCGCCGCGTGCACGACGACCACAGAGACCGCGTTGACGATGAACTTCCACGGCGGCAACGTGAGACGCCACTCCTGCCCGGGACGATAGCGGGCACGCCAGTACTCGATCGACGAGACGACCGCTGCGACCACGGCCGCGCCGCACGCGGCCCACACCGCGAACGAGTCCGCCTCGCCGGCCAGCTGCAGATCCGGCGCGAACAGGCCGACCAGCAGGCCGTAGATCGCGCCGATCACGCCGGCGATCAGAGCGGAATAGACCGCTTCGGACTCCGCCCGGCGACCGGGCGTCGGGGCTGCGGAATCCGGCAGCGACGAGGAATTCACGGTGCGCACAACGTCAGATTACGACTGCGACCCAGCGCCACGGGTGATCGGCGCGTCAAGATTCGGTGACGGATGCCGTACCGCCGCCGATCCGGCTCAGGTGCCGCGCTGCAACCAGGGCCGCAGCATCCGGGTCACCCACGGAAGGACGGCATACGTCATCACCGGTGTCAACAGCACCGTCGCCAGCAGCACGCGCGCGATCAGCGGCCACTCGCCGAAGCCGGGGACGAACCCGAGAAGCCACGATGCGAGGAGGTTCGTGGGGAAGAAGCCGAGCCAGATCGTGACCGCCTGCTTCCATCGGGGCGGCGCGAGCGGGATGGGCTGGTGGACGGGGCCGGTCCGCGGGGCGGACGCATCGCCGGAGTGTCGTGGCTCGACATGGGACGCGAGCGGTGCATCGAACCAGCCCTCGATGCCGGTCCGACGTTCGCTTCGCACCTCGCGAGCGAAGGCGCGCCCTGAATCCAGCCACCATTCGCGCTGCGGTGACTGCTCCCAATCCTCGAGCGTCGGGATGTCGCCGAAGCGGTAGAGCATGTACCAGAGGTCGCTCCCTTCGCCGGCGCGGACCCAGCCCGAGCCGAGGAAGCCCGGAAAGCCGGACGCGAGGTCGGTGCCCGCCTGCATCCAACTCGTGGCCTCAGCGGTACGGGATGGGTCGACGCGTCGTTCGATCGCGACGGTGACGGGACGGGCCGCGGGTTCTGCCATGACATCCATTCTCGGTCGCCGTCGGCGTGCGTCGCCGTGTCTCTCGTCGGAATCCGAACGTCGACCGGCCGCCGCGTGGCGAGGGCGCGGGGCAGGGCCGTCAGCCAGATGCCCATCGAGACGAAGGCCACGAACTCGAAGAGGGCGAGCGTGATGAGCCCCGAGGCCAGCACGACCATTCCTGTGGCGAGCAGGGCGACGCACAGCGCAGTAGCCCGCCGGAACCGGCGCGTGCGGCCGGGGATGGTGAGAGCGATCACCACCACCGCGAGGAACGACAGGCCGAGCCCGGTCGCCGCGATGTCGTGCAGTTCGACGCTCACCGAGAGGGGAATGAGGCCGATCACGGTCAGGTGGGTCCCGGCAGACGCGACCGCGGTGCGGAACGCGCGAGAGGTGCGCCGCCCTGTCCCCGCGGGCAGTGCGAGGCCCACGAAGACGCCATACACGGCAAGGAAGAAGCCGGCGAAGAGCATCGTCGAATTGAAGACCCTGCTCGAGGCATCTCCGAAGGTTCCCAGCTGCGAGAAGTGGAGATGCCACCAGTTCGGGTCGGTCGTCGTCACAATCGAGACCAGCACCCCGATCGGCAGAGACACGACCGCGATCCGGTTGATACGGTGCACGGAGGCGGCGCGGTCGATGAAGACCGCGACGGCGACGGGCGCGGGCGCGACGATTTCCCAGGCCGGCGCGCGACCTCGCGTTGCCGCAACATCGGTTGCGACGGGTGCGTCGGAGAGGGTCGTGGGAGGCATGCGACTCACGATCGGTTCTATACGTGGCGAGCCACCGGAGTCGGGCCGTCCCCCAAGTCGGGCCCCACGCCGGGACCCGCCGTTCGACAACAAATCCCCAGTTCAGCGGCGAGCCGCTCAGTGACACAGTAACCCGCCATCAGGCCACTACGCTCCCCGGATGTCGTTCCGGGGCCGTGGGAGCGGTTTCGTGCGCCATTCTGGAGAGGGTTGCGAGGC
The DNA here is from genome assembly GCF_020682705.1 of Microbacterium allomyrinae. Lineage (GTDB taxonomy): Bacteria > Actinomycetota > Actinomycetes > Actinomycetales > Microbacteriaceae > Microbacterium > Microbacterium allomyrinae. Next base: position 542,110 of record NZ_JAGTTN010000003.1, read on the forward strand.
CGTCCGACGCGCTCAGCGGGCGTGCAGGCGGACCAGGTAGGCTGGTGCGGTCGGCTCTGGACACCGCGCGTCGCGCGGATGGGTTTGTGAAGTCCAAGGGGCCGATGGTCTAGGCGCATCCGTCTTGACGACCATCACATCGAATGGCCCCCGGCCGACGAACAGTCCGGGTTACTCCCACCGCACGCAGCGGTGTCGCACGCGTGCGACCGGGGAGTGCTGTTTCGCGAGAACAACCCAGAAGGACACCCCCATGCCCAAGAACAAGAAGCCCGCCGGCGGCCGTCCGGCGAAGAACTTCGAGCCGCGCTACGGAGCGAAGACGAGCTACCAGGACCGCAAGCGCCGTCCGGGTGAGTCATCGACCGGCCAGGTCGGCAGCCGCAGCGCCGGTCACCGGGGCCATCGCCCCGGCGAGACGACGGATGCCGCGCCGAAGCGCCGCTGGAACGCGCAGGAGCGCGCGGGTCGCGATGAGGCCCGCGGCATCCGTACGCATTCCCGCGACGAGCGTCCGGCTCGCTCGTTCGATGATCGTCCGCGTCGCGACGACCGCCCCGCGCGCTCGTACGATGACCGCCCCGCGCGTTCGTACGATGACCGTCCGGCGCGTTCTTATGGCGACCGCCCCGCTCGTTCGAACGATGACCGTTCGGCGCGTTCGTACGGCGACCGCCCCGCGCGTTCGTACGATGACCGTCCCGCCCGCTCGAACGGCGATCGTCCGGCGCGTTCGTTCGATGGCCCTCGTCGCGATGACCGTTCGGCGCGTTCCTATGGCGACCGCCCCGCGCGCTCGTACGATGACCGTCCCGCCCGCTCGAACGGCGATCGTCCGGCGCGTTCGTTCGATGGCCCTCGTCGCGATGACCGCCCCCGCGGCGCGCACCTCGATCGAGTCGATCGCAACGACCGACGCTCGTTCGGCGACGCCCGTCCCTCGTTCCGCCCCGACGACCGTCCGCGTCGCGATGACCGTCCGGCGCGTTCGCAGGGCGACCGCCCGGCGCGTTCGTACGAGGACCGTCCGCGTCGCGATGACCGTCCGGCTCGTCCGCAGGGCGACCGTCCGGCTCGTTCCTACTCCGACCGCCCGGCGCGTTCGTACGAGGACCGTCCGCGTCGCGATGACCGTCCGGCCCGTTCGTACGACGACCGTCCGGCGCGTTCGCAGGGCGACCGTCCGGCGCGTTCGTCCGCTGACCGTCCGGCCCGTTCGTACGAGGACCGTCCCCGCCGCGAAGGCACCGCGAACCGTTCCGACTCGGCCCACGCGCCCGGAGGCTCCGCGCAGCGCGCCAGCGACGCGTGGACCAGGCACCGGGAGAATGCCCCCGTTCGCACCGCGGCGCACGAGGCCCACGTGGACGTCGTCCACGATCGCCTGCAGGCGGAGGCGGTCCAAGCCGAGGCCGTCGCGGAGACGTCCTTCGCCGACCTGGGCTTCGGAGAGAACATCGTCCGCGCTCTGGTCGACCTCGGTGCCTCCGCACCCTTCCCGATCCAGGCGGCGACCATCCCGCCGATCCTCGAGGGCAAGGACGTGCTCGCCCGCGGCCGCACCGGCTCCGGCAAGACGATCGCGTTCGGCGCCCCTCTGGTCGAGAGCGTGCTGCGCTCGCAGGCAGGCCAGCGCCGTGAGTTCGGCCGTTCGCCCAAGGCGCTGATCATGGCTCCGACGCGCGAGCTCGCGCTGCAGATCGATCGCACGATCCAGCCGATCGCCCGCAGTGTCGGCCTGTTCACCACCCAGATCTACGGCGGAGTGCCCCAGGGCCGCCAGGTCGGCGCGCTCAGGAAGGGCGTCGACATCATCATCGGCACCCCCGGTCGCATCGAGGACCTGGTCAACCAAGGCAAGCTCGACCTCTCCGACATCCGCATCGCCGTCCTCGACGAGGGCGACCACATGTGCGAGCTCGGCTTCCTCGAGCCGGTGCAGCGGATCCTCCGTCACACCGCGGAAGGCAGCCAGAAGCTGCTGTTCTCCGCGACCCTCGACCGCGAGGTCGCGGCACTGGTCGACGAGTTCCTCGTCGAGCCGGCTGTCTACGAGGTCGCCGGTGAAGATCAGGACTCCGGAACCATCGAGCACCGCGTGCTCGTGATCGAGCACCGCGACAAGGCCGAGATCCTCGACTCGCTCGTCGACCGCGAGGGCAAGACGCTCGTCTTCGCTCGCACCCGTGCGTACGCCGAGATGCTGGCCGAGCAGTTCGACGACCGCGGCATCCACGCGGTCGCCCTCCATGGCGACCTGAACCAGGCCAAGCGCACGCGCAACCTGGAGAAGCTCACGTCGGGTCGAGTGCAGGTCCTGGTCGCGACGGATGTCGCCGCCCGAGGCATCCACGTCGATGACATCGATCTGGTGATCCAGGCCGACGCGCCCGACGAGTACAAGACGTACCTGCACCGTTCGGGCCGTACCGGCCGGGCCGGCCGCTCGGGCACCGTGGTGACGCTCATCACGCGTCAGCGCAAGCGTCGCATGACCGAGCTGCTCGATCGCGCCGAGATCCACGCGCCCTTCGAAGACGTCGCCGTCGGCGACGACGTGATCGAGGAGCTCGCCGGCCGTGTGCCGACCAACTCGGAGATCACCGCCTGATCGCCGCGAACAGCGAACAGCGAACAGCGAACAGTGCCGCGCCGGCCCTTTCGAGGGTCGGCGCGTCTCGCGTCCGGGCAGTGATCCTCGCGCCGTGACGTGCCGAACGATCAGCGCCCGACGCCGACGAGGTCCTCGACCAGCTCGGCCGCGCGCGCCGCACCGCCCAGCGGCCGCAGCTCTGCGGCGACACTTGTCGCGGCATCCCTGAACGACGGCTCGGACACGACCCGATCGAAGCCCGCCGCGACCTGCGCGGACGTCGGGGTTCCGGTGCGCAGGTTCACCCCCGCGCCGCTCCACGCGACGCGCGCGGCGATCTCGGGCTTGTCGAGGTCGCCCCCGGCGATGACCAGGGGAATGCCGTGGCTCAGGGCAGCGAGGGTGCCGCCCCAGCCGCCGTTGGTGATCATCACGTCGACGCGCGGGAGCAGCTGTTCGTACGGCAGGAAGCCGGCGACGCGCACATTGCCGGCCACCCGGAACGGGAGGGCGTCGTGGCCCGGGATGCCGGTGGCCACGACCACGAGCACGTCGCGATCGGCGAGGGCCTCGAGGGTCGGGCGGAAGAGATCCGACGGATCGATGTTCTGCGTGCCCTGCGTGACGTGCACCACGGTGCGCCCGTCGAGGTCGCGCCACCAGTCCGGCAGCGGCCCGGGCGCGGCGGCTGCAGGGGTGAGCCGTCCGACGAAGTGCAGATGGTCCGGCCGATCGGAGCGGTCGTAGTCCAGGATCGGTGAGCCCGTTGCGATGACCAGTTCCTTAGAGAAGACGATCTTCTCGAAGGTGAGCTTGGTGGGGGGAAGGCCGACGGCCGCTCGCGCTCGTGCCATCGGCCCGAGAATCGGCCGGGAGATCAGCGGCACCGCAGACCTCAGTACGGCATCGCGGGCCTTCGTGAACGGATTTCGCCCGGGAAGCAGGCCCATTCCACTCGGCGGCCCCTGGGTTCCCGCGAGATTGAGCGGCAGCACCGCCAGCGTGGCGTGACGCGTCGGCTGGAGCTCCTGGAAGAGCACCGCGCCCACCGACACCTCGTCGCCCATCACGACGTCCCACGGATCCCGTGCGAACTCGTCCCGCAGATCGGCGACCTGTGCCGGGGCGGTGTCGATGAAGACATCCTGCACGTTGATCAGCAGCTGGGAGAGGCCCTTCTTGCCGATCAGCCGAGGGAAGGTCGCCGACAGGTCGTTCTCGTCGAAGTCGGGCGCCGCCTGCCAGGGCACGAAGCGCGCACCGGATGCCGCGACCCTCTCCGCGAATGCACCGCCGGTGTAGAAGCGCACGTCGTGCCCACGCGCAACCAGTTCGGCCGCCACGGTGAGCGTCGGCGTGACGTGGCCGGTGAACGGCATTGCCGAGACGAGGATGCGCGCCATGCAGTCATTGTGGCGTGCCAGGGCGCTGCTGATACACGGGGCGCTCGATCCGGCAGCACTCTGTCCCGCTCAGAACAGCCGATCGGCGGTGGCTCGGGGAGCGCCTGCCGGCGCGGTCCGTGTCGCCGACGCTGCGGCTGCCCGACCGCGTGAAGTGACCGCGAGACCGGCGACGGGAGCGCCCCGTGGGTCGTCGTCCTCGGCGCGCCCGTCGAGCCCGTGCACCCGCAGGAGTGGCCGCACGCGCTTGGCGAGCCACGAGCGATAGGCCTTCGGAGCCGTGGCGGAGGCCCCCGGATACAGTCCGCGATACGACGAGACCAGCTCAGGATGCTGCTGCTCGAGCCATTGCAGGAACCACTGCTTGGCCCCGGGTCGCAGATGGAGCGCACCGTAGACGACGCGCACCGCGCCGGCCTCTTTGATCCGCGTCAGTGCGTGGTCGATGGCTGCGATCGAGTCCGTGAGGTGCGGAATGATCGGCATCAGGAAGACGGTGACACGGAATCCCGCCTCGGTCGCCGCCCGGACCGTCTCGAGTCGCGCGGTCGCGTTCGGGGTGCCGGGCTCGATGAGGTGCTGGAGCTGGTCGTCGAACACCGCGATCGACATGGCGAGGGTCACGTGCACGTTCGCCGCGGCATCGGTCAGCAGGGGAAGATCTCGCCGCAGCAGCGTGCCCTTGGTGAGGATGGAGAACGGCGTGCCCGACTCGGTCAGCGCCGAGACGATGCCGGGCATCAGCTTGTAGCGACCCTCGGCGCGCTGGTACGGATCGGTGTTCGTGCCGAGCATCACCGGCTCGTGCGCCCAGGTTCCCCGCCGGAGCTCCTTCTCGAGCACCTCGGCGACATTGATCTTGACGACGACCTGCGTATCGAAGTCCCGTCCCGCATCGAGCTCGAGGTATTCGTGCGTGCCGCGGGCGAAACAATATACACACGCGTGACTGCAGCCGCGATACGGGTTGACGGTCCAGTCGAACGGCATCGCCGACGCACTCGGCACGTGGTTGAGCGCAGACTTGCAGAGCACCTCGTGGAACGTCACCCCGGCGAACTCGGGCGTCGTCACCGAGCGCACGAGACCGTTGAGGTGTTCGAGGCCAGGCAGGGCCGCGGCATCCGCCACGCCCAGCTCTTGTCCTTGCCACCGCATGCTTCCATGAGAACAGACGTTCGAGCGTGAGTCAACAGCGCCGCGCCGACAATAGAACATCAGACAGGATGGATGCCACGGCCTCGCTTTCACCGCTGCTTCCGGGTGACAATGGCACACGTGACGGTGTCCCGACCGCCCGAATCCCCCCTCTCTCGCCGCGCCGCACGGCTGATGCGCGACGAGGCGGCGCGGCGTGCCCCCGAGGAGGGTGCCGCACCCCCGGTAGAGGATCCGGCATCCACCCCCTCGGAGGCGGACGCGCCGCCGGACGCGCGCCGCCGGAGCGCTCCGCACGCCGAGCACAGTGCGCGGCGCGCGGCCCGCGGAGCGGGGCTTCTCGAAGCCGCGCCCGCGGGTGCGCTCCCTGCGCGGCACGCGCGCCCCGGTCGCGCACGCAGGTTCGCGGTGGTCGCCGGGCTCGCGGTGGGTGCCGCCCTCCTGCTCGGGTCTTCGGCGGCCGTGACGGCGATGATGGTGCCTCCGCCCGATCCGGCGTCGGCGACGATGCGGCTGAAATCCGAACCGTCTACCGTCGAGCAGCTTCCGGTCCCCACGCTGGAGCAGACCCCGGTCGTGACCGATCTCTGCACGGTGCCCGAGTTCATCGCCGCGCTCGAGGCGCGTGACGACGAGGCGGCGATCGTCGCCGCGGGCGGCGGCGAGGCATTCCGCGCCGCTGTCGCGGCCGGGCGCGCGTCCTGCGTGGATCTCGCCGACCCGGCCCGTCGATGGGCGGTCGTCAACAAGCTGCGCCCGGCGAACCCGGTCGACTACCGCCCGACCGGGCTGATCATGCCCGACGGGGTGCGCAATATCGAGGGGGGCGCGCTGCGGTCGGACGCGGCATCCGCTCTCACCGCGCTCGTCGCCGCCGCCCGCGATGCCGGTGTCGGCGAAGTCGCGCTCGAGAGCGGCTTCCGCTCGTACCAGACGCAGCAGAGCACCTACGGCCGTCACTACGCCGAGCGGGGCGCACAGGCCGACCAGGTCAGCGCTCGCCCGGGCTACAGCGAGCATCAGACGGGACTCGGCGCCGACGTCGTCGCGTGCTCCGGGGCGTGCGGGGCACTCGACGACCTCGCGGCCACCCCACAGGGCCAATGGATCGCCGACCACTCGTGGGAGCAGGGCTGGATCGTGCGCTACGTCGACGGGGCGACACCCGTCACCGGGTATCTGCCTGAGCCGTGGCATCTGCGCTATGTCGGTCCCGAACTCGCACGGGCGTACCACGACGGCGGATGGCAGACTCTCGAGGAGTTCTTCGGGCTCGAAGCGGCACCGGACTATCGCGACTGAACGAGATCCGGCATCCGCTCAGCTGAAACTGAGTACCATTGTCGATGACATGCAATCCCATCGATAGGCATGTCTCCGCAGACTCGACACCTCAGCGAAGAGAACACAGACGAGAGGAAGGCGCCTAATGGAGCGCGACATCTACGACGAGGACCACGAGGCGTTCCGTGAGGTCGTCAAAGAGTTCATCAAGCGCTTCGCGAGCGACGAGAAGCGCAAGCAGTGGGACCGCGACGGCGAGATCGACCGCGCCACCATGCTCGCCGCCGGAGAGTCCGGCATCATCGGACTCTCGGTTCCCGAGGAGTTCGGCGGCGCCGGCATGCTGCAGGACTACCGCTTCCGCTCGGTCGTGCTCGAAGAGACCATCGGGGCGGGGCTCGGCTCTCTCGCCGGTGCCCTCGGCATCCAGGACGACCTCGCCGTGCCCTACGTCGCCCACATGGGCACGCAGGAGCAGAAGCAGAAGTGGCTCCCCGGCATGGCGACCGGCGAGATCCTCGGCGCCCTCGCGATGACCGAACCGGGTGCCGGCTCGGATCTGCGCGGCATCAAGACCACCGCCAAGAAGGTCGACGGCGGCTACATCGTCAACGGCGCGAAGACGTTCATCTCGTCGGGCAAGACCGCCGACATGGTCGTGACGTTCGTCAAGACGGGCGAGGGCACCCGCCCGGATGCCTTCAGCCTGCTGATCCTCGAGGACGGCATGGCCGGCTTCGACCACGGCAAGAAGCTCGAGAAGATGGGCTTCCACGGCTGGGACACCGCCGAACTCTCGTTCGTCGACGTGTTCGTGCCCGACGAGAACCTCATCGGCGGCAAGGAGGGTCTCGGCTTCGTCCAGCTCATGATGAACCTGCCCCTCGAGCGCCTCTCGATCGGCGTGGCCGCCGCCGCTGCCGGCGAGGCCGCATTCGTCTGGACGCGCGACTACACGCTGAGCCGCGAGGCGTTCGGCGAGCGCATCGCCGACTTCCAGAACACCCGCTTCAACCTCGCCGACATGGCCACGACCGTCGACGTGATGTGGGCGTACGTGGACCGCGCCATGATGCTCTACAAGGACGCGAAGCTCACCGCCGAAGAGGCGGCGAAGGTCAAGTTCTGGACCACCGACCGCGAGGCGGAGCTCCTCGACATCGGCGTGCAGCTGCACGGCGGCTACGGCTACATCACCGAGTACCCGATCGCCCGCGCCTACCTCGACGCGCGCGTGCACCGCATCTACGGCGGCACGAATGAGATCATGCGCGACATCGTGAGCCGGAAGATCGTCGGCAAGCGCTGAGTTCACGCGCGGTCTCGGATGCCGCGGGTCGGCCCTCCGCGGAGGGGCTGGTCCGCGGCATCCGTCGTTCACGCGCTAGCGCCTGCGCCGCTAGCGCCTGCGCCGCGCGGGTGCTGCACTTTCCTGCGAGCGCTGCGTCGCGCGACGCAGCGGTCGCAGGAAACTGCAGCACGCCGTTCCACCCGGTCGCTTCGCTCGCTCCGCGACCGGGTGGCGTCAGTGCTGGCCGGCAGGCCCCGCTCCGCGGCCGAGGCCTCGCGATGCCAGGCCACGGCGCCGCGCGAGCTTGGCGACCCCGGCCTTGCGCAGGCGATCGGCGACGAGGATGCCGAGCGCGACGCCGCCGACACAGCTCGCGATCGTCAGGACGAAGAACGTCACGAGCGCCCAGGGCTGCATGCTCCACAGGTTGAACGACTCCGCGGCGAGCACCGGGTAGATCGCGCCGACGAACACCGCGCCGGCGTAGTACTGCCAGGTGTTCCAGAAGCGGTACAGGCCGACGAGGAACGCCAGCTCGGCGAAGAACGCCCACCACACCGCGGCGCCGAGGAACGGGAAGACCACGAGGCCCGAGATCGCGCCCACGAGGATGCCGGCCAGCGGTCGTTCCAGCAGCCGCAGCGCAACAGTCGCGGGCAGCAGCCACAGGCCCGCGATCGCGACCGATACGAACGGCACCGTGGCGAACAGCACGGTCGAGACCCAGCCGGCACCCCACAGCATGACGCCGCCCGCCACGCCGATCGCGGCGCACGTCAGCAGGTAGGCCGTGGTCACCTGGGCGCGGTTGCCCCGCCGTCGCGGAGCCGGCACGGCGGCCGGCGGAGTCACGGTCTCGTCCTGCCCGCTCACGAGTGGGTCTCCGCGGTCGCGCGCTGCGATCTGGGTGCGGGCGATGCTGCGCCTACCCGCCAGTATCCGCAGAAGCTCACGAGGTCCTTCGACACGCCGCGCTCGCCGACGAGGTGACGGCGCGCGTCGGTCGGCAGCGCCTGCTCGCCGACCACGTACGCGTGCAACGGGGCATCCGGCAGAGTCGCCTCGGTCAGTGTCTGCAGGGCGAGCGTGCCCGGCTTGGCATCGGGAACGCGCACGACCCACCGCACGTCGATCCCGCTCGGGTGCGAGAACTCGAGCGCATCTTCGGCCGAGGGCACCTCGATGATCGCGACCCCGGACGCTGCGGCCGGAAGCGATGCGCAGATGCCCGCGACCGCGGGAAGGCCCGTCTCGTCTGCGACGAGCACGACCCGCTCGACGCCGCGCGCGGGGTTGAAGGCGAGGCCCTCGTCGATGATCACGACGCTCTCACCGGGCTCGCACGACTCGGCCCAGCGCGACGCCGGACCGGCCGTGCCGTCTTCTGCAGAGCCGTGGAGGACGAAGTCGACGTCGATCTCGGCATCCGTGGTCGTCGTCGTCGTCGCCGGGCGGAAGGCCCGCACGGTGTAATTGCGCATGACCGGACGCATGCCGTCGGGGATGCGGAGGTAGCGGAGGTACCCGAAGAGCTTGTTCGCCTTGGCGGGCAGGCGTTCGAGGCCCTCGTCGCCGCCCAGCGGCAGGAAGATGCGGAACCACTGGTCGTACCCCATGGGGCGGAAGGCGGCGATCTCGCCGCCCCCGAGCGTCACGCGCATCCAATGCGGCGACAGGCGCTCGCGGCGCAACACGGTCAGGTGGACGAGACCCTGGGTCTCGGGCTTCACGAGTCGACTGGCCAGTGCCATGCGCGCTCCTCGGGGTGGGGTGTCGGGGTGGGCGGGGTCATCCGAGACCCCAGGGGAAGAAGAGCCAGAACAGCGCGGCCGAGGTCGCCCAGAAGAGCACGACGAACACGGCATCGCGTGCGCGGAAGGGAACGAGGTACCGCTCGGTGCGGTCGGGGTGGGCTCCGAAGGCGCGCGCATCCATCGCGAGGGCGACGCGCTCGGCGTGGCGGATCGCCCCGGCCATCAACGGCACGACGTACCCGAACCAGCGCACGACCGCCGCGATCGGTCCGCGCCCGCCGTGTGCGCCGCGCACCCGGTGGGCCTGGCGGATGACGTCGAGCTCGTGCCCGAAGCGCGGCACGAAGCGGAAGGCGGCCAGCGCCGTGTAGCCGATGCGGTACGGCACGCGCAGCTGCTGCACACTCGCGCGCACCAGATCGGGGCCGGTCGTCGACAGACCCGCGATGAGGGTGAGCGCGAGGATGGCGGCCAGTCGCAAGCCGGTCGCGAACCCGACGGCGAGGGCGCCGCCATAGAGGGTCCACCCGCCGATCTGCCAGACCACGACGGACTGGTCCACACGGGCCGCATCGGTCCAGAGGGCGAACCCGAACCCGATCACGACGGCGCCCAGCGGCACCGCCAGCAGCAGGATGGCCGCGAGCCGCTTCGTGAACGTCACGCCCACCAGCAGGATGGCGTAGGCGAGCAGCAGGAACGCCAGAGGAGTCGCGGCGTCCCGCACGAACACCAGCAGGACCATGGCGGGTATGGGCGCGGCGAGCTTCGCGAGCGGGTTCAGCCCGTACAGGAACCTCACCGGCGACGCCGCGACGCGCGCGGCATAAGGGTCGAATGCCGCGTGGGGCGCCTGCGAGGCGAGGACGGGTCCGGCGTCGGTCATCGCGCGCCTCCCGTCGTGTCACGGGCGGTCGGCAGATCGGCGAGGCGGGCGACGCGCGCGAGCTCGGGATGCCGCTGCACCCCTCGCAGCGCCCGCCGGAGCGGGGGCAGCCGGAGACCCGCGCGTTCGATCAGGTCGTCGTCGGCGAACACGTCGCGCGTATCGCCCGTCGCGAGCACCCGGCCATCCGAGAGCACCACCGTGCGATCGGCGTACTCGGTGACCAGCTGCATGTCATGGGTGACGACGATGATCGTGGTTCCCTCGTCGTTCAGCTCGGACAGCAGCCCCAGCAGCTCGTCGGCGCGGGCGCGGTCCTGTCCGAAGGTCGGCTCGTCCAGGACCAGCACCGGCGCTCCGGCGACCAGCGCGGTGCCGACCGACAACCGGCGCTTCTGCCCGCCCGACAGCAGGAACGGGTGGCTGCCGGCCTTGTCGGCCAGCCCGAACCGCTCCAGCAGCACCTCGGTGCGGGCACGGACCTCGTCGTCGGACAGATGGCGCTGCCGCAGGCCGTGGGCGATCTCGTCGAAGACGGTGTGCGCGATGAACTGGTGCTCGGGGTTCTGGAAGACGAATCCGATGCGCGAGGTCACGCTGCGCGCATCGGCGCGTCCGATATCGATCCCGTCGACGTGCACCGTGCCGCGCGGCGGCGGGACGACACCCGCCATCGCCTGGATGAGGCTCGTCTTGCCGGCGCCGTTGGCTCCGACGATCGCGACGAACTCGCCGCGCGCCACATCGAGGTCGATGGCGTGCAGCACCTCGCTCCGGCCGCGACGCAGCGTCAGACCGCGGACGGTGATGAGCGGCGTCGGCGCCCGCTCGGAGGTGGGTCCGGAGTTCTCGGAATCGCTCGGATTCCGGACGGTCGAGAGCGGAGCATCCGGCAGCGACCCGGTCGTCCGGATCGCCGCCCCGAGCGGCGCGGGCTCGGACTCAAGCGCGGCGCGCAGCTCGTCGGGGGTGAGCGGGAGCGGGTCGAGCACGAACCCGGCCTGCCGCAGCCGCAGCGCGGCGATCGCCGACACCGGCAGCCACACCCCCATCGCGTGCAGTTCGTCCGCGCGAACGCGCAGCACGTCGTCGACGGTGCCGTCGGCGGCGAGGCGTCCGGCGTGGTCGAGTACGACCACGCGGTCGACGAACCCGACGGCCGCGTCGAGGTTGTGCTCCACGAGGAGGATCGCCCGATCGCCCGCGGCCACGAGTTCGGCCAGTGCCGCATAGACCTCTTCGATCCCGCGGGGGTCGAGGTTCGCGGTCGGCTCGTCGAGCACGAGGAGTGGAGAGCCCATCGCCAGGGCGCACGCGATCGCGAGACGCTGACGCCCCCCGCCCGAGAGCCGGTCGGGGTTCTCGGAGCGCCGCTCCCACAGTCCGACACGGCGCAGCGCCGTCTCGGCGCGGGCGAGCACCTCGGCCACCGGCATCCGCAGATTCTCAGGACCGAACGCCACCTCGTCGAGGAGCGTTCCCGTCACCAGCTGCGCATCGGGGTCCTGGAACACCATGGCGACGCGTGTGCTCAGCTCTGCGACCGCCGTATCTGCGGTGTCGACGCCATCGACGAGGACCGTGCCCGTCACCTCCGCCGGCACGGCGTGCGGGATCAGCCCGTTGAGCGCGAGCGTCAACGTCGACTTTCCCGAACCGCTGGGTCCGAGCAGCAGCACGACCTCGCCGGGCGAGATCTCGAACGACACGGATGCCGGGGCGGGCGTCGATTCGCCGTCATGGGTGATCCCCACCTCACGCACCTGCAGGATCGGGACGGGTCGCCGATCGGCGGGATCAGCCGCGCCCTTCGACAAGCTCAGGGACCGTGCGGCGGAAGGTTCGCGCTCGAATGCGGTCACGGGACTTCCCAGGAGAGTGGATGGCCAGCAGGGTGAGCTGAGCCTCTCCTAATTTAGCCGACCCTAACCGCTCGTGGGAAAGAGGTTCCGGCGATGTCCTCAGGCGCGGTCGCGGCGCGCGACGCCCGCCCGGCGGAGGCCGGCGCCTATCGCGAGTCCGACCGCGGTCCACAGCACGGGGCCGACTACGAACAGGGCGACGTAGATGATCTGGCCCCACAGCGGGAAACGCTCCACGTCGGCGGCGAACCAGATCGCGACCGCGATCACACCGCCCACGATCACCGCCGACAGATAGAAGCGCCACGGCTCCCAGCGGCGGTACCGCGAGATCGCGGCGATCAGCTCCTGCAGTCCGCCGATGAGGAGGGCGGTGCCGATGTAGCGGCCGATCCACAGCGGGACGACGGCGCTCGCGACGAGCGCGGCGACGAGGTGGGTGATGATCGCGACCCCGGGCCGGCGCAGCAGCTCCTGCGCGATCACACCCGGGAGCACGTGCACGCCGAGCACCAGGCCGTAGAGGATCGGCAGGGCGGCCGAGACGGGGGCGCTGATCGCGCCGGCAGCCGCCTGCAGGACCCCTGTCGCAACCCCGATCGCCGCGCAGGTGAGCAGAACGCTCGTCGACAATCGGGATGTGCGGGCCACCTGCCCAGCGTACTGGCCGCCCGAGCGTCGATTCTCACGGAGCTCTCATTGTCTGAGAGTTCACCGTCAGTAACTTAGGAGCAGGCTGAGCCCGGACAAGCGGCTCGGCACCTCATTGCACGAACACAATGGAGGCCACGCATGGGTCGATCCCTCGTGAGGGCAGCAGCGGTCGTCACACTCGCCGCACTGTTCACCGGTACCGCAACCGCCAGCTTCGGCGCCACCGCGGAGGAGGTGAACACCCCCATCCCGATCGATCTGTCAGCCGGCCGCTACATCGTGCTGCTCGACGAAGCTCCCGCCGCCACGTACGAAGGCGGTGAGAGCGGCCTCGCGCCCACCAAGCCCGAGGACGGCGCGAAACTCGACGCGTCCTCGCGAGAAGTCCAGCGGTACTCGAACTTCCTCGAGGACCGCCAGCAGGATGTCGCGGCAGATGCGGGCGTCACGCCCGACAGCAGCCTGACCATCACCCTCAACGCGTTCACGGCCAACCTCACCGCCGCGCAGGCGGCCAAGCTCGCGGGCGCGAAGGGTGTGACGTCTGTGGTGCCGGACGAGATCCTGCACCCCGACGCCGTCCCGTCGACGGAGTTCCTCGGCCTCGAAGGCGACACCGGCGTGTGGAACGCGGTCGGAGGCGTCGGCGCCGCCGGCGCCGGGACCGTGGTCGGCGTCATCGACACCGGCATCGCCCCCGAGAGCCCGTCGTTCGCCGGCGCTCCGCTGGGCACCGCGTCCGGCGCCGAGCCGTACCTCGACGGCAATACGGTCGTCTACGCGAAGGCAGACGGCACCACGTTCCGCAGCGACCGCGTCACGGGCGCCGCGTGGAACAACGACGACTACTCCACGAAGCTCATCGGCGCGAAGTACTTCAGCGCCGGTGCGGCCGCGGCGGGCTACGACTTCGCCGACGACTACCTGTCGCCGCGCGACAAAGACGGGCACGGCTCGCACACCGCCAGCACGGCCGCAGGCAACCACGACGTGCCGGCATCGGTCGAAGGCGTCGAGTTCGGAACCATCTCGGGGGTGGCGCCGGCAGCGAAGGTCTCGGCCTACAAGGCCTGCTTCGTGGGGCCCGACCCGCTGGTCACCGACGACGACATCTGCGCGCTGAGCGACCTGATGGGCGCCATCAACGCGGCGGCCCGCGACGGCGTCGACGTCATCAACTACTCGATCGGCGGAGGAGCTGCGACGACCACGTTCGCCACCGAGGACACCGCGTTCTTCAACGCGGCCGCGGCAGGCATCTTCATCGCCGTCAGCGCCGGCAACGACGGACCGGGCGCCTCGACCGCCGACCACGCGTCGCCGTGGTACACCACGGTCGCGGCATCCACGATCCCCACGTACGAGGGAACGGTCGAGCTTCCCACCGGGCTGCTCGCGGCCGGCGCCTCGGTGAGCGTGCCGTTCGGCGAGACGATCACGGCGCCCGTCGTCTACGCGGGCGACGCGGTCGCTGCGGGTGCGGTGACGACCGAGGCCGAGCTCTGCTTCCTCGACACGCTGGACCCCGCGGTCGTCACGGGCAAGATCGTGGTGTGCGATCGCGGCACGAATGCCCGCGTCGAGAAGTCGCAGGCGGTCGCCGAAGCCGGCGGCATCGGCATGATCCTGGTGAACGTCACGCCGAGCTCGCTCGACAACGACTTCCACTCGGTTCCGACCATCCACATCCAGGACACCTTCCGCACCGACCTGCTCGCCTACGTGCGCGGTACCGCCGACGCGACGGCGACGCTCCACGGCGAGAACATCACCGGTGAAGTGACCCCGACGCCCGTCGTCGCCGGATTCTCGAGCCGCGGCCCGATGCTCGCCGACGGCAGCGACATCCTCAAGCCCGACATCTCGGCACCCGGCGTCGCGATCCTCGCGGCGACCGAGAACGCCGAAGGCGCAGCTCCCACGTTCGGATTCCTCTCCGGAACCTCGATGTCGTCGCCGCACGTCGCGGGCCTGGGCGCGCTCTATCTCGGAGAGCGGCCCAACGCCACTCCTGCCGAGGTCAAGTCGGCCATGATGACGACCGCGTACAACACGGTCGGCGAGGACGGGACCGAGAGCACCGATCCGTTCGCGCAGGGTGCGGGCCACGTCGACCCGACGCGCTTCTTCGACGCCGGCCTGGTCTACGACAACGGCCCGGCCGACTGGGCGGCGTACCTGCAGGGCAAGAACCTGTACGACTTCGGGGTCGACCCGATCGACGGCAGCGACTTGAACCTCGCATCGATCTCGATCGGCTCGCTGTCGGGTCCGCAGACGGTCACGCGAACCGTGCGCGCGACGACCGCGGGCACCTACACCGCCTCGGTGTCGGTGCCGGGTGTCGACGTGGTCGTCTCGCCGTCCGAGCTCACGCTCGCCGAGGGGGCGACGGGCACCTTCACCGTCAGCTTCACGAAGACGACGGCCGACCCCGAGGTCTGGGCGACGGGCTTCCTCACGTGGACGGGCCCCGAGACGGTGCGCTCGCCGATCGCGATCTACCCGGTCACCGCAGACGCCCCGGCGGACGTGGCGGGCGAGGGGATCACCGGCAGCACCACGGTCGAGATCACCCCGGGGGTGACGGGCGAGCTGCCCCTCAACCTCAGCGGTCTCGCCCCCGCGGTCCTGCAGACCGAGCCGGTCTTCCCCAACGGCGACCCCGTCGAGGGGCACTCGGGCGACGAGAACACCGGCGATGAGGACGGCTACTCGTACTACATCGTCGATGTTCCGGAAGGCTCGACGCTCGCGCGGTTCGACCTCGATTCGTCGGACGATGAGGGCAGCGACCTCGACCTGTTCGTCTACCGCGTCGTGAGTCCGACCGACCTGAGCTACTACGAGCGCTTCGCATCGGCGAGCGGCTCGGCCGACGAGTCGGTCGTGCTGCCCGAACCGACGGCCGGCACCTACCTCGTCGAGGCGAACGTCTACTCGTTCACGGCGCTGTTCACGTGGGATCTCACGACGGCCGTCGTGGGCGCCGACGGCGAAGGATCGCTCACCGCGACCCCGAACCCGCTGCCGGTGACCGAGAGCACCCCGACCAGCTACTCGCTGTCATGGAGTGCTCTGGCGCCCGACACCCGCTACTACGGCGTCGTGCAGTACGGCGAGTCGGACGTGCGCACGATCCTGACCGTCGACTCGGGTGCTGCGGCCCCCGTCGCGAAGGTCGCGCCGAAGATCACCGGATCGGCGAAGGTGGGCAAGACGCTCAAGGCGAACCCGGGAAGCTGGGAGCCGAAGGACGTCGCGCTCACCTACCAGTGGCTGCGTGACAACGCACCGATCGAAGGCGCGTCGGCCCCGACGTACCAGGTCGTGGCCGCGGATGCCGGCACGGCGCTGAGCGTGGAGGTCACGGCCGCGCAGGAGGGCAACATCAACACCGGCACCGCGGTGAGCGAGGCCGTCTTCGTGAAGCACTCCTCGAAGACGTCCGTCACCGTCAACCGCTACGTCGGCACCGCGTCGCAGGACTACACGGTCACGGTCGCGGTGAAGCCCTCGGGCGGGCCGGCCGCGACCGGCCCGGTCACGGTGTGGGTCAACGCTCAGAAGTACACGGGAACCCTCGTCGAGGGGGCGGTGACGA
Source organism: Microbacterium allomyrinae (assembly GCF_020682705.1). Classification (GTDB taxonomy): domain Bacteria; phylum Actinomycetota; class Actinomycetes; order Actinomycetales; family Microbacteriaceae; genus Microbacterium; species Microbacterium allomyrinae. The sequence goes on from NZ_JAGTTN010000003.1 coordinate 558,599, forward strand.
TCCCGCTGTCGAAGCAGAAGCGCGGGGTGTACGTCGTCACCGCGGCGTTCGGTGGCACCGACCAGGTGGAGGCCTCGGTAGGAGTCTCCGGATTCCTGGTCCTGCGCTGATCGACTGACGGAAGGGGCGCCCGGGCTGCGGCCCGGGCGCCCCTTCCGTCACGGCGCTGAGCGCTGCGGGGTCGACAGCGTGTCAGACGCGCCGGCGCCGGCGGGTGAGACGCACGGCCGGCAGCGGCGGCGCGGGGATGCGTTCGTCGCCGTGATCGATGACGCGCCCGAACCGTTCGGAGCCCGCTTCCCACGCCTCGCGGGCCTCGACGATCTCTTCGTGGGTGCGCCCGACGAAGTTCCACCACATGACGATGTCGTCCTCGAACGGCTCGCCGCCCAGCAGGAACAGGGTCGCCCCGTTCGCGCTCGAGATCACCACATCGTCTCGGTGGATCCCGAGGTAGAGCAGGTGCGTGGTGTCGAGGTCGACGTCTCCGTCGTCGCCGGACGAGACGGATGCCGCCCCTTCCGGCCCCGCGGTGCTCACGGCGACCGCGGCGTCGCCGGCGACGACGATCAGCGCGTGCTCCCACGCGCGCTCGAGCGGAACCCGCACCGACGAACCGGCGGGGATGCGCAGCTCGGCGCCCACGATCGGCGTGTACGTCGTCGCGGGCGACGCCGTCCCGCCCAGCGCGCCGAGCACGATGGTCGCCGCGCCCGGGTCTCCGGTCACGGGGACGAGCTCGATCTCGGGGAGCACCGCATGCTGCTCGAACGCGGGCGCCCCGTGGCGACGTGACTCGGGCAGGGCGACCCACAGCTGCAGGGCGTCTATCGCGGCGGCATCCTCGCCCGTCGAGTACTCGGAGTGCGAGATGCCGGCGCCGCTCGTCATGAGGTTGAGCGCTCCACGGCGCACCACGACGTCGCTGCCGACGGAATCGCGGTGGCGGACCTCGCCCTGGTACGGCCACGTCACGGTCTGCAGCCCGATGTGCGGGTGCGGGTCGACGCGCATCCGCGCGACCTGCGGGCCGAACCGGTCGAGGAAGCACCACGCGCCGACGAGCGGCAGATCGCGCTGCGGCAGTGAGCGGTGCACCTCCATCGCCCGCACTCCGCCCAGCGGCACCTCGCGCGTCTCGAGCAGCAGCGCGCGCGGTCCTGGGCCCCCGTCCCGAGAGGCTCCGCGCGGCGCGCCAGCGCCGTGGGGAGGAGGAACGGGGACGCAGGCGACGGCGGACTCCGTCTCGACGGCGTCGGCGGCTCCGAGCCTGGTCACGGTCGTCGTCTCCCGCTCACTCGGGGTGAGGATGCTCGGGCCACTCGATCGTCAGCCCGGGCACGTCCTGCTCTCGCAGGTACTTGGCCACGACGGGGCAGTGCGGCACCACCGTCTCGCCGCGGCGGGCCGTGTCGGCCATCGCCTCGGCGACGACCCGCTGAGCGATGCCGCGCCCGCGGAACGCCGGGTCGACCTCGGTGTGAGGAAAGTGCAGACGTCCTCGCGCGTCGATGCGGAACACCGTGAAGCCGGCGAGCACGCCTCCGACGTGGATCTCGTAGCGGTGGTCTTCGTCGTTGCGCGAAACGGTGATGAGGGTGTTGTCGTCGTCGGTCACGGGAGTCCTTCCGTCGTCCTCGTTCAACGTACGCGGCGCCCCAGCGATTCCGCCACCGCGCAGGCCGTGCCGCGGCATCCGCTCGCACTCCGGACCGGGCACCCGCCCCGGCCTGGCAGACTCAGGGGATGCCCGTCTCGCTGATCGACGCCGTGCCGTCCGGCGCGGAAGCCGATGCGATGTACCTCGGATTCGTCGAGTGGGCGGCCGATCGCGAGCTGACGCTGTACCCCGCGCAGGACGAGGCGGTCATCGAGATCGTGTCGGGGTCCCACGTGATCCTGTCGACGCCGACGGGCACCGGCAAATCGCTCGTGGCCGTCGCGGCGCACGCCGCTGCGCTCGCCCACGGTGGCCGCTCGTATTACACGGCGCCGATCAAGGCGCTCGTGAGCGAGAAGTTCTTCGCACTCGTCGACATCTTCGGGGCCGCGAACGTCGGCATGGTCACCGGCGACTCGTCGGTCAACCCCGATGCTCCGATCATCTGCTGCACGGCCGAGATCCTCGCGAATCTCGCGCTGCGCCAGGGACCGGATGCCGCGGTCGACCAGGTCGTGATGGACGAGTTCCACTACTACGGCGACTCCGATCGGGGCTGGGCGTGGCAGGTTCCGCTGCTGCTCCTGCCACGCGCGCAGTTCATCCTGATGTCGGCCACGCTCGGCGACGTCACCCCGATCGCCGAGGATCTCGAGCGCCGCACCGGCCGCCCGGTGGCGCGCATCACCGGGGTCGAACGGCCCGTGCCGCTGCACTTCTCCTACGCGCGCACGCCCGTGCACGAGACGGTCGAAGATCTGCTCCAGAGCGGGCAGTCGCCCGTCTACGTCGTGCACTTCTCGCAGGCCGCTGCCATGGAGCGGGCGCAGGCGCTGTCGAGCATCCGTGTGGTGAGCCGCGAGCAGCGCGACGCGATCGCCGAGGCGATCGGCGGGTTCCGCTTCACGACCGCCTTCGGCCGCACCCTGTCGCGGTACGTGAGGGCCGGCATCGGCGTGCACCACGCGGGCATGCTGCCGCGGTACCGGCGCCTGGTCGAGACGCTCGCGCAGCGCGGCCTGCTGCGGGTCATCTGCGGCACCGACACGCTCGGCGTCGGCATCAACGTGCCGATCCGCACGGTGCTGATCACCGCGCTCGCGAAGTACGGCGGACAGCGGATGCGCCAGCTCAGCGCTCGCGAGTTCCACCAGATCGCAGGGCGCGCCGGCCGCGCCGGATACGACACGGCGGGAACGGTCGTCGTGATGGCGCCGGACCACGAGATCGAGAACGCCGCCGCCGTCGCGAAAGCGGGCGACGACGCCAAGAAGCTCAAGAAGGTCGTGCGCAAGAAGGCGCCGCAGGGGTTCGTGAACTGGAGCGAGGCGACCTTCGACCGACTCGTCGATGCCGAGCCCGAACCGCTCGTGCCGCAGCTGCAGCTGACGGCCGCCATGCTGATCAACGTCATCGCCCGCGGCGGCGACGTGTTCGAGAACGTCCGCGCGCTCGTGACTGACAACCACGAGCCCCGCGCTCGTCAGTTCGAGCTGACGCGACGCGCGATCGCGATCTTCCGGACGCTGCGCACCGCCGAGGTTGTCGAGATCGCCGCGGACGGGGCCATCCGTCTGACCGTCGATCTGCAGCCGAACTTCGCCCTCAACCAGCCGCTCTCGCCTTTCGCGCTCGCCGCGATCGGGCTGCTCGATCCGGCGACCGAGCTCGGCGGCGGCCAGCCCGACGCGCCTTCGGGCAGCGCGGGCACCGGGCACTACGCGCTCGACGTCGTGAGTGTCATCGAGTCGACGCTCGACGACCCGCGGCCCGTGCTCTCGCAGCAGCAGTTCCTCGCGCGCGGCGAAGCGGTCGCCGCGATGAAGCGCGAGGGCATCGAGTACGACGAGCGCATGGAGCTGCTCGAAGGGGTCACCTATCCGAAGCCGCTCGAAGAGCTCCTCGCGCAGTCGTACGAGGTGTTCGCGTCGAGTCAGCCGTGGGTGCGCGACTTCGAGCTCTCGCCCAAGTCGGTCGTGCGCGACATGTTCGAGCGGGCGTTCTCGTTCGCCGAGCTGATCCAGCACTATCAGCTGGCCCGCAGCGAAGGTCTCGTGCTGCGCTACCTGTCGGATGCGTTCCGGGCGATCCGCCAGACCGTGCCCACCGAGGCGCAGACGTCCGACCTGCTCGACCTGGTCGCGTGGCTCGGTGAACTCGTGCGGCAGGTCGATTCGAGCCTCGTCGACGAGTGGGAGGCGCTGATCAACCCCGCGGCCGATCCCACCGCCCCGGTGGTGCCGCCGGCTCCGCCGTCGGTGCTGACCAACCGCCGCGCGTTCCTCGTGCTCGTTCGCAACGAGCTGTTCCGCCGCGTGCAGCTGGCCGCCCTGCAGCGCGACGACGACCTCGTCGCGCTCGATCCCGACATCGACTGGCCGACCGCGCTCGACGCCTACTTCGACGAGCACGACGAGCTGCTCACCGGCGGCCCTGCCCGGTCGCCGAGACTCGTCGCGATTGACGAGACGGATGCCGCGGCATCCGGTCTCTGGCGCGTCGAGCAGACGATCGACGACCCCGACGGCAACCACGACTGGCGGATCCGCGCCGTCGTCGACCTCGCCGAATCGGAGGAGCTCGGCACCGCCGTCGTGCGCGTCACCGAGGTCCTGCGGCTCTAGCGGCTGCCGAGAGTGCGCGAACGACGGGTCAGGGCTTCGCCCCGTCGTCGTTCGTGCACTCTCGGCGGTGGTCGGCCGGGGCGGATGCCGGGGGCGGGGGTATCGGGGATGATGAGGTGTGCCGACCTATCTGGGCTTCCTCCGCGCGATCAACCTCGGTGCGAAGCGCGTGTTCCCCAAGGACGACATCCGCCGGGTGGTCGAAGGGGCGGGCTTCACCGACGTCGCGACCCACATCAACACCGGCAATGTGCGCTTCACCACGCCGATGCGCTCGATCGCCAAGATCGAAGCCGTGCTCGAAGCGGCCTTCGCCGCCGATCGCGGTTTCGAGGTGCCGACCGTCGTGTTCACGCGGGCCGAGTTCGCCGCGATCGCGCGTGAGGTCGCCGAGCTCGGCGCGCAGCACCCCGGCCTCGAGCGCCACTACGTCTACCTGCTCAAAGAGGAAGTGCCTCCCGAGAGCATCGCCCGCATCGAGGAGCTCGCGTCGGACGCGGGCGAGATGGTGGTGCGGGGCCGGGCGGCGCACGCGCTGCTGGGACAGGGGTACCAGGCGGGGACCGTCGATCCGCTGCGTGCGGCGAAGCACCTCGGCGTCGCGACGAACCGCACCGCCACCGTCATCTCGGCGCTGGCCGAGAAGTGGACCTGACGCCGGCTCCTCGCCAGGTCGCGGGACGGTCGGGTGTGCCCGCTCGGATGGTGGACGCGCAGGCAGGGTCGGATGCCGCGGCTACCCTTGGACGGGTGACCACTTCGCAGGGCGACCCGTACGCAGACCTCGCGTGGAGCCCTGACGAGTTCGCTCCGCCGCCAGACGATTCGTGGGCTCCGCCCGAGGATTCCTGGGCTCCGCCGCAGGACGATCCGGGCCGTGGATTCGGCGGAGGTGCGCCCGCCGGCGGCTTCGCCGGACCGGGCGGGCCCGCCAGCGACGCGTTCGCGGGCGCCGGTCCGCGGCGGGATCGGCTGTCGGGTGCGACCGAAGGACGCGCATCGAGACACGTCGGCGCCGAGGCTCGCACGGTGCTGCACGAGGTCTACGGCTACGACGCGTTCCGCGGCGAGCAGGGTGCGATCGTCGATCATGTGATCGCGGGCGGCGACGCCGTCGTGCTCATGCCCACCGGTGGCGGCAAGAGTGTCTGCTACCAGATCCCCGCGCTCGTGCGACCGGGCACCGGCCTCGTGGTCAGCCCGCTCATCGCGCTGATGCACGATCAGGTCGACGCGCTCGTGGCCAACGGCGTGCGGGCGGCCTACCTCAACTCGACCCAGACCCCCGCCGAGCGTGCGGCGATCGAGCAGGCGTATCTCGCCGGCGAACTCGACCTGCTCTACGTCGCCCCCGAGCGCCTCAACACCGAGACCACGCTGCGCTTCCTCGCGCGCGGACGCCTGAGCGTCATCGCCATCGACGAGGCCCACTGCGTCTCGCAGTGGGGTCACGACTTCCGGCCCGACTACCTTGCGCTCGGCGCGCTCGCCGAGCGGTTCCCGGGAGTGCCGCGCCTCGCCCTCACCGCCACCGCGACGCCGGCGACCCACCGTGAGATGACCGAGCGACTGGTGCTGCCGCAGGCGCGCCACTTCGTCTCGAGCTTCGACCGGCCCAACATCCAGTACCGCATCGAGGTCAAGTCCGACCCCCGGCGTCAGCTGCTGGCGTTCATCCGCTCGCAGGGGGCGGGCTGCGCCGGCATCGTCTACGCGCTCAGCCGCAAGTCCGTCGAGCAGACCGCGGAGTTCCTGTCCGCCCAGGGAGTCGACGCCCTGCCCTACCACGCAGGCCTTCCCGCCGAGACGCGTGCCGCCAACCAGTCGCGCTTCCTCCGCGAAGACGGTGTGGTGATGGTTGCGACGATCGCGTTCGGCATGGGCATCGACAAGCCCGATGTCCGCTTCGTGGCGCACATCGATCTGCCCAAGTCCGTCGAGGGGTACTACCAGGAGACGGGGCGCGCCGGCCGTGACGGCGAGGCATCCGTCGCGTGGATGGCGTACGGGCTCGGCGACGTCGTGCAGCAGCGGCGCATGATCGACCAGTCGCCCGGCGACCGCGCTTTCAAGACACGTCTCGGGCAGCATCTCGACGCCATGCTGGGGCTCTGCGAGACGATCGGATGCCGCCGCCAGAACCTGCTCGGCTACTTCGGCGAGGAGTCGGGCCCGTGCGGCAACTGCGACACGTGCCTCGAAGCGCCCGAGTCGTGGGACGGCCTGGTGCCGGCGCAGAAGCTGCTGTCGACCATCGTGCGGCTGCAGCGCGAGCGCAACCAGTCGTTCGGCGCCGGGCATCTCGTCGACATCCTGCGCGGTGCATCGACCGACCGCATCCGCCAGCAGGGGCACGACTCGCTGTCGACGTACGGTCTGGGCGCCGACCTCAGTGAGCAGGACTGGCGGAGCGTCATCCGGCAGCTGCTGGCCCGCGGCATCCTGGTCGCCCGCGGCGAATACGGCACGCTGGCGCTCGGCGAAGCCGCCGGCGGAGTGCTGCGCGGAGACACCCCGGTGCCGCTGCGGCGCGATGTGATGGGGCGCGCGGCCGCGGGGCCCACCCGGGTGCGCAAGATCGCAGCCTCCGACACTCTCGCCCCGGCCGACCTCGGACTCTTCGAAGCGCTGCGCACGTGGCGCGCGAGCATCGCCAAAGAGCTCGGGGTGCCCGCCTACATCGTGTTCGGCGATGCCACACTGCGCGCGCTCGCCGAGCGCAGGCCCGCGAGCCTCGCCGACCTCGACGGAGTCACCGGCATCGGTGCCAAGAAGCGCGAGGCCTACGGCGAAGCCGTGCTCGAGGTGGTCGCCGCGGCCTGAGGCCGGGCTCGCCGCCGTTCACTACGGCCGGGGACCGGACGAGGCGCATTCCGGTGCGGCGCGGGCACGGCGGTGCGGCAGAGGCATCCACCTCGGCCGAAGTACCGCGCCGCGGCTGAGCCTTCCCGTACCGCGGGCGCTCGCGCCCCGGTTCAGGAACGCGGGAGCAGATCCTCGAGGTGCGCGGTGAGGTGCTCCGCGACATCCACGTTCTCACGGTCGTAGAGCCACTGGTACTGCAGGCCGTCCCAGAGCGCCACCAGCCACAGGGCCTCGAACTCGGGGTCGCGGTGCGAGGGCAGGTCGCCGTCGGCCTGGGCGGCACGCAGCAGCGCCGCGAAGTGATCGGCGACGTCGGTGAAGCGCTGGGTGAAGTACGCGTGCGCCGGATGATCGGCCGGCACCGCCTCGCACGAGAGCACGGCGTACACCTCGATGAGCCCGGGTGCGCTGCGCGCCGAGTCCGCGGCGCCGAGCGGCAGGCTGCGCAGCTCGTCGACCGCCCGTGAGCGCTGGATGTACGACATCCGCGCGTCGATTCCGCTGTCGCGCTTGGTCAGCACGGCGCTGAGCAGTGCTTCTTTCGAGGGGTAGTGGTGCAGCAGCGTCGCCTTCGACACGCCGACCTTCTCGGCGATGTCGCGCAGGCTCGTGTCGCCGTAGCCCTCGGCGGCGAACAGCGCCATGGCGTCGTCGACGATGCGGGCCCGCCGCTCGCGGCCCACCCGGTAGCCCACCTCGGGTGCGGCGCGGTCGGCCGAGTGATGCGGCATCGGGGGTATCGGCGCGGCGATCCCTCGGGGCTGCATGTCGCCGGGCTCGTGCCAGCCGACGGGAAGCGTGAGAAGTCCCTCTCGCACCTGGAGCAGCTCGGCGACGTCGACACGTTCGGGAAGGTACTGCTCCAGCAGCTGCAGGCCGTCCCATGCCGCCGCCACGCGCACGGCCTCGCCCTCGGGGTCGCGGTCGGGCGACACGGCGTCGTGCGCGATCGCCTCTTCGAGAGCCGCGGTCGAGATCTCGCGCAGTCGCGCGTACCGTTCACGCATGCGCGCGTGGGCGGGGTGACTCGCCGTCGACGCCTCGCCGATCAGCGCGGCGAACAGCGGGAGGTAGCCGGGGATCGTCTCGTTGTGCCGCGCGAGGGCGGCGTACTCGAGCGTGCCGGGCTCGGCGGCGACGAGGCGGTCGAGCATGAGCTGCTCGTTGTCGCGCTCGAGCTCGGCGACGACCTCGGCGAGCAGTGCGTCCTTCGTGGCGAAGTGCCGCAGCAGCCCGGGATGACTGATGCCCGCGGCCGTCGCGATGTCGCGGAGGGACGTTGCCCGGTAGCCGCGGGCGACGAATGCCTCGCGGGCGGCGACGACGATGGCGTCGCGGGTGCGCGCGGCTTGAGCGCTGCGCGCCGTGCCTCGCGTCGTCGCGGTCGTCGTGCTCACGTGCATCCCCTTTGCATATCTCACTCTATCGTCGCTCATTACCAACCGGTAGATATTCAGTTACCACCCGGTCGGGATTCGTGTACTCTCGATTCCCAGACGCACCGCAGGAGATGCGCCGCATGTGAAAGGACTCCCATGACAGAGCTGTCATCCGCCGCAATCGCCGCCGCCGGCGGCACCACAGGCTTCAAGGCGCCGGGCACGACGCCCTCCAGAACTCCGCGCGGGTACACCCCGGGCCTCGCCGCGGTGAACTTCGGCGTCTACCTGGCTCTCCTCACGCCGGTCCTGGTGTCCATGGCGTTCAAGGTCCAGCACATCACCGCCACGCCCGAGGAGGCCACCGCTCAGCTCGGCCTCATCATGGGCGTCGGCGCGCTGTTCGCGCTCATCGCGAACCCGCTGGCGGGCCGCCTGTCCGACCGCACCACGTCGCGCTTCGGCATGCGTCGCCCATGGATTCTGGGCGGCACGCTGGTGGGACTCGGCGGGTTCGCCCTCATCGGTGCGGCGACCTCGGTGTGGGTCGTCCTCATCGCCTGGTGCCTCGTGCAGGCCGCGATGAACTCGGTCCTCGCCGCGGCGAACGCCACGCTTCCCGATCAGGTGCCCGTCACCGGTCGCGGCAAGGTGTCGGGCATCGTCGGACTCACCACGCCTCTCGGCATCCTCGCCGGCTCGTTCCTCGTCAACTTCCTGTCCGATGACTTCGCCCGCTTCGTGGTACCCGCCGCCATCGCCACGGTTCTCGCCGTGCTGTTCGTCCTGGTCCTGAAAGATCGTCGCCTCGAGGAGAAGCCCGCGCAGAAGTTCACCGTCGGGCAGTTCTTCGGCTCGTTCGTATTCAACCCGCGCACGCACCCGGACTTCGGCTGGACCTGGCTCACGAAGTTCCTCGTCATGTTCGGCTACGCCGGCATCGCGACCTTCCTGCCGTTCTACCTCATCGACAAGTTCGGCCTGGATGAGCAGGCTGCGATCACGACGATCCTGATCGCCAACCTCGCGTCCATGGTGGCGATGGCCATCTCGGGACCGCTCGGCGGCATCCTGTCGGACAAGATCGGCAAGCGCCGCCCCTTCGTCGCGATCGCGGGCGTCATCATGGTCGTCGGTCTCGTGACCCTCGCCTTCGCGCCCAGCGTCACGGTCGTGCTCATCGCTCAGGCGATCATCGGCCTGGGCGCGGGCTCGTTCATGTCGGTCGATCTCGCCCTCGCGACCGAGGTGCTGCCCAACCCCGACGACACGGCGAAGGACCTCGGCGTGCTGAACATCGCCAACGCGCTGCCGCAGTCGATCGCCCCCGCGATCGCCCCCGCGATCATCGCCTTCGGCGCAACCACGGTCCTCGGCGGATACACGACCTATTACCTCTTCGGCGCGCTCGTCGCCCTCGCCGGCGCGATCCTCGTCTACCGCATCAAGGGAGTGAAGTAGTCATGACCGACACCAGCATCAACACCGCGCCCGCGCTCGGCACGGCCGACGCCGCGCCCGAGCGCCCGTGGCTCGACGCGAGCCTGCCCGTCGATGACCGCGTCGAGCTGCTGCTCGCCGAGATGACCGTCGACGAGAAGGCGGGGCTGTTCTTCCAGACCATGATCACGATGGGCGAGGACGGCGAGCTCGCCGAGGCCGACCCCGTGTTCGGGCTGCCGTCGAACCGTGAATACGTCCTCGACAAGGGCATGACGCACTTCAACCTGCTGGGCGTCGCCCCTACCGCCGGCGCGATCGCGCGCTGGCACAACAGGTTGCAGGAGCTCGCGGCATCCACCCGTCTCGGAATCCCCGTGACGATCTCGACCGACCCGCGCCACTCGTTCACCGAGAACCCGGGCGCGGCGATGCTCGCCGGTCCCTTCTCGCAGTGGCCCGACTCTCTCGGCCTGGCCGCGACGCGCGACGCGGCGCTCGTCGAGCGGTTCGGAGACATCGCGCGTCAGGAATACACCGCCGTCGGCATCCGCGTCGCCCTGCACCCGCAGGTCGACCTCGCGACCGAGCCGCGCTGGTCGCGGGCTCTGCAGACGTTCGGCGAAGACGCCGAGCTGTCGGGCGAGCTGGGCGCGGCCTACATCCGCGGCTTCCAGAACGGCGACTCGTTCGGCCCGGGCGCCGTCTCGGCGATGGTCAAGCACTTCCCCGGCGGCGGGCCGCAGAAGGACGGCGAAGACCCGCATTTCGCCTACGGCCGCGAGCAGGTCTATCCGGGCGGCGAGTTCGAACGTCACCTGAAGCCGTTCGCGGCGGCCTTCGACGCCGGGGTGCGCCAGGTCATGCCCTACTACGGGATGCCGGTCGGCACCGAATACGAAGAGGTCGGCTTCGGCTTCAACAAGTCGGTGCTCACGGGTCTGCTGCGCGAGCGCTACGGCTTCGACGGCATCGTCTGCACCGACTGGGGCCTCGTCAACGACGCGGCGATCTTCGGCCAGCCGTTCCCCGCCCGCGCGTGGGGCGTCGAGCACCTCTCGCCCGCGGAACGCATGCACAAGATCCTGGATGCCGGAGCCGACCAGTTCGGCGGCGAGGCGTGCCCCGAGCTGCTGCTCGAGCTCGTGGACTCCGGCACGGTATCGGAGGAGCGTCTCGACGTGTCGGCGCGACGCCTGCTGCGCGAGAAGTTCCTGCTCGGGCTCTTCGAGGACCCGTTCGTCGACGCCGAAGCGGCCGACGCGATCGTCGGATCGGCGGCGTTCCGTGCCGAGGGCGACGCGGCGCAGCGCGCCTCGATCACGGTGCTGGCCAACCGCGATGCGGTGCTGCCCTTCTCCCGCGGCGCCAAGCTGTACGTCGAGGGGATCGCGGCCGAGACCGCGGGCGCCTTCGGCGAGGTCGTCGCGACGCCCGCCGAAGCCGATATCGCGATCCTCCGCCTGCAGGCGCCGTTCGAGCAGCGCGAGACGATGTTCGAGAACTTCTTCCACGCGGGTTCGCTCGACTTCTCGGCCGAGGTGCTCGCGCACATCGCCGAGGTCGCCGCGGCCGTGCCCACGGTGGTGGATGTCTTCCTGGACCGCCCTGCGATCCTCGGCCCGGTCGTCGAGTCGGCCCATGCCGTCGTCGGCAACTGGGGTGCGAGCGCCACGGCGCTGCTCGACGTGCTCAGCGGCGCCGCGCCGGCGCAGGGCACCCTGCCGTTCGACATCCCGTCCTCGATGGCCGCTGTCGAGGCATCCCGTCCCGACGTGCCGTTCGACACGGCCGACCCGCTGTTCCGCTTCGGCCACGGCCTGAGTCTGCAGCGCCGCTAGTCGGGGTCGAAGATCGCCGAGCGCCGCGACACCCGAAGTCGCGGCGCTCGGACGACGCTCCCGTTCCACCTCCGGCGTCCCTCAGGTTCGCGTGTCGTCAGGGCAGCGGCGGGTACGAGCGCACGCGCTCCACCCGCAGCGCGTGGGGGAGGGATGCGGTGTCGCGCGTGCCGTCTGCGCGCGGAAACTCGTAGACGTCGAGCATGAACTGCACCGCGTAGTCGATCGACTGCGGCACGGTCTTGACCCACCGGCCGTCGATGAAGAACCGCACGCGCTCGGCGCTCCACTCGACGGCGTAGTCGTGCATCGCCGTGAGGTCGCCGACGATCCGCACCTTCTCGAAGTCCTCGCGCAGGCGGGGGTCGTTCTGGGGCTTGACGCCGACGCCCACCCAGCCGCCGTCGTCGTCGACCTCGCTCCCGAAGATCTCGGCGATGCAGATCTCGCCGCAGTCGTCGGGGCGGTCCTCGAAGCCGATCGGCCAGAACGCGACCATCGCGTCGGGATGGCGGATCGCTGCGAGTCGCACCTCGATCACACCGTGGCGCACCAGCCACCCGCGCCGCACGGGCTGCTCCTCGCGCACAGTGAGCCCCGGGCGGAAGCGGTGCTGGCCGAGGCCGCTGCCCACCGGGCCGGAGAACTGGCCGGTCTGCAGGTGCGAGACGCGCAGTTCGCCGTCGAGGTCGGGCGCCCACGGAGCCGTGTCGGCATCGATGCGCAGTTCGAGGCCCCTCGGACCCGTGGTGTAGCGGGCGGCCGAGGCATCCCTCGACGACCAGTGCGGTGTGTAGAACGGCCACCAGCGCTCGGAATCGAGCGTGCTGCCGGTGAACGTCTCGTCGATGTCGGGTTCGCGCGCCGTCAGATCGAGGGGCGCCATGTCGAGCACCCAGTTGTTGAAGGTGAGCTCACCGCCGCGCCAGGGCGCGGTCGCCGACCCGCGATGTTCGAACCCTGCGCTCCGGCACAGCGCATTCGAGGCGGGATTGTCGACCCCGGGGTACGCCACCAGCAGGTCGCGGTCGGCCGGTCGGTCGGTGCTGCCGGGGCGGTCGGCGGGCCCGTCTCGCTCGGCACGGCCGGCGACGAGTCGGATGATCTGCCGCAGGGCCGCGCGTGCGATCCCGCGCCCCTGCCACTCGGAGTAGACGTGCCACCCCGTCTCCCACGCGGGGACACCGTCGTGCTCGGTCCTCCAGTACCCGATTCCACCGACCGGCTCGTCATCGACCTCGATGCGGTACATGCACGCGTCGCCCGAGGCGCTGAGCCGCAGATAGCGGGCCTGCCGCTCGGCGAGTTCGGCCGCCGTCTCGGGCCCGCCGATGTAAGTGGTCATCTCGGGCGTGTTGGCGCGCTCGAGCAGGGGCAGGTCGCCCTCTCCCCACGGCGCGAGTGTCACGGTCGGAGTCGTCATCGTGCTCCAGTGTGCGGCCTGCCACCGACATCCCCCTCCCGCCGCCCGACATCCCCCTCCCGCCGCCCGCCGCCCCCCGCCGCCGCCGCCGCCCCCGCCGCCCCCGCCGCCCCGCCGCCGCCCCGCCGCCCCC
>NZ_JAGTTN010000004.1 GCF_020682705.1 Microbacterium allomyrinae
GCCCCCGCCGCCCCGCCGCCGCCCCCGCCCGCCCCCGCCCGCCCCCGCCCTCGCCCCCGCCGCCGCCCCCGCCCCCGAGAATCGCTCCGCCGCCCGAAAATCGCCGGGAGTCTCGCGCGCTGCAGCGATTCTCGGCGGATTGAGGCGGCGGACGAGGGCGCGAGAGAGGATGCCGCGGGGCGGTCGGAGAGGGCGGTGCGGGAGAGCGCGGGGCGGTCGGAGAGGGCGGTGCGGGAGAGCGCGGGGCGGGGGAGGGCGGGGCGCCGTTCCTGTGCGTCTCGCACAACCCACTCGCGCGACGCCCCCCACCATCCTTGTAGAAGAGAGCCATACGTGTTGGTGATGGATTGTGGGAGTCCTACCGTCGAAGTGACCTTCCTGCCGTCCATTGCACCGAGAGGTGATGCACATGGCTGACGCCGCCGTCCGTACCAAGAAGCCCGCCACGAGCAAGCGCACGCCCGCCGGGGGCGCCCCGACCGCGCCCCACACTGCTGCCGAGGCATCCGATCCCCGCATCGACGTCGCCCGCGTCACCGATCTGCTGCTCGGCACGTGGGGTGAGACGCGCCGCGAAGCGCGCGAGATGATCAAGAATCCCGCGTTCTGGCGCATCGAGGGGCAGCCGATGGCCGAGCATCGCGAGCGCGTGCTCACCCAGCTGCATCTGCTCGCCGAGCACGGCGGCTCGCGCCGCGCGCTCCCCGAGGAGTACGGGGGCCAGAACAACAACGGCGCGAATCTCGCGGGCTTCATGGAACTCGTGCTGGCCGACCCCAGCCTGCAGATCAAGTCCGGCGTGCAGTGGGGCCTCTTCGGTTCCGCAGTCTTCCAGCTCGGCACGAAGAAGCACCACGACGCGTGGCTGCGCGGGATCATGGATCTGTCGATCCCGGGCGCGTTCGCGATGACCGAGACCGGCCACGGATCGGATGTCGCGGCCATCGGCACGACGGCGACGTACGACCCCGAGACGGAGGAGTTCGTCATCCACACGCCGTTCCGCGGCGCGTGGAAGGACTATCTCGGCAACGCCGCCCTCCACGGCAGGACGGCGACGGTGTTCGCGCAGCTCATCACGGGCGGCGTCAATTACGGCGTGCACTGCTTCTACGTTCCGCTGCGCGATGAGTCGGGCGAATTCCTGTCCGGCGTCGGCGGCGAGGACGACGGCGTCAAGGGCGGGCTCAACGGCATCGACAACGGCCGTCTGCACTTCGACCAGGTGCGCATCCCCCGGTTCAACCTGCTCGACCGCTACGGACAGGTCGCCGCCGACGGCACGTACTCCAGCGACATCCCGTCTCCGGGCCGCCGGTTCTTCACGATGCTGGGAGCCCTGGTGCAGGGCCGCGTCTCTCTCGACGGAGCGGCCACCACCGGCACCGCGCTGGCGCTGCACATCGCCCTCACCTACGCGAACCAGCGCCGCCAGTTCGACTCGGGCGCCGGCACCGAAGAGGTCGTGCTGCTCGACTACGGCAAGCACCAGCGACGCCTGCTGCCGCTGCTCGCTCAGAACTACGCGCAGTTCTTCGCGAACGACGAGCTGCTGCGCAAGTTCGACGGCGTCTTCTCGGGACGAGCGGACACGACCGATGAGCGGGAAGACCTCGAGACGCTCGCTGCGGCGCTCAAGCCGCTGTCGACGTGGAACGCGCTCGACACCATCCAGGAGGCGCGCGAGGCGTGCGGGGGCTCGGGGTTCCTCGCCGAGAACCGCATGGTGGGGCTTCACCACGACCTCGATGTGTACGTCACCTTCGAGGGCGACAACAACGTGCTGCTCCAGCTCGTCGGCAAGCGCCTGCTGTCGGACTACGCCACGCAGTTCAAGGGCAAGGATGCCGCGGCTCTCGTCGGCTTCGCGGCTCGACAGACTGCGGGCAAGCTGTTCCACGGGGCGGGCCTGCGCCAGCTCGGTCAGACCGTGGCCGATCTCGGCTCGACGGCGCGCTCGGTCGAGCTCGGTCTTCGAGAGGACCAGCAGCACGATCTGCTCGCCGGCCGTGTGCAGCAGATGGTGGCCGATGTCGCCGCAGCGCTGCGCCCGGCGTCCCGGCTCTCACCCGCCGAGGCGGCCGCGCTCTTCAACAGCCACCAGGTCGAGCTGATCGAGGCGGCGCGCGCGCACGCGGAGCTGCTGCAGTGGGAGGCGTTCACCGACGGTGTGAACGGCATCGGCGACGACGGCACCAGGCAGGTGCTCACGTGGCTGCGCGACCTGTTCGGTCTGCATCTCATCGAGAAGCACCTGGCCTGGTATCTCATCAACGGACGGCTCTCGACCCAGCGCGCGGCATCGGTCTCCCGCTATATCGACCGGCTCGCCGCCCGCCTGCGCCCGCACGCGCAGGACCTCGTGGATGCCTACGGGTTCGCACCCGAGCATGTGCGCGCGCCCATCGCGTCGGGCGCAGAACGCGCTCGACAGGACGAGGCGCGGGAGTACCACGCGGCGCTCGCCGCATCGGGTGAGGCTCCGGTGTCGGAGAAGTCGCTCAAGAAGGCGAGTCACGCCGTCGGGTAACGGAACGGTAACGATCAGCGGAAGGGTGTCAGGAATCGAGCGATCCCGGACAGTACCCCCATGAAGGCATCTTCCGCATCGTCCGCGCCGTGGGCTTGTGCGGGCGGGAAGACCTTCGCAGGGGATCGCGTATCTGGGGTACGCGGTCCCCTCACACGTTCCGGCTCAGGAGGTCGTCCACCCGCAGTTGCCGCACTCGCCGGTCGCGGAGACCTCGATGAAGCAGTTGGGGCACATCGCGCGCAGGCGATCGGGGACGACGGGCTTGGCCGGTCGCCGCTCGGCGGTCGAGCGGCCGGCCGCGCGGGCGGCTGTGCGCACCACGGGCGCAGGCTCCACGCGCTGCTCGATGACGGGGCGGTGCTCGGCGCAGTAGAAGCGCACGTAGCCGTCGTGGTTCTTGGGATGGCGGTGCTTGAACGCCCACAGCTCCGTCCGGGGCCGCAGCTCCGACTCGGTGCCGCACGTGAAGCACCGGGTCGCCTCGCCGGGCACGACATCGGCGACGAGGACGAGGGTGTCGAACGGGATGGCGTCCCGCCAGTCCGACGAAGCGACGATCTTCATGGCGGGTCCTCCCAGCAGCGCGGGCCGACGGGCCCGACATTCCAGAGTAAGCGCGCGGAGGGGCGCGCGGGGACCAACGTCGATGCGACGGCCGGCTGAACGTCTCGGGTGTCCCCACCCGCCCGTAGGCTGGCGCCCGTGGACACCCTCATCGACCCTGGCACGCGCACCGGTCCCGACGGTCTGGCACGCTGCGCATGGGTGGGCGCCGAGCCGCAGCCCGGCGCCGCTGAGTACGCGCGCTATCACGACGAGGAATGGGGCGTCCCGCTGCACGGCGACCGCTTGCTCTTCGAGAAGATGAGCCTCGAGGGTTTCCAGGCGGGGCTGTCGTGGATCACGATCCTGCGCAAGCGCCCGCGCTTCCGCGAGGTTTTCGCCGGGTTCGCCCCCGAGGTGGTCGCGCGGTTCGGCGAGGACGACATAGCCCGACTGATGACGGATGCCGGCATCATCCGCAATCGACTCAAGATCGAGGCCGCGATCTCGAACGCGCGGCTCCTGCTCGACCTCGAGCCGGGCGAACTCGACGCCATGATGTGGTCCTTCGCCCCGGCATCCCACGCCCGCCCGGCGACGCTCGCAGACGTGCCGGCGACGACGCCCGAATCGGATGCCATGAGCAAGGCGCTGAGAAAGCGCGGGTTCCGCTTCGTCGGGTCGACGACGATGTACGCGCTGATGCAGTCGACCGGCATGGTCGACGACCACGTCGAAGGGTGCTGGCGCGCGGCCTGACGCCGGCATGGGGGATTGTCCCCATCGAACCCCGCACACCCGGCCCCTAGGCTCCTAGGCACGGGCAGCCCCGACCACGGCAGGAGTTCGATGAGTGACGTCCAGCTCGATCTCGAGGCGATCCGCGCCTCACGCGGACGCGTGGCGGACGCGCTCTCGACCTTCCGCACCGCCGACACCATCGGCGATGACCTCGCCGACCTCACCGGCGAGCGTCGCCTCGCGGGCAAGGTGCGCGATTTCGCCGGCAACTGGGACCACAACCGCGGCAAGCTCGAGGAGCAGCTCGTCACGGTGCGCGACTGGCTCGACGCCATCGACGAGACGATGACCGAACTCGACCACTCGATGGGCGACTCCGTCGACGACGGGACGACGCCGTGACCTCGGGCCTGGAGTGGGAGTTCGAAGACGTCTTCGCGGGTCGCCCCGCCGAGCTCGAGCCGCGAGCGCGGCGCCTGCAGCTCACCGCCGACGCCATTTCGCAGGCGGCCGACGCCCTGCGCGACATCGTCGACGACCAGCGCAGCCGCGCGACGGACGCGCTCGACGAATCGGCGACAGAGGCGGCCGCAGGCCTCCGCCGCGCGCGCACGCGCTACAGCGGCACCGCCACGGCGCTCACGACCTACGCGGTCGAGCTCGCTCCGATCCAGGCCACGGCGCGGGCCGCGATCGAGGACGCAGACTTCCATCAGGCTCGCGCATACCGGCTCGAAGGCGACCTCGACGACATCCGCAACGAGATCGCGCAGGCGGAGGCCGAAGGCGTTTCGGCCGACGCGCTGCGCGAACAGCTGTGGTCGACCAGTGACGGCGCCGCCTACTCGGCAGGACAGGTCGAGGATGCCCGACGCGCCCTCAACGACGCTCGCCAGCAGGTCTATGAGGCCGCCGATCGCGCGATCAATGCCATCGAGACGGCGATCGAGCACGGCGCGGACTCGTTCGGCGACAACTGGAACCAGTTCTGGGGAGGGGTGGGAGACTTCTTCGCGCCCCTGGCGGAGTGGGCCTCGAAGGTTCTCTCGGCCGTGGTCGACGCGCTGAAGGAGCTGCTCAGCGCGCTGGTCTCGGCGCTCGTCGTCGCCGTGCTTCTCCTGGTGGCGGCCGTCGTGATCGGGCTCGTGTTCGTGGCGTTCGGGGTGGTGGGACTGCTGATCCTCGGTGCGCTGCTGGCGGCCGCGCTGCTGACCCTCGCGATCTCCGAGATGCTCGGCAAGCCGGAGCAGAGCTCGGGCACCCACCGGAGTTCGGCCCCGACCGGCGACGACGACGCGGATGCCGCCGCCGACGATCTGGAGGCCCGCGACTACCAGGGCCTCATGACCGACCTCGCCGAGCAGGACGAGCAGGGCGGAGAGGCATCGACCCAGATTCGCGTCGTCGCGATCCGGGATGCCGAGGGCAACGTCATCTCGTGGCGGATCCAGCTGCCGAGCACGCAGAACTGGAACCCGCTCAATACGGACGGCGCACTCAACGACGCGCGCACGGACGTCATGCTGTCGATGTTCCCGGGGGTTCCGACGCAGTACGAGCAGGCCGTCTGGGATGCGATGACCGATGCCGGGGTCTTCGAGAGTGATGCCCCGATCATGTTCACCGGCTGGTCGCTCGGCGGCATGATGGCGGGCGAGCTCGCGACCGATCCCCGTGTCGCGGACCGGGTCGAGTCGGTGTTCACCGCCGGGTCGGCGATCGACAAGCACTACAGCGACATCCCGTCCGATGTGCGGGTCACCCAGATCAACAACGGCATCGACCCTGTGCATACGCTCGAACTCGTGGGTCTCGAGCCCGTCGACTACGTCCGATTCGACAACGACTGGCAGACGTATCGGCCGCTGACGTGGCCGATGCACGACTCGGGAATGTATGGTGCAGAGGCGGAGCGCTACCTGCCCGAACCGCGCCCGGGCGATGAGGTGTTCTTCGCCGAAGCGGGCGCGGGCAGCTACGAAGACGTCTACGTCGCCGAGTACACGAGAGGGTCATAGAGCCGATGAGACGGATGCGCACCGCGCTGGCGATCGCCGCAGCGTTCGGAGCCCTGGCACTGTCGGGATGCGCCGCCACTCCCGATCTGAGCGGGCTCGAGTCCCATCTTGCGGAGATCGACGGCGTCAACGGGGCGATGGCCTACACGACGCACTCGGGTGCGCCCTGGAACACGCAGGTCGTCGTGCTCCTGTTCCTCGACGATTCCTCCGGCGAGTCTGTCGTCGCGTCGGCGCAGTCCGCGGCACCGGTGCTCGTCGACGACCCGGCCGCTTCCGGGCACGAGGTGACCATGTACTTCATCGACGGCGAGCGCGGCGACTACGCGACTCGCTCCGAGGCGTTCGCCGACAGCATCCCGGTCACGTCCGCCCTCGCGGAGGAGCTCGGTGTGACCCAGCCGGGCAGCGAGGCCCTGCGGCTGAGTGCCGACCAGATCAGCCGCATCGCCGACGGGTCGTGAATCCGGCCGGCGAGTCGACGCGCACGGCGCCGCGGCTCACCTTCCAGCTGCCCGGGCGATGGCTGGCCGTCGATCCGCGTGACCGGGCCGCGGCATCCCTGCGTATCGACGACGTCGTGCGCGAAGTGGTCGGCCCGGCCGATGATGCCGCCCTCGCCCGCAGACGCCTGCGCGACCCGCTGCGAGCCGCGGTCGAACGTGCGATGGATGCCGGTGCCCATGCGCTCTTCCTGTGCATCGAGATCGTCCCGGACCTCGCAACCCCGGCGGCGCTCACGATCCACGCGCCCGACGGCATGCGCATGAGCCCCGCGATCGGCACATCGGCGGACGCCGTGCTCGGTGTGCTGCGCGAGAGCTTCGAGGCGCTGGAGGTCGACGGCGTCGACACCGCCAGACGGCTGGACGGCCCCCGCGCCAGCATGCTGCGGATCGATCGCGTGCATCAGGAGGCGGTCGAGGAGGACGGGGTGACCGCGATCGCGACCCGGTTCGAGGCGGAGTACTGGTTCGCGGTGCCCGGGACCAAGCAGGTCGTGCTGGCGAGCTTCGCCACGCCGTTGGGCGAGATCCGGAGTGCGATGCTCAATCTCTTCGACTCGATCGCGTTGGCGGCGTCGTTCGACGGGGAAGAGCCCGCGCCGATACATTCGCCGGAATGAATCGGATGCCGTGACGTTGCATTGACGCGGAGGCTCATCCATGGATTACGGTCAAGCGCTCGAATTCGGCGCGTTCATCACCCCGACCGCCGCCGATCCCGACGTCCCCGTCCTGCTGTCGCAGGCGGCTGAGGCATCCGGACTCGACCTCGTCACCTTCCAGGACCATCCGTACCAGCCCGCGTTCCTCGACACGTGGACGCTCATGAGCTTCGTCGCGGCCCGGACCGAGAGCATCCGCATCGCCCCCAACGTGCTGAACGTGCCGCTGCGCCCGCCCGCCGTCGTGGCGCGCGCCGCGGCGAGCCTCGACCTGCTGTCGGGTGGCCGGTTCGCGCTGGGGCTCGGCGCCGGCGGATTCTGGGACGCGATCGAGGCCATGGGCGGTGGGCGGCTCACTCCCGGGCAGGCGGTGACCGCGCTCGGCGAGGCGATCGAGGTCATCCGCGAGCTGTGGCGCACCGACGACCGCCGCGGCGCGTTCACCGACGGTGCGTATCACCGTGTGCACGGCGCGAAGCGCGGCCCACGGCCGGCGCACGACGTGCCGATCTGGATCGGTGCGTACAAGCCGCGGATGCTCGCGCTCACCGGGCGCACGGCGGACGGCTGGCTGCCCTCGCTCGGCTATATGAAGCCCGGCGACCTCGCCGCGGGCAATACCGCGATCGACGACGCCGCCGAAGCGGCGGGCCGCGACCCGCGCGAGATCCGGCGTCTCCTCAACGTGGGGCAGCTGGCGACCGACCCCGCCGAGTTCGCCGAGCGCCTCGCGTCGCTGACCCTCGAGCACGGCTTCTCGACGTTCATCGTCGCCGCCGACGACCCCGGCCTGCTGCGGAGCTTCGGCGAAGACATCGCGCCGCGCACACGCGAGCTGGTCGCCGAGGAGCGCGGTGACCGCGGCACCGTGCCCGCGCCGGCGCGCTCATCGGTCGCGCTCGCCGCTCGCCGGGAGGGAATCGCCTACGACGACGTGCCCGCGGGACTGCACGCGATCGAGCCGGGCGACTTCGAGTACGGCGATGTGCGCGCCACCTACATGCGCGGCGGCGCTCCGGGCCTGGTGCTGCAGCCCGAGTCCGCTCAGCAGGTGGCCGACGCGGTCGGGTTCGCGCGGCGGCATCCCGAGCTCGCGCTGTCGGTCCGCAGCGGCGGCCACGGCATCAGCGGCCGCAGCACCAACGACGGCGGCGTCGTCATCGACCTGCGCCGGCTGAACGCGATCGACGTGCTCGACGAGGACCGGCGCCTCGTGCGCGTCGAACCCGGAGCGCGCTGGATGCAGGTCGCCGCCGCTCTCGGCGAGCACGGCTGGGCGCTCTCGTCGGGCGACTACGGGGGTGTCGGTGTCGGCGGCCTCGCGACGGCGGGCGGCATCGGCTTCCTCGCGCGCGAGCACGGCCTGACGATCGATCGCCTGCGGGCCGCCGAAGTGGTGCTCGCCGACGGGACGATCGTGCGCACCGACACCGACCATCACCCCGACCTGTTCTGGGCGATCCGGGGCGCGGGCGCGAACGTCGGCATCGTGACGGCGTTCGAGTTCGAGGTCGAGGAGGTGGGCGAGGTGGGCTGGGCGCAGCTCGCGTTCCAGGTCGACGACGTCGCAGCGTTCCTCGAAGGGTATGGACGCGTCGTCGAGGAGGCGCCGCGCGACCTCACGATGTTCCTGCTCGCCGGCGCCCCGCGACCGGGACAGCCGCACGTCGTGCAGCTGTACGGCGTCGTCGACTCGGACGACGCCGACACGATCATCGCCCGCCTGCAGCCGTTCGCCGAGCTCGCTCCGCTCGTGCAGCAATCGGTGCAGCTCGCGACGTACCCGCAGATCATGGCGAACGCCGACCTCGGCCCGCAGCACGGGGCGGGCGAGCCTCACTCCCGCTCGGGACTGATCGAGCACGTCACGCCCGCCTTCGCGCAGGCGGCGGCGCGGATGCTGGAATCCGGCGTTGTCCCGTTCTTCCAGCTCCGCGCGGTCGGCGGCGCGGTGTCGGATGTCGCCGACGACGCGACTGCGTACGCGCACCGTTCCGCGAACTTCTCGGTCGTCGCGCTCGGCTCGCACCCCGATCGCCTCGACGCGCAGTGGCGGGAGCTGGCGCAGCACACCGCGGGCATGTACCTGAGCTTCGACTCGTCGCTGCGCCCCGAGCGGATCGCCGAGGCGTTTCCGCCCGCCACGCTGGAGCGCCTGCGGGCGATCAAGGCGGCATACGACCCGTCGTGCGTCTTCCGCGACAATTTCGCGATCGAGCCGGCCGGCGCCTGAGGAGAGGGTGGCAGGAGCGACCAGCTTCACCTCATCGAGCAGGATCGAGGAAGCGGGATGTCCGCGATCATGGGCACAATGAAGGGTCGCCCTGATCGAGAGGTCCCCATGCCCGAGGCAACCGCTGCCCACATCGCCGATTCGCACGAGCAGATCCGCGTGGTCGGCGCCCGCGAGAACAACCTCAAGAACGTCGACGTCGACATCCCGAAGCGCCGGCTGACGGTCTTCACCGGCGTCAGCGGGTCGGGCAAGTCCTCGCTCGTGTTCGGCACGATCGCCAACGAGTCGCAGCGCCTCATCAACGAGACGTATCCGACGTTCGTGCAGCAGTTCATGGGGCAGCTGAACCGGCCCGAGGTCGACGCGCTCGAAAACGTGAGCCCGGCGATCATCGTCGACCAGGAGCGCATGGGCGCGAACTCGCGGTCGACGGTCGGCACGGCCACCGACGCCCACGCGATGCTCCGCATCCTCTTCAGCCGCATCGGCCAGCCCCACGTCGGGTCGCCGCAGGCCTTCTCCTTCAACATCCCGTCCGTGTCGGGCGCGGGCGCCGTCACGTTCGAGAAGGGCGGCAAGAAGGTCAAGGAGCGCCGCTCGTTCGAGATCACGGGCGGGATGTGCCCGCGATGCGAGGGCCTCGGCGAGGCGAGCGACATCGACCTCGACGAGCTGTTCGACCGCTCGAAGTCGTTGGCCGAGGGCGCGCTCACCATTCCCGGGTACAGCGTGGACGGCTGGATGGTGAAGGGCTTCACCGAGTCGGGCTTCGTCGACCCGAACAAGCCCATCAAGGACTACACCGAGCAGGAGATGCAGGACTTCCTCTACAAGGAACCCACGAAGGTCAAGATCCAGACGATCAACATGACCTACGAGGGGCTGATCCCCAAGCTCACGAAGTCGATGATGCAGAAGGACCGCGATTCGCTCCAGCCGCACATCCGCGCGTTCGTCGATCGGGCGGTCAAGTTCACGGCGTGCCCCGACTGCGGCGGCTCCCGGCTCAACGAGGGTGCGCGCTCGTCGAAGATCAAGGGCGTGAACATCGCGGATGCCGCGGCCATGCAGATCACGGATCTCGCCGACTGGCTGGGCACGATCGACGACGCCGAGGTGGCGCCGCTGATGGCGAGCCTGCGCGCGACGATCGGATCCTTCGTCGACATCGGGCTCGGCTACCTGTCGCTGGACCGCTCCTCGGGCACCCTCTCGGGCGGCGAGGCGCAGCGGACGAAGATGATCCGCCACCTCGGGTCGGCCCTCACCGACATCAGCTACGTGTTCGACGAGCCGACCGCGGGTCTGCACCCCCACGACATCCAGCGCATGAACGCGCTGCTCAAGCTGCTGCGCGACAAGGGCAACACGGTGCTGGTGGTCGAGCACAAGCCCGAGGTCATCGAGATCGCGGACCACATCGTCGACCTGGGGCCGGGCGCCGGCCGCGCGGGCGGCGAGATCCAGTACACCGGAGATGTCGCGGGCCTGCGCTCGTCGGGCACCATCACGGGCCGCCACCTCGACGATCGCGCCTCGCTCAAGCCGTCCACGCGCACGGCCAAGGGGGCGCTCGAGATCCGCGGCGCGACCCAGCACAACCTCAAGAAGGTCGACGTCGACATTCCGCTCGGCATCCTCGCGGTGGTGACGGGTGTCGCAGGCTCGGGCAAGTCCTCGCTCATCCACGGCAACGTGTCCGGCTTCGACGACGTGGTGGTGGTCGATCAGGCCCCCATCAAGGGGTCGCGCCGCAGCAGCCCCGCGACGTACACCGGCATCCTCGACGCGATCCGCGCGGCGTTCGCGAAGGCCAACGGCGTGAAGCCCGGTCTGTTCAGCGCGAACTCCGAAGGCGCGTGCCCCGCGTGCAAGGGACTCGGCGTCATCATCACGACGCTCGGCTTCACGCAGACCGTCGAGACGCTGTGCGAACTGTGCGAAGGCTCGGGCTTCAGCGATGAGGTGCTGGAGTACCGGCTCGACGGCAAGAACATCGCCGAGGTGCTGGCGATGTCGGCGGGCGAGGCCTCCGAGTTCATCACCAAGGGCCCCGCTCACACGACCCTCATGCGAATGATCGACGTCGGCCTCGGGTACATCACGCTGGGCCAGGCTCTCAACACCCTCTCGGGCGGCGAGCGTCAGCGACTCAAGCTCGCGATCTCGATGGCGAAGAAGGGCGCGGTCTACGTGCTCGATGAGCCGACGACGGGGCTTCACCTCGCCGATGTCGACAACATGCTCGGGATGCTGGACCGACTGGTCGACGCCGGCAACAGCGTCATCGTGATCGAGCACCACCAGGCGGTGATGGCGCACGCCGACTGGATCATCGACATCGGCCCGGGAGCCGGTCACGACGGCGGCCTCGTGGTGTTCGAAGGAACGCCGGCCGACCTCGTCTCGACGGGCGAGACGCTGACCGCGAAGCACCTGAGGGAGTACGTCGGGGCGTGAGACTCCGCCCATGGGTGAATGTCCCCATGGGCTGTTCGCGCGGCTCGGAATACGATCTCCCATGGCCCCCGACCCATGCTGGGCTTCCCAGCAGGTCGGGTTAGGCTGTGCTGTCCCCACCGTCTTCTGTGAGCGCCTGATGCCGCATGTCAGGTCCCGACGCCACGAAATGACAAATAACCGCCCTGAGGAGTCCGCGGTCCATGAGGTCTTTCGAGTGGCTTCGATCGCGCCCCCGCGCGGTCGCGTCGGCGGGAGCGGTCACTGCCGCGGCCGTGACCATCACCACCCTGGCGTTCGTCTATCAGGGGGTGCCGACCACTGAAGTCGACCTCAACGACGGCGGGGTCTGGGTCACGAAGCAGTCCAGCCTCCTCGTGGGTCACTTCAACCACGAGTCGATGGTGCTCGACGGCGGACTCCGCACCCCGAGCGATGACTACGACATCCTGCAGTCCGCCGAGACGGTGCTCGTCGTCGACGAGTCCGGCTCGTCGCTCACCTCGATCGACCCGGCGATGGTGGCTCTCTCCGAGTCCGCGCAGCTCCCGGGCGATGCCGAGGTCGCGCTGGGTGGTTCGACCGTCGCGATCCTCGACCGCGCGTCGGGCGATGTCTGGATGATCTCGTCGGCATCCGTCGGCAGTTTTCAGATCGCCGGCACCGAGCCCGTCACCAACGTCGGCAAGGGTGCGGACGTCACGGTCGGCCTCGACGGTGCGGTCCACGCCGTGTCGGCGGAGAGCGGCGAGATCGTCACGCTCCGCTTCAACTCCGACGGCACGATCGCCGAGCCGGAGCGCACCGCACTCGGCGACGTCGACGAGAACGCCACGCTGTCGATCACCGCCGTGGGCGCGCGCCCGGTCGTCCTCGACATCACCACCGGCACCGTCTTCTGGGACGGCCGTGCGACGGTCGTCGACGGCGCCCGCAGCGCCGTGCTGCAGCAGGCGTCCGCGGCATCGGATGCCGTCACGCTCGCGACCGCGTCGGCGCTCGTGCGCCTGCCGTTCGACGGGTCGGATCCGACGTCGGTGAAGGCCGGCGCCGAAGGGTCACCGGCCGCGCCCGTCTGGCTCGCGGGCTGCGCCTATGCGGCGTGGAGCGGGTCGGCGAAGTTCGTGCGCGACTGCCCCGGCGACGGCGACGACCTCGCGGTCGACGTCGAGGGCGTAGAGCCCACCTCGCTGCTCAAATTCCGCGTCAACCGCGACGTCGTCGTGCTGAACGATGTCATCGGCGGTGCGACGTGGATGGCCAGCGAGAGCATGCAGCGCGTCGAGAACTGGAACGACATCACCCCGCCCGAGGGTGAGACCGAAGAGGACGAGGAGACCACCGAGGAGACGACCGAGACCGCTCTGCCCGAGCGATCCGAGATCAACACGCCTCCGGTGGCCACCGACGACGAGCTGGGCGTGCGGCCGGGCCGCACCACGCTGCTGCCGCTCCTCGACAACGACAGCGACCCCGACGGCGACGTGCTGACCACGCGCGTGCTCGACGGCGGGCCGTCGATCGGCGACGTGCAGTCGATCGACAACGGGCGGTCGCTGCAGATCGCCGTCCCCGACGACGCCGACGGATCGGCATCCTTCACCTACGAGGTCTCCGACGGACGCGGCGGCACCGACACCGCGCAGGCTTCGCTGACGGTGCGCGGGTGGGACGTCAACACCGCTCCCGAGCAGAAGCGCATCACGACCGTCGCCATCGAGGCGGGGGGCACGGTCACCTACAACGTGCTGCCCGACTGGATCGACCCCGACGGAGACGACGTCTTCCTCGGCACCGTGACGCCGGCGGAGGGCGACGAGGCCGACTTCACGTCGGACGGCCGCATCACCTACCGCGCGGTCGGTGGCACACAGGGGCGCAAGGACGTCGAGATCGTCGTCTCGGACGGCACCGACGTCACCGTCGGCATCGTGCGCTTCGACGTGCGCCCGGTGGGCTCGATCAAGCCCGTGACCAACGCCGACTACGTCGCCGTGCGGGCCGGTCAGACCGCGACCGTCGCGCCGCTGGCCAACGACGTCGGCTCGGGCCGCGAACCGCTGCGCCTCGCGCGGGTGGATCCCGCCCCGGGCGCCGACATCGTGCCCGACTACGCCAACAAGACCTTCACGTTCCGCTCGGCGGCACCGGGAACCTACTACGTGCAGTACCTCGTGGCGGCCGGTGCAGAGGGCGTGCCGGGTCTCGTCCGCATCGACGTGCTGCCCGAGGGCGAGACCGACCTGCCGCCGGTGGCGGTGCGCGACGTCGCCCTTCTGCCGAGCGGCGGCGAAGTGCTCGTCAACGTGCTGTCGAACGACTCCGATCCTTCGGGCGGCATCCTGGTCGTGCAGTCGGTGACCGTCGAGCCGAACTCCGGCATCGCCGTGGCCGTCCTCAACCACGAGACGCTGCGCATCAGCGACCAGGCCGCACTCTCGGAGCAGGTGCGCATCTCGTACCGCATCTCGAACGGCTCGCAGTCGGCCGAGGGCGACGTCATCGTCATCCCGATCCCCGCGCCCGCGCAGCTGCGCCCGCCGGTCGCCAACGACGACCAGGTGGTCGTGCGCGCCGGTGACGTCGTCACCATCCCGGTGCTCGACAACGACTACCACCCCAACAACGACACCATCCACGTCGCGCCCGACCTCGTGCCGCCGCTCATCGAGCCCGAGGACGGCGAGATCTTCGTCTCGCAGGACACCGTGCGCTTCCGCGCCTCGGACGAGCCCGGCACGGTGTACGCGACGTACGAAGCGGTCGACAGCACGGGGCAGAAGGATGCCGGCTACATCACCATCCAGGTGCTCCCGGTCAATCCCGAGACCAATGCCGCGCCGCGTCCGCGCGACCTGACGTCGCGTGTGCTCGGCGGAAGCCGCGTCCGCGTCGCGGTGCCGCTGGACGGCATCGACGCCGACGGCGACTCGGTGACCCTGGTCGGCATCGCCTCGTCGCCCTCGAAGGGGCGCATCACCGAGACCGGGGCGGACTACCTGATCTACGAGGCCTTCGCAGACACGGCCGGGGTCGACACGTTCACCTACCGCGTGCGCGACAGCCTCGGTGCCGAGGCGACCGCGTCGATCCGCATCGGCATCGCGCCGCCCGAAGGCGTCAACCAGGCGCCGTACGCCGTCAAGGATGCCGTCGTGATGCGTCCGGACCGTCGCGTGGCCGTGCCGGTGCTCGAGAACGACTCCGATCCGGACGGCGACGAGTACTGGGTGCTCGCCGACGGTCTGATCGTGCCCGATGTGGCCGGTCTGTCGGCCAAGGTCGAAGGCAATCGCGTCGTCGTGACGTCGCCCGATGAGCCGATCGAGACATCCCTGCAGTACACGATCCGCGACGCGCGCGGCGCGCAGGCCAAGGCCGTGCTCCAGATCACGGTCTCGGAAGACGTGCCGCTGCTGCGGCCGATCGCCCGCGACGACTACGTCCGCGCGCAGGACGTCGAAGAGGACTCCGTCGACATCGAGGTCCTGGCCAACGACGAGGACCCCGACGGCACGATCGACGATCTCGATGTCGAGGTCGCCGACCCCACGTCGCGCGTGCTCGCCGATGGGAAGATCCGTGTCACGCTCGGCGACGAGGGCCGGCTCGTCACCTACACGATCACCGATCGCGACGGGAACGCGGCATCCGCCTTCCTCCACGTTCCCTCGCTCGCGTCGCTTCCTCCCACGCTGGTGACGACCGACCCGATCGAGGTCAAGAGCGGCGAGACCGTCGAGATCGCCCTCGCAGACCACGTGCGTGCGGTGGGCGGCGGCAAGGTCGTCGTCACCGAAGCCGCCAAGGTGACCGCGGCGCACAGCGACGGCTCCGCGCTCGTCAAGGACCAGACGACGCTGGTGTACACATCGTCGGCCGGCTACTTCGGCGCCGACGCGATCACCTTCGAGGTCACCGACGGCACCGGGCCCGATGACCCGGAGGGCCGCAAGGCCACGCTGACGCTGCCCGTCACGGTGCTTCCGCCCGAGAACCAGCAGCCGTCGTTCGTGAACGGCCAGACGGATGTCGCACCCGGCGAAGACCCGGTCGCCCTCGATCTGCTCGGCCTCACGACCGACCCCGATGCCGAGGACCTCGACGGCATGACGTACGAGATCGTCGGCGGCGCACCCGACGGCATCTCGGCGCGGATCGAGGGCCAGGAGCTCCTGACGAGCGCCGCCGCCGACACGAGCAAGGGCACCGCGGCGACGATCCGCCTGCGCATCAGCGACGGCACGACCGATCCGGTCGAGGGTGTCGTGAACGTGCGGGTCATCGCCTCGACGCGAGAGCTTCCGACGGCCAACGACGACATCGTCGAAGAGGCGCACCAGGGCAAGACCGTCACGGTGCCGGTGCTGGCCAACGACGTCAACCCGTTCCCCGAGACGCCGCTGAAGGTCACCACCTCGCTGATCGAGACCGGCCAGGGCGAGATCGAGGTCGCGGGCGACCAGGTGAAGGTGACTCCGGATGCGAAGTTCTTCGGGACGATGGTGGTGCGCTACAGGGTGCAGGATGCCACGGCCGACCCCGACCGCGAGGTCGAGGGGCGCATCCGCCTGACGGTGCAGGGCAAGCCCGATGCGCCCGGTACGCCGACGGTGTCGAGCGTGCAGGACCGCACGGTCGTGCTGTCGTGGACGCCTCCCGCCAACAACGGCGCCGAGATCGAGAGCTACCTCGTCTCGTCGACCGCCGGCAACTACGAGAAGGAGTGCCTGGCGACCACGTGCACCCTCGACGGCCTCACGAACAACGTCGAGTACAACTTCACGGTCGTCGCCGAGAACCGCGTCGGCCCGTCCGACCCGTCGGCCCCGTCCGAGACGGCGCGTCCGGATGCGCGGCCCGACACGCCGGCCCCGCCGACGCTCGTGTTCGGCGATCGCAGCCTCAACGTGTCGTGGGTCACGCCCACGACACCGGGTTCGCCCGTGGAGAAGTACACGCTCGAGATCTCGCCGGCCCCGCCGTCGGGCATCGCGCAGAAGACCGATGTCACCGGCAACACGGCCGTGTGGGATGGCCTCCAGAACGGCGTCGCTTACCAGGTGCGCGTTCAGGCGCACAACCGCGCGCCTGAGCCGTCGACCTTCAGCGGATGGTCGGTGAGCGAGATTCCCGCGCGCGCCCCCGAGCCTCCGGCGGCTCCGTCGGTGAACCGTCTCGATCCCGTCGGCACGCAGGCTCAGCTCGAAGCCGTGTGGGCGGCGCCCGCCGACAACGGTGCGCCGATCGATGCGTACGAGCTCACCGTGCTGCGCGGATCGTCGGTCGTGCGCACCATCGCGGTCCCCGCCGGCCAGACGCGCCAGGCGGTGGTGGTCGACACGTCGACGACGGACTACAGCTTCACCGTGCGGGCCAAGAACAAGGCCGGCTGGAGCACGATGGGCGCGGCATCTTCTCCGCGTCGTGCGTTCGTGAAGCCCGGGGTGCCCACCGGTGTGTCGCTGTCGACGCCGAGCGGCAACAGCTCGGTCGTGGTCGCCTACACGGCGGCCGCGGGCAACGGCGCGAACGCCGGCGAGGTGAAGTACGAGTACTCGCTCAACGGCGGCGGATGGCAGACGCTCTCCAGCAACACGCTCGGCAACCTCAGCAACGGCACGAACTACACCGTGCGACTGCGCGCCTACACCGCGCTGGACGGTGTCCGCTACGACGGCGACCCGTCGGCGGCATCCAACACGGCCACGCCCTACGGACCGGTCCGTGACCCCGGCGCGGGGGCGAGCCGCAGCGACCGGACGATCACGTTCTCGTGGAGCATGCCCGCCACCAACGGCCGCGCGATCGATCGCATCGAGACGAGCATCGACGGCGGTGGCTGGGTGAACCGTGGCGCGGCGAACGGCAGCCAGTCGATCGGCTACGGCTACAGCGAGACGCACTCGATCCGCGTGCGGGCCTATGACGCTGCGGGCCAGGTCTCCGCGATCGTGAGCGCATCCGCGCGCACCGTCGATCCGCCGCAGCCGCGGGCGTGGACCAGCCGGGGATCGAGCGCACAGGGGCAGGACGGCTGCAGCAGCGCCGCGTGCGCCTACATGGTGTTCAACGTCGAGAACTGGACGGCGGGCACCTACACCCTCCGCTGCAACGACACCAGCGGCGCGTGGGCGACCAGCCGCACCTACAACGTGCCGGCGAACGGCAGCGTGCAGCTCAGCTGCTACACGGGCTACACGGGCTACACGAGCTGGGTCAGCTACAGCGGGCCGGGCGGTTCCGGCAACGCGGAATCGATCGTCTGGTAGCAGACGGCCGCCCCTCAGACACGAAATCGCGAACGAGAGAACGAGAACAGCAATGACGATGACCCCCGAACAGGCAGCCTGGTTCCAGGGCACCTTCACGCGACTGGTCGACAACGTCGATCAGGCGCTGATGGGCAAGCGCGAGGTCGTGGCACTGGTGCTGTCGGCGATGCTCGCCGAGGGCCACGTGCTCCTCGAAGATGCCCCCGGCACGGGCAAGACGAGTCTCGCGAAGGCGATCGCGGCCACCGTGCAGGGCTCGAGCAATCGCATCCAGTTCACCCCCGACCTGCTGCCGTCCGACGTCACGGGCGTCACGATCTACGACCAGGCCGCGCACCGCTTCGAGTTCCACCGTGGCCCGGTGTTCGCCTCGATCGTGCTGGCGGACGAGATCAACCGCGCCTCGCCCAAGACGCAGTCCTCGCTCCTGGAGGTCATGGAGGAGTCGCGGGTGACCGTCGACGGCGTGGCGCACGAGGTCGGGCGTCCGTTCCTCGTGATCGCGACGCAGAACCCGATCGAGCAGGCCGGTACCTACAAGCTCCCCGAGGCGCAGCTGGACCGGTTCCTCATCAAGACGTCGATCGGCTACCCCGACCTCGCCGTCGCCGAGCGGATCCTCGCCGGCTCCGCCGACCGCAACCCGTCGGCGCACCTGCCGGCGATCATCACGACCGGTGCGGTCGCCGACATGGCAGACCTCGCCAGCACCGTGCACACCGACCCCGCGGTGCTCCGCTACACCGCGCAGCTGGCCGAGGCGACGCGCCACGATCCCGCCACCCGGCTCGGCGTCTCGGTGCGCGGCTCGATCTCGATGATCCGCATGGCCAAGGTGTTCGCCGCCGCCCAGGGCCGCCACTTCGTGCTGCCCGACGACGTGAAGACGCTGGCCGCTCCCGTGTGGACGCACCGCATCGTCCTCGACCCCGAGGCCGAGTTCGCCGGCACGTCGGCCGAGACCGTGATCGCGCGTGTGCTCGACGCCGTGGCGGCACCGCAGGCGAGGTCCGCGGCCTGATGGCATCGGAAGCACTCGGGCAGGCGACCGTCGCGCACGACCGCCGTGAGGGTCTCGGCGGCGCGCTCGGCGAGTACGCGCTGATCGCGCTGCGGATGCTCCGCGGCGCGCTGGGCGTCGTGCGGCCGACCGCCTGGGTGCTCTTGGCCGCAGCCGTCGTGCTGTGGGTGCTCGGTCGGTCGCTGGGCTGGTGGGAGCTCACCGTCGCGGCGGTCGTGGTCACGGTCGTGCTCGCGCTGTGCCTGCTGTTCCTGATCGGACGCACGGCCTACGACGTGACGCTCGATCTCAACCGCACCCGGGTCGTGGTGGGTGAGCGCGCCGTCGGAGCGCTGACGCTGGCCAACACCGGCAGCCGCGCCATCCTTCCGTCGCGCGTGGTGCTGCCGGTCGGCGCCGGCCGCGGCGTCTTCGACGTCCATCGCCTCGCCGCCGGGGCATCGGCCGAAGAGCTGTTCGCCATTCCGACCTCGCGCCGCGCCGTCGTGAAGGTCGGCCCGGTGAGCGTTGTCCGCGGCGACCCGCTCGGGCTCTTCGAGCGCGTGCACCGCCGCGACGAGCCGGTCGACCTGTTCGTCCACCCGCGCACCGTGCTGTTCGACGGCCAGTCGCTCGGGTTCGTCCGCGACCTCGACGGCATGCCCGCCACCGATCTCTCGCGCGACGACGTCTCGTTCCACGCGCTGCGCGAGTATCAGCCGGGCGACGACCTCCGCCACGTCCACTGGAAGTCCACCGCCCGCACCGGCGACGTCATGGTGCGCCAGTACGAAGAGACCCGGCGCTCCCACTTCGTGATCGGGCTGTCGACGAGTCCCGCCGACTACCGCGGCGAGGAGGAGTTCGAGCTGGCGATCTCGGCGGCCGGCTCTCTCGGGCTCCGGGCGCTGCGCGATTCGCAGCGCGTCGAGGTGCGCGTGCAGGAGCGCGCGCTGCCGGCCGCGACCGGCAAGCAGTTCCTCGATTCGCTGTCGGGACTCGGGCACTCCAAGGCGC
Source organism: Microbacterium allomyrinae (assembly GCF_020682705.1). Classification (GTDB taxonomy): domain Bacteria; phylum Actinomycetota; class Actinomycetes; order Actinomycetales; family Microbacteriaceae; genus Microbacterium; species Microbacterium allomyrinae. Next base: position 19,992 of record NZ_JAGTTN010000004.1, read on the forward strand.
GCGCCGGCGGCATCGTCGAGCTCGCCGGTGTCGTGGCCGCGACCATGCCGCTCGCGAGCGTCGTGGTGCTCTTGTGCGGCAGCAAGGTCGACGCGAACGACCTTCGGGCTGCGTGCGGCCGCCTGCCGTACGGCGCGCGCGTGCTCGCCGTGGTGACCGAGACCGGTGCCTCGCCGTCGCTTCGCCGCATCGGCGACGCCGACGTGGTCACCGTGGGCGCGCTCGACCAGCTCGCCGGCGCCCTCCGGAAGGTGCTGGCATGACCGCGCCCGCCGCGACACCCGAGGCGGCCCCGCACAGCCGGCGCGCCGCGCGGGGCGCATCCGGACGCCCGGCATCCACCGCACGCCCGGCATCCGCTCGTCCTGCACCGCTGCCGGTGCGCCGCTGGATCCTCGACCTGGGCGTCGTGCTCCTTCTGCTCGCGATCCCGGTCATCGGCTTCTGGCCGACCTTCGACGGCGCGAGCTATCTCGTCGCGGCGGTCGGCGGCATCGCGCTGGGCATGGTGCTGGGCGCACTCGGCGCTCTCTGGCGCTGGGGCGTCCTGCTGGTGTCGGCCGCCACCGTGCTCGCCTACTTCCTGTTCGGCGGTGCGCTCGCCCTCCCGCACACCACCGTCGCCGGCGTCGTTCCGACGCTCGACACGCTGCGTCAGCTCGCGCTCGGCGCGGTGACCTCGTGGAAGGAACTGCTCACGACGGTGGCCCCCGTCGCCGCGGACGACGGCCACCTGATCGTGCCGTTCCTGCTCAGCCTCGTCGCCGCCGTGTTGACGACCACGCTCGCCCTTCGTGCCCGCGCCGCCGCCTGGGCGCTGATCCCCGCCGCCGTCTTCCTCGCGGTCGAGATCGCGCTCGGCACCTCGCAGCCGGTCGTGCCCGTCGTCCAGGGCGTCGCGTTCGGGCTGATCGCCGTGGTGTGGCTCGCCGTCCGCCAGGCGTGGCAGCCCGAAGCCGCCGCGGTGTCGCTCGGCGAAGGCGCGCACGCCGCCGGCGGCGCGAAGACACGTCGGATGCTGATGGGCGGCGCCGTCGTCGCGCTCGCCGCCATCGCGGGTGTCGCGACGAGCGGCTTCGCCGCGCCCACCTCGCCCCGCTACGTGCTGCGCGACGTCGTGATCCCGCCCTTCGACATCCGCGAGTTCCCGAGCCCGCTGCAGTCGTTCCGCTCGTACGTGCGCGACTACCCCGACGAGACGCTCTTCACCGCCAGCGGCCTGCCCGAGGGGGCACGCATCCGCCTCGCGACGATGGACGCCTTCAACGGCACCGTCTACAACGTCTCGGACGAGGGGGCCGGATCCTCCAGCGCCTTCTCGCCGGCACGCGCGAACATGTCGGCCGATGCCGAAGGCACCGACGCCACGGTGCACGTCGAGATCGCCGCGCTCGACGGAGTGTGGATGCCGGATGCCGGTGCCGTGCGCAGCGTGACCTTCGAGGGTGACCGCGCCGACGACCTCCGCCGCACCGCTCACTACAACGATGCGACCTCGACGGGCATCGTCACCGCGCGCCTGACCGAGGGCGACGCGTACACGCTGCAGAGCGTGCTGCCCGAGACTCCCAGCGACGACGCGCTGGCCGAAGAGGCGTTCGCCCCGGTGTCGCTGCCGGATCAGGAGGGCGTGCCGCAGGAGTTCGCCGAACTCGCATCGACGACAGTTGCTGACGCAGCGACGCCGATCGAGCAGGTGCGGGCCCTGCAGACCATGCTCGCCGAAGGCGGCTTCTTCAGCCACGGGCTCGAAGGAGAGCCGCTGTCGCGGGCGGGCCACGGCGCCGAGCGCATCTCGACCCTGCTCGGATCGGAGCAGATGGTCGGCGATGACGAGCAGTACGCCACCGCGATGGCGCTGCTCGCCCGTGAGGTCGGCATCCCGGCCCGTGTCGTGATGGGCTTCTACCCCGACGAGGATCAGGCCGCGCAGGGCGTGTTCACCGCCAACGGCAACACGCTGCACGCCTGGGTGGAGGTCGCGTTCGAGGACGCCGGCTGGGTGACGTTCGATCCCACGCCGCCCGAGGACCAGGTCCCCAACGACCAGACGACCAAGCCGAAGGCCGACCCCAAGCCGCAGGTGCTGCAGCCGCCGCCGCCTCCGCAGGAGCCGGTCGACCTGCCCCCGACCGTGACCGACGATCGCGGCTCCGAGGACGAGGACGCGCTCGACGCGACCCTGATCTGGACGATCGTCGCGATCGGGCTCGGCAGCCTGGGCATCCTGTTCGTGCTGCTCGCCCCGTTCGTCGTGATCGGCGCACTGAAGGCGACACGTCGCCGCAAGCGGCGCTCGGCCGACCGCGCCTCCGACCGCATCAGCGGCGGATGGGAGGAGCTCGTCGACCGCGCAGCCGATCACGGTGCGCCGGTGCCGCCCGGGGGAACGCGTCGCGAAGAGGCCGGCATCCTGAGCACGACGTTCGCCGAACCCCGTGTGGCGACCCTCGCGTCGCGCGCCGACCTCGAGGTCTTCGGGCCGACCGAGCCGAGCGCGACCGACGTCGAGGCGTTCTGGGGCGAAGTGGACGAGATCGTCGGCGGAATGGGTCGCGGCCGCTCGTGGTGGCAGCGCATCCGTGCGCGCCTCAGCATCCGCTCGCTGCTGGTCGGGACGCGCTTCGCGCTGCCCGCGCGCTCGAGCGTCCCGGCACCGGAGCGCGCGAAGACGCGACGCTCCCGCACGACTCGGAGCGAACCCGAACGCTCCGCATCCGAATCCCAGGAGTCCGAATGACCACGAGCCCGCCCCCTGCCGCACCGCCGGCATCCATCGGACGCCGAGTGGGCGCGTACGCGATCGACCTCGCAATCCTGTACGCCATCGGCGCGGTGCTGATCGGCATCGTGGTGGGTCTCGCCATGGGGGCAGGTTCCGGCGGGTCGCGCGAGAGCGTCGTGCTCGTCATCCTGCTCGGCTATCTGATCGTCGGTCTCGTGATGTTCGCCTGGTGGCTCGTCTATTCGGCGATGCAGGGTGGTCGCGGGTCGATCGGCCAGCGCGCCCTCGGGCTGCGCCTGCAGGACGCCGCGGCTGCGGGGCCGATCGGCTTCTGGCGCGCGGTGCTCCGCAACATCGTGTGGGCTCTGGCGGGCACGATCGTCGTCGGCTACTTCACGCCGCTGTTCGATTCCAGCGGGCGACGGCAGGGCTGGCACGACATGGCGGCGAAGGCGATCGTCGTCGACGGTCGGGCAGCCGCGGCATCCGCTCCCGCCCACCTCGCCGCCGCGTACACGACGAATCCGTACCTGCCGGTCGGGCACGCGGCTTCCGCCGCGCCGCCGCCCGCCCCCCCGCGTGTCGCCACGCCCCACCCCCCTGTGGCATTCCCGCCGGCGACCGCGGCATATCCCGCGCCCGCGGCGCCACCCGCACCCGTCGCGCCCGCTACGGCGTTCACCGCGGCGGCGGTCGCGCCGCGCGCAGCTGCCGGCCTGCCGGGCGGCGTCATCTCGCAGGTGCCGGGTGCGCATTCCGCTCGGGCGGCCCCAGATGCCGCGCCCATGCTGCACGCGGCCGCGGTGCACTTCCCCGCGACCACGACGACGACCACGCCCTTTCCGCCCGCGTCGACGACCGAGCCGCTCGTCCCGGTCGAACGGATCGCCCCCGTCACCGTGAACGTCCCCGCCCCGCCGGTCCTCGCCGCCTCGCCCGCGCTCGCCGCCGGCTTCGCCGCATCTGCGGACGACGACATCGACTCCACGCGCCTGGCGGCCGCGGTTCCGCCCCCCGCCCAGCGCGCCGCCCTCTATCCGGATGCCCCGGTGATCGCCGTGCTCACGTGGGACGACGGAACCCGGATGGCCGTCTACGGCCGGACGCTCTACGGCCGCAACCCCGCGGGCGAGGACGGCGCCGTGGCGATCGCGGTACGCGACGAGACGCTGTCGCTGTCGAAGACGCATTTCGAGATCGGCGGCGATGCGGCCGCGGCATGGGTCGTCGACCGGCACTCCACCAACGGCACCGTGCTGGTGCGCGACGGCGGACGCATCCCCCTCCAGTCCGGCCTGCAGACCGTCCTCCGCCCCGGCGACCGGCTCGAGTTCGGCGATCGCAGCGCCGCGGTGGGCGCAGCATGACGACGTCGGAGGCGCCGCCGATCACGGTCCGATTCGGCGCCGCGACCGACGCGGGATTGCGGCGGCGCATCAACGAGGACTCGTACATCGCCCAGGCGCCGCTGTTCCTGGTCGCCGACGGCATGGGCGGGCACCAGGCGGGCGAGATCGCCAGCGCCACGGTCATCGACGAGTTCGCGCGGTTCGCGGGCCGGGCGAGCCTCGGGATCGACGATGTGCACGCCGCGGTGGCCGCTGCCCGCAGGCGGGTCGCAGACCTTCCCCGCGGACAGGGCGCCGGCGCCGGGACGACCCTCACCGGCGTCGTGATCGCCGACAGCGACGGCGAGGGCTACTGGCTGGCGATCAACCTCGGCGACTCGCGCACCTACCGCCTGAGCCGAGGCCGCTTCGAGCAGGTGAGCGTCGACCACTCGGTCGTGCAGGAGCTCATCGACAGCGGCGAGCTCCGCGCCGACGACGCTCACAACGACTCGCGCCGCAACGTCATCACCCGCGCGATCGGCGCCGGCAGCGACGCCGAGCCCGACTACTGGCTGCTCCCGGCCGAAGAGGGGGACCGCATCCTGGTCTGCTCGGACGGTCTCTCGGGAGAGCTCGAGAACGACGCCATCCACGGAATCCTCATCGCCGAGAGCGACCCGCAGGCGGCTGCCACCCGACTGGTCCACGAAGCGATGGTGCGCGGCGGACGCGATAACATCACGGCGCTGGTCGTCGACGCCACCGCGGTGCGAACCCGTGCCGGACGAGCGGCCGAGACCGATACGATCCCGGCGCGACCGCAGCTCGACGAGATCGATGGTGACACGCTTCCACGGGCGGTCGCCACAGGAGGATTCTGATGCCGACGCTGTACGCCCCAGGAACGACGCCCATCGCGGTCACTCCGCGAGGATTCGTCGTGCTCGGATCCGACACCTCGCCCGCGCTCGCCGCGCGGATCCGCTCGCTCGTGTCGGACGGCCGGGGGTTCGGCGGCGTGATCGAGGCGCTCACGGGGGCATACGGCGCATCCATCACCGCCATTCCGTCCTTCGCCGTCGCCTTGGCCGAAGGCGATGCCGTGCGCATCGCGGTGCGGGGCGCGTTCGTGCTCGACGTCGATGCGGCGCAGCCCGAGCGCGTGTCGGGCGAGGGCGTCACGACGTGGAGCGAGCGCGTGATCCCCGGGGTCGTGCGCGTGGCGCTGACGAGCGGGCCGGATGCCGCACCCGCCGAGTTCCCCGTGATCGACGCGGTCGTGCTGGCGGCCTCGCTGGTGTGGGATGCCGTTGCCGCCTCGGCACTGGGCGCTTCCCGCCCGGCGGGTGCCGTCTCGGACTCACCCTTCTCGGATGCGTCCGCCGCCCGAGCAGCCGCCCCGGCGGCGCAGCAGGACGACGGCGCGCAGGAGCAGGCAGCCGCGTCCCCTGCTGCGCAGGCCGAATCCGCGTCCCCTGCCGCGCAGGCCGCCGAATCCGCGTCCCCTGCTGCGCATGCCGCTGAATCCGATGCACCAGGCGCGGGGGACGCGGCACCTGCGTCCGCTGCTTCCGTACCCGCATCACCGGCACCATCCTCGCCGCCGCTCATCGACTCGTCGGCCGTCCTGTCGCTCGCCGAGACGCTCCTGCCGGCCGACTCGACGATCTCGACGCGGTTCGAGCAAGAGCCCGCGGCGGAGTCCGGCGACGCCGCGATCCCGACGCCGTCCGGCGGCACCGCGATCCCGACGCCGTCGGTCGACGACTCGCCCTGGGAGGCGACGCTGCTTCGTCCCGCGGAGACGGCGGCAGCGGCATCCGGCGCAGACTGGTCGCCCGACGCGGCCGGCGACCATGACGGTGCCACGATCTCTCTCGCGCAGGCTCGCGCGATGCGCGCGGGCGACCGGGCGTTCGCCGCGCCTGCGGCACCCGGGGATGCGGCGGGCTCCACCACGCCCCCGCTCGCACCGCCGCGTCCGCCGGCGCCAGGGCGCATCCGCATGTCGACCGGGCAGGTGCTGCAGCTGGACCGGACGGTCGTGATCGGCCGCCGACCGCGCTCGACCCGGGTCTCGGGCACCGATCTGCCGCACCTCGTGGCCGTCGACAGCCCGCAGCAGGACATCTCGCGCAGCCACGTCGAGCTGCGCGTCGAGGGCGAGAGCATCGTCGCCACCGACCTGCGCACCACGAACGGCACCACCCTGCACCGATCCGGCGTCGACCCGGTGCGCCTGCACCCGGGCGAGGGCACGGTCGTCGTTCCCGGTGATCTGCTCGACCTCGGCGACGGCATCACCGTCGTGATCGAGGCGCTTTCGTGAGTGCCAAGCGGGCGCCCATGGCCCCGCCCGATCTGCCGGGCTTCACGTACGTCGACGTGCTGGGGTCGGGCGGGTTCGCCGACGTGTTCCTCTACGAACAGCAGCTGCCCAAGCGCCGCGTCGCGGTGAAGGTGCTGCTCACCGACCGGATGTCGAGCGGCTCGGTCGAGGAGTTCACCGCCGAGGCCAACGTCATGGCGATGCTCTCGACCCACCCCGCGATCGTCACGATCTATCAGGCCGGTGTCGCGCGCGACGGCAGGCCGTACCTCGTCATGGAGTACTGCCCTCGTCCCAACCTGCAGGTGCGGTATCGGCGTGAGCCGTTCCCGATCGCGGAGTCGCTGCGGGTCGGGGTGCAGGTCGCCGCGGCCGTCGAGACGGCGCACCGCGCGGGCGTGCTGCACCGTGACATCAAGCCGGCGAACATCCTGGTCACCGAGTACAACCGGCCCGCGCTCACCGACTTCGGCATCGCGTCGACCACGAGCGCGGCGGCCGAGTCCGCGGGCTTGTCGATCCCGTGGTCACCGCCCGAGTCCTTCGCCGACTCGCCGCGCAGCGACCCCCGCTCCGACGTCTACGCGCTCGGCGCGACGGTCTACACCCTTCTCGCCGGACGCTCCCCGTTCGAACTGCGCGACCAGCGCAACAGCGCCGCCGAGCTCATCCACCGCATCGAGACGATGCCGCTGCCCGTTCTCGACCGGCCCGACGTGCCGGCCTCGCTGCAGCGGGCCCTCGAACGCGCGATGGCGAAGTCGTCGGGTGACCGGTACGAGAGCGCGATCGCGTTCGCCCGCGCACTGCAGACGGTGCAGATCGAGCTGTCGCACTCGGTCACGGCGATCGACATCCTGGACGACCACGTGCCGGATGATGTCGAGCAGGACGAGGACGACGGCCTCACCCGCGTGCGCGGTGTCGTCAGCATCAATCCCGAGACCACTCCCGCCGCGGGGCTCACGCGTCCGTCCGCGCAGACGGCGCCGAGCGCCGGTCTCGGGCAGGCCGCAGGGTTCGCCCCGACCGCCGGTGCCGCCCCCCGCTTCGACACGGCTGCCGACGCGGGCGAGACGGTGCTCCGGGCGACGCCCGCTCCCGCCGCTCCGGCCCTGCCCGACACCGTCCGGCGCGAGCGCGCCGAACTGCCGGTGTCGCTGGACGAGACGGTCGTGCGACTGCCCCCCGCCTTCGTCGAGCCGGCAGACCCGCCGGCGGATGCCGCACCCCGCCGGCGCTCGCGCACCGGCCTGTGGATCGGGCTGGGGGCCGCAGTCGTCGTCGTGATCGCGGTGATCGTCGGGGTGTCGCTGCCGGGCATCCTCGCGGGCACTCCCGGCGAGACACCGGCGCCGGCGGAGTCGGCGAATCCGCAGGATCCGGTCGCGCTGATCGTCCCGCCGCCCGAAGACGTCGTCGGCGCAGCGGTCGACGGCGGCGTGCGCTTCACGTGGACCAACCCCGACCCCCAGGACGGGGACTTCTACATCGTCGAGGCGGTGACCCTGGCCGATGCGAATCCCGACGCGAAGTCCGTCACCGTCCCCGAGATCGTCGTGCCCGCCGATCCGTCCGGTCAGACGTGCATCGACGTGACGCTCGTGCGCGAGAACGGCACCGGTTCGCCCCAGCCTGCCCGGGGGTGCACGCCGTGACGCCCGGCGCGGTCGAGGACCTCACCGTCGAGTTCGCCGGTGAAGAGTACGCCGTCGCGCCCGATGCCGTCTTCACCGTCGGGCGCGAGGGCGACCTCACCATCGACGACAACCTGTTCCTGCACCGCCACTTCCTGACGATCCGCAACGTCGATGGCCTCTGGCTGCTGTCGAACGTGGGAAGCCGGCTGTCGGCGACCGTCACCGATTCCGGCGGTCGTGTGCAGGCGTGGCTCGCACCCGGCGCCCGTCTTCCGCTCGTCTTCGCCTCGACATCCGTCATCTTCAGTGCCGGACCGACCACGTACGAGCTCACCATCCACGCCGCCGAGCCCACGTTCCGCGAGACGCAGCCCGAAGCCGACGACGACGGCCTCAGCACCATCGGCGACGTCCCCCTCACGCACAGTCAGCGCGTGATGATCCTCGCCCTGGCCGAGCCGCTGCTGCGCCGGGAGGGAACCGGCATGAGCGAGCTGCCGACGTCGGCGCAGGCCGCCGAGCGCATCGGCTGGACGCTCACCCGCTTCAACCGCAAACTCGACAACGTGTGCGACAAGCTCGATCGCATCGGTGTTCCGGGCATGCGCGGCGGCGTGCGCTCCTACGCGACGAACCGCCGGGTCCGGCTGGTCGAGCATGCCATCGCGGCGCGCCTGGTGACTCGGCAGGACCTGCCCCTGCTCGACGAGGAGCTGCACGCCGGTACCGGCCCCGAGGACTGACCGCTCGGGACCGAGAACTCAGGACCGAGAGCTCAGCGCCCGGCGTCGTAGAGGTGACGGCCGCCGTGGCCGGCGACCTTGACGACGACGCCGCGCCGGTGCAGTTCGGCGACGGTGCGGGTCTCTTCGTCGATGTCGCGGCCGAGGGCGTGCACGTTCGCCACGACCACCACGTCGCCGTGTCGCAGCGTGCCGAGCAGCCGCACGAGACGCGCCTCCCACGACTCCAGCGTCTCGGGCGCGGGGTGGCGGAATCCCTCGATCGGCACGCCGAAGCGCGTCAGGTCGTTGCGCTGCTCGACCACCGAGGGCATGTCGTCGCGGGCGATGACGAGCCCGACGAGGCGCGATCCCGCGGGGCGAGCGAGCCACCAGTCGCGATTCTGCTGCAGCTCGGTGAAGCACTTCGGGCAGTCGGCTGCCGGGTGCGGCAGGTGCAGCGGTGCGGTGTCGGCGGAGACGCCGTCAGCGGCGTGGGTGTGGCTGTGACCGGATGCCGCGGCATCCGTCTTCGTGAACTCGCTCATGTCGCCGCCCTTGCTCTGCACCATTGTCTCTCACGTCGGGCGTGTGCGGTGCGCGGATCAGTCGTCGTCGCCGAGGCGCAGCTCGAGGCTCAGCTGATCGGCGTCGAGTTCGGCCAGCGCGTGCCGCAGAGCGGGCGTGCTGTAGCCGCCGCCGGAGGTGACCTCGTTGAGTCGGTCGCGCATCGCCTCGATCATCACGAGGCGCAGCTCGAGCATGTCGCGGGCGGACGCGGTGGTCTCGTCGTCGGGCGGCTCGGCCATCCGGCTGCCGACGAGCTGCATGAGTTCCTCGGGGAACGTCGAGCCGTCGCGGCGGTGCAGCGCCGGCTGTTCGAGGGCGGCGAGGGCGGCATCGCGCAGCTCCTCGTCGAGTTCGGACTGCTCCGCTCGGTCGAGCAGCTCGTCGCCGGGTCGTTCGATCTTGAGCAGTCGCACGAGCCAGGGCAGCGTGAAGCCCTGGAGCATGAGGCTGCCGACCGCGACGGTGAAGGCGATGAAGACCAGCAGCGCCCGGTCGGTCGTGTCGTCGCGCGAGAGCGTCTGGGCGGCCGCGAGCGTGACGACACCGCGCATGCCCGCCCACACGATGATCGCGCCGTGCTTCCAGCCCAGCGGCGAGGCCTGGTAGTAGTTCAGATCGCTCATCGCGCGGCTCACGCGCGCGCGCATCGACGCGAGGCGTCGCTGGACGTGCGGATCGTCGACCGGGAGCGGCTCCTGCCGGCGGCGGTTCTGGCGCCGCCTGCCGTCGGTCGGGGGAGCCCACGCCCGGCCTGCCGCGAGCTCATCGAGTCGCGTGCTCATCGACTCGAGGCGTTCACGCCGCCTGCCGCGTGCACGCCTGCTCTGCGCCCACACCAGCAGCGAGACATATGCGGCGCGCACCGCGAGCACGATCGCCAGCGCGCCGGCGGCGATGGCGACGCCGGTGCCGAGACCGTTGTGGTTCTCGAAGTTCTCGGCCACGATCGCGTTGAGCTCGAGCCCCATCACGAGGAAGACGGCGCCCTCGAGCACGAGTTCGATCGTGCGCCAGTTGTGCTCATCCGATCGGCGCTGCTCGGGCGTGAACCAGCGTGCGGCGCCCTGGCCGGTCACGATGCCGGCGACCACCGCGGCGACGAGACCGGAACCGCCCAGTTCCTCGGTGGGCAGGTAGGCCACGAACGGCACGACGAAGCCCACCGCGGTGTTGGCCGCCGAGTGGCCGATGAGGGCGCGCAGCCGCAGGTTGAGATAGCCGACGATGCCGCCGATCACGACGGCCACGAGGACCCCCCACGCGAAGGCCGGAAGGAACCCGAGCCCCACCTCGGTGTCACCGGTCACCCCCGTGGTCGCGACGGCGCCGGCCGCGATCATCGTGCGCAGCAGCACGAGCGCCGTCGCGTCGTTGAGCAGGCTCTCGCCCTCGAGCATCGTGACGACCCGCCGCGAGACGCCCAGGCGCTTCACGATCGAGGTGGCCACGGCATCCGTCGGACTGAGGATCGCGCCCAGCGCGACCGCGATGGCGGGATGGATACCGGGGATCACGATCATGAAGAAGACGCCCAGCACCACGGCGCTCAGCAGCACGAGCAGGAAGGACAGCCCCGCGATGGGCCCGAAGTCGCGCCGGAACTCGATCGCGGGCAGCGCCACGGCGGCGGAGTAGAGCAGCGGCGGAAGGACGCCGACGAGGATCCACTCCGGGTCGATCTCGGGCACCTGCACGAACGGGAGGAGGCTCACCGCGCCGCCGATGAGCACGAGGATGAGCGGCCCCGCGATGCCGAGCCTGGGTGCGAGGGCGGTCGCGACGGCGATCACGAGGATCGCGGCGATGACGACGACGAGGATCTCCACGCGGCTAGACCGCTCCGAGCTCGCGGACGGCGTCGCGCTCGGCGGCGAGCTCGGCCACCGAGGCGTCGAACAGGCGCCGCCCGCGTGCGTCGAACTCCAGTCCCTCGATGACGCGATAGCCGGCGCCGTCCCCGCGCGAGACGACGGGCAGCGAGCACACCAGGCCTTCGGGCACCCCATACTCGCCGTGCGAAACGACGGCGGCCGACGTCCAGCCGCGATGCGTGCCGAGCTGCTCGTCGCGCACGTGGTCGATGGCCGCGTTGGCCGCCGACGCGACCGACGACGAGCCGCGCACCTCGATGATCTCGGCGCCGCGCTTCGCGACCCGCGGGAGGAAGACCTCGTCGAGCCATGTCGTCGCCGCGTCGCGGCCACCGAGTCGTTCCGCGATCGCCTCGGCCACCGGCATCCCGTCGGAAAGGACCGCGTGCGCCACATCGGGGAACTGCGTCGCCGAGTGGTTGCCCCAGATGATGACGTCGGCGATCTCGTCGGGTGCCACGTCGAGGAACGCGGCGAGCTGGCCCACGGCGCGGTTGTGGTCCAGGCGCGTGAGCGCGGTGAACCGCTCGGCGGGAACGTCGGGGGCAGCGGATGCCGCGGCGATGAGCGCGTTCGTGTTGGCGGGGTTTCCGACCACGACCGCGCGCACATCGTCCGCGGCCACGGCGCCGATCGCGGCGCCCTGGGGGCCGAAGATCCCGGCGTTGGCGGCGAGCAGGTCGCCGCGCTCCATTCCGGGACCGCGGGGACGGGCGCCGACGAGCAGGGCGATGCTCGTGCCGTCGAAAGCGATCCGAGGGTCGTCGGTCAGCTCGACGCCGCGCAGGAGCGGGAATGCGCCGTCCTGCAGCTCGAGCGCTGCGCCCTCGGCCGCCCGCATCCCCTGCGGGATCTCGAGCAGCCGCAGCCGCACCGGCCGGTCCGCGCCGAGCATGTCGCCCGCGGCGATGCGGAACAGGAGCGCGTAGCCGATCTGTCCGCCGGCGCCCGTGATCGTGATCGTCGTGGGTTCGCTGACCATGCGTCGAGCCTATTGCCGAGACGCCCTCGCCTGTCGGAACGTGCCCGCGAGGGGCGCCCACGGTACCGTGAAGCCATGACGTTCAACGAGAACGCCAACGTCGGGGGGAACACGGCGCGGCGTCGAGGGGCGGGTGTGGCTGTCGCCGGCGGGGGTATCGCGGGTATCGGAGCCATCGCCGTCCTGCTGTTCCAGCTGTTCACCGGCACCGACATCTCGGGCATCATCCCCACCGGCCCGCAGGCCGGAGGCGCCGGCGAATCCGAGATCGAGCAGTGTCAGACCGGGGCCGATGCGAACGCCCGCGACGATTGCCGTCTGGCCGCTGGCTCGCTCGCGCTCGACCAGTTCTGGCAGACCCAGGCGCAGGGCTACCGGGCGCCGCAGCTGATCATCGTCGACGGATCGACCCCGACGCAGTGCGGAACGGCATCCAATCAGACGGGTCCGTTCTACTGCCCGCCGGAGGAGACCGTCTACGTCGACCCGACCTTCTTCGCGCTGCTGCGCCAGCAGTTCGACGCGACGGCCGGGCCGCTCGCTCAGCTCTACGTCCTCGCGCACGAGTACGGGCACCACGTCCAGTACATCGCGGGGAGCATGGACCGGTACCCGGACAACGGATCCGGCCCCGACAGCAACGGCGTGCGCAGAGAGCTGCAGGCCGACTGCTTCGCGGGGGCGTGGGTAGGCTCGATGACCGAGCAGGTCGACGCGAACGGCGTGCGCTACCTCGACCCGCCCACGCAGCAGCAGATCGCCGACGCGATCAACGCGGCGCAGACGGTGGGCGACGATCACATCCAGCGCGAGTCGGGCGGGTTCGTGAACCCCGAGAGCTGGACCCACGGTTCGAGCGCGCAGCGCCAGCAGTGGTTCCAGCAGGGGTATCAGAACGGCGTCTCGGCCTGTGACACTTTCGGCGTTCCGGGGGGAAGCCTATGAACGAACACCTCGACCACATCCTCTATCCGCCCATAGAGCCCTACGAGACCGGCGAGCTGATCGCGGGCGAGGGCAACCGCCTGTACTTCGAGCAGAGCGGCAATCCCGACGGCAAGCCCGTGGTGTTCCTCCACGGCGGCCCTGGCGCCGGAACCGCGCCCTGGCATCGCCGATTCTTCGACCCGGAGCGGTACCGGATCATCCTCTTCGACCAGCGCGGGTGCGGTCGGTCGACCCCCCATGCGGCGGAGGCGGGCGCCGACATCCGTCACAACACGACGTGGCACCTCGTGGCCGACATCGAGCTGCTGCGCAAGAACCTCGGCATCGACCGCTGGCAGGTGTTCGGCGGGTCGTGGGGGAGCGCGCTCGCCCTCGCGTACGCCGAGGCGAACCCCGAGGCGGTGACCGAGCTCGTGCTGCGCGGCATCTTCACGCTGCGCCGTCACGAGCTGGAGTGGTTCTACGAGGGCGGCGCGTCGGCGATGTTCCCCGACCTGTGGGAGGACTTCATCGCGCCCATCCCGATCCTCGAGCGCTCGCGCCTGATCGAGGCGTATCACCGGCGGCTCGCCGACCCCGATCCCGCCGTGCACGTGCCGGCGGCTGTCGCGTGGTCGCGCTGGGAGGCGTCCGTGCTGACACTTCTGCCCGATCCGCAGCTGATCGAGGCCATGAGCGAGCCGCGCGCCGCAGTCGCGTTCGCGCGAATCGAGAACCACTACTTCCTGAACCGCGGCTGGTTCGACGAGGGCCAGCTGATCGCGAACGTCGACGCGATCCGCGGCATCCCCGCCGTGATCGTCCAGGGCCGCTACGACGGATGCACGCCGCCGATGACCGCGTGGGATCTGCACCGCGCCTGGCCGGAGGCGGACTTCGTGATGGTGCCGGATGCCGCGCACGCCGCGTCGGAGCCGGGGATCGCCGCGGCGCTGCGCGCCGCCGCCGACCGGTTCGCCCGTGCCGAGGGCGAGGCGGTCGACGAGACTGCGGACGAGACTGCGGACGAGACTGCGGACGAGACTGCGGACGAGTCCGCGGACGAGACTGCGGATGAGACTGCGGATGAGTCCGCGGGAGAGTCCGCGCCGGAGAGCGACCTGGTCGACACGCGGGACTGAGCACGAAACGCACCCGCCGAGGCGAACGCCCAGGTGCCCCTGGTACGCTGGAAAGACTTGCAGCGCTCAGACGCGCTTCTTGCGTCGTAGAACGCTTCCCCTCCCGCCGCCGCCAGGCCCCCGTGCCGCGCGATGCCGGTGACGACTTTCGAACGGCGACCCGCGGGCGAAATACGCCCCGGTTACCGATCAGGGCACCGTCGTGCCCGGAGAACTCATGACCGAAACCACTTTCGGCGCGCTCGGCGTGCCCCAGCCCCTCGTCGCCGTCCTCGCGACCCAGGGCAAGACCACCGCGTTCCCGATCCAGGTCGACACGCTCCCCGACACTCTCGCAGGCCGCGACGTGCTGGGCCGCGGCAAGACCGGCTCGGGCAAGACGCTCGCCTTCTCGATCCCGATGGTCGCGCGCCTGGGCACCAAGCTCGCCGGCGGCAATCGTCGCAAGGGCCGCCCGCTCGCTCTCGTGCTCGCACCGACCCGCGAGCTCGCGACCCAGATCGACGCCGTCCTGGCGCCGCTCGCCAAGGCCTACGGCCTCACCACCACCACGATCTTCGGCGGCGTGAGCCAGAGCCGTCAGGTGCAGGCGCTCAACGCCGGCGTCGACATCGTCGTGGCCTGCCCGGGTCGCCTCGAAGACCTCATGAAGCAGGGCTACGCCCACCTCGACGCGGTCGAGATCACGGTCATCGACGAGGCCGACCACATGGCCGACCTCGGCTTCCTGCCGGTCGTGACCCGCATCCTCAGCGCGACGCCCTCGGGCGGCCAGCGCCTGCTGTTCAGCGCCACGCTCGACAACGGTGTGGACAAGCTCGTGAGCCGCTTCCTGCAGAACGAGGTGCTCCACTCCGTCGACGAGGCCAACTCGCCCGTCGCCGCGATGACCCACCACGTCTTCACGATGACCGACACCGACTCGAAGAAGGACGTCGTCACGGCGCTCGCCTCGGGCACCGGCCGCCGCATCCTGTTCATGCGCACCAAGCACCACGCGAAGAAGCTCGCGCGGCAGCTCACCGCCGATGGCATCCCCGCCGTCGACCTGCACGGCAACCTGTCGCAGCCGCAGCGCGACCGCAACCTGGCCGCGTTCTCGGCCGGCACCGCCAAGGTGCTGGTGGCGACCGATGTCGCGGCTCGCGGTGTGCACGTCGACGACGTCGAGCTCGTCATCCACGTCGATCCGCCCACCGAGCACAAGGCGTACCTGCACCGTTCGGGCCGTACCGCCCGCGCGGGCGCGGAGGGCGCCGTGGTCACGCTCGTGCTCCCGGGCCAGGAGAAGGACGTCGCGCAGCTCCTGCGCAAGGCCGCCATCTCTGTCACGCCGGTGCGCGTGACGGCGAAGTCGGCCGAGGTCGCCGAGCTCGTCGGCCAGGTCGCCGCGTACGTCAAGCCCGAGCCGGTGCAGCTGCAGCAGCGCGGCGGCGGCACCAGCCAGGGCGCCAACGCGCAGCGCAAGCGTGCGGCTCGCGACCAGGGCGCAGGCGGCGGACGCGGCAACGGCCAGCGCCGGGGATCGGATGCCGCAGGCTCGGGTCGCTCGCAGGGCCAGGGTTCGGGCCGGGGCCAGGCGCCGGCCGCAGGCCGCGGTCAGTCCTCCGACCGTGCGCAGGGCGGCCACCAGCGCGCCGACCAGAGCGCCGGCCACACCCGCTCCGCTCAGCCCGCGCAGGGCAACCCGCGCACCCCGGGTCGCCGCGCGTCCGGCGGTGGTGCCGGCAGTACCGGCGGCAAGCTCATGGTCGGATCCGTCGTCCGCCAGAACGGCGGCAACCGCCGCGCCGGCGGTCGCTGAGCCTTCCTGGCCGGGTCACCGACCCAGACATCACGCAGACCCCGCCCCGGGGCGATTCATTCACCCTGGGGCGGGGTTTTCCCGTCCCAGGGTGGCGGACCCGCCCCGGGGCGGTGATGAACCCGCCCCGGGGCGGGTTCATCAGGGGTGCCTGTTACGCGGGGGATCTGTCACGCGTCGTGACCCCGCGCTCGCGCGCGGATCTCGGATCCCTCGGACAGCATCGCCGGCCACTGGTCGCCAGCCC
This sequence comes from Microbacterium allomyrinae, assembly GCF_020682705.1. GTDB lineage: Bacteria > Actinomycetota > Actinomycetes > Actinomycetales > Microbacteriaceae > Microbacterium > Microbacterium allomyrinae. The sequence continues at coordinate 36,282 of NZ_JAGTTN010000004.1, forward strand.
GCCCGCGTCAGCCAGACAGGCCCCGGGACGCGTTATTCACCCCGGGGCGGGGCTTTCCCGTCCCAGGGTGGCGATCCCGCCCCGGGGCGAGATCGCCAGGGGAGTGACCTCGCTCCCGGCGTGGCGGGTCCGCCCCGGGGCGGGTCTGTCACGGGTGTGACTCCGCCCCGGCGGGGCGGGTCTGCCACGGGTGCGACTCCGCCCCGGCCGTCAGACCCGACCGTGGATCAGGTCCGCCGCGACCTCGCCGATCACGATGGCGGGCGCGTTCGTGTGGCCGCGGATCACCGTGGGCATGACGGATGCATCGGCCACGCGCAGCCCCGTCACCCCGCGGACGCGCAGCTCGGGGTCCACGACCGACGCGGCATCCGTCCCCATCCGGGCCGTGCCGACGGGGTGGTACAGCGTGTGCGAGTAGCGGCGCATCGAGAGCTCGGCGCGCTCGGGCGGCGTCATGTGCTCGCCCCCTTCGGGCTGGATCCAGCCGCCGGTCGTGATGGCGCGCAGCGCCTCGGTGTCGACCAGGCGCTCGCACGCGGCGAGCCCGGCGAGCACGGCGCGCTCGTCGATGCCCTCGGGATCGGTGAGGTAGCCGGGATCGATGACGGCCTTGTCGTGCGGGTCGCCCGACGCGAGCCGGATGGTGCCGCGGCTGTGCGGACGCAGCAGGATCGCGCCGAGGGTGATGCCTTCGCCGGGGGTCGGCACGAGGCCTTCGCCGACGTAGGGGACCGGCGCGAAGATGATCTCGATGTCGGGCAGACCCGCAGGCATGCCCGATTCGTCTGCGACGGCGGTGCGGAGGAACCCGCAGGCCTCGCCGACGTTCGAGGTCAGCATCCCGCGGCGGGCGGTCAGATAGCGCACGAGCTCACCGGGGCGTTCGGCGCCGAACAGCGTGCCGCCGCGCGCCTCGGGCGCGATTCCCGAGACGAGGTGGTCCTGCAGGTTCGCGCCGACATCGCGCGCGTCGACGATGATCGGGATGCCGTGCTCGGCCAGGTGCGCGGACGGCCCGATGCCGCTCAGCATGAGCAGCTGCGGCGTGTTGATCGCTCCGCCGCTCAGGATCACCTCGCGCCGGGCGAGCGCGTGCCGCGTGATTGCGTCGATCTCGACGTACACGCCGGTCGCGCGCGGCGTTTCGGCGGGCTCGGCGACCGTGGGCGCGGCGGACGCCGCCGGTTCGCCGCCACGAGTCGTGGCGTCCCGCGCCCCGGGCGCGAACGTCACGCGCCGCACCAGAGCGCCGGTGACGACGCGCAGGTTGCGCCGGCCCTTCGCGGGTCGCAGATAGGCGTCGGCGGTCGAGGCTCGAGCCCCGCGGGTCTGCGACACCATCGTCTCGGAGAATCCCTGGCCCGCCGGCAGATTGGCGGGAGTGATCGGATGCCCCGCCTCGGCAGCCGCGGCGAGGAACGCTGCGGTGTGGGGCCGGGGATCGCGCTGACGCTCGACCGATTGCGGGCCGTCGGTGCCCTGCATGGCATCCGACGGATCCTGGGTGCGCTCGACGCGACGGAAGTAGGGGACCAGCGACTCCCACGACCAGGCCGGGCCCGCGGCATCCGCCCATTCGTCGTAGTCGGCGGCGAAACCGCGCACCCACATCATCGCGTTGAGCGACGACGATCCGCCCAGCGTCTTGCCGCGAGGCCAGAAGATCGTGCGGCCTTCGAGACGCTCCTGCGGGACGGTGTCGTAGCCCCAGTCGTAGGCGCCGCGGAACAGCTTCGAGAACGCCGCGGGGACGTGCAGCTCGAGGGCGCTGTCGGGGGCCCCGGCCTCGAGGAGCAGCACGGTCACCGAGGGATCCTCGCTCAACCGCGCCGCGAGCGCCGCCCCCGCGGAACCCGCGCCGACGACGATGTAGTCGGCGGTGAGATCGATGGCCTGCCGAGTGCCGCGCCGACGCCGCGCGGCCTTCACGCGCGGAACGCCTGCACGAGAGTGCCGACGAGCTTCGCGTAGTCGCCGTTCATCCGGAACCGCGTGAATCCTTCGCTGACCGCTGTTCCGGTCCGTGAGCTGACGAACCAGGGGGGCTTCGGCAGCACCGAGAACGAGCGTCCCTTCGACGCGGCCAGCGCGCGGGGGTCGAGCGAGCGGGGGAAGGGCCGGAACGGTCCGCGCGTGACCGAGCGCTCCACGCGGTCCAGCAGGAGGGCGTTGTGGACGACCCCGATCCCGCTCTCGACGTTCTGCAGCGTCGCGCCCGGGAACCCGCCCCACGTGAGCGTCGCGGTGAGGAACCCGAACGCCGTCCACGAGTTGATCGACACGGTGCCGTAGCGCAGCTCCGCGATCGCCCGCTCGAACCCGTCGCCGAGCGCCGCCTGCGTCTCGGGGTCGATCAGCAGGTTCGCCCCGAGCGTGCCGGCGAGCTTGTCGTTCGCATGCGCGACGGCGGCGTCGAGGAACTCCTGCCCGTTGCCCGGCAGCGAGAGGACCCCGAGCACGGGGGCGAAGTACTCCGTCGTCTCGAGCGCCGTCGGGTCGTCTCCCGGTGCGATGTCGACGATCGCGCGTGTGCCGTCGGCGCACCACGCCGCATCGGGATACCCGGATGCCGCGGCCTCGAGTCGTGCGTCGCTGTGCGGGTACCAGACCGGGCGCCGGGGTGCGGCCTCGTAGGCGGCGCGCAGCGCGGCGAGGAACGCCTCGCGCTGGGGCCACTCGGCGCCGATCAGGACGACCTGGCCCGCGATGCAGTTGTGGCCCGAGTTCTGCAGGCGCATGGTGGCGATGTGCTCGGCCTGGAACCTCAGGTCGGCGTCGGACCACCGGCCCGGCACCACGATGATGGGGGACACGCCGCCGAGTTCGGCCGTGATCGGCTTCTTCAGCTGCGGGCGGTTCTCACGCCGGCGCCGGGTGCTGGCGCCAGCGCCGGGCCCGGACTGAGGTCCCCAGACGATCGCATCGAACGTCGCGCTCGCCCCGGTGATGTGCACGTGCGCGATGCCGGGGTGCCCGGTCAGGTACGCGCCGACATCGCCGCCGCCGCGCACGATGCGCAGGAACCCGGGCTCGATCAGCGGAGCCAGCGCCCGCTCGAACACCGGCACGAGAGCGTCCTGCGTGGGATTCACCTTCAGGATCGCGACACGGTTGTGGGCGAGCAGCTCGTACATGACGTCGAGGACCGGGATCGAGGTGACGTTGCCGGCACCGAGCACCAGGCCGACGCCGCCGGAGTGCGTCGGGGTGAGCTGTGCGAGTCCGGCGGTGCGGCGGGCCTCATCGGCGGTCACTCCCGGCTCGAACCAGATCTCACCGGTGTATCCCGACAGCAGCAGCCCGTCGACGGCGCTGAGCGGGAACACGTGAGCGCGCACGCGGCCTCCGGGTGCGGCATCCGTCTTCACTCCCGCGAGGGGACTGGTGCCCCGGGCGAGAGTCCGCAGCGTCGAGCGGTACGCGTCGAAGGCGGTGAGCGTGCCGTAGGGCCCCGAGAGCCATTCCTCGCCGCGAAGGGGATGCCCCGGCTCCAGCTGCTTGGACGTCGCGGCGACGTCCGCCCACTCCTCGGCGACGGCGGATACGGTCGCGTGCAGGCTGTCGAGCAGCCGCGCACGCTGGTCGAGGGTGAGCTGCGCCCAGGTGCGGGCACCCCGCTGCAGGTCGCCGATCGCGCGGTCGAGTGCGGCACGCTCGTCGTCGGAGAGGGAGGGCGCCGTGGTGGCGCGGGACTTCACGGATGTCTCCGGGGCGGCCTTGGGCACGGGGCGCTCTCCTTCGGGCGGGGATCTCAGTCTAGATCGGTGTCGGCACGCGGTCTCAGCCGGGCTGCGACTGGATGTCGGCCGCGCGGTGAGCCTCGATGTCGACCCGTCGCAGCGGGTACCGCGCGAGCGTGACGAGGCTGAGCGCGATGAGCGCTGCCGGCACCACGCTGAAGCTGACGACGATGCCGGTGATCGCGGCATCCGGCTGCTCGACCAGCTGCCCCGCGGTCGACGAGACGTACCCCGTCACCGCGAGGATGATCGACAGCACCATCGCGCCGAGCGCGAAGCCGACGGTCTCGCCCGCGGTCCACACACCGCTGAACGCGCCGGCGCGGCCGGGGCCGTTCTGCTGCTCGTCGTGCGAGATGACGTCGGGGAGCATGGCCATCGGCAGCGACTGCAGGCCGGCATACGCGATTCCGGCGATGCCGACGGGCACGTAGATCCACGCGCCCGGCGCCCACAGCACCCCGAGGATCGACAGCGCCGCCGCCGCGAACACGACGCTGGCGATCGCGAACGTGCGCTCCTTGCCGATCCGGCGGGCGACGACGCCCCAGGCGGGGGCGGCCAGCAGCGCCGGTGCGATCAGCGCGATGAACAGCAGCTCGACGGCGGCCTGATCGTGCAGCACCCACGTCGCGACGTACTGCGCGCCGGCGAGCATGAGCCCGGTCGCGAGAGCCTGCAGCACGAAGGTCGCCAGCAGCGCGCGGAACGGCAGGCTCCGCCGAAGGGCCCGGATGCCGGACGCATAGTGCGTGCGCATGCTCACGCGCTCCGCGGCAGCCGTCCCGCCCCCGTTCCCGCTCTCGGCACCGGGCGGAGGGGAGACGCGACCGGCGGAGGAGCTCTCGCCGACCGCGGGTCGTCCCCTCGTCTCGCGGGCCGGGTGCCGGGCGACGGTCGTTGCCACCAGCATCCCGATGCCGATCACGACGCCCGAGACCACGCCCATGATGAGGTAGCCGAGCACCGGGTCCTCTGCCGAGCGGCGCAGCGCCGGCCCTCCGGCGCCGAACAGCAGGATCGCGAACGTCAGCACGACCACGCGCCATGTCAGCAGGCGGGTGCGCTCGTCGTAGTCGGGGGTGAGCTCGGCCGGGAGCGCGATGTACGGCACCTGGAAGAGGCTGAAGGCGGTCGCGGTGAGCGTGAAGGCGATCAGCACCCAGATCGCCCCGACGACGGGGCCGAGCGCGGGCGGCACCGCGAAGGTCAGCGCGAACAGCAGCGGCAGGGCGAGCGCGCCGATCAGCATGAGCCGCCGGCGCGAGCCGTGGCGGGCGAGGTCGCGGTCGGTGAGCGCGCCGATCACGGGATCGATGACGACGTCCCACACCTTTGCGACCGTGATGACGAGTCCGGCCGCGAGCGCGGCCACGCCGAGCGAGTCCGTCAGGTAGTAGGTGAGGACCAGGCCGGGGAGCGTCGCGAACCCGCCGGTGCCGAGCGACCCGGTCGCGTAGCGGGCGATGGTGCCGCGCGTGAGGCGGAGGGAGGAGACGGACACGAGCGAGGGGTCAGCCTTCGGCGCGGACGGCGTCGGCGACGGCACGCAGGCCCGTGAGGGTCTCGGCGAAAGACGTCGACAGCGGGGAGAGCCCGATGCGCAGGCCGCCGGGGTCGCGGTAGTCGGGGATCACGTCGGCGGACCACAGCCGCGCCGTGACCGCCCGCATCGCCGGGTGCGACAGCGTGACGTGCCCTCCTCGCCGGGAGGGGTCGCGCGGCGAGGCGATCGTCACCCCGTGCGGCGCGAGCAGGGCATCCGAGACCCGCACCGCGAACTCGGTGAGCGCCACGGACTTCGCGCGGACGGCGGCGATTCCCGCCTCTTCGATGAGTGCGAGGGTGTCCTGCATCGCGAGCATGCCGACCACCGGCGGTGTTCCCGACAGGAAGCGGCGCATCCCGGTCGCGGGAACGTAGGACGGGCCCATCGCGAACACGTCGGCGGTGCCCATCCATCCCTGGATCGGCTGGGCGAGTCGGTCCTGCAGCCCGGCGGCGACGTACGCGAAGGCGGGCGAGCCGGGTCCGCCGTTGAGGTACTTGTACGTGCATCCGACGGCGACATCGAAGGCCCACGCATCCGCTTCGACCGGCACGGAACCTGCCGAGTGGCAGAGATCCCACACGATGAGCGCACCGGCGTCGTGCGCGATGCGCGTGAGGGAGGCGGCATCCGCGAGATATCCCGATCGGTACGCGACGTGCGACAGCAGCACGACGGCGGTCTCGGGTCCGACAGCCGCCTGCAGCGCCTCGGCGGTCACGCCGGTCGTCACGTCGACATCCAGCCATCGCAGACGCCCACCGCGCTCGCGGGCGATGCCCTCGACGAGGTAGCGGTCGGTCGGGAAGTTGTCGCGGTCGACCACGATCTCCACGCGGGCGGGATCCGCCGCGACGACCGCGTCGAACGCGGCCCGGACCATCTTGTAGAGCAGCACCGTCGTCGAGTCGCCGACGACGGTCTGCCCCGCGGCTGCGCCGATCGCGACCCTGCCGATCGTGTCGCCGATCGCGAACGGCAGCCGCATCCACGATTCGTCCCACCCGCGGATGAGGCGCCCGCCCCATTCGTCGGTCGCGAATCTCGCAAGCCGGTCGACGCTCGCGCGCGGCAGGCGCCCGAGCGAGTTGCCGTCGAAGTACACGAGCGATGTCTCGGCGCCCACGAAGAGGTCGCGGTATGCGCGGAGGGCGTCGGCGGCGTCGAGAGCGAGCGCGTCGCCGTCGAGCACGTCCGCTCCGGAGGCGACGTCCGCCGTGTCCGCACGGGCCGGGTCAGTGGTCGTCATGGATGAGCTCCTCGGCGGGCACGACGCACGCGCCCGCCAGCCATGCGGCCACTTCGTCGAGGGTCGTCGGCGCGGGCCCGGCGACGAACGTGCAGACACCCGTCGGCGCAACGCTCGAGGGCCACGGATCCGTCATGGCCACGATCAGCGCGGGCCCGCGCACGCCCGCACGGTGAAGGGCGGCCACCTCGGCCGGGTGGACGCCGACCGGCTGATCGCCGTTGCCGAGATCGGTGCCGTAGAGCACGCGTCCCCCGGCGGCGGCGAAGCCGGCGAGGTTGATACGCGCGTTCTCGGATGCCTCGTCGCCGGCGCCGTGGATGGCGAGCGTCGAGACCCACACCTGCCCCGCCGTCACCGCGTGCGCGGTGAGTTTGCGGCCGACGGCCTCGGTGAAGGGCGTGTGGGCGAGTGCGTCGATTCCGGCGTCGAGGGCCAGCTGCGCCATCCCCTCGCCTTCGACGTGCGCGACGACGGGCAGCCCTCGCTCGCGCGCGCTCGAGACCACCGCGGCGAGCGTGTCGGGGTCGAAGACGGGTCCGTCGACGCGGTTCAGCGACACCTTGATGACGGATGCCCCGAACGAGGCCTGCTCGTCGACGGCGGTCGCCGCGCCGCCGGGCACACCGGGGTGCGTCGAGGCGTTGCTGATCTCGCGTGCGATCTCGGCGGGCGCCCACGACCGGCCGACGGGGTATCCGCCCACCGCAGTGAGGAAGGCGCCGGCATATGCCACTCGCGGAATGCCGTGATGATCGCGCTGCGCCAGGGCGACGGGGTCGCCGCCCAGGTCGACGACTCCGGCGATGCCCCCGGCGGCGAGAGGACCCTCGTCGATCAGGTGCAGATGCACGTGGTGGTCGATGAAGGGAGGCAGCGACACCCCCTGCTCGCCGGTGATGGCGCGTCGGCAGAGCGCGGCGTCGGGGCCGAGCAGGGCGCGCAGCGCGAAGGGGTCGTGGCCGTTCATCACAGCTCCGTTCGTACGGCGTACAGCTCGGGAAAGAAGGTGAGCTCGAGCGCTCGACGCAGGAACGACGCGCCGCTGGATCCGCCGGTGCCGCTCTTGAGTCCGATGATGCGCTCGACGGTCTTCAGGTGGCGGAATCGCCACAGCTGGAAGTTGTCCTCCAGATCGACGAGCTCTTCGCATGCCTCGTACGCCGCCCAGTGCTTCTGCGGGTCCGTGTAGATCTCGACGAAGACGGGCAGGAGCTCGGGGGTGAACGTCCACGCCAGGGTCACGTCGCGCTCGAGCACATCGGCGGGTATCGGGTAGCCCGAGCGCGCCAGCATCCGCAGGAACTCGTCGTACAGGCTGGGCGCCTCGAGTGCCTGGCGCACCAGCTCCTGCGAGGCGGGATCGGCCTCGAATACGCGCAGCATCGCCGCGTTCTTGTTGCCGAGAGTGAACTCCACCGCGCGGTACTGCGCCGACTGGAAACCGCTCGCGTTGCCGAGCACGCCGCGGAACTGCGCGTACTCGGCGGGAGTCAGCGTCGCCAGCACCGACCACTGCTCGGTCAGGGTCTTCTGGATGTGCTTGACCCGCGCGATGCACTTGAGCGCGCGAGCGAGCTCGTCTTCGCGCAGCAGCCGGCACGCCGCGCCCAGCTCGTGCAGGACGAGCTTCAGCCACAGCTCCGTGGTCTGGTGCTGCACGATGAACAGCAGTTCGTCGTGGTGCTCGGGATCGCTCAGCGGCCGCTGGGCCGACAGCAGCGTGCCGAGATCGAGATAGCCGCCGTAGCTCATGCGATCGGCGAAGTCCGTGACGACCGTGCCTTCGATCGTCCGGGTGTTCCGCTCGACGCCTTCGCTCACGGGCTCAGCCTAATCAGCGAGGGCGCCCGGCGCGCCTGTGCCGTGCGGTGTCAGATGAGCGAGAGCTCCCGCAGCTTGGACTCGACGGCGGCATTCGACGGTTCGACGTGGTGCGTGGCGTCGGGGTAGAGCACGACCGGGATGTTCGTGCGGCCCGAGATGTCGCGGGCGACATCGGCGGCCGCCGGGTCGGCGACGAGATCGACGTAGGTGTACGAGACGCCGAGGTCGTCGAGCTGGCGCTTGGTGCGGACGCAGTCGCGGCACCAGTCCGCGCCGAAGACGGTGAGGCTCGAGGGGGAGGTCATTCCTCCATTCTCGCCGAGGCATCCTGGGCGAGGGCCGGACGAGGCCCTGTCGCACTCGAACGATTGCATCCGTGCTCGTGGCAGGATGATCGGCAGTGCAACTGTCGATCATCGTCCCCACGTACAACGAGGCTCCGAACGTCGTGGAGCTCGTTCGTCGTGTCGTCGCGGCGACGGCCGGGATCGATGCCGAGATCGTCTTCGTCGACGACAGCTCCGACGACACCCCCGACGTGATCCGCGAGGCCGCGGCATCCGCACCTCTGCCTGTGCGCGTGATCCACCGCGACGCCCCCGTCGGCGGACTGGGCGGAGCCGTGCTCGAAGGATTCGCCGCCGCCGAGGCCGACGCGTGCCTCGTGATCGACGGCGACCTGCAGCACCCGCCCGAGAAGATCCCCGAGCTGTGGAGCCGCTTCTCACGCGGCGACGTCGATGTCGTGATCGCGTCGCGCTACGCGGGCGGCGGCACGGCGCACGGGCTGGCCGATCGCACGCGCGTGGTGGTGTCGAAGACGTCCACCGCGGTGACCCGGGCGATGTTCCCGGTGCGGCTGAAGGACGTCACCGACCCGATGACCGGGTTCTTCCTGATCGATCGGCGCAGCGTCGACGAGGCGGTCCTCAAACCCCGCGGGTTCAAGATCCTGCTGGAGATCCTCGCGCGACGACCGCTGCGGATCGCGGAGGTCCCGTTCGACTTCGCCGACCGCCACGCCGGAGAATCGAAGGCGTCGATGCGTCAGGGCATCCACTTCCTCACCCAGCTCACCGCGCTGCGCTTCGGCAAGATGTCGCTGTTCGCCGTCATCGGCGGGCTCGGCGCGGTCGCGAACGTCGCGATCGTGTGGGCGCTGACACAGCTCGGCGTCGACTACATCGTGGCCGCGATCATCGCCGCCGAGGTGACCATCATCGGCAACTTCCTGCTGCTGGAGCACTTCGTCTTCCACGACATGCGCCAGCACGCATCGAGCGGCTGGATGCGGTTCGCGAAGTCGTTCACCTTCAACAACGTCGAGGCCCTCATCCGCATCCCGATCATCGCGGTGATGGTCGAGTCATGGCACTTCTCCGCTGTCCTGGCGACGGCCATCACCCTGGTCTTCGCGTTCTTCGTCCGCTTCCTCTTCCACTCGCTCGTGGTCTACGCGCCACGCAAGGCGGGGGTGCAGCCGAGCCCGGCACGCCGGTTCGTCGAAGAGCTGGACGCGCAGGCGACCACGCCCGGCGAACTGTAGATCGAACGCACGGAGAGCTGCCGCCGCCTCACTGCTGCGCGGTGAGCACCTCTCCGTCCTCGCGGTATCGCGCGCCGGTCTGCGGGCAGACCCAGTCGTCGCCGTCGCGGCGGAGCGGCACGCCCGCGACTCCGACCCATCCGATGCGCCGGGCGGGCACCCCCGCGACCAGGGCATGGGGCGGGACGTCGGCGATGACGACGGCGCCGGCGGCGACGAGCGCCCAGGCGCCGATCGTGAGCGGTGCGACGCACACCGCGCGAGCCCCGATCGAGGCTCCATGCGCGATATGAACGCCCACGGCGACCCAGTCGTCGGCGGACTTCGGGGTTCCATCGGGATTCACGGCTCGAGGGAAGGTGTCGTTCGTCAGAACCACGGCCGGACCGATGAAGACCCCGGACTCGAGATGCGCGGGCTCGTACACGAGCGCGTGATTCTGAATCTTGCACGCGTCGCCCACGATCACCCCCGGACCGATGTACGCGCCACGTCCGACGATGCAGTCCGCCCCGATTCTGGCGTCTTCCCGCACCTGAGCGAGGTGCCAGATCCGCGTTCGGGCGCCGATCGCCGCGGTGGCCGAGACGTCGGCGCTGGGCTCGATGCGGGCGGACTCGGCCATGTCCCTCCTTCGGGAGCCGCGCGGACCATCCCCCCGGATTGAAAGGAGGGGTGTTGACGCGTCGAGCAAAGGATATAATGCCCGCGGGGATGGGTTTCGATGCGCCACCCGAATCGCGCAGCGAGGCCCTCATCGGCGGCGGACGTGGGGTCCGGTGTCGGCAGCAGCATGCCCCTCGGCGACCTGCCGTGGGGACTTGGGGATTCTCATGGGGAACGACGCCGTTTGCTCAGGCAGCCCCCGACGCCACGCGTCGAGGCTTCTGCTCCAACGCGCCCGGAGCGGGCGCCCGATCACTGCCGCGGCATCCGCCCGGCTCTCATCGATCCGCCGGGGCTGAACGGAAGCGGCGATGAGCGACCGGCTGAGCATCGGCGTGATCGGAGCGGGGTACTGGGGCCCCAACCTCGCGAGGAACTTCCGGGCGAGCCCGCAGTGGACGCTGGCCGCGATCTGCGACCTCGACGAGCAGCGCGCGCAGCGCGTCGCGGACGGCATCGGCGGCGTGGCGGTGACCACCCGCATGGACGACCTGCTGACGGATCCCGCCATCGACGCCGTCGCCATCGCGACCCCGGCCCGCACGCACCACGCGATCGTGTCCGCCGCGCTCGCCGCGGGCAAGCACGTCATCGTCGAGAAGCCGCTGGCCGACGACCGCGCGAAGGGCGCGGCGATGGTGCGGGCCGCCGCCGAACGCGGCCTCGTGCTGATGGCCGACCACACCTACTGCTACACCCCCGCGGTCCTGAAGATCCGCGAGCTGATCGAGGAGGGCTTCCTCGGGCGCATCCTCTTCGTCGACAGCGTGCGCATCAACCTCGGGCTCGTGCAGCCCGACATCGACGTGTTCTGGGACCTCGCCCCGCACGACCTGTCGATCATGGACTTCGTCCTGCCCGGCGGACTCGACGTCTCCAGCGTCTCGGCGCACGGCTCCGACCCCCTCCTCGCCGGGCGATCGTGCCTGGGACACCTCGTTCTCGAGCTGAGAGCAGGAGTGATGGCGCATGTGCACGTCAACTGGCTGAGCCCGACCAAGATCCGGCAGATGGTGATCGGCGGTACACGCCGCACTCTCGTCTGGGACGACCTGAACCCGCAGCAGCGCCTGAGCGTCTATGACCGCGGGATCGATCTGGACGCGCCCGCGGGCGGCAATGGCGCCGACCCGCGGGCGGCGCGCGTCTCGTACCGGCTCGGCGACACCTGGTCGCCGGCCCTGCCCGAGCGCGAGGCGCTCGCGGGTGTCGCGACCGAGTTCGCGGCGGCCATCGCCGAGCGGCGGGCACCGCGCACCGACGGCGCCGCGGGCCTGCGCGTGCTCTCGGTGCTGGAGGCGGCGACCCGCAGCGTGGCCGCTCACGGAGCGCCCTGCGCGATCCGATCCGAAGCGCCCGGATCCGAACCTGAACCCCAACCCACCGAACCCGATCCCACCGAGGAGTTCCAGCTCTCATGACCAGACTCGAAGGTGCTCAGGTGCTCGTGACCGGAGGCGCCGGAACGATCGGCTCGACGTTGGTCGACCAGCTGCTCGACGCGGGCGTCGCCCACATCGACGTGCTCGACGATCTGGTGCGCGGACGCCGCGCGAACCTGGCGGGGGCGTTCGCCTCGGGGCGGATCGCCCTCGTCGAAGGCGATATCCGAGACGCCCGTCTGGTCGACGAGCTGACGGCCGGCAAGGACGTCGTCTTCCATCAGGCGGCGATCCGGATCACGCAGTGCGCCGAGGAGCCGCGACTCGCCCTCGAGGTGCTCGTGGACGGCACGTTCAACGTCGTCGAATCGGCATCGCGCCACCGCGTGAAGAAGCTGGTCGCGGCATCCAGCGCCTCGGTCTACGGGATGGCGGAGGAGTTCCCGACCGGGGAGCGCCACCATCACGAGAACGACGACACGATCTACGGCGCGGCCAAGACGTTCGGCGAAGGACTCGTGCGCAGCTTCCGCGCGATGCAGGGACTCGACTACGTGCTGCTGCGCTACTTCAACGTGTACGGACCGCGTATGGACGTGCACGGCCTCTATACCGAGGTCCTCGTGCGGTGGATGGAGCGCATCGCCGACGGGATGCCTCCACTGATCTTCGGCGACGGACAGCAGACCATGGACTTCATCTGCGTACCCGACGTGGCGCGCGCGAACGTGCTCGCCGCGGCGAGCGATGTCGTCGAGGGAACGTACAACGTCGCGAGCGGCACCGAGACGAGCCTGCTCGAGCTCGCGGAGGCCCTGCTGCGCGTCACGGGCTCGAACCTCGGAGTCCAGCACGGTCCGGAGCGCGCGGTCAATGGCGTGGCCCGCCGGCTCGCCGATACCTCGGCGGCACGCCGCGACCTCGGCTTCGAGGCGAGCATCGACCTCGACGAGGGCCTTCGACGGCTCGTCGAATGGTGGCGACCGCTGCGCGCCGAGATCGCGGCCGGGCGTAAGCGGGTCGCGGCGTGAACGTGCCCGTGAACGTGGCGGAAGCCGAGGCCGTGAGCGCGCCCGAGGCCGAGGCCGTGAGCGCGCCCGAAGCCGAGGCCGTGAGCGCGCCCGAGGCCGAGGCCGCGGTGAAGCGGATCGACGTCATGGTCCCTTGGCTCGGTGTGGAGGAGGCCGAGGCGGTGGCGGAGACGATCGCCTCGGGCTGGATCGCGCAAGGCCCGCGGGTCGCCCGTTTCGAGCGGGAGTTCGCCGCCGCCGTGGCCGCGACGGATGCCGTCGCGACGTCGAGCTGCACGACGGCCCTGCACCTCGCCCTGGTCGTTGCGGGCATCGGCCCCGGCGACGACGTCGTCGTGCCGTCACTGTCGTTCATCGCGACGACGAGTGCGATCCGCTACGTGGGCGCCCGGCCGGTCTTCGCCGATGTCGACGCCGAGAGCGGCAACGTCTCGGCCGCCACCGTCGCGTCGGTGCTGACTGCGGCGACCCGAGCGGTGATCGCGGTCGATCAGGGCGGCGTCCCGGTCGATCTCGACGCGATCCGAGCGGTCACGGATCCGCGCGGGATCGTGGTGATCGAGGACGCGGCCTGTGCCGCGGGATCCACCTACCGGGGTCGCCCGGTCGGAGCGCGGGCCGAGGTCGCGGCGTGGTCGTTCCATCCGCGCAAGCTCCTCACCACGGGCGAGGGCGGCATGCTGACGACCCGGCACGAGGCCTGGGCGGCGCGGGCGCGGCGCCTGCGCGAGCACGGCATGAGCGTCTCGGCCGCCGATCGGCACCGCACGGTGCTCGCACCGCCCGAGGAGTACGGCGAGGTCGGCTTCAACTACCGGATGACCGACCTGCAGGCGGCCGTCGGGCTCGTGCAGCTGACGCGGCTGGGCGCGCTGATCGCGCGGCGCCGCGCGCTCGCCGCCCGCTATCAGGAGGCGATCGCGCGGATGCCGTGGCTGCGGGCCGTGGCGGATCCCGAGTACGGCGCCGGCAACTACCAGTCCTTCTGGATCGAGATTCTGGAGGAGTCCCCGCTCGACCGTGACGGCTATCTCGTCGCGCTCGCCGAGAGCGGCATCTCGGCGCGACGGGGGATCATGGCGGCGCACCGCCAGCCGCCGTATCGTGCTCTGGCGCCCGAGGGCAGCCTGCCGGTGACCGAGCGGCTGACCGATCGCACCCTGATCCTGCCGCTGTTCCACACCCTCGACGAGCGGGACCAGGATCGCGTCATCGCGGTGCTGCGGTATCCGGGCGGTGAGGGAGCATGAGTGGAGCATTGCTGCTCGTCGGGGCCGGCGGACTGGCCCGCGAAGTCCTCGCCGCCGGCATCACCTCGGTCACCGGCATCCTCGACGACGACGAGACGCGGCAGGGGACCGAGGTCGGCGGCGTTGCGGTGGTCGGCACGATCGCGGATGCCGCCCACCGGCCGGAGGCGCTGCTGGTGTGCATCGGCGACGGCGCGAGCAGGCGGCGCGTAGTGTCACGGCTTCGTGCCCTCGGCGTCCACGACGACCGATACGAGACGTTCGCCGCCCGTTCGGCGCGGATCGGCAGCACGAGTGACGTCGGCGCGGGGAGCATCCTCCTCGACGGGGTGGTCGTCACCGCCGACGCGCGCCTCGGTCGGCATGTCGTCGTCATGCCGCACTGCACGGTGACACACGACGGTGTCGTGGAGGACTTCGCGACGTTGGCCGCCGGGGTGTCGCTGGGCGGCGGAGTGCACATACGCAAGACGGCATACATCGGCATGAATGCCTCGGTGAGGCAGGGGATCGTGGTGGGCGCCCGTGCGACCGTCGGGATGGGCGCCGTCGTCCTCTCGGACGTGCCCGCTGGCGAGACGTGGGCGGGCGTCCCCGCCCGCCGGCTGGAGGCGCGAGCATGAGCGTGCGGGTGCCGTTCCTCGATCTCGCGGCGCAGAACGCCGAGGTCGCCGACGAGGTGCTCCCCGTGTGGCAGAGGCAGTTCGCCACGGCGGGGTTCGTCGGCGGGCCGGAGATCGACGCCTTCGAGCGCGAGTACGCCGCGTACATCGGCGTGGCGCACGTCGTCGCCCTCTCGAACGGCACCGATGCGCTCGAACTGGCGTACCGGGCGGCCGGCGTCCGGCCGGGCGACGAGGTCGTGATGCCCGCCAACACCTTCATCGCGACCGCCGAAGCCGCGTCGCGGATCGGAGCCGTCCCGGTGTTCGTCGATGTCGACGACGAGCACCTGCTCATCGATCCCGTGGCGGCCGACGCGGCCATCACCGACCGTACCCGCGCCGTCGTGCCGGTGCATCTGTTCGGCCAGACCGCCCCCGTGGAGCACCTCGCGCCGATCGCCGCACGCCACGGACTCGCCGTGATCGAGGATGCCGCGCAGGCCCAGGGCGCCCGCTCGCCCGCCGGGCGCGCCGGGTCTCTGGCGACGGTGGCGGCGACGAGCTTCTACCCGGGCAAGAATCTCGGCGCCGCCGGGGATGCGGGGGCGCTGCTCACCGGCGACGACGACATCGCCGACCTCGCGCGCCGCCTCTCGTGCCACGGCAGTGCCGCGAAGTACGTCCATGACCGCATCGGCATGAACGCGAGGATGGATGCCGTGCAGGCGGTCGTCCTGAGGGCGAAGCTGCGCAGGCTCGACGTCTGGAACGCCGCACGCCGGATGGCTGCCGCGCGATACGACGCGCTGCTCGCGGATGTCGACGGGGTGCGCATCCCTCGCGTCCGCGTCGGCAACGAGGACGTGTGGCACCTCTATGTGGTGCGGGTCGATGATCGCGACCGGGTGATGGCAGAGCTGGCCGAGGCCGGGATCGGCACCGGCATCCACTATCCGACGCCCGTCCCGTTCACCGCGGCCTACGCACCGCTGGGCGTGCGCACCGGTCAGTTCCCGGTGGCGGAACGGGCGGCGTCGCAGATGCTCTCGCTCCCGATGTTCCCCCATCTGACCGAAGCGCAGCAGCTCCGGGTCGTGGAAGTCCTCCGGTCCTGCGTACGCGCGCGCCGGCGCACCGAAGCGGCGGCATGAGATGACCACGCGGCGCGCCCCGCACGACAGCCCGCCCCCGCCGGGGCGCGCGGGGCGGGATGCGCCCGAGAGTGACACCGCCGGGAACGAGGGTCCGCTGGCTCGCCGCACCGCGACGAGCGTCGCGTGGATGACGCTGCAGACCTGGCTCTCGCGCCTCGGCGGCTTCGTGACCGTCGCCATCCTCGCGCGGCTTCTCACGCCGGCGGACTTCGGTCTGGTCGCCATCGCGTCGACCGTGCTTCCGCTCGTCTACCTGCTCGCCGACATGGGCCTGACGACCTATCTCGTCCAAGCCGATCGGCTCGATGCCCGCACCACCGCAACGGCATTCTGGTTCTCGGCGGCGGCAGGGCTCGTGCTCTCGGCGGCGCTGGTGCTGCTCGCCCCGGCGATCGCCGCGCTGTTCGGCACCGCAGCGGCGGCGCCGGTGATCGCGTGGACCGCACCGGCCGTGCTGATCGTGTCGCTGTCGGCGACTCCCGTGGCGCTGCTGCGCCGAGGGATGAGGTTCCGGGCCCTGTCGATGCAGACGGCCGTCGCGGCGATCATCGGCCAGATCCTCGCCCTCGTCCTCGCTTTCGGCGGGGCGGGCGTATGGGCGCTCGTCGCGCAGCTGCTCGCAATGCAGCTGGTATGTCTCGTCCTCGCGTGGGCGTCGGCGCACTGGCGTCCGTCGTTCGCGATCTCGGCGGCGGACATCCGCCGGATGTTCGGGTTCGGCTCGAAGGTCGTGACGGTCGATCTGCTCGCGATCGGCAGGCTCTGGATCGAGAACGCCGTCATCACCCGGATGCTGGGAGTCGCCGCGCTGGGAGCGTACGGGGTCGCGCAGCGGCTCGTGCAGACCGCTCGCGACCTCACCGGCTCGGCGATCACACCGGTCACGACCGTCGCGTTCGCGAAGGTGCGCGATGAGCCCGAACGGCTGCTCGGCGGCTACCGCCGGGCGGTCGGTCTGGCGTACGGCGTCGTCGCACCGGGCCTGGCCGTGCTGTTCGTGGGTGCGCCGCTCGTCGTTCCGCTGCTGCTCGGCCCGCAGTGGCAGGCGAGCATCGAGCCGGTGCGCGCGCTGGCGCTGGCAGGGCTCTTCGCCCTCGGCGCCTCGCTCGACCACGGGCTGCTCTACGGCATGGGCCGGCCGGGCGCATGGCTGGGCTACGCCGCCGTCGTCGAGGTCGCCACCCTGGCGGCGACCCTGCTGCTCGTCCCCCGCGGGATCGCGGCGATCGCGTGGGGCTTCGCCGCGGTGGCCGCCGCCGCGCTGTGCGGCCGCTGGTTCCTGACGGGGCGGGTTCTGCGCACGGGATGGTGGCGCATCGCCACGTTGTGGCTTCCGCAGATCCTCGCGTTCGCGCTCATGAGCGGAGTCGGCTTCGCCGTGCTGCTGTCGACGGTCCAGCTCCCGCCGCTCGTCGCGCTCGCCCTGGTCGCGCTCGCGGTGACGGGCGCGCACGCGGCCGGCTTGCGTCTGCTCATGCCGCCCACGTCTCGCGAGCTGTGGGGGTTCGTCGTGGACCGCGCCCGTCGCGGGCGTCGGTCGTCGCCGACCGCGAGCGGCACCCGAGGAGGGGAGGGATGATGCGCATCGGCACGCTCCCGCCCCGGCCGGCCGTCCCCGCCACCGTGCTCGTCGTGGTGCCCTGCTACAACTACGGCCGGTATCTGCGGGCGTGTGCCGACAGCATCCTGTCGCAAGAGGGTGTGGCGGTCGAGATGCTGATCATGGATGACGCGTCGACCGACGACAGCGCGGCGATCGCCGCCGAGATCGCGGCGGCCGACCCGCGGGTGCGCGTGGTCAGCCACCCTGTCAACCGCGGGCACATCCAGACCTATAACGAGGCGCTGCCGACGGCCACCTCGGACTACGTCGTGCTGCTGTCTGCCGACGATCTGCTCGCGCCCGGCGCGCTCGACCGGGCCACCCGCATCATGGCCGCCGATCGACGCATCGGGCTCGTCTACGGTCACCCGCAGGAGTTCTCGACGGCGCCCGTCACGCGCACCGTGCGCTTCGCGTCGCGGACGGCGTGGCGCGGGAGCCGGTGGATCGACCACCAGTTCGACCGCGGACTCAGCATCATCCACAGCCCCGAAGCGGTCGTCCGCACGAGCGTTCATCGCCAGGCCGGCTGGTACCGGCCCGAGCTGCCGCACTCGGGGGATCTGGAGCTCTGGCTGCGGATCGCCGCGGTCGCCGATGTCGCGCGGGTGAACGGACCCGACCAGGCCTACCGCCGCGTGCACGACGAGAGCATGATGCGCACCCGTTTCTCGGGGGCGCTGCGCGACCTCGTCGAACGACGGCGGGCGTACGAGTCCTTCCTCGACGGCGCCGCGTTGTCGCCCAGGCGCACCGCGCGCCTGCGGCGGCTGATGAACAGGCGTCTCGCGGCCGAGGCGTTCGGCTGGGCGTGCGCGATGACCGAGGAGCTCCAGCCCGGGCTCGCCGACGTCGTGGGTGCGGATGCAGCGGATGTCGTGGCCTTCGGCGAGTCGATCTACCCGGGGTTCCGGGGGCTGGCCGCGTGGCGGGAACTGGATGCCCGCTCCCGCGGCCCGGCGATGACGCGCGTCGACCGTGCGGGCGCGCGCGCGGGCGCGGCGCTGCGGGAACTGTCGGGACGTCTGCGCTGGCGGCGCTGGCGGTACCTGGGGTATTGAGGACATCGGCCATGGCTTTCGAAGGCGGAGTCGGACGCGACGCAGGGGTGCGGATCGCCGTCCTGCATGCGGGGGGCGACCCTCGCTCGAGCGAGCTGTGGTCGGGTACGCCGCGGGGCCTCATCGACGGGCTCGAGGCGTACGGATGCGCGGTGGTCGCCCTCCGTGCCCCTCGCGCGGGCCGTGTCACCAGGATCGCGGCGCACGGCACGGCGGCGGCCACGGGAAGCGCCGGCAGGTTCCGCGGCATCGTGGCCGACCGTGGCGCCATCGCCCGGCACGCTCGCACCCGGGGGTTCGCACGATCGCTCGTGGGGGCGGGACGCCTCGACGGTGTGGTCGTGATGGGGTCCGACGCCCTGGATGTCGGGGCACTGGTGACGGCGCAGCCTGCCCCGGTGATGACCTACGACGACTCGACGCTCGCCCAGATGTGGCGGCATCCGTCCTCCGATCCCCGCCTCATGCGCTTCCCTTCGCGCCGCGTCGAGGAGTGGATCGCGACGCAGCGGCGTTCGTCGCTCGCAGCATCCGGGGTTGCGGTGTGCAGCGAGTGGGCGGCCGACTCGTTCGTGCACGACTACGGGGTACCCCGAGAACGCGTGCACGTCGTCGGGATCGGACATCGTCCGCGGATCCTGCGCGAATCGCCGACTGCGGCAGCGGACCCGGCGTTCCTGTTCGTCGGGGTCGACTGGGAGCGCAAGAACGGCGCCGCGGTCGTGGGCGCGTTCCGTGCGGTGCGCGCGGCGCATCCCACGGCGACCCTGCACGTCGTCGGCGATCACCCGCAGTTCGCCGAGGCCGGCGTCGTCGGGCACGGGATGCTGCGGCGCGACGATCCCGGGCAGCAGCGCCTGCTCGATGAGCTCTATGCATCGAGCACGGCCTTCGTCCTGCCGAGTCGGTTCGAGCCGTTCGGGATCGTGTATCTCGAGGCCGCGTCGGCGGGACTGCCGATCGTCGCGACTCGGGAGGGCGGTGCTGCCGCGGTGCTCGGCGGCGGCGCCATCGCCGTCGACCCCGGCGACCGCGGGCAGATCGAGCGCGCGATGCAGACGCTCTGCGACCCCGTCGAAGCACGGCGTCGCGGCGGGTCGGCCCGCACCGCCGCTCGCGAATCGACGTGGGAGCACGTCGCTGAGCGCCTCGTCGACGCGATGCGGGTGGCGGCGGAGCGGGATGCCGGCATCAGCCGGTCGAGTGCGGGGAGGGGGTGATCGTATCCGCGAGAATCCGGACGACCTGCTGCTCGGTCTCGTGCCACGAGCGCCCGATCACCGACTGCGCGACCTCGGCCGCGTGAGCGTCGAGGTCGGGGCGCGCCACGGCGGCGACGAGCGCATCGGCGAGCGCGTGGGGTGTCGGCAGGGCCCAGGCGACGTGCGGGTTCGGCATGTCGGCGCGCGCGAGAGCGGAGTCGTTGACCACCGGAACGACTCCCGCCGCCAGCATCTCCTCGGCGACGAGCGAGATGTTCGTGAACGAGAGCGCGAGTCCCGCGGTGACGGTGCTGTACAGATCGTTCAGCTCGGACGGGGTGAGGTTGCCATGCGAGACGACGGGGAACGGCGCATCCGAGAGCGCATCGCCGTAGACGTGGATCGGCTCGGACGGAAGCCGTCCGTGGAACACCTCGAGGGCGCGCATCGCGAGCGTGAATCCGCGTCGGTCCGTTCCCTGCCGTGCGTAGAGCACCACGCCGCGGCGTCGCTGGCCGTGCTCCTGCAGAGCGTAGACCTCGGTGTCGCAGCCGAACGGGACCAGGTCGCTGCCGACTCCCGCCTCGTCGCGCAGGCAGTCGCGCACCATCTGGCCGAGGGCGATGTTGCGGAACCCGAACCGGTACGTGTCCTCGGCCAGCGCGTACTCGGCGCCGCGCGGAGAGAAGTACGGCTCGTAGTCCTGGATGAAATAGGCGCGCTGCCCCTCGCGGCCGCGCCGCGCGAGCACGTGGGCCGTCGGCCACGAGGTCGCCACCAGCGCGTCGAACCCGCGTATCTCGGGCGGGACCGGCCGGATGTCGGCCGACAGCCACGGCCACGACGTGCGGATCGTGTCGATGCGGTCTGCGAGGTCGCCGGCGTGACGGTCGTAGAGCAGCAGGGTGTTGCGCATGCCCGCGCGCTCGGCGGCCTGCATCATGCGGAACTGGGTGGTGTGCCCGCCCGACCCCGGGCCCGGGGGAATCGTCAGCCAGCCGATGCGGAGCGGGCGCCCCGGCGCTGCGGGCGGCGAGAACGGCGGGAGGCTCTGCGAGTCCGCGAGGTCATCGGGCAGCAGCGGGAACTCGAGTTCGCGTGCACCGAGAAGGTGCACGAGGCGCAGCGCCGCGAACTGTGCGAGGTAGCGCGGAGTGCGGTGCCGCACTCGCTCGATCAGTCCTCGTCGTCGCCTGCGAGGCGTCATCGCGATCGCCTCTCTCGAGAACCACGGGTTGCCACAGAGCGTAGCGGCATTCGGGAGGCACGACGATGATCGATCCGCCGCTCTCCGCTCGTACCGCCGCCGCCGCCGCGACCGCCGCGACGGAGCTTCCTCCTGTCCAGATGCTGTGGTTCGGACGCCCCCTCGGCGACGTCGAGCGGCTCAGCATCATGTCGTTCCTCCGCCAGGGGCATCCCGTCCACCTGTTCGCATACGGCGACCCGGGCGATGTGCCCCGCGGCGCCGAGGTGCTCGACGGTGCCGCGGTGATCCCGCAGCGCGAGTTCGACGTGCTGCGCGCGCGCGGGGTGAAGCCCGGCGTCTTCTCGGACTACTTCCGGGCGATGCTCCTGCTCCAGCGCGGCGGCTGGTGGGTGGACTGCGACGTCGTGTGCCTGCGGCCCTTCGACTTCCGGTCGGAGCTCGTCTACGGCTGGCAGGATCCGCGCGTGATCAACGGGGCCGTGCTCCGGATCCCGGCGGGCCACCGGGCCGCAGCGCTGCTGGTCGAGCTCTGCCGGCATCCGAGTCGGTGGCAGCGGCACGACAGCGCGCGACGGCTGGCGAAGAAGACGCGGGATGCCGCGCTGGGCCGCCGCCGGATCGAGAACGTCGCGTGGGGGGCCACGGGTCCGGCATCGGTCACCGCCGTCGTCCGGGCGCTGCGGCTGCACCACCACGCGATGGCCACCGAGGTCTTCTACCCGGTGGCATGGGAGGACAGCGCCGTGCTCTGGCGCCCGGGCGGACTCGAACTCGCCTCGGCGACGTACGCCGTGCACCTGTGGAACGAGGTCCGCGGCGGCCGGCAGGCGCTGGCGGGGAGCCCGGTGGATGCCTGGATGCGGCAGTACGGGGTGGCCGCCCGCGAGGGCGCGGTCGTCGCGGGGGTGACGACGTGAGCGCCCTGCCGCTGCGACCTCGCGTGCTCTATGTGCGAACGGAGGGCCGCTCCACGGTGCCGCGCGAGGAGCGCCGCCGGCGGGAGCTCTCCGGTGCCACGCAGCGCCGCATCCTCATCGAGGAGTCGTTCGGGTTCGACCTGCTGGGGGCGTCCGACCTCGCCGCGCTTCCGGGGTGGCGCGGGCGGATCCTGCGTCGCCTGCCTGCCGCCGTCGCGCTGGCGTTCGAGGTCGCACGACGCCGCGGCGACTACGACGTCGTGGTGACGTGGGCGGAGAAGTACTCGGTCGCCGTCGCCGGGGTGCTGCTCTGGCATCGGCATCGCCCGCGCCATCTCGCGATCATGGACTGGATGTCCAAGCCCGTGGTGCGGATCCCGTTGCGGCTGGTGCGCGGCGGCGTCGACGAGATCCTCACCTGGAGCAGCACGCAGGCCCGCGTCGCGACCGAGCGGCTCGGGTTCCGCGCCGAGCAGATCGTGCGCATCCCGCATCCGGTCGACGACGTGTTCTTCGCCCCGGCGGACGGCGCCCGGCGCACCATCTTCTCGGCGGGGGAGACGCAGCGCGACTTCGCGACCCTCATGTATGCCGTCCACGGGCTCGAGGTGCCCACGGTGATCGCGGCGTCGCTGGTCGGCGTCTTCACCGGGTTCCGCACGCGGCTGGTGGATGCCTCGAGCATGGGGGAGCTGCCGGCGAACGTCGAGGTGCGTGCGATGGATGCGCAAGAGCTGCGCCGGGCGTACGCCGATGCCGCGATCGTCGTCGTCCCGCTCGTCGCCGCCGACAACAACGCCGGCATCAGCGTGCTCCTGGAGGCGATGTCGATGGGTCGGCCGGTGATCGTGACCAGGACGGCGGGTCAGCACGACGTGGTCGTGGACGGCGTGACCGGGCTCTACGTGCCACCGGGCGATCCCGCCGCTCTCCGCGATGCGATCCGCCGGCTCTTCGACGACCCCGCCGCGGCCGAGGCGATGGGCCGCCGCGCGAGGGCCGATGTCCTCGCGCACCATCGCGCCGACGATTTCGTCGCCCGCATCCGCGAGGTCGCGGGGATGCCGGCCGAGCGCGTGGAGGAGGTGCGCCGTGCCTAGGAGGTGGACGGCGGCGTCATCGCTCACGCCCGGGCGGGAGCACTTCTCGCAGCACGTCGGCCGCGGCATCCCACATGTGCTCGGAGGTGAACCGTTCGCGCACCGTCGCGTGTGCCCGTTCCCCGAGCCGCTCGCGTTTCGCCGGGTCGCCCAGCAGGGCGACCAGCTCATCGGCGAGCGCCCGGGGATCCCGCGGCCGCACGAGCACGCCGTCGACGTCGGGGGTGACGTACTCGCGCATCGCCGGCGAGTCGGTCGTGAGGGTCGCGCGGCCCATCGCCATGGCTTCGAGCACCACGGTCTGGCCGCTCGGATATGCGGGCGCGGACGTCGGAGTGACGACGACGTCGGCCTCGTGCAGGAGCCGGCGGTAATCGGCGCCGTAGGCCCGCACGATGCGGACGCCGGGCGGGCGGGTGAGGCCGGCGAGGTTGCGCGGTTCGCACGCGAGGGTCAGCGGAAGGCCCGTCAGTGCGGCGGCTTCGAAGAGCGTGGCGTAGTCACGGCGCGAATCGCTGCCCACCGAGACGATGCCGCCCCCTCCGGCCGGGGTGGGCAGCGGCGAGTACCAGCCGGCGTCCACACCGAAGGGGATGACGCGGATGCGATCGGCGGGCAGCCCGGTGGATGCCGTGAGCATCGGCACCTGGTTGGACGAGTAGACGCACAGCCGCTCGACGGTTCTCAGAGCGCGCGCCACGGAGGCGCGTTCACGGGTGGAGGCGGTCCGCAGGTCCTCGGCGAGCCAGCACACGACCAGCACGAGCGGGTAGGGGCGCCGATGGCGGGCCAGTCGCAGTCCGACGTCCTCGAAGACCGCGAGGGCGGCATCCGCCTCGTCGTGGCCGCGCGCGGCCCACAGCGCGCCCGTCCCCCGCAGGCCCGGCGCGTACCGGCGGGCGATCGCGTCCGCGACGCGCGCGCACAGCGACGCGATCCTGCCCCGAGGGGTCCCGCCCGACCATTCGAGCCGGAACGATTTCTCCAGAGCGCCCAGACCGTAGGGCAGTGGTCCGCCGGGCCCGGAGGGATCGGCGGGCCGGGTCGCCCCGCACACCACGAGCGCGGTCCTCACGAGCGTCAGCATACGACCGTGGCCGCATCGCGGCTGCGCCCGCGCCGAGGGGGTGCGTCGTGACCGTTCGCGATGTGCTCGAGGCGATGCTGCGGCGGTGGTACGTCGTGGTCGCGGTCGTCCTCGCCGTCGCCGCGCTCGGCCTCTTCTTCGCCCGAGATGACGGCCTGTACTTCACCCGCACCGTCGTCACCTTCTCGACGCCGGGTGAGGACTCGCCGTTCGAGGAGGGCGGATCGTCCGAGGCGGGCATCATCGCGTTCGCGGCGAGCATCGCGACCGAGCTGAACGATGGGGTCGAGCCGCTGCGCTACGCGTCGGCCGATGCTCCCTTCTATGGGGCCGGGATCCGCCAGGGCGTGATCGTGGGGATTCCCTCGACGGGCGGACAGTGGGCGGTGGACTACCGGCGCGCAGCGATCGAGCTGCAGATCGTCTCACCCGACCGCGAGTGGGTGGCCGAACGTCAGGCCGCGCTGCTGGCGCAGGTGCAGGCGATCACCGAGACTCAGCAGGACGCCGTCGGCACCGGCGACGGCTTCGTGACGACGGCGATCGACCCGCTGGCGCTGCGGATCGACCACATCACGCCGACCCGCACCACCCGCATGCTCGCGTGGGGCGCCCTCGCGGTCGTCGCGGTGCTGGTGTCGGGATGGGCGGCGCTGCGCGGGGATGCCGCGGCGGCGAAGCGGCGGCGCCATGCCGTGGCGCGGCGGCCGGATGCCGTCAGCCCGGGGCGGAATGTCGTCGTTCACGGGCCGGATGTCATCGTTCAAGGGAAGGGGCAGCGATGAACGTCATCGACACACTGAGAGGGTTCGTCCGCAGGTGGTACATCGTGATCCCGGTGCTGCTCGCCGCGGTCGCGGCGGGCTTCGCGGCGGCGGCGCTCGTGCCGCCCACCCACGCGCTGTCGGCCACGCAGGTGATGCTCCCGGCAGAGACCGACATTCCCGAGGACGCCAACCCGTTCCTGTACGTCGGGGGACTCGCGCCCGCGGCCGACGTCGTGATCCGGGCGGCGATGGCCGAGGATGTCGTGCGCCGTTTCACCGAGGGGCTGGACGGCGTCGAGGTCTCCATGGCGCGGGACTCGTCCACCGGCGCACCCGTCATCGTGACGACGGTCGCGGCGCGCAACGACGCGGACGCCGCGGCGGTGCTGGACGCCTACATCGACAACACCGCGCGGCTGCTGAACGACATCCAGGCCGACGCGGGCGTGGCGCCCGACGGCAGGATCACGATCCGCACCCTGACGGTCGACGACATGAGCCGCATCGAGGTGAAGGATCGGTTCACGGCGGTCGGGGTCGCGACGGCCGCAGTGCTCATCGCCGGACTGCTCGGAGCAGCCCTGACCGACGGCATCCTGATGTCGCGCTCTCGGCGACCCGGACGCACGGGCGCGAACGCCGACGCCGACGCCGACGCCGACGCAGATCCGGCTGACGCCGAGGACGGCGACGGCGAGGAGCGCCGCGACGACGATCTCCCGGCCGAGGATGGCCGCGACGATTCCTGGACCGGCGACCCCCTGGTCGATGAGCCTGCGGTCGCTGCGGCGGACGCGGATCCTCGTGACGCCGACGCTCCGGACGCCGACGCGCGGCACTCCGGTGCGCCCGCCGACGCCGGGTCGCCCACCGACGAGCATCCGCCCCCCGACATCCTCGACGACGAACCCGTGCCTGCCCGGGCGACGGCCACGTCGCTCCCGGATGCCGAGTCCCTCGTCGACGAGCCGGCTGCCGCCGCGCGGGGCCGCGCATCGCGCCCGCGCCGGCCGTCCCGGGCAGTGCCGAGCCGGCGGGGGTGAGAGATGACGCGGATCCGCACGCGGCCCGAGCCGATGCCCGCGGAGTCCCATCAGGGGCTGCGCGGGGTCGGCGCGATCGACGCCGTCTGGATGCTGACCGTGTACCTGATCCTGCTCATCGCCCTTCCGTCGAACCTCGCGATCACGGCCCTGGGCGCCTACGGCCGGCCGCAGTTCCTCTGGGGGCTGGTGCTGTTCGCGTGGTGGGTCGTCGTACGGCTGCAGACTCCGAGCGTCGCCGTGCGCCCGATCCGCCAGCCGCTGAAGGTCGCGCTCGGAATTCTGATCGTGGTCGCCCTGCTCGGCTTCGCGCAGGCGCTTCTGCGTGGGCAGCCGTTCGATCAGATCAGCCCGTCGATCTCGGCACTGCTGCGCCTGGCATCGTGGACGGGTGTCGCGCTGGTCGCGATGGACGGCATCCGCACCGTCAACGATCTGTCGAGGATGGCGCGGCGGATCGCGCTCGCCGCGGGCGCGCTCGCCGCTCTCGGCATCCTGCAGTTCCTCACCGGCACGACCATCGTGGACGCCTTCACCTCGCTCCCGGGATTCACCGGCGGGGTCGCCGGCATCGACGAGCGCGGCGGGTTCACCCGCGCGTCGGGTACGGCGACGCATCCGCTCGAGTACGCGACCGCACTCAGCATCGGCTTCCCGCTCGCGATCGCGACGGCGGTGAATGCGGCGACGCGGCCCGGGCGCAGCGCCCGCGACCGCGCCATGTGGCTCGTGGTCGCGCTCATCGCGGTGGCGTCGTTCATCGCGGTGTCGCGCTCGGCCGTCATCGGTTTCGTGGTCGCCGTCATCGCGACCATTCCGGCCGTCCCGCGTCGCTGGCGCCTGGCCGTCGTGCTGGCGGGCCTCGTGCTCGCGGCGGGCACGGCGCTCGCGGTGCCGGGGCTGTACGGCACGATCGTGGGGATGTTCCTGTGGTTCGGCACCGATCCCAGCTCCCAGTCGCGCATCGCCGGGCTCGAGTTCGCGACGAGGCTCGTGTCGGAGTCTCCGCTCTTCGGGTCGGGCATCGGCACGTTCCTGCCGCGGTACTACATCTTCGACAACCAGTGGGCGCAGCTCACGGTCGAGATGGGCATCGCCGGAGTGCTGGCGTTCGCGGTGCTCTTCGCGACGGCCGTCTGGAGTGCCGGCACCGCCGGCGCGCTCAGCCCGTTCGAAGACATCCGCGTGCTGGGTCGCGCGCTCGCCGCATCGATGGTCGTCGCCGCGGTGCTGTACGCGCTCTTCGACGGGCTGGCGTTCCCGATCTCATCGGGCCTCGCCTTCCTGATCCTGGGGCTGTGCGGGGCGGCGCGCCTCGTCGGGGTCACCGACCGAAGGCTCGACGACGCGCTTCGCCGCGTCGCGTGAGTGCCCCCTGCGGGAAGCGGATGCCGTCGCTCAATGAGCGCGGGGTCGCGAGCGGGAGCGAACGCGCTCGAGTCGCTCCTTGACCGCGTCCAGGCGCTCCTTGCCGAAGACGCGCAGGAACGCATCCTTCCCGGCCGACCGGGTGCCGTGCCAGGCGTCGCGCGCCGGCCGGTCGATCAGCGCGTCCCGCCACACCTGTGCCCCGGCCGGGCGCCTCACGCCGTCGAGCTGGCCGGGAAACAGGCGACGGTACGGCGCGGGGTCGACGAGCCTGCCCTGCACGCGATTGCTGACGTTGCGGCCGTGCACGATCTGCAGCCATCCCGGCGCTCCCGGCTCGGCGACGACCGGCGCATGCGTGCGAAGCAGCGTGTGCCAGTCGCGCCACGCGGTGATCGGGTCGTCCCAGGGCTCGCTCATGGAGCAGAACGCGTTCTCGGGGTCGGAGCGCAGGTAGAGCCTGTCGTCGCGCAGGATCAGCCCCGTGCGCAGGAACAGCGCCGCCCGTGGATGTCGACGCGCGGACGCCTGGAGCCGCTCGACGAAATCGACGGCGACCGCGTCGTCGTTGTCGAGGTTGGTCGTGAGCAGGATGCCGTGGCTCGCGCCCGTCACGCGCCGGGCATCCGCCGCCGCATCGTGCCAGTCGACGACGGTACGCCGCAGCGGCACGATCAGGCCCTCGTCGGCGAGCGGGGAGAGTCGCTCGATCAGCCAGGCCGGGCTTTCGGGATCCAGGTACACGATCCACCGGAATGCGGCCACCGTCTGTCCGCGCATGGCCGGGACCGTGTGTCGTTCGAACAGCGCCACACGGTCGCGCAGCCAGCCCTCGCGCGCGCGCACGATGCTCTCGGGTCCGCGTGAGGGAAGGTTGAACCGTGTGAGCACGACGTGGTCAACGCCGTCCTGCGGACCGAGCCCGGTCATGGCAGCCTCCGGAGGGCATCCTCGAGCTGCCGGAGCCGCGGCGCACCCCACCGGCGGATTCGCTCCAGGCGCTGCGAGATCGTCGCGAGCGCCCCGGTCTCGTACGATTCGATCCGCCCGCCGAACGCGGTCGCCCTGACTTCGCGCGCCCGCAGCGCCGCCACCACGGCACCGGCCCGCGCGCGGTTCCGACCCGGTCCGGGGTCTGCGACCCGCAGTGCGAGAGGGAACAGCTGACGCGGGCCGTGCCAGTCGAGCGCCGCGAGCGGCGGGATCTCGTGCTCGCGGGTCGCACCCAGTGCCCAGCTGTTCGGTGAGACGCCGTCGTACTTGCGGTTCCACACCTCGATGCCCACGAGCTGCGGTGCCCACGCCGGATTGAACTGCCGCCACGCGTCTCTTCGCGCGGGGTGCGCGAACACCGCGGCTCCCGTGCCGGCCGCGGCGAGCAGCAGCTCGTCGATGTCGGGCGAGCGGCCGTGGAAGCGGCCGTAGCCGTACACCGGGATGTGGACGACGTGATCCGGAGCCTGGTATTCGACCCCCGGGACGACGAGGAACGAGCGCCGGTCGCCGACGGCATCGCACAGCGCCTGCAGCGCCTGCCAGCGGGCCGGGTTCATCGTGCGATCGTGGTCGCAGACCAGCGCACCGTCGAAGCCCGACCGGCCAAGCCACCGGCAGAGCCGTTCCAGGTCCCAGTCGGAGTCATCCGACGCCGACGTGTGGATGTGCGGCGCCAGTACCAGCTCTCTCATCGTCCGCGGCTTCGACCGGCGATGAGCTCCCGGAGCGTGCCGACGGTGTCGGTGGCGAGCACGAGAGGCTCGTGAGAGTTCCAGTTGTAGAGGCGATCGTCGCGTCCGACGCGCAGGAGCGCGGCGATCGTCCGACGCCGGGACGGCCACCACGCGACGGCGCGGCTGCGCGGCCCGCGCAACACGAAGAGCAGGTGTGCGATCTCGCGGCCGAGGTGGCGCGCGACGACGTGCGGCGGCTGCGCGGGCGGGTCGGGGAACTGCGGGAGGCCGAGAGCGTGTTGCACGGCCCACGCCGGGTACTCGAATCCCCGCCGCCTGGCGAGGGCGAGGCTTCCCCACGCGCGGCCGTTGAGCTCCATGAACCAGGGCACGCCGTCGCCGTCGCGCAGGAACTCGACCATGAACAGGCCGCGCCAGTGCACCGCGGCGAGCATCCGGGTGACGGGTGCGGCGAGGGCCGGATCGACCTCGATCGACTCGCACGCCGAAGATGCCGAGCCCTGCGGGTTGACCATCCGCACCCGCCGGTGCGCGGTGAGAAGGACCGGCCCGCTCGCGTCGACGTAGCCGAAGACGCCTTCTCCGATGCCGCCGATGAGCGGCTGGCACAGCACCGGGCCGTTTCCCAGTCCGGGCAGCGCGTCGACGAGGTCGGCATGGTCGGCGCAGTTCACGTTCCGAGGTCTGATCAAGCGGTCGTCGACGACTCGGACGGGATGGGCCGGCTTGATCACGACCGGCCACGAGAGGCCGTGCAATGAGGCGGCGGTTCCCTCCTGCGTCGGCGGGATGCTCAGCCCCGCCGCCCGCGCCGCCTCGAGCTGCTCGCGCTTGTCGAGCGCGAGAGCGGCCCCCGCCCGGTCGGGGCCGGCAGAGGGGACGGCGCCGACGCGCGCGCGATCCAGCAGCCAGAGAGAGGCGTCGTCGAGAGGAAGCAGCACGTCCGCGCCCGCCCGTCGCACCAGCGCCTCGATATCGGCGATCGCCTGGGCGGCGCTCGTCTCGGGGGCGGTGATCTCGTGCACCTCGACGCCGTGCATGCGACTCAGCGGCGTGCCCGCACCTCGCCGGCCGAAGGCGACCACGTGCATCCCGGCGCGCACGAGCGACCACGTCGCCTCCACGGCGGCGAACGCCTGCGCGAAGCCCATGAGCACCACCGGCTCACCGCGATCGGTCACCGCCATCGCTTGGCCGCCTGCTTCATCGGACGGATCGGCCACGGGTCCGTCGTCGCGTGGGGATTCTCCAGGAGTGCGACGACGGACTCGGGGGTATCGCTGCGGATCACCGAGTATCGGGTGCGAAGCCAGGCGCGGCGCGACGACCATCCCTCGTCGACCGAGTACGCGCGGACGAACCGCCGATCCTTGAGCGTTCGGATCACCGCACGGTCGTACTGTCCCTGCGGGAACGCCGCATGATCGACGGCGTCCCCGACGAGGGGCTCCAGCCGGCCGGCCGCAGCATCCAGCTCGGCGTCCAGCTGCCCGCGCGCGGCGAGCATCGGCCAGGGGAGATGAGTGGCGCCATGGATGCCGAAGGTCATTCCCGCCGTGCGCATGCGGGCGATCTGCTCGCCCGACAGCGAACCGGGCCGGTCGATGCGATCGGTGATGATGAAGAACCGGGCGCGCAATCCATGACGCACGAGTGCGGGCAGCCCCTCGTCGTAGTCCGAGACGTTCGCGTCGTCGAAGGTCAGTTCCACCTCGCGCTCGTGCTCGTTCACCGCGGCGAGGATCTGGGCGAAACGGTGCCGCTCGATCCAGAAGCGCTCCTCGCCGGCCTCGAGCTCGCGCTGCGGCCGGCCGATGCCGTGGAAGCACAGCGTCATGATGCGGCCCCGGCCGGAGACGGCGTTCATGGTCGGCCCTCTCCCGCGGGCAGCGCCGTCCACCGCGACCGGCGCGGCACCACGCCGAGGGCGAAGCGGTGTCGGGCATCGAACGGGCGCAGCGCGTGCTGCACCACCACCGCGCCGTGGAACAGCGCCGTCGCTGCCGGCCCGTGGACGCGCTCGTAGTACCGGATGCGGTTGACCGACACGAGCGCGACGAGTGCGGCCGGCTGCCCGGAACCCGAGCCGAGGTGCCATGCGATCGCGGAGGGCTCGTACCTCACGCGGTATCCGAGTTCCCGCGCGCGGCGCGCGTAGTCGGTCTCCTCCGAATAGAGGAAGTACGTCGCGGCATCCCATTCGCCGACCGCGAGGTCGCACTCCGCCGAGATGAGCAGGGCAGCTCCCCCTGCCCAGGCCACATCGCGGGCGGCCGCATAGTCGGGCTCGCGCCGCAGCGTCTCGGCCAGAACGGCGGGCCGCGTGCGCCAGCGGCTGCCGAACACCGAGTCGCCGAGCGCCCCCAGCACGCTGGGCTCGCGGCGCAGACTGTCGAATCTCGTCCGGCCGTCGAGCGTGCGAAGCTGCGGTGCGACGATCCCCACCGACGGATCGTCGAGGACGACCAGCAGGCGCTCGAGCGCGTCTGGGGCCAGTTCCACATCGGGGTTGAGGATCGCCACCGCTTCGCCCGGGCGGACCGCCACGCGCCCGACGTTGATCCCCGCGGAGTACCCGGCATTGCGCCCGGTGGCGATCACGGTCGCCTCGCGGTATCCGCGCGCCACCGCCACGCTCGCGTCGGTCGAGCCGTTGTCGACGACGATCGCGCGGACGCCGGCCGTGGACCGTCGAAGGGACTCCAGAAGCCGCGGCAGGGTGCGCGCACTGTTGTAGGTGACGATGATCGCCGCGATCCTCGCGCCGGTCGCGTCAGCGCCGAGAAGTGTCATCCCGCTCCCACCTGCGACCACTGCGGGCGCCGAGGCGTGCAGCCGTCGCGACCGCCGCGAAGACCAGGAAGTCGGTGACGTCGAGCGGCGCCCGGACGCTCGCGAAGAGCTCGTGCACCGTGCGCTCGGTGGTGCTGTCACGCCCTCCTCCGGGTGACTGCTCACGGGCGCCCGAGGTGTTGCGCCGGGTGATCGCGAGCAGTGCCGGCAGCGTGAGCGGCACGCGTACGACGACCGGGTCGATGTCGACGACCGCCTTCTCGTCGGCTGCGAACAGCCGGTCCACCCAGAGATCGTCGCCGGTGAGCTCGGGGAATCGTCCGAGACGCTGGTGGCCGTACTCCGAGAGTCCGTAGACGCCCGCGCCCCACAGTGCCCGCCGGAACGACGGCAGCCGTGACCGCGCCCGGTAGTAGGAGCGCACCGCGCCGGTCGCCCCCGAGACGTCGTAACGGGCGGCGGGCCTGGCGGCGAGGACTCCGGGCTGGCGGAGCGCACTCACCGTGGCGAGCAACGTCCGTTCGCAGACCTCGATGTCGGCATCCAGATAGATCCGCGGCCAATGGTGGGCCTGTGCGTCGCCGAGGTTCAGCGCATGCGGCTTGGACGCCGTGTCGGTCTGCACCAGGGTCACCGGGGCCGCGTGCTCGGCCACGGCGGCGGTGTCGTCCTCGCACGCGTTGCAGACGACCACGATCTCGACGTCGCCGCGCTCCGCCGCGGCCGCCAGCGGCTGGAGCGTGCGGGCGATGACCGCGGCCTCGTTGTGGGCCGGCACGATCACGCTGAACGAACCGCTCTCCCATCGGGCTCCGGGAAGGATGTGCGCACCATCGCCCGTCATCGGGTCACCCCCGTGCCCGGGGTGAGAAACGTCCCCGGCCGTGCATCGAAGGCCGGGGTGTGCCACGGTTGCCCTATGCCGAGGCCCCGACGTCGCAGGTGGGTTCCCTGGGCGCTGGGGGCGTACGGCGTCGCGGCTCTCGTCGTGCTCGTGTCGCCGCTGTCGCCCGATGCCATCGTGAATGCGGTGCACGGGGTGGTGCACGACGGGCTCGGACTCGACTTCGTGCGCCCGGGGTGGATCGAGCTCGGACTCAACATCGTGCTCTTCGCCCCCGTCGGCCTCTTCGGGGCGCTCCTGTTCGGTCCGTGGTGGGGGATCGCGATGGGTGTCGCGCTCTCGGGCGCCGCCGAGCTGGTCCAACTGGTGCTCCCGGCGCGGGAGCCGAGCCTGCGCGATCTGCTCGCCAACATCATCGGCACGGCCGTGGGCGTGGGCGTGGCGTGGCTGTTCCTCCGGCGCGACGCCAGGTCGTCGACGAATCGACGGCCGGCGGACGTGGACGCGTAGACCCGGCGTGCACCGGCCTCGTCTGCGGGCGCGGGCGACGGCATCCTGCTCCCTGTGCTCAGCATTCGCGCCACCCGGATCACCTCACACGTGCGTCCGGCGCCGCACGGCGAGGTACGCCGGCGGCCCCTCGATCAGGTAGCGCCGCGAGAGCCGGCGCGGTTCGCGCAGCAGGCGCCACGCCCACTCGAATCCGGCGTGCGAGACCCACGCCGGTGCGCGTGAGACGCGCCCGGCGAGGAAGTCGACCACGGCTCCGAACGCCAGGAGCGCGCCGGCACCGGTCTGATCGCCGTAGAGATCGATCCATTCCTCCTGACGGGGCTTGCCCAGGCACACGAGCAGGATGTCGGGGCGCGCCCGGCGGATGCGCTCGGCGAGTCCCCGCGAACGGTCGGGTGAGAGAAGAGTCTCGCGCGGCGGCGTCCAATGCCCCGCGAACCGCAGCCCCGGCCAGTCGGAGGCGATCCGTGTGCGCACGAGATCGCTGACGTCCGCCGATCCGCCGAGCACGCCGATGCGCTGGTGCAGGATCGCGGTGTGATCGAGGATCGGGCCGATGAGGTCGCTGCCCGACAGCTTCGGGTAGGCGATCCCCGTCGCGCGCAGTGCCTGGTGCGCGATGGGTGAGCCGTCGATCAGATTCAGCCACTCGACGCCCTCCCCGGCCGGACGCGCGCCCATCGCAGGCGCGACAGCTGCTCCCTGAGACGTTCCGAAATGATGGATGTGGTCGAGATTGATGGATGCGACGGCGAGAGGACGCGCGCCGTGACGGGCGGCGGCCTCGGCGATGGTGGCGACCGCCGGCCCCGCCTCGATCAGATGCACCGTGACGCCGTCGATCTCGAGGGTGGGCATCTCGGCGGTCAGGTCGCGCGCCGTGCGCGCCGGCGCCGGGAACGGCGGTTTCGTGAGGGGGATGGCCCCCCGCGTGACCGTGGCCGGTGTCGTGCCGTCGACCTTGCCGTCCTCGATGTGGACGACGATCGCTTCCTTGCTCATCGGTGGTCCTCCTCCTGTGTGTCAGCGCCCCTCTGCGGCGATGCAGGGGGCGGTCCGGGTCCGTGCGCGCGAAGGCTCAGTAGGCCCCCTTCGCTGCGAACATGACCTTCGCGGTGCGCCACATGATCATGAGATCGGTCGTCAGCGACCAGTTCTCGACGTAGCGCAGATCCAGGCGCACGCTCTCGTCCCACGACAGATCGCTGCGCCCGCTGACCTGCCACAGCCCCGTGATCCCCGGCTTGATGTAGAGGCGCCGGAAGACCGTTCCGTCGTAGCCGATCACCTCGCCCGGCAGCGGCGGACGAGGCCCGACGATGCTCATCTCGCCCCGGATCACGTTCAGGAACTGAGGGAGCTCGTCGAGCGAGTACTTGCGCAGGATGCCGCCGACACGGGTCACCCGAGGGTCGCGCTTGAGTTTGAAGAGCGGGCCGGCGCCCTCGTTGAGCGACTGCAGCGACGCGAGCCGCGCCTCGGCGTCGACCGTCATGGTGCGGAACTTGAGCATCGCGAACGGACGGCCGTCGCGTCCGATGCGGGTCTGGCGGAAGAACACCGGTCCGTGCGAGTCGAGCTTCATGGCCAGCGCGATGATCGGCGTGATCAGCAGGATCGGCAAGAGCGCCAGCGCCGAGATCACGACGTCGAACGCACGCTTGAAGGCGTGGACACCGCCTTCGAACTCGGGGATCTTCACCCGGATGAGCGGGAGGCCGTCGAGCGGCTGGAACGAGATGCGAGGGCCGGCCACGTCCGTGAGCCGGTTGCAGAGCACGAGCTCGGCGGCTGTGCCCTCGAGTTCCCACGCGAGCCGGCGTACGAAATCGCGGTCGTTGTCGGGAACGCTCGCCACGATGATCGTGTCCGCGCCGGATCGGCGGGCGAGGGCGGCGGTCGACCGGATCGGGCCCATGATCGGATAGGAGTGACCGTCGATCTGGATCGGCTCCTCGCCGTCGTTCACGGTGGTGGCGCCGATGACGCGATAGCTGTGGTGCGGGTCGTGGACGAGGTTGGCGATGACGTAGTCGATGTCTTCACGAGTACCCGCGACGATCGCCCGCGACAGGCAGAAGCCGAGGTCGCGTTCGTGGGTCAGCCACTTGCGCCACAGCCAGCGGCTGCCGATCAGCACGACCAGCCCGGCCGGCAGGGCGATGATCAGCTGCAGCCGGAGTCCGCGCAGCTGGAAGACGAGGACGACGATGGCGATGAGGCCGAAGGCCAGTCCCGTCGCGTGCGCGACCCGCGAGTACTCCGCCGCACCCGAGCCGAGCACGCTCGGTTCCCGCGAGCGGATGAGCCAGAGGAGGATCAGCCAGGAGCCGACGACGAGCAGCGCGATTCGGGCGCTCTCTCCGGCGGTCGCCGTGAGGATCGAACCGCGCAGCTCGATGAGCGCGGTGATGGTGGCAGCCCCCGCCACGATGACGGCATCGGTGAGAGCGAGTCGCCGCCGATAGCGGCGCTCCCACATATGCCTTCGCTCGAGCGAAGGCTGCACGCGCGGCGCGACAGCCGCGGGCAGAACTTCCGGCCGTGGACGCGGCACCGCTGCGGGGCGACGAAGGAGATTTCGGGTCTCTCCTTCGACGCCCACAGACGGCGCCGCGCCGGTCACGGTCGGGTTCAGGCCGCGTACCACCGCGCGCACGACAGTGCGTCCTCAGTAGCCATATTGTCCCCAATAGGCACGGTCGAACGACGACATCGTCGTTGAGATCGTCCCCAGTGCGCCGGCTCGATCAGTTTCGGGTTG
Source organism: Microbacterium allomyrinae (assembly GCF_020682705.1). Taxonomy (GTDB): domain Bacteria; phylum Actinomycetota; class Actinomycetes; order Actinomycetales; family Microbacteriaceae; genus Microbacterium; species Microbacterium allomyrinae. The sequence continues at coordinate 72,247 of NZ_JAGTTN010000004.1, forward strand.
GTCGAGTCATGGGCCCCAAGCCCCTGTGCGCGAGGCCACTGTACTCCCGGGTGGACGCGAATGGAAGACGGGTTTTCCCCCCACGCTTGACGCGTCCCGATGCGGGTCGCTATGGTTCGCCGGCGAGCGAGCCGGGCGGTCAGCCGATCAGGTTGATGAGGGCGTCGAGGCCCATGCCGTAGTTGATGCGGACGGTGGGCAGTGCCAGCTTGTCGGTGCCGATGGCGACGTATCCGGGCTCGATCGTGCGTGCCATATCCCAGCCCGCCTGACGGAGGCCTTCCTTGGCCGTTTCGTTGTGATGCCCGAAGGGATACGCCATGATCTCCTTCACTCCGAGCACTCCGTACGACGCCTCCATGTCGGCGACGATCTCGGGCACCGTCCAGTTGACGATGCGCCCCTGCCCGTTGTCGCCGGCCTGATGCATGTCATGGGTGTGCGAGCGGCGCAGCACGTAGGCGTTCGGCGCCGGGTCCTGGCGATACGCGGTGATCATGAACGACGTCGTCAGCACCTTGTGCTTGTCGACGAGCGGGGCGGCGAGGTCGAACCAGGTCTGGTCGGCGTCGTCGTCGGTGACGATGACCGAGTGGGTCGGCAGGAACAGTCGTCCATCGATGAAGGCCGACAGCTCGTCCCACGTGGGCAGATAGAAGCCGGTCGTCGCGATGTGGTTCAGGTGCGCGTCGAAGTCGCCGATGTACGCGTAGTTGCCGCGCAGCCATCCGCTCTCGCCCGCCGGGTTCGCGGTGAACTGGTGGTACATGAGGATCGGGATGCGGGCATCTTCCGCCGCGTTCTGATCGGGGCTCATCCACGAGCCGTGCAACGTGATGCGCTGGTCTGTGCACGCGACGAGATCCGAGCCGTTCACGCGGGCCGGCACCGCGAACGCATCGGCATCGTCGGGCGTCACGTACCACCCGGCGAACACGAGCCCGTCACGCGCGGGGATGGGCAGGCCGGTGTAGAGCGCACCCTGCGTCTGCAGCATCGGCGCGTCGGCGATGGCGTCGCCGGCGAAGCTCACCGCGCACGCGGCCGGGTCGGCGGCCGACGCGAGCAGCTGTTCCTCGGGCGTGAGAGGCGTGGGCGTGGGCGTCGGAGTGGACGAGGGCGCTGCTGTCGCCGCGGGGGCGGCATCGGTCGCGCGAGGCGCGAGAGCGAATGCGGTCACCGTTCCCGCGACCCCGAGCACCACGACGAGCGCGATCGTGCCGACCACGGTGCGTCGTCGTCGGACGCGCGCCGAAGGACGCGCGCGTGTGCCCTTGCGTGAAGCTGCCATGCTTTCCCCACATCTCAGGACCGGTGCACCCCCTGCATCGGTCGCTGTGGGGATGATATCGGGGTGCCGACACCGCACGCGCACGGCACGGCCGCCCGGGGGATAACCCGCCGTGGCCGCGTCTCGCGCGACCCGCGTCCGGCGGCTAATGTCGGGGCTCATGCTTCCCTCGGACTGGATCGAACACCGCCGCGCCGACGGCGAGGTCGTGGGCTGGCTGGTCGCCGAAGGCGACGGGTTCCGCGTGCACGACCTCCTCGGCCGCGACCGCACGCCGCTCGATCCCGCCGGGGTCGCCACGCCCGTGGAGTGGCTCGACGGCGAGGAGCTTCTGGAAGAGCTCGGCATCGGCTATCTCGCCGATCGCTGGACGCTGCGCCTGCCCGATGGCACCGAACGCCCGGTGCGCATCGCCGAAGCGAGTCCGCGCGGTGTCACGGTGGTCGCCGACGAGTTCGGCGCGGCATCCGCGGTCGGCGCCGTGCTCGAACGCTTCCGGCTGTCGTTCCCCGTCACCGACGAGCTCGCAGCGTTCCACCGCTGACCCCCCGCGCGTACCCGCCCGTGGGTACGCTGTGAGACATGACGACGATCGTGCTCACCATGGTCGGACACGATCGGGCGGGGCTCGTCGCGGCGGTCGCCGACATCGTCGACCGGCACGGCGGCAACTGGGAGAACAGTCAGCTGGCTGAGCTCAGCGGCACCTTCGCCGGCGTCGTCGAGGTCTCGGTCGCCCCCGAGCGCGCCGACGACCTGCGCGAATCGCTGGCCGTGCTCGACGGGCTGCTCGACGTCACGGTCCACGCGGGAGTGAGTGCTCCGGATGCCGCGGCCACGCGCGCCCTCACGCTCCAGGTGATCGGCAACGACCACCCTGGAATCGTCCGCGAGATCACCTCGGCGCTGCGCGCCCACGATGTCACCATCGACCGCATGATCACCGAGACCCGCGAGGCCGCGATGTACGGCGGCAAGCTGTTCGAGGCGACGGTCATCGCCCGGGTTCCGGCATCCGTCGATCTCGCTGCGCTCACCGACGAACTGGAGCGCCTCGCGGCCGAGATCCAGGTCGACGTGACGCTCGGCTGAGCGCTCGCCGAGGGGTTACGCGGACGGTTCGGCGGGACGCAATCCGGCAGCGGGCAGGATGATGCGGTCGATCGTGCCGATCATGAAGTCGCGGTCGACCGGCGTGCGCAGCATCAGCACGCGATAGGCGACCATGGCCGGCCCGATCATGCAGAGCGTCTCGATATCGCAGTCCGCGGAGATCTCGCCCCGGGCGATCGCGCGGCGGAAGATGATGCGGTTGGCCGCCGCGCGCGGTTCGACGAGGGCCTCCTGCGCGGCCGCGGCGAGCTCGGGATCGCGGGCGATCATCGAGACGATCCCGGCCATGACCTTGAGCTTGCGCTCGCTCTCGCGGATCGTCGGCGACTTCACCATGGCGACGAGGTCGCCGCGGAGCGTTCCGGTGTCGGGCGGCCCGGTGAGGTCAAGGTCCTTCGATTTCATGCACGCCACGGCATCCAGCACGAGTTCGGGCTTGGACGACCAGCGGCGATACAGCGTCGCCTTCCCGGCCTTGGCGCGGGCGGCGACCATGTCGATCGTCATGCCGTCGTATCCGGTCTCGGCGAGGACGTCGAGCGCGGCTTCGAGGATCTCGGGGTCGCGGGTGTGGTCCCGCTTGCGTCCGAGACGGGGTTTCGACTCGTCGAGGTCGAGCTGCGTCACTGCAGTCGCCTCCCTTCCGGTCCGATGGCCTATATTACCGGTCCGTTAATTCCTGCACCGGATAGATCCGGAACTAAATAGTACCGTATATAGTGGCGTTCATGTCTTCTCCCACCGCTCCCGCCGTCGACAGTCGGCGCTGGATCACACTCATCGTCGTCGGGCTCGCCCAGCTCATGGTCGTGCTCGACGCGACCGTCGTGAACATCGCCCTCCCCTCCGCGCAGGCCGACCTCGGATTCACCGACGGCCAGCGCCAGTGGATCATCACCGCGTACTCCCTCGCCTTCGGCAGCCTGCTCCTGCTCGGCGGCCGCCTGTCCGACCTCATGGGCCGAAAGCGCACGTTCATCATCGGTCTCATCGGCTTCGCCGCCGCCTCCGCACTCGGCGGCGCCGCCGGCACGTTCGAATTGCTCGTCGGCGCGCGGGCGCTGCAGGGCGCGTTCGGTGCGCTGCTGGCCCCGACGGCCCTTGCCGTCCTCACGACCACCTTCGTCATCCCGAAGGAGCGCGCTCGCGCGTTCGGCGTCTTCGGCGCGATCGCCGGAGCCGGGGGAGCGGTCGGACTCCTCCTGGGCGGAATCCTGACCGAGGCGCTCAACTGGCGATGGAACCTCTACATCAACGTCTTCATCGCGGCCGTGGCCCTGGTGGGCGCGCTCCTGTACATCCCGTTCATCGCCCGCAGCGGACCGCGCCCGAAGCTCGACGTGCCCGGCACCCTGCTCGTCTCGGGCGGTCTCTTCGGCCTCGTGTACGGCTTCTCGAACGCCGAGACCGAAGGCTGGGACTCGCCGCTGACGTGGGGGATGCTCGGGGGAGCGGTGATCCTGCTCGTCGTGTTCGTCCTGTGGCAGCGCCGCGCCGCGCATCCGCTGCTGCCCCTGTCGATCGTCCTCGATCGCAACCGAGGTGCCGCGTTCCTCTCGGTGGCGGTCGCCGGTGCGGGCATGTTCGGCATCTTCCTCTTCGTCACCTACTACCTGCAGCTCACGCTGGGCTACTCGCCGATTCAGACGGGGCTGTCCTTCTTGCCCATGATCGGGATGCTGGTGCTCGCCGCGCAGCTGGGCACCAACATCTTCGTTCCGAGGTTCGGTCCGAAGGTGCTCGTGCCGGCGGGCATGACCCTCGGGGCGATCGGGATGATCTGGCTCACGTTCCTCGACACGTCGAGCGCGTACGCCGCGAACATCATGCCTCCGCTCATGCTGATCGGCTTCGCGATGGGCACGATCATGCCCGCGTCGATGCAGACGGCCACGCTCGGCGTCGACCGCAGCTTCGCCGGCGTCGCGTCGGCGACGGTCAACACCAGCCAGCAGGTCGGCGGCTCGATCGGCACCGCGCTGCTGAACACGCTGGCGGCCACCGCCGCAGCCGACTTCCTCGTCGCGAACGGCCCCGTCACGCCGGAGGTCGGCGTCGACGCGGCGCTCGCCGGCTACGCGACCGCGTACTGGTGGGGAGCGGCGTTCTTCGCCGCCGGTGCGGTGATGTCGGCGCTGCTGTTCCGCCGCCGCGGACAGGGCCACTCCCTCAGCCACGCACACGAGCCGGCGGCCGAAATCGCCGCTGAACCCGTGATCGCCCACTGACCCGAAGCTAAGGGAGGGTCTCGATGTTCGGGGCCCTCCCTTCGGCGAGAGTCGGGCGCGAGGTGCGGGGCGGATGCGCCAGTGGCGTCGAGGACGGGCTAAGTGCATCCGTGGGGGCGTAGAGCTGTGTCGTGGACAGGTCAGCTACCGGCTCCCGCGACGCCTTTGCGTCGTCAGGGATGACGGCCCGCTCGGGAACTGCGCGACGGTATCACTGATGAAATCATCGAGCTGCCCGGCCGGGACGACGCCGCAGTTGACGAGGCCGGCGATGCCTTGGAGCGTCGCGAGGAAGATCAGCCCGGTCCGCTCGGGGTCGCGGTTCGGGAGGACTCCCTCGGTCTGACCGCGACGGAACATCTGCAACATCGGCTCGAACGCTGCTGAAGCGCTCTCGCCCACGTCTGGCCCGCCTGCTCCGTGCTTGTGGGCGAACATCAGCTCGACCAGGTTCGCCTCGGAGGTCGCGAAGTCGAGGTAGGCGCGAGCGACCGAGCGAACCTGTTTCTCATAGCCCGGTGAGGCCTCGATGGCCTCCCGCAGCCGGGCGCCGAGCCGGGCGAAGCCTTCGACGGCCACGGCGTCGAGAAGATCCTGCCGGCCCGGGAAGTACCGGCGCGGTGCCGCATGAGTGACCCCGATGTCGGCGGCCACCTCGCGCAGCGACAGGTCGGAGACGCCTCGGTCGCGAACGACCGCCGCCGCAGCATCCAGCACGGCCTGACGTAGGTTGCCGTGATGGTAGGGGCGAACGGATGACATGACCGCATCCTATCAATAATGTATCCGTTGACTAGATTGTTTCCAGTGGATACATTGGGGAGCATGCTCACACTCGCCTCTCCTTCGCAGGTGCCGGATCAGACCGGCCGGACCATCGTCATCACCGGCGCCAGCAGCGGCATCGGCCGTGCCGCGGCTGCCGCCCTCGCTGCCAAGGGAGCGCGGGTCATCCTCGCCGTCAGAGATCAGCAGAAGGGCCGTGCGGTGGCAGACGCTATGGACGGACCCGTCGAGGTCCGGCCGTTGGACCTCTCCTCGCTGGCCTCGATCCGAGAGTTCGCCGCCGCCCTGAGCGGATCGGTTGATGTGCTCATCAACAACGCGGGCACGATGACCGACTCGCTGCAACACACCACGGACGGCTTCGAGCTCCAGTTCGGAACCAACCATCTCGGACACTTCACGCTCACCAATCTCCTGCTGGACCGGGTCACGGGCCGCGTCGTGACCGTCTCATCAACGGCATATCGCTCCGCGCACATCGACTTTGACGATCTGCAATGGGAGCATCGGGTCTACAAACCGTTCGGCGCATACGGGCAGTCCAAGCTGGCGAACCTGCTGTTCACCGCCGAACTGCAGCGCCGCCTGATCGCCGCGGGCTCGTCGGTGATCGCCACCTCCGCACACCCCGGCTGGGCGTCCACGGGGTTCCGGATCACGAGCGGCAACCGGCTACTCGACGCCGTGGCTGCGGTCGGCACACCTCTGCTCGCCCACGGTCCCGACGGCGGCGCGCTCCCCACCCTGCTGGCCGGCGTCGGCGATGTCCCCGCAGGCAGCTTCGCCGGCCCAAGCCGTTTCGGCGGCGTCCGCGGCCCGGCCGCGGTGGGCAAGCCAGCCGCTCGCGCGACGGACCCCGATACCGCAGCACGACTCTGGGACGTCTCCGAACGACTCACCCAGACCCGCTTCCCGCTCGCCATCCGGTCGACCACGCCGGGACGAGTGAACGACGACTCCGGAGCCTGACGGTGCAGCGCATCCAGTACCACAGGTACGGCGGACCGGAGGTGTTGCGGCTGGAAGACGTCGAGCCGCGTGGGCCGGGGCCTGGCGAGGTGCTCGTCCGCGTCCATGCCGCGTCTGCCAACCCGATGGACTGGAAGATCCGCGACGGGATGATGCCGGCGGTGACTGGCCGGACGTTTCCTCGCGGGTTCGGCACGGACTTCGCAGGCGTGATCGAAGCGGTCGGAACGAACGTCACCCGTCTGGGAGTCGGCGACGAAGTGCTGGGCGGTACGACTCTCCAAGGCCCAGGGGCCTTCGCTGCGGCGGTCGTGGCTGAGCAGGCACGAGTGGTGAAGAAGCCCTCAACTCTCTCCTTCGAACAGGCCGCGGCGATCCCCACGGTCGGTGTCACCGCCTTCCAAGCGATCATCCGAGAAGGCATGGTGAACGCAGGACAGGCGGTGTTCATCCACGGCTGTCTCGGTGGCGTCGGCCGGGCTGCGGTTCAGTTCGCGCGGTCCCGAGGAGCGTCGGTTGCCGGGAGCTGCCGTCCCGTCGACACCGAGGAAGCTCGAGCACTAGGAATCGACCCGATCGTGCGGTTCGACTTCGACCCCGACAGCCTGACCGGAGGATTCGACCTTGTCCTCGACACCGCGGGCACGCTCTCAGCGAAAACAGCGGGAACCATCGTGAAGCGCGGAGGTCGCATCCTCGATATCAACCCCACCCCCGCGAAGTTCGCCCGCGCCGCGGTCCCCGGCGAGTATCGGGTGATGGTCGCCCAGGCTGTCACCGCCGATCTCGAAGCCGTCGCAGAAGCAGCGGGTCAGGGGGCGCTCCAGGTGCCGATCGGCCGCATCGTCTCTTTGTCGGAAGCGATCACGGCGCTGACAGAGCTCGAAGTCAGCCACTTCCCCAGGAACGGGAAGCTCATCGCTGTTCCCGACTGAGAACGCCGGGTCGCCCGCCGATCATCACCAATCACATGGTCAGGCGGCACGAGACGGCAACCATTGCGAGCGCTGGCCTCGTTGGCCTTGGCGGCTTCACCGCCGCGTGCGGTGTGGGTGGGCCGGTCGCCATTGCAGCGTGTTCGCTTGCGGCCGCCGCGCTCGGGGCCACCGCGGTCTACGCTGACGACAACGGGCAGTGTGTGGGACTGTCGTTCTGGGGTGTTGCGCCCTATGCAGGGGAAACCCCTTCCTGCACAACGGTGCAGACTGCAACTGACGAGAGGAGAACCCCATGCTTCGCGGAAGCCCCTTTCGCACGTACTACGTGACCGTCGTCGTGGTCGCAGTTCTGAGCATCATTGTCGGGATGCTCGTGGCGAACCTCACCGGACAGTACGTCGGTGCCTTCCTCGCTCAAGTCCTCAGCGCGGGCCTACTTGGCGCCTGGTACGTAAGCATCAAGAAGCGCGCCGGCGCGAAAAGGTAGCCGCCGCATCCATCACAAGGGCTCTGGGCGTATGTCCGGAGCCCTTGTCGCTGGCACTGCATCGCCTCGGTGCGGCTTCGCAGGGCTCAGGAGACAGGACGCAATCGGCGACGGGTGGGGCGGTGCCGCGAGGAGCGCCCGGACCGCAGCGGAGCGAGTACCTGACGCACCGCCGTGGAGCCGCCCCACCACGACGAGCCGGCCGGAGGCCGGCCCTGAACGACTAAGGAAAGTTCTCACCCATCGCCTTGATCGAGTCAGGGTCACACAGCTAGCCAGGCGATCACCGCCACGACGACCGCCACAGGCGTCGACGTATCTCTCGCGCGGGTGGGCGCTCGTCACTCACGGCCGATCTCGATGGCGAAGCGCCCGATGCTCTCATCGCATCGCTCGGCATGACGGAAGCTGGACAAGTCGTCGCCGTCGCGTCACTCGCCGTGTGCCATCGTCCCTCAGGTTGCTGGACAAATTCGGCAACGGCGCGATGGCGAATAGCGAGGAGCCGAGGTCATCGATCTTGAGGGCTGCAACTGGCAAATGATTGGTGCCTCGAACACCCGTTGAAGCCACGCAGTCGTCACCGGGAGATGTCCGGCGCGGAGTGCAGCCGCTCCGGGTAGATCTCCGCCAACGCGCCAGGCAAGCGGAGGCTCGCGAGCCCCGCCCTATTCGTTGCTTGGCCAGGATGTTGCGGGACGCTCATCCGTATGGAGTAGACCTGCGAAGGTCAGGTCGTACGTCCGTCCGAGGCGGAACGCAGCCTGCCGTCTCTGTCCTTCCCAAGCGAAGCCGAGCTTCTGCGCAACACGCGCGGACGCAACATTCGTCGTGAGTGCCTCCCACCCGAGGCGATGTAGCCCCAGGCCGAGCGGTACAAGTGCGAAGGCGTACTCGACAACTCGTTCCGCGGCCTCAGTCATAACGCCTCGACCGCGTGTCTCGGACTCGATCCAGTAGCCCAACTCAGCTATGCCATCGCTAACACCCGAGAGCGACACGATTCCGAGAAGACGGGGGTCGTGTCGCTCGTAGATTCCCCAGGTGAGAGTGGACCCGTCTGCCCAGCCAGCTGGAACCATGTCGGCGACGAAGCCGCGTGCATGCTCAATCTCATAGGGGTGCGGCACCATGGTGAACTCCGCGATCACGGAGTCTTTGCAGATCTCGGCAACGCGTGGGATGTCGGCTTCTGAGGGGCAACGAAGGGTTAAGCGTGCGGTCATGAGTTCCACGAGTTCCACACCTGGATCCTAGGGTTTCTGCACATTCGACCGACGGTCGATCAGCGGAGCGTCTGCGGTATCCGATCGGCGAGTTTCGACTAGCCTCGCGCATCCGCAGAGGGGAGCGGAAACAGCCCCTGACCAGCAAAATTGAAGAAGCCCCCGTGCGTAGAAGCCGCACGAGGGTCCCAGTGACTCCGACGGGCGTCGATCCCGTGACCTCACGATTTTCAGTTGGATGCGCCGGGGCAGGGGGCGCTCGTTAGTCGCCGTTTACCGCGTGATTCCGTGAAGTCGTCATGGTTGGTGACGGCTGGTTGAGGGTGGTTTCAGCGGAGCTACCGGCACAGAACCGGCACAAACGCCGAGCCGCTAGATGCGGGCTAGGATCTCGTCGATCTTGTTGAACAGGCGGTTGAGGCTCGTACTTCTTGTTCGCGCGACGTCTAGGTCCATGCGTTGCGTGAGTCGTGCTTGCATCGTCGACTTCACATACTTTTCAGGAGTGAGCAACGACTCAATTGCGTTCTTCCCGCGTTCACTTGAGTTCCAGGCTGCCTTGCCCAGGTCCAGGTGCTCTACAGCGGTGTAGATCCAGTCCTCGAAGTCGCGCTCAGCAACGATCACGACTACCGGAACTGCAGTCACGGCTTGGGCCCGCGCTAGAAGATCGGGTCCGAGCACGCAGCTTGCGTCCTTGTCTGCGTCGACGAGTACCAATACTGCACAGCACCCCGGGCGCGCGGCTGCTAGGACATATCCCTCGAGGCCGCTATTCGCTCGAGTTGCTGACCCCTTCCCTTTCAGGGGGACAGGTTTGCCTAACAGATCCTCGTAACGTCCTACGGAGTGCAGGTACTTTCGAAGCAGTATCGGGAAAGCTTCTTTGTCTCCCGGGCCCTCTACAACAATTCCAAGGTGGGCGGCTCCAGGCGGGGCGCTCATGCAACTCGATCCGGGTCTAGCGCATCGGCTCGAAGTAGGGCCCCCGGGGTGATCATCCCGGTACGCAGGACCGAGCGTGTGTGTTCGCTTACTACAGCGAGCTGAGACTGATCTTGGTCGCTCCACACAACTCGGAGCGAATCAACGGGGACTTCGTCGATGATGTCCGCGCTGTGGGTCGTGATCAGGACTTGTGTTGCTGACGAAGCGGACTTCAAAATCTCGACCAGGCTCTGCAGCGCCCCGAGATGTATGGCCACTTCTGGTTCTTCGATCACGATGAGCTGCGGCCGGGTTTTCTGCGTCATCGCGAGCATGATTGCGAAGGCGCGCAACGTACCATCGGACATTTGCTTAGCCAGGAACTTGCGGTTCCCAGATGGGCTGTGCTGATAAAAGGCAAGCGTCTGCTTGTCGGCGAAGTTCTGTGGTTCGATACGAACGATGCCGGGGACGACTGCTGACAGGTGCTCAGTGACTCTGGTTCTCTCCTCGTGAGTGAGCGCTTCGAACACACTCGTTGTGTTACCACCTGCTGGGTCGAACTCATCTGTTGATGATGGATCCTGCAGAGCGCCCACGAGGGCTGGGTTGATCTCGATTGTCTGGATGGACCGAAGCGTGTTCTGAACGACGTAGCTTGCAAAGCTGCCGGTCGATAGAGCGCTTTGCCCCGGGGCGATGGCTGAGCGAAGATCGTCAGCAGGGCCGGCCAGCCGTTCTGAAGCACTCAAACGTGAACCGTCGCTGTCGAAAGAAACTGACTCGCCGCGTTCGCCGTAATTGACCATCGCGCGTTCACGCTTCACGCGATAACGCTTCCCGCTCACTGAGCCAAGCGAAATTTCGTAGAACGAAGGGGGTGCGCCCTCGAACACAAAGTTCAGGCGGATGGCAGGGTCGTTTGGCTTTCCGTTGCTTCGGTGTCGAAGTTGGTCGAACCCGCCGTGTCGTGCCAATGCCACGGGCAGTCCGTAGGTCGGGATGTCTCGGAGCAAGCGGAAGGCCTTGACGGCGTTTGATTTTCCGCTTGCGTTCGGTCCTACGATTGCCGTGAAATCTGACAACTCAAGGTGCGCCTTCTTGTAGGAAAGAAAGTTCGTGAGCTCAATTCCGACGATGCGCGGGATGTCCCAGAGCGGAGGAAGGCTGGGGCCATCGTCTACGGTCTCTTGAACGTCCTCGTCGCTGAACTCTTGAGCTTCGGCCATAGGTTGAGGATACGACTTGGACCGGACTCGTCGGTGCCGTCGAGGAGCGCCCGGACCGCAGCGGAGCGAGGACCGGACGCACCGCAGGCGGCGCAGCCGGCCGCTAGGCCGGCCTTGAACGAGTAAAGAAAGTTCTCACAGCTCAGGACTGCGCGCCGATACGGCGATGGGCGTTGTCGCGTGTGCACAGCGGGGCGAATGGTCACGGGACGAACTCGTTGACGCTCTTCTGCGGGGGACTTTGAACCGAGCTACCGGACGCGGGGCTTGGCTGACGTCTGGGAAGCGCGCCCGAACAGTTGCGACGCAGTTGTCCATGCCTACACGATCGGGCTGATCGACGAGGAGACCTACAGGCACATAGCTCGCCGGGTTGATGAAAGAGACTCTCGGTCCGAATGAGCTTGAGCGCTAGCGACAACTGTCCATTGTCTGTGAGCACCGCAGGAAGCTCTCCTGGCGAGTTTTGAAAAACGGGAAGTCGAATCGGGTGGTGGTGCTCGGCGGGTCGAATACGACGTTGTCTTCGCGTCCGAACTCAGCGACGATCGGCGCATCGAGTTGGATTTCCCGGCACGCGGAAATCGCTACTCCTGCGCGGATTGCGTGTGCGAGACGAAGCGGGCGCTGGGACGCTGGAGCACCCTTTCTGCGGCTGCTGCCTCGCCGACTGCCCCGGTGTGTTCACCCGACCGCGACAACGACGAGCGTTGGGCTGCAGCTCAGGATTAGAGTGGCAGGTCGCGGTCGTCGACGACGGTGCGCATAACGAGGGTGGTGTTGAGGCGTTGCATTCCGGGTAGCGCGCTGAGTTGGTCATCATAGATCCCTTGGAAGTCATCGAGATCGGCCGCGACCACCCGCAGAAGATAGTCGGGTTCTCCGAATAGTCGTTGCGCATCGACGACGTTGGGAATTGCTGACACGCCGTCCTCAAACGCACGGATTGAGTCTCGGGTCGCTTCACGCATGGTGACGAAGACGAGCGTCTGAAAACCAAGCCCCACTGCGTTCGTGTCGATGCTCGCCCGGTATCCAGTGATCACACCTTCCCTCTCAAGCTCGCGCACTCGGCGATGGCACGGCGACAAGGTGAGTTGGACGCGCTCGGCGAGTTCGGTGAGCGTCTGTCGGCCATCGCGTTGCAGCTCTGCAAGAATCTTCCGATCGATTGCGTCCATACGAGTAATTCTTCCACGCTGTCCATCATTCGAGGTGATAGTTAGAAGCACCTTCGCATCAGATTTACCTAGTCTTGCCGCGTGAGCAGAATCAACGAGGCCATCGCGTGAACAGCGGGGCCATCCTCGCGTTCTGGGGCGTCTCTGTGCTGTTTGTGATCACTCCGGGCGCGGACTGGGCGTATGCGATCACCGCGGGCCTGCACCGCCGCGTGCCCTCGGCGGTGGCGGGAATGCTGACTGGCCACCTGGTCGCGACCCTGATCGTCGCTGCGGGTGCCGGTGCGGTGGTGATGAGCATCGCCGGAGCGCTCACCGTCCTCACCGTCGCCGGTTCGCTCTACCTCGTCTGGCTCGGCATCGGCACACTCAGACATCCGTCTGTCGTGCACGCCAGCACCGACGCGGCAGCGGGGCCGGCCTCGCGGTGGTGGTTGAAAGGGTTCGGGGTCAGCGGCCTCAACCCCAAGGTGTTCCTCCTCTTCCTCGCCGTGCTCCCCCCGTTCACCGACCCGGGCGCCTCGTGGCCGTTGGCGGCTCAGATCAGCGTGCTCGGCTTGGTGCACGTCGCCAGCTGCGCGATCGTCTACCTCGCGGTCGGCTACGGCGCTCATGCCGTCTTGCGGTCACGGCCCGTCGCCGCCAGGGTGGTCAGCCGGATCTCCGGGATCGCGATGATCGGCATCGGCTTGTTCCTGTTCGTCGAGCGGATGCTTCACCTAACGTGACCTCGTACGATCCGACCATGCCCGCCTACTTCCGCCGCCTCGACGCAACCCGATTCGCGGCGACCGATGCGGTGCAGGGTGCGTGGAACACCGACGAACAGCACATCGCTCCCGCGCTCGGACTTCTTACCCATGCCCTCGAACGCGACCGCCACGAGCGGCAGAGCTCTCCGCTCACGATGTCACGGATCTCGTTCGATATCCTCGGCACCCTGCCGATCGACACGATCGACGTCACCACGCGGGTCATTCGCGCCGGGCGCACCATCGAGCTCGCCGAGGCTACCCTGCATCACGCTGGCCGCCCGGCCTCTATTGCCCGCGCCTGGTTCGCCCAGAACCATGACACCGCAGCGATCGCCGGCACCAACCTCCCCGGCCTTCTGGCCGCCGACACCATGCAGGCCTGGTCGCCGTCGCACATCTGGCCCGGCAGATTCGTGACCACGGTCGATGTGCGTCGTAACGAGGTCGAACCCGGCCGAGCCCAGTTCTGGATGCGGCCACGCTTCCCTCTGCTCGAGGGCGAGACGATTAGTCCAACCGCGCGAATGCTGGGACTCGTCGATATCGCCAACGGAATCACTCCCCGCGTTGCGCCTGCGGAGGCCTACTTCCCCAACGTCGACCTCGACGTTCATCTGTTTCGCGCGCCAGAGAGCGTTTGGATTGGATTCGACACCACTGTCAGCTTCGGACCAGGTGGACACGGTCTCACCCACAGCCTCCTGCACGACGAGCACGGTCCGATCGGCGCACTCCTACAGGCCCTCACTGTGCGGCCGCGCTCCACCACATAGGTGGCCGCCACGTCGAGAGGTCTCCAACCGAACTCGCCCTCGACCGGCCCCAGACCGGCCCAAGCTTCATGCTGACGGCGTCTCGTCTCGCCGCGCTCGCTCAATGGACGGGAGCTTCGCTCGCTCAGCGATCCGCCGGAGTAGCCCAGAGGGCGACGTGGAAACCGCCTCTCACCAGGGAAAAACAAAACCCCCACCATGTTAGAAGCTAGGTGGGGGTTTCTAGGATGACTGTAACGGTCACCTTGTGGCTCCGACGGGCGTCGATCCCGTGACCTCACGATTTTCAGTCGTGCGGAAAGATCGCATCTGGCTTGCATTAATCCATATCTGGCATGTAGCCTCTCAATACAGGCCCACTCGGGACCATGCAAACCAACGGGAATGGCTACACCAACGGCTACACCCGCCCACCTTGGCCGGAAGGGAACACTCGATGGACGCGCAACGCACCATCCGCAGAAGAGCACAGCACGTCGGAGTGATCAACCAGGAGCTCTGGTCGGCGCACGGTAGAAGATGAGCCGGCCCGTGGAAGCCGGGCCAAAGCAGGAGAGGAACGGCACCGCATGAGGGGCAAGGGCGAGGGTGCGGTGTATCGGGTCCCGAAGGACCGGAAGCAGCCGCTCAAGTACTGGACCGCCGTCGTTGAGCTCCCGAACCCGACCGGGGATCCGAAGGACCGCCGCCGAAAGGTGGTCCGTTCGAAGAACAAGAGCGAGGTCGTCGAGAAGCTCGCGAAGCTGCAAGATGACCTCCGCAATCGCGGTGACCTACCGACATCATCCATGACGTGCGAGAAGTGGTTCTTGTACTGGGTGGAGCAGGTTGCTGCGAAAGAGGTCCGTCCGAACACGATCGACGGATACCGCCGGACGATCCACAACCACATCAACCCGGCGATCGGTCGCGTGAAGCTCGACAAGCTCGGACCGGCACACATTCGCCGTGTGCATGACGCCATCCTCGCGAAGGGGCTGGCCTCCACGACCGCGCTCCTCGCGCACCGAGTGATGTCGGTGTCGTTGAAGGATGCGCTCCGGGAGAACCGGATCGGGCGGAACCCCGCCACGCTCGTTCGTGCCCCACGCAAGTCCGTCACGGAGCTCCACGCGCTTGACCTCACCGAGGCATTGCAGGTCCTCCGCCACGTGGCCACCATGCCCGAAGGTGCTCTATGGGCTACATCCCTGCTCACCGGCGCCCGCCGAGGCGAAGTGATCGGACTCGAACGCGACCGGGTCGGTGACTCCCTCGATCTGTCGTGGCAGCTGCAGCGCATCCGGTGGCGGCACGGATGCGGAGGCACGTGCGATCGCATCCGGGATCGGGACTGCCCGCAACGAAAGACCGACGACACCCCCGCCGACTACGAGTACCGTAGCCTCGAGGGCGGCCTGTACTGGACCCGCCCGAAGTCGCCGAAGTCGTGGCGCATCATCCCCCTCATTGAACCGCTCCGATCCATCCTTCTGAGCCACCTCGAGAAGTCTCCCGAGAACCAGTGGGGACTCGTGTTCACCCGGAAGGGGCGACCGATCGGCCCAGACCTTGCCGGGAAGGACTGGCGGAAGGTTCTCGTCGCCGCAGGCATCGAGAAGGACGTCCGCCTCCACGATGCCCGACACACGGCCGTGGACCTGCTGTACCTCGCGGGTGTTCCCGAGGACCTCATCCAGGAGATCGTCGGCCATTCCACGCGGGCGACGACCCGCGGGTACAAGTCGCCGCAGAACCAGCAGCGACTCATCGCCGCGATGGAGCAGTTCTCAGCGTTGCTCGCGGACGAACCGCCTCGGGAGATCTCGGGTCGTGTGGCGTGATGGGTCACCGCGCTGGCTGAACCTCTATGCTCACCGTCATGGGGAACATCACCGAGGATCCGGCCGTCGCACCAGAGCCTGTCGCACCGGCACCTGCGAGCAAGACGCCGCTCTGGATCGGTCTGGCCGCGGTCGGTGGGCTGATCGTCGGCATCATGGGGACTCTCGCCGTGAGCGGCATCGTGTCATCGGTGAGCTCAGCGACGGCGCAGGCAGAGGTCGACACTCGGCTTGAGGATGCCGTAGACCGGTGCAAGGCTTCTGATGGTACCGAGCTTGGTGACAAGAACCAGACGCTCGTGATCGACGTGCAGGGCAACGAGGACGCGACCGGCGCTTCATACGCGGACCAGGCATGCATCCTGGAATTCCTCGATATGCCGGCCAGCGTCGAGTCCCATATCAATCAGACGACGTCAATGGATGGGCGCCAGTCCGAGTCGTGGGACGGGCTGACGATCGAGTGGTCGTATCACCCGGACCGTGGCAGCGACATGGTGATCATGATCGACGAAGCCGAATGATGCGATGCGCTGTGACCGCGTCGTGCGCCTGTCCTTCGTGTGAGACCGCTGCGCGTCGGAGCAGCACGTAGTAGCGCGCCGGCGTCAGCCCGTGCGCGCGGATCGCGACCTCTTTCGCGCCAGAGTGGCGCGGCCATGCACGCTCGAAGTCGAGTAGTTCCCCAGTCCCCACGGTGGACAACTCTGCCGGGGTGTTCCGACATCGGGCTACCCTCGACGCGTGGACGACATCCTCGACGACGTACAGACGCCGCGGTGCCCTGAATGTTCCGCGGTGTTGCGTGACGCGGTATCGGGCTACTGGTGCCAGTCGTGCCGGGTTGTGGTGATCGGGACTATCCCGTCGTGACACGGGATGTGCAAAGAATCGGCCCCAGATTTGGAACGTCTCGGGGACGTGCCAAGTCTGTTTGCATGTCGGTGGTGTCGGCGTAGCCTGGGGTCCTCGGCCGGGGAAAGGGGACTCCCATGGGCCGACTCACCCGTGACGTGCTGCTCGGCATCCAGCTGGCCACGACCTGCTCACGCAACCAGTACACCGGCGACCCGGGCCCGGTGATCGACGAGCTCCGCCGCATCGCCGGGGACCGGGTCGACATCCTCGCGCAGGAAGCCGGGAGCTGGGCTGGCTACTACGACAGCGAGTACACCCGCCCCCTCGCGGCCGCGCTCTCACAGATCGACGGCGCCGAGCCGTGGGTGGCCGAGGGGCGCCGACGGCGGGAGATCCCGACGCACGGCACCCCGCCACCGACAAGGGCCTGATGCTTACGCGGCCGATGCGAAGACGCGTGCGGCGACGTGCGCACCGTGCCGGTCGTGGTTCATGGGCTGGTGGTAGTAGTGCATCGTGGTGCGGATGTCGGCGTGATCCATCGACTCTTGCGTGTCGACGATCGACATGCCGGCGCGGACGAGCGCGGTCGCGTACGAGTGGCGCAGCGAGTGCGGGTGGACATTGTCGGGCAGTCCCGCTTTGCGGCAGAGTTCCTTGATCCAGAAGTAGGCGCCGTTGCGGGTCTGCCGGTTCCCGCGTCGGGTGAGGATCAGCGGGCCCGCCGTGCGGCCGTCGCGCGCGCGTTCGAGGATGCGGAGCAGCGGGACGGGAATGGGCATGGTGCGCACCTTCCCGCCCTTCCTCGTGACGGTGACCAGGATGTAGCCGATCGCGTCTTCGGTGAAGTCCTCGATGCTGATCGAGCACGCTTCGGAGACGCGGAGGCCGAGCATCGCCATCAACGCGACGAGCGCGTGATAGTGCGGCGACGTCTCCTCAGCCTGGCGCAGCAGTCTCCCCATCTGCCGGTCGTCGAGCCATGCGATCTTCGACCGGTCCACACTCCACCGCGGCAGCCGCACCATGTAGGTCGGGTCACGGTCGAGCAGCTCGTCGGCGACAGCGAGCCGGTAGAAGGATCGGATCGTCTGGAACCGGCGCGCGATCGACCGGGCCGCGTTGTGCCGCTCGAGCTCCAGGTGCCGCACGAACGCCTCGAGCGTCGACCGGCGCACGGCGAGCGGGTCCACGCCGAACCCGGCGCACCAGCCGAAGAACAGCTGCAGGTCGCTCGTGTACAGCCGGAGCGTGCCGCCGGCGTAGTGGGAGAGGAACACGCGGCGCGCGAGCTCCGCGTCTCGTGAGGCGGGCAGGGGGACAGTATTCTCGTCCATGGCGGACTCCAATGCAGAGTTGGATTCGTCAGCCCCGGCCGGTGTTACAGCACCTGTCGGGGCGCTCTCGTCTGTGAGAGACCGTCAGCCTACGACGCCCCGCCGACACCCCGGGAACGACGAAACGCCCCGCCCCCGACCGTGAGGCCGAGAGCGGGGCGCATCATCATGATGGTGAACAGGGTGATGAAGAACATGCCTGGGTGGGCTATGTCACCTTCGGAGCGTCCGGCATGGCGAGCGGATGCACCCGATCAAGCAAATTCGGGCACCAGATCCGCGGAATCACGCGGGACTCCCGTCGGCGAGCGGCCCGCCAATCAAGCACCCGTCAATCAAATGCTGGATCTTTGGTGGAATCAGCGGCATACGGCCGACTGCCGGTCCCACTGCTGGTCGACGGCTGAGCAGACCACGTCCAAGACGCGGTCCTCGCCGTCCTCCTTGCCGATCCGGTAGGTGATCGCGGCGAGCGTGGCCGCGAGTGCACACGCGGTGAGCGTCGAGATGATGCGGTTCCTCATCGGGCGAGTTCTCCCACCAGGCTGAGGATGCTGCGGAGAGCCATCGCCGCGAGTGCCTTCTGCCCTGACGGCGTCGGGTGGACGCTGTCCGAGTGCAGGTAGGTGTCGCGGTTGCCGTTGCCGGTGGTGGCGCCGACGCGGCCGGTGCCGTCGAATCCCCACGTCACCCGGCTCCACGCCGCGGTCACGCCGGGCGTACCGCTGACGCTGTCGGACTCCGGGAAGTCGGCCTTCCAGACAGACCCGAGATACGTGACGAGCGACTGTCCCGTGTAGGCGCCAGCGGCCCAGACCGCGGGCACGCCATCGACGGTGCCGAGCATGTCGAAGAACGCGAGCACGGCCGGATGCGCGAGCGCAGATGCGCGCACGGCTGCCGCGTTCGCTGCCCGGACTGCACCGATGGTGTCCGTCGAGTTGGTCGGCTGCGGGCCGAGCACGACGATCGGCACACCGGGGCACGCGGCCGCGTAAGCGTTGAGCGTGGTGGTGACCGCGGCGGCCAGCCCCGCTAGCCCGTCATCGTTCACCGACGCGCACATGACGATCAGGTCCGAGTCCGTCGCAGCGACCGTGGCGACTCGGGCCGGGTCGTCATACTTCGCAAATGATCCCGTGCTGACAAAGCCGGTACCGCCCGCCACCGATCCCGTGTACTCGCACCCGAGAGACTGCGTGACGCTCCATGCGTAGCTCTGGTATCCGGGTGAACCATTCGAACCCGCCAGGAACGAGTCGCCAACCCATCCGATGACCACCCCGCGAGGCGCGGGCGAGAGGGACTGCTGCATGGGGACGATCACGCCACGGAAGCCGTTGATGCCAGAGATGTATATCTGGACGCGGCGACGTCGAGCGGATGCGAACGCGAGCTTGAGGTAGTGGTACGCCACCGTGGTGGACAGCGAGACGAAGTCCTCAGTGACCGCGCGACCGTCGACCACAATCTGGTAGTAGATCGTGGCCCCGACAGGCACATACTCGAACTCGATCGAGTCGCCGTCGAGGATGAAATCCGCGCCCGTGAACGGCCCGCCGCCCTGCACCTTCCAACGGTTGAATGGCGCATCCCAGGCGCCGCGTGACACGACTTCGGTGACGGCTCCCTGGAAGGCGGTGGTGCGGCCGCCGATGGTCGCGGCGGTGGCGTCGCTGACAGTGGGCGCATCGGTGGAGAGCGCGCCAGGCCACTCGCGCACCGTCGATGCGATGCGGGTGGCGAGAGCTTTCAGCGCCGCCTCAGGAGCGCTGACAACCTCGATCGTGTCGAGCCGCACCCCAGCGGAATCACGCATGTATGCCACGGTCAGGCCTCCTCGAACACGATGTCGTCGATGTCGCCAGTAGTCACGTTCACCTTGATGACGACGGTCCCTGCGGGGTCGATGGACTCGCCCGTGAGGTGGTCCACGAACCGAACAAAGGTGGCGGCTTGCTGGGCGGCGAACACCGACCCCGGCGCCCCGGCGGCCGCCGCCATCGCGGCATCCGTCGACGGGATCACCGAAGCGGCAGCAGCCTCCGCGGCCGACTGTGCAGTCTCCGCGGCCGCGCGCGCAGCCGCTGCAGCCGCCGCCGAGCCGAGCGCCGACGCGGCCTCCTCGAGCACCTGCTGCGCGTTGGGCGGTGTCGGATCGAGCGGGGCGAAGGTTCCCGGGTCGACGTCGACCAGGTTGCCGAAGTCGACCGGCCCCGACGCGGGGATCTCGACGAACCGGATCAGCTGCTTCCCACCCGACGACACCACGATGCGCACACAGCACACCCCGCCCGTCGCAGGCAGATCCAACACCTCCACCAGCGAGCCGTCAGCGATGGCGACGGTGATCTGCGACGGAAACGTCACATCCGCACCATCCACCCGCGTCACCGCACGGGCACCAGCCCAGTAGTCGACCTGCACCTTCCCGCGCTTCATCGGGCCCGGGGCGCCGAGCATCGTCTCCAGCCCGTTGAGCGTCACGACCGTCATGAACTACTCCCCTGCGAGATCGCTGCGCAGAGACACCCCGGGGGTGAACTGCGGGTCGATGGTCTGGACGTTGACGACCTGCACGAACGCAGCGAACGCGGTCAACGCAAGGCCCGTAATGGTGAGCACCGCCGCAGCGGTGTCGTCACCCCACCACCGGAACGCGACACCGAGCGGGCCGACGACACCGGCGAGGGCGTACAGGATGCCGCGGCCGACCGTGGTCAGCCAGCGGGCAGCGGCGGACGGGCGCAGGAGCGCGAGGCCGATCACGCCCTGCACGAGCTGCAGCGCGACCTGCGACACCGAGAGGAGCGCGTCGGCCTGCGACGTCGTCACCCACCCGAAGTACGCGACGACGGGCAGCAGAGTCGCGAGCGCGGCCTGCAGCGCCTGCCGGCGGCCGTCAGTGAACCATGCGGCGAGAGTCTTCATGATGACCTCCTGGTCAGGGTCGTGTTGGCGGAGGCGGTGCCTTCTGCCGGTAGATGTGATCGCGGAGAATCTGCGTGTACTCCCGCTCGAGCGACAACTCGTCAGCGAGACGCTGCTTCTCGATCTCCGTCGCCACCCGCGCAGCGCGTGCGTCGCGGAGTTCCTCTTGCATTTGGTCGATGAGCGCGTCACGGTCAGCGACGGTGTCGCGCCGTTCGGTGTGTTCGGTGGAGCGAACCCCGGCCTTGCGGTCGGAGATTGTCTTCACGCCGGTCCACACCGCTGTCGCGATCGCGACGATGGTGGTTCCGACGAGCGCCCACTCCTGCAGGTTCACCCGCCGCCCTGGTTCTCGCGTACGAGCCGCCCCCGCACCACGAGCAGATCGATCCACCGGATGCCGAGGGCAAACAGGAGCGCGGTGACCGCCGATGCTTGAGCGGTCCGAGTGGGTGCGTCCGCGGCGATCTCCCACACGGTGATCGCGTAGATCACCACGGCGCCGATGACGAGTGGGAGTCCGATGAGCTCCCACCGGTACAGCCTGGAGAGTGCGCCGCCGAGGCAGGCGAGTGCGCCGAGCACGGCGATCACCCCCCACAGATCGGTGACGAACCCGGGGAGCCTGTCAGAGACGGTCGTGGGCGTCAGCCAGACCGCGCCGACGCCCATGAGCAGGCACATCAGGTACAGCGCGGCGCGGAGACCGTAGAGCACCCGCCGCGCCCACGGCGGATTCAACGGGTACGGCATCAGGGCCGTTCGGCTTTCAGCACCAGCCCACCGAACGCGTCCGCGACGGCCGCCCGGACATCCCCCGGTGTCGCGGCGCCGCCGGCGGCGGGCAGCTTCGCGACGATCCCATCGACGAGCTTCGTGATGACGGTGTCGTCGAGCGACGTCACCGGCTTGCCGGCGGTGGCGTCGAGGACGACCATCATCACATCCCACTGACGGTCATCGAGATCGACGACCTTCGCACCCTTCGCGAGTACGTCGAGCGTCTCGGTGCCGTCGACACCGGTCTGGACGGTGAGCGCCCCACCGATGCGGAAGTCACGACCGTTGCCGACGACTCGGATCGAGCCGCCACGCCGATAGATGGTGAACATGTCTTCTTCTTCCTCCGCAACGGCGGGGCTTGGCGTGTCAGATGATGTGGAACCTGCAGGGAGGGGCGCGAACGCGTTGAAGTCGATGTAGTGCCACCGTTCGCCACCCTTGATGCCGGACATGGCTTCGGTGATGAGGCGGGCCGAGAAACCTGCCGCTTCCATCGCCTGGTCGACCTGATCCCAGGTGAGTCCGTTCGGGTCGACGTCGACAGCAAGGCATGGTCGCCCGCGCCACTCGCCGCCGTGCGACGACGTGCCCTCCACGGCGGCACCGTTGCAGTTCCCCTGCTTGCACGCGTTCGTCCGCGCGGTCCTCTGCGAGAACAGCGGGCGGTAGATGTTCCACCCGGCACGGATGTGAATCGTGCGGCCGAAGCGCCGCTCAGCTTCCCGTTTCGCGGACGCCCACCGTGCAGCAAACGCCGGGGTGCACCGAAACTCCCAGTACCCGTTGCTGTCGGTCCCGGACGCCAACACCACGGACACGACCGAGTACGGGACCTCCCCATTCTTGAACGGCATTGGTTCTCCTTCGTGGGAATGGCAAAGCCCCCAGCAATCGCCGGGGGCTCGGGTTGTCGTGCGAGTCAGATCGTGCGGACTGCGGTGATCGCGGCCGTGAGGTGCGAGTCAGTGACCGCGACGAGATCCACGCCGGGACGGTCGGGTGTCGCGTCGATATACACGTCGCGGGTCTCCTTGGCGTATGCGTGGACATCGGCGACGGTCTGCCCGCCGTCCACGTCCACGCCGACGAGCTTGCCCATGTTCGCCTGCACCCATTGGGAGGCGTTGTCGATGTCTGCCTGTTCCGCGGACGCGATGAACCGGTCGAGAAGATCAGGGTCGTTGCGGGCGTTGATGTGCTGTGTCGTGGTTGCCACGTGGTCTCCCTTCAGACCTTGATGATGAAATTCATGACAAGGAACGGCTGCAGGTTGTTGTGACCGCGAGAGCCGGTGATCTGCGCCGCGCCGTACGCGCCAGACGCGGCGATACCTGAGCCTGTGCGGAAGCTGCCGTCCTGCCCGCCCGTACCTGCACGGGAGAAGATGTCCCCTGTCCCCGCCGCTGCCGCAGTACCACCGGGCCAGACATGCGAATGGTCCGGGAGTTCCTGCGCCGTCAACGTGTGCGTCTTCGACCCGCCGGTCTCGCCCAGCGTGTCGAACTCGGTTTGCGCCGAGTCGAGGCCTACGCCGACGCGCCCCTTCTTGTCGGGCACGTTGAACGTCGATGACCCGTTCCCTGCGCC
Source organism: Microbacterium allomyrinae (assembly GCF_020682705.1). GTDB lineage: Bacteria > Actinomycetota > Actinomycetes > Actinomycetales > Microbacteriaceae > Microbacterium > Microbacterium allomyrinae. The sequence goes on from NZ_JAGTTN010000004.1 coordinate 95,469, forward strand.
GTAGGTGGTGCCGATGGTGGCGAAGAGGTCCGCGTAGGTGGTGCGGGACACGGCTTGACCCTGGCACAGCAGCCACCCTGTGGGGGCTGTTGATCCAGCGAACTCGCAGACGACGCCGACCGGTGCAACGATGCCGTTCCCGCGGGTGCGGACCTCGCCAGTCGCGTACACATCGCCCGCGACGTCGACTGTCCCGTTCTCATGGAACTTCCCGAACCCCACGCCCGTCTTCGACCAATGCATGAACACCGCGGCGGTAGCGACCACCGTCTGCGCTGCAGCCGTGTTGAACTTATCGGCCACCTCGACGCGCACATCGAAACTGTCATCGATCGGATAGTTCGCACCGCCCGAGACGACGAAGTTCGAATTGTACGTCACGGTCCCCGCAGTGACGTTGATGACGTTCCGGGCAGTCCACGTCGACCCGCCGTACGGGCGAGTGAACACCTTGATCGTGAGGCTGTTCCGCTGAGTGCTGTTCATCAGCGACTGCACAGCACAGTTCAGATCCACCCGGAGGCTGATGCCGTTGTCGTTGACAGCACCACCCGCGTCGCACCTCCGCACGAGCACGTTGGTGAACAACGGCGACAGGTACGGGAGGACAGTGACGTTCCCCGACCATGCCGCGGACCGCCCTCGAGAGTCACCCGCCCAAGCGCTCAGCGGGACAGTGCCAGACGCGGTGACTTTCGCCCCGGATCCTGACGCGATCGACTGCGCGCCCGGCATCCCCCAGGAGCGGCCGGTGATCGTCGAGCCCTGCACCCCGGACGCGTTGACCGTGGCTTTCAGGATCGAGAGGTCCTGAACGAACAGGCCCACCTGCGACACCACGGTCGGGTTGTCGTCAGACACCGTCAGCGACGAGATCGTCGGAACAACGCCGGCGCCGGCCTGCAACGTGAACGGGGTTGTCTTCGTCCCGATGGTCGTCGCACCGCTCTTGGTGACGACGGTGATCGTCCCGGACCCGGACGTGGTGTTCGGGATCTGTGTCAGCAGGCTGAGGGGCGGTGTCCAGGACGTCGACCCGCCGACACCTGTCGCGACCGTGCCGGACGCGGATCCGAACGTGTAGGTGATGTCGTGTGTGAACGACGACGATGCCCAGTCCGTGTGGATCGTTACCGCGGTCCCGGCTGTGATCGTGGAGCTCGGGTCGAACCGCCCGGTCGATGCGCGCGGGATCGTGGGCAGCCCGACATCATTCACTGTGACCGACGTCGACCCGAGTAGGTCATACGTTGCCGGAGCGTAGATATCGAACGACTTCGTACCGTTTGCCTCGTGCGCAAGCCAGGTCTCACCGCTGAGGATGAGCCATGGGCCGCTCCCACGGAAGTCGAACCCGGTTGCGCTTATCGAGCCGCGCAGCACCCCGTCAAGGTAGAAGGACCGGTTGGCGGCACCTCCCGAGAACGTCGGGGAGTACGCCGTCTTGTCGATCCACAACTGCCACCCGAGCTTCGACTGGTTCCCCGCGATGTCCTGCTCGATGAGCCAGACGTTCTCCCGCAGATTGAACGGACGGCCGGGGAATGCGCTAGATACCAAGAGCCCTCACCACCGTTCCGTCTGCATAGGGCTCGAACTTGTGCTGAGCGAGAACGATCTCCGTTGCTTCCAACTTCGGGACGACCATGCGCCCGCCCTCCCAGTACGACGTGACCACCCCGTTGTCAGTGATCTCGAACCGGTCCGGCTTCACATGCGTCTGGAACGGTGAACCCGTCGACCCAACGTGCGCACCGTTCTCGTCCACCCGGAACCATGACGTGAGCTGACCGACAGCCCCAGCCGTCTCATCGACCTGACCGGCAAGGGACTCCTGCTCGGCGGTGATCGAGATGATGACGCTGTTCTCACCCAGATCGATGTGGGACCCGAGCCCGCTCGAGAGGTGCTGCACTTCGATCGCACCGACGGCGATGGTGTTCGCGGTGACCGAATTCGCCTCCAGGTCGGGGCCGGTGATCCCGGTGACCACGATGGAGACCACAGCCGACGGGGTGAACTCTCGACCGAGAGTGTCTACCGGGATGAACCGGACGAACATCGATTCACCGACCACACCGCGGATCGGCGACGACCCGCCCCCATTCGGCAGCGGAACGGCGACACGGGTCCACGGTCCGCCTGTCAACGCAGCATGCTCCACGAGTACGTGCTGCACACCAGCCGGCAGGACGCCCCCGGTGAGGACTCCGTCCCACTGCGCTTGAACCATGCCCAGGCTTGTGGTGAGGGTCGGATCGGTGGGAGCGATGTCGAATGCGTCAGGAAGCGCCGCGATCACGTCCACGTGGGAGGTGAAGTCCGACCAGACACCAAGAGTCGTGTAGGCACGGACCTTGAACGACCGTGCCTGCCCCGACTGGACCGACACGAGCACGTCCCGCGAGGGCGACGCCGAAACCGGCCCCCACACGGCCCCATCGAGCAGCCACAGTTCGTACCGGTCAATGACGACGGCCACGTCATCTGTAGACAATGTGACCGCATCCCACTGCACACGCAGTGTCGCGACAGACGATCCGTCAGCCTGAAACTCCGCGGTGTTCGACGTCACCTCGAGCCCGGTCGGAACCTTCGGCACAATCGACAACGGACTTGCAGGGGTGACGGTGATCTCGGGCGAGAACTCCGACCACCGTCCGCGCACGGAACGCGCACGGACCTTGACCCACACCGGAACGCCAGATTTCAATCCGGGGACCGTGGTGGACAGTTGATCGGTCGCGGTGACCATGTGCGCGGTTTCGGACGCTTCCCGCGCCCACAGCTCGTACAGGTTCACATCGATCGCCGTCGAATCGACGGCGTCTGTGACCTGATCCCATGCAACGCCCACTGCTGCGACGGCGGCACCGTCCTCCCCCCACGAGGCGGTGTTCGACACAACGTGCAGGGCGTCCGGGGCGTTCGGGTCTGGCGATGCCGGTGCGGTCGTCGGCGGTACGGACGACCCGGACCCGCCGATGATCTGCCCGACCTGCGCCGCCGATGTGCGCCGCGCGAGCTTCGCCGCCTGCGTGAGCATCTTGTCTCCGACGACCGTGCGGGCGGTGACAACGCCGGCAACGTCCTTCGTGACCACGATCCCCACAACACGCTGAAGGATCTTTCCTCCGCGCGTCCGCGCCGTCACCAGGTCTCCGATGTTGAACCCGGCCCACGGTGCGGTCATGCCGCCGACAGGTGCCCACTCGTAGGACAGTTCCCTTGACACCGCGCGCGCCTTCGTGAGCGCCGGTTGCGCGTTCTGCTGCGCGGCCGGGATGTCAGGAGCGCCGGACTGCGACATGACCTGGAACACCGAACCAAACCGGTTCGACGCGCCCGGGTTCACCGCATGAGTCCAGCCACCGTCGTACTGGATCACGATCGCCGTCGCCGGTTCGTAGACCGACTTTGCCGGGGACCGGGTGAACCCACGGCCACCGAAGACCACGTTCGACCGGTCCGTGGCGGTGCCTGCGTTCACAACGCGCAGCTTGAACCCCTCCGACCACCACTCGATGTATCCCTGGTCAGAGAGCCCGTCGATGATCCGCGACAGGGACGTGGTGAAGAGCGGGTATGTCTGGTCTACCTGCTGAGCCCACGCCGCACCCACCGAATCTGTGGTGCCGGTGAAGTCCGTGGTGACGTTCGGTCCCCACCCCGCCCCATCACCGAGACCTCCGGTCTTGCCGTAGGTGATGATCTCGTTCAGCAGCGCACCCGGGGTCACGTTCGTGTACGTGCGATCCTGTGCGTTGTCGCCCGATTTCCACCACAGGGGCAGTCGCTGGGTCAGCCAGGACAGCACGTCCTGAGCGGTGAACGAGACGACGCCCGACTGCTCGGCGTTGTCGGAGTTGTCCTCCGTGGCGATGAACAGGTCGTTGCGGGGCGACGCCCAAACCCCACCGGTCGTGTACTCCACGCCGACAAGGAACGGGGCATCCAACGAGCCCGCGACACGAGACGACGTGGCGAACGTCACCCGGCAGGCTGACGAGTCCGCCTGTGTCACATCCATCCGAATCGTCTTGAGCACACGCGACTTGGTGCCGTCATCGTTGTACAGGCGCAGGCGAACATCGAACGTCATGACACTCCTCAGGGGTTGCGGTCAGACGAGGAACGCAGCGGTGCCTCTGACTTGAATCTGAGCGCCCGACCGGGTAGCTGTTGCGACGGTCAGCCGGCCGTCGCGAGTGGCCGGATCAGCAGGCGCAAGCCGTGGTGTGATTTCGAAGACGCCTCGCGGGCCACCGAAGTCAACGGCGCCCGAGACCTCGGTGCCGCCTACCCACGTGTCCGACGTTGTGACGAACGCCCGTCCGGTCGTGGACTCGAACCGGAGGTATTGAGATCCGGTCAACGCTGGGGCGTACGTGAACCAGGATCCGGCGGTGTCGGTCACCTGCAGACCGGTTGTGGCACCCTTTACCCGCACGATGGCGTCCTGCACTGGTGCCGACATGCCGGGAAACAGTCCGGTGACCGCGACCGAAGCCGTCGACAGGGAAGCAGCGGTCGACGTGGATTCCGCCGCATCCCGCCAGTACACCTGCGGGAGGCGGATGATGAACGTCACATCGAGGATCGAGTCCGCAGACCCGTACCCGACGTGTGTCCACGACAGGAGCTCGAACTGCACCGATCGGGACGCATCGGCCGTGACCGTCAGGGCGCCTTCACCCGAGAACAGTGCGGTGAGGGTCTGCAGGTGAGCCTTCGGGGTGCGCACCACCAGCGGCAGGACTACCGCGCTCACTGTGGCGGGGAGTCCCGCCACAGTGCCGTCTGTGCCTGGTGCCGAGACGTTCGCGCGTTCGCGGACGAGCTCGCTGATCGGTTTCGACGGGGAGCGGAAGCGCCAGCCGAATGTCGGGTTGCGGAGAGGGACACCGGCGACGCTGTACATCAGAGACTCCCGACGATCTGTGCGGCATCCCACGCGTCCTGCTGCAGGTCGCGGACCACGGGGTTGATGAGAGTGACGTTGTTGTTCGTCACGCTGGGCGTTGCGGCAGGTGCCTGCGAGGGCGTGTAGCCGGCGTTGATCGCCTTCAGCAGGGACCGGTTGCGGTCTGCCTGTCCGAAGACGTTCGAGACGACTTCCTCGCCGTTCGCGAGGCGGTACAGGCCCGCCGAGTCGCTGCCCGCCGTGCCGCGGCCGTTGATGGTCCCGCCACTAGTTCCGCCACCGGCAAGACCCGGGGTGGTGCCGCCCAGCGCACGGCCACCAGATGCGGCACCGTCTCGTAGGTGTGACTCGGTGACGGAGATCGCGATCGCCGCGGTGCGTCGCCGCACCAGCCACGCCAGGTCGGCCTCAGCCTTCGCGATGTCGACCTCGATCTTCGTCACCGGAAGGGTCGCGGGGATCTTGAACAGTTCGTCGAGGTAGGCGTGCACTGCGTCACGGTTCATACCGTTCGCGACAGCCTGATCCTCGATCGCCTGCTTCGATGCCTGGAGCTTCGCGACTGATTCTTCAGCGCTACCTCCCTGGTCACGGAACGCTTGCGCCGAGTTCTGTGCGGACTGGATCAGATCGAGCAGCGACCCTCGGTTCGTGATCGCAGACTCCGACATGCCATCGAGTGACGCACCAGCCGAGTCGAGTGCGCCGGTCGCGTCGTCGATGTAGTCCGGCATCCGAACCAGCTGCGACTCGAACTGGTTCTGAGCCTCCGCAGCCGAGAGGGCCTTCCCGTTGAGCTCATCGAGTGCTTGCTTCAACAGGCCAGCGGCGTCGCCCTGCAGGTACATCTCCGCGGTGGCCTTCTCGGTCGCCGTCTTCATCTCGTCCTGGCTGCCACGCGCCGACTGCAGTGCCCCGACCGAGATCCCCAGGGCGGCGGCTGCAGCCTCATCGGCGCGCTGCTGAGCGAGTGCAGCAGCCGACGTCTCTGTGAGAGCTTCGGTCCGCAGCTTGTGCCCCGCCACCGACGCATCGATCGCGCTGCTCTCGTTCCGCAGGCTTCCCACGAGGGTGTTCACCAGTCCGGTGGCCTCGAGCAGGCTCAGGTTGTTGTCCTTCATCACCTGCTGCATGGCGCCTGTGTCGCCGTCCGCGGCACGCGTGTACAGCGAAAGCTCCTTGAGTGCGTCCTTCTGCCCGAGAGTGGCGTTCGTGACGTCTTCGAGGCTGACACCGAGTTGCTTCGCAGCGTCGAGCGCCCCACGGTCCTGGAGTTCCTGCACGGCCTTCGCACGGACGTTCTCCGCGACTGCGCCCGTGTCTGCCTCCACCGCAGCGGTGTAGGTCTGCATCGCCTGTGTCGCGCTGGAGTTGTTCGCGATCACCACAGCGAAGATGCCCGCAAGGGCGGCAAGACCCGCAACGACCCACCCGATCGGGCCGGTCGCTATCGTTGTCGCCGCACCGACCGCGCCCATGCTGGTCGCGATGTTCGCCAGCATCGGGGCGACGAAGCCCCACGCCTTGAACGCGATCGCACCCCAGGTGAGCGTCACGATCAGCTGCGACAGCACCTCGACGGGGATCGCGCTGATCACATCCGAGATGCCGACCAGCACAGCCATGCCGATGGTGCCCAGCGGTGCGAGTGCCTGCAGGATGTGCATCACCGTGGATGCCAGCTTCCCGAGCAGGTCGGTGACCGTGGGGAGCATCGCGAGCGCGTACCCGCCGAAGTCCTCGATCCCCGACCCTTCGGTCCACCGCTGGAACCCCGCAGTGAGGGACTCGAGGTAGATCCCGGCGGTGAGGAACAGAGGGTTCAGGATCCGCAGCGAGTTGATGGTCCCGGTGAACAGGTTCGCCCCGGAACGGCCCAGCAGACCGGAGAACTGGCCCACCTGGACGTTCAGCCCCGGCAGCGCGTCCCGTGTCTCCCGCACGACCCGCTGGAAGGACGACAGCATCGCGACCGCGGAGGTCTGCGCGAGCGTGTTCATCGACCCCTTGAGGGAGTCCAGCCCGGAACGGTACGACGCACCGACAGTGGTGCCGGCGTCCATCTCCCGCTTGATGCCGATGATCGCGAGGACACCCGCGGCACCCATTCCGAGGAACGCGGAGCCGATACCGATCGCTGCGGCACCCACAGGCGCGAGGAGCGGCAGCAGCAGTGCGATGGCCGTAGTGATGGCGCCCACACGGGTCACGCTGGTGCGGTTCGCCTCGTTCGCCTTGACCGTCGCACGAGTCTCGTCCTCGGTGGCGGCGGTGTTCGCACGACGGGCGGCCGCGAGAGCAGCTTCTGACGCGGTGACCTTCTCGTTCGCCGTGTCGAGGCGCTTCAACGCTTCGGTGACAGCGAGTTCCGACGCGACGTACCGCGCCCCGGAAGTCACACCCTTCTCGCGGAGTTCGGTCAGCCGCATCTGCGCGAGGCTCGCCCGCGCATACGCCGTGTCGGCTGCGCTCATCGCCGCCGTCAGGCGGCCCTGCGCGAGGGTGAGCTTCGTCTGTGTCGCGGCGACCTTGTCGTTGCTGCCCGCAACACCCTCGGCGGCAGCCTTCACAGCCGTGAGGCGCCCGATCACCGCAGCCGCGTTGTCACCGATGTGGATGTCCGGGTTCGCACGCTCAAGCTCGCGGACGTCCTGCTTCGTCGCCGCGACGTCCGCGATCCACTGGTCGCGATCCATGCGGAGCTTGCCGACGATGGAACCGACAGTCGTGGGACCCTCATTCATCGGTGGCCTCCGGCTTCGGTTCGTCGTCGGGTGCGAAGTAGCGTGCGAGCGGGGTGTCGGTGGACAGGAGATTCCGCACGCGGACGTTGAACCAACGCCACGACTTCCGCGCCCACACGTCTTCGAGGTCTATGCCGAGCACGGCATGGAACGAGAACTCCAAGAGCCCCCACTGGCTGATCAGTTCAGGCCAGCTGACACCACGCCCTTGCGGCTTCGTCAGCTGCTTCGGGAGGTCGTAGCCTTCGTAGATGCCGGTGACGGGGTCTTTGTCGCCCCACCCGTACTCTTCGATCGCCGCGTAGCCCGATTTCCCCGAGCCTTCATGTACTCGGTCATCGCTTTTGGGTCGCCACCGGTCTCCCACATGGCTTCGGCGTACGCGCGGCCGAACTGGAAGTCGGCGAGCATCGTCGCGCCGGCACGGGTCGCGAACGTCAGCGGGACACCGTCAGCGATCATCTCGTCCCACACGGGGCCGAGGACCAGCTTGAACAGTTCGACGGAGTCGAGATCCTGTTCCTCACCGTTGTTCGTGATGCCGTTGAGGCGGAGGCCAAGCTTGATACCGATCTCGGGTGCGGCGTACTTCTTTCCCTTGTACGGGAAGACGAGCGCGCCGTCGGCGAACTCGGTGTATTCACGCATTTCCATGCTGTGGGGACCCTTCTGTGGGGATGGTCCCGGGCGTGCGCATCCCCACACGCACGCCCGGGAGTCTGTTACGCGCCGCGCGTGTAGCTGAACGCGGTCGACGTGCCGGCGCCGTTGATGACGGTAATGTTCGCCGCCCCGGCGGAACCGGCGGGCATCACGGCGACGATGGTGTTGTCGGACACGACGAGGTAGCTCGTCGCGTTCGTCGCACCGAACTTGACCGATGCAGCACCGGTCACGCCGCCGAAGCCGGTGCCGGTGATGTTGACGATCCCGCCCTGCGCGATTGCGGTCGGGGTGGCGCCGAGGATGACGGGCACCGCGGCCGCAGCGAACGGGTTCGCGATCGGTGCGAGGATGCCGTCACCGGTCAGCGTGATGGTGACCTCGTCGAGGTCGGCGACACCCGTCTTCGACGCCGAGTATCCGACGATCGCGACACCCTGGTACGCCTCCGGAGCGCCGTTGCGGTCGTACCAGCGGGCGTTGAGGCGGGCGAGGTCGCCGAACTGCAGCTGCGCGGAACGGGCGAGCTCCTGACCGGGATCGAACACGCCCGCGTTGGTCGCGCGACGGCACTTCGCGGTCGTCACCCACCCCTGCATGGTCTTCTCGAACGAGGAGAACCCGTTCGAGTCGTAGTCGTCCGCGGCGACCAGGCTGGGGCTGATGGCGGGGTTCAGGTCGTTGATCCCCTTGAGGTTCACCCAGGTGGTGGGTGCGGCGATGGTCGACAGGTCGACCTTGAAGCGGCGTGCGAGAGCGGTAGTCACGATTGGCCTCCTATAGGCGTCGGGGCATTGTGTTGAAGCCCCTCACCGTGTCGGCTCGGGGTTGGGCACCGACGGGCCGTCGGTGGTCGGTGGGCTACCAGGACCCGCCGGCGGGGCGGATCGCGGTGGGTGCGGCGTCGACGTCCAGGTAGTACTGGTCGGCACGTTCGAAACGCACACTGTCGTCGGTGCCCATGGGTGCGGAGGTTCGGCGGAGGATCTGGATGATCGTCTGCCCACCGATGACGAGGTTCGTGCGGCCGTGCAGGGTGTCGAAGATCGGGTCGAGGAGGTCGGCGACGTCGAGCGGGTCGTTCCGGTTCCCGCGGCCGCGGACCTGCAGCATCTTCTCGCCCAGCGGCATTGACGGGTCATCGGCCCGGTCCACCAGGTTGAGGACCACGCACCGGTCAGGGGCGGTCGGGGTGAACAGCATGAAGATGCCCGTCTGCCCTGCCGGGTACACGCCTGCCGGGTTCCAGGAGAGCCCCAGACCGGACGCGGCGAGCAGTTCTGCGATGCCGGTGAGTAGATCCCTCGTCGCGGCCATCAGAACGCCTCTCCGAGAGTGTCAGCGATGATCTCCATCGCCTTGTCCGCTTCGGTCCGCATCGGCTGCTCGAGGTAGAGCGCCTGCCCTTTGGTGTGGTGCCAGTCGAGTTCGAAGTGCTGCCGGCGGGCGTAGGGGCCTTCGTACGTGAGGCGGGCTTCGTTGCCGTGGACGGTGACGCCCGCAGATCCGACGAGGAACCCGTCCCGGACCGGGGTGAGTTCTGCCGAGACACCGCGGATATGCTCCATCGCCCGACCGACCGCGACCGGAGTGAGTTCCTGGATCTGTTCGTCGAGTGCTTCGAGCTTCTCGAAGAAGTCGCCACCGTCAGCCATCAGGCCACCGAGAATCGCTGACGACTCGTCGCTGCGTCGCCGTCGATGCCGAATACCGGTCGCCCGTTGTCATCACGGACGATGCGAGTAACGACGATCTCTGAGACGCCCATCTTGACCTCGACGACGTCTTTCGTGGCGAGCCCAAGGGCCTTCATCGCCTCAGCGCGCGCATCGGGGGTGATCAGGTCCATGGCCGAGTCCTTACGTGAGTGCGACGGCGACGTGGTCGGGCAGGTCAAGATCGCCCGAGTCGAGCAGGGAAGCGACGATCACCCGCGACTCGGCGCCGCGGATCGTGACGCGGGAGCCGGGAGTGAACAGCGCTGCGACAGCGGGCGACGCGTACAGGGTGGACTCTGAGATGACCTCGGCGGTGTCGTCACCGCCACGCTGACTGTCACGGCCACGCACGAGGCGGCGCTTCTGTTCGATGAAGCAGCCGTATTCGGCGGTGGGGGAGAGTGTGATGGTGCCGGAGAAGTGTTCGCGGCCGTACCCGTCGGTGCCTTCGAGGGTTTCGACGGTCGCAGTGTGGACGAAGAAGTCGTCGAGCTCGCTCATGCTGAGCTCACCGCGGAAGTGATGAGGCCCCGGGTGCGGAGGAAGCTCCGCGCTTCCGGGACGAGGCTGGCGTACGCGGCGGCACGGGCACGATTCACAGCCTGCGCCTCAGCGTCGGAGTACTCGATCTGTGCGGTGCCGATCTTCTTCGACTTCACCGTCTTGGTGGTCTGGATCACACCGCCGGTCGCGGGGTCGATGTTGAGGGCGACCCACGCGGAAGCCTGGATGCAGGTCGCGTCGCGCAGGGCGTTCTTCACGACCGGGTCGGTCGCGAGGCCCGTGGACGGGTCGGTGGCGTAGCGGGCGGTCTTCGTCGCGTCGAGCACGCGGGTGGTGCAGGCGCGGAGAGTGAGCTCGATGTTGTCGGGCGCAGACGTGCTCATTGTCCACTCCGTGAAGTCGTCGACGGAGGCGAGCGTGGTGGGGACGATGAAGCTCACGGGGATCCTCCTGCCGTGTGGGTGGGATCCCGGCGCCACCGGGTGAGGGTGGCGCCGGGGTCGGTGACGGTCTAGACGAAGACCGGGAGGCCACGCAGCTGGGCGTGAGCCTTCTCGTTGCCGTACTCCAGGCCGATCTCGCCGTACAGCTGCGACCGCTTGGCCGAGCCGACGGTCGCGAGGGGCTCCTCGAAGAAGTGGCCCTTGCCTTCCACCTCGAGGAAGAACGGCGACAGCTGCTCGAGCGAGACGATCGCGAGAGCGTCCTGCGGCAGCTGACGGTCCAGCATGATGTTGAGCCGGCCGAAGTCGGTCTCGATCGTCTGGAGGTTCACACCGCCGACGCTGCGGGACTCGCCGATCGGGTCGGCCTTCGCGTACGCCGCGGCGTACGTCGCGGTCAGGTTCCGCTTCTGGGACGAGTTCACCGCGATGGTTGCGTTGATGACGTCGCCGAGGCCGCCGTTGTCGTACGCCTTCTGGAACAGCCCGTTGTAGGTGTCCAGCGTGGGTGCAGCTGCGGAGACGGGAACCACCTTGATGCCCGTGGCGGTGCCGATGGCGATAGCCGCGCCGCCCGAGGTCGCAGCGACCTTGAACGAGACGGTCGTCGAGACCGACTGGACGAAGTACACGCGGCCGATGACCACGGCCGTAGCCGCACCGCGGGCGGTGAACACGACCTTGTCACCCACGCTGAGCGCGTGGGTACCGGTGATCGTGTCAGTCGCCGACGTCGCGGTGATCTCCGCCGCACCGTAGATGACACGGTTCGTGGAGATCGCCTGCAGCAGACCACGGGTCTTGCGGGCGGTCGTGTTGTCGGCGGGCTTCTGGTGCTCACCGTTCCAGAAGCCGTGGTTCACGTCCTTCGCGACTGCCGCGAGCTCCAGGATCACCTGCTTGTCGTGCTCGTTGCGGACCGGGTTGGTGCCCGAGACGCCCGCCGTGGTCGTCTTGTCCGGGGTGGCCTGCTTGGTGTAGCTGGTCTCCACGGCCGAGTGGTGGATCTCGGCGATGTTGGTCACGTTCGACCGGACACGCGCCTGGCCGGCGGGTGCGTTCGCGCCCTCGAGCGCGGTGTTCTGGTCGTTGTCGCGGAGATCGGTGATCTGCCACTCCTTCTCGACGGTCTTGACCGACTCGCCGCCGGTCAGGCCGCCGATGGCGGAGAGGAGAGGCGTGGCTTCCGGAGTGATCTGGAAGAGCTCGCCGACGAAGTTGGGCAGGTTGTAGGTCGTGCCCTGACCGGTGATACCGGGCATGGTGTCCTCCTCAGGACTTGTTGCGAAGCTCCGCGATGCGGCGCTTCAGGACGATGGATTCTGCGGCGTCCCCTGCCTTCTCCGCGGTTGCGAGGAGGGATTCGAGGGTCTGCACGGTCGGGCCCGTGGGTGCGACGTCACCTGAACGCTGCGGGGGCTGCTTGAGGGCGGCGTTGTCCTGCAGCGCCTTCGTGATCGCGGCCTTGATGGCCGCCTCATCGGTCGGCTCTACCGAACCGATGGAGGTCTTGAACTGCTCGTTGGCGAGCAGGAGTGCGGTGTTCGCACCGAGTGTGGGCGCGTGGAGTGCGACCTGCAGTGCGACCTGACCGGCCTTCACCTGCTGTTCGGCTGCGGTGAGCTTCGAGGCGGTCTCCGTGGACTGCGTCTGCAGCGACTGGAGGGCCGCGTTGAGCTTCGCCGGGTCGGTCTCGGGCGCCTGCTCACCGGAGAGGAGCTTCGCGAAGTCGGCCAGTGCCTTCTTCGACGCGTCCTCGGTGGCCTTCGCGACGGCTTCGGCGATCGCTGATTCGCGCTTCGCCTTCTCCGCAGTGATGTCCCCGCGGAGGTTCTCGGCGAGCTTCCACATCTTGTCCGGGTCGAACTTGGTCGGGTCATCGCCCCACGGCGGCTTCGCGGCGGCCGCGGCGTCAGCGGAAGCCTGCGCGGCGGCGGCGGCCTGTGCGGCAGCGTCACCACCGGTACCACCGTCGCCGCCCGTGCCGGTGTCGGCCGTCGGGGCGAGGAATCGGATGCCGGCGACGTCGAAGCGCGACAGGCCGATCTGGGCGAGGCCGTCGCAGTTGCGGCGTGCGAACGCGGGCGTGCTCTGAGTGGACATGCGGGTACTCGTTTCCCCCGGGCCTGCCGGGATCTGGTTGGGGATGGAGCGGGGATGTTGGGAGGGGCGCAGGGATCTCCTCGCGAGAGGAATCGGAGCACGCGATTGTGGGAGGCCTTCGCGGCATGAGAAACCGCGTTGACGCCCCTCCCGGGCAGTGACCCGACTACCGGATGGGAGTCGGGAGCTTGATGTGGGCATCGGTCAGGTCGACCTGCTCACGACGCGACTGCCGAGCGAACCCGGTCACACGGACGAACTCGCGGATCTTCGCCTGCCCGCGACGCACCTTCGCCTGAGCGGCAGCACGCGCCTCCGGGGTGATCGCGTACTCCAGCTGCCGCTTCGCTTTCCGCACCTCGAGTTCGAGGCGCCGCTGCGTCTGCGACAGGTCGTACAGGCGTTGCTCCTCAGCCGTCCACACCCGCGCCTCGGGAAGGACAGTGATGCCGGGGAACACAGCGGTGAGGGTGTGCCGGCAGTTCGGGTGGAACAGGCCAGCGGCGACCGCCTCAGCGATCGTTCCGTCCACCGGGATGGTGGGGTTCTCGATCCGCACCGCGGTGAGCACCTTCCCCTGCCATGGGAAGCACTTCGGGCACGGATGCCCCGAATCCGGGACGGAGAAGTACTCGATCCCGAGCGCCCGCATCCGTGACAGGTGGGAGTCGTTGAACGCCCGGGTGGAAGCGGTGCGAACAGCCATCTCGACGTACGCCGACAAGGACCATTCGCGGCCGCTCACATCGGTGAACCCGGTCACACCCTGCGACACGAACACCCGCCACGCCATGGCCTGCGCCTGCTGCGGGGTGATGTTGTTGTCGATGACCTGATAGATCGCACCGTGCGGCGCGATCATCTTGTAGATGTCGTCAGGGAGACGCGTGATGCGGTGCCGCACATCAGCGAGGGACGACACGACGTCGTCGCGGATCGCTTGCGCGGCCCGTTCACCGTGCGGCATGGACAGGTCGAACGGTTCCGGGCCGGGAGAGTCGAGCCCACGGCCGGGCGGACGGCCACCACCCGGGCCACGCGGCCCCCCACGGGCGTCAGCTGGGGTGTTGATCCGTGCGAGGCTCTTTGCGGTCGTCACAGCGGCTTCTGCCGCACGGCGACCCTCCGACGAGGATGTGGTGATCATCGCTGCCGCGACCTGATCACCACCGGCCAGGCTGGCCAGGATGCGACGGACGAGGCGCCGCATCTGGCCGAGCGCGGTGAACGCGCCCTCGTTGGTCAACGGAGTGCGCTTGAGGATGCTGGTCGACCCGGCGAGGAGTCGCTGTTCCGCGAGGACGTACGCTGCGACCAGAGCCGCGGTCAGCTGCTCAGCTGTCCTGTCCGCCATCGTCAAGCTCCTCGTCATCGAACGGGGACAGCGCAGGCTCGCGTGCAGCGCGCTTCGACTCCTCGTTGAAGATCTCCTTGACCTCAGCGGCGATCTCGTCCTCGTCCCAGTCGGAGTGCTGGATCCGGACGCGCTCCTTCATCGAAGACGTACCCTCCATCAGCGACGCGGTGCGTGCGAGCTTCTCCGGGTCGGCCTGCGACAGCGGGGCGAACACGACATCCGGGGCAGCACCCAAGTCGCCGAGCGCGTCACCACCGAACACCGCATGGTCGATCTCCAGGGCAGCGAGAGCCCACTGCGACAAGGCAGCCTTCGCGTACATGGCCTTCTTGTCGCGGGTGCGCTCACTGTCGGACAGGTCCGCGGTCACCTCGGTCGCTGTCTTGTCACCGGGACGAGCCTGATCGATGCCGAGGTGCGCTTCCGAGTAGCCCAGAGCGGACGCGATCTCCTTCTTCAACGCCTCGATGATCTGCAGGTGCTCCTCGACACGGATGTCGAACTGGACCTGCTCGATCGGCGCGCCACCGTCAGCGGCTTTCCCGAGCGTCGGCCCGACGGTGGTGAACACCTGCCGGTACGAGTCGAACTTCGCACCCTCACCCGGTGCTGCAGTGTCGAGCATGTCTTCACCGACGATGAGCCGGCCCTGACCGTTGTCGACGTCACGCATGAGCGACGACCATGTCTGGTCGACCTTGTCGAGGATGTCCTGGATGCCGTCGAGGTCGGAGCGCCCCAGATGAGCGAGAGGGCCGAGCTTCCGCCAGTCCCGTACAGGGCGGGCGTTCGGCATGTACACCACGGCGAGACGGTCACTACCGGTCCCGATGCGCACATCGAGGGGCAGCGCACCCTGGTTGGCGATCGCGACCTCGAGGTCGGATTCGTTGCGGAGGAGCTCGTAATGCTGAGTCTCGGGGCGTGAACCGATCGGGACGAGTTCGCCGAGGTTCTTCGGCCCGCCGCGGTACAGGGCGTAGGAGACCTGCCCCGGGTGGTGGTCCTCGACGAGTCGGAACACCTCGTTGCCGTTGCGGAACTCCGACCACAGCCGCACCGAAGCGAGACGACCGTGACGGAAGGTGGGGATCGCGCAGTCCGCGGCGTACGCCTTCGGGAAGACGTGCTTCGACACGGCCGGGTCCCATGCGACGGCGAGGTACGAACCGCCGAGTGCGGCCGCGTACTCTCCCCACAGCAGGAACTCGGCGTGCGCCTCATCGGATGCCACGATCTCGTCGAGGCGTTCCTGAGCCTCATGTGCCCACGCATCGGCCTTGTCGGCCTTCGCTGTCTCAGCGGTGGCGGGCGCGGCAGGCTTGCGGAAGACCACCTGCGGGGCTTCACCGAACAGCAGGTCAGCGGACAGGGTGCACAGGTCAGCAGCGAGGGGGAGGTGCATCTTCATGCGCTTCTCGTCCGACGCGGTCGGCTGCCCCCACCACCACTTCGACAGGGTCCCGATCACACCGCCACGGAACGACCGCCCACCGACCTGGTGCGTGACAGTCGCGCTACCGGAGTAGATCTCCTGCAGCGTCTCCGTGTCGCCTGTGTACCAGGCGTCGAGTTCACGGAACCTTGCGAACGCGATGTCGAACGGTTCAGGGGGGAAGACATCGGATGCCACGGTGCCTCCCTCGGCTGTCAGGCGGCGAGCTTGATGAAGCGCCGCCAGATGTTCTCGGTCGTGGTGATCCCGTAACGGGCAGCGTCGAGTGAGTGGTCCGCGATCTTCAGCGGCTTGTCTTCACCCTTGAGGGTGTGCTTCGGGTCCCAGACATACCCGGGAGCCTCGGAGATGAAGCCGGGGCATCCGCGGTCAGGGTTCGCGTTCGTCGGGGCGGCGACGAGCAGCTTTCCCGATGCGACCAGAGACGCAAGGGTGCGGATGCCGTACAGCACATCGTTGTCCGCGTCGGTGGAGGTGATGCCGTGGGTCTTTCGAAGCTCGACCTTGAACGAGGCCGCCGACGGGTCGATGATCGTGAACCTGGGGAGGAGGGTGATCGACGTCGACGCGGGAAGGTGGATGCCGTTCAGCCACAGGATCAGATCGCGGGCGAGCTCACTGTCGGTGAGCTTCTGCTGTGCGAGCTTCGAGTCGTGGCGGTACTCGTCTACGAAGAACAGCCGAGGCGCCGCACGGCCGTACATGTCGACCTCGGCAGACACTCCCAGCAGCAGAGCCGCGGTCGGGTTCGTCGTGCCGTAGTCGAGGGAGACGGAGATCAGTTCACGCATCTGTGGAAGGTCGTCCCACGGGATGGTGTGCTTCTCGGGGTCCCACATGTCGAACACGGCGCCCTCGGCCGCGACCCACAGTCCTTGCACGAAGCGTTTGAACCAGAGCCCGGTGAACTCGGACTTGATCTGGTTCTTGTACTCCTCGGTCAACGCAGGGTTGTCGTCGAGCTGGAAGTGCCAGGACCGCCAGCCGACGAGCCCGCCCGTGGTGATGCGGTCGAGGAACTTGACCTTGAGCCAGTGCGCAGGGGAGTCGGGGTTCGTGGTGCCGAACAGCTTCGCGCCCGGAGGTGACATGCGGCCGAGCAGCTGCGTGAAGAACTCTTCGGGGATGACGGTCACTTCGTCGACGTACGCGAGCGCGACGGTCAGACCGCGGAGCACCTTCTCGGACTTCGCATCCGACGCACCGAGGACATGCACGGTACGCCCGAGGATGCGGCCTGTGGGGGCGCCGGCCGTGTAATGCACGAGCCGCGCGAGCGGGCCGAATAGCCCAGGAGTCATCAGCGGCTCGAACACGTTCCGGTAGGCCGAGTCACGAGTGCGGGCGATCACGACGATCACGCCGCCCTTGGCGAACAGCACGGCCATCAGGAAGCGGAGGAGAGACACGATCGTCTTGCCGGAGCGGATCGCGCCCTCGAAGATGTTGACGCGCACCTTCGACTCGCGAAGAGAACGCATCTGCTGCGGGCCGAGAACGTCGGACTTCTCGACCTCGTCGACGTCACTCATCTTCGTGCAGCCCAAGTTCGAGGATCAGGTTCATCAGCATCGACTCGGCCTCAGCCACACCCTCGTCATCATCGTCATGGATGAGCTCTCGGGCATCCTTCAACGCCAGAGACGTCGCACGGTGCAGGTTCAGCAGGTCACCGGTCGGCGCCCGTTCGAGCGTGCGCTCCTCGAACGTGTTGTCCTTGCCGCCGAAGTTGAACACCGTCACCGGCTGGTCGATCGCCACCAGATGATCGGCAGCCTTCGACATGAGTTCGTCGATGAGCTCGAGGCGCCGCACCTTCAGGTCATGCTGTCGGGCAGCGGTCGCGGACGCGGTCTGATTCGCCCGATCGAACGTGAGGCCTTCGTCCTTCGCGATGCCCGACACCGACGACGGAGCGATGAGAAGCTCACGTGCGATCGCGTTCCGAGGTATGCCCTGCTGGATGAGCTCAATCGCGCGCGTGCGTACGTCGGCTTCGACCGGGCGACCTTGGGCCATGGTTCACCTCGATGATGCGGCGCCTGTCCGCGGTCAGTTGGTGGAGCGTTCGATGGTGTCGTTGTCGTCGAGGTCTGCGATGAGGAGGTCGCAGCAGACGACACCGGGTGGCATCGGGTCGCCGCAGATGGTGCAGGTCATTGGTTGCCTCGGATGACGAGGCCGAAGATGATCTCGGGCATGGTGGTGAGGCCGAGGCCCTTCGCCTGGTGGTCGACGCGGGTTCGTTTCTTCGGGGGCTTCACGTGGGGGATGCCGGCGCGTTTGCGGGCCTTGCGGGCGGCTGTGCTCATCGTCATGCCTTCCCGTTGCCGAAGAGCCACCAGGCGAGTGCGTACAGGTAGCGGCGGAGAAACAGGGTTCCGGTCACGCCGAGGGTGAGGGATGCGAGCGCGACGAGGGTGGTTCGCATCGGGGCCTTCCGTGGGGAAGGGGAGAGCCCCGATCCTGGGGGGAAGGATCGGGGCTCTCTGGGAGGTTTGCCGGGTGGGTGTAGCTCTCCACCATCTAGTTCCGAATGTAGCGGTATTCGCACTTTTCGCGGATTTGTTCGAATGGCGGCGGTCGGCGTGTCATGTCCGTGGGCGGCCGCGCTTCACCTCGCCCCCGACGCGGAGGACAGCCTTGGATAGAACGTGGGTGACGCCGTTGGTGGAGACGTAGGTTGCGAGGCGGCCGGCTGCTATCCAGCGGTAGATCTGAGCCTTGTGGCGGCGGGCGAGGGTGGCTGCCTCGGCGACGGTGATCCATTCCTTGGGCTTGTCGGTCATCGAGATGGCCCCGGATCGCTCGGCTGGGTGGAGATGTACTTCGTGCCAGTTGCGATCGAGATCAGGCGACACACCCAGGTCGGCCACTGGACCCATCTGTGCGACCAGCGACCCCCGTGTGCGAGATAGAAGTACCTCGAGTCGAACGACGGCCGGGTGACGAGTTCCCCGCACGAAATGCAGGCCACCGCGGTATGCGTCATGACTCCCGGCCATTCGGTTCGGTGCACATCATCGGCTCCCGTCCGGATACCCGAACTCCTGCAACGCCGCGAAGCTTCGCTCGAACGCTGACGGCGGTTCGGCCGGATGGGTGACCGCGCGTTGTGCGGGCTCGATCGCGAGTAGTTCTTCCATGACGATCGCGTCGGGTGCCTGCATGACGAATGCAGCCTCGACCACGTTGCCCATCGCTGGAAGAATCGCGATGTCGGGCCGCGCGTCGAGTAGTCGGTCATAGTCGCCGTGACCGACGATCCCGAGACGGTAGCGAGAGCCGAACTTCCGAAGCTCGACCTCCATGCGCCCGCCCGTGACCATGAAGATCACGCGGTCATTGTCGGCGAGTGGGATCGCCGTCCACTCCGTCGTGTATCGCTCATTCTGCGTACTTCGGGCGATCATCACCCGCACGTCGGCGGGTACATCATCGCTACGCACCGTCTCAACGGTCAGTCGCTCGATCTTGCGGCGAAGGTTGCGAAGGCGAGCCTGCGCCCACTTCGGCAGCTTCGACTCGTCGTGGCCGTCGATCTGTCGCGCGTCCTCGGCGGTCATCGGGCACTCCCATCCGCGTGGTCCGGGTGCACGATGCACGCGGGGTCATGGACGCCGCCCGGCCCGCCACACTTGACGCACCGCTCGGCTTCGGCTTTCCACGAGCGGGCGATGTGCATCAGAATCTTGGCGGCTTGCATCTTGTCGAGGCCGTTGCAGTGCGCGTCCACGGCGACCATGCCGTCACCCGAACCTGGCTTCACGAGGACCATCAGCAGCGCGTCGCGCCCGTCGATCATGGCTAGCTGGACTTCGTTCTCAGGCATCGTTACTCCGGTTCTCTAGATAGGTGCCACTGGTGCTCCACCCCTGCGTTAGCGGCTCGGGGTTCCAGCGGCTTCCGCGGTGGTCGATCCAGTCCCCGACCCTGAGCATGTCGTGGCCGGTCGGCTTGACGAGTCGCGGGCCGGCTTCGAAGCCGTAGTCCACCCGCCAGCCGAAGTGTCGAGCGAGGACATGCATGTTCTCGTCTGTGACCTCGACGCGATGGCAGACCTCGAGGCGCTCGTACGTCGTGAAAATCTCGGGCGCCGAGTTCTCCGCATCCTTCATCGCTCGCTCCTGTTCGGTTGGCTGGTGGTGGGTTGTTCGAGTGCGGCGATTCCTGCGGCGAGGAGTGCCGGGTCTGCGGGTTTCGGGGTCGGGTCACCGATGCCGGCGGTGACGCGTGGGCTGTCGGTGTTGAGTCCGGCTTGGATGAAGTTGCGGAGTTGTGCTTGAGCTTCGGAGACGGAGTCGCAGGCGATCGCGATGTACAGGGTTGCTGGGCCGGTCATGACGCGTCCCTCGCGGCTTCGAGAGCGGTGCGAGCATCGGCGCGCCAGATGTCAGCGCGGCTCGGGTCTTCGCGGACCATCTCGGCCCACGTGTAGTCGCCGTCGATGTGGCCTACCTCGAATA
This sequence comes from Microbacterium allomyrinae, assembly GCF_020682705.1. GTDB lineage: Bacteria > Actinomycetota > Actinomycetes > Actinomycetales > Microbacteriaceae > Microbacterium > Microbacterium allomyrinae. The sequence continues at coordinate 115,847 of NZ_JAGTTN010000004.1, forward strand.
TCGCCCGCGCTGCCGCGTCGACCATCTCGTCGGTGATCGGCCCCTGTCGGCGGAAGCCAGCGGCGAGGATCTGGTTCCGCATCGCGACCAGGCTCCATCCCGGCTCTCCGTTCTCGGGGTCCTCGTCATCGGTTGTGAGAAGTTCCCGCAAGAGCCGGCCGAGGGCCTCCCGCTCGTCGTCTGTGGGCGGGGCGGCCAGGCGCTCCAGGAGCTCCGCGTACCGGTCGAGCATGTCGGCCACCGCCACCACATCGGCGGCGGTCATCGACTCGCGAGCAAGAGGATTGCCCAGCCGATTCCCTGCTTCTCGGACAGCGCGGGGGTCTTCGAGAGTGGTCATGCGGTCCTCCTGGACTCTTCGATCTCAGCGATCTGTTCGAACGAACCCTGGTCGAGTTCGGTACTGCACTCGTCGTTCTGGCACACCACAGCCACATGCCCGCCGAACAACGCCGGGGGCCGCCACGCGAGGGTCAGCTGCTTGCACTCCGGGCAGCGGACACGGCGGACCTTGTGGGCTCGTTCCTCCACCTCGTGATTCCGATACGCAGAATCCGCAGCCCTCGCGAACTGGATCGCATCCCGGGCGCCTTCCTCGTTCGACACCCAGATCCGCAACGGGCGGCCACGGCGGGAGTCGAGGAACGACACGCACTCATCGAACGCGAGATACGTGCCCGGGTACGGGACGAAGCCCTCCGGGGTAGACCCACGCCCACCGGTGTCACGAACCACCGCCCGGTTGCCCGTCTCCACCAGCAGTGAAGCGAACCTCGGCCACTTCACCCACACCTGCTCGAGACGTTCCCAGCACCACCGGCACAGGAAGCCGACGTCGGCTTTGCGGGGCAGGCAGCCGGTGCAGGTTTCCGCCGGGGTGTAGCCGTGCTCGTGTTCGAACAGGGCCCGGTTCACGGGCCGGTCGAGGCAGAGGATGGTGTGCTCGCCACGGTGAGTGCACGGGCGGATCCCGGGGAGACGGTGACGTGTTGCACAGAGGATCGTCATTGGGTCACCTTCCAGGCGGTCTTGCTCGCTGCTCGCATGAGCGAGATCCAGAGCGGCTTCGGCATCGGGAGCGGGTCGAGCTTCGGTGCACGGTGCACGGCGTGGAGACGGCCACCTCGGAGCGCGAGGACACCCCACCCCGCGGGCAGTTCGCCGGGCCGCACGATCGATGCGTCAGGAGTGACGAGCCACCATCGGGTGCAGTAGCGCTTGAACGCCTCAGCCTTCGTGGGGTCCGCGAGCTCGTGGAGCCAGTCAGACCGGGACACCTTCACCTCGTGACCGTGGATCTCGTGACCCTTCGACTCATAGGTGTCGACCGCGAAGAAGTCAGCAGTGCGGAGGCCGCGCCAGTCGTTGCACCGCCCGGTCTCCTCGCTGTAGCCGTAGAAGCCAGTCCCGTTGCGAACATGCTCGGCGCGCACCCACCGGTCGTTGGTGCCCTGCGACCGCTGCGTGTACCGCCGTGCGAGCAGGTCGAGCATGTCGCGCTCGGTGAACTTCGACGGCGGCGCCAGGGGCTCTTCCAGTCCCTCGAGAGTCATGCTGTCCTCCGTCCTGTCGCCGCGAGGGCGATCTGAAGCTGTCGACCGGGACCGATCAGCCCCGGGTTGATGTCCGGCCACAACTGGCCGCTGAATGTGTTCGTGCGGCGGTGCAGACGCACCTCGTACGAAGCCAGGTAGGCCGCGAACCCGTCAGCCCACATGCGGCACCCCCACGACAGCCGCGAGAAGCCGCTGTGCGGCACCCTCCGACCCGGCAGGGATGACACCACGGTCGACGCGACCCCGACCCCGGTTCGCACGGATCACGGCCAGCAGCGCATCCGTCTCGGCGTCGTACGCACGCGCCATCCACAGCGGACGGTCACCCTCGCGTGGTCGGCGTTCACTGAGGACCTTCTGCTGCTTCGCCCCACGGTTCGCGCGGCGCATGTAGTCCGCGAACCACTCCTCGGCGAGCATCACGCCACCTCCAGCTGACGCTCGTGGATGAACTGCTCCACTTCGAGGGGCGACTGCGCGATCGCCGACGAGACATACCGAGCCGGCGCCTTCGGGAAGTCCTTCGCACGATCCAGCAACGACACAGCGACCTGAAACGCACCGTTCGCGTCGACCCTTAGGCCGGTGTGCCGGGTGATCGCATCAGCGACCGTCCGCAGTGACGTGATGCCCTTCTGCGCCGCGAGTCGCCTCGTCACCTCAGGGATTTCCATCGCGTCCGTCGAAACGCTCGCGCGGTTACTACTGGACTGACTCTTAGAAGGTGAGTAGAAGTCCTCTAACTCTGACTCTGACTCTGACTCTGCTTTGTGTTGGGTTTCGTTTGCGAGCGAGTCGGTTCCCACTGGTAACCCAGTGGGTTTCGGGTCGGTTACCTCTGGGTTCTTGCGCGGACGGCCGCCCTTCGCGCCGTTCGCGCGGTTCTTCTCGACTCTCGCTGCACGTGCTGCGCGCGTCTCCTGGTGCTCCGCGTAGTCACGAATCACATAGTCGCCACCGTTGACCTCACGGATCACGAGGGGCCGCGTGGGATGCGTTGTCACCAGCGCGTCGAGGATCTCGCGCGGCCACAGGAACTCCGCATCCTCCGCCGTGAACCGCCCGTCATTGTCCGCCAGACGCGCCTCACCGTTCATCTCGACGAACGCCCACTTCACCTCTGCCGGCTGGTTCCGCAGCTTCGGATGCCGGTGAATGTCGATCGGGAACGTCATGAACAGGCGTTGATCGCGGGGCATCAGTTGTCCCTCCAGTTGAAGTACTCGTCGCCGTACACGGCGTGCATCATGTCGAGTGCGGCCGCAGCCGGGATCGGGTACCGGTCGGTGCCCTCGAGACGGAACCACTGGAACTCGTGCGGGTAGTACACGGGGACTTTCGTGGGGTCCGTCCACCGCTTCGCTTTCCACCCGTACGAGAGCGCGAGCTGCTGCATCGACGCCTCACATTCGCGGTTGCAGGTCATGCACAGTGCCAGCCCATCCGTCGCTCCGGGGCGGATCTTGCTCCCACCCATCCCGACCGCTCGGCGATGCTGGAACGTCAGATCGGACGCGTTGCACGCCACACACCGGCCCTGGTCACGGCGGTATACGGCCTGCCGGATCAGATCCGTCGGGGCGCTCACAGCAGGACCACCTTCGCCATAGAGTCCAGGCCGGTCCCGGGTGCGTCGAAGCCGCAGTGGTGGCAGGTGAGGAGCTTCTTGCGGCAGTCCGCGCGGACTGTGGCGAGGTGCGCAGTGCAGATCGTCTGGCGGACGGTGCAGCCGGTTCCTCGGCAGATGGTCGCGTGGGTGGCTTCCTCGTCGCAGCGGACGCACGGCACGATGTCATCGGCGTGCTCTTCCATCTCCGCGAGGATGTCGAAGTCGAACATCCCGAAGCGCCGCACCTCCGCCGCCTCAGCAGGCGTCAGCGCGCTCATCGGCGGGCATCCTTCACTCGCAGGCGCGCCGCGCGTCGACGGTGTCGGGTGGCGGCCGTGAGCATCCTCGCGACACCCCGCACACCATGCACCCGGCCCCAGTTGCGGGACTCCCGCTCCAACTGGTCGGCGGCCTGTTCGTGGCGCTCGATGCGCTCCTGACGGTTCATGCCGCCACCGCCAGCAGGAACTTAGCCACCGCGTGCCCGAGGTCGCGAGCAGCGGGCGGCGTGACTGCGTTCCCGGCCTGCTTGACCTTGTCCCGCTTCGACCCGAGGAGCAGGTAGTCGCGGGCGAAGCCCATCCCCGCCTGGATCTCGTGCGGTTCGAGCATCCGGAATCCGGCGTCGTCAACGTCGAGGCTGATCGGCTCGGACGGCTCAAGGATCGACTGGTGCCCGCCCGTGGTGAGCGTGCGCAGCGGCTCGTGAACCGGCGTGGACATCTCCGCGCCGCCCTCGTTGTTCCGCATCACGAGCGCGTGATGGTTGCCCTCGGCGCTCACTGTGTCGATTGGATGCGACGTCGGCTTCGCCACGCCGTGGTTCCGAAGCGGCACCACCAGGCCCGCGCTATCGACGGTTGTCACCGTCCCCATCGGGCTGTCCGTCGTGCGCGCCGCACCCTTGCTGTAGTACGGCACCAGCAGCCCGGTCTCGTTCCGGGTCGACTGCGTGCGCAGCGGGTCGGCGGCGGATGCCGCGCTCTTCCCATCGCGTCCTTCGACCGGAATCAGCAGCGATGCATGCGTGCCGCCGGCGACGATCGACGGGAGCTCGCGGGAGATCGGTTCCGAGCGTGATGCGTCAGCGCCGCTGACGTTGTTCACGATCAGCGGCGGTAGTGCGAGGCCATGCTCGGCCGTGCCGGTCTGCAGCGGCAGGGTCTGGTCGACCGGCCATGCACGGAGGTACTGCGATCCCGTGTTGACGCCGTCGTAGGTGTTGCCCGCTGCAGCCGCAACGAACGGACGCCAATGGCGCTCGATGCCGCGACGGATCCGCTCACGGGTCTTCTCGGCGAGCGGCTTCGCCCGGTCGCCGATGCGCGGCGCGGGCAGCGACCAGTCGATGATCGACTCCGCCGCCAGCCATCCCGGTTCGATCGGCTGCCAGCACTCGGGGCACCGGTAGAGGTACTGCGCCCGGTATCGGCCCCACTGCTCGGCCTTCTTGAACGCCTGCACCGCCTGGACCTCGCCGTGCTCGGGGCAGACGGCCATCGGGCGCGTCCACTTCCCGACGTTCGGGCCCGGGCGGTCCTTCGACGCGAGGTCCTCCCGCCACATCACGATGTACATCCGGTCGCGCGACTGCGGGGCCGGGAGGCCGCCGATCTGTGCGTGCATGCTGTTCAGCCACACGAACTGCATCCGGTACCCGAGCGAACGCATCGCCATCTGCCACGCCTCGAACTGATCCCACCGGTACGCGTCCACGACGTTCTCGAGGATGATCGCCATGTACCGGTGGTGCTCCGCGAACCGCGGGATGTCCCACATCGTCGCGCGGGACCGGTTCGCGGCCTCATCCGGCATCGGGCGGGTGCCGTCGATCTCGAACAGAGCCTGATCCTGCTGACGCTGCCGCTTGATGCCCTTCGCGATCGAGTGGTTCGTGCACTCCGGGGATCCCCACAGCACGTGCGTCTTCGGGAAGTACGCCGGATTCACCTGCGAGATGTCAGCCTGCGAGTGATCCGTCTCCGGATGGTTCACCTGGTGCGACTCGATCGCCAGCGCCCAGTGATTCGCCGCGATCACCACGCGGTATCCCGCCTCGACGAGACCGGACGAGGACCCGCCAGCACCGCAGAAGAGATCCGTGACCGTGAGGCCGTTCCAGTCGACCGCGGGGTGCTGGTAGCCGATACGGTCGGCGACTGCGGCGGTCACGCTGCGTCTCCTTCTTCGATGGCGAGCAGGTCGAACAGCGTCGGGGTGGCCTGCGCCCCGTCGAGCTCCTGCTGGTACATGACGGCGTCACGGAACGACGTCGGGTTCAGTTCCGACGCCCGCCCGCGGCGGCCGAGCTTCCGGGCCCGCAGCGGGACCGTGCCGAGCCCGCCGAACGGGTCATAGACCAGATCGCCACGGTTCGAGTACCGCTCGATGAGGCGGTCGACGATGTCGAACTGCAACGGGCAGATGTGGAACTCCAGCGCCCGCCGGGACTGCTCCCCGTTGAGGGTCAGCATCCGGTTCACGTCATCCCAGACGTCGTGTCGCCACGAGCCGGGATCGAGTGACTTGAACGTTGACGGGAGCGCGTTCTTCTCCTGCAACGCTTCCCCGGTCTCGACGTGTGCTTCGAAGTCGTACACGTTCGCGCGTGTCTGGTTCTTGAACAGCCGCGAACGATGCTTCGGTTCGATGACGGCGAGCTCGGCAGGTGTCAGCAGCCGGTCCCCCGATGATCGCCAGTCTGCGGCGGCGTCGATCTGCCATTTTGCGAGCGAGTAGTCCGGGATGGACTTCACCACTCGCTCGTCGGCGTAACCCTTTGAGCGGTCGGTCTGCGGCTTGTGGAAGATCAGCACGTACTCGGGTGAGCCGACGCCCATCTTCGTGCCGTCCTTCCGCATCTCGGTGTACCCGAGCCGGTAGGTCTGGTTGTTCTCCCGCACCACATCCGTGGTGATGGTGATCATCCCGAGGTAGTCGAATCCGTGCTTGAGCCCGTGCACGAGCGCTTCCGCGTGGAACGGTGACACGGTGGGCACGCCGGCCCCGGTGACGTTGCCGAAGTTGATCCGGTCCTTCACGTGGCAGGCGTAGATCCGACCCGGTGCCAGAACCCTCCACAATTCCGGGGTCAGATAGTCCATCTGGGCCCAGAAGTGATCGTTGTTGTCGGTGTGGCCGAAGTCGTTGTAGTTCGGTGTGTACTCGTAGTGATTCGCGAACGGGATCGACGTGACGATCAGGTCGATCGAGTCCGTCGCGATGTGGTCGCGGGTTTCGAACACGGAATCGTTGAGCGCGACCGTCCACTCTCCGCCGACCTCCTCGACTCGTTGCACCCCGATCGCGCGCTGCAACGCTTCCGACACCGCGGCGGGGTTCAGCCCGAACTCGCGGATGACGTCCGACATCGTCTCGGTGAGGTGGTCGTGCTCCTCCCACTTCTGCAGCAGGGTGTCGCGGACCTCAGATTCGGTCTCGGCGAAGATGAAGTGTGCCTCGACGGGATGTGTCTGGCCGAACCGCTGCACGCGGTGGAGGGACTGGATGGTGTCGTTGAACTTGTAGGTGATGCCCACCCAGATCGCCGTGTGGCACTGCTGCAGGTTCATGCCCTGGCCGAGCATCATGGGCTTCCCGATGAGCGCGTACGTTTCGCCGTCGCGCCATTCGTCGAGGCGTCGTTCCGCCTCCTCGTCGGTCAGTGAGCCGTGGACCGACGAGAACGTGAGGTGCGCAGCCCCCAGGGCCTTCTCGATCGCGTCCTGCTCGTCGTTCAGGTCGCACCACAGGATGATCTGCCCGCGCCCCTCACCGTCGATGTTGTGGGCTTCGACAATGGACATGAGTTCGGCGACACGCTCAGCGATCGTTTCCCGCTTCTCCCGCGCCGTGTCCTTGAGTGAGCGGCCGCCGCCGCGCACCAGAACACCCTGGCCGTCACGATCGATCTGATCGGACTGCACACCCACCTCGACCTGATGCCACTGCACGTCGACCGGTGGCAAGTCGTAGCCGGTGTCCTCGAAGCCGAGATCTGACGGGCGCTGCACGAAGCACGCCCACGTGTTCAGCCACAGCCAGAACTCGTGCTCCTTGTGCGGGTACAGGCGGAGGTTGTTCGCCTTCGTGGAGTCGCGGACGAAGAACCGGGTGAGAGCCTGACCTGTGTCCATGATTCCCAGGAACCCGGCGTAGTGGATGAGCTCCTTGTGCCGGTTCGGTGAAGGGGTTGCGGTCGCGACGAAACGGTAGGTCTGGTGCTGGAACAGGTCCAGGAACGACTGGTACGTCTTCGAACCGAACGACCGCAGCACCGATGCCTCGTCAAGGCTGACCGCGTCGAAGTCGTCGACGTCGAGCTTCCCGTCCCGCACCGACTCGTAGTTGGTGACGTAGATCCCCGACCACTCCGGATCCATCTCCGACGTGCGACGAATGAACCGCACCTCGAGCCCGAGCAGGTCGCGGCCGTCGCGGATGAACTCGCCGCGCACACCGAGCGGCGCGATGATCAGGGCCCGACCGCCCGCAACCTCAGATGCCGGGTGGGTGAGGCAGAGCCGCAGCGTCTCCAGCTGCATGATCGACTTGCCGAGACCGAACGCGGCGAAGATCGCACGACGGCCGCCGGCTACCGCCCACTTCACGATCGCACGCTGGTGCGGTTTCAGGATCTCGGAGATGTCGTCGTCATGGACCGGGAACCCGAACGAACGGTCGAACGACACCTTCTCGCGGATGAACTCCTCGTACGGGGCTGTCGGCTTCGCGAGGAACGTGGGGGACAGGAGCGCGCTCATCGGATCTGCTCCAGCGCGAGAGGCGCGGCAGGAGCGAACTGGGCACGGACCCTCTGTTCAGCGAGGCTCTGACTGCGCGCCTGGACCTTCGCAGTAACCTCGATCCCTTCCGCGGACAAGACCTTGACGGTGAATGTCCGGACACGGCCGGGGATGCCGAGGGCGTCGCAGAGGCGGTCGTAGTCGTGGCAGAGGCCGAGCCGGTCGGCCATGCGTGCGGCATCGTCGAAGAGCCAGGAGAGCCCGGGGTGCTCAGGGTGAATGCTCCCCTCGGGCACCTCGCCGATCTTTCGTGGGAGCTGGTGGACCCGCTCGCGCGGAACACGGAACACGGCACCGCCGCCGACCATGCGGACGTTGAGGTGGTCGCTGTAGACGCTCGTGACTTCGAACTCATCGCCTGCCCGGTACGCGACGCGCCCACTCGAGCTCGCGCGGTCACCTGCCCCGTCCGCGGCCGCGACGACATAGTCGCCCTTGTCGAAGGTGCTCATGCTGCCACCGCCAGAACAGGCTGGACGGTGAGCGTGCGGAGCTTGCGGACCTCAGCGGCACGGCGGTTGTTCTCCGCCTGCGTGATCGCTTCCAGGTGTCTCGGATTGCAGCACGCCCGCGAACGGCACCCCGCCTTCCAGACATGGTCGATGTGGAAGCCGAACGGGATCGGGCCGTGCGCGATCGCGTACGCCACCCGGTGAGCACGAGCGACCTTCTTGTGGCCGAGGCTCATGATCGCGTAGCCGTTGTGGTTGCGGGCGCCGTCGTACACCCAGCAGTCGCCGTCGACCACGAGGTGCGCGTCCAGAGTCAGCGCGGCGGGGAGTTGTTCGGGTCGCGCCTTTGCGCGAAAGTAGGTGAGCATCGTTCGTTCTTCCTGGCTAGGAGGGGTGCGTGGTGTGAAGGGGAACGGTCCGGCTGCAATCCGGACCGTTCCCCGCTTTCGTCAGGCGTCGATGAGTCGCCCGAGCAGTTCGATCGCCTCACGGTTCGTCGCGTCCCGGGCCTCGGCGAACACGCCCTCGCGGAGCTTCTCCTTGTAGATCGGATCGACCGCCTTGCGGACCGCGTTGTAGACCTGCGTCCACCGGTCACCCCATCGAGGGAAAGCAGCGGCAGCGTCAGCGGCAGCGTCAGCGTCAGCGGCAGCGGCAGCGGCAGCGGCAGCGTCAGCGGCAGCGGCAGCGTCAGCGACAGCGTCAGCGACAGCGGCAGCGTCAGCGGCAGCGTCAGCGGCAGCGACAGCGACAGCGACAGCGGCAGCGGCAGCGTCAGCGACAGCGTCAGCGACAGCGACAGCGGCAGCGGCAGCGTCAGCGGCAGCGACAGCGACAGCGTCAGCGACAGCGGCAGCGGCAGCGTCAGCGGCAGCGACAGCGTCAGCGACAGCGGCAGCGTCAGCGGCAGCGGCAGCGTCAGCGACAGCGTCAGCGTCAGCGGCAGCGGCAGCGTCAGCGGCAGCGACAGCGTCAGCGGCAGCGACAGCGACAGCGTCAGCGACAGCGGCAGCGGCAGCGTCAGCGGCAGCGACAGCGTCAGCGACAGCGGCAGCGTCAGCGGCAGCGGCAGGCTTGTCCTTGAGCTTCTCCGCGATCAGGTCCCGTAGGCGGTTGCGGGCTTTCGCTCGCGCCTCCCAGGCGGCATCACGCGCGCCGCGCACTGCCTGACGTGCGGCGGCCGCGGTGGCCTCGTCGGTGATCGGGTCCAGGTCGCGGAGTGCCTTCGCTTCCTTCTTGAGCCCGGCCGCGTCGAGCCATCGTGCTGTCGACGTGCGGATGGACCAGTCGAGAGCCATGTACCCGCGGGCTTCGTCGCGGCCGTCCCCGGCTGTGCCGATGAGGCGGGGGATGAACGGCTTCAGCTTCTGCCGGTCCGCGTCGGAGAGGCGGTCGTTGAGGCGGCGGCCGTACGACGCGAGAACGCGGGAGACGCACTTCGGGTGGTCGGACCACGGTTCGCCGGCCACGTACGACGCGGCTTCGAGGAGGCAGGCGCCAGCCTCGAACGAGGCGTGTCCGCCGGCTTTCAGGGTGAGGGACTCGAGGTCCAGGGTAGGGATGGTCATCATGCTCCTTCGGTGGTGGTTTTGGTCAGGCGTCGACGAGTTCGCCGTCGCGGATCACGGTGTTGCCGGGATGCTTCGATTCGGGGTTGCCGCACTTGCATCCGCGGCCGTGCGAGACGCGCTTCCGTGCGACCTTCTCGACCTGCCGGATCGCATCAGCGATACCCCCCCCGGAATGGACGGTGAACTGTTCGCCGGGGATGTTGCCGCCCGAGGTGGCGGTGAGGCAGTAGTGCTGAGGCATGGCGGTTCCTTTCGTGGTGGTGGTCATCGTCGGGCCTCGTCTTCGGCGATCTCCTCGGGTGTGCGGCCGAGCGGGTTCCCGCTGTCTTCCTGGACGACGAGGGTTTCCGGGTTGTCGTCCAGGCGGGTGACTTCGACTTCGTCGAGTCCACGCAGCTGCTGGACCTTCTGCTCGTCGGCTTCGAGTGCCCGCCCGAGGTCGGTGGACTTCGGCAGGTACTTCGCCAGGGCGCGGACGGCGGTCTTCTTGACCATCTCGTCCTCGTTGGTCTTCCACGGGGTGGAGTTCCAGTACGACGGACGACGGTCCATCACCTGCGTGCGGGTGAGGTACACCCAGGTCGTCCCGCCGGCACGCATCTTCGCGGTCGCGACGACACCGATCCACGGGCGCTTCTCTTCGAAGTCCTGCGGGGTCCAGTCGTAGAACATGCCGCGTTCCGCGTTCGCACCGTACGAGAACTGGTCGCCCTCACGGACGAGGAACGCCTGCACATTCATCACGAACTCGGAACGAAGGGCGAGCTTGATGAACCCCTGGTAGCCGATGATCGGGAGACATATCTGGCGGCCGTGGTCCTTCCGGGGGGTGAGGTAGAACTCGCCCAGACCGGAACCGATCTCGAGGCGCAGCTGCGCGGCGAGCATCACCCCGCCGAGGAGCGTCTTCGGGTCCGCGGCCATCAGGTCGGGGGACTTCCCGATCTCCGACAGCACGGCACGCACGAACGCTTCGGAGTTCATCGCCCCGCCCAGCTGACGTTCGATCGCGGGCAGTTGTGCTTCGACGAGATCCTTCATCGTCGGGTTCTTCTTGGCCTGGACGGCGGCCATGCTGAGGTCGGTCATCACGCCACCAGCCCCGCCGCGACGATCGGATCCGGGCACATGTACTCGTACACGGGTTCGTCCACGGTGACCTTCGGGATGCTCGCGATCACCGCAGGATCGAATCGCTCGACGCGCTTTGTGCCGACCTGCACGCGCTCGCACACGCCCGAGCGGAAGTTGATCTCCCACGCGACGCCGAGGTTCGTCACGCCACGGACCAGCATGTTCGGCTTGCCGTAGTCGTTCTCTCTCGTGACCGTCGAGTCCGGGTAGAGCGTCAGGAACTCGTTGACCTTGGCCTCGCGGTCCTCGTCTCCCATGAAGTGACCATCGGTGTCGTCGTAGTCGATTCCCACGGTGACCTCGTGGCCAGACGAGCCGCGGTTGCTGTAGTCGCGGGCGAACATGACGTGCATCGCGGTGACGCCAACGCTCGCCATCCGCTTCGTGACCATGTCGGCCGCGAGGTACTGCTGGTAGGTGTTCACTTGCTCTGCTCCTTGGGCTTGATGGTCCGCATGACTCTGAACGGGCTGCCTTGCGACGTGTACGCCGCGGCGAGGTCGGGGTGGTCCTGCTTGAGCGCGGCCGCATCGAACGACGCACGGCCCTTCTGGGTCTTGAACGTGAGGACCTTGCGGCCCTTGTGGGTGAGGGTGTCCGCGGGGCCCATGTACGTGCCGATCGCGAGCTTGAGCGCGTCGGCTTCCTCCTGCTGCGCCTCAATGTCGGACAGCAGGATCGCGCGACGCTCCACCGCTTCGAGAGCCGCTTCGGACGCCTCGATCGGGACGGACTGGGTGATGTACACCTCGTTGAGCTCCGACAGGGTCGACGGCTCCGGAGGAACATGGGCACGCACGTTGCCGTCCCAGAACTGCTGCACCGTCGGCAAGAGGTGCTCGTTGATGAACCGGTCATCGCGGGGCTCCCAGAACAGCCGGAACTCGCGGCCACCGATCCACACGACCACCGCAGCGCGCGGGGTTCCCGCGACGGCCATCTCTGCCTGCACCTGCACGCGGATGTCAGTCGGGACGCCCTCGTCCCAGTGGTGACCGGAGTAGTGGTGTGCGGTCTTGAACTGCCAGGTGCAGAACGGCTGTGCGGAGACACGGTCGAACGATGCGTGCAGGTACGGGTGGGCGTTCGAGCGGGCCATGAACCCCGGGTTCAGTTCCACGTCAACGCCGGAGAACTCGTGCACCCACGCTTCGATGATTGGTTCCGACTGGTGCCCGATCCATCCCAGCAGCGGGTCGAACGGGCGGTCCACGCCGAGCTTGTGCTTGTACACGTCGAGGGGTGTGTTGCCGTACGACGAGAGGCCCATGACTGCGGCGGCCTCGGATGCCCCGACCGATTTGCGGCGCTCCCGCTCCCATTCCGGGGTGTCGGGCTTGACGTTGACGAGCGTGTATCCGGTCACCGGTTCATCACCTCTCGGACTTCGGCGATGATCTGCGGGATCGAGTGTCTGGCGTGACGCTCCGTGTGGAGCACATCCCAGGACGCGGCGAGACGGACCGATTCCGCAGCGAACTCGCGTGCCTCGGGCAGCATCCGGTCGCCCTCGACGAGGAGGTAAGCGGTGACCGCGGCGTAGTGGTACCGGTGCTCGCGGTACGTGTCGCCCAGCTTCGTCAGTTCGGTGTCGGTGAGGTCAGCGACAGTGGTCGGGGTCTGGTCGGGGAGGGGCTGGTCGGTGAGGAGGATGAGGGTCACGGGGTCACTTCCGGGAGGGTGCGTTGTGGATGGTCACGGTGATCGCGACGATGATGAGGAGGACCCCGGCGATGGTGGCGCCGTTGTGGCCGCCCTTGACGAGAGCGAGCGGGAGGAACACTGCTGCGGCGATGAGGATGAGCGGCATCAGGCGGCTCTCCCGAGGATCACGCGGGACCCGCAGCACATCGACAGTTCGTCCGACCCGAGCGCTTCCGTCACGCCACCGCATTTCGAGCACTCACCCCACGCCCGGAACTCGTCACAGTCCCCGCACCCGCCATCACAGATCGCACGGTGGTCGGCCTGATCCTGTGCGTCCATCGAGTCCCAATCGGGACCATCCGTCCGCACCAGCGGGTGAGCGTTCGCGAGGTGCGCGGTAGCCGGCACCGGCGAGAACGGTGCGTTGCGGACATCGCCACCGCGGCCCTGCTTCGGCAGCTTCACCAGCACCGCGGTCACAGTTCCACCGCCGTGATCTGCTCGGTGACCTCGACCGCACGGCGAAGCTCCCGGGCCTGGCCGGTCACGATCGCGTCCTTCGCTTTGAGGAGGTCCTGGATCGACTTCTCGATCCACTCGATTGCTTTCTGCTGGTCACGGTCATCCGGGTTCGCGGTGAGGAACCAGTGGGCCACCTCGCCCTTGCCGTGTGCGGAGGACAGCATGTCGACAGCGGTCGTGTTGACCGAAGCGGGTACGATCTGTGTGTTGGGCATTGGTCGCCCTTCCTTTCTTGATGCGCCCCCGTTCCCGCGGGGGCGTGTCTGTTTGGTGGGCGACTAGGACACGCGCTCAGCCGGGAGGGATCTGAGCCAGCGCTCACCCTCTTCGCGCAGAATCAGCGGCTTCGCCCCTGCATATGAAGGCGTGAGCTTCGACGCCGCGATCTGCTGACGGATGTACTCCTTCGACAGGGACACGACGGCTGCGAACTCGTCGAGCGAGTACGCGAGCTTGTCGAGCACGGGGTCGGTCATGGCATCAGCTCCTTCGGGGTGACGCCAAGAAGGCCACCGACCATCACCAGGTCCGAGACGCGTGCGCTGCTGTCCCCGTCAAGGGCAGCGCGCACGCGTTCGGTGGTGAGGCCGGTGGCCTTCGCGATCGACTCAGCCGGGAGGCTGGTCTGAAGTCTTCTCTGTTCCGTCACATATGGAAGATAACACCCCACATGAGACGGATGCAAGCACATTCGGAACAATAGCCGCCAATACCGACCGAATAGCTGGCTAAACTGACGGCATGCCGAAGAAGCGGAAAGCGCCCGAGACGTTCGACGAGCACGTGGGGGCAGCCGTCGACGCGCAGAGGGAGAAGCGGCGGATGACGCAAGACGAACTCGCCGTGAAGACGGGCGTTCGGCTCACCAGCCTTGGCCGGCGGCTCGCGGGCAAGATTCCGTTCACGGTCGGTGAAATCGAGATCATCGCGTCGGTGCTCACTGTCAAGGCGCACACGATCGTCGAGGCAGCGCTCGAGGACTACGGCGGCATCGAGAAGCTGCTCGCGACTGCAGTGTCTGAGGACGCATCTAACGTCACTCCCGACGACAATGTGACCTATCTGGGGCACGTTACGCCGCCGTACAGTGCAGCTGCGGATGAGAAGCCGCGCGTAGACCCGAAGGATTAGATGCCTCTTGCGCGAGCTACTGGCGCACGCCGCTTCGCTCGGCATCGCCGTTCACGTCGCGCACCTTCCGGCACCGTTCCGCGGCTTCTACGACGGTGAGAAGAGAATGGTCGTCTACGACTTCACTCTCACGCTCGCGGAGCGGCGCTGTGTCCTCGCGCACGAGCTCGGGCATGCGTTCCATGACCACCGATGCCGCGGCGACAAGGCTATGGAGGATGCGGCCGACGTCTACGCGGCGCACCTGCTGATCGATCCGGTGGAGTATGCGCGCGCCGAAGCGATCCACCCGTCCGTCGATTTCATCGCTGAGGAACTGTGTGTCGAGCCGGATTTGGTGCGGGTCTTCCAGCGGTCCATCACGCGCCTGCGCGGGGTGACGTACATCCGTCCGCGGATGGGCGCGCGGCAGTACCGGCACTCCTGGTCCCACGCCTAGCCGAGAGCGTCCGCGCAACTCGGAATAATCGTGCGCACGGTCGGCTACACCTTCGGCTACACATGCATCTGTGGCGACATGGCGGCCGGGAACGAAAAAGCCCCCGATCCCAGTAGAAGCCTGGAATCAGGGGCAGTGGCTCCGACGGGCGTCGATCCCGTGACCTCACGATTTTCAGTCGTGCGCTCTACCAACTGAGCTACAGAGCCTCGAGGCATCCGAAGAGTCCTCGATCTAAGTACGAGAGCCCCCTCCCGCAAGAGAGAGGGCTCGTCGCCTAGAGCGACCCTGACGGGACTTGAACCCGCGACCTCCGCCGTGACAGGGCGGCACGCTAACCAACTGCGCTACAGGGCCATGCTGTTCAGTTATAGGTGGTGAGTGTGACCCCAACGGGATTCGAACCCGTGCTACCGCCGTGAAAGGGCGGCGTCCTAGGCCACTAAACGATGGGGCCGGGCGAACCCTTCATCCGTGCGGATGTCGCGCTCAATCACCGAGGACTAAGCATACGCAATAGTCCCGGATTGCACCAATCGAGGGCGTGGCGTGCTTGTGTGCGCCCGTTTCCGGGGTGAGACTGGCGTGGTGACCGTCGACCAGAGGCGGCAGTCGTGTGCGCCCAGACCGGTTGCGTGTGTGACTGATGTTGCTAGTGTGAACGAAGTCGATGCGGCGAGGGAGGACCCGGTGGACGCCGAGAACACCTCTGACGAGTGCGGCTGCGCCCCGTCTCCTCGCGAGCGCCGCGCGCTCTGGCCGCAGATGAGCCGTCGCGGGGCCCTCGGGTTCGGCATCCTCGGATTGGCCGCGATCAGTGCGATCGGCGGCGGCCTCGTCTCCCCGGCGTTCGCGGCCGGCTATCCCTCGTGGGACGACGTCGAGCGTGCGAAGGCGAACGAGGCGACGAAGGCTGCCGAGGTCACCAGGATCCAGGGCCTCATCGCGGGCCTCGAAGCCGACGTCGCGTCCAAGCGCGCGGTCGCCCAGCAGCTGGCCGACGAGTTCTACGTCGCGCAGCAGGACTACTTCGCCGCGGCGCTGCGCGCCGACCAGCTGCAGCAGCAGGCCGACGAACAGGCATCGGCGGCGCTGGAAGCCGCCAACAAGGCCGGACGCGTCGCCGCCCAGCTCTATCGCAACGGCGGCGATGACACGTCGCTCGAGCTGTTCTTCGCGGGCTCCGCTGCCAGCGCCGACGATCTGCTCGCCCGCCTGGGCACGATGGACAAACTCGTCGAGCGCAACCAGGCCGTCTACGCCCAGGCCATCACGGCCCGCGACAGCGCGCAGGGGCTGAGCGACCAGGCAGAGGTGCAGCGTGTCGAGCGCGACCGCCTGCAGAAGGTCGCCGAAGACAAGATGGTCGCAGCCCAAGCGGCCGCCGATGCCGCCCAGGCCGCTCTCGATGAGCAGACGGCGCGCAAGAGCGAGCTGGACGCCCAGCTCGCAGCGCTGCAGGACACGACCGCCAAAACCGTCGCCGAGTACCAGGAGGGCGAGCGCATCCGCAAAGAGGCGGAGGCCGCAGCGGCCGCGGCCGCCGCGGCTGCGGCGAAGGCCGAAGCCGACCGCCTGAACCAGGGTGGCGGCGGAGGCGGCGGCGGTGGCGGCGGAAGCAGCAGCGGCGGCGGCGGATCCGTCGGCGGTGCGGGGTGGGCCAGGCCCTCGTCGGGTTGGCGCAGCTCCGGCTACGGCGCGCGCACCGTGCAGTGCGGCAACAGCTACTGCTCCAGCGGATTCCACTACGGCGTCGACCTCGCTGCCGGCTGCGGAGCCGGCATCTACGCGGCATCGGCCGGCCGGGTCGTATACGCCGCCTGGAACGGCGGGTACGGCAACTACATCAAGATCGACCACGGCGGCGGTATCGGCACCGGCTACGGCCACATCCGCAACGGCGGCATCTTCGTCTCGAACGGCCAATGGGTCGAAGCGGGCCAGCTCATCGCGAGCGAGGGCAACACCGGCAACTCGTTCGGCTGCCACGTGCACTTCGAGACCTACGTCAACGGCGGCACGGTCAACCCCATCTACTTCATGGCGGACCGGGGCATCTCGGTCTGACCGGCACACCCTGAAACGACGAAGAGCGGATGCCGTGACCCACGGCATCCGCTCTTCGTCAAAGCAGTGGTCAGAGCGTGCTCGGCGCGACGCCCTCACCCTGGGTCTTGGTCTGGCCCTCGTGCTCCTTGAAGCGGTCGAAGGCCTCGCCGACGAGGCGCTCGGCCTCGGCCGCACCCGCCCACTCGTCGACCTTGACCCACTTGTTCGGCTCGAGGTCCTTGTAGTGCTCGAAGAAGTGCGTGATCTCGCGCTGCAGGAACTCCGGGATGTCGTTGACGTCCTGGATGTGCGCCCAGCGCGGGTCCTTGGCGAGCACGGCCACGACCTTGTCGTCGCCGCCGGCCTCGTCGCTCATCTTGAGCACGCCGACGGGACGCACGCTCGCGAGCACGCCCGGCGCGAGGTCGACGTCGAGCAGCACGAGCACGTCGAGCGGGTCGCCGTCCTCGCCGAGGGTGTTCTCGAAGAACCCGTAGTTGGTGGGGTACCCGAACGCGGTGTAGAGGATGCGGTCGAGGAAGACACGGCCCGTGCCGTGGTCGACCTCGTACTTCACGCGGCTGCCGCGCGGGATCTCGATGACGGCGTCGTACGCGCCCATAGGGAACTCCTTCGGAAAGACAGTGGGATGCGGCGACCAGCCTAGTCGCGGGACTCTTCGCGTCGTGCGTCGGCCTTCGGCCGGTGACTTGTCGGGCGTTCCGGTGAAAGCACCAGGACAAATCGGCGTGGAACGCCGTTTCCGGGGTGCCTATCGCCGATCGGGCCTGACGCTTTCACGTGGCTGGCGGGATACCGTGGTGCCGTGGAAGAGCGCAGACCCGGCCTGGACCCCGCCGTCGCCGAGGTGCGCCTGGCGGTGCGCCGCGCGCTGACGGCGCTGCCGACCGGATCGACCGTGATCGTGGGATTGTCGGGTGGCGCGGACTCGCTCGCACTCGCCGCCGGGGTGGCCTTCGAGGCGCCCAAGCTCGGCCTGACGGCGATGTCGGTCACCGTGGACCACGGACTCCAGGAGAACTCCGCGGATGCCGCGGCCGCCGCAGTCACCCACGCCCGGGCGCTCGGACTCGACGCCCGCGTGGTGCGAGTCGAGGTCGGCGCCGAGGGCGGTCCCGAGGCCGCGGCGCGCGACGCCCGGTACGCCGCGCTCCGGGATGCCGCGCGGGAGGCCGCCGCCGAAGCCGTGCTCGTCGCGCACACGCTCGACGACCAGGCCGAGACGGTGCTGCTGGGCCTCGCCCGCGGAGCGGGCGCGACCAGCCTGCAAGGAATGGCCGAGGCGACTGATCTCGATGGCGTCGCTGTGCTCCGCCCGCTTCTCGGCGTGCGACGCGCGACGACCCGCGCGGCCTGCGTCGCCGAGGGGCTCGAGCCGTGGGACGACCCGCACAACGTCGACCCGCGCTTCGCCCGCGTGCGCGTGCGCGAACGGGTGCTGCCCGTACTCGAGGCCGAACTCGGGCCGGGGATCGCCGAGGCGCTCGCTCGCACCGCCGCGCAGCTGCGCGAAGACGCCGAGGCGTTCGACGAGATGATCGAGGAGACGATCGAAGACATCGTCGAGCATGCCGAGGCGGGCATCTCGGTATCGGCCGCGGCGCTCGCCGCCAACCCCGCCGCTCTTCGTCACCGAATCATCCGGCACATCGTGGCGAGCGAGTTCCACGAGAGCCTCACGCGCTCGCAGACCCTCGAGGTCGCCCGCCTTGTCACGGACTGGTCGGGCCAGGGCCCCATCGATCTGCCGGGATGCCGCGCCCGCCGCGTCGGCGGACGCATCGAGTTCTCCGCCGCCCCCGATTCCCGCGGACGCTGATCCACGCCGAGAACGATCATCGCCGGAGGCCGGCCCATCACGATCGACGGGATCGACCGCGACGACGACGCGCCGTCCTACACGCAGGTCAGGTAACGAATGCGCCCCACACTCATCGCCGCGGTCATCGCGGTGCTCGCCCTCGCACTGGGAGGATGCACGATGCAACCCGATAGCAGGCTCGACGAATACCAGGTCGAGGCGGAGCGCATCATGGCCGATGCCGTCGCACTGATCCCGGAGGACCTGCGCACCGACGTCGTCGTCTCCGAGTCCGAGCCCCGGTTCGGTCCGATCGAAGGTGCGGCGTCGCCCGACCAGCCGGCGTGGTGGCAGGTGTCGGAGATCCTCCAGCTGGTGGATGAGACGGATGCCTCGGCCGACGCGGCAGCGGAGATCTCCGAAGGGCTCGCTGCGGACGGGTGGGAGCAGTCCCGCGTCCGCGAGACGGAGCAGGGTGCCCGCATCGCCGACGGATTCCGCCGCGACATCGACGGCGAGCAGTGGTACATCGAGGTGACGAGCGTCACCACCCGGCCCGACAAGGCCGAGGTGGTCCAGCTGCTGGTCGTGAGTCCGACGACGGTCCGCGGCGACAACGACGCCCCGAGCTGATCCGCACCGACCGCTCTGCCGGAACGACGATCCCCGTAGACTCGGAGCATGCGCGCGGCCGACGTTTCCAGCGACATCACCGAAGTCCTCGTCACCGAGGAGCAGATCAAGGCCAAGCTCGACGAGATCGCGGCGCAGGTCGCCGCGGACTACGACGGCAAAGACCTGCTGCTGGTCGGAGTGCTGAAGGGCGCCGTCATGGTCATGGCGGACTTCTCACGCGCACTGCCGGCACTCGTGCCGATGGACTGGATGGCGGTGTCGTCGTACGGCGCCGGAACCCGCTCGAGCGGTGTCGTGCAGATCCGCAAGGACCTCGACACCGACATCCTCGGCAAGCACGTGCTCATCGTCGAGGACATCATCGACTCGGGCCTGACCCTCAGCTGGCTGCTGGAGAACTTCGCCGCCCGCGGCGCGGCATCCGTCGAGGTCTTCGCACTGCTGCGCAAGCCCGAGGCCGCGAAGGTCGAGGTGCACTGCAAGTACGTCGGCTTCGACATCCCGACCGAGTTCGTCGTCGGGTACGGCCTGGACTATGCGGAGAAGTACCGCAACCTGCGCGACGTGGCCGTCCTGGCCCCCCACGTCTACAGTTGACGCGGCCCTCCGTGCCCGGATCCCCGGCTTACGCCGTGGGCGAATGCACAGTCAGCGCCTAGGAAGCCCGCGATACCCTGGTCCAACCGCCGGCGGCCGTGAAACGGCCCTGCGCGACGGCACGTCGACGAAAGGGGTCGGGTCTACGCCCGCACCATGGACTTCAAGAAGATCACCCGCAACCCGCTCTTCTACGTCCTGCTGATCGGGGTCTTCCTCATCGTGGGGTTCTCGCTCATCTCGAGCCTGAACGGTGCGAAGCAGATCTCGACCCAGGAGGGTCTCGAACTCCTCGCCGGAGAGACGGTCACCGAGGTGGTCAACACCGACGGCGACCAGCGCGTCGACATGACGCTCTCCAAGGAGTACGAGGGCGCATCCGACGTGCAGTTCTACTACGTCACGGCGCGGGCGGGCGAAGTGGTCGATGCGATCAACGCCGCTGACCCGAAGGACGGCTTCAACGACGCGGTCCCGCGGGCATCGTGGTTCGACGGGTTCCTCTCGCTGCTGCTTCCGATCCTGCTGCTCGGCCTGCTCTTCTGGTTCCTGCTGTCCAGCGCCCAGGGCGGCGGCAGCAAGGTCATGCAGTTCGGCAAGTCGCGTGCCAAGCTCGTGACCAAGGAGATGCCGCAGGTCACGTTCGAAGATGTCGCCGGCTCCGACGAGGCGATCGAAGAGCTCGAAGAGATCAAGGACTTCCTGAAGGACCCTTCCAAGTTCCAGGCGGTCGGCGCCCGCATCCCGAAGGGCGTGCTGCTGTACGGCCCTCCCGGAACCGGAAAGACGCTCCTCGCACGCGCCGTGGCCGGCGAGGCGGGCGTGCCGTTCTACGCGATCTCGGGCTCGGACTTCGTCGAGATGTTCGTGGGTGTCGGCGCGAGCCGGGTGCGCGACCTCTTCAACCAGGCGAAGGAGACGTCGCCCGCGATCATCTTCATCGATGAGATCGACGCCGTCGGCCGCCACCGCGGTGCCGGCATGGGCGGCGGCCACGACGAGCGCGAGCAGACGCTCAACCAGATGCTCGTCGAGATGGACGGCTTCGACCCCAAGGTCAACGTCATCGTCATCGCGGCGACCAACCGTCCCGACATCCTCGACCCGGCGCTGCTGCGTCCGGGCCGCTTCGACCGTCAGATCGGCGTGGACGCCCCCGACTTCAAGGGCCGCACCAAGATCCTCGAGGTGCACGGCCGCGGCAAGCCGCTCGCAGACGGCGTCGACCTCGAGGTCGTGGCGCGCAAGACGCCGGGCTTCACCGGTGCCGATCTCGCGAACGTGCTCAACGAGGCAGCCCTCCTCACGGCGCGCTCGAACGCTCAGCTGATCGACAACCGCGCCCTCGACGAGGCCATCGACCGCGTGATCGCCGGCCCGCAGCGCCGCACCCGCGTGATGAAGGACAAGGAGAAGCTCATCACCGCGTACCACGAGGGCGGACACGCGCTCGCGGCTGCGGCGATGAACCACACCGACCCTGTCACCAAGGTCACCATCCTGCCGCGCGGCAAGGCGCTCGGCTACACGATGGTGCTGCCTCTGGAAGACAAGTACTCAGTGACCCGCAACGAGCTGCAGGATCAGCTCGCCTATGCGATGGGCGGCCGCGTCGCGGAAGAGATCGTGTTCCACGATCCGACCACGGGCGCGAGCAACGACATCGAGAAGGCGACGAGCATTGCCCGCAAGATGGTGACCGAGTACGGCATGACCGGTGACATCGGGCCCGTCAAGCTCGGCTCGTCGTCGGGCGAGGTCTTCATGGGCCGCGACATGGGGCACGGCCGGGAGTTCTCGGAGCGGGTCGCAGAGCGCGTCGACGGACAGGTGCGCGCCCTCATCGAGCAGGCGCACAACGAGGCGTACGAAGTGATCAACGCCAACCGCGACGTCCTCGACAAGCTCGCGCTCGAGCTTCTCGAGAAGGAGACGCTCGACCACCTCGAGCTCGCCGAGATCTTCACGGACGTCAAGCGCCTGCCGCCGCGTCCGCAGTGGCTCTCGAGCGAGCAGCGCCCTGTCTCGCAGCGGCCCCCGGTCGACGTTCCCGCTCGCCGTGGCGACGCGGGCCTCGCGGCCAGCGTCGAGGCGGAGCAGGCGGTCGCCGAGAAGGCGCCGGTGCGCCGTCCCAGCGGGCAGGCGCGTCCCGCGACCGCGTAGGCTCGGCCCGTGGCCGTCGATCGTGAGCGCGTCGCCGCGCTCGTCCGCGAACTGCTCGAGGCGATCGGGGAGGATCCCGAGCGCCCCGGGCTCCGGCAGACGCCGACGCGGGTGGGCGAGGCGTACGCCGAGTTCTTCGCCGGGGTCGGCGAAGATGCCTCGGCGCCGCTCGCGCACACCATCTCGGTGACGCGCGGTCCCGCCCCCGACACGCTGCCGTCGGGCGCGGTGATGCTCCGCGACATCCGCTTCCGCTCCATGTGCGAGCATCACCTGCTGCCGTTCCGGGGGCACGCGCACATCGCGTATCTTCCGGGCGAGCAGGTCGTCGGCCTCGGCGCGCTGCCCAAGGTCGTCGAGATCCTCGCGTCGCGCCCGCAGGTGCAGGAGCGCCTGGGCGAGCAGATCGCCGACGTGATCGCGGCGTCGCTCGACGCCCGCGGCGTCCTCGTCGTGCTCGACGCGACCCATGAGTGCGTGACGATGCGCGGCGGGAAGCAGACGGATGCCTCGACCGTCACGATCGCGGCGCGCGGCGAACTCGCCGACCCCGCCGCACGCGCCGAGCTGATCGCGCTGCTGGCCGGCGGTCGCGGCAGGGGCCCGGAATGACCCTGGTGATGGGCGTCGTGAACGTCACGCCCGATTCGTTCAGCGACGGCGGCCGATACGCGGATGCCGATGCCGCGGTCGCCCACGGGCTGCGGATGCGCGACCAGGGCGCCGACATTCTCGACATCGGGGGCGAATCGACCCGACCGGGCGCCGAACGTGTCGGGCCCGCGCTCGAGCAGGAGCGTGTGCTGCCGGTGATCGCCGCGCTCGCCGGGGCGGGCGCGCTCGTGAGCATCGACACGATGAACGCCGCGACCGCGGTCGCCGCGGTGGCTGCGGGGGCGCGCATCGTGAACGACGTGTCGGGCGGAATGGCCGACCCCGACATGCTGCCGGCGGTCGCCGACACCGAGGCGGATGTCGTGCTGCAGCACTGGCGCGGCCACTCGGCCGAGATGTACGCGCGGGCCGTGTACGACGACGTCGTGAGCGAGGTCGTGGCAGAGCTCGCCGCACGCGTCGAGGCGGCGGCATCGGCCGGAATCGCCCCGTCGCGTGTGGTGCTCGATCCGGGCATCGGCTTCGGCAAGCGGGGCGAGCAGAACTGGGAGACGCTGCGCGGCCTCCCGCGTTTCGTGGCGATGGGGCCCCGCGTGCTCATCGGCACGAGCCGCAAGCGCTTCCTCGCCGAACTGCTCGCCGAAGATCCCGCTCAAGCCTCTGAAGAGCGGCGTGACCTCGCGACCGCCGTGACGAGCGTGCTCGCCGCCGAGGCCGGAGTGTGGGCGGTGCGCGTGCACGATGTCGCCGGCACGCGCGATGCTCTCGCTGTGGCGCGCAGCTGGGAAGGAACAGGACGATGGACTTCATCGACGAGATCACCCTGACCGGAGTCCGTGCGTTCGGACGCCACGGGGTGTTCGACCACGAGCGCCGCGACGGCCAGGAGTTCGTCGTCGACGTGACGCTGTACGTCAGCACCGCCCGCGCGGCCGCGTCCGACGACGTCGCCGACACGGTCCACTACGGCGAGGTCGCGGAGCGCATCGTCGAGATCGTCGGCGGCGAGCCGCTGAACCTGATCGAGGCGCTGGCCGCCCGCATCGCGGACGACCTGCTCGAGCACGACATCGTGCGCATGGTCGCGGTCACCGTGCACAAGCCTCAGGCGCCCATCACCGTCCCGTTCGGCGACGTGACGGTGACGATCCGCCGCGCCAAGCCCGAGCCCGGATCGGCGGTGGCCGCATGAGCCGCCGTCTCGCCGAGGGCTTCGACGGTGATGTCGAGCGCCGGGCGCATCCCGCCGTCGAGGCGGTGGTGGCGCTGGGTGCGAACCTCGGGCACCGCGCCGAGACCATGACCGCGGCGATCGAAGCGCTCGCACGCCTGCCGCTCGTGCTCGCGGTGCGCGTCTCCGAGCCGATCGAGTCGGTCGCTCTGAAGCCGGAGGGCCCGGATGCCGAGGCCCCGCCATATCTGAACGCCGTGGCGATCCTCACCACCCGGCTGGCGCCGTCGGTGCTGCTCGCCTATCTACACGCGATCGAGCGCAACCACGGGCGCCTGCGTCAGGAGGTGCGCTCGGCCATGGATCCGGGCTGGGAGGACCGCACGCTCGACCTCGACCTGATCGCGTACGGCGACATCGAGAGCGACGATCCCCGGCTGCTGCTGCCGCACCCGCGCGCCGTCGAGCGCGACTTCGTGCTCGGGCCCTGGCTCACCGTCGATCCGGACGCCGTGCTGCCCGGCGTCGGTCGCGTCGACGCCGCGCTCCAGAGATTGCGCGGCGAGGCACGATGAGGCGCACGAGCCCCGGGGTTCTCATCGTCGCCGGGGTGCTCGGCATCGCGGCGGGCTTCCTCATCGATCAGCTGCTGACGTCGGCCGGGCGGCCCACGTTCACGCCCGCCATCACGCTGCCGATCCTGCTCGCGCTGCTCGGCGCCGTCGTGATCGCGCTCGCCGTGCCCATCCGGCGCGCGACGCACGGTACGACGAAGGGCGCCGTGAATCCCTTCCGCGCGCTGCGTGTCGCGATGCTCGCGAAGGCCTCGAGCCTGGTCGGCGCGGCGATCGGGGGGCTGGGCGTCGGTCTGCTCGTGTTCCTCACGACCCGGCCCGTCACGCCCTCGGTAGGCTCATTGGGAACGGTCATCGCGACGGCCGTCTGCGGCGCCCTCCTGGTGGCCGCAGGGCTGGTCGCGGAGCACCTGTGCACCATCCGGAAGGACGACGATGACGAACAGCCCGGAGGCGACGACCCCGGACTCGAGCCCCGCCTTCACAACCACTGACGCGGCCGATCCCGACGGCGTGACCGCTCCGGCGATGCCGGAGTCGGCCGTCGATGCAGCGTCCGAGCCCGGCCCGGCGCCGGGGGCGGAGCACGACTCGGCACCGTCCGCCGCGCCGGCCCCTGCTCCCGCCGATGGCACGACCTTCCCGCGACTCGCCGAGCCGCGCTCGGAGAACCGTCTCGTCCTCGCCGGCGGGGTGTGGCATCAGATCTCACCCAAGTATGTCTGGGTGCAGCTGATCTCGACCGGATCGTTCCTGATCCTGGTGATGGCGGCGACCCTCGTGCTGACTCTCGCGTTCCACCAGATGTGGGCGTGGATCCCCGGCGGCATCCTCACCGTGATCCTGGTGTGGACGCTCGCGATCCTCCCGCGCCAGGCGCGCGCCATCGGATACCAGCTGCGCGAGGACGACCTGGTGTTCCGCCGCGGCATCCTGTGGCAGCGATTCGTGGCCGTTCCCTACGGCCGCATGCAACTGGTCGACATCACGCACGGGCCGCTCGACCGCGGGTTCGGCATCGCCCAGCTCAAGTTCGTGACCGCCGCCGCGGCGACCGGGGTGGTGATCCCGGGCCTCGACCAGGGGACGGCCGAGACGCTCCGCGACCACCTGGTCGCCGTGGCCGAGAGCCGGCGCACGGGCCTATGACGGATCCCCGCATCCCGGCCCCCGAGCCTGTCGAGGGGCCGAACCCGTCTGCGCCGCCGCAGAACGGACCTCCGCCGTACGTGCAGCCGGAGCACCACACGGCGCCGCCGCCGCAGCTGGTGCGCTCGCCCCTCAGCGACGGCGAGTGGCATCGGCTGCACCCGCTCACCCCGCTCATGCGCGGCGGGCTGTTCCTCATCGTGGTGATCGGCATCGTCGTGGCGAACCTGCGCGACCGCCTGGTCTTCATCTTCCTGCCGTGGCTCGCCCCCGACATCGAGGACGAGGTCGGCGAGTGGGAGGGCTCGGGCGGCGACCCGATCGACTTCATCATCGTCAACAACCTCTATGTGGCCGCGGCGCTCGCTGTGCTGGCCGTGCTCATCGTGCTCGTCGCGGTCTTCTACCTCTCGTGGCGCTTCCATCTCTTCCGCATCACCGGCGACGATGTGGAGGTGCGCAGCGGCATCCTGTTCCGCACGCAGCGCCGCGCGCCGCTCGACCGCGTGCAGGGCGTCAACCTCACCCGGCCGATGGTCGCGCGCCTGCTCGGCATGGCCAAGCTCGAGGTCGTCGGCGCGGGCGCCGACGCCAACGTCAAGCTCGAATACCTGTCGACGGCGAACGCCGAGGCGGTGCGCGCCGACATCCTGCGCCTGGCCTCCGGAAGACGATTGGCGGATGCTCCCGCCGCGGGGGCGGCGCCGCGTTCGGGTGGTCGTGTGGCGGCGCTCGGACACACCGTGGGCCGCGAGCTCAACGGCATGATCGACGGCCCCGAGGCTCCCGTCGATGTGCCC
Source organism: Microbacterium allomyrinae (assembly GCF_020682705.1). GTDB lineage: Bacteria > Actinomycetota > Actinomycetes > Actinomycetales > Microbacteriaceae > Microbacterium > Microbacterium allomyrinae. Next base: position 142,290 of record NZ_JAGTTN010000004.1, read on the forward strand.
GACTCGGTCGTGCACATCCCGGTCGGCCGGCTGGTGGCATCCCATGTCGTCAGCATGTCGACCGTCGCGCTGCTGTTCGCGGTGGTCGCCATCATGGTCGGCGTCTCGCAGGGCGTGACGTGGCTGCTGTTCGCCTTCGTGCCCGCCCTCATCGGTCTCGGCGCGTACTGGGTGCGCTCGATCGTGCGGTCGCTGCGGTACTCGATCGCCCCGACTCCCGACGGCGTGCGGATCACTTTCGGTCTGCTCACGACGATCACCGAGATCGTGCCGCCCGGGCGGATCCACGCGATCGAGGTCACCCAGCCGATTCTGTGGCGTCCCGCCGGCTGGTGGACGATCCGCATCAACCGGCTGACCGGCCGCAGCGCCAGCGACGGCAGCACCGATCAGTTCACGACCGTGCTGCCGGTGGGCACCGCCACCGACGTCGAGCGCGTGCTGCGGCTGCTGCAGCCCTCGGTGCCCGACGACGAATGGGCCCTCATCGTGCGCGAGGGCATGTTCGGGCCCGGCGAGATCGACTCGTTCGAGAACTCACCCCGGCGCGCATGGTGGATCCGGCCGCTGTCGTTTCGCCGCAACGGCTTCCGTCTCATGGACGACCTGCTGCTCCTGCGTCGCGGCATCGTGTGGCGCAAGCTCGCGATCCTCCCGCTCGCGCGGCTGCAGAGCCTCGGACTGCATCAGGGGCCGCTCGACAGGCTGACCCGCGTCGCCAGCGCGCGCGGCCATCTCGTCGCAGGTCCCGTCTACGCCCACCTCGCGGCGATCGACCGCGACACCGCGCTCACCCTGTTCGACGCCGTCGCCCGCGGCGCGGTCCGCGCCGCACGCACCGACCGCACCCACCGCTGGGCCGAGGACGCCGAAGCCGAAGCGGAGGCTGTGGCGCAGGCGCACGCCTCGTCGGATCCGCGACCCGACCCCGTCACGGCGGATGAGGGCGTGCCGCAACCGACGGCGCTCGCACCTCAGCACGACGCAGCCGATGGCCGGACACCCGGGGAGCCGAAGATATGACGCGCGACGGACGACTCGGAGTCGGGATCATCGGCGCCGGTCGCGTCGGCCCGGTGCTGGGTGCCGCGCTGGGCGGCGCCGGGCACGCGATCATCGGCGTGACGGCCGGTTCCGATCCCGAGCGGGTCGAGGCGATCCTGCCGGGCGTGCCCGTGCTCGATGCGCCCGAGGTCGCGCGGCGCAGCGAGCTCGTCATCGTCGCGGTGCCGCACGCCGAGCTCGAGTCGCTCGTGGCGGGCCTCGCCGAGGTGGGTGCGTGGCAGCCCGGGCAGCTCGTCCTGCACACCGATCCCGCGTATGGCACCGGCATCCTGACCCCGGCCGTCGCGATGGGCGTGATCCCGCTCGCGGTGCACCCGGCGATCGCGTTCACGGGCACCTCGATGGATCTGCGCACCCTCGCCACGGGGTACGCGGCCGTCACGGCGCCGGCTGCGGTCCTGCCGATCGCGCAGGCGCTCGCGGTCGAGATCGGCTGCGAGCCCGTCGTCGTCGCCGAATCCGCGCGCCCCGCCTATGCCGAGGCGATCTCCACCGCGCGCGACTTCTCGCGCTCGATCGTGCAGCAGGCCACGCGCCTGCTGGCCGAAGCGGGGGTCGCCCATCCGGGCTCGTACCTCTCTGCGCTCGCTCATACGACCATCGACCAGGCGCTGGCCGAGGCGGGATCCGGGCCGGGGCTCGATCCCACCGCTACGCTCCAAGAATGATCGCCGTGAGCTGATCACCGTCGGCTGAGTCGCTGACCGAAGCAGGGGAGACCACCAGATGCGCGTGACCCGGATCGGCGGACCGACGGCCCTCGTGGAATGGGAGGGGTGGCGGATCCTCACGGACCCCACCTTCGACCCACCCGGGCGCACCTATTCCTTCGCTCTGGGCACGTCGTCGCGTAAGACGACCGGACCCGCGCGCTCCCTCGACGACATCGGCGATGTCGACGTCGTCCTGCTCAGCCACCACCATCACGCCGACAATCTCGACGACAGCGGCCGGGTCGGACTCGCTCGTGCGGCGACGGTGCTCACCACCCGTGCCGGCGCCAAGGCGCTCTCCGCCCCCTCAGGTCCGGTGGGCCATCCCGATGTGCGGGGGCTCGCCGCGGGTGACAGCGTGACGCTCACCGCGCAGGACAAGCCCGCGCTCACGGTGGTCGCCACCCCCTGCCGCCACGGCGCGCCGTTCACCCGCCCGCTGGTGGGCCCGGTCGTCGGCTTCGCGCTGACGCTCGGCGACGCGGCGCGGCCGGGGCTGTGGGTCACCGGCGACACCGTGCTCTACGACGGGCTCCGCCGTGCGGCCGCCGCGATGCGGCCCGACGTCGCCATCGTGCACATCGGCGCGGTGAAGTTCCCGCTGACGGGTCCGCTGGCGTACACGATGGATGCCGCAGCGGCCGTCGAGCTGATCGCGCTGGCAGAGCCGGGAACGGCGGTGCCCGTGCACGTGGAGGGGTGGAGCCACTTCTCCGAGCAGGAGGCCGCCGCGGCGAAGGTGTTCGAATCCGCAGAGCTCACGGTGCGCGAGAGCGTGCGCTGGGCGCCGCTCGGCGAGCCCATCGAGGTGGGGTGACCGCGGCAGTGCGTGCCCGCCACTTCTGGTTCGGGAAGTGCACGCAGCGCCGTCGATAGACTTGGGGGTCCGCTTTCCGAGGAGCCCACCCCATGACCAACACGACAGCGCCCGCCGACGCGCCCGCCGAGCCGACCGAAGAAGAGATCTTCGAGCAGAAGGCCGTGCGGCTCGCCAAGCGCGAGCGGCTGATCGCCGAGCGTGCGGATGCCTCGGGGGGCGCCTACCCGGTGAGCCTGCCGATCACCGACACCATCCCGGCCCTGCGCGAACGTTTCGCAGACCTCGAGGCGGGCGCCGAGACCGGCGTCACGGCCGCGGTCGCCGGCCGCGTGATCTCCAGCCGCAACACGGGCAAGCTGTGCTTCGCCACCCTCCAGGCCGGCGACGGCAGCCGCATCCAGGCGATGGTGTCGCTCGCCGCCGTGGGCGACGAGTCACTGCAGGCGTGGAAGGAGCTCGTCGATCTCGGCGATCACGTCTTCGTGACCGGCGAGGTCATCTCGAGCCGTCGTGGCGAGCTGTCGATCATGGTGTCGGAGTGGGCCATCGCCGCCAAGGCGATCCTGCCGCTGCCGAACCTCCACAACGATCTCAGCGAGGAGAACCGCGTCCGCAGCCGCTTCCTCGACCTGATCGTGCGCGACCGTGCCCGAGAGACCGTCGTTGCGCGCGCGAAGGTGAACGCGAGCCTGCGCGAGACGTTCGCAGCGCACGGCTTCCTCGAAGTCGAGACGCCGATGCTCCAGGTGCAGCACGGCGGGGCATCCGCTCGTCCCTTCATCACGAACTCGAACGCGTTCGACGCCGACCTGTACCTGCGCATCGCGCCGGAGCTCTTCCTCAAGCGCGCCGTCGTCGGCGGCATCGACCGGGTCTTCGAGATCAACCGCAACTTCCGCAACGAGGGCGCCGACTCCACGCACAGCCCCGAGTTCGCCATGCTCGAGGCGTACCAGGCGTACAGCGACTACAACGGCATCGCCGACCTCACGCAGGAGCTCATCCAGAAGGCGGCCATCGCGGTCGCGGGCTCGACGACCGTGACGTGGGCCGACGGGACCGCGTACGACTTGGGCGGCCAGTGGGACCGCCTGCCGATGTACGGATCGCTGTCCGAGGCATCCGATCGCGAGGTCACGCCCGAGACGCCGCTCACCGAGCTCCTCGCCTTCGCGGCCGACGCGGGCGTCGAGGCGCCCCCGCACGCCACGCACGGCAAGCTCGTCGAAGAGTTGTGGGAGCACTTCGTCAAGCCGGGCCTCACCCGGCCGACCTTCGTGATGGACTTCCCCGTCGACACGAGCCCCCTCGTGCGCGAGCACCGCTCGATTCCGGGTGTCGTCGAGAAGTGGGATCTCTACACCCGCGGCTTCGAACTCGCGACCGGATACTCCGAGCTCGTCGATCCCGTCATCCAGCGCGAGCGCTTCGTCGAGCAGGCGAAGCTCGCCGCGCGCGGCGATCTCGAAGCGATGCGCATCGACGAGGAGTTCCTGCGCGCGCTCGAGCACGGCATGCCGCCCACCGGGGGCATGGGCATGGGCATCGACCGCCTTCTCATGGCGATCACGGGTCTCGGGATCCGCGAGACGATTCTGTTCCCGCTCGTCAAGTAGCCGCGTCGCGCTCGGCCTTCTCAGGTCGGAGAGGCGACACTCGTCCCGTTCGGTCTACAATCGACCAAACTCGGAAGGGATGGCGAGATGGACACCCGTTCTAGCGCCCCGTCGATCGGCATGGCAGATCGCTCGCTCGCACACCAGATCTATTTCGCCCTCCGCCAGCGCATCATCGAGGGGCAGCTGCCTGCCGGAACCTGGCTTCGTGAACGCGAGCTCGCCGAGGAGTTCAGCGTGTCGCGGATCCCGCTGAGAGAAGCGCTGCCGCAGCTCGAAGCCGACGGATTCATCATCACGCACCCGCGCCGCGGCGCCGTGGTGCGCCAGCTCACCCTCCGTGATGCGGTGGAGTACTTCGATCTTCGATCGAGCCTCGAAGTTCTCGTCGCACGGCTCGCTGCCCAGCGAGTGCGTGACGGGGCGTCGACCGCCGGAGTCCTGGAATCGGTGCGCCTCGCGGACGAGGCGATGCTCACCGGGGACGACCAGACCATCGCCCAGGCGAACTCGGCGATTCACGATGCGCTTGTAGAACTCGCGGGCAACAGGCTTCTGGCGAGTGCGCTCAAGCCGATCGGTGGTCTCCAGCTGTGGTTCTTCGGTGTGACGACCGAGCGAGACCAGCATTCCCTGAAGTCCGAGCACCACTCGATCGTCGACGCGGTCGTCGAGGGAAGCGTCGAACTGGCCGCGTCGCTTGCGTTCTCGCACGTCGAGCGCAGCAGGCACGAGTCGCTGCCGCTGCTGGCCGAACGGCTCCCGCCGGAGTAGGCGAATGTCGCCTGAGCGGCAAGCCGGGCGATGTGAAACATGACTGTTACGTGACGGTCGATTCCTCGCCACGCGCGTTTGGGATGCTGTATACCAAATCTCCGAAGGATTGGTATGTCAGCCTCACTCGTAATCTCCGGCGCACGACTCGCGGACGGCGCGCTCGTCGATGTGTCGATCAGCGACGGGATGATCGCGCAGATCTCCCCGACTCGTTCGCACGAGCCGGGGTACGGGGAGTACGTGCACGCCGGGGGTCGGCTGCTGACCGAAAGCCTCGTCAACGGGCACGCGCATCTCGACAAGACGCTGATGGGCGCATCCTGGCAGCCGCACCTGCCCGGACGCACCGTGAAGGAGCGAGTGGCGGCGGAGCGTCTCCTTCGCTCGACTGTCGACGCGCCGATACACGTCCGCGCTCGACGCCTCGCCACGGATATGGCGGCCATGGGCGTGGGAGTGGTGCGGACACACGTCGACATCGACGCGACGCTGCGCACATCGGCGGTTCAGGACATCCTCGCCCTGCGAGAGAGCCTTCGCGACGTGATCGATGTTCAGATCGTGGCCTTCCCGCAGAGCGGGATCCTCCACGAACCCGGCGCAGCTGAGCTGCTCGGCGATGCGCTGAGCGCGGGGGCGGACCTCGTAGGAGGACTCGATCCCGCGGGTTTCGATGGCGATGCGGGCGAGCACCTGGACGTCGTGTTCGGACTGGCCGAGCGCTTCGGCAGCGGGGTCGACATCCACCTCCACGATCTCGGCGAACTGGGGCTGGCTCAGCTGCGCGACATCTCCGCGAGGGCGACGGCCGGGGGAATGAGCGGCAGAGTCGTGGTCAGCCACGCGTACACGCTCGGCACCGCCGCCATCGATGATGTGCGGCGGGTCGCAGACACGCTCGCGACCGCCGGTGTCGCCATCATGACGAACGGGCCTGTGGGCATGACACCCCCGGTGCTCATCCTGCGAGAACACGGAGTGACGGTGTTCGCGGGCAGCGACAACATCCGCGACGCATGGTGGCCCTACGGGACCGCTGACATCGTCGACACCGCGCGCAACGTCGCCTATCAGAGCGACTTCCGCACCGATGAAGAGCTTGCGGTCGCCTTCGATCTGGTGACCGCCGCTGCGGCGGATGCCCTGGGTCTCGGCAGGCGGGACATCCGCGTCGGGGGGTCGGCAGACCTCGTGCTCTTCGACGCGGAGACGGTTGCAGAGGTCGTCGCCGCACCGCCTGCCCGGCTTCTCGTGCTGAAAGCAGGCCGTACCGTCACGGCCGCCCCCGACCTCCGGCGCTCACAGCCGGTTGTGCACCACCCGACCACAACCAGCTCCACCAACCCGATGGGAGTCGCACCATGACCCTTGCCAGACGCCACATCATCCTGGCCGGACTCTTCGCCGGCGCGCTCGCGCTCTCGGCGTGTGCGAGCTCGGGCAGCGCGCCCGATGCCTCGCCGGACACGCCGACCACCTTCTCGGCATACTCCTCGCTGAACACCCTCGATCCGCTGCTCAGCGACACGATCCAGAACGACGTCGTGGGCGATCTTCTGTACGACTCGATCATCGACTACGACAGTGATTCCGAGATCGTGCCGCGGGTCGCGACGGAATGGGCGATCTCGGACGACTTCACCCAGGTCGACCTGGTGATCCGCGACGACATCCTCTTCACGAGCGGAAATCCGCTCACCGCGGCCGACGTGGTCTACAGCCTGGACCGCGTCAAGGCCGCCGGAATCGGCGCTGCTTCGTTTCTCGGCGACTACGAGTCGTCGGTCGCGACCGACGACACGCACGTCACGATCACCCTGAAGGCTCCGAATGCCACCTTCCTCGGCGCGCTCAGCAAGATCTACGTCGTGGACTCGGCCGTGGTCGAAGAGAACGCCGGCACCGACTTCGCGCAGGCGTGGCTCGCGGCGAACACCGCCGGCAGCGGTGCGTACACCGTGGTCGACTACACCCAGGCGACGTCGGTGAAGATGACGCTGAATCCCGACTACTGGGACTTCGACGACACGCGTCCCGATACGTACGTGCTCCAGAACTTCGAGGAGTCCGCGGCGATCAGCACCGCACTTCGCGGCGGCGCGCTCAATCTCGGGGCATTGCCGACGCGCGACGCGGTGACCTTCGACGGTGACCCCGGCTACGCGGTGACCACTCTCCCCTCCGGCAGCGGTTCGTTCGTCTACTTCAACACCGCGGCCGGGCCGACCGCCGATCCGAAGCTGCGCGAGGCGATCGCTCTGGCCTACGACTATCAGGGCCACGTCGACACGATCCTGGGCGGCGCGGGCACGATCGCCAAGGGAATGCTCCCGGCGACATCGGGCTGCGTGGTCGATCAGCCCGAGAAAGAGCAGGACATCGAGAAGGCGAAGGCGCTCGTCGCCGAGATCGGAGCCGAGGGAACGGAACTGACGCTCCTCTACCAGCCGAACCTGCCCGAGCATGCCGGAGCGGCGACCCTCCTCCAGTCCAATCTCCGCGACATCGGGATCAACCTCGTTCTCCAGACGACGACGTTCCCGGCATACACCGAGCTGCTCAACAGCATCGACACGACGCCGGACCTCGCCATCGCCAACGACCGACCGCGCTACCCCGATGCTTTCGTCATGCTGAACCGTCAGTTCAACTCGAGCTTCGTGGGCACCGGCGTGAACAAGGGCCAGTACTCCAACCCCGAGGTCGACGCGCTCCTGGCGGAGGCGAAGACCACCCCGGATGCCGCAGCCCGATGCGACATCCTCCAGGACGTCGAGCAGATCCTGGCCGACGACGTGGCGGCCATGCCTCTGGCGAACCCCGAGACGACGTTCGTGTCCACGCCTGACGTTCAAGACATCGTATTCAGCCCGGTGCGCATCTGGTTCGACCCGAGCCTCATCCGGATCGGATAGGCCCGCACCATGTGGAGATTTCTCGGTCGTCGTGTTCTCTTCATGATCGTGAGCGTGTGGGGCCTCGCCACCGCGGTGTTCCTCATGATCAAGGTCATCCCCGGTGACGAAGCCGCCGTCGCTGCCGGTGAGAGCGCGACGGCCGAGATGGTCGAAGCCACACGAGTCCGGCTCGGTCTCGATCAGCCGCTGGCCGTGCAGTACGTCGCATTCCTCTCGCGGCTGGTGCGGGGTGACCTGGGTACCTCGATCACCTCGCACCAGCCGGTCGCGGAGAGCCTCGAGAAGGTGCTGCCCTACACGCTGGAGCTCGTGGGCGCGGCCATCCTCTTCACCGTCGTCGTCGCCGTTCCCGCAGCCCTGGTGATGGCCGCGAACCACGGGAAGTCGGCCGACATGATCGGCAGAGTGGCAACGGTCATCGTCGCGGGGATGCCCATCTTCTGGGTCGGCTTCGTCGTGCAGTACCTCGTCGCCCAGAGCCGCGTCCTGCCGATCTCAGGAGTCATCTCCATTCAGTACACGGTTCCTCGCCAGACCGGCTTCATCCTCATCGACTCGCTCCTGGCGGGGGACACGGCCGCGTTCGGCGATGCGCTCGCCCACCTGGTCCTCCCGGCCATCGTGCTGGCGGTGACCGGCACGGCCGTCATCATCCGCACCCTTCGGGCATCCCTGCTGGGCGAGTTGCACGAGGACTACGTGGCGCTCGCGCGAGCCAAGGGTGCCAGCCCGTCGTACATCCTGGTCAGGCATGCCCTGCGCAATTCCTCAGTGGCGACGATCTCGACGCTGGGGCTCCAGGTCGGCTACCTCCTCGCGGGGTCGGTGATCGTCGAGTCCGTCTTCGCGCGGCCCGGCATCGGCTCCTACCTCGCCTCGGCCGTGACTCAGAAGGACACCTTCGCCGTGCTCGGATCCGTCATCTTCATCGGAACGGTCGTGATCATCATGAGCTTCCTCGTCGACTGCGCTCAGCTGGCGATCGATCCGCGCGTCCGCGCCTCCACGATCGGAGCCGAGCGATGACGGCGACGGCGGTGCTGGGTCGCGGCATCGTCGCTCCGCTTCGCTGGGCGAGACTGCCGCACTGGTTCGACGGCATCGTCTACCTCATGCTCCTCGCGCTGGTGGTTGCTGTCGCCTTCGGGGGAGTCCTCGCCCCGTACGACCCCTATCAAGTCGACCTCCCGAGCGCATTGCTGCCTCCCAGCCCGGAACACCTCATGGGCACCGACGAGAACGGTCGCGATATCTGGAGCCGGATCCTCACCGGCGCCGCCGGCACGTTGTGGTCGGCATTCCTGATCGCGGTCGTGGCGGCGTTCATCGGTGTCGCCGCAGCCGCGCTCGCCGCGTCGCTGGGCCGCTGGGTGGATGAGTCGATCATGCGGCTGTGCGACATCCTCCTCGCCGTTCCTTCCCTGGTGCTCGCGCTCGGGATCGCGATCGCACTGGGACCGAGCCTGGAGTCGGCGGCGATCGCGATGATCATCGCCTCCTGGCCCGGGACGACCCGCGTCGTGCGCGGGGTCTTCCGTACCACGATGAGTCAGAGCTATGTCGAGTCCGCGCGAGCGATGGGCGCATCCAAGACACGGGTCATGCTCCAGCACGTCATTCCGAACTCTCTCGACGTGGTCATCGTGCAGACAGCTTTCGACATCGGCGGGCTCACGCTCCTGCTCGCGGGCCTGTCGTACATCGGCGTCGGCGCACAGCCCCCCAGCGCGGAGTGGGGTGCCATGGCCTCCGCCGGCGGCGCCTACGCGCTCACGTCCTGGTGGGTCGCCCTCTGGCCCGGGCTCGCGATCACGTTCGCCGTCGTGACCTTCGGTCTGATGGGCGAGATCCTGCAGGCCCGTCTGAACCCCCTGCTGCGAAGGAAGTGAAATGACCGTCGATTCAGAAGCGCTGCTCCAGGTCAGCGGGCTCACCGTCGATGTCCGCGTCGAAGCTCGGCCGGTTCGCCTGGTGGACGGCTTCGACCTCACCATCCATCGTGGCGAGCGCGTCGCGCTCGTGGGCGAGTCCGGCTCCGGCAAGAGCGTCACTGCCCGCGCCATCATGCGGCTGGACCCGGACATGACGCTCGGAGGCACCGTCGCCTTCCGAGGGCGCGATCTCATGTCATTGACCGACAAGCAGATGCGCGGCGTACGAGGCAGCCAGATCGGACTCGTCTTCCAGGACCCGCTGCGCAGCCTGAACCCGCTCAAGACCATCGGTGCGCAGGTCTCCGAACCGCTGCGCCTGCGCGGAGTGTCGCAGTCGGAGGCGTGGGCGCGCGCACGCGAGACGCTCGACAGCCTCGGGGTGGTCAACGCCGCCGAACGGATGCGGGCGTACCCGTTCGAGTTCTCGGGCGGGATGCGGCAGCGTGTCGCGCTGGCGATCGCTCTGGTCGCCGAGCCCGATCTGCTCATCGCCGACGAGCCGACGACAGCCCTCGACACCCTCGTCCAGAAGCGCGTACTCACTCTGCTCGACGACATCGCCAAGGACAGGGGGCTCGCGGTTCTGCTGATCACGCACGATCTCGGCGTCGTCGCGAGCTTCGCGGACCGGGTGTCCGTGATGTACTCCGGGCGAAACGTCGAGGAGGCGCCGGTCCGGGAGTTCTACGAGAACCCGGGGCATCCGTACTCCCAGGGTCTGCTCGCGGCAGTGCCGAGGATCGATCGTGATGTCATCGAGCTCCGCGCGATGCCCGGTGCGCCGGTGCGCCCCGGGGCGCGTCCCGAGGGCTGCGCCTTCCGAGCGCGCTGCCCGCTGGCAACGGAGCGCTGCGCCGAGGTGCGCCCCGCATCGCGGCCCCACCTCACGCCCGGCCACACGGTCGCGTGCGACGTCGTCACACTGGAGATGGCCTCATGACCGCGTTGCTCGAACTCACCGGCATCACCAAGACCTTCGTGAAGAGCGGGCGCGCACCCGTCGTCGCACTGGACGACGTGAGTCTCTCGGTCGAGCAGGGGGAGATCGCAGGTCTCGTCGGCGAATCCGGCTCCGGCAAATCGACCCTCATCCGAACGATCATCGGCTTGGAGAGGCCGGATCACGGCGCAGTCCGGTTCCGTGGGGTCGACATGACGACCGCTGATCGCGGTACCTGGCGCGAATTCCGCCAGAGCGTGCAGACCGTGTTCCAGGACCCGTACTCGAGTCTCGACCCGCGGATGACCGTGGAGAGGATCGTCGGCGAGGGGCTTGTCATCCACAGCAAGGCGCCCCGGCGCATGCATCGGCGGACCCTGGTCGCAGAAGCGCTGGAGCGCGTGGGGCTGGCGGCCGCAGACATGCTTCGCTACCCCTCGTCGTTCTCGGGAGGGCAGCGCCAGCGGATCGCGATCGCCCGTGCGATCGTGATGAAGCCCGACCTGCTGATCTGCGACGAGCCGGTCTCGGCGCTGGACGTCTCCGTGCAGGCTCAGGTCATCAACCTGCTCCAGAGCATGCGCGACACACTCGAGCTGACGATGCTCTTCGTCGCTCACGACCTGGCTGTGGTCCGTCATCTCTGTGAGACGGTCAGCGTTCTCGAGCACGGAAAGATGGTCGAACAGGGTCGGACCCGCGACGTGTTCGATGCACCACGCGCCGACTACACGCGCGCCCTCATCGATGCGAGCCCGATCCCGGATCCAGCCGCGCCGTGGCGCGGCTGAGCCGGACCTCAGGCGGAATGGTCCGCGATCACCACCACGGAGCCGCCGCCGGGAGGGCCCTGGTGGATCCCGGCTCCCGAGATGTAGAACGCCGGGTTCCCGAGGGCTGCCGCGAACATCCCGCCGACGGATGCTTTCAGCTGCGTCGTGTACTTGCGGTCCCACGCTCCCCCCTCCTGGGACTGCGGGTAGCCCCGAAGCGTGCCGTCGTCCGTGGGATTGCATTTGACGAAGATGGCCGCGACGCGATGGGCGAACGTGGCGGGGTCGGCGAAGTCGGGCACATCCAATCCCGCTGCTCGGCACGCGCGATGCAGCGCAGCGACATCCAGAGCGTCGGTCATCTCCGCATGGCCGACCGACAGCGAGCCGGGCGCGTCCACGGCATTGCCGAAGACGAGCGCCTGCGCCCGGTCGCTCTCCGTGCCCGAGGAGGCACTCACTCGAGATGAGTACAGCGACGTGTCGACCCCGATCTGCTCCTCGGCAGGACGCTGTACATCTCCGAGCGCGAGCGCGGCGCCGAGCGCGGTGCCTCCGCTCTGCCGGAACAGCGCGGACAGCCCGTGGGGAGGATCGATCACGCTCGCTCCACGGCGTTCGGCATCCGCGATGAGGGCAGGTGTGAGCATGGGATTCTTGACCATCGCGTATGCCGCACGGTCAGGCGTGATGCCGGCGTCGCCGAGGCCGGTATCGACCGCCGCGGCGACCGCGTCGACCAGGCCGAGCCGTCCGAGCTGTTCCGCGGGGATCGGTGCGCTGACGCCGCGACCGATGACGAGCCGCCCGACACCGCCGGACCCGGAAGGCAGGGTCGGCTCGACCGCCGACGCGGTGAACACCGTGAAGTGCGGCGAGATGACACCGCCGCTGCCGCCGGAGAAGTTCATGGGGATCTCCGCGATGGCTTGGGTGGAGAGCGAGGTGAGTTCGGAGACCAGAGCACGGATGGCGTTGTCGATCGCGGCCCGTGATCGGTCATCGGGCCCACCCTCGCCTTCGGTCTTTCCGGTGACGGCGACGATGTCCGCCCCGATCAGGTCTCCACGTCGGAGGGCATCGCGCAGCCCCGACACGTCGTCGGCGCGGAAAAGGGGGAAGGTGCGCACCTGCACGGCACGACGCTGGAGAGTGATCACTGGTCTGGTATACCACAATCGTTCGTGGTGGCAGGTCCTTCTTGAATTTACCTCGACGTAACACGAACGAAAAGACGATCTTGGCAGAATGTATACCAAATCACCAGAATCGAGGTCCCATGAGCATTCAGGCTCGGATAGCGTCCCTCCGGCTCGCACTGGACTGCCCTGTCATCGAATCGGGGCAGCCGGGGTACGACCGCGCGCGCACCATCTGGAACGTCGACATCGACCGCCGCCCGCTCGTGATCGTTCAGCCGGCCAGCGCGGCTCAGGTCGCCGGCGCCGTGCGGTGGGCGGCGGACAACGGCGTCGAGGTGACGGTGCGCGGTGGCGGGCACAACCTCGCCGGCTCGTGTGTGCGCGACGGCGCCATGATGATCGACCTCCGTGCACTCTCCGCCGCCTCGTACGATCACGAAGCCGGAACCGTGACGATCGGTGGTGGCGCGGCGCTCGGCCAGCTCGACCGCGCGAACGCCGCGCAGGGCGTGACGGTTCCCGCAGGCACGGTGTCGCATACCGGCGTCGGCGGTCTGACGCTGGGCGGTGGCAACGGCTACCTCAGCCGCCTTCACGGCATGACGGTGGACCACCTGGTCTCGATCGAGCTGGTCACCGCGGACGGCCGGATCGTCGAGGCATCGCAGGACGAGAATCCCGACCTGTTCTGGGCTCTCCGGGGGGCGGGGCACAACTACGGCGTCGCCACCTCATTCACATTCCGCTATCTGCCGCGCACGTTCACGGCGAACGTCCGTCACGCCTTCTATGCGGCGGATTCTCGTGCCGACGTGCTCCGATTCTTCCGGGACTGGTCCTACGACGGGGCGCCCGACGACGTGACCACCTACGCACGCCTCGTCGAGGTGCCGCCGTACTGGACGTCGTTCGCCCCGGAGTTCCGCGGCACGAATGTGATCAGCGTCGCAACGATCCACTGGGGCGAACCGGATCACGAGGACTCCGCGGTGTCGCCGATGTTCGCGCAGGCGGATCCGATCTGGGAGCGCCGCTACCGCACGCCGCACCTCGAACTGCAGCATGCGTGCGACGACGACTTCCGTCAGGGGCTCAAGCACTACTGGCGTGCCGGCAACCTCGTGCGGTTCCCCGACGAGGCGATCGACACGGTCCTCTCCTTCTCCGACGAGTACCCCGGACGGCCGCTGCAGGCATCCTCGACGATCGCGCCGCATTTCACGTGCCCCTTCCAGTTCTTCCCACGCGGGGGCGCGACGGGTCGAGTGGCCCCGGAAGCCACCTCGGTCGGCGAGCGCAACTCGTCGAAGTGGGTGTCGACCCTGGGCGGAGAGTGGGAGTTCGCCGACGAACGCGAGCCGATCATCGAGTGGACGCGCCGGTTCGACGATGCGATGTCGCCGTACAAGGACGGCGCGTACGTGAACTTCATGAGCGACGCCGGCAAACCCGAGGCCGGACGCTGGCTCTACGGTGACAAGTTCGATCGTCTGGTCGCCATCAAGCGTGAATACGACCTGGACAACATGTTCAACAGCGGTCTGATCGATCTGCTGCCCAAGACGACCTCGGCGGAGGTGGCCTGATGTCGCTGATCTCGATTCCGACCAACCATCCCGTCCTGACCACGGCCGAACGAGACCGCCGCTACGCCGCGCTGAGGGCTCTGATGGAGTCGTCGGATCTGCGCGCGATCGTCTTCTTCCCAGGCGGGCCCGAGCGACTCGAGCGATACGTCAGCAACGAGGTGCTCAACGGAGTCGTGGTCCTGCCGGCGGATGCGGACCCCATCTACCTGATCGGTCGTCATCCGCTCCCTCGTTATGACGTCGTCGGCGCGGACTTCGAACGATGGATCGACGACATCCGGCTGAACCCGGGCCCCGCAGGAATCGCTGATGTGCTCGCAGAGATCGGTGGCGACCGGGCGCGTGTCGGAGTCGTCGGGCTCTCCAGTCGATCGGTCGGCGCGGGCGCCGGCTACATACCCTTCTCGCTGTGGGCGGGCGTGCAGGCGGCTGCTCCCGAGGTGGCCTTCGTCGACGTGTCGGTCGCTGTGGAGCACATCGTGCTGGTCAAGAGCGATGAGGAGCTGACCCTCATGCGTGCATCCGCGGCGTTGGGCGAAGCAGCCTGCGCGGCCTTCATCGGCGCCAGTCGCGACGGTGGAAGGGAGTCGGAGGCCGTGGCGGCTGCGTTCGCTGCGATGGTCGCCGGCGGCGGCGAGGTCTTCGGGCCAGGGATCATCCAACGCTCCGGCTCCGACCGGTTCGGCTGGGCTCCACCGGAATGGCTCACGATGGGAGGCGGGTCGCGGGTTCTGCAACACGGTGACACGATCTCGGCTGAGATCTTCGCGTACTACGCCGGCTACCAGACTCAGCAGCAGATCGACGTGGCCATCGGCGCCCCGAACGCACTGCTGAAAGACCTCGAGGCGGTATGCATCGAGTCGTACGACATCGGAGTCTCGATGATCCGGCCCGGAGTGATGTTCGGCGAGATCGCCGCCGCGATGGAGCGACCGATCATCGACGCGGGGTTCTGGAACACCGGACCCCAGATTCAGACGGTGTCACCGGTGATGTACAACAGCGCGACCCACCAGAACACAGATGTCGACCCGCGTCTGCGCGACCTCCCCTCGATGCCGCCGACCGTTCCTCAAGACGGGGACTTCGTACTCGAGAAGGGCATCGTCTTCGCGGTGCAGCCGAACGCGCTCCTGGGTGGACGGCGAGTCAGCATCGGCGGAGCGGTCATCACGACCGATTCCGCTGCCGAGGAGCTCAATTCCCTGCCGCTCGTGCTGAACGTGGTCGAATCTTGAGTATCGGCGCGCTGCCTCCCGTCGCGTCGGCCACCGATGACTTCGGTGCCCTCCGAGTCGGGCCGGAGCTGCTCGTCCAGGGGTCTCACGATGGTCCGCTGACCGGCTTGACAGCCGTGGTCAAGGATCTGTTCGACGTGGCCGGGCATCGCACCGGTGCCGGCAACCCCGACTACCTCGCCGGGGCTGAGGTCGCGGCGTCGAGCGCGTGGGCGGTGCAGGGACTGGTCGACGCCGGGGCGAGCATCATCGGAAAGTCGCACACCGACGAGCTCGCATTCAGCTTGTCGGGGACGAACGTGCACTACGGCACGCCGACGAATCCGCGCGCACCGGGACGTATCCCGGGTGGATCCTCGAGTGGATCTGCGGTCGCCGTCTCCGCTGGTCTGGTTCCGCTTGCGCTGGGCACCGACACCGGAGGCTCGATCCGGGTCCCGGCGTCCTACTGCGGAGTCTTCGGCTTCCGGCCCTCGCACGGCCGGATCCCCGTCACCGGGCTCGTTCCGCTCGTACCCCGATTCGACACCGTCGGCCTGCTGGCCTCGGACGGTGCCGTGCTGCGGGATGCGGGCATCGCGCTTCTCCAGGCCGCGTCGGGCGAGTTGTCCGTCACCCGGGACCAGGCACCGGGTCGCATCGTCATCGCAGACGATCTCATGCGCCTCGCTGATCCCGACGTGAGCGACGCAGTGATCTCCGCCGTCGAGCAGCTGGCTCTTCGCCTCGACCTGCCGCTGTCGCACGGGGACGTCAGCCAGGGGCGCGCGCAGAGCTGGCGGGGCTTCTTCATGGCACGCCAGCTCGCGGACGTATGGCAGACGCACGGCGACTGGGTCGACCGTGAGCAGCCGAGCTTCGGTCCGGGCATCGCAGAGCGGATGGGGCTCGCGCGTGGAGCGGCCAGTGCACGCGGCACGCTCGCTGAACTCGGACGTGCCGAGGTGCTGGCCGCCCTCGACCGCGTGCTTCCGGTCGGCGCTGTGCTGGCTCTCCCGTCGGCATCCACCGTGGCGCCGCCGATCGAGCAGACGGCCGAACAGAAGGGCGCACTGCGCATGGGCACACTGGCTCTGACGTGTCTGGCGGGACTCGGTGGGCTTCCTGCGGTGTCACTGCCTCTGGCCGAGGTGGACGGCCTTCCGGTCGGTGTCTGTCTCCTCGCGCGCCCGGGCGACGATGAACGACTGCTCGATATCGCGGCGCGACTCTCGGACGCCGCTCCCCGCTGATGTCGGTGCTCGTCATCGACGATGCGATCGTCGCCGCTGTGCCGGGCCGCGTGGCCGTCACCGTACGGGACGGTCTCATCGAATCCGTGGGTCCGGCGGGGACGGTCCGACGCGCGGATGCCGAAGTCATCGACGCCGCAGGGTGTGTGCTCGCCCCCGCATTCGCAGAACCTCACCTCCACCTCGACAAGGCGCTGCTGGGGGGAACGGCGTCGAGCCTTCAGGGGGCGATTGCCCAGACCGCGCTGCGGAAGGCGACCTTCACGCACGCGGACGTGATGGATCGGGCGGGAAGGGTCCTGCGTATGGCCCTGGCGGCAGGGACGACTCTCGTGCGAGCACACACCGAAGTCGATCCCGGCGTCGGACTCGTGGGTGTGGAGGCGCTGCTCCAGCTGAGCGAGATCGTGGCTCCCTACATGCGCGTGGAGCTCGCGATCCTTCCTCAAGAGGGCATCTTCGTTCGGCCCGGCACCCTCGACCTGCTGCGCACCGCGTTGCGCAACGAAGGCACGGTCGTCGGAGGCTGCCCGTACGTCGAGGCCGATGTCGACGATGCCCGACGGCACATCGATACCGTCCTCGATCTGGCTGTCGAGTTCGGAAGGCCCGCGGATCTCCATCTCGATTTCGCCGACGATGCGGCCGATGCGAGGTTCGCGCTGGCGAGCTATCTCGCCTCTGCTGTCATGTCTCGAGGACTGCAGGGGAGAGTCACCATCGGACACGCGACGTCGCTCGGCTCTCTCACGCCGGCCGCGCTCGCCCTCGTCGCCGACCGGCTCGCCGCTGCCGATGTCGCCGTCGTGGTGCTTCCGGCGACCGACCTCTTCCTGATGGGGCGAAACGACGATCGCGACATCCGTCGGGGTCTCGCGCCGATCGGCGCTCTGCGTCGGGCCGGCGTGCGCGTTGCGCTGTCGTCCAACAACGTCCGCAATGCCTTCACTCCGTCAGGGCGTGCCGACCCGCTGGACATCGCGCTCCTCGCCGCTCGCGTCTCGTACGCGGCGACTCGAGCCGATTTCGAGGAGATCATGAGAATGGTGACCATCGGTGCCCGAGAGGTGATCGAGCGGGGCGCCGCCGGCGTCACTCCGGGCGCGCGTGCAGATCTCATCGTCTTCGACGCCCACGACCCGGACCAGGTGATCCTCGACCAGCCCGCCCGGAGGGCTGTCATCTCGAACGGCAGGCTCGTGTACCAGGAGGAGCGCCGCCGTCGATGGAGCGCCTGGTCCCTCGAGAATCCTGAGAACCCTGCCGCATGAGCGGGATGCGCACCGCACCCGCGACCGCCGGAGTCGGCGGCGACGGCCAGCGTTCGCTTCGCGCGATGCTGATTCTTCTCACCGTCGTGACAGGACTCGTCGACGCCTTCAGCTACCTGATGCTCGGTCATGTGTTCGTGGCGAATATGACCGGAAACATCGTCTTCCTGGCCTTCGCGGTCGGCGGCGCTCCCGGATTCGTCTGGTGGGCATCGGTGCTTGCGATTGCGGTCTTCATGCTGGGCGCGTCCGCCGGTGGAGCCGTCTTCCGTCGCGGGAGTCGCCCGCCTCACCGCGACCTGCTCATCGCCTCCGTGATCCAGCTGGCGTTGTTCGTCGCGGCCGCAGTCGTGGCATTCGTCTCCGCCGGCGATCTCCGCGCGGGGTACGACGAGCCGGCCATGGCGGTGCTCATCGTCCTTCTCGGTGCGGGGATGGGGATTCAGAATGCGGCGGCTCGTGCTCTGCGCGTGCCCGATCTCACGACGACGGTGCTCACGCTCACGGTCGTCGGGCTCGCGGCCGACCAAGGGCGCGAGCGCCGCATCGGGCCTCGTGTCCTCTCCATCACCTCCATGTTCGTCGGAGCGGTGGTCGGAGTCGTCCTCATCGTGCACGAGTGGGTCCCGTGGGTGCTCGTCCTCGCGTCTGTCATCATCCTCGCCGTTGTCGTCTGTGCGTGGATGCCGCCGCGGGGTCACCGGCCGCCGGCGCGGTGAAACGCCCAGTCGGGAAGGTGACCGGCGCGCACGAACGACCGCACGATCTCCGACAGGCCGTGCTCGGGCTCGATGACGCACGCCTTCGACGCGTACGCCTCGGCATGCGTGGAGCGGCCGAGGCTCCACGACAGCCACGCGCACATCGCGAGTGGGCCAGGCCGCGAGGCGCGCGGTGCGACGGCGGCCACCTGGCGCGCGAGCCTCAGCGCGGCTTCGAGGCGATCGGGGGACGGACGCTCCCCCTCGCCCCACATCCGCATCGCCAGATGGGCGGGATACTCCTCGCCCGACTCCCAGCGGAGCTGCGCGTCCAGCGCCTCGTCGCCCTGTGAGAGATTGCCGCTCCACTGCACGAGCGCGACATCGCGCAGCGAGGGTCGCGAGAGGCACCACACCAGCGCGGCGGCTTCGAAAGGCTCGAGCGCGTCGGGATCCCACTCGAGGGCGTCCTCGAAGAGTCCCGGCAGGTCATCGAGCCGGCAGACGGTGGCGAGCGCCTGAGGGTCGACCCGCTCCTTCTCTTCGGGGACGGATGCCGCCTCCTCGCCCTCGCCTGTCACCGGGCCGGGAACAGGCGCGAGGTCGCGGCGCGCAGACTCCTTCGCGGCTGCCGCTGCCGCATCGCCACGATCACCGTCCTCACTGACACCGTCCTCACCGATGACGTCGCGACTCGCCCCGCCGATGCCACCTGCGCCGGAGCCTCGCCCGCCGAAGTCCTCCCCGCACAGCACCGTCACGGCGCGGCCGATGGCGGCCAGCGACCTCGCCACGCGCTCACGCGCGGCGAGGTCGGTGTCGGGCAGCGCGGCGCCCGACACCTGATCGCCGTCGGGTTCGGGAAGACCCGCCAGATCCGCGAGTGCGGAACCCGCCGCACCCAGCTCTGCGAGTGCCCGACCCGCAGCGGGGCAGGTCGGGTCGAGGTACGAGCCCCAGCCATCCGCCGCGACGCACAGCGCGTCGGTCAGACGCAGGCCGCAGGCGTCCGCGCGGCGCTCGAGTGCGTCGCACAGGGCGCGATGCGGCATCCCGCCCGTCTCTGCGAAGCCGATGCCGGAGTAGACGATAACGGCAACGCCATCGGCCTCGGGGAGTCGGCAGGTCATGCCGATGACGGTCGAGGCGACGCTGTCGATCTCGTCGCTGCCGCTGTCGGGCAGGTCGAAGCGCATCGCGCCGAGGCTGCTCGAACCGTGGAACGGGATCAGGACGAGGCTCTGCGCGGGCCGATAGCCGAGCATGCGAGGGATGAGCGACAGGAACTCCGCGGGGCCGGCGGCCTTCACAGTGGTGGGGGTCATGTCGACCGACTCTGGCGGGCCCGCGGTGGGCGCAGGAGCGTACCGACGGGACCGGTGGAACAGGCCTCGTCGACCCCGGGCTGTGGAGGAAGCAGCGAGACGCCGCGGATGGGGAGGATCTCACTCGGAGGCAACCTCCCGCCGCGCCGCGTATCCTGGAGGCATGGACGATTACTGGGTCGCGGTGCTCTGGACGCTGCTTCCGACGGTCGTCGTCAGTGCGATCTTCTACTTCGTGATGCGCAGCGTGATCCGCGCCGACCGCAACGAGCGCAGCGAGTACGCGCGCCTCGAGGCGAAGGAGCGCGCACGGCGCGGTCTGCCCCCGGTCTCGACGACCGCAGGCGCGCCGTCCGCAGGGGCTGCGGCATCCGACTCCACCACCGCCGCCGAGCTCTGACCGCGCCGCCCAGTACGCTGGGCACACGTCGTCCTCGGGGCGCAGAGGAGGCACGGTGCTCACCATCACGTTCGACGCAACGTGGTGGGCGGTGCTCATCCTCGTCGTGGATCTCGTCATCCGCGTCACCGCGATCATCGTCGTTCCCCGCAACCGGCGCCCGACGGCGGCGATGGCCTGGCTGCTCGCGATCTACTTCATCCCGATCATCGGCGTCTTCCTCTTCCTTCTGATCGGCAATCCGCGCCTGCCGCGCAAACGCCGCCGCAAGCAGGAGCTGATCAACGACTACATCCACGACACGAGCGAGGCGCTGGACTTCGGCACGCTGCGCCCGCACGCACCGCCGTGGTTCACGTCGCTGGTGACGCTCAACCGCAACCTCGGAGCGATGCCGCTCGCCGGAGACAACTCCGCGCACATCATCCCGGAGTACCAGCAGAGCCTCGACGCGATGGCCGACGCGATCCGCGCCGCCGAGCGCTACGTGCACGTCGAGTTCTACATACTCCAGGCGGATGCCGCGACCGACAACTTCTTCCGCGCCCTCGAAGAGGTCTCCGCGCGCGGCGTGGTGGTGCGGGTGCTGCTCGATCACTGGGCGAACCGCGGAAAGCCGTTCTACAAGCGCACCCTCAAGCGTCTCGACACCATGGGCGCGCAGTGGCAGCTGATGCTCCCCGTGCAGCCGCTCAAGGGGAAGTACCAGCGCCCCGACCTGCGCAATCACCGCAAGCTGCTGGTCGTCGACGGCCGCGTGGCCTTCACCGGATCGCAGAACGTCACCGCCTCGACCTACAACCTGAAGAAGAACATCAAGCGCGGCCTGCACTGGGTCGATCTCATGGCACGCATCGAGGGCCCGGTCGTGGCGTCCGTCAATGCGGTGTTCCTCTCGGACTGGTACAGCGAGACCGACGAGGTGCTCACCGACGAGATCGACCTGTTCGACGTCAAGTCGGGCCCCGGCGACCTCGACTGCCAGATCATCCCCTCGGGCCCGGGGTTCGAGTTCCAGAACAACCTCAAGCTGTTCGCGGGACTGCTGTACGCAGCTCAGCGGAAGATCATCGTGGTCAGCCCCTATTTCGTTCCCGACGAGGCGCTGCTGCTCGCCATCACGACGGCGTGCCAGCGCGGCATCCACGTCGAGCTGTTCGTGTCGGAGGAGGGCGACCAGGCGATGGTCTACCACGCCCAGCGCAGCTACTACGAGGCACTGCTGCGCGCCGGGGTGAAGATCTGGATGTACCGGAAGCCCCTCATTCTCCACACCAAGAGCCTGACGATCGACGACGAGGTCGCGATCATCGGGTCGAGCAACATGGATATGCGCTCGTTCGGTCTCAACATGGAGATCTCGATGCTGGTGCGTGGCGAGGAGTTCGTCGTCGAGATGCGCGCCGTCGAAGACATGTACCGCTCGCTCAGCCGCGAGCTGACGCTCGAGGAATGGGAGCAGCAGCCCCTTCGCTCGACCGTTCTCGACAACCTCGCGCGCCTCACCTCGGCTCTGCAGTAGCACTCGCGTCCGGCGTTCTCCCGGGTGATCGTGACCGGCGCGTTATCGAGGTGCTGAGATTCCGGCGCGGGTTGCGACACCATAGGGGTGACGGATGCCCCGGGGTGCGGCATCCGCGATTCTCCAGGAGGTCCGCCATGCCGGTTCGTTCCCACTCCCTCGCCGCCGGACTCGGTCTGGCGCTGCTCCTCGCCGGAGCCCTCACCGCCTGTGCGACGCCCGCGGGATCAGGAGGCTCGACGCCCTCTGCGACGACCGACGGGTCGGGCGGCGCGAGCACCGAGGTCGAGGTGGACGCCGCGTGGCTCGACAACGGGCGCGTGGTGGGCCTCGTGACCCAGGGCTCGTCGACGTGCGTGCCCACCGCGGGCGATGTGGCATACGCGAACGGGGTTCTCGACGTGGAGTTCGTCGAGCCCGCGGCCGACACCGCGTGCACCCGCGACATGGCGCCGCGCGTGACGCTCGTCGGACTGCCGGAGGGCGTGGATCCCACGCAGGAGCTCGAGATCCGGGTGACGGGCGACGGCTACCACGGTGACACCGATCTCGATGGTGTGGCGGGTCTGGACCCGAGCGGCGAGGTCGACTACCTGCCGAGCGCCGGCTGGACCGACGAGGACGGCCAGTTCGTGATCCTCACGTGGGGCTCGTCGTCCTGTGTGCCCGTGGTCGAGAACGTCGCCGGCGCCGGAACCGAGGTCACCGTGACCTTCGTCACTCCGCCCGCCGACCAGGTCTGCACGATGGACATGGCGTCACGCGGCACCGTCGCGTGGGTCGATGGCCTCGATGACGACTCCGACGTCTTCGCCGTGCTCACCGGCGCCGAGTTCGACAACGTCCGCATCCCCATCATCGGCACCGACTGACCGCTGTGCGGTTCCGGATGCCGCGGCCCGCGGCATCCGGATGGCTCGTCTGCCGCGGTGCCCCTGCCCCTGCCCGGTGCCCGGTGCCCGGTGCCCGGTGCCCGTGCCCGGTGCGCGGTGCCCGTGCCCGGTGCCCGGTGGCCGGTGCCCGGTGCCCGGTGCTGCAGTTTCCTGCGAGTGCGCCATCGCGCGACGCAGCGCTCGCAGGAAACTGCAGCACTCGCGCCGACGGATGCCGCGGCTACGCGTCGGCGCGGACCAGCAGGTCGCCGATCTGGCAGTCCAGAGCCCGGCAGATCGCCGACAGGGTCGAATAGCGGATCGCGCGGGCGCGATCGTTCTTGAGGATCGACAGGTTGACGACCGAGACGCCGACCAGCTCCGACAAGCGGGTGAGCGTCATCCCGCGCTCTTCGAGCAGTTCGTCGAGCCGGCAGTGGACTCCGGACGGACCGTCGTCTTCGGCGGGGGTCATACGAGGAGGTCCGACTCGCGCTGCAGCCGCGTGCCGATCTGGAACGCCGCGGCGACCAAGGCGAGACCGAACGCCCAGCCGACCGGGGCGAGGTCGAGCGGTAGCCAGAAGAACGTCAGGACGTCGTATGCGGGGGCCGTGGTGTTGTCGCCCACGAGGTGCGATTCGCCGAGGTACTCGATCACGGTCGACCTCGCGAGGGCCCCGGCGAATTGCGACCCGATCCCCCCGACCATGACCGCGATCGCCGCGATCCCGATGCTGATCGGGAAGGCACGGACGAATGGACGTTCTCGCACGAGCGTGAAGGACAGCCACGCCACAGCCACGCTGATAGCGAGGGCGCCCAGGACCGGCAGGACGAGCTCGGCGTAGAACAGCCAGCGGGATTCCGCTGGAAGGCCCATCACATCCATCCACACGGATTCGTAGCCGCTCGCGGCGATGTGGTCGACCCCGTCCAGCAGCTCCGGGGGCGTCGCTCCCTGGTAGTGGAGGTCGGTCACGTGGAACGGTTCGATGCTGAAGACCCAGGTGGCTTCGCTCCACAGGCGGAGCAGGCAGCCCAGCGCATTCAGCATCGCGCCCCCGCCGACGATCGAGATCACGATCGACTCGGCGGTGGTCAGCTCCCCGGTCGAGGCCCGACGACCGCGCCGGAAGAGGATGATCGTCACCGCCAGCAGCAGGAGTGCCGCCGGAGCCGCCACGAGGACGAGATTCGCGGTCAAAGGATCCACGGAGCCTCCATATCGATAAACGTCGTTATCGACAAACGATATGCCATCCGGATGCCGCGGCCCGCGGCATCCGGATGGTTCGTCTGCCCTGATGCCCGGTGCTGCAGTTTCCTGCGAGTGCGCCGTCGCGCGACGCAGCCCTCGCAGGAAACTGCAGCACTCGAGCCGACGGATGCCGCGACTACGGCGGCACCCGCGGTATGCCCACGGCGAACACGGGCATGCCGCCCCCGGCCGCTCGTTACCCTCGTTGTAAGGCGCCGTGGGCTCAGCAGACCCGCAGCACCCTGGAGGAGTGAACGATGTTCGAGAGATTCACCGACCGTGCCCGTCGTGTGGTCGTCCTCGCCCAGGAAGAGGCGAAGATGCTCAACCACAACTACATCGGCACCGAGCACATCCTGCTCGGGCTGATCCACGAGGGCGAGGGAGTCGCCGCGAAGGCGCTCGAGTCCCTCGGCATCTCGCTCGACGCCGTGCGCGAGCAGGTCCAGGACATCATCGGCCAGGGCCAGCAGCAGCCGACCGGGCACATCCCGTTCACGCCGCGCGCCAAGAAGGTGCTCGAGCTGTCGCTGCGCGAAGCGCTGCAGCTCGGCCACAACTACATCGGCACCGAGCACATCCTGCTCGGCCTCATCCGCGAGGGCGAGGGAGTCGCCGCCCAGGTGCTGGTCAAGCTCGGCGCCGACCTGAACAAGGTGCGCCAGCAGGTCATCCAGCTGTTGAGCGGGTACCAGGGCAAAGAGCCCGCGGGCGTCGCGACCGGCGCGGGTGAGCAGGCCCAGGGCACCACGCAGGGCGGATCGCAGGTTCTCGACCAGTTCGGTCGCAACCTCACGCAGGCCGCGCGCGACAACAAGCTCGATCCCGTGATCGGGCGCGAGAAGGAGATCGAGCGCGTGATGCAGATCCTCTCGCGCCGCTCCAAGAACAACCCCGTCCTCATCGGCGAGCCCGGTGTCGGAAAGACCGCCGTCGTCGAGGGCCTCGCGCAGGCCATCGTCAAGGGCGATGTGCCCGAGACCCTCAAGGACAAGCAGCTCTACTCGCTCGACCTCGGCTCGCTCATCGCCGGGTCCCGCTACCGCGGTGACTTCGAGGAGCGCCTGAAGAAGGTCACGAAAGAGATCCGCACGCGCGGCGACATCATCGTGTTCATCGACGAGATCCACACCCTCGTGGGTGCCGGTGCCGCCGAGGGTGCGATCGACGCCGCTTCGATCCTGAAGCCGCTCCTCGCACGCGGTGAGCTGCAGACGATCGGTGCGACCACGCTCGACGAGTACCGCAAGCACTTCGAGAAGGATGCCGCGCTCGAGCGTCGCTTCCAGCCGATCCAGGTCGCCGAGCCGAGCCTGCCCCACGCGATCAACATCCTGAAGGGGCTGCGCGACCGCTACGAGGCGCACCACAAGGTGCAGATCACCGACGGCGCGATCGTCGCCGCGGCGAACCTCGCCGACCGGTACATCTCGGACCGGTTCCTCCCCGACAAGGCGATCGACCTGATCGACGAGGCCGGCGCACGCCTGCGCCTCAGCATCCTGTCGAGCCCGCCCGAGCTGCGGGAGTTCGACGAGAAGATCGCGAAGGTCCGCGAGCAGAAGGAAGTCGCCTCCGAGGAGCAGGACTTCGAGAAGGCCGCATCGCTGCGCGACGAGGAGAAGTCCCTGCTCGCAGAGCGCCTGCGCCTCGAGAAGCAGTGGCGCTCGGGCGACGTCGCGACGCACGCCGTGGTCGACGAGGGCCTGATCGCCGAGGTGCTCGCACAGGCCACCGGCATCCCGGTCTTCAAGCTGACCGAAGAGGAGTCGAGCCGTCTGGTCTTCATGGAGAGGGCGCTGCACCAGCGCGTCATCGGCCAGGAAGAGGCGATCGCCGCGCTGTCCAAGACGATCCGCCGTCAGCGTGCGGGTCTGAAGGACCCGAAGCGTCCGTCGGGTTCGTTCATCTTCGCCGGCCCCACCGGTGTCGGAAAGACCGAGCTCGCCAAGGCGCTCGCCGAGTTCCTCTTCGACGACGAGTCCGCGCTGATCTCGCTCGACATGTCGGAGTTCGGTGAGAAGCACACCGTCTCGCGTCTGTTCGGTGCCCCTCCGGGATTCGTCGGATTCGAAGAGGGCGGCCAGCTCACCGAGAAGGTGCGCCGCAAGCCGTTCTCGGTCGTGCTGTTCGACGAGATCGAGAAGGCCCACCCCGACATCTTCAACTCGCTCCTGCAGATCCTCGAAGAGGGTCGTCTGACCGACGGTCAGGGACGCGTCATCGACTTCAAGAACACGGTCATCATCATGACGACCAACCTCGGTTCGTCGGCGATCGCCGGCGGTCCGGTGGGGTTCCAGGTCGAAGGCGACACGACCACGACCTACGAGCGGATGAAGGGCAAGGTCAACGAAGAGCTCAAGCGTCACTTCAAGCCCGAGTTCCTCAACCGCGTCGACGACATCATCGTCTTCCCGCAGCTGAGCAAGGACGAGCTGCGACAGATCGTGGGCCTGTTCACCAAGCGTCTGGGCGAGCGCCTGCTCGACCGCGACATGACGATCGAGCTGTCGGATGCCGCGAAGGACCGCCTCATCGAGATCGGCTTCGACCCGGCGCTCGGCGCCCGGCCGCTGCGTCGTGCGATGCAGCGCGAGATCGAGGACCAGCTCAGCGAGAAGATCCTGCACGGCGAGCTGAGTGCCGGCGACCACGTGAAGGTCGACGCGGAGAACGGCGAGCTCGTCTTCGAGCACGGTCCGCGCGGCGAGAAGGTCGCGGTGGGCGTCGTGCACAACGGCGAGATCACGGTGACGCCCGACCTCGCGATCACCTCGGACTGAGTCCCCGGGTCACCGAGACCCGACCGAACGAAGAGCGGATGCCCCGGCATCCGCTCTTCGTCGTTCCCTGCCCGTTTCAGGCGGTCGCCGGCCGGAGCCCGGCGACGAAGTCGAGCTTGTCGAGCACGATGTCGGCGAGCACGAACGGGTACAGGTCGTCCTTGCCCATCGCGCGGTTGACGAGGTTCAGCGCGGTGGACAGCGGCACCCAGACGGCGGTGACGAGGTCGCGGAATCGCGCACGGCCCACGAGATCGGCGGGGGTCACCAGTCCATACGACACCGCGGTCTCGATCGTGTCGCAGATGTGGAGGTAGTGCGCCCACGTCTCGGCGAAGTCCTCGTAGGGGTGCATCGTGGCGTACGACGAGATGTAGGCGAGGTTCCAGTCGGGGGGCGGCCCTTGGGCGTAGTACCGGTCGACGGACGTCTGGTAGTCCGCGGTCTCGTCGCCGAAAAGCTCGCGGCACCGCCGGATCAGGTCCGGATCTTCCGAGCGCTCCACGAGCTGCCACTCGTAGTAGTGGCCGACTTCGTGGCGGAAGTGCCCGAGCATCGTGCGATACGGCTCGGCCAGCTGCCGCCGCACACGTTCGCGATGCGAGTCGTCGCCCTCCGCCAGATCGATCGTCACCACGCCGTCGGCGTGCGCGATCATGACCTGTTGCCGCGTCGACGACAGGAGGTCGAAGGCGAGGCCGTCGACCGCATCGTCCCCCTTGCCCACGACCGGGAAGCCGAGCGCGTCGAGTTCGGCGATGAGATGACGTTTGGCACGCTCGGCGAGCGGGAACGCCGCCAGGCCCTGGGCGTCGGAGTCGGCGGGACGCGTGCGGGTGAGGTCGCAGCTGAAGCACTGGCCGCCCTCGAGCTGCGCGAGCCACGTGCACCCCGACAGGCTCAGGTTGCGGCAGACGTGCCAGATCCAGCCCTCGGCGTCGACGTAGACGCCGGCGAGGTCGACCGGAACGATCTCGCGCTCAGCACGCGAGTACCCCAGTCCCGTGCCGCACGAGACGCACACCGAGTTCTCGAAGTAGAGCGGGTTGCCGCAGACGCGGCATCGGTACGCCTTCACCGCGCCAGCCTGTCACACCTCGGCCGGCTCGAGCGGCGCGACGTCGACCGAGACCCGCAGCGTCGACTTCTTCGCCTTCGTGTAGATGATGCCCTTCACGGGCGATACGTCGCCGTAATCGCGACCCCACGCGACCGTCACGTAGCGGTCGTTCGCCCACTGGTCGTTCGTGGGATCGATGGCGAGCCATTCTCCGGACACGGGCATCCAGACCGCGAGCCAGGCATGCGAGGCGTCCGCGCCTACGACGCGCTCCTTGCCGGGCGGCGGTTTCGTCGCGAGGTAGCCGCTCACGTATCGCGCCGCGATGCCGTGAGCCCGCAGGCACGCGAGGGCGAGATGCGCGAAGTCCTGGCAGACTCCGGCGCGCTCGCGCATGACGTCCGCCACGGTGCTCGTGACGGTCGTCGCGGTGCTGTCGTAGGTGAAGTCCGCGTGGATGCGGTGCATGAGATCGGTGACGGCCTCGCCGATCGGCCGACCGGGAGTGAGGGATGCCGCGGCGTACGCGGTCGCGTCGGCGACGTGCGCCGCACGAGCCGACTCGAGCGCGAACTCCACCGCACGCCACGCGTCGGGCGCGCCGCTGTCGATGAGCGGCCGGGAGCTCTCCCATGGCTCGGCCAGCGCCGCCGCGTCGTAGGTCGGCGACTGGACGACGACCTCGCTCGTCGCCTCGATCTCGAGACGGCTGTGCGGCTCGGTGACGTGCAGGAACGTCGACGAGTTGCCGAAGTAGTCCACGTCGCGGTTCATGTCGCTCAGCGACGGCGTCACGACGACTCCGCTCGAGAGCACCTCCTGCCACGGCAGGGGGCGAGGGATGAGGTGGAACAGGCCCACGCTGTCTTCCACCGGGCGACTGTAGGTGTAGGTGGTGCGGTGCGTGACGCGGTACCTCACGCGATCGCCCCCATCTCCTCGATGAGCGCCAGGGACGACAGCGGGATCGGCGGCGGACCCGCTTCGAAGTGCTGCTGGTCGATCGCCTCGGCGAGCTGTTCGAGCTGGGCGACCGTCTCGGCGAGGAAGGCCTCGAGCTCGTGGCGCCGGTCTTCGGTGGTCGCCACGAGCGCGTAGACGTCGGTGTGGGCGACCTCCTGCTCGAGGTGCTCGAGCAGCCGCTCGGGTCGCGTCGAGCCCGTCGAGAGGGGGGCCGCGGCCAGGTGCCCGCGAAGCGCTGCGAGAGAGAAGGCGAGCGAGCGCGGATTGTCGCGGTCCAGCAGCAGGAGCTCGAGCGCGTCGGCGGTGCGCACCGACCCCCGGTAGCGCCGGCGATGCGTGACGATGCTCTCGGCCGCGGTCAGCATCGTCTCGAGCACATCGCGGTCGGCGCGGGAGGCGCGGCGATCGAGTGTCGTGGCGGCCAGCAGCTGGCAGATCTGCAGCGACCTCTCGAGCCAGCGCCCGCCTTCGATCATGTGCCAGCCGGCATCCCGCATCATGCTCGCCGTCACCCCGTGCAGCGACAGGATCGACGTCAGCATGCGCCCGCCCGACTCGGCGGTGCGATGGGCTCGGGGCGACGAGCGCAGCGCCTTGCCCGCGCGCTCGACGCCCGAGAACACTCGCCAGGTGTCGCCCGAGAGTTGGTCGCGCACCCCCTCGAGCGCGTCGCGGAGGCGCGCCATGGAGTGGGCGGCCGAGCCGCGCCGGTCGGCGTCGAGCAGCAGTGAGCGGAACTCGTCGTCGGGATCGGTCCAGCGCGACCCGGCCAGGCGCTGCAGCGCTCCGAGCATCACGCGGACGCTCTCGGCCGACCCTTCGCGGGGACGGTGGCCCCCGGCCTGGTCGAACTGGGCCTGGGTGGTCAGCAGCAGTCGCAGGAGGTCTTCGGTGCGCTCGGCGTACCGGCCCGCCCAGAACATGTCTTCGAGGGCGCGCGGCGACAGCGAGGGCACGGTGCGACTGAACGGCATCGGCGCGATCTCGGCCAGACCCTGGTCGGCGTCGGTGTCGGTGCCCTTGAGCACCCAGACGTCCTTCGTGGTGGGCGGGGCCTCGGGGCCCTCCTGGACGGTCGCGAGCCCTCCGATGAGAGGACGGTACGCCGAGCCGTAGCGCAGCGTGAAGGCGCGGAACAGGACGGGCCGCGCATCTGCGTAGCCGCTGCGTCCCCACACCGGCGCCTGCGAGAGGGGGAGGAGGTCCTGCCCCACGTAGCGATGCGGTGCGGCGGCGATGCGCTCGGCGAGCTCTTCGGGACGCAGCCCCGCGACCGAGGCGCGCGGGCGATCGATCGGGCGGACCACGAGGGCGTCGTCCCCCGCGGCGAGGCGCGCGAGCACGGCGGCGCGGTCGTCGGGATCGCCGCACCACCACGTCGGGACGCCGGGAAGGCGCAGCTGCTCGCCGAGCAGCCGCTCGCAGATCGCGGGCATGAAGGGCAGCAGCGCCGGGTTCTCGAGCACGCCGGCGCCCAGCCCGTTGACGAGCCGCACGCGACCGCGCCGCACCGCTTCCGCGAGGCCGGCCACTCCCAGGCGCGAGTCCGCGCGGAGTTCGAGCGGATCGCACCATTCCGCGTCGACGCGGCGCACGATCACATCGATCCGCTCGGTCGGGATCGCGCGCGGCCATCCCGCGGGCTTCGTCCACACCCACCCGTCGCGCACGACGAGGTCGCTGCCCTGCACGAGCGGGAAGCCTAGAGCGTTGGCGAGGAACGCCTGGTCGAAGGCCGTCTCGGAGTGCGTGCCCGGAGACAGCACCACGATGCGCGGTTCGGAGAGCTCGTCGGCGGCCGAGCCGAGCAGGGCCGCGCGCAGAGCCGCGAAGTACGGCTCGACCCGGTGCAGGTCGCCCTCCTGGTAGAGCTCGGGGAGCACCTGCGAGATGACGCGGCGGTTCTCCATCGCGAAGCCGAGACCGGACGGCGCCTGCACGCGGTCGGCGAGCACCCGCCATTCGCCGTCGGCGTCGCGGCCGAGGTCGGTGCCCGACAGCAGCAGCGGCTGGGGGTCGAAGGCGCTCTCGCGCGCTGCCGGGCGTGCGAATCCCGAGTGGCCGAACACGACCGCCGACGGCACGACGCCGGTCGACAGCAGCGTCTGGGCGCCGTACAGATCGGCGAGGATGGCGTTGAGCAGCTCGGCGCGCTGCGCGAGGCCGACCTCGAGCGGCGCCCACGTGGCCGCGTCGATGACGAACGGCACGGGATCCAGCTTCCAGGGCTGGGGACCCGCCCCGGGGGTGACGTACGTCACACCGTCATCGGCGAGGAAGCGCGTGATCTCGCCTTCGACGCGGTGCAGCTCTTCGGGGGTGAGCGCGAGAGCGACGGACGCCATGGCCTTCCACGCGGGGCGGAGACCGCCGTCGGGAGACACGACTTCGTCGTAGCGGGCGACCGAGGCGAGGGCGAGGGCGCCCTCGAGTCCGGACGGCGCGATCAGCGGCAGTGTCGCCTGGGACACAGCCGTCGCATAATCGCGCAGCACCGTCACGCCTCTGGAGCCCTCCGAAGATCCAGCGTACGGGGATAGTCGGGGCTCGCCGCGCGGCGGCCTGCTTCGCGGGCGCCCGCAACGTCGAATTCCCCGGCGGTGTGGCCCCGGGGTTCGAAGCGTCCCGAGCGGCGCGCTTCGGCCTCGTTCGCGTTGATCGGCGGGTTGTCGTAGGCCCGTCCCCCGGGGTGGACGACGTGGTACGTCGCGCCGCCCAGGCTCGTCGCCGACGCGATGTCGACGACCTCGAAGGTGAGCGGTGCGTGGACCTCGATCGACGGATGCAGCGCCGACCACGGCTGCCACGCACGGTAGCGCACGCCGGCGTAGTACTCACCGGAGTGCCCGGTCGAGGTGAGCGGCACCTCGACCCCGTTGCACGCGACGAGGTGCTTCGCGGGGTCGATGCCGTGCACCTTGAGCTGGACGCGTTCCACGGAGGAATCGACGTAGCGCGCTGTGCCCCCGGCCGTGGCCTCTTCGCCGAGGACGTGCCACGGCTCGATCGCCTGGCGCAGCTCCAGCTCGATCGTCGCTCCTCCGCCGCTCGAGGCGAATCCCGTCCAGCCGCCTTCGTCCGTGGCACGCGCGGGCGTGGACGGCGTCGCCGCGATCCGCGCCACACCGATCCGCGGGAACCGGAATTCGGTGAACGAGTCGAGCCAGGTCTCTTCGAAGGCGATGCCGTGCGCACGCAGGTCGGCGACCACTTCGCCGATGTCGCGGACGGCGCCCTGCGGCAGGAGGAAGTCCTCGTGCAGCGCCGTCCCCCAGCGCACCAGCGGAGCGGTGAGGGGCTTCTCCCAGAACATCGCGACGAGGCTGCGCACGAGCAGCGCCTGCACGAGTGCGAGTTGCGGATGCGGGGGCATCTCGAAACCGCGCAGTTCCAGCAGACCGAGCCGCCCGCGACTGGAATCGGGGCTGTACAGCTTGTCGATGCAGAACTCGGCGCGATGAGTGTTGCCGGTGAGGTCGGTCAGCAGGTGGCGAAGGGCGCGATCGACGATCCAGGGGCTCGGGTCATCGGACGTGTCGGCGGTGAGGCGACGGATCTCCTGCAGGGCGATCTCCATCTCGTACACCGCCTCGGGACGACCCTCGTCGAACCGGGGAGCCTGGCTGGTCGGACCGATGAAGCGCCCGGAGAACAGATAGGAGAGCGACGGATGCCGCTGCCAATAGGTGATGAGGCTCGCGAGCAGATCCGGCCGGCGCAGCAGCGGGGAGTCGATGGGCTGCGCGCCCCCCAGTGTGATGTGGTTGCCGCCTCCGGTGCCGGTGTGGGTGCCGTCGAGATCGAACTTCTCTGTCGACAGCCGCGCCTTGCGCGCCTCGTCGTACAGCGTGAGGGCGAGGTCGCGCTGATCCGCCCACGACGAGGTCGGCTGCACGTTGACCTCGATGACCCCCGGATCGGGCGTGACGATGAGCTGCAGCAGGCGCGCGTCCGGCGGGGGCCCATAGCCTTCGATCACGAGGCGGGTGGAGGTGTCGGCCGCGCCGCGTTCGATGACATGGAGGAGGTCGGCGTAGTCGTCGAGCTCTTGCACCGGCGGCAGGAAGACATGGACGTGCCCGTCACGGGCCTCGAAGGTCAGCGCCGTCGTCACGCCCGTCTCGGGTGCGGTGACCTCGACCGTACGAATGCCGGGCTCGAGCGGCGGCCCGGCTTCGAGGTACGACGGCTCTCCGGGCCACTCCGGATCGGTCCACGCGATGGAGTCCAGCGGCAGGCGCAGCCCCACGGCGCTGGTGCCGGGCGAGAGCACGAGGCGTCCGCGGCGGAACCTCCAGGCGGGGCTCTTCCATGCCTCGCCGGTCGCGAGCGGGAGCACCCAGCCGGTCGCGGTCTTGACATCCCGGTCGAGCGCTGCGACATCATCGGGGTCGAGGTCATCGCTCGGCGGACGCTCACCCGCGGGCTTTCGGACGTCGGCGGCGAGGGCGGCGAGGGGATCCTCGAACGCAGCGAGCAGCTGGGTTCCCGGCAGCCCGAGCAGCTCGGTCACGCGCCGGGCGAGAGACTCCGCGTGCGCCGTGGCGCCGGTGTCGCTCGCCTGTGCCCAGGGGTCGGCGAGCAGCGACGGGTCGTGCCAGAGGGGCTCGCCGTCGACGCGCCACTGCAGCGCGATGTTCCATCGCGGGAGCGGCTCGCCCGGGTACCACTTGCCCTGGCCGCGGTGCACCACGCCGCCGCGCGCATAGGTCTCGCGCAGGCGCTCGGCGAGCACGCTCGCCAGCGCGCGCTTCTCGGGTCCGTCGGCGTCCGTGTTCCACTGCGGGCTCGTGGCGTCGTCGAGCGCGACGAACGTCGGCTCGCCGCCGATCGTGAGCCGCACGTCGCCGCGGCGCAGGCGCTCGTCGACCGCCTCGCCCACGGCATCGATGCGCTGCCACTGCGGGTCGGTGTACGGCTTGGTCGTGCGGGGATCCTCGTGCACGCGCCGTACCTCGTTGCGGAATGAGAACGTCACCTCGGCAGGCTCCGTCGCACCTTCGATGGGGGCGGCACTGGAGGGATGCGGCGTCGCGCTGAGCGGGATGTGCCCCTCGCCCGCGAAGAGGGCGCTGGTCGGGTCGAGTCCGACCCATCCGGCGCCGGGGATGAACACCTCCGCCCAGGCGTGCAGGTCGGTGAAGTCCGCCTCGGGTCCGCTGGGGCCGTCGAGGGCCTTCTGGTCGGAGGCCAGCTGCACGAGGTAGCCCGACACGAACCGGGCGGCGAGCCCGTACTGGCGCAGCAGGCTCACGAGCAGCCACGCGCTGTCTCGGCACGAGCCGATTCCCGAGGCGAGCGTGTGGTCGGGCGTCTGCACGCCCGGCTCCATCCGCACGCTGTAGGCCACGTCGCCGTTCACGGCGCTGTTGAGGCGAGCGAGGAAGGTGACCGTGGGGATGCCGTCGGCCGGGAGTGCGGGGAGGGCATCCCGCCAGACGGCGGCCTGCGCGCTGTCGTCGACGGGGCGCAGGTACGGGGCGAGGTCGGCGGCGAGGCTGGGATCGTAGGTGAAGGGGAAGCGCTCGGCGTAGTCCTCGATGAAGAAGTCGAGCGGGTTGATCACCATCATGTCGGCGACGAGTCCGACGGTGATCTCGAGCCGGCTGACCTTCTCGGGGAAGACCACGCGCGCCAGCCAGTTCCCGAACGGATCCTGCTGCCAGTTCAGGAAGTGGTTCTTCGGACTGATGTCGAGCGAGTAGGCCTCGATGGGGGTGCGAGCGTGCGGCGCAGGTCGCAGCCGGATGACGTGAGGCGCGACCGAGACGGGACGCGCGAACTCGTAGCCGGTGTAATGCTCGAGCGCGACTTTGATCGACATGACCACAGCCTGGTGCACGCGCGTTGCGGATGCGTTACGGGAACCTCCGCGGCGCGCAATAGGCTGAGATCCGTGAGCACGTTCACGGTCCGCCCCGCACGCACGCGCGACGTGCGCGGCATCCAGGAAATGCTGGAGCCCTTCGTGCAGCGGCGCATCCTTCTCGGAAAGGACCTGGTCGTCCTCTACGAGGCGACGCAGCAGTTCCTCGTCGCCGAAGACTCCGAGGGCAACCTCGTCGGGTGCGGCGCACTGCACGTCATGTGGGAGGACCTGGGCGAGATCCGCACGCTCATCGTCGTAGACGAGTGGCTGCATCACGGTGTGGGCCGCGGGATCGTCGAGGGGCTCGAAACGAACGCCCGCACGCTCGGGCTGTCGCGGCTGTTCTGCCTCACGTTCGAGGTGGACTTCTTCTCCCGGCGCGGGTTCTCGCCGATCGGCGAGCAGGTCGTCGATCCCGACGTCTATTCGCAGCTGGTCCGCTCACCCGACGAAGGCGTCGCAGAGTTCCTGGACCTCGCGCACGTGAAGCCGAACACCCTCGGCAACACGCGCATGATCAAGAGCCTCTGACCCTTCAGGCCTCTGATGGGCCGCACCGGCGGGACGCGGCATCCGGGCGTGCCGAACCGGTAACCCGCACACCTCGGCTTACCCTGGCACCATGACCGGCACAACTCCGCGACGCCGCCACTCGCCGGCGGTGTACCGGCGTCGTCGTATCGTGCTGCTGCTCGGGATCCTCGTGCTCGCCGGAGTCGTCTGGCTGCTGATCTCACAGCCCTGGTCCGGCGCCGCCTCCGAGGGGTCCGACGAGCCGGCGGGCCCCGTGGGCCAGAGCACCGCGACCGCGCTGCCGGTTCCGACGTCGCCGTCCGAGCCCGACCCGTCGCAGACCGGAGCGGTCGAGGGTGCCGTCGTCGAGGGCAGCGACCCCTCGCCATCGTCATCGGCCGGCCCGACCGCGCTGCCGTGCGTCGCGAGCGAGATCTCGGTCGAAGCCGTCACCGACCAGACGACCTATCAGGCCGACCAGAACCCCCAGTTCTCGATCCGGCTCACCAACAACGGCGCCGACTGCACGCTCAACGTCGGCACCACCGCCCAGTCGTTCACCGTCGTGAGCGGCAGCGACACGTGGTGGCGGTCGACGGACTGCCAGAGCGAGCCGAGCGACATGGTCGTGCTGATCGGCGCAGGCCAGACGGTTTCGAGCGCGGCACCGCTGTCGTGGGACCGCACTCGCTCCGCCGTCGGGACGTGCGATGACCAGACTCGTCCACGGGCGCCGGGGGGCGGCGCCTCGTACCACCTGTCGGTCGAGATCGGCGGGATCTCGTCCTCCCAACCGACCCAGTTCCTGCTGTACTGACGACGATCTTGTCCCCCGAAGGGGGGACAGAACTCCGTTTTGCATCGGCGTATCCTGGGCCTCAGCTCCCGTGGCAGTCGGCTCGGAGTGCTGTCCCCAGCAGTAGTCTCGGTCCCCAACGAGCAACTTCGTAGTCCCCCGGTGAGCAGGGGTCCTCTCGAGCCGCCCACAGCGGGAAGGCGCGGGAGGACCGTGCGCGCAGACCCGTGCGGCTCCGTGCGGCCCGGCGGCTTACGCTGGAAGGCGTGGCTACCGGAAAGAAGCGCGCGAAGAAGCAGGAACCCCTCGAGTTCCGAAACACGCAGCTGAGCGACGCCCTGCAGACGCAGGACATGGCGGCCGTCGCGTTCGCGCTGCGGCACGGGCCGACCGTGGTTCCGCTGATGCGTTCGGGGCAGCGCGACAATCCGCTCGATGTGGGCGAGGTCTGGACCTACCGCGATCCGAGCACCGGCGACATCGCCCTGCTGCTGTTCAGCGACGCCACCCACAAGCCCGAGACGCTCCCGCCCGGTGTCGCCCTGCAGTCTCCCGCGTGGCTGCGCGCCTTCCTCGGTGCGCACGAGGACGAGATCACCACCGTCTTCTTCGATATCGCCGGGCCGCATCCGCTGCAGGCCTCGCCCGCTGACCTGATCGCCGCGCTCGACGCCTGATCGCCGCACTCGATCTCGAACTCTCCCAGGTTCGGCGACACTCCGGCACGCGCCGCACCAGGCGGACCGGTCTTTGGCACGCTCGCGTGATGGACTACCTCGTGGTCGGCGTCGTGTGCGCCGCCGGACTCGTGATCCCCGTCGCGCTCGGCGTGATCCAGATGCGTGGCAGACGCCGTCCCGGCGGACGCTGAGCGGATCCCTTGCGTGAAGTCGGGAACGGCGTATCGTTGGATTAGCCAACGTTGGCGTTTCCAATGAAAGCATGGGAGTTCACGATGACCACGACCACCATCCCCGCGCATCCCGCGGGCTTCGCCTCGCTGACCTTCGAAGACCGGGCGGCTCTCACCGATCTGGTGTCGCACCTCGGCGCGGCGCTCGATGAGCATCGCTTCGACACGCTGCGCGAGCTTTTCACCGAAGACGCCACCGCCACGACGCCCGGCGGTGCGGCCGAAGGCCGGGACGACGTCGTCGCGCAGGCGACCCGCAACCACATCGGCTTCACACGCCTGCATCACGTCATGACGAACGTGCTCGTCGAGCCTGTGGAAGCCGGTGATACGGCATCCGAGGTCGCTCGCACGGCGAGAGTGCGCGCGAATCTCACCGCCCGCTTCGCCCACGACGACGGTGTCCCGGTGCTCACGCTCGGCGCCGTGTACCGGCTCGGCGTGCGTGAGACCGCCGGGAGGTGGCGCATCGCAGAGCTGCGCGTCACGCCGGTCTGGCGCACGGCGTCGGCGTGACCGCCATGACTCAGCCCGATGGCATGCGGCCGCAGGCGATGCCGCCCCGTCGTCTCGCCGAGCTTCCGAGCTGGCTGCTCAGCCGAGCGGCGGGAGTGGGGGCGGCCGTCGTGGGCGACGCGCTCGCGGTGCACGGGATGCGCCGCCATCACTTCTCCGTGCTCCACTCTCTGGCCGAGAACGGATCGGTGAGTCAGGCCGAGCTGGGGCGGCGACTGGGCATCGACCGCAGTGATCTGCACGCCGTGCTTCGCGAGCTCGAGGCATCCGGGCTCATCGTCCAGGCTCCCGACGAGCGGGATCGGCGCCGCAACACCGTGTCGATCACGTCACGCGGACACGCGCGGCTCGGCGAACTCGATGACGCGATCGATGGGGCGCAGCGTGAACTGCTCGCCCGTCTCGACGATGCAGAGCAAGCGGAACTCAGCCGGCTGCTGCGCACTCTGCTCGGCCCCGCGATCGGCGGCTCGGAGAGCTGACCGCGCCACTCAGAACTCGGGGATGTCGTCGCCGGGGCGATCCTTGGTTCTGGCGCGCACGTCGTCGAGGGCTCCGCGGAGTCGGCCCGAGCGATCATCGATGAGGTCGCGGTAGCCGAGCCTCGCCGCCTCGCTGCGCCGCTGCGCGGCCTGGGTGACCGGGCGGATCTCACCGGCGAGGCTCAGCTCACCGATGGCCGCGATGTTGCGGGGGATCGCGCGGTTGCTGACGGAACCGGCCACCGCCAGGGCGATCGCGAGGTCTGCTGCCGGTTCGGTGAAGCGCACGCCGCCGACGGTCGAGACGTAGACGTCCTTGTCGGAGGTGCGGATGCCCGCCTTCTTCTCGAGCACGGCGAGCACCATCGCGACCCGTGCCGCGTCGACACCGTTGACGATGCGACGCGGATTCGGCGCCTTCGTCTCGATCGCCAGCGCCTGCACCTCGACAGGCAGAGCGCGGCGCCCTTCGAGGGCGATGGCCACGCACGTACCCGGCTCGGTGCTGCCGTGACCGAGGAACAGCGCACTCGGGTCGGACACTTCGGCGATGCCCGCGCCGGTCATGTCGAAGCAGCCGACCTCGTCGGTCGGGCCGAAGCGGTTCTTGAGCGCGCGCACGAAGCGCAGCGAGGTCTGCCGGTCGCCTTCGAACTGACAGACGACGTCGACGAGGTGCTCGAGGATGCGGGGCCCCGCGATCGATCCGTCCTTCGTGACGTGACCGACGATGATCGTCGGGATGCCGCGATCCTTCGCGATGCGGATCAGCGTGGCCGCGACTTCGCGGACCTGAGACGGATGCCCCGCCATGCCCTCCGACATCGCCGAGGACACCGTCTGCACGGAGTCCACGATCAGCAGCCCGGGCTTCACCTCGTCGACGTGACCGAGGATCGTCGCCAGGTCGGTCTCGCTCGCGAGATAGAGCTCGTCGTGCAAAGCTCCCGTGCGCTCGGCCCGCAGCCGCACCTGTGCGGTCGACTCCTCTGCGCTCGCATAGAGCACTCGGCGC
Organism: Microbacterium allomyrinae; assembly: GCF_020682705.1. Taxonomy (GTDB): domain Bacteria; phylum Actinomycetota; class Actinomycetes; order Actinomycetales; family Microbacteriaceae; genus Microbacterium; species Microbacterium allomyrinae. The sequence goes on from NZ_JAGTTN010000004.1 coordinate 181,314, forward strand.
CCGGATCGCGCGGTCTGCGCCGCGACCTCGAGCAGAAGCGTCGACTTGCCGACGCCGGGCTCACCCGAGAGCAGGATCGCCGCCCCGGGCACCAGGCCGCCGCCCAGCACGCGATCGAACTCGCCCACGCCGGTGGTGCGCCGAGGGGTGTCGGTGGTGTCGATGTGGGTGATGGGCCGTGCGGCGCGTCCTGCGCCCGGCGCCACGGGCGCGATCGCGCGGGTGAGGCCGGTGGACTCGGATGCCTCGACCACCGTTCCCCACTGCTGGCACTCGCCGCAGCGCCCGACCCACTTGATCGCGGTCCAGCCGCACTCCGTACACCGGTACGGGGCGGTCTGGGTGGGTCGTCGGGTGGCGGCCATGGATCGAGCGTACGGCGGCCCGGCGACATCGGGCCGTCGGCTCGCTCGGGACGGCGGGCGGGGTCTGCCCGATCAGGGGCGCCGCGACGAGACCTGCCGCGCAGGGCTCAGCCGCGGAGCGAGTCCGCCACCTGCCGCAGGGCTTCGGCGGAGCGGTGGAACAGCTCGAGCTCGCGCGGGTCGAACTGCGTCTCGCGGATCGGCACTGCTCCGGCAGCACTGACCACCGCGGGAACCGAGAGGGCGACGCCGTCGACCCCGTGGAAGTCGCGGAGCACGGCCGAGACGGGCATGACCGCGCGCTCGTCGTTCAGGATGGCCTCGATGATGCGCGCGCTCGACAGGCCGATCGCGTAGTTGGTCGCACCCTTGCCCTGGATCACCTTGTAGGCGGCATCCCGCACGTCGATGGCGATCTGGTCGAGCTCCTCGACGGTCATGCGATCGCCGCGCGGGGTGACCCACTCGAGGATCGGCACGGTGCCGATCGTCGCCTTCGACCACAGCGGAAACTCGGTGTCGCCATGTTCGCCCACGATGTAGGCGTGAACGCTGGATGTCGAAACCCCGGCGCGCTCGCCGAGGTTCCACCGCAGGCGGGAGGTGTCGAGCACGGTGCCCGACGCGAAGATGCGCTCGGGCGGCAGGCCGGTGTCCTCCTGCGCGAGCACGGTCAGCACGTCGCAGGGGTTGGTGACGATGACGTAGATCGCGTCGGGGGCGACGCTCAGCAGCTGCGGCATCATCTTCTTCATGATCCCGGCGTTGACGCCGGCCAGCTCGATGCGCGTCTGCCCGGGATTCTGCTTGGCCCCCGCAGTGATCACGACCACGTGCGAGCCCTCGACGACCCACAGGTCGCTGCCGCCGATGATGTCGCTGGTGCCGGTGAACTGCGTGCCGTGTGCGAGGTCGAGCACCTCGGCCTCGGCCTTCTCGGTCGCGATGTCGTACAGGGCGACGTGGCGGGCGGACCCGCGGATCAGCGCGGCATACGCGGCGCTCGAGCCGACGCTGCCGGCTCCGACGATGGTGACTTTCGAGTTCTCGATGACGGCCATGCCGCCAGTCTGGCAGGCCCCGCCGGGACGGTGCGACGGTGGATCGCCGGGAGAAACCCGCGAGCAGCGGAGTCGAATGGATGCTCTGTCACGGCATCCCTCCCGCGGGCGCCGTCACGCGCCTACGATGACGAGTGCATCGTCCTCGGACGTGCCTCGCCGCCGAGCTCTCAGGAGGTCACGAGATGTGCCGCTGGCTGGCCTACACCGGAGAGCCGCTGCAGCCCTCCACCCTCATCCTCGACCCGCAGCACTCGGTCGTCGCGATGTCGCTGAACTCCCCGCTCGGCGCCGAACCCGTCAACGGCGATGGCTTCGGGTTCGGGTGGTACTCCGACGGCGCGTCCCCGGGCGCCCCGCCCTCGCTGTTCCGCAGCATCGAACCGGCCTGGAACGACCAGAATCTGCGGGAGATCGCCCAGGCCGTGCGCAGTCCGCTGTTCTTCACTCATGTGCGGGCTGCGGCAGGACCGCCTATCCAGCAGACGAACTGCCATCCCTTCCGCCACGAGCGATGGCTGTTCATGCACAACGGCGCGATCTCGCGGTTCGGGCTGATCAAGCGCGACCTCGTGCTGGCGGTCGATCCCGCGCTGTATCCGACCATTCAGGGCACGACGGACTCCGAAGTGCTGTTCCACCTCGCGCTCACGTTCGGGTTGACCGACGATCCGGTCGCCGCGGTGGGAGAGGCGATCCGACTGGTCGAGTCGGCGGGGCATGGCGCCGGCGTGCAGTTCCCGATGCAGGGGACGATCGCGGTGTCGGACGGGACCACGCTCTGGGCCTTCCGCTACTCGTCACAGGGGCGCTCGCGATCGCTCTTCCACTCGACCGACATCCCGACACTGCGCGGAATGTACCCCGACGCCGAACGCCTTTCGGCGTTCGGCGACCACGCCCAGGTGGTCGTCTCCGAGCCGCTGAACGACCTTCCCGGCGCCTTCGTCGAGGTGGGGGAGTCCACGGTCGCCGTCCTCGACGGATCCGGGTACCACCACCGCCCGTTCCTGGCCGCGTGATCGGGCGGCAACCTCGATTCGCGGCATCCGCTCGCGTGTCGTAAACTCGACGACGGTGACGTGTCCGAGCGGCCGAAGGTGCAACACTCGAAATGTTGTGTAGGTTCACCCCTACCGTGGGTTCAAATCCCACCGTCACCGCCAGCTTGGAAGCCCCGAGATCCCTTGTAAACACTGGGATGTCGGGGCTTTTGCCTTTCCCGGAAGAGGCTCGTGGGAAAGAAATGAGAAAGAACGTTCCCGAGGACCGCTGTCATGTCTCAGGACATCGGTGACAGTTCCCGGGTAGCGTGTTCTCGGTCGCAGCGCGAGGTCAACCAGTGGCAGCATGGTCCTGGCAAAGCTTCGCTTTGACGGTGACCTTCCAGCCTCGCTCAACCAATGGCCACTCGACATGTCCGTCAATGGGAGCCTGGGCGCGCAGATTGGTGCTCAGCTGCGTAATGTACCTGGGTCGCTGGGAGCGCGCCCTGTTTCGTCGTTCTCGGCGTTGTATGCCGCCACCAGGTCGGACAGGAATCGGGACGGGTCGTTGTCGCTCTATTCAAGGGAGAGACCCACCCGGCGCTGAGGCCGGGATCCGCGCGCCGGCGATCGGCGACCCACTCGCTGAGCGCCGGGGTCTTTCCGAATCCGGCGGGTGCAGACACGAAAGTGAGCGTGTGCCCGGCGTCGACGCCTGCGTTGAGCTACTTGATAAGGCGGGGACGGGACAGGGCGTCGCAGCGCGGTGGCGGAACCTAGAGCTTGGTCGCCAGAACCGGCATCGCCAAGTGCTCGTCCGAGGGACGCGCCCGATCAAGCCCCGACCCTGGATGTGGACCTCACCGACGCGCGGTGCGGATCTTGCCGTAGATCCGCATCAGCTGCGGGACGACAAGGTATACCGCGACCGGGACCACAACCACGGACAGCACGAACGCGCGCAGCACCGGGTTCCAATCCGTGGCGAACGGAGCGATCGCGAAGAACCCGAGGGTCACCAGCGGGAAGATGGCGAGCCAAGTGATGACTGCTCGCGCGTGGATCGAAGGTGGGTTGACTGCGGACGTCTTGACGGTTGATGACATGGTGGAGCTCCTCATCAGAGTCGTGCTGGTGATCGTGCCGCGGTCGCGGCATTGAAGTCGTATTGCAGAAGCCATCCGTTGATGGCGATGGCGCTGGCGCTTCCCGCTCCTGCGGCGGTGATTGCGCCAACAACCACAACATCACTGTTCGTCACGTTGATCACCTCTTAACCGAACGTTGCCACCTGACCCGCCCGCGGTGAGACTTCTGTTGCCGAAACCGGAACAGGGTGGTTGGCTGTGCGTGTGAGCACTTCACAGCGGGTCGCAACAGAGCTGAGCCAGATTGCCCCCAGGCTGCGGCACGCACGCCAGAAGAAGAACGTCACGCTCGACGAACTGTCGAAGGTCACGGGCATCTCGAAGAGCACTCTGTCGCGACTTGAATCGGGTCAGCGCAAGCCCAGCCTCGAGCTGCTCCTGCCGATCGTCGCGGCGCTCGCACTGCCATTGGACGAGATCGTCACCTCACCCAGGATTGAAGACCCCCGGGTGCCGCAGCGGTCGATCCGGGCCGACGGTCGAACCCTAACTCCACTGTCCACCCACCACGGCGAGCCGCAGGCCTACAAGATGACCATCTCCGCGACCGACCGCACCCCTGTTCTTCGCGCGCACGCGGGATACGAATGGATCTACGTGCTCTCCGGACGATTGAGACTGGTCCTCGGCGAACACGACATCGTCATGGCTGCCGGGGAAGCTGCCGAGTTCGACACCAAGAACCCACACTGGTTCGGCTCAGCCGGCACCGGCCCAGTCGAGCTGCTGAGCATGTTCGGCAAGCAAGGCGAACGCATCCACCTCAGAGCCCGCTCGACTCCGGCGGCGAAATCCGGCGCGTAGCGCTCGCCAGGTGCAGTCGTTCACGACGCGCGGCTTCTGGGGAGTGCCCGGGTCGACGAACTTGATCATGCACAGGAAGTTGAATCCGGGGCTTTCCGACCCAGACGGATGAGAGATCGAACCTCTTTGGGTTCAAATCTCACCCGTCACCTCATTCCTTTGCATAGAGCGGGCACGATTCAGGCCGACCCGGTCGGCTCGGGCAGCGGTCGGCCGATCACTGATCGGGCACTCAGATAGCGCGATCGAGAGCCGCCCGATGGCGTAAAGACTCGTGCGGTCGAATCAGCCACCCGGTCCGACCGGATCGATCGGAGCACCATCACCGTTCTCAGGCACATCCCCACGCTCGACCGGAACCTCGGGAACCTCGGGAAGGTCGGAGAAGAGCAGTTCGAGTTCGGCGTCCGTCGGAACGTGCACGGCCTTCGCGGCTGCCAGGAGATCCGCGGGCGAAGCGTCGTTCGTCCCGGTCACGCGGATCAATACACCGTCTGCGACCGCGATGTACTCGTGGACGATGCCGCCAGATCGGTGCCAGATGCCACCCTCGTCGGTGCACGTCACCCCTTCGTCGGGTGCTTCCCACAGCGGCGTCTCCACGCACGACGCCGCCGTCATTTCGCCGCTATCGGTGCGGATGGTCACCATCGCCCCTGTGGTCTCGTTGAACCAGGTCGCCGACATCCCGTCAGCGGCACCCGTCCCGACGGACTGCGGCGCCAGATCGTAGCCGTCCACCTCGGTTGTGTACACGAGTTCGGGCGCGATGCCGACGGCGCTCGCGCGCTCAGCGATCGACTCCGGGTCAGCGGCCCCCCTGCCCGGCGCCCCCGATGCGCATCCGCCGAGCGACACGGTGACGAGTGCGATGAGGACACTCACGGCCGCTGGAGCTCCCGCGCGGAGTGGGTGTGTTCGAGCCATGAGAGCATCCTTCCGCAGCCGCAGGGCCTGCGCACGCATCCAGTCCGCAGCGAGCGGCCCATGTCCCCGGTGCGTGCGACGATCCGCAGGACGGATGATCGGCGGGAGGCGCGATGCGGGGCGAGGCGACCGTGCTGCACGCCGATCTCGATGCGTTCTACGCCTCGGTCGAGCAGCGCGACGCGCCTGCGCTGCAGGCCCGGCCCGTGATCGTCGGCGGGGGCGTGGTGCTGGCGGCAAGTTACGAGGCGAAGGCCCGCGGGGTGCGCACCGCGATGGGCGGCCGGCAGGCGCGCGACCTGTGTCCGGACGCGGTGGTCGTCCCGCCGCGAATGGATGCCTACTCGGCGGCCAGCCGAGACGTGTTCGCGATCTTCCGCGATACGACTCCGCTCGTCGAGGGCCTCTCCATCGACGAGGCGTTTCTGGAGGTCGGGGGTCTCCGACGCATCGCGGGCACACCCGAGCAGGTCGCCGCGCGATTGCGTGAGCGCGTCCGGGCGGAGGTCGGATTGGCCATCTCGGTCGGGGTGGCGCGGACGAAGTTCCTCGCCAAGGTCGCCAGCGCGGTCAGCAAGCCCGACGGGCTGCTGGTGGTCGAACCCGACCGGGAGGAAGAGTTCCTGCTGCCGTTGCCCGTCGAGCGGTTGTGGGGCGTGGGCGCCGTCACCGCCGAGAAGCTGCACCGGCTCGGCATCCACACGGTCGGGCAGCTGGCCGAGCTCGAGGCCGCGACCGCCGAGCGGCTGCTGGGCAGGGCGACCGGCGCGCACCTGCACGCGCTGGCCCGGCTGCGTGATCCGCGCCCGGTCGACACCACGCGCCGCCGCGGGTCCATCGGCTCACAGCGCGCGCTTGGCAACCGTCCACGCTCGGTCGACGAACTCGATCTCATCCTGACCCAGATCATGGATCGGCTCGCCCGCCGCCTCCGCGACAAGGAGCGTGTGTGCCGCACGCTCGTGCTGCGCCTCCGTTACGGCGACTATGCGAAGGCCACCCGATCCCGCTCGCTCCGCATCGCGACCGACCGGACGGCCGTGCTGCTCGCCGTCGCGCGCGGGCTTCTCGCGGCGTCACAACCCGAGATCGCACAGCGCGGCATCACTCTGATCGGAGTGTCGCTGTCGCAGCTGGCGCGCGCCGACAGCGTCCCGCCCGAACTGCCGATCGACGGGGACGACGGGTTGCGCCTCGACACCGTGCTCGACGCGGTGCGCGACCGCTTCGGCACGGCATCGGTTGGCCGGGCCGCGCAACTCGGTCGCGATCCGGGCTGGTCGACGCCGCTGCTTCCGGAACACGAGTGACGAACGCGGTCACCCGGTGGCGATGTCGTGGGCCGTGCGTACCCTGCTCGCATGCCGGAGCGAGTCGAACTGTGGTGGGCACGCCGCCAGTTCTCCCGAGGCGCGGATGTCCCGTACCCGGTCGGGAACTACCGGGACGCGTGGGCATCCTTCCCCGCCCTCATCCGTCAGTATCACCCGGAGCTCAACGCCGGCATCGTCCTGAGCCAGATTCCTCCGGCGGCCGACGTGCTGCTGCTGTGGCAGTGCGAAGCCGGCCACAAGTTCGCCGCCACACCCGACGAGCAGCGCAACCGACCCGGCCGCGAACGCCGCCGCTCCGCCTGGTGTCCCGACTGCGCGGAGCTTGCCCGTCCCGCCCGGGCACTGCCGATGCGGGACGTGGTGACGCTTCCCGGCGCCTCCGTCCCCGCCGCTGTCGCGAACCCGATCGGACGCACGGTTCTGCGGCCGAGACAGCCGAAGCGGAAGCTGCAACTGTGTCCGAAGACACCCGACCTGCCCGTCGGGGAGTCGTTCCTCTCGGGCTGCGCCCCCCGGCCTGCGTCTGCGATCGAGGCGCAGCTGCGCGCCGACCTGTTCGCGCGCCTGTCGGTGACGCCGGCGCTGAACGCCGTGCGGGTCGCGCGACCGTTCTTCGATCACGTGGAGGTGTGGCCGGACATCCTGCTCCCCGAGCTGCGTATCGCGATCGAGTACGACAGCACCGGCCGGCACGGTCTGGAGCACGTCGGCAGGCGCGCGGACGCAGATCGCCGCAAGGACCGGGCCCTGCGCTCTGCGCGATGGGAGGTGATCCGGATCCGCACCGGGAAGCTCGAACCGCTCGGCCCCTACGATCTGCAGATGTCGGCGTGGAGCCGGAAGGGGCTCGGGTCTCTCATCGACACGCTCAGAGACATTCGCGGTCCGCTGCTCGTCGACCCGTACCTCGCCTGAGTCGCACCCGAACGCCTTAGGCGTGGCGGACGAGCTACTCGGCGATGCGCTTCCCCTCGCCTCGACTCTCGACCACCCTCAGGGGCGAGCTTCAGCGAAGCATCCAGCAGAGGTGCGAGAATCGTGCGGCCGGTGGCGGCACTCGGTCCGTTCCTCTGTGGGCGACGGATGCCGATGAACGGGAATCCTCGATCGTCCCATGAACTCGGGTGGTCGGGGTCGCGCCAGGGGCGGGACGGTGCCCTGTCAGAGCGAGCTAATCGTCGCCGAGGCCCGCGAGGTCGTCCATCGCGCTACGGGCACGCTCGATTGCAGTCCGTTCAGCGAGGTCTGGATCACGAGCGCGAATCGCCTCGAGCGTGCTCCGATGGCTGTCCCACCGGCTCCTACCGAAGGTGGGATCCTCCCGTAGACGACGCAGTGACCGCTCCTGACGCTCGATACTCGATAGAGCTCGGGTCTGCTCGAAGATCCGGATCAGTACCGGGTTGTGTGTGCTAGCCAGGACCGCGGAGTTGAACTCCTGAACGCGGGCGTACAGCTGTTCGGGGTGTCCATCGATTGGCAGGTCTTCGGCAACCCGGGCGTTGTACAGCCGGCTCTGATCCTCAGCAGACTCCAACAGGTGGACGAGACTGGCCAGATCCTCTTCGCTGGTGTCCTTCGAAGACATCGAGGCGTTCCACACCCTGGCCTCGAGGTCGCGGGAGATGGGATCCTCGGGCGCGTCCTGCATTCATCCTCGTCAGGTCGCGGTGCTGAACCAGGCATTCAGTCCCTCTCGCGAAGAGGTGGAGTCCGCACGCCGTGTGGTGACGGCGTACGAGGAGGCCGCCCTGGACGGTCGAGGGTCCATGATGCTCGGCAGCCTCTTCATCGACAACGCCAACTACCAGTACGCCAAACGGCTGCTCGCGCGGTCTGACGCGGCCCGCCTCACGAAATGAGGACGTCTCCGGTCCCACGCCCGAGCGCTTCTTCCGACATCGTGTCGAGACGCGTGCCTGTGGCCAGGGCCCGGGTGGCGACGGCGTTGCGGATCGCGTTGTCATCCGAGTCGCTCGGTCCGGAGTTGATCGCTGACGTGTGTCGGCAGCTGAGGGTTACGCCCGCCGAGTATCGGACCCTCTTCCGCTCGACGGATGACCTCATGGACGTGGTCAACGCTCAGTTGGTGGAGGAATGTGCGCGGCGGTTGGCTCGGGTCGTCACAGACTTCTCCGTGCCCGCGGATGCCCTTGAAGCGATGGCGGCTGCGGCCCGGATGCTGGCGAGTGCGCGTCCTCTGGACCGGGGGAGCATTCTCATCAGGGCCGAGCGGCGGCTTCAATCATTGCGGAGTGCTCACACCGGCGAGGCGGTGGTTCACGCGGAGCGTGAGTTCCAGCTGGCTGTCGAAGAGACTCTCGTCGCGTTGATGGACAAACTAGGGCGCCCTTTCGTGTGGGAACCCCGTCTCGCGGTCCGGGTGGTGCTCGACACCTACGAGCGATCGTTCGAGTCGTGGCTGCTCCGCGGCGGGAGCGAGGCGGATTTCGTTGCCTCGTCGTTCGTTCACACCACGCTTCCCCACCTGCTGGAGGAACTGAGCACCAGGCGTCCAGCGGAGGACCCGGCTCGGACAGAGAAGCAGTCGACTGGCTTCGTCTGACCGATCGTGCGCGGGCCAGAAGACGACCTGCGTCGCGTCGTGCCACAGCTCGCATCCGCGACACTTCTCCGCCGCACCGCGGAGCTCATCGAGGTCCGCTCCCGCGGGCACCCATTCTTCTGCGCCCGGACGCTCCTCGTTCTTCGTCAGCTTCGTCAGCTTCGCCATGCGAAGACGCTAGGACTCGTGTCGCTGCACGCCCACCCCCTTGCGCCGGAACGGCCCACCCGCTCCAGCACTCCGTATCCGGCGGCTTCATCAGCCCCAGCTGAGGGGGCTGTCAACCCCCTTGGGTGACGTGGCGGGATCGCTTCGAATGGGTCGGATACGTGCAAGCGCGAGCTGAGGAGCATTTCCATGGTGCAGATCATCGAGACCATCGACGTCGACGTGCCGGTCGCTGTCGCCTACAACCAGTGGACGCAGTTCGAGAGCTTTCCCGAGTTCCTCGACGAGGTGGAGTCGATCACGCAACTCGACGACACCCACACCCACTGGAAGGTCAAGGTCGGCGGAGTGGAACGAGAGTTCGACGCCGTGATCACCGAGCAGCACGCTGATGAGCGAGTGGCCTGGACCAGCGTCTCAGGCGATACGAGCCACGCCGGCGTGGTCACCTTCCACCGGTTGGACGACGAATCGAGTCGGGTGACCGTGCAGATCGACTGGGAACCGGAGGGTCTCCTCGAACGGGCTGGTGCCCTGGTAGGCGCGGGCTCTCACGCCGTGCAGGCCGATCTGAAGAACTTCAAGCAGTTCATCGAGAACCGTGGGGCCGCCACGGGCGCCTGGCGTGGCGATATCGATGCGCAGGCCTGAGACGTCGCCGTGCGGATCCACGCCACCTGGATGATTGAGAGGACAACATGACCGACGCATCACGGCCCACGGATGACGACGGCGCAACGCCCCGAAGCGATGGTGTCCCGCCCCCGGATCTCGCTGCGAGTTTCGACGAGCGCCAACCCGAGAGCCAGGGGAGCAGTCCGCTCGACGCCGAGCTGGGAGAGGACGGGCAAGGCGACATTCTCGCCGAGGATGAACCCGCTACCTCGGATGACGACGCTCCCGACGACCTGCGCGTGGAGGATCTGCCGTGAGCACGAGCTGAAGAACGCGCATCGAAGCGGGAAGAGGATGCGTCCTCACCCGGGGTGCGGGAGCGAGCCTTCGTCCCGCGCGAGCGCTGTCGCTGCACCGGTCGCTCTATGAGCTGCGCCCTCAGCCACGGACGTCTGAGAGCGCGACCTTCGGCTTCGCCCACGAACGGCCCTGGGTGTCTTTGAGGATGTCGTACTCGACGTCGACGTGCGGCTCGATCGCGCTGTACTTGTCGTTCGGGGCGCCGATGATGAGCTGGAAGCCGAGCCCGCGCCACGCGCCGATCGCCCGCTTCGTGAAATGCGCGTCGGCCTTGATGAGAGCCTCGTCGAGGAAGACCGGCGCGTACCGGGGGCGCTCGGCGCCGGCATCACCCAGCTGGTAGCGCAGTGCCGCTCCGACGATGAAGGCGATCAGCTCCTGGGACTCGCCGCCGGACTTCTCCCCGATGTGGTCGTAGAGCGCGACATGCTGCGCGGTGCCCGCGTGAACGCGCTCCGCGCTGACCCGCACGTGGTTGCGCACGTCGATGAGCTCGGCGAAGTCCGGAGCGCTGCGGCGGAGGCGATTGATCAGGCGCGACATCCGGTGATACGCGCGTTCGCGCTCTTCGTCGGTCGCCGCGGCTTCGATCAGCTTGCGGACCTCGCGCAGTTCTCGCCGGAAGCGCCGCCGCACCTCGGACTGGTTCTCGCGCGGCGTGATCTGCAGCCGGTGGTCGTCATCGTAGAACGGGAGGTCCCTCATGATCACGTTGATCGGTTCGATGCGGTCCCTGATCTCGCGGAGCGAGCGACCCAGCGTCGAGTCGAGGTTGGTGAGGTCGTTGCCCGACAGCTTGAGCAGGCTGTCGCGCCATTCCGTCTCGAGCTCGTGCAGCCCACTGGTCTCGAGGTCGGCGAGGATGCGCTCGAAGTCGCCGAGCGAATGGTCCGGATCGGCGAGCAGGTTCGGGTTGGGCCACCGATCGAGGAACCCGGTCAGTGTCCGCCGCAGACCCTCTCGCTGCTCCCCGACGGCTTCCTGCGCCGCGCGCTGATCCTCGCTGAAACGTCGCGACGCCGAGTCCAGGGCAGCGTCGAAGCGAGCCAGCTCCTGTGCGCGCCTCGACGCGCCGGTGGGGTCGGGGGCGAGGAACAGCGTGTCGAGGTATGTCGTCTGCCCGTCGGTCAGCGCACGTCCGGCATCTTCCGCCGACTCGAGCACGATCTGGGCGGCGTCGACGTCATCGGTGGTGGCGGCCCACGCGTCGGCGAGGCGCTGCCGCTCCGCCTTGGCGCTGCCGATCCCCTCGCGCAGGACGGCGGCCTCGCTCCGCTTCTGGTCGATCCGCGACTGGATGCCGGCGATCTCGGGGTTCTCGGCGGTGACGTTCTCGACGATCGCCGTCCAGCGTTCGCGCTCGCGTTCGAGGGCGGCGACGTCGACCTGGTCCCACGTCAGGGACTGGATCTTCCCGTACGCGATGAGCCGCGCGTCGAAGGCGTCGAGCTCGGCGACGGCGTTCGCGGCATCCGCGCGGGCGCCTTCCAGCTCGGTACGCGCGGCACCGAGCTGCACGTCGAGTTCCCCGAGGCGGCGGTGGGTCGAGAATCCGAGGACGTTGCCCCGATCGTGCCCGCCGTGCGCGCCGCGCGAGCCGTGAGAGATCTGCCCGGCGATCGTGAGCGCCATCCGATGAGCCGACAGCTCGGCCGTCGTGTCGACGCAGACATAGCCGAATCGTCGGTCCAGCTCGTCCTGCAGCCACCCGGTGAAGGGCGTGCTCTTGTAGTCCAGCCGTCCCGGGAGCGTCTGCGGGTCACCGGCACCGGATTCGGGAAGGCCGGTGCGCACGCCCTCGTAGCGGAGCCGATCACCGGAGCGGACGGCGTCGATCGCGGTGCGGAACGCCGGAAGCAGCTCGACGTCGATGAGCAGCGTGGTGGCGAAGCCGCCGAGCGAGAGGTTGAAGGCCTCGCGCCAGGGCTCGAACTCGGTGCGCACTTCGATGAGCTCGCCGACGAAAGGCAGATCGGCGGTGGCGAGTCCGGCGGCGCGAGCAAGCAACTCCCGGGAACGGCGGAGCCGGGCCGGGATGTTGTCGTCTCGACCTTCTGCATCGCGACGCTCGGCCTCGAGTTCGCTCAGGCGCGTCGCCAGGATGTTCCTCGCGCCGATAGCCTCGCCGTGCGCTTCGCGGAGCGTGGCCTTCGTGCCGGGATCGGCGAGCGCGCGGCGGGCTCGGTCCACCAGTGCCTCGAAGGCCTGCGCCGAGTCGACCTCCACCTGCAGGACGCCCAGCGCATCGTCGAGCTTCTCGCGTTCGCGCGCCACGTTCGTGAGCCGGTGCTCGAGTCCGCGCAGCTCCCGGTGTGCGACCTCGAGCCGGTCGCCGCCCGCGGCGCGCAGCACCTCGCCGAGACCCTCTCGTTCCAGGTCGGCGGCCTCCGCGAGCGCCTGCTTCTCGCGAACCGTCGCTTCGGCGGTGTGGGTTCCGGCCTGAAGCTCGGCCTCGACATCGCGCAGCAGATCGAGGCGGCGGGATGCCCGCCAGAGCGTGGCCAGGGAGTCCGGCTCGGTGAAACGGCCGATCTCGTCGAGGAGACGCAACCGCTCGGCGGACTCCTCGATCCGCGCGCGTGCCGACCGGATCGGCTCCAGTGCGCGCACCTGCTGCTGTGCCGTCAGCATCCGGCCGCGGGTGCTCTCCAGGCCGTCGAAGTGTGCCACGACAGCGTCGGCGGTCGCCAGTGACTCGGGCTCCTCGAGCACCATGCGCTTGTAGAGGTCATCGACGGTGGTGATCTGCTGCCCGGCCTGGATGCGGGCGAGCAGGCTCATGGCCTTGGTGCCGGCGCCGGCCGCACCGATGCCGAGCACGGTGTGCAGGCGTGCCGAGAACTCGCGGTCGGTGGCGACGGTGTCGAGTCCGGTGCTCCTCACCGCAGCATCCGCGAGCCGCTGCGCCGCAGCCGCTTGGAGCGAGCTCAGATCGAACGGACCGTAGACCGTCGCGCGAACCCGCACGGTGTCTTCCACCAGGCGCGCGGCCGCCGGGATGTACCAGGCACGCACGGCCGTGAAGCAGGAGCCGTCGTGGTCGAGCCAGGTCATCGAGATGGCCGTCCACGTATCGGTGCCGTCGCCACGCAGCACCGTCAGCTTCGTGCCGTCCTCGGTGCGGGTCTCGTCCGTCTTCCCTCGCCCGTAGGAGAGGATGTTGCGCTGCTCCAGTCCGCGCGGCCGCCCGACGACAGCGCCGTTGGAGGCGCCGTTGAACGGCGTCGTATGCGGCATCATGAGCGCGACGTAGGCATCCATGAGCGTCGATTTGCCCGAGCCGGAGCCGCCGCACAGCAGCGTGGCGGTGGGCGAGAAGCGCACTCGGTGCGCTCCGTCGTAGCCGCCCCAGTTGACCAGCTGGAGTTCATCGGCCACCCATTGCTGTCCGCGAGAAGCGGCGGGGATGAGGCCGAAGAGGGTGTCGAGCATGGTCACGATGCGGCCTCCGTGTCGTCGTCCGTCGCGTCGACGTCCTCGTCTTCTTCGTCGTCGAGATCGATCGGCATGGACCGTGCCGACTGCTCCTCGAGCCAGTCGCGCAGTTCCCGCAGGCGATCGGAGCTGAGCAGGATCTCGACGAGCGGATTGATCCGGTAGCGGCCCTCCGACTCCTCCTCGAGGACGCCGTCCTGACGCAGCCTGCCCACGGCTGCTCGGATCGCCTTCTGGCGCCGTGCCGTGCTCCCGTCCGCTTCGGCGAAGTAGGTCAGGACCGTCTGCTCGACCTCTTCGATATCGACGCGCGCCGACGACTCGCCCGCGGTCGTCTCGCGCTGGTAGACCGTGCGCAGGTGCACCAGCACGAGCGTTTCGGCACGCGAGTACGCCTCGTCGCGCAGCAGGATCGGGATCTCGAGCTCGTCCGAGCGGATCTGCTCCTTGTAGGCGACGCCGCGATCGTGGTCGACGATCAGGCGGACGAACAGGTCGTTCAAGCGCGATTCGATCGTGTGCTGGTGGTCCATCAGCACGGCCCATTCGCCGCGGTTGCGGCTGGCCAGCAGGAAGCGGCGCTGCAGCAGTCGCACGAGGACGCGACGCACGTCGGGGTCGAGTACGCCCCGGTCACCGGCGAAGAGCTCCTCCGGGTCGTGCTCCATCGCGACCGGATCGATGAACGGACCGTCGCTCGCGGTATCGGGCAGGGTCGCAAGGTCAGTCATTCTGGGGCTCTTTCACGGTGCTCGCGGTAACGGTGCCGAACGCGAACCGGCGGGTCGTCCCATCGGGTCGTCGCGCTTGCGCGACAGACACGTCGTCGGTCTCGGTCATGCCGTTGCGGTGGGCGATCTCCAGCAGTCCCACGAGGTCGACGGGCCGGCGCGTGTCGTCGTCGGCGCCCTCGAAGGCGGTCGCGAGGTCGAAGCGGTCGCCGAGCGTCAGGACGTACTCCTCGAGCTCCGCATAGCGCGGCCCGCCCCACGCGCGGGTGTCGGCATCCACGAACTCGACGTCGTCCGTCACCGGCAGCGGGGCCGGCGCACCCGGCGGGCGGAGATCGCTGAGCGTCTGGCGCAGGTGCCCGATGTCGGACACCGGGAACGTGTGCAGCGGTTCGACGCGGTCGCTCGGCTTGGAGCTCTGCATCCAGACGTGCAGTCCCGACATCACCCCGCGGAGGAGATCGTCGACCTGGCGGTCGCGGATCGGGTCGTGCGTGCGCACCTGCGCCGTGATGACCTGCGAGGCCCGCCGCTGGGCGGTGAGCACGTCCTGCACGCCCTTCTCGACCTGTCGTCCGATGGAGTCGAGATCGCCCCGCTGGGCGGGTCCCATCAGCCGAGAGAACGGCTGGGCGAGGAGGGTGCGCAACTGCGTTGCGAGACGGTCGATGTGCTCGGGATCGCCGATGAGGCGCAGGGCGCCTTCGAACGCCCGTCCCTCCGGCGTCGACTGCATGACGTGCTGACCCCGCTGCAGATACTCGCGGAGGATCTCACCGGTCGGGCGGATGTCGCGGCGGAGGTCCGCGACGACATCCCGCTGCATCGCCTTGATCGACTCCGCGACGCGGGAGAAGTCCGCGGGCAGCTCGCGGGCGAGGTGCAGGACGTTCTCGGCCTCCTCGAGCAGCTGTTCGTCATCGACCGGCTCCGCTTCATCGCCGCGCAGCCGGGCGATCTCCTCGTCGAGTGCGTCGCGCTCCTGCATCAGCAGGGCGATCCGCTGCTCGGGGTCGGATTCGGCGTCGCGCGCCAGCCGCTCGACGGCATCCAGCAGCGTGCGCACCCGCGACCGCGACACGCGCGCACGCCCGCCGGTCCGTCCGGCGATCTCGAGCGCCCCTACGGCGTGAGCGGTCAGCCGGTAGACCTCGACGTCGTCCTCGAGCTGCGGTGCCAGCCAGCCGACTCGGACCCAGTTGCGGCAGATCTCGCGGGCCGTTCCGGCCGGAAGCCGGCGCTCGTCCTCGTCGTAGCCCGCGGCCCGCAGCTCTTCGAGGGCCTCGCCGATCTCGACGTGGGCGTCGGCGACAGCGACCGAGCGGCGCTCGGCGGTGAACACGATCGAGAGCATGGCCACGACGAAGGGCGCGAAACGGCCATGGAGAAGATCGAGAGTCGGATCCTTGAACGCCAGCACCGAGCGCTGGTAAGCCGCTTCGGCACGCGTATTCGACATCTCTTCAAGATTAGTCGGCGGTGCGGGCAGAATGAGCTCGTCGGCCAGCGCGGTCGGGGCATCGAGGAGAGGTCGGCGACATGGCGGAGATCGAGGGGAAGTGGGCGATCGAGGTCGCGACGCTCGCGGGTTCCCGACGGTACGACCTCACTCTGTCGGTGGCCGGAACGACTCTCACGGGTACCGCCGTCGGCGCCACCGGGCCGGTTCCCATCCGGAACGGCACAGCGGCGGGCGACACGGTTGCGTTCAGGCTCGATCTCGCCGCGCCACTGCCGACGTCGCTCGTCTTCCAGATGCGCGTCATCGGCAACCGCATGACCGGAACGGCGCAGTCCGGACCCTTCCCCGCTTCCAGCGTGGTCGGCACCCGCACCGGGTGACGGGCGGCGATCGGCAGCAGATGACGCTGGGAGCGTAGATCTGGAGCCGTCATGGTTCTTACGCAGAACAGTCGTACGATGAGCGCACAAGTGGAAAGTGTGCTGACATGACTGAGCAGGCCGACCGGAATCCGCATCTTCAGACCGCGGCGGTGTCGTGGGGAAGCAGACGGGCGCCAATCGCTGTGCTGGCCGTGCACGGCCGAACCCAGTCGCCGGAGTTCATGCGAGAGCTGAGCATCTCGGTGGACGGTCCGCCCGCGCGCTGGGTGGCGCCGGCTGCAGCGGATCACCAGTGGTACGACTACAGGTTCATGGACGCACCACCCAAGGCCGATGCTCAGCTCGACTGGTCGCTCGAAGCGATCGACGCCGTGCTTCAGGGCGTACTCGCGAACGGTTTCACCGCCGACCGGGTCGTCCTCCTCGGCTTCTCGCAAGGCGCCTGCCTGATCTCGGAATACGCTCTGCGAAACCCGAGACGATACGCGGGCATCGTGCTCCTCACCGGCGGCTTCATCGGGCCGGAGGAACGCCGGACCGACTTTCGCGGGTCCTTCGACGGCACGCGAGTGCTGATGTCGACGGTGCGGGAGGACCCGTGGGTTCCGCTGCCCCGGGTCATCCGCACACACGCCGAGTTCGAGCGCCTCGGCGCCGAGGCGGAATTGTGCGTGGAGCCGGGCGCCGAGCATGGAGTGACAGAGGATGCCCGCGCGCGGACCCGAGCGCTGCTCGTCGCGGCGAGCGCCTGACCGCGTCGAGGCCCCTCGCCGTCGACTTGACCCGCTCGTTGCAATTCGGTACGTTCAGCGAACAGATAATCTATCAGCGAACAATAGACAGTCGCTGTCACTCGATGAGGAGTAGATCGTGGCCGCTGGTCCCAGGCCTGAATCCATGTCCGCACCCGCGCCGGACGTCGACGTGCTCGTCGTGGGCGGCGGCCCGGTCGGAATGCTCAACGCGCTCGGCCTCGCGCGCGCCGGGGTCTCGGTGCGGGTGCTCGAGGCTGAGCCGGCGATCGTGCAGTCTCCTCGCGCGATGGTCTACCACTGGGCGGCTCTCGAGGGCCTCGATCGTCTCGGGGTTCTCGATGAGGCGATGCGCAGGGGATTCACGAAGCAGGAGTCCACCTATCGGGTGTTCCGCACCGGCGAGGCCATCGACCTGACCCTCTCCGTGCTCGAAGGGCAGGTCGCCCACCCCTACAACCTGCATCTGGGCCAGCATCAACTCGCCGAGATCGCGCTCGAACAGCTCGTCGCGCTCGGCGTGCCGGTGCATTTCGGCGTGCGGGTGAACGGTGTCACTCAGTCTGATCACGGCGCACGGGTCTCTGCGGTCACCGCAGTCGGCCCCGTCGAGTTCGGCTCCCGCTGGGTCATCGCCGCCGACGGCGCGCGCAGCGGCGTGCGCGCCGCCCTCGGCATCCCGTTCGAGGGATTCACGTGGGAAGAGCGATTCGTCGCCACGAACATCCGCTTCGACTTCCAAGCGCACGGCTTCGCCCGCTCGACGATGATCGTCGACCCCCGGTATGGCGCGATCATCGCGAAGATCGACGACACGGGGCTGTGGCGCCTCACCTATTGCGAGAGCCGGGATCTGCCCGCAGAGACCGTGCTCGAGCGGATGCCGGCATTCCTGAAAGCGGTGCTGCCGGGCGACGGCAAGTATGAACTCGATCAGTTCACGCCTTATCGCATGCATCAGCGTGCAGCCCCGACATTCCGCGCGGGACGCGTGCTGCTGGCGGGGGATGCGGCGCACGCGACGAATCCCAGCGGAGGTCTCGGGCTCACCTCGGGGCTCTTCGACACCTTCGTGCTCTATGACGCGCTGGCCGGCGTCCTGCGCGGCGCAGAGTCCGAGGACGTGCTCGATCGCTACGCGGACGAGCGTCGGCGCGTGTTCCTCGAGAACGCCTCCCCGACGGCGAGCGAGAACAAGCGCTTCGTGTACCACTCCCACGATCCAGAGCGCCTCGAGTCCGACCTCGCAGCGCTGAGACGGGTCGGGTCCGACGAGTCGCTGCAGCGCGAGCGAGCCTTCGGAATCCGCCGGCTCGAGACTGCACCGCTCGTTCGTCTCTAGCTGAGCGGCGAAGCGCTCGCGCCTCGCACCGATGTCGGCTACTGTTTGTTCAGCGAACTATTGTTCGCTACACGCTCATTCAATGAAGAAGGAGAGTCATGCCAATCACAACCACAGCCCGGTTCGCCGGCGTCGCGGGTGCCGTGTCCCTGGTGCTGCTTGCCGCCGCAGGGTGCGCTGCGAGCACCGAGTCGGACGCCGACGCGGCTGGGGCGGCCGCGCCCGCGGTCTCAGCGGTCGATCCCTTCGCTCCGGAGCAGTCGACGGTCGTCGGCGTCAACTATCGCCAGACGTCGGTGGCACCGTTCGCCGCTGCGCAGGACAGCGGCATCGCGGCGGAGTACGGGATCACCCTCGAGCCCGCCTGGGCCGAGTCAGCACCAGCAGCGATCACTCAGATCGTCGGCGGCGGGGGTGACGTCGGGACGGCGAGCCTCTGGGGCACGATCAACGCCAACCTGCAGGGGATCGAGCTCCGTGTGATCGGCGAGAACTTCCGCGATGTCGAGGAGTCACTCACGCTCGAAGCGCTGCCCGACTCGGGCATCTCGACGATCGAGGACCTCGAGGGAAAGAAGGTCGGCGTGGTCGGCCTCAACAGCACCCACGACCTGCGCTTGAAGTACCTGATGCAGGACGAAGGGTTCGACTGGGAGTCGGTGGAGTTCCTCGACGTGCCGTTCGGTGAAATGGGCGCCTCCCTCGAGACGGGCGTGATCGACGCTGGCGTCTTCCTCGGACCCACGCTCGCCGCCGCGAAAGCCAATCTCGACACCGTGACGGTGCTCGACTACGGCGCCGGCCTCTATGAGGGATTCCCGTCCCTCCAATGGGTGACGACCAAGAAGTTCGCCGACGAGAACCCGAACACCATCGCCGCGTTCCAGTGCGCCGTCGTCGTGAAAGGCGCCGAGCTCGTGACCGACGACGAAGAGGCCTACAGTTCGGCCATCTCCGGCGCGTTGGGCTGGGATGCTGCGGCGATCGCCGCGACCAAGAAGGTCATCTATCCTGCATCGAACGACACCGAGGCGATGCAGATCGTGCCCGACATCATGTACAACTTCGGCGTGATCACGGAGGAATTCGACATCGCCGGGATCACGATCCCGCTGCCCGACAACTGCGATTGAGGCGGGCGCGGCCCCAGCCCGTGCTGCGGCCGCGCTCCCGATCCACCCGCCCACCCAGCGCACGGGAAGAGTCGTTTCGATGACCACTGCACGGACCGCTCCATCGCCTTCGCCCCTCGGCACCACGGCCCCCGCCCCAGCCGTTTCCGCCCGGACCGGTCGTCGTCGCACCTCGATCCTCCGCGGCCTCGCGGGCGTCGCTGCCCTGATCGCGACCCTCGAGGTCCTCTCGCGGCTGAACCTGGTCAACCCCGCATTCCTCCCTCCGTTCTCCGAGGTCGCGGCGCGTCTGTTCGGCGCCCTCGCCGAGCCTCAGCTCTGGCTGCACGTCGCGTCGACGCTCGCCGCGTGGCTGATCGGCATGCTCGTGTCCGCCGTCGTCGCGGTTCCCCTCGGCATCGTGCTCGGCCTCTCCGAGGTCGGCTACCAGGTGAGTCGCAGCATTGTGGAGTTCGCGCGCACCATGCCCGCGATCGCCCTCATCCCCCTCGTACTGCTGGTGATCGGGCCCGGTCTCGAGATGAAGGTCGTCGTGGCCGTCTACGCGGCGGTCTGGCCGATCCTGTTCAACACCATCTACGGCGTCCACGACGTGGATCCGAGCACCCGCGACATGGCCAGGATCTTCGGCCAGACCCGCTTCCAGATCATCCGGCGCATCGTGCTGCCCAGCGCCGCGCCGCTCATCGCCACCGGCATCCGCATCTCCTCCGCCATCGTCCTGATCGTTGTGATCACGGTGGAGCTCGTCGCCGGAGGGGCCGACGGCGTCGGCGCGTTCATCGCCTCGAACCGCGCCCAGGGCAATCAAGTCGCGCTCGTATATGCGGGGATTCTGCTCACCGGCATCCTCGGCCTCGTCATCAATCTGGCGCTGGGCGCGCTCGAGCGCCGCCTCTTCGGCTGGAGCACACAGGAGAACGGGAAGTGATATTGGACACGGTGAAAGCCGCGGACACCGCGCAGCGCAGTCGCGGGCGCCGGACCGCACGCCTCGGAGCTCTGGGCACCCTCGGCCTGACGATTCTCGTTCTCGTCGCGGCGATCCTCCTCTGGCAGCTCGGCACGACCCTCAACCCGTCGGTGTACTTTCCGGCGCCCTCGGTCATCGCCGCGGCCGCCGGCGCACTCTTCTTCAGCGGTGACCCCGCCACCCTCTTCGTGACCGATGCGGTGTCGGTCGACGTGTTCTCGACGCTCTGGCGCCTGCTTCTCGGATTCGTGATCGGCTCGGCGGTGGGCATCGGCTTCGGTGCGGCCATCGGCCGCTCCCGCGCGCTGCGCGAAGTCTCCGACCCGATCGTCGAGTTCCTGCGGGCGATCCCCGCCACGGCGACCCTGCCACTGTTCATCATCCTGATGGGGGGAGAGGATGCGATGCGGGTCGCCTTCATCGCGTACGGCACGATGTGGTTCGTCCTGATCAACACGGCGCGAGGAGTCGCGTCGGTTCACCCGACCCTGATCGACATGGGGCACATCTTCCGCCTCCCCAAGGCGGTCGTGCTGTTCAAGATCGTGCTGCCCGCGGCCTCGCCCAAGATCTTCGCCGGGTTACGGATCGCCCTGACCGCAGCGCTGCTGCTCGCGGTCGTCTCGGAGCTGCTCGTGGCGACCAACGGCATCGGGTATCGGCTCGTGCAGGCGCAGGCCTCGTTCAACCTCGTTCAGATGTGGGCCTGGATGGTGGCCCTCGCGGTACTGGGCTTCCTGCTCAACGCCGTGCTCGAGGCGGTCGAACGGCGCGCGCTGCGCTGGGACACGCAGGCCCGCGGATGAGCCGGCCGAAGACCGACGAAGGAGAGAACGTGACCACTACGACGAACACATCGACGATCCGAACCGCGACGACCGACAAGCTTCTCGAGGTGCGTGATGTGGGCCACGTGTACGGCTCGGGCGAGAAGGCCTACCGAGCGGTGGACCACCTCTCCTTCGCCGTGGCTCCCGGGGAGATGGTGTCGATCGTCGGTCCCTCGGGCGCCGGCAAGACCACCTTGCTGCGGCTCCTGTCCGGCCTGCTCACACCTTCGGAGGGCGAGGTGCGGCTCGAAGACAAGGTGATCCGCGGGGTGCCGCGTGGGTTGGCAATGGTGTTCCAGGACTACAGCCGCTCGCTGCTGCCGTGGATGTCGGTGGAGAAGAACATTCTCTTCCCGCTCAACAATTCCCCCAAGACCGCCGCCGATCGCCGCGCGATCGTAGCTGAGAGCATCGAGGCCGTCGGTCTCGGCGGCCACGAGAAGAAGTACCCCTGGCAGCTCTCCGGCGGGATGCAGCAGCGGGTCGCGATCGCACGCGCGCTGGCATACCGTCCGCGCGTGATGCTGATGGACGAGCCGTTCGCCTCAGTCGATGCGCAGACGCGCTCCGACCTCGAAGACCTCGTGCTGGCGATCCGCGCCGCTTACGGGATGACGATCGTCTCGGTCACCCACGACATAGATGAAAGCGTCTACCTCGCCGATCGTGTGCTCGTGCTCTCCCGTGCGCCAGCCCGGCTCGTGGCCGACATCCCCGTCGAGCTGCCGGCGCCCCGCGACCAGATCGCCACGAAGGAGAACGAGACGTTCATCCACATCCGCAGCCGGGTGGCCCGACTGGTGCGCAGCGGCGGAGATCCGCTGTCGGAGGAATGATCTCGGTCCCCGTGGCCCGGAAAATGCGGCAGAACGCGCTGCCGCGCACATGCGCAAGCACAAGTAGAGGAGATACCGGATGACCTTCATCACAGGTTCGCACCACGTCACGCTGTCCGTCGGGCACGCCCAGGAGGACGTGGACTTCCATACGAAGGTGCTCGGCCTTCGTTTCATCAAGAAGACCGTGCTCTATGACGGCTCGAAGCCGATCTATCACCTGTATTACTCCAACGCGGGCGGCGATCCCTCGTCGGTGATCACGACGTTCCCCTGGGCCCAGGCCGGCGTCTACGGCACTCGCGGCACCAACCAGGCACGGGAGGTGCTGCTGTCGGTGCCTGCCGACTCGCTCGACTTCTGGTCGAAACGTCTCACCGCGCACGGTGTCGAGAACGCCTTCGAGGACGTGTTCAACGAGCGCCGGCTGAACTTCCGTCATCCGTCCGGGATCGAATACGTGCTCATCGAGCACGCGGGCGACCCGCGCGCGGGCTTCACCGGCGGTGGTGTCGGTGCAGAACACGCTATCCACGGGCTGCACGGAGTGGGCATCCATGTGTACGACCAGGACCGCATGGTCGAATTCGGCAACCAGGTCTTCTTCGCGGGCGGCGAGGTGACCGAGGACGGCCACCGCGCGCGCTTCGCTGTGGGCAACGCGCAATTCGGCAACTGGGTGGAGCTGACGGGCAACCGCACCGATGAGCAGGGCACCTGGCGGTACGGCGCTGGCGCGTACCACCACTTCGCGTGGAACCTCGACAACCTCGAGAATCAGAGCGAGATCCGCTTCGACATCGAGGGCGCCGGCTACACCGACATCTCCGAGCTCAAGGACCGCACCTATTTCAAGTCGCACTACGTGCGCACTCCCGGAGGCGCCCTGTTCGAGCTCGCCGTGACGCACAACGAGGGCGGCTGGGACTGTGACGAGTCGCCCGAGGAACTCGGCCGCGCGTTCATGCTGCCGCCCCAGTTCGAGAGCGAGCGCGAGTCGGTCATGGCACAGCTCGAGCCGATCGAGCTCTGAGCATCAGGCGGAGCGAGATGGCCGGCCCCGTTGGCGATTCCGTCAGCGGGGCTTCGCCGGCGCGCGGGCGAAATCGGCGAGCCGGAACCCTTCGAGCCTGGCCTGAGCCGACGTGAGCACGACGTCCGATCCGAGCACGGCGCGCGCGGCCAGATGGTCGCGCACGGCGTTGACCGACTCGACGCAGCGCAACCGGCCTTCGCGGAATCGCAGCACGGAGAAGCTCCCCGCGGCGAGGTCGCCCAGCACGAGGAGTTCGTCCGCCGGGCTGCTGATCCCCGCGATCGTCAGCTTGTCGCCGCCCTGATGGCTCCAGAACCAAGGCAGGTCACGGTATGGCACCGTCTCATTCGTCTGAGCGGCGATGGCCCGGGCGACGTGGCGGCCCTGGTCCAGAGCGTTCTGCACCGACTCGATGCGCCGCCGCACGCCGGCGTGCGGGTTCGGGTGCGTGGCGCAGTCTCCGATCGCCCAGATCCGGGGATCGGATGTGCGCAGCCCGGCATCGACGACCACGCCGTCATCGACCTGGAGCCCGGCGCGTGCGGCGAGCTCGTCGTTCGGGTGCACGCCGATGCCGACGACCACCACATCGACATCGATCACGCGGTCGTCCGCGAGCACGACGCCATCCACTCGCCCGCCATTGCCGCGCAGGGCGCGGACCTCGGTGCCGGACACGAGGCGCGCGCCGGACGCGACCAGGCGCCGGGTGAAGTACTCCACGACCGTCGGTGACGCCGAGCGCGCCATCGGCCCGGATCGGGGCGAGACGACGGTGACGTCGAGACCCCTTTCGCGCGCTGCCGCCGCGACCTCCATGCCGATGAAGCCCGCACCGATGATGCCGATGCGACGATGGGCCGCGAGCGCTCCGCGGATCGCGTCAGCCTCGTCGGCGGTCCGCAGGCTCAGCACGCCGGTCAGCCCGGCGCCCGGCACCTCCAGGGCGCGATTGCGGGCGCCGGTGGCCAGAACCAGCCGCGCGTAGGGGGTCCAGACGCCGTCCGACGTGCGAACACGGCGGTGCGCGCGGTCGATCTCCACGGCACGTACGGTGCGCAGCTCGATACCCGACTCGGCGAAGAACGACGGCCCGCGGAGGGAGACACGGCCGACGGGGCCGGTGGCGAGGAGGTGCTCCTTCGACAGCGGAGGTCGCTGGTAGGGGGGATGCGTTTCGTCGCCCATGAGCATGATGGCGTTGCGATAGCCCTCCCGCCGGAGTGAGTCCGCGACCTGCACGCCGGCATGACCGGCGCCCACGATGATCGTGCCCGGCATTAGGAGTACTGCGATGCGGGTATGTCGACTTCCAGCGCCGGCAGCGCGGGGCCGAGGTGGATCTGGCAGCCCAGGCGGCTTCGCGCCTCGTCGCGGCCAGAGACTGAGAACTCGAGCATGTCGACCTCGTCCGCTCCGGCCGGGGCGAGACGATCGAGGAACTCCTCGCGCACGAGCACGTGACACGTGGCGCACATCGCCTGCCCGCCGCACTCGCCGATGATGCCGGGTACCGCGTTCGTCACTGCTGCACGCATCACCGACATCCCGTCGGCGACGGTGACGGAGACAGCGGCGCGGCCGGCGGGGGCGAGATGGAAGGTCACTTCAGGCACGTCAGGCGACCTCGTCCCACGTGACGGGGAGGCTCGTCGGTCCCCGGAAGAGCCAGCCGCGGAACTGGACCGCGTCCGCATCGACGGGGCGCAGCCCCGCCAGCCGCTGATACAGCATCGGCCAGGCCACCTGGCCGACGGCGCTCTTGGCCGCCCATGAGCCGGCGCAGAGGTGCACGCCACTGCCGAACGCGAGGTGGGGCTTCTTCTCGCGGAAGACCGAGAAGTCGTCGGGATCCTCGAACTGCGCGGCATCGCGGTTGGCCGCGGCCACCACAGCGGCGACGCGGGAGCCGGCAGGTATCGTGAAGCCGCCGAGCTCCACATCGGCGACCGCAAGCTTCGTGAGGGCGCCGATCGGCGAGAGCCATCGCACAACTTCGTCGAACGCCGCCGGGAACCTCGACGGGTCCGCGATCAGCCGTGCTCGCTGCTCCGGATGGCGGGCGAACGCCCACACCCCGCTGGTGAGAACATGCTCGGGTTCGTTGATGCCGCCGGAGATCGTCAGCTTCACGCTGGCGCGCACCGACTCCAGCGGGACGGGACGAGGCCCGTTGATCATGGCGGACAGCATCGAGTCGTCGGGCGCGGCCCGCAGACGAGGAATCGCGATCTCGATCGCTGCGTCGACCTCGTCGTTCGACTTCTCGCACTCCGCCCAGATGTCAGGATCGTCGACGATGTTTGCCACCGCGCGGATGAAGGTTCGCGACCAGCGCTGCATCTGTGTGGAGTCGACGCCTACGAGCCCGAGCATCGCGATCAGGTTGTCGGCCGCGAGGGGCGCCGAGAACTCCGCATCGAGGTCGGCGCCCGGACCGGCCTCGATCAGCCGGTCGAGCCGGGTGCGGGTGTTCCTCTCGAACATCGGCTTCCAGACATCGGCGACGATTCTCGGGCGCAGGGCGGGGTTGATCGCAGCACGATCGGCAGCATGCTCAGGGTCGTCCTTTCGCAGCATGGTGTGGCCGATCGCCCGCGGCATGAGGTCCCGTGGATCCGGAACCGTCGAGGTGAAGATGGTCGGATCCGATTCGATGAACCGGCAGTCCTCGTAGCGGGTGGCGAAATAGCGTTCGGCCGCCGGCACATAGGCGACGGGCGTCTCTTCCTGCAGCCGGCGGTAGACGCCGAGTGGATCGGTGTTGAGCGCGTCGAGGGTGACCCAGTCGGCGACCGGCGCCGTGGATGATGACATGGTCTGACTCCTTCGTCAGCGCTGTGGAGCGTTGTGGTGCCAGTCTGCGTTGTCTCTCTTTCCGAGTAAAACGGGTTTATTCGTGTTCATAACGTGGGAATATCGGGATATGGCCGGAGACTTCACGATTCGCCAACTCACCTATTTCGTCGAGCTGGCGCGCTCCGGATCTCTCCGCGAGGCCAGCGGACGCCTGCACATCTCGGAATCTGCTCTTGCCTCGTCGCTGACCGAACTGGAGACGGCTCTGGACGTGCAGCTCTGCATCCGCAGGAAAGGACACGGGATCGTGGTGACGCCTGCGGGGCGAGCCCTGGCGGGGCGTGCGAGGTCTCTGGTGAACGAGGCGCACGCGCTGGCAGCAGAGCTGTCGGCTTCGACCGGCATGCTGAGCGGTGCCGTCCGGCTCGGCAGCACGGCGGGCTTGGCCCCGATCATGCTCCCGCCGCTGGTCGAGCGCTTCGCCGTCGAGCATCCGGCAGTCCGGGTGGGACTCGAGGTCGACGGGCAGTCCGCCCTCGTCGATGCGCTCCTCGATGGCCGACTCGACCTGGCCTTCTGCTTCCGGTCGCAGCTGCCCGACAGCATCCAGACGCGGGAGCTGTTCCCGACGACCGCTTTCGTGATCCTCCCCGCCGAACACCGCCTGGCGGCGAATGAGGCGATCTCGCTGGGCGAACTCGTCGATGAGCCGCTGGTGATGACCGACACCGCCCAGAGCGCGCAGCGCACGCTGGAGATCTTCTCCGCGGTCGGGCTGACTCCCCGCGTGGCGTTCAGGGCTCCGAGCCTTGAGCTGACTCGCTCACTCGTCGCACGCGGCATCGGCTACAGCCTTCAGATCCTGCGGTCGCCAGGAGATGTGAGCTACGAGGGCCTGCCTCTGGCCGTCCGCCCACTCGCTCCGGCACCACCCGAGGACAGCGTGGTCGTGGCCTGGCCGGCGGCGATGCGGCCCAGTGCGACAGCCGCGGCGGCGATCGAGATCGCGCTCGCGGCGCGGACTCCGGAGCGCGCGTTCACCGCAGCTTGATCGCACCGCTCCGGTGCGATTGTTCGGTGAGCGAACGCCGTGTATGCTCTGCCGCATGCCAGGAACCGATGAAATCGATGACGCCGAACTCGCTCTGGCAGGCGGTGGGGAACGACTCGAGCAGCTGGAGCGAGCCATCAGCGTGCTCGAAGCGTTCAACCGCGAGCGCTCGTCGCTGTCGCTCAGCGAGGTGGCGCAGCTGACCGGCATCACGCGTGCCGCCGCGCGGCGGATCCTGCTCACGCTGCGGGCGCTGGGACACGTCCGCTCCGACGGCCGGCGCTTCTCGCTGACGCCCAAGGTGCTGAACCTGGGCTGGGGCTACTTCGCATCGCTCAGCATCAGCGAGATCGCCCAACCCATCATGCAGGAGGTGGTGACGGCGACGGAGGGATCGTGCTCGATGGCGGTGCTCGACGGCCCGGACATCGTGTACGTCGCTCGCGTGCACACTCCGCGGATGATGACGATCGGCGGGTCGGTCGGCAGCCGGCTGCCGGCCAGTGCGACGGCCGCAGGCCGCAACCTGCTCGCGGGGCTCGACGACGCGGCGCTCGACGCGTATCTCGCCGACGAGCCGCTCGAGCAGTACACCCGACGCACAATCACCGACCCGGAGCTGTTCCGGGCGGAGCTGCGAACGATCCGTGACCAGGGGTGGGCCATCGTGGATCAGGAACTCGAGATCGGCCTCCGGGCGATCTCCGTGCCGGTGCGCGGTCATGACGGCCAGATCACCTCGGCGCTGAGCGTCTCCTCGAACTCGGCGCGCGTCAGCCTGCTGGAGATCAGGCGTCGGTCGCTTCCCGCACTCCAGGAGGCCGCCGCGACGATCTCGACCGCGCTCCTTCGCAGCGGTCATTGACGCGGCGGCGGTGCTCGCCGGTCAGAGCGACGACGGCGCGAGCACAATGTCGAAGCGCACGTCCGCCCAACTGCGCCCACCGAGGTTGCGGCCGTCCGGAGTCGGGTCGGAGGCGGAATGGACGACGAAGTCCTTGACGAGCGAGTCCTTGACGCCGAAGACAGAGTCGTGATCGAGAAGCTCGTCGCCGCGCACGAAGATGTGCGTCACGAGGGTTCGCAAACCTGGCGCCGACACCATGAAGTGCAGGTGTGAGGCGCGCATGGGCGATCGGCCGGTGGCGGCGAGCAGGGAGCCCACCGGTCCATCCGCGGGAATCGGATAGGGCGTCGGCGTGAGGCCCCAGAATCTGTATCGTCCGCTCTCATCCGAGAGCTGGTAGCCGCGGCCCGCAACGCGACCGTCGCCGTACTGAACGTCGTACAGACCTTCTTCGTCGGCCTCCCACACTTCGAGCCGGGCACCGGCGATGGGGGAGCCGTCGACATCTGTGACGGTTCCCTCGACGAAGCAGGGCTGCCCTGGCGCCGCCGCCGAGAGGTCGCCCCCATAAGGGATGAAGGGTGCTTCTTCCGTGAAGAAGGGGCCGAAGACGGTCGCCTCCGTGGCATCGCGATAGGCCTCGTTGTTCACGGCGACCGTTTGCATCGAGATGCCGAGCACATCGGAGAGCAGGATGAATTCCTGACGCTGCGCATTCGTGATCCGGCCCGCTTCGCCGAGGAACCGGATCGCCGCGTCCCACTCTGCTTCACCCAGCCTCACTTCGCGCACGAAGGCATGGAGATGGCGCACGAGTGCCCGCATGAGCTCCTTCAAGCGCGGGT
Source organism: Microbacterium allomyrinae (assembly GCF_020682705.1). Lineage (GTDB taxonomy): Bacteria > Actinomycetota > Actinomycetes > Actinomycetales > Microbacteriaceae > Microbacterium > Microbacterium allomyrinae. Next base: position 210,103 of record NZ_JAGTTN010000004.1, read on the forward strand.
CGGCGGTGTCGTCGAACGACGCGACGACCAACTCGACGAGGGCCTGTTCGCGTGCGGACTGCTCGGGAGAGATCATCGGCCGCGGAGGGTCTCGGATGAGCGGCCGTCGGCCGCGGCGCCGAGGAGCAGCTGCAGCGAGTCGAGGTCGACCGGTCGCGGGTTCGACGCCGGCACCTGGGGCAGGATGATCTCGGCGGCTTCCCGGATGCGGTCGGGATCGAAGCCGAGATCGCGCAGTGCCGATGGTGCGCCGACATCGTCGCGCAGGGCGTCCAGGCCCTCGACGGCGTCGGAGGCATCCAGGGCTCTCGCGATCGCCCGCTCTGCCGCGGGCGCGGCGCCGACGTTGAACGCCGTCACGTAGGGCAGCACGATCGCGTGCGTCTGGGCGTGAGGGAGGTCGTATGTGCCGCCCAGCACATGGCAGATCTTGTGATGGAGCCCGGAACCGGCCGAGGCGAACGCCACCGCGGCGAGGTAAGCACCGAACTGCGCCTGCTCGCGGCCTGCAAGCCCGCCAGGATCGGCGACGACGCCCCGCAGGCCCGTCGCGAGCGCCCGGATGCCTTCGGCTGCGAGGGCGGCGTTGATCGGGTCGGCACGCGGCGCCCAGAGCGAGTCCACGCAGTGGGCGACGCCGTTCAGCCCCGAGGTGACGGAGAGCTCGACCGGCAAACTCAGAGTGAGTTCCGCGTCGTAGACGACGGCGCCCGGCAGGACCCGGTCATCGACGCCCGTGGTCTTGCGAGCCCCCTCGGTGAGCCCCCATACATTGGTGGCCTCCGAGCCCGCGTACGTGGTGGGAACGGCCACGATCGGGATGCCGGTGGTCAGGGCGATCGCTTTGGCGAGGCCCGTGGTCGAACCGCCGCCGACACTCACGATCAGGTCGACGCCCGCCCTCACGGCCTCAACGCGCGCGGCTTCCGCCACGGCCGCCGGAACGTGCTGCACGACGTCCGTCCAGATCAGCGCAGGCTCGACGGAGCCGGTCACCGTCCGTGCCATCGCGAGCTTCGCCTCGCTGGCGATCAGCATGACGCGGAGGGCGCCCGCGTCGGAGATCTCCGACGCGACGTTGCGGGCCGCGTGGCCGGTCCCGAAGCGCACCCGTTGGGGGAGGGCACGGTGTGTGAAGACGAGCGGAGAATGGTCACGGGCGATGGTCATGCAGACACTCCGATGTGTTCTAATGTCGAACTAGCGTGCGCTCAACGCACAACGGTCACCTTACGTCACGCCACATCGCGCGTCCAGCGCGTTTGACGATCAACAGTCGTTCTTGTACGCTGACCGAACAGTTCGCCTCCTGACGAACGGACATGGTGGCGATGGTGACAGCAGCGGAGCGGTTCGGCGAGTTCGTGGCCGGGATCGGCCTCCCCTCGATCCCCGAGCCCGTGCAGGCCACTGCGGCTCTGCACGCTCTCGACACCCTCGGCTGTGGTCTCGCGGCGTTCGCCCTGGATGCTGCGCCGTACGCCACAGCCCTGCTCGAAGCGGGAACCCGCGGGCCGAGCACCGGCATCGGGTCGGGTGCCCTCCCCGCACGCGACGCGGCCTTCCTGAACGGCACTCTGTGCCACGCGCTCGACTTCGACGACACCCACCCGACGTCGGTCGTGCACGTCTCCGCCGTGATCGTGCCGGCGGCGCTGGCGGCGGCGCAGGCTGCCGGCGCCACCGGCGCCGACCTGCTTGCCGCGCTCGTCGCCGGCAACGAGGTCTCGACGAGGGTCGGTGCTGCCGGAAGCGGGGAGTTCCACGCCCGCGGCCTGCACCCCACTGGCGTCTGCGGCGTGTTCGGCGCCACCGCGGCGGCCGCGCGCGCCGGGCGGCTCGACTCCCGCCGCACGGCCGACGCGCTCGGGATCGCCGGCAGCATGGCGGCGGGACTGCTCGAATTCCTGGCAGACGGCTCGCAGACCAAACAGCTGCATGCCGGCTGGGCCGCGCAATCCGGCCTCGCGGCGGCGAGGCTGGCGGCGCGAGGGGCGACCGGGCCGCGCACCGTCTTCGAGGGCGATCGGGGCTTCTTCGCGGCTTACCTGAACGGTTTCGACGTCGATCTTGAGGCGCTGGAAGGGCTCGGCGATCGCTGGGCCACGAGCGAGATCGCGTACAAGCCGTATCCGGCATGTCATTACACCCACGCTCCGGTCGATGCGCTGGCGCACCTGATGGACGCCGAAGGGCTTCGCGTCGACGACGTCGAGCGGATCGTCGGCCTGACCGACGTCGTCGGCGTCGGACTGGTCTGCGAGCCCGCATCGGCCAAAGTCCTTCCCCGCACGCCGTACGACGCGAAGTTCAGCCTTCCCTGGGCGCTGGCGTATCGGCTGGTGCACGGCCGTCTCGATGTCACGAGCTTCACCCCGGACGCGCTCGCCGACCCGCGAGTGCGGGAACTCACCCCGCGTATCGGCTACGAGCTGAGGCAGTACGCGCCCACGCCGGATGCCTTCGGTGGCGGAGCGAGGGTGTACACCCGCGACGGTCGGGTCCTGGAACACGAGCTGCGCTACCAGCGAGGCGGGGCCGAGAACCCGCTGAGCGAGGCAGCCATCCTCGAGAAGTACCGCACCAACGCGGGCCTTGCGCTGCCATCAGAGGCGCTGCGGGCACTCGAGCACGCCCTGCTCGGCCTCGCCGAGGCTCCCGACCTGCGCTTCGCCGACGTACTCGCCGCCGCCCATAGCGGCGTGGATTCATGAGCCAGGCGTCTGGCGGTCCCCTCGTGCCCGCGACTCTGCGCGGCCACTTCTGGGTCGGATCGGAGACGCGCGCCACCGATGCGGGTACGGTGCCCTTCGGTCAGATGTACGTCGAATGGGAGTCGCCCGCCCGCGAGACCGGGCAGCTGCCGGTCGTGCTCGTGCATGGCGGGGGCGGCCAGGGCCTGGACTTCCTGCAGACCCCCGACGGGCGCCCAGGCTGGGCGCCGCTGCTGGTGGCGGCCGGGCACCCTGTCTATGTCGTCGACCGGCCCGGGCACGGACGCTCGCCCCACGACCCGAACGTTCTCGGCCCGATGGCGCCGTCCATGCCGATCGAGAGCTGGCTCGACGTGATGCTGCCGGAAGCGTTCGCACCCTTGCGCACGCAGTGGAGCGGAGCGCGAGAGGTGGAGGACCCCGTGGTCCGGCATCTCACGTCCTCGAGCGGTCCGATGCTCGCCGACTGGGAACAGATGCACCTGCTCGAGCAGCGCCGGCTGGCGGAGCTGCTCGATCGCATCGGTCCGGCGATCCTCATCTGCCATTCCGCCGGCGGCCCGGCCGGCTACCTCGCGACGGATGCCCGCCCGGAGCTCGTGCGCGCGCTGGTCGCCGTCGAGACGATCGGTCCGCCGTTCCTGAAACGGCCGGGGGTGTCGCTCGACTGGGGGCTGGCGTGCGCACCTCTCGTCTTCGATCCACCGGCGACGCGCGCTTCCGAGTTGCGCCTCTCGATCGACGGGACAGGTCCGGTGCCGCTCGTCCTGCAAGAGGAACCTGCGCGGCGACTGCCGAACCTCGCCCGGGTCCCCATCGCTGTCGTCACTGGCGAGGCATCCGCGTTCACGCTCTTCGACGGGCATCTCATGGCGTTCCTCGAGCAGGCGGGCTGCGACGCTGAGCTGCTGCGACTCGAGCGGCACGGCGTCCGTGGCAACGGGCACATGATGATGCTCGAGGCGAACAACGTCGAGGTGCTGGGCGTGATCCTCTACTGGCTCGAGCGAAACGCACTCGCAGCCTGAGGATGCGAAAGGGGCTCAGCGGCGCTCGTCGGCGCCCTGCTTCGCCGGACGCGACGGGATGCCCGTCCGGTCGTGCCAGGCGACGGCGATGCTCAGAGCCGTGCACTCCTCGCCGCCGCGCCGGCGTGAAGCTCGAGGGTGCGTCGCGCGGAGCGCACGACGGCTTCGTCGACCATGCGATCGTGCTCATCCGTCAGCACCGCGTCGCCGGCGAGGAGCGCGCGGTCGAAAGCGGCCAGAAGCCGCTCGGCACGGGCGACCGCCTCGGCGCTCGGGGTGAAGGACTCGTTGGCGACGGCCACCTGCCGGGGGTGGATGCACATCCGGCCGACGAACCCCTGGCGGGCCAGGCGGACAGTCGAGGCGCGGAAGACGTCCATGTCGCCGAGCTCGGTGCTGACCGGCGCGGGAGGCGCGGGGAGGCCGGCTGCCCGGCTCGCGAAGACCACGCGTCCGCGCGGCCAACCGAGCTCGGCGTCGTCGGCGGAGGGGCTGAGGCTGACGTCGGCGGCGAGATCCACCTCGCCGATCTGCAGCATGGCCACGTGCGGCAACCGAGCGAGCTCCGGAGCCGCCTCGATCGACGCGGCCGTCTCGATCATCGGAGCGAGGGGGACGCGCAGTCGCCCGGCGCGGCGAACGGACGAGGCGTCGGCTTTCGCGACGACGAGCCCGGCGAGCAGTGCGGCTACGGGAGCGAGCGCGTCGAGGTCGTCGTCCAGTGCGTCACCCTGGTTCACGCGCACCCACACAGGCTGCTCGACGCCCTGCCGCAGCCACTCCACCACACTTGAGCGGGCGAGTGGCTTCTGCGACAACGCGACGCCGTCCTCCAGATCGGCGACGAGCGCATCCGCTTCGCCCAGGGCCGCTTTCCGCAGCAGCGCGGGCGCGGAGCCCGGAACGAACAGATACGAGCGGACGGGGAGCATCCGGCTAGCCGATCACCGTGGAGCCATTGATCAGCGACTTCGCCACGACGGTGCGCAGCACATCGTTCGTTCCCTCGCCGATGCTCATCAGAGGGGCATCGCGGTAGAGCCGCTCGATCTCGTACTCCTTCGAGTAGCCATAACCGCCGTGGACCTTCATCGAGTCGATGGCTGCTTCGAGAGCGATGTCCGAGCAGAAGATCTTCGCCATGCCGGTGGGACCGTCGGCGCGCCCCTCGGCGAGTTTCGACGCGGCCCAGTACGCCATAAGGCGCGCGGCCTGCACGTTGGTGCCCATCTGAGCGAGCTTGAGCTGAATGGCCTGGAACTGCGAGATCGGCTGACCGAAGGCCTCTCGCTGCTGCGAGTACGCCAGTGCTTCGTCGAACGCGCGCTGGGCGAGCCCCACCGAACGCGCCGCGATATTCACCCGCCCCCACTCCAGTGCCGAGAGCACCTGCTGCATGCCGCGCCCCTCGACGCCGCCGAGCAGGTTCTCGGCCGGTACCTCGACGTTCTCCAACAGCACCTCCGACGACTCCGGCCCCTTGTAGCCGAGCTTCGGGATGTCCTTGAGCACCGAGTAGCCGGGGGTGTCCTTGTCCACCAGCAGAATGCTCATGCCCTTGTGCGCCGGCGAGGTGGTGCGATCGGTCTTCACCATCACCGGAAGCGGGTCTGCGTAGCGCGCGTTCGTGATCCACGTCTTGGTGCCGTTCACGAGGTAGCCGGTGTCCGTGCGGGTGGCAACGGTGCGGATGCCCTGCACATCCGTTCCGGCGTCGGGCTCGGTCAGTCCCAGACCGGTGCGGCGCTCGCCGGTCGCGAGGGCGGGCAGGTACTTCTCCTTCTGCTCCGCGGTCCCGTGCGTGGCGATCATCCGGCACGAGAGCGAGTGGCTGCCGAGAACGCCCGCGATCCCCATCCATCCGCGCGCGAGCTCTTCGAACACGATGGCGAACGAGACGGGGTCGAGATCGAGGCCGCCGTATTCCTCGGGGATCGTCATGCCGAACAGCCCGAGTTCCTTCAGGCCTTCGACGATCTCGGTGGGATAGCGCCCCTCGTTCTCCCATTCCCGGGCGACGGGAATGATCTCGCTGTTGACGAAGCTGCGCAGGAGCTTGCGGAACTCGTGCTGGTCGTCGTTGAGAGTGAAGTCCATGATCTACTCCGATGCCTGATGGTGTGACGCTGACGGGGCCGGGGCGCCGTACGCCGCGACGACGGGGTCTGGGACAGACCCGAAGGCGCCTTCGCTCGCGAAACGGGCGATCGCATCGTCGTCGAAGGCGGTGAGTTCGGTGAGAACACGCCGCGCGTCGGCATGGCGCACGGGCGCCGCCCGATAGGTGAGCGAGGCGGGGTCACCCACGCGCACGGGGGAGGCGAGGGTGCGGATGCTTCCGAAGCGGTGGTGTTCGGTTTCGACGATGAGGCCCCGGGCCACCGTGTGCGGGTCGTCGAGAGCTTCGGCGACCGTGTTGATCTTCGCTACCGGCACCCCGGCGTCTTCGAGGATGGCGAGCCACTCCGCGGCCGTCTTGCGCCGGAAGATCGGCTCGAGGATCTCGAGCAGCGACTCTTTGTTCACGAGGCGGTCGGCGAATGTGGCGAAGCGCGGATCCTCGGAGAGCTCCGGATGTTGGATCGCGTCGGCGAGCAGGCGCCAGAATTTCTCCTTCGGGCACGCCACCACGAGCCATCCGTCCGAGGCCTCGAGGTTCTGGAAGGGCACGAGCGAGGGGTGTGAGGAATGGCGGGTGCGGGCCGGCTCGTAGCCTTCGTTGAGGTGCCAGGCGCCGGAGTAATTGAGCATCGTGATCGCCGTGTCGAAAAGGCTGACGTCGCAGTCCATGCCGATGCCGTCACGGCGGGCGGCGAACAGCCCCACCATGAGGGCGAGGGCGGCGACGTAGCCGCCCGTGAAGTCGACCAATGACAGCCCGGTCTTCGTCGGCGGTCCGCCGGGTTCGCCGGTGAGGTCCATCCAGCCGGCGAGCCCCTGCAGCATGTAGTCGTATCCGGCGCCCTTGGCCCGCGGGCCGGTCATGCCGAATCCGCTCAGCGAGCAGCACACGATCGCCGGGTTGATGTGCTTGAGGTCGTCGTAGGTCACACGGATCGCCGCCGGAACGTCGCCGCGCAGGTTGTAGTAGACCGCGTCGCAGTTGCGGACGAGCTCTTCGAAAACCTCACGGCCGGCGGCGGTGCGCAGGTCGAGCGAGAGGCTCGACTTGTTGCGGTTCAACGATTCGAAGAAGAGCGAGTCCTCAGCGACGCTGTACGGCGGAACGTAGCGGCCGACGTCGCCGTCGGACGCCGGGTCTTCGATCTTGATCACGTCGGCGCCGAGGTCGGCGAGGTGCAGGGTTCCCCAGGGTCCGGCGCCGTACTGCTCGATGGCGATGATGCGCACGCCCTCGAGCGGTCGCGGACTCATCGGCCCTCGACGGCGAGGGGTGCCGCCGCGGTCGGGAACGGATGCGCGAGCTCGGGCGAGTCGCGCCGGTGCACGAGGAAGGTGCGCAAGAACGAGCACACCTCGTCGCCGTGCTGATTGAGACTGCGCGTTTTCACGGTGACGATCCCGGAATGGGGTCGGCTGCCCGACGGGCGCAGTTCCGTGACGATCGACTCACTGAACAGGGTGTCGCCCACGTGCACTGGGTGCGTCATCCGGATGTCGGTCCAGCCGAGGTTCGCGACGGCGTTCTGCGTGAGGTCGGTGACGCTCTGGCCGACGGCGATCGCGAGCGTGAGGGTCGACACGACGAGCAGGCCTCCGAACTCGGATCCCTTGGCGTACTCCGCGTTGAAGTGGAGCTGGTTCGTGTTCATCGTGAGGAGCGTGAACCAGGTGTTGTCGGTCTCGGAGATGGTCCTGCCGAGCGGATGCCGGTAGAGCGCGCCCACTTCGAAGTCCTCGAAGAAGCGTCCCAGCCATCCAGGTTCTACCGTCATGTCGGTCTCCTGACGCGAATCGAGTTCGCCGTCGAATCTCAGCGCAGACTATGTTCTACTCAACGAACAAACGTGCGTTCAGCGAACAACGTAGCATAGACATGGCGCGGGTTCCATTGTACTGTCAACGAACACTCGCTCTGTCAGCGAACGTCACAAGGAGGCAACGATGCCCGATACACAGATCGCAATCGTCGGGGGCGGGCCGGTCGGCCTCACGCTGGCGCTGTTCCTCGCCCGCGCGGGCGTGCAGGTGACGGTTCTCGAGCGAGACGCGGAGATCAACCGGTCGCCGCGTGCGATGGTGTATCTGAATACCGTGCTCCCCGAACTCGACGAGATCGGACTGCTCGACGAGATGAAGAACCGTGGGGTCGTCGACCGCGAAGGTCTCACCCTCCACGTGCCGGCGACGGGCGAGGTCATTCGCGTCTCGAACGAGGCGCTCGATGGTGTCAGCTCGCACCCGTTCAACATCCATCTCGGTCAGGGCGACTTCTGTCAGATCGCGACCGAGAAGCTGGCGTTGCTGCCGAACGTGCGAGTGGTGCGCGGCGCCGACGTCGTCGCTGTGGCGCAGGACGCGGAAGAGGTGCGCGTCGACTACATCGCCGAGGGTGCGGGAGAAACCCTGACCGCCCGATACCTCGTGGGCGCAGATGGCGCGCGCAGCGCCGTGCGCACCGCGATCGGCGCCGAGCTCGTGGGAACGACCTGGCCGGATCGCTTCGTCGCGACCAACGTGCGCTTCGACTTCCGCTCGCGCGGCTTCGGCTCCTCCAACATGTACGTCGACCCCGAGATCGGCTGCATCGTGGCCGAGATCACCGCCGACGGACTGTGGCGCTGCACGTACCAGGAGCCCGGCGACCTCGACGAAGCGACCGTGGCCGAGCGCATCCCGGCCTTCTACGCGCGGCTGCTCGGCCGGGACGCGGTGGTCGACGTGGTCGACTACCGGCCGTATCGCATTCACCAGCGACGGGCGAGCGCGCTGCACGACGGGCGCATCGTGCTCGCGGGGGACGCCGCCCATCTGACGAACCCGACTGGCGGGCTCGGTCTCACGACGGGCCTGACAGATGTCTACCTGCTGCAGGAGGCACTCATCGCGATCCTGCAGAACGGGGCCGACGAAGGTGTGCTGGCGCTGTACGCCCGCGCGCGCGCGAAGGTGTTCGACGAGTTCACCTCACCCAGCGCCGTCCAGTTCAAGACGATGGTCTACGACACCGGTGCCGACCACGTCGAGGCTGTTGTTGCGCCGCTGCGTGCGGCTGCGGCGGTGACCGAGGGGCAGCGCGCCGTGCTGCTCGGGCTCGGAGCCGTGCGCTCGCCGAGCCTGCGGCGCAGTCTGAACCCTCCTCACCGCGCGGAGAGCCCGGCGGTGACCATCCGGCGCGGCTCCTTCTGGATTCCGGGTGAGCCCGTGCCCACGCCGTTCGGAACGGTGCAGCGTGGCCCGTTGTTCGTCGAATGGGAGGCACCCGAAACGGTGACGAAGCCGTTCCCGCTCGTGCTTGTGCACGGCGGCGGTGGCCAGATGACCGACTGGCGGGTGACCGCGGACGGTCGGCCGGGCTGGGTCGATCGCTTCGTGGCCGATGGCTACGCGGTCTATCTCGTCGACCGGCCGGGTCACGGCCGCTCGCCGCATCATCCGGCGGTCCTGGGCGAGCCAGGTCTTCCCGCCGGATACGAGTCGGCCACGGCCGTCTTCATGACACCGCAACTCGCCGATGCGCATACCCAGTGGCCTTGGCGTCGCACACCGGACGGCGACGAGATGCAGCAGTTCGTTGCGAGCTCGGGCTTCATCGCCGCCGATTTCGCAGCGGCGAGCGAGCTCGAAGCCGAGCGGCTCGCGCAGCTGCTCGACATCACGGGCGAAGCGGTGCTGGTGACCCACTCACTCGGAGCGAACGCCGGCTGGCTCGCGGCGAACCGGCGCCCGGGAGTGATCGCGGCGATCGTCGCGATCGAACCGCTCGGCCCGCCCTTCGTGAAGGTACCCGGGATCGGCGAGCTGGCATGGGGGATCACCGCGATTCCGGTGACCACCGAACCGCCGACGCACTCGCCCGAGGGGCTCGGCGGCCCGGCGTCACCGCGGATCATCGGCCTCGATGTTCCCGTCGCGGTACTGACCGCGCCGGCGTCTCCGCTGTCGCCCGCCGGCCCGGCGATGGTGGAGTTCTTGACCGCTGTCGGCGCGCGGGCCGAACTGATCCGCCTCGAAGACCGTGGCATCGACGGCAACGGCCACGGCGTGATGATGGAGGCGAACTCCGACGAGGCGATCGTCCCGGTTCTCGAATGGCTCGCGCAGAACGTGTCTTCGGGCACCGCCGCCGCTCCTGCCCAAGCCATGGCACCGATGGCGTGATCATGAGCCCGGGCCGTGGGCGCGCGATCGATCGGGGCCGGTAGGGGATGCAGCGATCCTTCTACCGCGCCGCAGCCTGCCGCGGCGGCATGTGGGGAATCGGCACGGGCTGAGACCACGCTTCGCGCCGCCGGGTCCATCGCACCAGATCGTCGAGCGCGAACTCCACGGTCAGGTAGCGATCGGGGAGGGGGAAGTCGCCGAGCCACTCGACTCCGACCCCGGTCTGCTCGTCATGGGTGATGCGTGCGACGACGTGCCGAGGATCGGACGCCGGCACCTCGTCGTCACGGATGACCCAGGTGAGGCCGTCCACCCGACGCAGCGCGTAGCGGGTCGGAAGATCGTCAGTCGCCACTGATCAGCCCCGCCTTGATCATGTCGGCGCGCAGGGCTTCTTCGAACTCGTCACCGAACTCGTCGTCGAACTCGTCGTCTTCGTCTGCGGCGGGCGGTGTGAGGGGAAATGTGATGCTCATGATGCTCCTCGACTGCAACTTCGAGGTCATTGTCGGTCGGCTCGTGAAGATGACCCGAGGGGGTTGACATCGAGCGGAAGTTCGTTCTCACCGCGGACGCCGGCGGTAGCGTTGCAGCATCTCGAAAGGACTGTTCATGTCTCTCGCCGACCCCGGAGCGGATGCCGCGGCTGACGACATCGTCGTGGAGCGGATCGCGCCCACCGACGCGGGGGAGGTGCTCACGGTTCAACGGGCAGCCTTCGCCAGCGAGGCCGTCATCTACGGCGATCCCGACATACCGCCGCTGACCCAGACGCTGGAGCAGCTCGAGGCGGAACTGGAGGACGCGGACGGGTGGGTCGCCCGCATCGGCGGCAGGCTCGTCGGCGCGATCCGCACGCGCGAGAGCGACGGGCTGCTCGTCATCGGGCGCATCGCCATCGCCCCCGACGTCCAAGGCCGAGGGATCGGCGCACGGCTCCTCGACATGGCTGAGACGCACAGCGGCGCCCGCGAGGCCGAGCTGTTCACGGGCAGCCTGAGCGGAGCGAACATCCGGCTGTACGAACGATGCGGCTACGCCGAGACGGAGCGGATCGACCAGGGGGACGGGACCGCCCAGGTCTTCATGCGCAAACGGCTCAGGTGACCCGGAGATCGCCGTGCCCCGCCATGCCCGCCGTGCTCGTCGCGGTGACGGGACGGGTTATGTTGTGACTGTGGGGACTATCTATTACGGCGGGTCGGCGACACCGATCCACATCGAGGATCGCGCGCTCGCCCATCTCAAGGTGGTGATCGCGACCAAGTTGCGCCGTGGCGAGAGCTTCACGCTGTCGTGGCAGCATCCCGACGATCAGCCGCGTGGACGAAGCACCGTGTGGCTGCACCAGTCGGTTCCGCTGCGATTCGTCTTCGACGAGCCGGAGCCGCCGGAACTCAGTCGCGCCTGGATCGAGGACCTCGCGAACTCTGCGAACTCGTCGGGCGGCATCATGCTCGTCGCCGAGCACTTCGACACCGGCCCCATCGACACGGCCGACGAGTCACCTCAGACCGTAGAGGTCGCCGAAGCGTCCTGACGTCAGCTGTCGAGCAGGTACCGCAGCGTGCGCGCATTGCGGACGGCGTGGCCCTCGCCGTCGTTGTTGAAGAACGCGTAGACGGCCCGGCCGGCCGCTTCCCATTCGCGGATCCGGTCGCTCCACCATCGCAGATCCGCGTCGGAGTACGAGCCTCGATACAGGTGATCGGGATCGGGACCGTGCAGGCGCACGTACACGGTCGCGGCGGTGGCGCGGAGGATGCACGGAAGCCCGGCCCCGCTCATCACGCAGTACGCGGCGCCGTGACGCTCGAGCAGCTGGAACACCGCTTCGTCGATCCACGAGTCGTGGCGGAACTCCACGACCGGTCTCGTCCATGAGGGAAGGTGCCCGAGGAACCAGTCCAGCCGGGCATCGTCGCGTCGCATCGCGGGGTGCAGCTGGACCAGAAGCGGACCACGACGGCCGTCGAGCTCGTGCAATCCGGCTCTGACGCGCTCGATCCATCGCTCCGGTTCCCAGAGCCGTTTGGCGTGGGTCAACCCGCGTGGCGCTTTGACCGCCATTTCGAATCCCGGGGGCAGACGCTCCCGCCACGATGAGAACCGGTTCGGCGGCGGCCAGCGATAGAAGCTCGCGTTCAATTCGACTGTGTCGAACTCCGCCCCATATCGTTCCAGTCGCGCGGCGGGCGCAAGGCCTGGCGGGTAGAGGCCTCCCTGCCAATGGTCGTAGCTCCAACCCGATGTGCCGATCCGTGCCATCAGTGGCTCGCCGTCAGGGCTGGAGCACGACTTTGATGCATCCGTCCGCCTTCTTCTGGAACGTCTCGTACAGCTGCGGCGCATCGCTCAGCGGCGCGTGATGGGTGGCGAGGTCCATCACCCCGAGCGGGTCCCGTGGATCCTCGACGAGTGGGAGCAGCGCATCCACCCATCGCTTCACATTGCACTGGCCCATGCGCAGGCTGATCTGGCGATCGAACAGCGTCTTCATCGGCAGGATGTCGGCGTCGCCGGCGTACACACCGCTCAGCGAGACCGTGCCGCCACGGCGGACGACGTCGATCGACGCGTACACCGCCGCGAGCCGGTCCATGCCCGCCTTGTCCATCAGGGTGCGCGCGACGGCATCGGGGAGGAGACCGATCGCCCGCTGGGCGAACTCGACCGCCGAGTCGCCGTGCGCCTCCAGCCCGACCGCATCCACGACCGCATCCGCACCGCGCCCCTCGGTCAGATCCCGGAGTTCCTCGACGACCGTGTCGGTCAGGTCGAAGGTCAGCGCACCGTGCCGCTCGGCCATCTCGCGGCGTTCCGCAACGGGATCGACCGCGAGCACCCGGTATCCGCGGTGGACTCCGACACGTGCGACGAACTGGCCCACGGGGCCGAGGCCCATCACCGCCAGCGTCCCCCCGTCAGGCACGTGGGCGTACTCCACCCCCTGCCACGCGGTGGGGAGGATGTCGCTCAGGAAGAGGTAGCGGTCGTCGGGCAGTTCGTCGCCGATGCGGACGTGGTTGTAGTCCGCAAGCGGCACACGCAGGTATTCGGCCTGCCCGCCGGGAACCTGGCCGTAGAGCTTCGTGTAGCCGAACAGCGCCGCCCCGCTGCCGTACTCGCGAACCTGCGTCGTCTCGCACTGCGACTGGAGACCTCGACGGCACATGAAGCAGTGTCCGCAGGCGATGTTGAACGGAACGACGACACGATCTCCGACGGCGAGTTGCGTGACGGCGGAACCCACTTCGACGACGACCCCCATCGGCTCGTGACCGAGGATGTCACCGGCGTCGATGAAGGGACCGAAGAGTTCGTAGAGATGAAGATCCGATCCGCAGATCGCCGTCGAGCTGATCTTCACGATGGCATCCGTGGGCTGCTCGATAGCCGGATCGGGCACGTCTTCGACCGTGACGGTCCGCCGTGCCTGCCAGGTCAGTGCTTTCATCCGTCGATCCCTTCGTCGCCGACGGCCGCATCCGTGACGGCGGTCGTATGTGCCGCCACGCTATGTTGCGGTGGCGGCCACGCTGAGGGGCTTGAACTCCGGCGTGACGCAAGCTAGCGAGGGTCGATCTTCGGTCGGCGGGATGCCGTTCTCAGATGGTGGGGCGCATCCCCCCGTCGATGACGAAGTCGGATCCGGTCACGTTGCCGAAGCGCGCGCTGGCGAGGACGGCGATGAGATCGGCGACCTCCTCGGGCCTGGTGAATCGTCCGGTCGGCATCGCGTTCTCCGCTCCGGCACGGACCTGGGCGGCGCTGCCACCCGTCGCGGCGGCGACCCGCTCCGCCACGCCTCCGGCCCCGAGCCACAGGTCCGTCGCCACCGGGCCGGGGCTGATCGAGTTCACGCGCACACCCGTCGGTCCGAGTTCCTTCGACAGCGACTTCGTGAAGCTCAGCAGGCCCGCCTTGGCGACGCTGTAGTCCATCACGAGAGGGTCGGGGAGCTTCGAGTTCTCCGAAGCGACGTTGACGATGGCGCCGCCGGAGGGAATGCGCGGCAGGAGCACGCGCGTCACTCGCACCGCGGCGAGCAGGTTGAGTGAGATCGTGCTCGTCCAGTCCTCATCCGTGATGCTCTCGAATCCGCCCGGGCGGGGCGGCGCCGAGCCGACGTTGTTGACCAGGACATCGATCCGGCCGGGGAGCGCGGCGGCGAGCGCCTCGATCGCGTCCGGGCTCGAAAGGTCTGCGCGCAGGTAGGAGAAGCGGTCCTGATCCCGAACGTCTTCGTCCTCGGGAATCGGCCCTCGCGCGATCCCGATCACCGTGCAGCCTTCTCGCAGCAGCGAACGGGTCACCGCCACGCCGATTCCGCGACTCGCGCCGGTCACCACCGCAACGCGTCCACTCAAGATCAGGTCCATGCGGCCACCGTACGGCTGCGCGCGGGCAGGGGCGCGCTCCGGTGGTGAATCTAGGTATGACCGACGGATGCCGCCGGCCCACGTGCGGAGGACGCTTGCGGTGTTCGCCCACGATGAGGAGACCCCCCATGGCCCTGACCGCTCACGAGCTCGCCGAAATCGAACGAGCCAACCAATCCGGGCGGCGTCCCGTCGTCTTCGTGCACGGGCTGTGGCTGCTCTCCAGCAGTTGGGACCGCTGGCGCGCCCGCTTCGAGGAAGCGGGCTTCACGACGATCGCACCGGGATGGCCCGACGACCCCGAGTCGATCGAGGATGCGCGGGCGAACCCCGACGCATTCGCCGAGAAGATGGTGCAGGAGGTCACCGACCACTACCTCGAGGCGATCGCCGCACTCACCACGAAGCCTGCCGTCGTGGGCCACTCGTTCGGCGGGCTGATCGCGCAGAAGATCGCCGGTGTCGGAGCATCCGTCGCCACCGTGGCGGTCGATCCCGCGCCGTTCCAGGGCGTCTTGGCCGTGCCCATCTCCTCCTTCAAGTCGTCGGCACCCGTCGTCTCGCACCCCGGCACCAGCCTCAAGCACGGCGTCACGCTGTCGTTCGAGGACTTCACGTACGGCTGGGCGAAAGCCCTGGAAGAGGACGAAGCCCGTGCGCTGTACGACGAGTTCCACGTTGCCGCGGCCGGAAACCCGATCTTTCAGGTCGTGACCGCCAACCTCAATCCCTTCAGCGAGACGAAGGTCGATTCGAAGAACCCGGACCGGGGACCGCTTCTGATCATCGGGGGAGAGCTCGACCACACGGTGCCCCTCAAGCCCACCGAGCAGGCGTTCAAGATCCAGTCGAAGAACCCTGGCATCACCGAGATGGTGGTGATGCCGAACCGCGGTCACTCCCTCACGATCGACCACGGATGGGCCGAGGTCGCCCAGACCTCGCTCGACTTCGTCACGCGGGTGGGTGCCCTGGCCGTGCCCGCCTGACGTCGACCTCGCTCTCGGCCCCGCGGCTCATTTCGATGCGAGCGCGGGGCCGAGCTGCTCTCGCGCGGTGATCCCGAGCTTGCGGAACGTCGTGTACAGGTGGGCGCCGATCGTGCGCGGAGACAGGAAGAGACGCTCGGCGATCTCGCGGTTGCTCAGGCCGGCGGCGGCGAGCTCGGCGACTCGGAGTTCCTGCGGCGTCAGCACGTGAGTCCCCGACGGAGCGGCATCGGGAAGCCGCACGCCGCCCACCCGGAGCTCTTCGCGCGCACGTTCGGCCCACCCGGCAGCGGGGAACCCTTCGAAGAGCGCGAGCGCGATGCGCAGGTGGACCCGGCTGTCGGCGGACCGCCGCATCCGACGCAGGCGCGAGCCGACGTGAAGGTGCGCACGGGCCTGAAGAAACGGCATGGGGAGCGGATGGCGCTCGAGCCGGTCGGCTTCCTCGTCGAGGCGTGCGTCATCGCACAGCACGATGCGGGAGTATCCGAGTGCGGCACGGAGGACGGGCGCATGCCAGCCCTCCTGGATTTCGGACATGGCGGCGACCTGGGCTTGCGCCAGCGGTCGATGGCCGAGCAGCACCGCAGCCTCGACCAGATCGGGCAGAGAGACGATCCGGAACATGAGGTTGTAGACGCCGTCCTCCGGATCGGCCAGTCGTCGCAGAGTGCGCTCCGCGTCGCGCGGACGGGCGCCGACCAGCGCGGCGCATCCCTCCGCGAAGACGAGCGTCGCGCGCGGGGACTGGGCCTCGAGCGCGAGGGCCGCGAGCGGTGAGGAGCCCGCGATGGCGTCGCGGTCCGGTACGGCGCCGTCCAGCGCGTCGTACCAGGCGAGTGCCATCCGTGCCGCCGTCGCGAGCCCCGGATCCTCGGCATCGATCGCGATCGTGAGGCACTCGTCGATACAGGCGCGTCCCCGCTCGAACCGGCCCTGCAGAAAGCAGATCCACGACAGCCCCATGAGTGCGTGGGGAAGGAGTGCCCGGTTGCCGTGCGCCCGGAATCCGTCGACGGCGCGCTGCAGGTGCTCGGCCGCCGATTCGACCTCTCCGCACAGATTGAGCGCATAGCCGAGGTACCAGTCCGCCTGGGCGTCGTCCGGCTCGATGACGGCACGATCGCGGATGCGCGCGATGACGTCGTCGCCCCGGCCTGCCGGATCCGTGACGGCCGCCAGAAGGAGCGCCCGCGGCTCGTCCGGGTCGAGGTCGAAGGCACGCGCCGCCTCGGAGATGACCAGGCCCGGATCGCTGTGCGTCGAATGGTCCCACGCGATCGAGGCGAGGTGAAGCAGCGCATCGAGCGCGGCATCCGCATCGCCCGACCGCCGCATGGTCTCGATGGCGGTGGTCGCGGGTCTCAGGTCGCCGCGCGCGAGCGCCGCCTCCTCGACGGGGAGCAGTTCGCGCATCCACGCGGCACGCGAGCGGGCACGGGAGTCGTCGGTCTCGGCATCCGCCTCGTCGAGGAGCACGAACGCGGTCCGATGCGCCCCCGCGCGTCCCGCGGCATCGGCCGCGAGCAGGAGTCGCTCGATGCGCGCGGGCGACGGCGCGGTCAGGTCGGCCGCCCGGCGGAGCGCCCGCAGGGCCAGCGCGGCATCGCGCGCGCCGAGCGCCGCCTCACCGAGCTGCATCAGCTCCTCCGCGAGGCCGGGGTCGGTGCCGGTCTGCAGGTCGGCCCGCCACCACACCGTGCGCGCGGGGTCTGCGATCGTGTCGACGAGTGCCCGCAGCATGGTCGAGCGCTCCTGCGGGTGCGCCGCTCCGGCGACGGCAGAGCGCACGAGCGGATGCCGGAACCCGATGCGGCCCTGCGCCGGTTCGATGAGACCGGCAGTCGCCGCCACACCGAGCCAATCCCGCGATGGCGCGCGGCCGAGCACCCGGGCGATTGCCGTCGTCGTGTCGTCTATCGAATCGCAGCCCAGCGACCCCGCCAGCACGCCCAGGCGTGCTTCTCCTGGAAGCTCGGCGTATCGTCCGGCGAACGCGAGTTCGAGCCGGTGCGTGAGCGGCACCACATCCACGTCGGCGACGCGGAGGCCGGCGACGGGGAGTTCGACGAGGGCGAGAGGATTGCCGTCCGCCAGCTCCAGCAGCATCCGCCGTTCCGTCCCGGCCGGGCTGTCGGTCCGGGAATCGAGCAGGGCGTTGGCGTCGATGAAGCTGAGCGGCGCGAGGCGGAGGCGCTCGATCGTCTCCCCTTCGACCGCCTCATGACCGCCGCGGGCCGTCATGACCACGATCACCGGGTCCGACGAGACGCGCCGCGCCACCATCAGCAGGGTCTGGCGCGACACGGGGTCGAGCCAGTGCAGATCCTCGCCGATCACCAGCAGCGGGCGCGCTCTCGATGCGTCGGACAAGAGCGTCAGCGTTGCGACGCCGGCGAGGAAGGTCGTCGGAGTCTCGCCGGATCGCACCCCGAACGCGACCTCGAGCGCGTCGCGCTGCGGTCCTGGCAGCTCGGGGATCCGCTCGCGCAACGGGTGCAGGAGCAGGTGAAGGCCCGAGAACGGTGCGGCGGACTCGTCGGGAGTGCCGGAGGTGCGGAGCACTCCCATGCCCCGCTCCCGCGCCATTCGCTCGTACTCGTCGACCAGCGCCGTCTTGCCGACACCGGGATCGCCTTCGATCAGCAGGGCAGAACCACCGGCGTCGGAATTCGCGCACAGCGCGCCGAATCGCACGAGTTCGGAGTGACGGCCCACGAGGGCGCGATCGGTCGGCACGAGAGCAGTCTGGCGCATCCGGAACGGGCGCGGTGACGAGCCGGGTCGTGCCGGTCAGCCGCGGCTGCGCGCGACGTAGACGGTGTTGGACGACACCCCACCGGTGACGGGGTTGTCGAAGCCGACGACATGGGCGGCCGTGTCGTCGAACACGGCGTTCAGTTCGATCGTGAAACGGTCGTCGGGCGGATCGTCCGACCACAGCGCGAAGACGCCGCCCGCGACGAGATGGCGGTCGAGCGCGCGCAGACCAGCCGCGGCGTAGAGGTCGGCGTGGCTGGGGTCCAGCTGATGACGGGGGGAGTGATCCACGTCGAGCAGGATGGCGGAGTACGGCCCACGGCCTCGAGCGGGCGCCGCGCGCATGACGGCGAAGAAGTCGTCCTCGATCAGGGTGGTCCGCGCGTCGCCGACCAGTTCTGCAGACGCCGGCAGCAGCATCCGCTCGTGCCAGTCGATCACCGCGCCGAGACGGTCGATCACCACGAGCGCGCGCACGCGCTCGTCTCTCAGAGCGGCCACGGCCGTATACCCGAGCCCCAGCCCGCCGACCAGGACGGACAGCTCATCGCCTTCGACGGCGGCCAGTCCGAGATTCGCGAGCTCCTCCTCGGCCACCGTGAACAGGCTCGACATGAGGTACTCGTCGCCGAGCTTCACCTCGTAGATCTCTTCGCCCACCGCCGGTTCCGAGCGGCGTCGGAGGGTGAGATCGCCCATCGGGGTGGGCTGCCAGTCGAGTTCTTCAAACCGAGCGATCACTGCGGCATCCCTCCGTCGCTGCTCACCCTACCCGGCGCCCGCGGACGGCCGATCGGAGCGGAGCGGATCATCGGCCTGCTCGGCGGAGGCCGGCTCCGCACGAGACCGGCGATCGTGCAGAGTGCTCGCGACCATGGCGGCCAGCAGAGGGATGCCGATCACGAGGAGCCCTCCGATCGTGGCGATGTCACCGACGCTCACCCCTCACCTCCTGCCCGCGCGGAACGCCGGGGATTCACTCCGACAGTTCTGGGCATGCGCGGCGATGGCAGCGGCGAAGACCTCGGGTGCATCCCACGCGACGAAGTGCGAGGCCCCGGTCAGGGGCTCGATCTCATACCCGAGCCGGTCGTGCAGGGCTGACGCGGCATCGTGACGGATCGGAGGCGACGCGGCACCGACGGTCACCAGGACCGGGCCTTGACCGGCACGCGCTCGGGACGGCTCGAAAGAGCGGAACATCGCCAGTTCACCGGGGATCACGGTGTGATCGTGTGCCATCGCCGCCGACCACGTCGGGCCGTAGAGCGTGGCGCCGAGTCCTTCGACGCCGTGCTCCGCATAGGCGCGCGCCACCGGAGTGAGAAGTTCGGGGAGCAGGCTTCCCACGGCCGGCTCGTGCGCCACCGCGCCTGCGAGCTCGGTCCGGGAGGCGGCCAGCGCGAGCGCGAGGGTGGCGCCGCCGCTCTGCCCGACGACCAGCGCACCTTCGACCTGCGGCTCCAGCGCGCGCAGTTCCGCGCTCAGCGACCCGGTGCACGGGCGGCGGATCGCCGTGACGTCACGGAGCCCGAGCTCGCCGAGGGCGGCGATCACTCGGTCCCAGATCGAGGCAGTGGTTGCGATGCCGTGCAGCAGCACGACGGGGGGCGTCATGGGCACAAGGTATCCATGTCGGGGCGTCCTCGAGACCGCCGATCCCCGGAAGATCACCATTCCAAGCGCACGGAAACAAACTCGTTACGCGACCGGACTGCCAGGGAAACAGTGCTGGGCCAACGTCGTACCCATGGATACAACTTCGGATCCGACTTCGGATACGGCCGTGAAGGGCCGCAAGCGCGCGGCTCGATCGCGCCGGGAGGTCGCCTATCTGGAGATCCGCCGGATGGCGCTGGAAGGCGAGTTCCCGTTCTGGCAGCGACTGCCGGAGGAAGGCATCGCCGAGCAGCTGGGGGTGTCGCGCACTCCTGTCCGCGAAGCGTTCGCGCGGCTCGACTCGGACGGCATCCTGAGCCGGTACGACGACGGCGGCTACTACGTCGCCGAGCCGAACCTGATCGATCTGCGCGACCTGTACGAGCTGCGACTCACGCTCGAGCTGCGGGGGATCCTGCGCGCGGCCGAGGAAGGCGTCGAGCACGATCCCGAGCTGTTGGAGGCGCTGCGCGCCGAATGGCTGCGCATCCAGGCGGAGCCGCCGCCGGCCGACGGCAGCTTCATCGAGCTGGACGAATCGTTCCACGTCGGCCTGTCCCGGGCGTCAGGGAACCTCGTGCTGACCGAGACGCTCGAAAGTGTGAACATCCGCATCCGACCCGTTCGGCTGCACGACTTCCTCGACGCGGAGCGCATCGAGATCAGCATCGCGGAGCACATCGAGATCCTCGATGCCGTGATCGCGCACGAGATCGAGAAGGCGGCTGATCTGCTGAGCCGCCACATCGGCATCTCCCTCGACGTCGTCGAAGAGCGCGCAGCGAAGGCCATGACCAAAATGATGCGGCTGAGAAGCAGGCGGAGGTAAGAGACATGACGAACGTCGTGGGTGCTCCAAACGAATCGGAAAGCTCCACCGCGCTCGTCCCGATACTCCGTGTCGAGCGCTTCACGAAGCACTTCGCGGAGGTCAGAGCCAATACGGATGTCAGCCTCGACGTGCTTCCCGGTGAAGTGCACGCTCTCGTCGGCGAGAACGGCGCCGGCAAGAGCACGCTTCTGAAGATGATCTACGGCGTCTACACGCCGGATTCGGGTCGCATGCTCATCGACGACAAGGAGGTGAGCCTGGGCTCCCCTGCCGAGGCGCGGCACCTGGGAATCGGGATGGTGTTCCAGGATCTCCGGCTCGTGCCGGCCCTCAGCGTCACCGAGAACATGGCGCTGTCGCTGGATGTCGGAGCGATCCTCCGCCCTCGTGCGCTCGCGAACCGCATCGCCGCGGCCAGCGAGGAGTACGGTCTCGCCGTCGAGCCGCGAGCACTCGTCCAGCACCTCTCGATCGGTGAACGCCAGCGCGCCGAGATCCTCAAGGTGCTCATGACAGGGGCGCGGCTCGTGATCCTCGACGAGCCCACGAGCGTCCTGGCGCCGCAGGAGGTGCAGGCACTGTTCGGCGTCGTCGATCGGCTTCGTTCGCAGGGATTCGGCGTCCTCATCGTCACCCACAAGCTCAACGAGGTGCGGGCCATCGCCGACCGGGTGACGGTCCTGCGCGGCGGCGTGCCCATTCTCGAGGGCGTCTCGCCGGACGACTACACGGATGAAGAGCTGATCACCGCGATGGTCGGTCACGCGGTGCCCGCGTTGCCCGTGGAGCGCACCGCGGTGCAAGCGGATGCCGAGTTCGCCCTGTCGCTGGAGGGAGTGAGTTCCCGAGGCGATAAGGGGCATGAAGCGCTGAAGTCGATCTCGCTCACGGTGCGGCGCGGCGAACTGGTCGGTGTGGCCGGGGTCGCCGGCAGCGGCCAGCGCGAGCTGTGCGAGGTATCGACCGGGCTTCGGGAGGTGACGAGCGGAGTGGTGAAGGTCGCCGGCCTCGTCGCATCGACTCCGCGCAAGGCCATAGATGCCGGTGCCGTGAGCGTGCCGGAGGATCCGGTCGCGGACTCCGTCGTGACGCGGCTGACGGTTCTCGAGCACATGCCCCTCGACGGTCGCCCGTTCCCGCGGCGACGATGGGGGATCGACTGGGCGGGCATCAAAGCCAAGACGGCCACGAGCAACGAGCGGCTCGGTCTGCGGATCGCGCCGATCGGCCGCAAGCTGTTCGAGCTTTCGGGCGGCAACATCCAGCGCGTGATCCTCACCCGCGAGCTGAGCGCGGACTCGACCCTCGTCGTCGCGGCGTATCCCAGCCGCGGGCTCGACATCTCGAACGTCCGCCGCACGCAGCAGGTTCTGCTCGACCGGCGTGCCGGAGGCGCAGGAGTCCTCATGATCTCGGAAGACCTGGACGAGCTGATGGCCATGGCCGACCGAATCGTGGTGCTTCACGACGGGCACATGTCGGGCGAGGTGCTGCCCGCCGACTACGACCGTCAGCACATCGGGCGCCTGATGCTGGGCGGTGTGGCATGACATTGACCGACGCGCCCCCCACGTCCCCGCCCGATTTCTCGTCGACCCGGCGCCGGGAAGCGCCCGCGATCATCCGCTGGCTGGTCGCGATCGTCGGCGCCCTCGCCGCCTTCAGCGTCATCATCGTGTTCAAGGGCGCGAGCCCCCTCGAAGTGTTCGGCGACATGTGGGTTTCGACCTTCCTTCGCCCACGATCGCTCGTGGAGATCCTCAACACGATGGCCCCGATCGCGCTCGCCGCGCTCGCAGTGGTGGTGCCTGCGCGGGCGGGGATGTCGAACGTCGGTGGCGAGGGGCAGCTGATCGTCGGTGCGGCCGCGGCGGCCGGTGTGGCGCTGGCGACCGATCAGATGCTGCCCGGAAACGTCGTCATGGTCCTCATGGTGGTGGCGGGAATCGTGGGTGGCGCCGCTTGGGCCGCGATCGCCGGGGTGCTGCGGCTCGTCTTCCAGGTGAATGAGGCCGTCAGCACGCTCCTGCTGAACTTCGTCGCACTGGATCTGCTTCTCTTCCTCATCTATCAGCCATGGCGAGAGGATCCCTCGGGTCAGCCGACGTCGCGCGAGCTCGCCGACGCCGCGAAGCTCCCCGAGATCTCCGGGCTCGGCGTAGGAATCGGGGTGGTGATCGCCGTCGCCGCCGCGCTCATCGTGTTCTTCGTCCTGCGCTACACGCGCTGGGGCTTCAAGCTGTCGGTCGTCGGCGGCAACGCCGAGGCAGCCCGACGGGCGGGCCTGCACGTTCCCGTGCTGATCCTCTCCGCACTCCTGGTCGGCGGCGCTCTCGCCGGCATCGCCGGCATGATCCAGTTCGCGGGGATCGAATACAAGCTGCGGTCCGGGTTCGGACTTCAGATCGGGTACATCGGCTTCCTCGCCAGCTGGCTTGCGCGCCACCGGCCGTTGCCGGTGCTGCTGGCCTCGTTCGTCTTCGCCGCCCTCGCGGTGGCCGGCGACAGTCTGCAGCTGGACGCACAGCTGCCGGCGGCGACCGTCAGCATCCTCACGGCCTTCATCCTGATCGCCGTGCTCGGCTTCACGCAGAAGAAGGGGGCCACACTGTGAATCTCATCATCGACGTACTCACCGGCGGAGTTCGCGGCGGCACCTCGATCCTCTACGCCGCCCTCGGCGAGACCGTCTCGGAGCGCGCCGGCGTCATCAACCTGGGCACCGAGGGGTCGATGCTCCTGGGCGCGCTCGCCGCGTACATGGTGGCCGCAGACACCGGAAACCCCTGGCTCGGCGCTCTGGTGGGCGGACTCATCGGAGCCGTCCTCTCGCTGCTGCATGCCCTGCTGGTGGTCTGGCGCGGTGCGAATCAGTTCGCCAGCGGACTCACGATGCTCTTCCTCGCCCTCGGGCTCACCTCGCTCTTCGGCGCGGCCTACGTCGGCCGCACCATCACCCCGTTCGAGGTGTGGGCCGTCCCGGGGCTCAGCGAGATCCCGTTCATCGGACCGATCTTCTTCGAGCAGAACGCGCTCGTCTATCTCAGCTACCTCGCAGTCCCGACGGTGTGGTTCATCCTGTTCCGCACGAAATGGGGACTGCTGATCCGCACCGCGGGCGAACGCTCGGATGCGCTGACCGTCAACGGCTATCACGTGAAGCGGATCCGCATCGCCGCCGTCACCGCCGGTGGCTTCCTCGCCGGGGTCGGAGGCGCACAACTGTCGATCGCCTACACGAACTCCTGGTTCGAGAACATGGTCGCCGGTCGCGGGTTCATCGCGGTCGCCCTCGTGATCTTCGCCTCGTGGTCACCGATCAAGGTGATGGGCGGTGCGTATCTCTTCGGCGCCGCGCTGGCCCTCGGCCCCGCCCTGCAGGCGCGCGGCGTGGGCATCAACCAGTTCGCGCTGCACGTCATCCCCTTCGTGCTCACGCTCGTCGTCCTCGCCGTGCTCGGCAGGCGCACCATCTCGGCTGCGCCCGCCGAGCTCAAACGGGTGTTCGAGAACGGCCCACCGACGACTTAGCCCCGAAAGGCGAGGCGCGACAGCACCACACTCCCTATCCCTTCTCACCGCCCTGATCAGTGGCAGCTGATCACGGCGACCTGCACCGGGCATGGCCCGATACCCGAAAGGAACACCATGCATCACATTACTCCGCGGCATCTGGCCGTGGCAGGGCTCACCGCAGCGGTCCTCGCTCTCGCAGCCTGCTCGCCCGCAGGCACCGGGAGCGGCGGCGACGGCAGTTCGCCCGCGGCCGACGTCCCGGGTGTGGGCGGCACCGCGATCGGCTTCATCATGGTCGGCCCCAAGGACGACTACGGCTACAACCAGGCGGTGTACGAGGCCTCTCAGGTGCTCGCCGAGGAGTATCCCGACCTCGAGATCCTCACGGCCGAGAACGTCCCCGAGGACGACACCGCCGCCACCACGATGGAGCAGATGATCGATCGTGGGGCGAAGATCATCTTCGCCACGTCCTACGGACACCTGGATGCCGCGCAGCAGGTCGCCGAGGATCACCCCGATGTCGTCGTCGTCCAGCAGGGCAACACCATGGCCGAGGAAGACATCCTGCCCAACAGCGGCACCTACTTCGGCACCGTCTACGAGCCGATGTACCTGGCGGGCATCGCGGCGGGCGCGGCGACCGAATCGGGAAAGCTGGGCTATGTCTACGCGTTCCCGATCCCGCAGACGATCGCGAACATCAACGCGTTCCAGCGCGGCGCCCAGACCGTTCGCCCCGACGTCGAGACCATCACCGTCGCGACGTCGAGCTGGTGCGACCCGGCCGCGCAGCGCGACGCGGCCAGCAGCCTGCTGAGTCAGGGCGTGGATGTGCTGACGCAGCATCAGGACTGCACCAAGACCGTGATCGACGCCGCCGAGGCCGCAGGGGCGTACACGGTCGGCTATCACGCCGACGCGTCCGAGCTCGCGCCCGAGGGCTGGCTGACGGGGGCGGTCTGGGAGTGGGCGCCGCTGTACACCTCGATCGTCGACACCACTCTCGCCGGTGACTTCACGGGCAGCGAGTTCAACGCCAACTACCGCGTCGGCTACAAGACGGGCACCAACCCGTTCGTGCTGGCCGAGTTCGGCCCGTCGGTCACCGAGGAGACCGTCGCGTCGATCGATGAGGCGCAGGCCTGGCTCGGAACGCCCGAGGGCTCGCCCTTCGCCGGCCCGGTGCTTGCGCAGGACGGCACCGAGGTGGTGGCCGCAGGGGTGGTCCCGGACTACGCCGAGGTCGATGCGATGGACTACTTCGTCCAGGGCGTCGTCGGCAACCTGGCCAAGTAGCCCATGGCGACCACGATCGACGCGCCCGCGCGCACCGGCCATGTCGCAGAGACGACGCCGTACGCCTGGCCGTGGAACGGCGCACTCGATGCGACCCGCACGGCGGTCCTCGTGATCGAGGCGCCCGGTGAAGCCGGCGACGTCGACCACGAGTATGTGCGCAACGCGGAGGTCGTGGTCGCCACCCTGCGGCGGGGCGGAGGTGCGGCGATCCGCGTCCTGACCCGTCGAGCATCCGCCACCCGTCCCTTCGCCGGCGCATCGTCCGCATTCGCCGACGAGGGGACGGGGGAGATCCCCACCGACGACACCGTGGTGTCGCGGGGCGTGGACGGCTTCTTCGGAAGCCCGCTCGAGACGGTGCTGCGCCAGGCCCGGATCGAGCGACTCATCCTGGTCGGCGCATGGCTCGAGACGAGCGTGCACTCCACCATGCGCACGGCGAACGACATGGGCTTCGAATGCCTGCTGGTCGTCGACGCGTGTGCCCCGGGCGACGCGGACCTCGTCGCGAACAGCGTTTCCATGATCGAGATGTCCGGCGGGATCTTCGGAGCCGTCGGAACGACCGCGCGAGTCGTCGAAGCGTACGCGCGCGAAGAAGGAGAACGAGCATGAGTGCACCCACCACGGTCGAGACGGGCATCCTGTTCGGCCCCGTTGCGGCCGAGCCGTACAGCTGGCCGTTCGACGGCGGCTTCCGCCCTGAGCGCACCGCCCTGATCAACATCGACTGGCAGGTCGACTTCTGCGGAATCGGCGGCTACGTCGACCGCATGGGCTACGACTTGAACCTCACCCGCGCCGGTCTCGGCCCCACGCAGACCGTGCTGGAGGCGGCCCGAGCGGCGGGCCTCTACATCGTGCACACGAGGGAGGGGCACCGGCCCGATCTCGCGGACTGCCCGCCGAACAAGCTGTGGCGCTCGAAGCAGATCGGTGCGGGGATCGGAGACGACGGCCCGTGCGGTCGCATTCTCACGCGTGGCGAACCCGGGTGGGAGATCGTCGAGGAGGTCGCTCCCCTCGAAGGAGAACTCGTGATCGACAAGCCGGGCAAAGGGTCCTTCTACGCGACGGACCTGGATCTCCTGCTTCGAAATCGTGGGATCACCCACATCATCCTCACCGGAATCACCACCGATGTCTGCGTCCACACCACGATGCGCGATGCGAACGATCGCGGATACGAGTGCCTGCTGCTGACCGACTGCACGGGCGCGACCGACGTCGGCAATTACGAGGCGGCGCTGAAGATGATCACCATGCAGGGCGGGGTCTTCGGAGCGATCGCACCGTCCAGTGCCCTGCTCGCGTCGCTCGCGGCGGGAAGCATCGTATGACGGCCGCCCCGGCCACGGGGAATCCTGTCACCGCTCACGTGCTCGAGATCGGCACCCTCCACGACGCGTACCGATCGGGAGCGCTGACTCCCGCGGACGTGATCGGGGAGATCGGTCGCCGGATCGCCGTGCGGGGCGATGATGCGGTGTGGATCTCGGTCGATGTCGAGGGGGCTCTCACCGCCGCGACCGCGCTCGGTGCCGTGCTCGATCCCGCACTGCCGCTGTGGGGGATTCCGTTCGCCGTGAAGGACAACATCGACGTCGCAGGATGGGAGACCACGGCCGCGTGCGCGGAGTTCGCCTACCGGCCGAGTGAGACGGCGACCTGCGTGCGCGTGCTGCAGGAGGCCGGCGCGATCCTCGTCGGCAAGACGAATCTCGACCAGTTCGCGACCGGCCTGAACGGCACGCGTTCGCCGTTCGGGATTCCGCGGTCCGTCTCCGATCCCGCGATGATCTCCGGCGGTTCCAGTTCGGGCAGCGCCGTCGCGGTCGCGGCGGGCCTGGTGGCATTCGCTCTCGGCACCGACACGGCAGGCTCCGGCCGAGTGCCGGCGGCGCTCAACGGGATCGTCGGGCACAAGCCCAGCCGGGGACTGGTGAGCACCGCAGGCGTGGTCCCAGCATGCCGAAGCCTCGACTGCGTGAGCGTCTTCGCGCACTCCGTCGGCGAGGCGGCCGAGGTCATCGACATCATGGCCGGCGTCGATCCCGCAGATCCGTGGACGCGCGACCTGCCGGATGCCGCCGGCACGCCGACCGGACCTGTCGGGCTGCGACTCGCGATTCCGGCGACCATCGAACTGAGCGCCGAGCACGGCTACGACCGGGCATGGCATGCCGCGCTCGAGCGGCTGAGGGCTGCAGGCGTGGACCTCGTCGAGATCGATCTCGCGGGTTTCACCGAGGCGGGCGGGATGCTCTACGACGGTCCCTGGGTGGCGGAGCGGCTCGCCGGAACGGTCGAGTTCGTCGATGCGCGACCCGCAGACCTCCACCCGGTCGTCCGTGCCCTGCTCGAGCGGGGGCGCTCCGTCTCGGGCGTCGACGTCTTTCGCGGCATCGATCGCCTCCGTCGATTGGAACGCGACGCCGCGGATGTGCTGAAGACGGTCGACGCGCTCCTCACGCCCACCGTCGCGACCACATTCACGGTGCAGCAGATGCTCGAGCAGCCGATCGACAACAACACCCGGCTCGGGCAGTTCACCACGTTCGGCAACCTGCTCGACCTGGCGGCGATCGCGATTCCGACCGCGAGTGAGCGCCCGGACCGCCCTTTCGGGGTGTCGGTGATCGTCCGTGCGGGCGGCGACGCCCGGATGTCAGCCGTCGCGGCGGCCATCGAGAGCGTCGTCGCCCCCGATCACGCGTCAGGGTTTCCATCCCTGGGAGGCGCGTCGCAGCCGGCCGGAGGCGGACCGCAGCCGACGCTGCCGATCGCGGTCGTCGGCGCCCATCTGGGCGGCATGCCTCTGCACGCGGAGCTCGTCGCGCTCGACGCGCGCCTGGCGAGGGCGACCGTGACGGCAGCGGAGTACCGGCTGTACGCGCTCGATACGGTGCCCGCCAAGCCCGGCCTGATCCGCACCGGCCCGGGCGGCTTCGCGCTCGAGGTGGAGGTCTACGACCTGCCGATCGCGAACGTCGGGTCGTTTCTGGCGGGCATCGCCGCGCCGCTGGGGCTCGGCACCGTCCGACTCGAGAACGGCGACGAGGTGCACGGCTTCCTCTGCGAGCCGATCGCGATAGCTGGCGCACGGGAGATCAGCGAGTTCGGAGGCTGGCGCGCGTACGTCGCTTCGCTCTAGGGGGTGATGCGCCCGAGCTGCGCGAGCAGCTCGACGCCGTCGGCCGAGCCGGTGAATTCCGCGATACGCCCCTTCGTCACGCGGTACATCGCGAACTCGGCCACGTTGACGTGCCGCCGAGTCGGCGGGATGCCGCGCCACGCGCCGAGATGGGTGCCGCTGCCGCGCAGATGCGCGGCGAGGCGATCGTCTTCGACCACCAGCTGGATGCGGCGCCAGCGCCAGTCGGGAAAGCCCTGGAAGAGCTCGGCCAGGTCGGCGACCCACGCATCGGCTCCGCCGGGCAGATGCGCGCGGCGGACCGAAGGATCGACGAACGAGCGGATCGCTTCGAGATCGTGCCGGTTGCACGCGTCGAGGTAGTCCGCGTACCACTCGCGCATCTCCCACGTCTCCACCTCCTCATTATCCGGCGGTGGACCTGATGCGCCTCGCGCTCGCGTCGGCGAGGATGGGCCGAGCGGCTCGGGAGCCGCAGCGCGCACCGCGATCGAATCGAACCGCGATCGTCGGGTGCGAGCGCGTGACGAACGTGAGGCTGGTTGTCGAAGGGAGAACCGTGATCGCGATTCTCAATCGGGTCGTCGAGTTCGTGGAGGACCATCTCACCGAGGACATCGACATCGCGGGCCTGGCGCGGAGCCTCGGCACCACGGAGTACCACGTGCGTCGGATGTTCTCGTCGCTCGCCGGCATGCCGCTGTCGGAATACATCCGGCGGCGGCGCATGACGCTGGCCGCTGCCGAGATGCTCGGCGACGGCGACATCCTCGGCATCGCCGTGCGCCACGGCTACGGCTCGACCGAGGCGTTCGCCCGTGCGTTCCGAGCGGTGCACGGCGTCAGCCCGGCCGACGTGCGCCGCGACGGCGGTCCCCTTCGAACGCAACCGCAGCTCAGGTTCCGCCTGACCGTAGAAGGGAACACGACCATGGACACCCGCATCACGAACCGCCCGGCATTCCGGCTCATCGGCCACGCCGCCCGTGTGCCGCTCATCCACGAGGGCGTCAATCCGCACATCCAGGCGCACATCACCGCGCTGCCGGCATCCGAGCATGCCCGGCTGAAGGAGATGAGCGACACCGAGCCGGCGGGTCTGCTTCAGGTGAGTGCCGACGTCGACGCCGACTACACCGAGGGCAGCGAGCTGACCTACCTCCACGGCGTAGCCGTTGCCGACGATACGCCCGTGCCCGCCGACCTCGACGTCATCGACGTTGCAGAAGGGGCCTGGGCGGTGTTTCGCACCGGCGGCGCCCACCCGGCGGCGCTGCAGTCGACCTGGGCGGCGACGGCGACCGACTGGTTTCCCTCCAACCCGTGGCGGCTCCGGCCCGGGCCGTCGATCGTGGCCGTGCTCGATCGCGCCCCCGACTTCAGCACCGCCACGTGCGAGCTGTGGCTGCCGGTGGAACGCGCGTAGCCGCGGCCTGGCGAAATTCGATATTGGCTCCGCGGCAATTTTTGGATACGGTCTATAAATCGCAATGTAAGCGCTTACAGGATCCCCCCGGTCTGATGCTCACGGTGATGTGACGCCCTCGCGCGGAACGTTGCCGGAGCATCGGTGAGCGCTTCATCGTTGCGCCGCAACGGTGCAGCGTAGACAGAGAAAGGCTCGCCTCTTGGTACAGCTCGATGTCCGCAACGACGAAGACTCCACTCGGATCGCGACACCGGTCGACTTCTCCGGCCTCGTGGAGCAGATGCGATCGGCGACGCGGGGTCCCGACGATTCCGTGTCGCTGGCGAGGGCCGGTCACATCCTGACCTCCGCCTTCGCCGACCCGAGCAGGAGCGCCGCGATCCTCTCGTCGTGGGCCGACGAGATCGAGCAGGGCGCCGAGCCGGACCGCGGCCGCTCGCAGATGCACAACAACGGGTTCTCCAAGATCTCGCTCGTCCGGCTCGACGGCGGCTGGAACCTCCGTCTGCACGTGTGGCCGGCAGGACAGGGTGACCAGCGCATCCACGATCACCGGTGGTCCTTCGCCTCCATCGCCGTCGATGGCGCCCTCGATGTCATGAACTACACGCGGGACGACGACGCCCTCGCTGCGGGGGCTCCCCGATACCGGCTGTTCGACGCCACCGGAACCGGTGAGAAGCGTCTGGAACGCGTCGAGGACGGAAGGATCCGCCCCACCAGCTCGTACCGGATCTCCAGCGGCGCGTTCCACATCCTGGACTACCGGGATCCGCACATCGTGTGGAACAACACCGGTGCCGACGCGGTCACGCTCATGCTCTCCGGGCCGGCGAAGCGGGAGTACTCGCACTCGTACGGCGAACGAACCGCAGCCGACGTCCTTCCCGCTCCCGACGTCATCGACGACGATCGGGCGATCGCTCACGTGCGCGCGATCGCCGCGCGCCTGCGGGGAGTCGCGCAGTGATCGGGCACACGCCGTTCGGCGAGCGGCTCCAGGCCGGGATCCGCGACCGGGGCAGGCTCTGCGTCGGAATCGATCCGACTCCGCAGGACCTCCACGCCTGGGGGTTGGAGGACACCGCCCAGGACGCGGTCCGATTCGCCGCCGCGATCATCGAGGCGTCGGCGGGACTGGTTCCGATCGTGAAGCCGCAATCGGCCTACTTCGAGCGCTGGGGTCCCCACGGCATCGTCGCGCTCGCGCACGTCTGCGCCCTCGCGCGGGAGGCCAGATCGATGGTTTTGCTCGACGCGAAGCGGGGCGACATCGGATCGACCAACCGCGCGTATGCGGAGGCCTACCTTCGTCGGGGTCAGGCGTTGTCCGTCGATGCGATGACCGTCTCCCCGTTCGCCGGCCTCGACACGCTGTCTCCGTTCGTGGACGTGGCGAAGGCGGAGGGGGCGGGGCTGTTCGTCCTGGCCCGCACCTCGAATCCCGGATCGCGCTCACTGCAGACTGCCCGCACCGACGACGGGCGCTCGGTCGCCGACGAGGTGCTCGCCTGGCTCGGCGCGCAGAACGGCGACGAGCAGATCGGCTCGTTCGGGTGCGTCGTCGGCGCGACGGTGGACGATCCCCCGGCAGCACTGGCCTCGTTCAACGGTTTCGTGCTCGCTCCGGGTATCGGGGCGCAGGGCGCGTCGCCCGCAGATCTCTCTCGACGGTTCCCCACCGGGTGGAACGTGCTTCCGACCGTGTCGCGCGCCATCGCCGCGGCGGGACCCCGCGTCGCGAGCATCGCGGCGGTGGTGAAGGAGGAACGGGACGCCTGCACCGAAGCGCTCGGCTTCGCATCGGCGACGGAGGGCGCGCGATGACCCGCGGGCGACTGATCGCGGTCTGCGGAATCGACGGCTCCGGAAAGACGACGCAGATCGACCGGCTCGTCGGTCATCTTCGTGATCGTGGTCACGAGGTCGTGGCCACGCGGCAGCCGACCGACCGCTACCGGCAGGACGCCACGGTTCGCGCGGCGCTGGATCTTCAGCTGGACTTCGCACGCATCGCGCCCGAGCTCGCCCTGTTCGCCGCGTTCGACCGCCTCCGCCACGTACGAGAGGTGATCGAGCCCGCGCTGCAATCCGGGCACTGGGTGGTCACCGATCGCTACGTGTACTCCACCTATGCCTACTTCGCCAGCAGGGGCATCGACGACGTCGAGTGGCTTCGCGCACTGAACAGGCACGCGCCCACCCCCGACCTGACGCTCGTGATCGATGTGCCGCCCGTGCTGGCCGCGGAACGCATCATCCGACGCGACGGCTCGTCGCGCAAGCGGGAAGAACTCGATCTGGAGCGTATGACATCGGTGCGCCAGGTGTTCCTGAGCCAACCCTGGGGCGCCTCGGCCGCGTATCACGTGCTGGACGGCTCCCAGCCCGCCGACGTGGTGTGGGCCGGGGTCGAGAGCCTGGTCGACGGAGGTCTGAATTGAGGTCGGCCCTCGTGGTCGGTGCGGACGGCGGCATCGGCCGCGAGGTCGTCTCTCAACTTCGCACCGAGGGCTTCGGCCCGGTCGCCACCGTCGACCAGAGAGGTGAGGTGGATCATCTGATCGACGTCTCCGATCTCCGCGACGGCTCCGCGTATCGCCGGTGGACGGACTCCCTCGAAGACGACGGCATACCGGACGTCATCGCCTGGACGGTCGGGATCTATCCGCGAACAGAGCCTGCGCGATACGACGCCCGCACGATCGGGGATGTCGTGGACACCAATCTCACGAGCTTCCTGGTGTTCGCCGCGGCGCTGGCACGGGTGCAGAGACGCGACTCGCGCACGCGCAGACTCGTGGTGGTGGGAAGTCAGGCCGGCAACACCGGCGGCACGGACGCGGTCTATGCCGCGTCGAAGGCAGGCCTCGGGGCGGCGGTGAAGTCGCTCGCGCGTGAGTTCGCCAGCCTTCGGCTCATCGCGAACGTGGTCAGCCCCGGTCCCACCGACACGTCCATGGCGGCGGTGATGGGCGACCGGCGCGCGCACTACGAGAGCACCATCCCGCTCGGGAGGTTCAACGACCCGCGCGAAGTCGCACAGGTGGTCGTCTGGCTGCTCGCGAACGCCCCGGCTGCGCTCCACGGAACAGCAGTCGATGTCGACGGCGGGCTGGTGCGCAGATGAGTGCCCGGATTCTCGAACGGTCCGGAACCGTGCCGATGCACAGTGCGCTCGGAGACTTCTCGGCAGAGGCGTTCGTCGTGGCGGACGGGCGGGAGATCGACACCCATCTCGTGGTGACGCACGGCGAACTCGTCGACCCCGTTCCCACGCGTATCAATTCCGCCTGCGTGACGAGCGAGGTGTTCGGCGACGACCGCTGCGATTGCGCCTGGCAGCTCGAAGAGGCCCTCCGCCGGATCATCGAGTTCGGTTCCGGCGTGATCATCTACCACCCCAATCAGGAAGGGCGGGGGATCGGTCTGTTCCGCAAGCTCCAGTCGTACCAGCTGATGAGCCGGGGGATGTCGACGAACGAGGCGTTCTCGGCGCTCGGTGAACCGGCCGACGCGAGATCGTATGGCGCGGCCGTCACGATTCTGAAGGCTCTGGGAATCGATCGGGTGCGCCTGTTGAGCAACAACCCCGTGAAGATGCAGGCGCTGGAGGACGGCGGCATCAGCGTGCAGGACGTCGACGGTGTCGTCGGCTCTCACAATCCGGCCTGGCATGAGTATCTGACGAGCAAGGCCCTGGATTTCGGACACCGGATCTCGATCCCGCGCGTGGGCGGCGCCTCGCCCTCCGGGAACCTCCGCGAACACGAGGAAGAAGCATGACCCGCCCGCTGAACCCCGCCGTGCGCGGCATCCTCATCGAACTCGCGCGATTCGAACCATCGCGTGACTCCGAGGTGCGCTCCGCTCTGCGCAGCCTCGACCCGGCCGAGTGGGGACGATTGTTCGAGCTGGCGGGGACGCACCGCGTGCTCGCCAACCTCAGCAGGATCGCTGCCGAGATGACGGATGCCCCCGCACCTTCGAAGCATCTGGCGCGGCGACTTCTCCTCATGCTGAAGAGACAGGCCGCGATGCGGCGGTGGGAGTCGCAGCAGACGATCGCGGCACTGCGCGCCGACGGCATCGATGCCGCGGTGCTCAAGGGCTATGTGCTCGGCATCGAGTGCTATCCCGAGTTCTATCTGCGCGAGACGGGCGACCTCGACCTACTGGTCGAGCCGGATCTCCTCGAGCGCGCAGCGGCGTCCCTTCAGCGGCAGGGGTTCCTCACGTCGCAGGTGGTGCCGGCCACGGGCGAGCTCGAGTCGCTCTCTCCGGCACGGATCGAGGGCTACCGGAACGAGCTGCAGCACCTCGGGGAGTTCACCCGGGTCACAGAGGCGGGTTCGGCGCTCACGATCGATCTGCACTTTCGCCTGTCGACGGTCTTCGATCACCGCGCGCCCGACACGCAGGTGTTCCTCTCGCATACCGCGGACGATGTCGGCGGCGACTACCGGAGATTCGCGCCGGAGCTCTTCGTCGCCCATCTCGCGTACCACGCCTGGTGGGACACGCAGACGCTCACCAATGTGCGCAGCGGACTCGACCTGCGGCTCTTCCAGTACTCCGACATCCTCCTCGCCTTCCGCGCGTGGGACCTCACCTGCGGCGCGGTTGTGGAGTGGGCCCACCGGGCGAACGTGCTCGACACGGCGACCTGGGCGCTGTGGATGACCAGCGAGCTGTTCGGCGGCCTCGCCGGCGATGACGTGCTCGACCGAAAGCTCGCCGCCGAGGTCGACCGTGCCTTCACGGACCGCTGGCTGCAGCGGGGCACCGACTCTCCGATCGGGCAGTGGGACCGACTCGGCCCCAGCCGGATCTTCGACGTGGATCGCGGCGCGCAGGCGACGGCAATGGTCATCGACTGGCTCGACCGGCACACCAAGCGCGGGGATGTCCTCACCTGGATCGAGCGCGACTAGCGGTGCGAGTGCCCTTCCCCCTCTTCTGGAGCGTCGCGCTCGTCTCCAACATCGCCACCGGAGCACAGGGCGTCGCCGTGGGCTGGATCCTCGGTGACCCGGTGCTGCCGGCCACGGTCCTGATCGTGTATCAAGTAGCCATCGTCGTCGCGACCATCCTCGGCGTCCGAGTGGGGGCGGTGATCGTGCGTCGCCTCGGCAACAAGCGCACGCTCGTCGTGTCGGCGCTCCTCGAAGCCGCATCGGCTGTGGGCGTCCTCTTCGCGGTTCTCCGGATCGAGCAGACGCCCACGTCCGCCCAGGCGTACCTCCTTGCGGCGGTTGCGAGCGGGGCGGCATTCGGCGGCGGAATCGGCGGTCCCGCGTGGATGGCTCTCGTCGCCGGCTGGCCGGGGACGCGCGGGGGAACGAGCCAGCTGCTGCGCGATGGGATCCAGTTCCAGCTGGGCCGCTTCATCGGGCCCCTGGTGGGGAGCGCCGCGCTGCACGGAGTGCCCGGGGCACCAGCCTGGCTGGCGGCGGCGAACGCGCTCTCGTTCGTCGTGGTCGGAGGCATGTTCGCCGTCATCCGGCCCACCGACCGCGACCGTGCGGAACGCGCCGCGCCGCGGGGCGCACTGGCGGCGCTGAGGACCGCCGTCCGATCCCCGTGGCTGTGGGCGGTCGCGCTGATCGCGGCGGCCTCCGATGCCGCACGCCTGTTCCTCCCGCGGCTCATCCAGTCTTCGGGCGAAGGCGAACTGATCTACGGTGCGACGCTCGCGGCGCTGGCGGCTGCCGCGGCGGTCGCTGCCGGACTCGCCTCGCGCCTGGAGTCGGCGCCCACGCGGATCGCGCGAGGCGGGGCGGCTCTGGTCACCGCCGGCCTGGTCGTGTGGGCGCTCGCACCGATGCTCGGCGGGTTCGCCTGGATCGCGGGCGCGGTTCTGCTCGGCGCGGGGGCGGCCACCAGTACGCCCGCCATCACCGCCGCGATGATGGCCGCGGCGGGTCCGCGCAAGGATGCGGCGGCCGCGGCATCCGTGATGGTGACTCGCACCGCGGCCGGGGGACTGGGAGCGCTCGCCCTCGGGCTCTTCGTGCCGCTGATCGGTTCGCTGGCGCTGCTCGTCGGGGCAGTGGGGGCGGGCATCGCGACATCGCTGGCCGGTGGCGGGAGCCTCGGTGCGCGTGAACGCAGCCGGGCCGGTCGCGTCGGAGTCAGTGATCCGGGTCGGAGGGATCCACCGGCGAATGATGGTCGAACGCGGCCTGGCCGCGCTTCCAGTACCCGCTGAGCGCGACCTGCTCGGCCGACAGCGCGAGCGTGCGTCGCAGGTGCCGGCGAAGCGGAACGAGGGCGGATGCCTCGCCCGCGGCGAAGAGGAAGGTCGATGCATCCGGCCCGATGCGATCGACGAGCGCCACGAGCGCGTCGGCACCCGCATCGACATCGAGGTGGTGCACGCGCACGTCGCTCCGGCCCGACGCGGAGGCGATGTACTCCGGCACCCATGACCCGTCGTCGCAGGTGAGGGCGACGAGGTCGACCGACGTCGTCGCGGGGACCTCGGCCGCCCACCGCGTGGCGGAGGGGAGCGCGGTCTCGTCGCACACCAGCAGCAGCCGTGCCGCACCTTGCGGCGCAGCCTTGGATCCGCGCGGACCCACGACGACGAGCTCATCGCCCATGCGTGCCGAAGCGGCCCAGAGCGCCGCCGGGCCGGGGGAGTCGTGCAGGAAGAAGTCGAGGTCGATCGCGATGTCGCCGCCCCGCCGCACGACGCGAAGCGGCGTGAAGTCACGGGCGTGAGTCGGTGCGTCGGGACGCACGATGCCGTCCTCGCCCGGGCCGGCGGCGGTCGGTGCGACCAGTTCGCCCGAGACCGGGTCGGGGAAGTAGACCCGCACGTGATCGCCGGGTCCGCCACTGGTGAAGTCTCCGAAGTCGGGGCCGGTCAGACGCACCCGCAGCAGCACCGGAGCCACCTGCTCCACGGCGATGGCGCGGGCCCGCCGCGCCGTGAATCGATTTCGCCCGCCGGCGCGGAAGAACGGCGAAGACGGGTCGACGGCGGGGCGCGCCGGGCGCTGACCGTCATCGCGACGCACGGTCGAGGCATCCGTCATCTCGTCCTCCTCGGTGGCCGAAAGGCAGAGTGCGGCCTCACCCAGCAAATCACGCGCCGGGGCGCACGGATGCCGGCAAGCGTGCACGATCCGGAAAGCTAAACGTGCGTTCCCGCCCCTGGATAGCGCTCCTCGGCCGGGTTAGGTTCGCTTGCACTGGAGCTCACCGGCCCCAGCCGGTGACCCGTTCCGCGCCGCCACGGCAGGACGGGCACAGAGCCTTCGAACGCAAGCCCTCGAACGTAAGGAAAGCCGATGTTCATCGTCGACTCGCAGATCCACCTCTGGAAAGAAGAGACCCCGGACCGGCCCTGGGTTCCGGGCGCCCGCGCCCGCATCCGCCTCAACGGCCACCGTGAAGAGGCGTTCCTCGCCGAAGAGGCCGTCTCGCTCATGGACGAGGCCGGCATCAACCGCGCCCTCATCCTTCCCCCGTCGTGGGAGGGCGACCGCATCGACTACGCGCTGGAGTCGGCCGAGAAGTACGACGGCCGCTTCGGCATCATGGCCCGCGTGCCGCAGAACGATCCCGAGGAGGGCGAGCGTCTGCTGCACTTCATCAAGGACAGCGAGCACATCAAGGGCGTCCGCCTGACCTTCCACCGTCCTCAGGACCGCAACTGGATGATCGACGGCACCAACGACTGGTACTGGCCGCTCGCCGAGAAGCTGGGCATCCCGACCATGGTGCACGCGCCGATCTGGAAGGCCGAGCTCGGCAAGATCGCCGAGAAGCACCCCGACCTGAAGATCATCATCGACCACATGGGCATCATGGCCCGCTGCGTCGACGACGCCATCGGGTACTGGGTCGAGGAGACCGCAGACCTGCACGTGCACCCGAACATCTCGGTCAAGGTGTCGGCGCTTCCCGGCTATTCGACGCAGCCCTTCCCGAACTACAACATCGAGAAGTACGTGCACGAGGTCGTCGACAAGATGGGTCCGGAGCGTGCGCACTTCGGCACCGACATCACCCGTCTGCTCGGCCACGGCCTGACCTGGACCGACACCGTCGAGCAGTTCACCAAGTACTACACGTTCTCGGCCGAGGAGCTCGACTGGATCATGGGCCGCGGCATCTGCAAGGTGCTTGACTGGGACATCCCCGAGACCGCCGGTGTCGGCGCGACCTCGGCGAAGGCGGAGAACTGACCTCATGACACAGACGTACGACGGCGGCGAGCTGCTCATCGACGCACTCACCGACCTCGGCGTCGACGTCGTCTTCAGCTCGCCGGGGTCCGAATGGGCCCCGGCGTGGGAGGCGTTCGCTCGTCGCCAAGAGGCCGGCGAGTCGGCGCCCCGCTATCTGGATCTCACCCACGAGACGGTGGCAGTCGGCATGGCCACCGGCTACGGCCTCGTGACCCGTCGCGTGCAGGCCGTGCTGCTGCACGCGGCACCCGGACTCCTGCAGGGATCGATGGCCGTCCACGGCGCGCTCCTGGCCGGGGTCGGGATGGTCGTCGCCTCGTCGGAGTCGACCACCTACGGCGATGGTCCGGGGCAGGACCCGGGCGGCCAGTGGTACCGCAACCTCTCGATCGTCGGCGGCACGCATCACGTCGCCCAGCCGTTCACGAAATGGTCCAACCAGGCGGCATCCGTGTCGACGCTGTACGAGCTCGTCAAGCGGTCGGGAGAGCTGGCCGATCGTCAGCCGACCGGGCCCGTCTACCTCAACGTGCCGCTCGAGGTGCTCCTGGAGCCCGCCGAGAAGCCTGTCCGCAAGGATGTGGTGCTCCGCGGACGCCGCATGAGCGTTCCCGACGACATCGCGGCGGTCGCAGCGCTGCTCGCGGCCGCCGAGCGGCCGATCATCATCGTCGAGACCGCGGGCCGCGAGCCCGGTGGCTTCGAAGCGCTGCGTGCTCTCGCCGAAGACCTCGGGATCGGCGTGATCGAGCCACAGTCGGCGGTGTGCGCGAACCTGCCCAAGACGAGCTCCATCCACCTGGGCTCGGAGTTGGATCCGCACGTCGACGAGGCCGACCTCATCCTGCTCATCAACTGCCGGGCGCCGTACTACCCGCCCAGCCGCAAGCCGGCCAAGGCCAAGACGGTCGTCATCGACGAGATCCCGCAGCGCCCGCACGTCGTGTATCAGGTGCTCAACGCCGACCACTACCTCGAGGGGGCGCTGCCCGAGACGCTCGAGCAGCTGCGCCAGGCGACGCTGGAGCGCGCCGACGACTCGGCGATCGCCGCACGCCGCGGCATCGCCGTCGCGGCGCACGACGCGTGGCAGGCGCAGACGGATGCCGCAGAGCAGCGCGCCGCGTCGGCCACCGGTGCGATCGACCCGGTCGCGCTCGGCGTGGCCCTTCGCGACATCGCCCGCGCCGAGCAGGCCGTCATCGTGGACGAGACGATCACGCACGCCAGAGTGGTGCAGCGTCACGTCGGCTGGGACCGGCCCGACTCGTACTTCTACGTGCAGGGCGGGCTCGGCCAGGGCATCGCGGTGGCGCTCGGCGTCAAGCTCGCCGTCCAGGACGGGTTCGTCATCCTCACCATCGGCGACGGCGCGTTCCTCTACAACCCGATCGTGCAGTCGCTGCTCGCGTCCAGGGATATCGGGCTTCCGCTGCTCATCGTCATCTTCAACAACAAGAAGTACCTGTCGATGAAGATGAACCACCTGCGGTTCTACCCCGAGGGATCCGCCGTGCAGACGCAGAACCACCTCGGTGTCGACCTGTCGACGCAGCCCGAGCTGTCGGCCTTCGCTGCACCGTTCGATATGTTTCATGCCGCCGTCGACGACCCCGCCGCGCTCGCCTCGGTGCTCGCCGACGCGACCGCCGCCGTCAAGGGCGGAACGACCGCCGTCGTCAACGTCGCGGTCTCGCGCTGAGCCCGGAGCGGGCCGGCAGTCAGCGGCCGGCCCGCTTCGTCCCTTCGTTCACCGATCCGAAAGCAGTCCCATGCCCGTCACCGTTTCGCCCGCCGCCCTCGAGGGCTTCATCCGCGACATCTTCCAGGCTGCGGGTGTCAGCCCCGCCGACGCCGCGGCCGCCGCCCCGTCGTTCGTGTGGGCGAGCCTGCGCGGCGTCGACTCGCACGGCATCTCGCGCGTGCCGCGCTACGTCGAGATGTTCGGCTCGGGCGTCGCGAACCCGACCCCCGACATCACGGTCGCCGACACCGCACCCGGTGTCGCCGTGGTCGATGCCGATTTCGCTCCCGGGCCCGTCGCGCTCACCCGCGCGGCCGACATCGGGATCGAGAAGGCCAAGGCCCAGGGCGTGGCGATCGTATCGGTGCGCAACACCGTGCACACCGGCGCCATCGGCTACTACGTGTCGCGCATCGCCGACGCCGGGCTGGTCGGCATCGGCATCGCTGCAGGGTCTCCGATGATGTCGTACGAGGGTGCCGTCGGCGCCTCGGTGGCGACGAGCCCGCTCGCCGTCGCCGTCCCCGGCACCGGTGCCCACGCACCCGTCCTGCTCGACATGGCGAGCTCGCTCATCGCGCTGGGCAAGATCGCGCAGTACAAGCGCGAGGGCAAGCCCCTGCCCGAAGGTGCCGCGACGACAGCCGACGGCACGCCCACCACCGATCCCGAGCTCGCGAAGATCCCGACGCCGCTGGGCGGTCCGAAGGGCTCGGGCCTCTCGCTCGTCTTCGAACTGCTGACCTCGGTGCTGGTCGCAGCGCCCATTCTGACGAGCTACCACGCGGGCCAGAAGAAGCACCGCCAGAACGCGACGCTCATCGTGATCGACCCGTCGGCGTTCGGTTCCGCCGAAGAGTTCGCGGCGAACGTCGATGCCACGATCGATACGATCCACGGCCTTCCCAAGGCCGAGGGCGTCGACCGGATCCTCGTCCCGGGCGAGCGCAGCGCCGAGACGCTCGCGGCGCGCTCGGATGCCGGCATCCCCGTCGGCGACAAGCTGTGGGCCGAGCTCGTCGAGGCCGCCGGCACCCTCGGCGTCGCGGTTCCCGAAGCGGCCTGACTCGTGGCCCGGCGCTGGGTGCTTCCCGAGTACGGCGGGATCGATGCGCTCGTGCTCATCGACGTCGCGGTGCCTCAGCCCGCCCGGGGCGAGGTCACGATCACGGTCACGGCGGCGGGTGTGAACCCGTCCGATGCCAAGGCCCTCACCGGGGGCTGGAATGCCGACCCGGCGCTGCTGCCGCTCGCGATCGGCCAGGAGGTCGCCGGTGTCGTCACCGCGATCGGCCCGGACACGACGATCGCGTCGGGAGCCGTGGCAGTGGGCGACCGAGTCGTGGCCTTCAAGGTCGCGGGCGGCTTCGCGACCGAGCTCACGGTGCCCGCGGGCGACGTCTTCGCGCTGCCGGACTCGATCGACGACACGGCGGCGGCGGGCATCCTGCACGTGGGTGTCGTCGCCAGCGAACTCCTCCATCTCTCGGGCGCAGCGGATGGCGAGACGCTCCTCGTGCACGGCGGCTCGGGCTCAGTGGGATCCCTCGTCGTCCAACTCGCCCGGCGCGCCGGGATCCGGGTGATCGCCACCGGTTCCCCCGCGAATCAGGCCAAGCTCCGGGCGCTCGGCGCAGAGCCGACGACGTACGGCGACGGTCTCGCCGATCGGGCCCTCACCCTCGCCCCCGGCGGGTTCGACGGCGCGATCGATGCGGCCGGCACCGACGAGGCGCTCGCGGTGTCGCTCGAGCTCGTCGCCGATCCGACACGCGTCGCGACACTCGCGCCGGGCCCGAAGGCGCGCGATGCCGGAGTGAGGATCTCTGCCGGCGCTGCGCCCGCGAGCATCGCATTCCGGATGCCGCAGCGTCCGGTCGTTCTCGCGCTCGCCGCATCGGGCGAGCTCACCCTGCCGATCGCGAAGACCTTCCCGCTCACCCAGGCGCCCGACGCGCTGCGCCTGGTCGCCACCGGCCATCCGGGCGGCAAGGTCGTGCTCCTGTCCTAGCGGTCCTCCCCGCGCGCCGAGCCGCCCGTGTCACTGAGCAGGCAGGCATCCGCCGTCGCGAATGAATCCGCCGAGCTCGACGCTCACCGCGGTCTGGTCCACCTGTCCGAACACGCACCCGCCCGCGACCGCGGCGCCGAATGCGTAGGCGCGCGCATCGCCGTGCAGCTGCACGGAGCCCTCCACACCGGCATCGGTGATCGCCGAAGTCACCGACTCCTCCGTCAGTGCGGAACGGTCGAGGCCTTGGAGAGCCGTCGCGACGGCGGCCGCGAGATCCGCGTTCGCGGCCTGGTCGGCGGCATCCATCTCGAACCGTTCGCGATAGACGTCGTTCTGCGCCATCGCCGCATCGGGGTCGTAGGGTGCGCATTCCGGTGGCAATTCGACGCCGGGCTGTTCGGGGCACGCGTACTGCGGGGTCGCAGACGCCGAGCCGGCGACGGAGCCGGGGGCGCCCTGCGGTGCGATGGCGCAGCCGGCGAGCAGGAGCACGGCGCCGGTGAGGGCGGCCACGGGGGTGCGACGTCGCATGCGTCTCCTCGAAGAAGGCGGATGGGCCCGGGCAGCTCCCGGAGCGCTCCTCAGAACCTAACCGAGCCGCCCCTCCCGCCGATGTCCCCTCTTCGGTCGACAGCGGTGCTCAGCGCCCGCCCATCGCGTCTTCGGTGGTCAGATGCTCGACGGTCTTGCCGGTGTCGCCGAAGGTTCGCGTCACGAACGCCTGCGGGTAGATCCAGAGGATGCGCATCGGCACGTCGCCGGTGTTCTGATAGCGGTGGAAGACGCCTGCCTTGACGTAGGCGGTGTCGTCCTTGGTGAGATCGCGACGCAGGATGCCGTCCGCCGCGTCCTTGCCCCCTTCGTG
Source organism: Microbacterium allomyrinae (assembly GCF_020682705.1). GTDB lineage: Bacteria > Actinomycetota > Actinomycetes > Actinomycetales > Microbacteriaceae > Microbacterium > Microbacterium allomyrinae. Next base: position 252,977 of record NZ_JAGTTN010000004.1, read on the forward strand.
GACCTCGACGAACCCGTCTCCTTCGAGGATCAGCACCTGCTCGTCGCAGTTGTGGGAGTGCAGCGGTGCGCCCGCGCCGACCGGGTAGACGCTGATGCCGGTGGCCAGGTCGTTCTCGCCGCCGCTCGTCTCGGTCGTGATCAAGGGCCACGTCTTCACGGCGCCGCCCCGGTCGAGGACCTCGATCTCACGGAAGATCCGGATCGTCGTCATGCTGTTCCTTTCGAGTGGGGGCCGCTCGCCAGTGCGTCCGACACGGCGTCGAGCGTCGCCCGATCGGCGAAGACGAGGGCGTCACGGATGCTGCGACCCGGGGTGTACAGGGCGTTCGCGGTGACGGCACCCGCGAGGAAGCGGTTGGGTCGCGCGGCGAGAGCGGCGAAGAACGCTCGGTGGGCCTCCGCGTCGTCGGCGAGCTCGGCCATCGACGAGTCGAGCGTGACGGGCCGGCACGGGGGAGCGGCATCCGGCTGGTCGATCGTCCAGCTGTGCGATCCGGAGCCGACCTCGAACCGCCGGCCGTCGGGCAGCTCGATGAGACCCGTCGTGTTCGGGGGGATGACGGCGTGGACGCGTACGGTGCCGTCGACGCGCTCCCACCCCGACTCGGCCGGTCCGTACGGGGTCTCATGGCGGGCCGACGCGCGACCCAACCGGGCGAGCGGGTGCGGCGCGATGCGGACGAGCCGGTAGCCGGGCGCAGCGGCGGAGAGTCCCGCGACATCGGCGTGCAGCCAGGCGGCGACCGATCCGAGCGCGACGTGGTTGAACGACACCATCGCGCCGGGGTTCAACGACCCGTCGGGCGTGAGACCGTCCCAGCGCTCCCACACCGTGGTCGCGCCGACCGTCACCGGGTACAGCCACGAGGGCGCCTCGGTCTGGAAGAGCAGGCGCTCGGCGGCGTCCACGTGACCGGTCGCCGTGAGAGCCTGCGCGACGACCGCGGTCCCGACGAGACCGGTCGCGATGCGGTAGCCGTCGCGTCGGACGACGAACGCGAGCCGGTCGCCGAGCCGTCGGCGCAGCTGCGGATCCTCGACGAGGTCGAAGGCGATGGTCAGTGCGTAGGCGGTCTGGGTGTCGCACATCATGCGTCCCGACGCGGTGACGAATGCAGCGACGAAGGCACGGCGCGATGCCTCTGCGGCCGCCTCGAACCGGTCGGCGTCGGCGTGGTGACCGAGCCCGCGGGCGATGTCGGAGGTCAGCCGGAGCGTCCGCACGAGATACGCGGTCGCCACGATGTCGGTGTCGGTGCGCCCGCGCGACGGAGCGTTGGGCGGCGCGTTCGGGTCGAGCCAGTCGGCGAGCTGACGTCCGCTCGTCCAGAGGCCCTCGTCATCGACGTGCGACAGCACGAGGTCGGACCACGCGCGCATGCCGGGATAGAACTCGGCGAGCACGCTCGCATCCCCCGAGCTGTCGGCCAGCACCCGCGGCACGATCGCGATCGCGTCGCCCCACGCCGCGACCGGGCCGCGGTCGCTGAAACCGGGCACCACGTCGGGCGCGAACAGCGGTACGAGGCCGTTGAGGCGGCGCTGCTCGAGCGCCAGGTCGCGCAGCCACGACCGGAGGAACGCGTGGCAGTCGTACAGGAACTCCGCGGTCGGTGCGAACAGCTGGGTATCGCCCGTCCACCCGAGCCGTTCATCGCGCTGCGGACAGTCCTGCGGCACGGCCAGATAGTTGCCGCGCAGCGTCCAGACGACGTTCTCGTGGAACCGCTCCAGCAGCGGATCGGATGCCTCGAACCAGCCGGTCCGGCGCAGATCGCTGCCGAGCACGACCGCTTCGACGGCATCCGGCTCGAATTCGCCGGGCCACCCCTCGATGTCGGCGTAGCGGAAGCCGTGGAACGTGAAGGAGGGCTCGAAGACCTCGGACTCGCCGCCGGCGAGCGTGAACGAGTCGGTCGCCGAGGCGCGCCGCAGCGGCCGCAGGGCGAGCTCGGCGCCGTCGTCGAACGACCCTTCCAGCACCTCGGCGTGGCGAATCGTGATGACCGTGCCGGCGGGGCCCTGCACGCGCAGCCGCAGGCGGCCGACGATGTTCTGGCCGAAGTCCAGCAGGATGCGCCCCGAGCCGGTGCGTGACACGGCGAGCACCGGCATCCGCTCGATCTCGCGCACCGGAGGTGCCATGCGGGCTTCGAGGGCGGGCAGTGGTTCGTGGATGACGGATGCCGCGGCCCACGTCGAATCGTCGAAGCCCGGCCTGTCCCACCGTGGGACGGCGCGGCGGGCATCGACGTGCTCACCGGCGTAGATTCCGCTGTCGACGATCGGACCGGTGCCGCTCGCGCGCCATCCCTCACCCGTCGCGACGGTGCGGACGCTGCCGTCCTCGAACTCGAGACGCAGCTGCGCCAGTGCGCGGGGCTGATCGCCGTAGAAGCGGCGCGGCTCGGTGAGCACGTGGTATTCCTCGGTGTACCAGGCGCCTGCGAGCGAGATCCCGAGAGCGTTCTCGCCCTCGCGGACCAGCGAGGTGACGTCGGAGGTCTCGTAGACGAGACGCTCGCGGTAGCTGGTCCATCCCGGTGTGAGCACGAGGTCGTCGACCGGCTCGCCGTTGAGCGTCGCGTCCGCCGCTCCGAGCGCGCTCCAGTGCAGCGTCGCGCTGCGCAGCGGCGCATCGACGCGGAACACCGTGCGCAGCAGCACCGGCTGAGCCGGCCTCTCGGGATCGGCGAGGGCGATGGGCTTCGCGACCCACTCGGCGGCGAAGGCCGCCCACACCGCGAGAGGCTCGCTCCACTCGGTCTCGTCGCCGTCGGTCGACCCGGCGCGCACCCTCACCTCGGTGCGCTCGCCCGCCGCCATCGCCGCGAACGGCCATGCCACCAGCACGCTGTCGTCGCCTTCTCGACGCACGAGTTCGTCGCCGCGGCGGAGTTCGGACCACGCCTGGCGCCAGCCCGGGCGGTCGGATTCGACGGTCCACGAGAGGCGGGGCGTCGGGGTCGCGACGGCGGGGGAGTCGGTGCGCAGCTCGGCAGCGAGCCGCGTGATCAGTGCGGGCACGTTCCCACGTTAGGTCGAGCCGCGGTTCGCGACCTGCACGCTCACGTTGCGCGCCGGACACTCCTTCCCCTCTCGCCGGGCGCCTACTCTCACCGGAGGATTCCCTGTTCCACGCACCCCGAGGAGGACTCATGCGACTGGATGTCATCCCGCGCGAAGACATGTCGGCACGTCAGAGCGAGCTCGCCGACCGCATCATCGCCAAACGCGGCAAGATCGGCGGCCCGTTCAAGGTCTGGCTGCACTCGCCCGAGCTCTGCGACCGGGTCGAGGCGCTCGGCGCGTTCGTGCGATTCGACTGCAGCATGCCCGAACGCATCCGCGAGTACGCGCTGCTGGTCGCCTCGCGAAACTTCGACGCGCAGTTCTCGTGGAACTCGCATATCGACAAGGCCATCGAGACCGGCGTGCCCGCCGAGGCGGTCGCCGCCCTCGCGAACAACGAGCGACCGGACTTCGGCGACGACGTCGAGCTTCAGACGTTCCACGACTTCGCGGTGGAACTGCTCACCGAGCACTTCGTGTCGGACGAGACGTTCGCGCGCCTGAAGGCGGTGTTCACGGACCAGCAGATCGTCGACGCGATCGGGCTGCTCGGCAACTTCACGCTGCTGTCGATGTGCCTCAACACCTTCCAGGTCGATCTGCAGGAGGGCCGCCGGCCTCCGTTCCCCGACGTCCTCGGCTACGCGAAGGTCGCCCCCGCGACCGCGTGACGGCAGCCCCGCCGAGATGAGCATGCCGGGTGTGAGCACTCCTGCGGCGCCGGCCGTCGACGACTGGCGGTGCATCGACGATCCGTGCCCGTTCTGCAGCGGTGCCGAGACCGACTGACGACCCGCGCCGACCTGTTCGGCGACCCCAGACGAAGACCCCGTCCTCCCCGAGGACGGGGTCTTCGTCATGCCTCGGCGACCCCTCGCGAACCGGCTCGTGTCGAGGCGGCGTCCTGTGCACGGTTATGTTGACTTCTTGTGGATCCCGGCTCCGACGTGCGCGGGTTAGCGTCGGGAGAACTCCCCGCGACAGCTCCACGGCCGTGCGGGGATCCCACCCGGAGTGTCAGACGCGAGGAGGCGTCCCATGCCGAAGAAGGCATCAGTTCTGAAGTTCGTCATACCGTTGGCGGTGGCGGGCATGCTGCTCGCCGGCTGCAGCGGAGGGGGTGACCCCGAGCCCAGCGCGCCGGCAGCCGACGGCCCCTCGGGCACCCTGAAAGCCAACTGGGGAGGGTTCCCGCAGAGCTGGGCGCCCGGCCAGCCCATGGAGCCCGGGTACCTGCGCGTGCCCTACGAGACGCTCACCGCGCTCGGCGAGGACGGGTTCACGGTCGAGCCCTGGCTCGCCACCGAGTGGGAGCAGACCCCTGCCGACCTGACGCTCACGCTCCGCGACGACGTCACATTCCACGACGGCACGGCATTCGACGCCGAGGCCGTCAAGGTCAACATCGAGTACGTGCGCGACAACGGCGGTCAGTTCTCGGGCGCGCTCAGCATGGTCGAATCGGTCGAGGTCGTCGACGACACCCACGTGAAGATCGTGTTCTCGCGTCCGGCGCCGACGTTCCTCACGATGCTCACGCAGCGCAACGTCCCGATGGCGAGCCCTGCGGCCATCGCCGACGGATCGATCGTGACGACCCCGGTCGGCACGAGCCCGTGGGCGTACGACGAGGCGTCGTCGATCGCCGGCACTCAGATGACGTTCGCGCTGACCGACGACTACTGGGGCGAGGAGCCCGGGTTCGAGAACATCGAGCTCTACGGCATCGCCGACGACACGGCGGCCACCGCTGCGCTCCTGGGCGGCGAGATCGACATCACCGACACCGAAGAGGACCAGATGCCGACGATCGAGTCGGCCGAGAACGCCGACACGCTCACCTACCCGGCGATCCGCAACAACATCGTCTTCTTCGACCGCGGCCCCGGCGGCGTCTTCGAAGACGTGAACCTGCGCAAGGCTCTGTGCTACGCGGCGGACAACGAGGGCTACAAGGCGATCGACACGGGTGTGCTCGAAGCGCCTCAGCAGCACTTCCTCGAAGGCGAGTACGGCTACAACGCCGACATCGTCGGATATGCCGACCCGGATGCCGCGGCCGACGCCTACGCCGAGGCGGGTTCGCCGGCGGTCGAGGCGGTCTTCCCGGCGGCGCCGTTCAACAAGCAGCAGCTGGAGTACTTCGCCGACGGCATGAACGAGCTGGACGGCGTGGATGTGACCGTCCAGGAGCTGCCGGTGCCGCAGTGGATCAGCGAGTGGAACAGCGGTCAGTACGCGTTCGGCGTGGGAAACAACCCGCAGATCACGCCCTACGACTGGTACTCGACGTGGTTCTCGGCACAGGCCTTCGCCAACCCGTCGAAGCTCGAGAGTCCCGAGCTGAAGGCTGCGGCGCAGGCCGCGATCCAGGCGGGCACGACTCCCGAGGCCGAAGCCCTGTGGGGCGCGGTCATGGCGATCATCGTCGACGACGAGGCGCTCGCCTGCGGGTTCACGGTCGGCTCGGAGATCATCGCCTGGAACAGCGACACCGTCAGCGGCGTCGAGCAGCCCACCGAGGCGTGGGAGCAGAACCTCGTCAACTATCGTGACCTGACGCCCGCGGGCTGACCCGGTCACTCCGAGTACGAAGGCAACGGCGGAGAGGTAGATGAGAATGGCACTGCGAGCGACGAGGCGAGGAGGCGGGAGATGCTGAAGCTGATCGGCTACCGTCTCGTCCTCGCGGTCCCCCAGCTGATGATCGTGTCACTGCTGGTGTTCTCGCTGATCTACCTCATCCCCGGCAGCGCGGCGGCGGTCATCCTCGGTGACGCCGCCGCCTCGCCGGAGGAGATCGCCCGCATCGAGGCGGAGCTCGGGCTCGACCAGCCGTTCCTGGTCCGCCTGTTCGCCTGGTACGGCGCGGCGCTGCACGGCGATCTGGGCACGTCGATCCTCTCGGGTCAGCCCGTGACCGACATGATCACCCAACGGCTGCCCGCCACCCTGTCGCTCGTGATCGGCGGCCTCGTGGTCGCGGTCATCGTCGGGATCAGCCTGGGCATGTACGCGGGCATCAAGGCCGGGCGGCCGCGCGACCGGGCGGTGACCGGATTCACCGCCTTCATGCAGTCGATCCCCGAGTTCTGGCTCGGACAGATCCTGGTGGTCGTGTTCGTCATCCAGCTCCACGTCGCGCCCGTCCTCGCGTGGGTGCCGCCCTCGCAGAACGTCGGCCGATGGCTCGCCGGGCTTCTGCTGCCCGCGATCGCGCTCGGCGTGGGTGCTGCGGCCCTCATCTCGCGCCAGATGCGCACGGCGATGGCGGAGTCTCTCAACTCGCGCTTCGTCGACACCCTCACCGCGGCCGGTGTGCCGCGCCAGCGCATCATCTGGGGCTACGCGTTCAAGAACTCTCTCGTTCCCGCTCTCGCGGCCGTCGGTCTCGCCATCGGCGTGCTGTTCGGCACGAGCCTGGTGATGGAGCGCGTGTTCAGCTTCCCCGGTCTCGGCACGCTCATGCTCTCGAGCGTGCTCGGCAAGGACTTCCCGGTGGTCCAGGGCATCGCCCTGGTGATCGGGGTCATCGTCATCATCGTCAACATGGTGCTCGACATCTCGTACGGCGTCATCAACCCGAAGGCGCGTCCCGCATGACCGCAACGAATCCGAGCGCGACGGTCACGATCGCCACGGCCACGCGCGCCGACGCTCAGAAGAACCGGGTGCTGCGCACGATCCTGCATCAGCCGCTCACCCTCATCGCCCTCGGCTGGCTGCTCGTCGTGCTCATCGCGGCGATCTTCGCCCCGTGGCTCGCGCCCTACGATCCTCTTCAGAACGACTTCGCGAACGCCCTCCAGGGTCCGTCGGCCGAGCACTGGCTCGGCACCGACGAGAACGGTCGCGACGTGCTCAGCCGCATCATCTACGGCTCGCGGATCGCGCTGATCGTCGGCTTCGGCGCGGTGATCGTCGCCATGGTGATCGGCGTGCCGATCGGCCTCCTGCTCGGCTTCCGCGGCGGATGGACCGACCGCGTGGGCACCCGGTTCGTCGACGTCTTCGACGCGCTGCCCGGCATCCTCGTGGCGTTCGCGGTGATTGCGATCCTCGGCCGCGGGCTGGAGTCGCTGCTGCTCGCGATCGGCCTGATGTTCTGCATGAACTTCGCCCGAATGGCGCGGGCGATCACCCTGTCCGAGCGCAGCAAGCTGTACGTCGATGCGGCACGCGTGTCGGGACTGCGCGAATCGGCCATCCTCTTCCGCCAGGTGCTGCCGAACCTCGCGGCCCCGCTCGTCGTGCAGGCCGCGATCCTCACCGGCACCGCCATCATCATCGAGTCGGCGCTGAGCTTCCTCGGGATCGGCCTGCAGTCCTCGGTGCCGTCGTGGGGCGGCCTGCTCGGAGTCGCCGCTGCCAAGCTCGCGCTCCAGCCCTTCCTCGCGATCCCGCCCGGCGTCGCGATCGTCCTCACCGTCCTCGCGTTCAACACGATCGGCGACGGACTCAACGATGCCCTCGGCGTCGGCAACCGTCGTCCTTTCCGCCGGCCGAAGAAGGCCGCCGCGGCGGTGGCGCGCGCAGCCCGCGTCGAGGCTCCCGCCGCCGCGGGAATCGCCGCCGCCGAGGCGGGCGGCTTCGATGTGGCGGCCCCGGCGGGTGTGCCCGACGGCGTCGATCCGCAGCCGATCGCCCGAGACGAGGCATCCGTCGATCATCGGCCGTTCGATCCCGCGAACGTGCTGGAGGTGCGCGATCTCACGGTCCAGCTGCGTACGACCGACCGCCACATGACCACCCTCGTCGACGGTGCCTCGCTGTCGATCCGCCGCGGCGAGATCGTCGGGCTGATCGGTGAGTCGGGTTCGGGCAAGTCGACCTTCGCCCGTGCCGTGCTGGGCCTGCTCGCGCCGGGTCTGGGCGTCAGCGAAGGCTCGGTCCTGCTCGACGGCGAAGACCTGGTCGGCCGATCCGAGAAGCAGCTGCGCGCCGTGCGCGGCAGCAAGATGGCGGCGGTATTCCAGGATCCGATGGCGGCGCTCTCGCCCGTGCACACCATCGGCAAGCAGCTCGCCGAGCCGTTGCGCGTGCACTTCGACATGACCGGCCCCGAGCGCCGTGCGCGCGCCATCGAACTGCTCGACCGCGTCGGAGTGAAAGATGCCGCGAGCCGGCTGGACGACTATCCGCACCAGTTCTCGGGCGGGATGGCGCAGCGCGTCGCGATCGCGATCGCCCTGGCGTCGCGGCCCGAGCTGATGATCGCCGATGAGGCGACGTCCGCGCTCGATGTCACCACCCAGGCGCAGGTGCTCGACCTTCTTCTGGATCTGCGCGACGAGTTCGGCATGGCGATCCTGCTCATCACGCATGACATGGGCGTCGTGGCCGAGGCGTGCGACCGCGCCGCAGTGATGTATCGCGGCGAGATGGTCGAGGTGACCGAGAACGTCGATCAGCTGTTCGACGCACCACGCCACCCCTACACTGCGTCGCTGCTGGCCGCGCGAGAGCGGCGCCCCCGACCCGTGAAGCAGGTGGCACGATGACCGTCCGACAGGATCTGCAACCCGTTCTGGCCGGTGGGGCACCCGGCGGCGACGCCGCAGGAGTGCCGCTGCTGGAGCTGAGCGACGTCGCCGTCAGCTACGAGACCGCGGGACTGTTCGGCCGTACCCGCAAGAACGTGGTCGAAGGCGTCTCGTTCGACATCCATCCCGGCGAGACCTTCGGCCTCGTCGGCGAGTCGGGGTCCGGCAAGTCCACGATCGGACGAGCGATCCTGCGCCTGATCGCCCCGAGCGGCGGTTCGATCCGCTTCGCCGGCGACGAGGTGACGGCGTTCGGCCGCCGGACTCCCCTGTCGTATCGCCGCGAGGTGCAGGCGGTGTTCCAGGACCCGTCGATGTCGCTGAATCCGCGGCAGCCGGTCTCGATGGCGGTGACCGCGGCGCTCGCCCGCCACGGCATCGGCGATCGCGCCGAGCGACGGCGCCGCACCGAGGAGGTGTTCGATCACGTCGGACTGACCCGCCTGCACCTGGACCGGTATCCGGCCGAGCTGTCGGGCGGTCAGCAGCAGCGCGTCGCGATCGCCCGCGCACTGGTGCTCAATCCGCGGCTGGTCGTGTGCGACGAGGCGCTGAGCGCCCTCGACCTGTCGACGCAGAACCAGATCATCAATCTGCTGGTCGACCTGCAGGCCGAGACCGGGGTGAGCTATCTGTTCATCGGCCACAACCTCGAGATCGTGCGTCATATCTCGGACCGCATCGCGGTGATGCGCCTGGGCAGGATCGTCGAGCTGTCCGACGCCGAGGAGCTGTTCGAGCGCCCCCGCCACCCGTATACGCGCAAGCTCCTCGGCGCGACGCCGGCGACGCATCCGGAGGGTCGCGAGGCGCGCCGCGCGGTGCGCAACGCGTTCGCCAGCGCGCACGCGGAGGGGTCGATGGCCGAGGTCTGAGCGCGCGCAGACTGAGATTGCGATTCTTGCAGCATCGGAAAGCACCTCTGCAGATTCTGCACACGTAGACTCCCATCGCGGTCACGACGACGAGTGTCGGGCCGCGAGGGAGGTCACTGTGGATCGCTTGGTCGTCATGAAGACGTTCGTCACCGTCGCGAAATCGTCGAGTTTCAGCGCGGCGGCGCGCGAGCTCGCGATCTCGGGGTCGCTGGTGTCGAGACACGTCGCGGATCTGGAGCGACAGGTGGGTGTGCGCCTGGTCAACCGCACCGCCCGGTCGGTCAGCCTCACCGACGCGGGCAAGCGCTACGCCGAGTTCGCTGAGCGCATCCTCACCGAGATCGACGTCGAGGACAGTGATCTGTCGGGCTCGCGCGACGCGGCGGAAGGCACGCTCTCGATCATCTGCCCGAAGTGGATCGGAACGCTCGAGGTCGGTGACGCGATCGCCGCATTCGTGCGCGAGCACCCGCGGATCACGGTCCGCTTCGAGCTGGGTGGCATGTCCGACCGCAACTACGACTTCCTCGATCGGGGCTACGACGTGGCGTTCCACACCCGCGATCTGCGGGACTCGAACGTGCTGGTGCGTCGGGTGTCGGAGCTGCCCTTCGTGCTCGCAGCGTCGGCGGACTACCTACGCCGCAAGGGCACGCCGCAGACGGTCATCGAACTGAGCGACCACGACTGCCTGCTGCATCCCAACGACCCGGTGTGGCGCCTCGGCGCGGGCGCCGAGACGATTCACCACAAGGTGCAGAACGCGCCGGTGGTCGCCAATTCGTATCTCGTGATCGAGAAGCTCGTCGAGCAGGGCTGCGGCATCGCGCTCATCCCGCGCCGACCGGCCGAGTCCCGCCTCGACAGCGGCGAGCTCGTCGAGGTGCTGTCGCAGCACCGGCCGCCGGCGCGGGCGCTGTACGCCGTGCATGCACCGGGCGGGCAGACGCCAGAGCGGGTGCGCGTCTTCCTCGACTTCATGACGGCCTGGTTCCGCGCACGCACCGCGGCCTGACCACGAACCCGGGGAGCGATCCCTGGATTGTTGCGTCCAGAAAGTGATTATGTTTAGATAATCAAATCGAGCAAGGAGGCACGATGAGCGACGACGCATCCCGCACTGACCCGGCGTTCCGCACGCTCGCGGAACTCGTGATCGACATCGCGCGAGAGATCCAGCTGCGCGCGGCCCAGACCACGCCGGTCGTGCCTCTGACGCAGACCCAGGGTCAGGTCATGCGCTTCGTCCACAATCACCCCGGATGCTCCGCCTCCGATATCGCGGACGGCGCCGGTCTCCAGCGCGCGAACGTCAGTGCGGCGCTGCGCGATCTGCGCGGTCGGGGATACATCACTTCACGCCGCGACGACCTCGACGGCCGCGCGATCCGCATCGAGGCGACGGGGCTCGCCGACGAGACCATCGGCACGCTCAGCGCGTCATGGGCCGCGCTCCTGGAGAGCGGGTGGCACACCGCCGCCGGCTCCGCCGCCATCCCCGCTTCTGCACTCGAGACGCTCGCGCGCATCCGCACCGGACTGCATGCAGACCGCGCAACGAAAGCCTTCGTGACGGAGTCTCCCGCCCAGGGCGGCGACCGCGCAGACTCGATCGAGGCCGCTTCTGCGGTCCCGGCCGTCGCCACGAACGACTCGAACTGAAAGGTCCCGCGACATGGCGATCGAACGCATCGAATCCGTGGTCTACGGCGTGGACGACCTCGACGAGTGCGCCCGCTTCTTCGAGGACTTCGGGCTGGAGCTCGTCGATCGCACCGACACCCGCGTCGTGCTCACCACCCAGGTGAAGCAGCGGCTGGTGCTCAAGCGCAACGACGATCCGTCGCTGCCGCGCGCGGTCGAGACGACACCGGGAATCCGCGAGGTGGTGTGGGGAGTCGACTCGCAAGAGGCGCTCGATGCGCTCGTCGAAGAGCTCCGCACCGATCGCGAGGTCACGATCGACGAAGACGGCATCGCTCACACCTACGACGAGACCGGCTTCGGGCTGGCGCTCGCCGTCACCGCCCCCGAGCAGCTCGCGTACGATCCCCGCCGATACAACAGCTCGGGCCGCATCGAGCGCTGGAATCTGCCGCACACGCCGATCGCCGACATCCGGCCGATCCGCATCTGCCACGTCGCGCTCAACATCCCGAAGGAGGGCTGGGAGCAGGCGTCGGCGTTCTACTGCGACCGGCTGAACTTCCGCGCGGTCGACATCGTCAAGCCCATGGGCGTGTTCATGCAGATCGAGGGCGACGACGACCAGCACAACTTCCTGCTCTGCCATCGCCCCGACCGCGCCGGCACGAACCACACCTCCTACGAGGTCTCTGGATTCGACGACGTCATCGAGGGCGGCAACCACATGATCCAGAAGGGCTGGCGCGAAGCGCGGCGCCTGGGCCGGCACACCGTCGGCTCGAACGTGTTCCGCTTCATCCACAGCCCGGCGGGCGGCCGCGTCGAGTACGCCGCCGACATGGACCGCGTCGACGACGCCTACCCGTCGCGCGTGCACGAAGAGACCCCGCCGCACCACATCTGGGTGCTCGAGACCAACCGCGATCCCGCGGTCCCCAACACGTCGGAAGGAACGGCCCTGTCATGACCGTCGCGACAGAAATCCGGACGGATGCCTCAGCCCGGGCAGCCGAGATCTACAGCACCGCCACGCTGGGCCTCTACATCGACGGCGAATGGCGCGAGGGCGCCGCGGGACGCACCTTCGACGTGCTGAACCCGGTCGACGACTCGGTGATCGGGCAGGTCGCGCGCGCCGAGGCATCGGACCTCGACGACGCGCTCGCCGCTGCCGAGCGTGCGTTCCCCGCGTGGCGCGACACCTCGGCGTTCGAGAAGAGCCGAATCCTGATGAAGGCCACCGCGCTGCTGCGCGAGCGCGCCCCCGAGATCGGCCGGCTCATGGCCATCGAGCAGGGCAAGCCCGTCAAGGACGCCACGCTGGAGGCATTCCGCGTGTCGGGCACGCTCGAGTGGTGCGCCCAGGAGACCCGCCGCCTCTACGGGCGGGTCATCCCGACCGATGTCGACACGTCTCTGACCGTCCGGTACGAGCCGGTGGGAGTGGTGGGCGCCATCGTGCCGTGGAACTTCCCGGCGGGATCTCCGATGCGCAAGATGTCGGCGGCCATCGCCGCGGGCTGCACGCTCGTGATCAAGGCGTCCCAGGAGGTGCCGGCGACCGTGTGCGCACTTGCGCAGATCTTCCACGACGCAGGGCTTCCCCAGGGTGTGCTGAACCTCGTATTCGGCCGCGGCGCCGAGACCGCCGAGCACCTCATCGACTCGCCGACCACCCGGCTGATCGCCTTCACCGGCTCGGTGCCCGTGGGCAAGCAGCTCAACGCCCGCGCGGGCGCGCTCATGAAGCCGACGATCATGGAACTCGGCGGACACGCCCCCGTGATCATCGCCGCCGATGCCGACCCGATCCAGGCCGCACGCCGCGCGTCGGCGGCGAAGTGGGCGAACGCCGGACAGGTATGCACCTCGCCGAGTCGCTTCTTCGTGCACGAGTCGATCGCCGAGGAGTTCACCGCCGAGATGGTGCGCCAGGCCGAGGCGCTCGTCGTCGGCGATCCGCTCGACGAGGGCGTGACCATGGGGCCGCTCATCAATGCGAAGCGCGTCGAGTCCACCGATCACCTGGTGAAGGATGCCGTCGCCCACGGCGCGACGGTGGCCACCGGCGGTCACCGCATCGGCGAGCAGGGCTGCTTCTACGCACCGACCGTGCTGGTCGACGTGCCGCTGGACGCCGAGGTCATGAGCGAGGAGCCGTTCGGTCCCATCGCGCCGATCACGACGTTCACCGACCTCGACGAGGCGATCCGCATCGCCAACTCGCTGCCGTTCGGCCTCGCGGCCTACGGATTCACCGAGTCCGCGTCGACGGCCGACATCCTCGCCCGCGGGTTCGAGGCCGGCATCCTCTCGATCAACCACTGCGGCGGCTCGGTCACCGAGGCGCCGTCAGGCGGAGTCAAAGAGAGCGGCCTCGGTCGCGAGTCCGGTCCCGAGGGCGTGCAGGCGTACCTCATCACCAAGCGCGTGTCGCACAAGCTGCGCTGAGGCGGGGGACGGATGCGATACGCCAGGTGCGCGCGCGACGAACGCGAGTTCTTCGCGATCGTCGAGGACCAGGACGTCGTCGAGATCGACGGCGCACCCTGGGAGGGCCCGACCACGAGCGCCGGGGCGCGGCATCCACTCGCCTCCATCACGCTGCTGCCGCCGGTCATGCCGCGCACCTTCTATGCCGCCGGGTTCAACTACAAGGCCCACAACCGCCACCACGAAGAGCTCGGCTACGACCCGGTCAAGGTCGGAACGCACCCCGAGGTCGGATATCGCGCGCAGAGCGCGCTCGTCGGCCACGGCTGCGCGATCGTCAAGCCCGTCGATGTCGAGGGCCGGTTCGAGACCGAGGCGGAGGTCGTCGCGGTGATCGGGCGAACGCTCCGGCACGCGACACGCGACGAGGCGAAGGCGGCCGTGTTCGGCTGGACGATCGGCAACGACGTGAGCGCACGGGAGTGGCAGCACGCCGATCGCACGTTCTGGCGATCCAAGAACGCCGACACGTTCAAGCCGATGGGGCCGTGGATCGAGACCGACGTCGACCCGCTGCAGTCGACGACCACGGTGCGCCGCAATGGCGTCGTCGACGCGTCGTTCGCGACCGGCGACATGATCTTCGATCCCTACGACTTCCTCGTCGAGATGACGAAGTACATCACCGTCCATCCCGGAGACGTGCTGTGGATGGGCGCGGACGGCAACACCCCCATGGCAGTGGGCGATGTCATCGACATCGAGATCTCCGGAATCGGAACACTCACCAACACCGTTGCCGGCGAGGTCGCCGGCGAAACAGAGAGGACCCAGCGATGAGCACCGAGACGAACGCCGGCCCGACGCACGTGGCCGCCGGGTTCAGCCTTCCCGAGCCGAAGTTCGACGCCGAGGGCCGCAGCATCGAGCCGAAGTACATCCACCACGTCAACTTTCCGACGACCAACGTCGATCGCACGGTGGAGTGGTACACGAAGGTGTTCGGCCTGAAGCGCGTCATGCCCAAGAGCAACACCCGCGTGGTGCTCATGACCAAGGGGCGCTTCGACATGCACTTCACCCCGGTGGAGGAGATGGACCGCATGGCGCCGTACCACTTCGCCGTCGAGGTCGAGGACTGGGACGGCTTCCTCGGGCACCTCGACAGCCTCGGCATCCGTCACACCCGTACGGTGGAGCGCCCCGAGAACCAGTCGAAGTTCTGCTACATCCACGACCCCGACCACACCATGATCGAGCTCGTCTTCCACGGCCGGCGCCCCGCCTGATGCCTACCGTCGACAACCACGGCACCTCGATCTACTACGAGGTGCACGGCACCGGATCGCCGATCCTGTTCGTGCACGGCTCCGGCGGCCATCACGCCGCCTGGTGGCAGCAGGTCGCGGCGCTGCGCGACACGCACACCGTCGTCACCATCGACCTTCGCGGCTTCGGCAACTCCGACAAGGACGAGTCGTACGACAGCCTCAACTTCCCCGGCGACATCGTCGCGGTGATCGAGGACGCCGATCTCACCGATGTCGTGCTGCTCGGCCAGTCGATCGGCGCCGCCGCCGCGCTGAAGGCCGCGCTGCGCGTTCCGGACCGGGTGCGCGGCGTCATCCTCGCCCACTCGCTGGGCGGAATGGATCACCCCGAGATCACGCCGCTGGTGAAGGCCGACCGCGCCGAGGCCGAGAAGCTGCCGGTCATCGACCGTCTGCTGACCCAGGGCTTCCGCGAGCACGAGGCCGCGAAGACGTTCCTGTTCACGCAGATGGGCACCTTCAACAAGGCCCGCATGCAGGATCTCCGCAACCTCTCCACCGACGGGCCCGGCATCGCCGAGGTGTCGGCGGCGGGCTTCGGCATCGCGTTCCTCGCGGGGGAGAAGGATGCCGTCCTCAGCCCCGCCACGGTCGCCAAGGCCCACGAGCTCGTCGAGGGCTCGCTGCTGGAGGTCGTGCCCGGTGCCCCGCACTCCATGTACTGGGAGCGCCCCGACCTGTTCAACACCGCCGTCGCGAAGCTCGTCGATGCGCTGGAAGGAAACTGAGATGCCGAAGAACGTCATGCAGGACGACGCCGAGAAGATCATGGTCATCGCCGAGCGCGAGGCGCTGCGCATCGGAAAGGGTCTGAGCATCGCGGTCGTGGACTCCGGCGGCTTCATCGTCAGCATCCGCCGCTTCGACGGCGCACGCCCGATCACCCCGATGATCGCGATCTCGAAGGCGTACACGTCGGCGGTCATGCAGCGCCCGAGCGGCATGCTCAAGCCCTGGTCCAACTCCGACCCGGCCTTCTTCGGGCAGGTCTCCACGATGGGCCACTTCCCGATCGTGGCCACCGGCGGCGGGATGACGCTCAAGCGCGACGGTGAGTTCGTCGGGGGCATCGGAGTGTCCGGCGGCACGCCGCAGGAGGACCAGCTGCTGGCCGAGACGGTCGTGGCCGAGCTCGGCTACGACACCGATTTCGCCGAGTGGGCGGGCGCGAAGGCGCGCGCCGACGACCAGGACTGAAAGGGCCCGACGATGGCCAATCTCTTCTCGTACCGCATCGACAACCATGGCGACAACATCCGTCCCGACACGATCCAGGCCGGTCGCCACGCGCTTCGCGCGGGGGAGATCACCGCGGACGAGCTCCGCGAGATCGAAGACGCCGCGGTTCTGGACTTCCTCACCTATCAGCGTCACCTGACGCTGTCGTGCCTGTCGGACGGCAACTTCCGCGACGGCGACTACCGCAGCTCGGTGCTGCAGTCGGTGTCGGGATTCACCAAGGTGCCCAACGCCAAGACGGCGGACGGCCTGACGGTGTGGACCGTCGACGGCCCGCTCGTGCAGAAGAAGCCGATCGCGGCGGATGCTGCACGGTTCCTGCTCGAGAACACCGGCTTTCCGGTGAAGGTGAAGCTCCCGTCCGCCGCGCACATCGCCGCGCAGACGTATTCCGACGACGCCCGACGCGCCTACCCCGGTGCGGCCGCGCTGGGCGATGCGATCGCCGAACTGCTGCGGGATGAGATCGAGCTGCTGTTCGAGATCGGCGTCGCATTCGTGCAGCTGGACAACCCCGACTACGCCGCGTTCCTCGCCGGGCGCGACAGCGGCGAACTGTCGTTCGACGAGGCCGTCGAGATCGACGCGGCCGTGGTGGCCGGGCTCGAGCGCGAGGAGCAGCAGAAGGTCGCGCTCACGATCGGCTGGGGGGAGCATCTCGACGCCGAGATCGACATCGCGCGCGCCGAGAAGCTCTTCGCGACCGGGTACGACAAGTTCACCTTCCCGTACCACTCCGACGCGGCCGTCGCGCAGAATCTGCCGTCGCTGGTGCCGGACGAGAAGCAGATCGGCCTGGGCATCGTCGACGCCGACGTCGCCGCGCTCGAGGACATCGACACCGTCATGAGCCGGCTCGACGTCGCGATCGAACAGCACGAATACGATCGCATCGGCCTGCTGCCCCACCGGGGCTTCCAGCAGATCCACTATCTGCCGGCGGCCCTCACGGTCGCCGAGCAGCGACGCAAGCTCGAGCTGGTCGAGACGTTCGCGACGATGGTGTGGGGGAACGAGGCGTGACGGACGGGAACGCGGATGCCGCCGACGCGGTGACCGTCGTCGCACGGCTGCACCCCGATCCGGCGCGTTTCGACGAGGCGGTGGCGGCGGTCGGTGCCGCGGTCGCCGGCATCCGCGACGAACCGGGCTGCCAGCAGTACGACCCGCACGTGGCCGACGACGGCTCGATCCTGATCGTCGAGCGCTGGTCCTCGCGAGAGGCGCTCGCGGCGCACAACGTCGGCGCGGCGGTGCAGGTGCTGCGTGACGGCGTCGCCGGGCTGATGAGCGCTCCGACGCAGGTCACGGTGGCCGTCGCACTTTAGAGGGCAGACGCTCCCGCCCGGATCGCGTTGCCGAGCGAGCGGAGGGCGGGCGCCGCGGCCAGGAGGGCCGCGCGCTCGTCGGCGGGGAGGATGCCGACGGCCTCGCCGATCACGTCCAGCCAGGCATCGCCGATCGCCGTCGCCTCGGAATGGGCGAGGGACGTCGGCACGATGAGAGCCCGCCGGCGGTCGCCCTCGTCCTCTTCGCGCGTCACGAGTCCGCGCAGCGTGAGCGAGCGCAGCACCGCACTCGTGTTGGGGCGCTGCATGCCGAGCGTGGCGGCCAGCTCCGTGACCGTCAGGCCGGGAGTCTCGAGCACCTGCTTCAGGACGGCGAGTTCCGAGGTCGGCACCGACGGCACACCCGCGCGATCTGGGGCGCTGCGGCGCAGCGTCCATGCGAGATGGCGCAGCGCCCCGCTCAGATCCACGATCGGATCGGACGGGTCTGCATTCCGAGGTTGCATGACAGGCATCCTACCCCCGATAGATGTAGGTACATACTTATACGTAAATGCCCGCTCGTCGACAAGGGAGTCCCATGACCCAGAGTTCCATCCTCATCCTCGGTGCCGGGATCGGCGGGCTCGCCGCCTCGATCGCACTGGCGCAGTCCGGTCATGACGTCACCGTGATCGAGAAGCACCCGGGCCTGCGGTCCTCGACCGTCGGCGTCGGGATCATCCAGCAGCCCAATCAGCTGCGCGCGCTCGCCGCGATCGGATGCGCTGACGCCTGCATCGCCGTGGGCTATGCCGCCGCCTACTCGGCGAAGCATCTGGATGCCGACGGCGCTGTGGTGCGGGCGATCCCGGGTCCGCGCGTGGCGGAGTTTCCCGAGATTGCGATGAACGGGATCACGCGCCCGAAGCTGCACCGCGTCCTCACCGAGAGGGCGCTGGCCGTGGGGGTGTCGATCGAGTACGACAAGACGATCACCGCGGTCCGTCCTCGGCGCGACCACGTCGAGGTCGACGTGTCGGACGGCACGACCCGCACCCCCGAACTGCTCGTCGGAGCCGACGGCGTGCGCTCGATCATCCGCGCCCATGTCTACGACGAGCCGGTCGAACCGGCCTACAGCGGCAAGTCGGTGCTGCGCATCAACGTGCCTCGTCTGCCGGAGATCGACGCGATCCTGCGTCAGGAGCGACTCGGCGACGATGGGGAACGCATCGGTGTCGGCTTCGTCCCCCTGGCGGACGACCTCGGGTACATGTACCTGAACATCGTGTGGGACCGTTCGGTCCGGCCCGACACCGAGGAGCTGCGCGAGCTCATGCGCTCATACCTCGCCGGGTTCGGCGGCCCCGCAGGCGTGGTGCGGGACGACTACCTCGATGCCGCGGACGAGATCGTGCTGCGGCCCGAGGAGTACCTGATCGCACCGGGTCCGTGGCACCGCGGCCGCATCGTGCTGCTCGGCGACGCGGTGCACGCGGTGACGCCCAACACCGCGCAGGGCGCGGCACTGGCCATCGAGGACGGCGTGGTGCTGGCCGAGGAGCTGGCCGCGAACGACGACCTCGAGAGTGCGCTGCAGGCATACGGCGACCGCCGCTACGAGCGCTGCAAGAGGGTGGTCGATTACGGCGCGAACGCCCGCAAGTGGGAGTTCGACCCGACGCCGGACTTCGATCCGGTCGAAGAGGGCATCCGCATGCGCGAAGCGGTCGTCGCCCCGTTCTGAACCGACGAAAGGCGCCGCCCGAGAAGGACTCGGGCGGCGCCTTTCTGCGCGGCGGTCAGGCCTCGCGCACGCACTCGCTGTCGATGCGACCGAGCCCGTCGATCTCGACCACGACCCGGTCGCCCGGCTGCAGGAACAGCTGAGGGTCGCGGCGGAAGCCGACCCCGCCCGGCGTGCCGGTGAGGATGACGTCGCCGGGCTCCAGGCGGGTGAAGACCGACACCGTCGCGATGAGACGGGGGATGCTGAAGATGAGCATCGTCAGGTCGGAGTCCTGCACCAGCTGGTCGTTGACGAACGTGCGGATGCCGGCGGAGGTCCAGTCGAACTCGTCGGGGGTCGCCACCTCGGGGCCGATCGGGGTGGCGCCGTCCCAGGCCTTGCCCTGCAGCCACTGGTGCGTCTTGTACTGGAAGTCGCGCATCGTCACGTCGTTGGCGACCGCGAAGCCCAGGACGTGGTTCATCGCGTCCGCCTCGGCGATCCGGCGCCCCCCGGTGCCGATCACCACGGCGAGCTCCGCCTCGTAGTCGACCTGCTCCGACTCGGCGGGGATCGCGATCGGGTCATGGGCGCCGATCAGGCTGCTGGCGTACTTCGGGAACAGCACCGGGTAGGCGGGAAGCTCGCGCTTGGTCTCCTCGACGTGCTCGAGGTAGTTCAGGCCCACGCAGAACACCTTCGCCGGCTGGGGGCTCGCCGGCAGCAGGTGAGCCTCGGCGAGCGGGAACGCGTCGTCCTCGAGACGCGCGGCCGCGTGGATCTCGGCGCTGCCGACGCCCGCGCCGATCGCATCCAGGCCGGCGAGCGGGATGATCCGGTCCTCGTCGACGACGCCGACGCCGCTGCGGCCGTCGCGGAGGTAGTTGACGATCCTCATGCGGGCACCCCGCCCTTTCGTTCGCTCGTCCGGCGCCAGCTCGGGGTCTGGCCGCCCCACATGTTGACCGCGTGCGGGGTCGGATCCCACCTCCGCGGCTGGTACACGACCGAGTCGTCCCAAAACTTCTCCATCTCGGCCGACAGCTCGATGTGGTTGCCGGCCGGATCGTCGAAGAAGACGAAGAGGTTGTTGCCGGGTCCGTGGCGCCCGGGGCCCCACTGCACTTCCACATCGAGCTCGGTGAGGCGGTCGCACCAGGCCTTGAAGTCCTCCCACTCCGCGAGGTCGTAGGAGTAGTGGTCGATGTCGCCGGCGCTGCCGACGTTGACGACCGCAAGGGTGTGGTGGTCCTTGTTGCTGCGCAGCCAGCAGAAGCGGCCGTCGGCGAGCTGATCGCTGAGCTGGAAGCCGATGGTGCTCGCGAAGAACTCGACGAACGGCTCCACCGCGACGGTGCCGATGGTGGTGTGCTGGAACTTGATCGGCCGGCGGCCGGTGTCGGCTGCGTTCTCGCCCTGCCGCTGGACCCGGGAGTGGAAGTGGACGATCGTGCCGTCGGGATCGATGGTCGAGAGACCCTCGACGTGGCCGAGAGGCGCGTCGATGTACGACGGATCCAGTGGCCGGACGACATAGCCGCCCGCGGTCAGGCGCTCGGCGATCCCGGCGATGCCGGCGGCGTCACCGACCTCGAACCCGTAGTGGGCGAGGCGCTGCTCACCGGGCATCAGATCGATGACGTGGTGACCGGCACCCCAGCCGAGGCGGACTCCGCCGTCGGCGAGCTCGGCGTGCCGATGCATGCCGAGCACCCGCACGTAGAAGATCTCGGCGGCCACCACGTCGGGAACGTGGAAGCCGATGTGCGAGACGGCGGTGTCGCGCAGGGTCCCAGCGGCGGCCGACTGCTCGAGGATGACGCGTTGTGGTCGTTGCATTTCTCTTCCTTTCAGGAGGTTCGTCAGTTCTGAAGCGCGTAGACGGCGCCGAGACGCTGCCGGACCGCAGCGACGGCGGCGTCGGAATCGGCGGGAGACCACCGTGCCGCGACGAAGCGGTCGGGGCGCACGAGCACGAAGTGCCCGCGCTCGCCCGCGAGCTCTGCGTAGAGCCGCCCGTCCAGGTCGATGGCGACCTCGGCGCTCGCCGGGTAGTCGGCCATCGTGTCGTCCAGTGGCGCGGCCACCAGGGTGGGAGCGAGTTCGGGCAGCAGATCCGCGGCGACCGCGACCTCCGACGGCGGCAGCCCCACGGCGATGAGCGACCACGACGGCCCCAGGATGCGGTCCAGCGCAACGATGCGGTGCCGCCGGAAGTCGAACACCATCGGCTGGGCGATGGGCACGCCGACCAGCTCGGAGTCGGGAGTGGGAACGACGACGCCGGAGGTGATCCGCACCGGCGGCCGGTAGCGCATGTGCTCGAAGAAGTCGCGGCCGCCGGGGGTCGCGAGTGCGGCACGCACGGTGTCGTCGCGGAATCGCGCGAGGCGCTCGTTCGTCGTCATCACGACACGGCCGAGCCGGACGGAGCTGCGGATCACGGCGTCGGCGTGCGGTCGTCGCTCGCTCTGGTAGCTGTCGAGCAGGGTGCCGTGGTCCTGGTCGGGATGTGCGACGGCATCGGCGAGCTTCCACGAGAGATTGACGACGTCGCGGATGCCGGAGTTCAGTCCCTGCCCCGCGAACGGCGGCATCATGTGCGCGGCATCACCCGCGAGGAAGACGCGCCCCTGCCGCCAGTCCACGGCGTTGAGCGCGTGGAAGCGGTAGGCCACCGCGCGCTCGATATCGGCGGGCGTGATGGAGCGGTACGGGGCGACGAGACGCTCGATGAGCGCGAAGTCGGGGACGGCATCGGGGCTCGCCTCGCCGGGGAAGGTGTAGAACTCGTACCGGCAGCGGCCGTCGAGCCCCGGAACGATCACGTGCGGGCGCGCGGGGTCCGCGTGGTGCATGCCGAAGCGCTCGCCGCGGGTATCGCCGATGGTGTCGATCACGACCCAGACGTCGTCGAAGCCCCGGCCCTCCATCGGCATTCCGAGCCGGGAGCGCACCGTCGAGCGGCCGCCGTCCGCGGCGACGACGTAGGCCGCGCGCAGCGTGGACGCCGTCCCCTCGGTGATGGCGATCACCTCGACGCCGTGCGCGTCCTGCACGAGGTCGGTGACGGTCGTGCCGAAACGGACGTCGATGCGAGGACTGTGCGTCATCGCGGTCATGAGGACCCGCTCGAGGTCGGGCTGCGCGAACGGGTTCTTGAACGGGAAGGAGAGGCGCAGCGGCTGGGCAGCCCTCGCGTGGAACAGCTTCTCGCCAGCGGCGTCGAAGTACATCGTGCCGGTGCCCGGCACGATGATCGCCAGCACCTCGTCGACGATTCCGGCGATCTGATAGGCGCGCAGGGATTCGTCGTCGAGGCTGATCGCCTTGGGCTCGTCGCTCGTCGCCGTGCGCCGCTCCACGATCGTGACACTCCGGCCGTACGCCGCCAGCAGCAGGGCCGCCGTCATGCCGACCGGGCCGGCGCCGACGACGATGACGTCCGCGGG
The DNA here is from genome assembly GCF_020682705.1 of Microbacterium allomyrinae. GTDB lineage: Bacteria > Actinomycetota > Actinomycetes > Actinomycetales > Microbacteriaceae > Microbacterium > Microbacterium allomyrinae. The sequence continues at coordinate 275,574 of NZ_JAGTTN010000004.1, forward strand.
GCTCGTCTTCTGCATCGCATCTCCCTCATGTCCTGTATAACAGGACAGTACAACCACAAAACAGGACAATACCTCACGCCGGGCGGGGTGCGCCACCGGCGCTTCCCGCTCGTAGGGTGGTGCCTATGGCTGGAGCGACATCCGATTCACCGGCGAGCGCGTACCGCGAACGCAACAGCACCGCCGACCGCGCGCTCGACATCCTCGGACTGTTCGACGACCGGCGCACGACCCTGTCGGCGACCGATGTCGCGGCGGCATTCGGCGTGGCGCGCTCGACCGCCTACCGCTACCTGCAGACGCTCATCGCCGGGGGGTTCGTCGAGGAGGATCCGGCCGGCGGCTTCCGCCTCGGGCTGCGGGTGTTCGAGCTGGCGCGGCTGGCACGACGCTCGTACGGACTCTCCGAGATCGCGCTGCCTCTTCTGCGCGAGCTGTCTGCGACGACCGGCGAGACCGCGCTGCTCACTCGTCGTTCGGGTGACCGCGTCGTGTGCCTGGAGCGGGTGGAATCGGATGCCGCGCAGGTACGCCTGAGCTACGAGCGGGGCACCGTCCAGGCGGTGAACGCCGGCGCATCCGCGTGGGTGCTGCTGGCGTGGGAACAACCCGACGTGATCGCACGGCTGCTGGAGAGCACCTCTCTGACCAAGTACACCGAGACCACTCTGACCGGGCCCGACGAGATCCTGCAGCGCCTGGCCCGGGTGCGCGAGGACGGCTTCGCGGTGTCATGGGGCGAGCTGGATCCCGACGCCGTCGGCATCGCCGCGCCGGTGCACGCGGCAGACGGCTCCGTGGCGGCAGGCATCAGCATCGTCACGGTGCAGCGGCGCGCGGAAGGCGTCGTCGACGACCTGGTCTCGGCGGTCCGGCGGACCGCGGAGCAGATCTCCGTGCGGTTCGCGCTCTCGGCGGAGTGACCGGCGGCGGCGCCGGCAGTCGCCGTCAGTCGCCGTCGGCGCTGCGCTGCGTCGCGACGGCGAACAGGAGGGGGAGGAATCCCTCGCGCTCCTGGGCCGAGAGCGGCAGGACCAGCCTCTGCTGCACGGTTTCGACGCGCTCTGCGAGGTCGTCGTAGATCGCCTCGGCGGCCGGTGTGAGGGTGAGCCGGAAGCGCCGGGCGTCGGCAGGATCGCGTTCCCGGCCGATCCAGCCCCGCTGACCGAGGCGATCGACGATGCCCGTCACGGTCGTGCGGTCGATCCGCACGACGCTGCGCAGCGTCCGGTGGCTGATGCCCGGGGAGTTGCGCAGCGTATGCAGGACGGCGAACTGCGGGCCGGTCATGTCGTCGCCGAACTCCTCGGCGAACAGCGCGGTGTGCATCTGCTGCGCGCGACGGATGAGGAAGCCCGGCGCCTCCAGCGGCGAGTGATCGGATCGGCTGATGCGCCCGGGGGGAAGGCGGGCGATGCTGCGAAGTCCCGCGAGCAGCTCGATGCGCTGGTCGGCGTCGAGAGGTGCGAGGAGCCGGTCGTGGACCGCCGCCGCACGGGCCGTGAGCAGTTCCAGCGCGTGGGCCGCAGGCACCGTGAGGTCCAGCACCGCGCGACGGGCGTCTGCGGGATCGCGGGACTTGGTGATCCAGGCGCGGCGCGCCAGGCGCTGCACGACGTCGGTCGTGGAGGATCGATCCAGCGACGCGAGCTCGCCGACGGCGCGCTGGTCGATGCCGGGACTCGTGGCGAGCGCGGCGAGCACCGCGAACTGGGCGCTGGTCGGGTCGCTGCCGACCTCGTCGGCCCAGATCGCGTTATAGGTCGCCAGACCTCGTCGCAGGAGATGGCCCGGCGTACGGGTGAGCCCGAGCGAGAGGGCGTGCGCGCCGGCGATCGCGGCTGCGTCCGGGATGGACACCGATCAGTCTCCGGAGGTCGGCGGTCGTCCGAGTCGAAGTGCACGGACGAGAGGGTGTGTGGCGTCTCAGGCTACCTGCGCCCGGGATGGCGCACGAGTGTGCATGCTTTGTCTGTGGAACACGCGGGGTCGCCCGTTTGACAGCACCGGACGCGGCTCGAAAGGTGGAACCGCCCGCGCATCGCTGGCGCGGCCCCGACCATCCGACGTGCCAGAGGCGCGACCCACGAAGGCGAGAGAGAATGAAGCTGACCCACCACGGACATGCCTGCGTGACGATCGAGAACGAATCGGGCGGCAGCCGGCTGATGATCGATCCCGGGAGCCTGGCGAGCGATCTGACCGGAGTTGCCCGGCCCGACACCGTGCTCGTCACCCACCGCCACGAGGATCACCTCGACTTCGCGCAGTTGGCGAAGGTGGCACCGGATGCCGCGACCCCCGTCTTCGTTCCGGCCGATGCCCTCGACGACGTTCGCGCCGCCGGCACCGCGGACGTGCGTCTTCTGGCCCCCGGCGAGGTCGACGGGGTGAGAGGCTTCGCCGTCACGGCGTACGAGCAGCCCCACGAGGTGATCTACGAGACCCTCCCGCTTCCCCAGAACATCGCCCTGATGATCGAGGGCCGCATCTTCCACCCCGGCGACTCGCTGCAGCGCCCCGAGGGGCGCGTGGACGTGCTGCTGCTTCCGCTCGGGGCTCCGTGGCTCAAGCTCTCGGAAGTCATCGACTTCGCCCGCGACGTCGCACCCCGGATCGTCGTCCCGATCCACCAGGGCGGTCTTGCCGAGGCTCATCGACGCCTGCATGGCGGACTGCTCGCGAAGCTGCTGCCCGAGGGCACCGAGCTCGTGATCCCCGCCGTCGGGGAGGCTCTCGCCGTCTGACCACCGCTGTCGGCACGACCGTCCGCGCCCGTGATGCCCTGCGCATCACGGGCGCGTCTGCGCCTCCACGAATCGGCGGAATAGTAGGTGTGCGATCACACGAACGAGATTGCCTGGTGTGCACGATATGCCTGCGCGATCGCCACGCTCGACCTCTTCTGGCGGACGAGAAAGTCCGTATGCTGATGAAACGCCAAGCGCATCCGATCAAAGACGACGGGGCCTGTCGACGACACGTCGACGAGGGTCGCGGAGTGTCGATCACGATGACGCCGAGCATCGAAAAGCCCACTTCGAAAGGCACACCATGACATCGCACGCGCACAGCCTGCATCACGTCAACTTCCCGATCACCGATACCGAGGCGACCGCCGAGTGGTTCGGCAAGGTCTTCGGCCTGACGGTGTCCAACCCCGTCAACATCCCGGTCAACCGCACCATGCTGCTGACCAACACCGACCGCGGCGGCAACTTCGACCTGCACTTCCGTCCGGTCGAGAAGGGCAAGGAAGTCACCGGCCTCATCCACTTCGCCATCGAGGTCGAGGACTGGGACGCATTCCTGGTGCACCTCGGCGAGCTCGGCATCGACCACGTCGAGGAGCCCAACCGCGGCCACGACTCGTCCAAGACCGGCAGCATCATCGACCCCGACGGGCACCGCGTCGAGTTCACGTTCCACCCCGACCGCGACTGGTGAGCCAGAGCATGTCATCGACTGTGCGCGTCGGGTTCGGCGACTACGACCACACCCGCGACCTGTGGAACGGCCGAGTCTCCTTCGGTGAAGGAGAACTCGAGGCGACTCCGGTGGACAGCCCGGAAGAGCTGTTCTCCCGCTTCCTCGACGGCGGCGAGTGGGATGCCGCGGAGCTGTCGCTCGCGGTCGCCACGGCACGGCGCGCACAGGGCGACGACTCGCTCATCATCCTGCCGGTCTTCCCCGCGCGGGCGTATCGACAGAGCTCGGTCTTCGTCCGCGCGAACGGCATCGCCGAGGCAGCCGAACTCAACGGCGCTCGCATCGGCATCCCCGTATGGGCGCAGACCGCCGGGATCTACGCCCGTGGCGTCCTCGCATCCGATCACGGCGTCGATCTCCGCTCGGTCCGGTGGGTGCAGGGCGGAGTCGATGAGCCGGGCCGCAAGGAGCCCGTCGACCTCGACCTCGACGGCTTCGACATCCGTCGCGAGACGGATCGGTCCCTCGACGATCTGCTGACCTCGGGCGAGCTGGACGCCGTGATCACCGCACGGCCGCCGGCCAGCGCGCAGGGACGCGGCGCGGCAGTGCAGCGGCTGTTCCCGAAGTTCACCTTCGACGAGATGGACTACGCCAAGCGCAGCGGGATCTTCCCGATCATGCACGTGCTCGTCCTTCGCCGCGCGGCCTACGACCGCAACCCGGCCGTGGCCGACGAACTCGTGCGTTCCTTCACCGAGGCGAAGGATCGCTCATTGCGACGCGCGCTGAGTGCGGTGGTTCCCAGCTACCCGCTGCCGTGGGCGTCGGCCAACGCCGAACGTGCGCGAGGCCTGCTCGGTGACGACTTCTGGCCGTATGGCGTCGAGGCCAACCGGGCGACGCTGGAGGTCTTCCTGGGCTACAGCGCGGATCAGGGCATCACTGCGACCCGCCTGAGCATCGACGAGCTGTTCACCCGCGAGCCCACCGGGCTCTGAACCGAAAGAACGCCATGTGCCCCACCGAAGTATCGGGCGACGACACCGTCGCGGTCGCCGACCATCGCGTCGTGTCGATCCCCGTCGGCGACGGCGAGTCGATGCCTGCGACGCTGCATCTGGGCCGCAATGCCCGGTCTGCAGTCCTCCTTGTCGCAGACATCCGCGGACCGAGCCCGTTCTACGAGGCGCTCGCCGATCGGCTGGCACATGTCGGCATCGCCGTGCTCCTGCCGGATTTCTTCTTCCGGCAGGGGCCGGTGGGTGCCGAGAAGGAGGATGCCTTCGCCCGCCGGAGCGCACTGGACGAGCGCAACACGCTCATCGATCTGGGCACGGCGGCAGACTGGCTCGCAGCCGAATTCGCCGTGGCGAAGGTGGGCGTCCTCGGCTTCTGCATGGGCGGCACCTTCGCTCTGGATCTCGCCAGCACCCGCACCGACCTGGTGACCGTGGCGTACTACGGCTTCCCGGTGCCGGCGCGGGCGATCGTGATGCCGCCGCCTCGACCGCTCGATCTGGTCGGCTCGCTGACCGGGCCGGTGCTCGCCTTCTGGGGCGACGAGGATGCCGGCGTGGTGCAGGAGAACGTCCACGAGTACATCGCCGCGGCGCGAGGCTCGAACCCCGAGTTCGACGCCGAGATGCTCGCGGGCCTCGGGCACGGCTTCCTGCTGCGGGCCGACCTCGACGATCCGAGCGACGCCGCCGCCGCGACCTGGGCGCGCACGGTGCAGCACTTCCGCACCCACCTGACCGCGCGCCGCGGCGGTGGGGGCGGGCGCGGCGGCGGCGAGCGCGGTGAACGGGGCGCGCGTGGCGGCGGAGCGCCGCGGGTGCGTCTGCCGCGTCGGTCTCTCGAGGTGCGTTCGATCGAGCGGCGCACGTCGCAGCTCGTCCGGGTGCGGGCGCGCGGCGACCTCGCGGGCTGGCAGCACGGGCTGCCCGGCGCGCACGTCAAGATCTTCGTGCCCGAGGACGGCGCCGAGTCCGCGGCGATGCGCACCTATACGGTCCGCCGGGTCGAGGACGGCACCGGCGAGATCGAGATCGATTTCGGTCTGCACGCCGACGGCCCGGCCACCCGATGGGCGCGCGAGGTCACGAGGGGCTCGGTCTTCGAGGTCGCCGGCGAGGCGCGCGGCGGCTTCGCACCCAAGCCGGCGACCCGATGGTGCGTCTTCTTCGCCGACCATTGCGCTCTTCCCGCCGTCGGCGCGATCGTCGAGGCGCTCCCGCCGCATGTCACCGCGATCGCGGTGGTCGAGCTCGACGACCTCGCCGACGCGGATCCCGCCGACAGCCAGGCGCGCGCCGACTGGCGCTGGATCCCCGAAGAGGGCGAGCCCGGCGACGCCCTGGTGCGCGCGGCCGCACAGCTGCAGCTGCCGGACGGTCCGGGGGAGATCTGGGTGGGCTGCGAGGCGGGCGCGATGCGTCGCATCCGTCGTCACCTCCTCGACAACCGCCTGATCGACCGTCATCGCCTGCACCCCCGCGCCTACTGGAAGGCGAACGTGGCGAATCACTCCGACCACGACACAGGAGATGACTGACCGTGGTGCACGCCGCTGCGTCGGAGCTGCGTGTGCACGTGGGGCCGGTCTCGGCCTTCCTCGAAGAGGACGAGCGCACCGTCGTCAAGGTCGGCGACCGCGAAGTGCTGGTGCTGGCCGTCCGAGGCCGGCTGTTCGCCATCGGGAACCGCTGCACGCATCTGCCGGCGCAGCTGCGGCGCGGACACGTGCTGCCCGAGAGCTTTGAGATCAACTGCCCCGTCCACATGGGCCGGTATTCACTGATGACCGGCGAGGCGACCGAGCTGCCCTGCGAAACGCCCCTGCCGAAATACGCCGTAGAAGTCGTCGACGGCGAGCTGTACGTGTTCGTTCCGGACACACCCCTTGATCCACCGCGCGCAGACCTGCAATCACACGCGGCAGGAAGCGGCCGACCGGCCGGACTCCACACCAACAAGGAAGCGAAATGATCAACCGAAAGAGCAGCACCAGCCGCAGCGTCGCGGCCATGATCGGCAGCGCAGCCATCGCGTTCTCTCTCGTCGCATGCGCCGGGGGCGGCACCGCCACCCCCACGCAGACGACGGACGGCCCCGCAGGCGAGCCCGTTCAGGGCGGCGCCCTCACGGCCGCCCAGATCTCGGCACCCCTGAATCTCGATCCCGCCCTCCTGATGAACGCCTCGCAGGGCAACGGCATGCTCGGCAATGCGCTGTACGGGACCCTGATGATCTCGGACGAGACCACCGGCGAGATCGAATACTCCATCGCCACCGACTTCTCGTCGACCGACGGCGGCACCACATTCACCCTGACCCTGCGCGACGACGTGACCTTCTCGGACGGCACGCCGTACGACGCCGCCGCCGTCAAGTACAACTGGGACCGTCTGAAGGATGAGACGCTCGCCTCCAACTCGCTGCCCGACGCGACGATGATCGCCGACACCGCGGTCGTGGATCCGCAGACGCTCACGGTCACCCTGACCCGGCCCGCGCCCTACTTCGGCACCCAGGTGATCGAGTCGTCCATGAACTGGGTGGCGCAGCCCGACGCGCTGGCGCTCGGACAGGCGGAGTTCGACGAGAACCCCATCGGCGCAGGTCCCTTCGTGCTCGACAGCTGGACCCGCGGCGGCACGATCGAGCTCGTCAAGAACGACGAGTACTGGGATGCTCCGCGCCCGTACCTCGACGCGCTCACGATCAACACGACCGACAACTCGCAGCAGCGCGTCAACGCCGTGGTCACCGGCGACGTCGACATCGCCTCGGAGAACGACTGGCTCGGCGTCGAGAAGGCGGAGCAGGCCAGCCTGCAGGTGCAGAGCGAGCCGATGGCGGGCGGCCAGTACCTCGCCCTCAACACCGCGGCCGCTCCGTTCGACAACCCGCTCGCACGAGAAGCGGTGAGCAAGGCGATCGACATCGACTCGCTCAACACCGCCCTCTACGGCACCGCCGCCGTCCCGGCCGAGACGCTGTTCCCCGAGACCAGCCCGCTGTACAACGACGTTCCGCTGCACACCTACGACCCCGAGGCGGCGCAGGAGATCTTCGACGAGCTCGCCGATGCGGGCACGCCGGTCTCCTTCACGTTCACGGTCTTCCGCGGTTCCGAGGCGCTGGGCGAGGCCGTCCAGGCGCAGCTGAGCCTGCTGGAGAACGTCACCGCCGAGATCGACATCGCGGACTGGTCCGAGACGGGCCGCATCCTCGGCCAGCACGAGTTCGAGATGACGCTGGCCGCCACGAACTTCGTGGATCCCGAGCCGACACTGTTCAACTCGTTCGACAGCGAATCCCGTCGGAACGCGACCGGAATCTCGGACCCGCAGCTGGATGAGGCGCTCACCCAGGGCCGGTTCGCCGAGACGCTGGACGAGCGCATCGAGGCGTACACTCTCGCCGCTGAGCGCTTGGCGGCGACCAACCCGGCCATCTACTACACGCGTGCGGCACAGGTCGCGATCGCGAACACCGCCGTCGGCGGAATCGATCTGTACGGCCGCGGGTCGATCCTTCCGGATCGCCTCTGGGTCCAGGACTGATCACTCCGAGTGCGCCGGGGCATCCCACCCCGGCGCACTCCCCCGCGGTGCGAAGGAGCGCTGGGATGAAGAATCTGAAATGGCTGGCGAGCCTCAAACGCATCGGTCGGGCGCTGCTGGTCATCGTGCTGGCGACGTTCCTCGTGCGGATGCTGATGTCTCTCGCGCCGGGCTCGATCGCCGAGGGCATGCTCGGCGAGAACGCGACGCCCGAGGCGATCGCGAAGTTCAATGAGAAGTGGGGGCTGGACGCGCCCCCCTGGCAGCAGTACCTCACGTGGCTGCGCGGTGCCGTCGTCGGCGACCTGGGGGAGTCGCCCCTCACCGGTCAGTCGGTCATGGAGGCGATCCTCGAGCGGCTTCCGGTCACTCTCGAGCTCGCATTCCTCGGGCTCGGCATCGCTCTCGCGGTCGCGATCCCGTTCGCGCTCATCTGCGCCACGTGGCCCGGCCGTGGCATCGACCGCGCACTCAGCTCGCTCTCGTCGGTCTTCCTCGCCGTGCCGGCCTTCATCGCCGGTCCCGTGCTCATCTACGTCCTCGCCGTGCAGCTGCGCCTGTTCCCCGTGCTCGGGTGGAACCCGCTCAGCGAGGGGCTTGCGGCGAATCTGCAGACCGCGTTCATCCCCGCCCTGTCGATCGCCTTCGTCGAGATCGCCGCCTTCCACCGGCTGCTGCGCGCCGATCTGATCAGCACTCTCAGCGAGGACTACATCGCCGCCGCCCGCGCCAAGGGCATGGGCGGCGTCTACGTCATGCTCCGCCACGCGCTGCGGCCGTCTTCGTTCTCGCTCGTCACCGTCCTCGGCATCACCCTCGGGGCCCTGGCCGGCGGAACGGTCGTCGTAGAGACGCTCTTCGGCCTCCCCGGTCTCGGGCAGCTGATCGTGCAGTCGATCATGACGCGCGACGTGACCATGGTCATGGGCGCGGTCACGTTCGCCGCGGTGATGTACGTCGGCATCAACACGATGGTCGACGTCAGCTACAGCTTTCTCGATCCGCGCGTGCGAAGGAGGGCGGCCGCATGACCGATGTCCCCACACTGATCCGACCGGATGCCGCCCAGGAGCTGATCGACGGAGCACCGGCCGCCGAGGCGCTGGCACGCGTTCCGGTCGCGCGCAAGAAGCACTCCATCCTGGTGTGGGCGTGCGCCGCGTGGCTGGTGCTGATCTTCGCGCTCGCCATCACGGCGCCTCTGCTGCCCCTGCCGTCCTACGCGATCCCCATCGGCCCGCCGAGGCTGCCCCCGAGCGGGGAGTCGGTCGGGTTCTGGCTCGGCACCGACAACATCGGCCGCTCGGTGATCTCGCGGCTGATCTACGGCGCACAGGTGTCGCTTCTCGTGGCGACGGTCTCCGGCCTGTTCTGCTTCTTCGTCGGAGGCATCCTCGGTCTCGTCGCCGGGTACGCCTCGAAGGGACTGGATGCCGCGGTCGGCCTGTTCTCGGACGTCATGCTGGCGTTCCCGCCGCTGATCCTGCTGCTCGCGCTGTCGTCGGTGCTCGCGCCGAACGCTGCCACGATCATCCTGGGGCTCAGCATGCTGGGCCTGCCCACCTTCATCCGCCTGTCGCGTGCGCACACGATGAGCTGGTCCGCGCGGGAGTTCGTCCGGGCGGCGCGGAACATGGGCGCCACCACGCCGCGCATCCTGTTCCGCGAGATCATGCCGAACGTCGTGCCCGCGCTCGCCGCGTACCTGCCGATCGTGATGTCGGCGATGATCGTCGCGGAAGGCTCGCTGAGCTTCCTGGGCCTGGGTATCGCCCCGCCCACGCCCTCGTGGGGCGGGATGATCGCGGCAGGCAAGGACTCGCTGGCCAGCGACCCGCAGCTGGTGTTCATTCCCGCTGCCGCGATCTTCCTCACCGTGCTCTCCCTGAACATCGTCGGCGATCAGCTGAGGGTGAAGTTCGATCGGACGGTCCACGAATGACGCACGAAGCGCTCCTCTCGGTCTCGAACATGCACGCCTATCTCCGTTCCTCCCGGGGAGTCGTGCGAGCGGTCGACGACGTGTCGTTCGCGGTCGCACGCGGCGAGGCGCTGGGCGTCGTCGGCGAATCGGGCTCCGGCAAATCGGTGATGGCCCGAGCGATCATGGGCCTCACTCCGGGCCGCTCGGCCCTGACCGGCTCGGTCCTGTTCAAGGGCGAGGAGCTCGTGGGTCGTCCTCGCCGCGAGCTGCGCAGGATCTGGGGGCCTCAGATCGCGATGGTCTTCCAGGACCCGGGGCGATCGCTCAACCCCGTGGTGCGCGTCGATCGCCAGCTGACCGAGGGGATGCGCGCACACCTCGGTCTCAGTCGCTCCGAAGCGCGGACCCGCGCGCTGCAGCTGCTGCACGAGGTCGGGGTGCCCGATCCCGAACGACGCCTGAGCAACTATCCGCACGAGATGTCGGGCGGTATGCGCCAGCGCGTCATGATCGCGGTCGCCCTCTCGTGCGAGCCCGAGCTGCTCATCGCGGACGAGCCGACGACCGCGCTCGACGTCACGATCCAGCGGCAGATCCTGGATCTCCTGCGTCATGTGCAGCAGACCCGCGACATGTCGATGATCCTCATCAGCCACGACCTGGCCGTGGTGGCGGGGCGGACCGATCGCACGGCGGTCATGTATGCGGGACGGCTGTGCGAAGTGGGCAGCTCGCGTGAGCTGTTCGCCGATCCGCGTCACCGCTACACGCACGCGCTGCTGCAGGCGACGCCGTCCATCGACCATGAGCGGCACAGCGAGTTCCGGCTCATCCCGGGGTCGCTCCCCGATCCCACCCAGCCCGCGCCGGGCTGCCGTTTCGCGCCCCGGTGCGCGGCGGCCTCCAGCGCCTGCGGCAGCGAGCAGCCGCCGCTCGATTCCGTCGGCAGCGACCACGCGGTCGCCTGCTTCCACCCCGTCGAGTCCCGCAATGCGCAGCTCGCGACCATAGGAGGAGATCCGGATGGCCGGTAGCGGCACCGCGCACCTGCGCGGCGAGGAGGCGCTGCTGAGCGTGTCCAACCTCGTCGTCGAATACAAGACCGCCGGGGGAGTCGTCCAGGCGGTGTCCGACATCAGCTTCGACGTCCTCCCGGGCGAGACGCTGGGCATCGTGGGCGAGTCGGGCTGCGGCAAATCCACGACCGGCCGCGCGGTGCTGCGACTGGACCCGATCACCTCCGGCGACATCCGCTTCGAGGGCGACCGCATCGACCGCGCGTCGGAGAAGAGGATGCGCGAGCTTCGCCGTTCGATGCAGATGATCTTCCAGGACCCGATCGGCTCGCTCAATCCGCGCCGCAAGGTCAAGGACATCGTCGTGGAGGGGCTGACGATCGCCGGCCGGCCCGCGGAGGTGCGAGACCGCGTGGCGACCTCGATCCTGAACCGCGTCGGCCTCCCGTCGGAGCGCTACGCCGACGTGCTGCCGCGCATGCTCTCCGGCGGTCAGGCGCAGCGCGTCGCGATCGCCCGGGCGCTCGCGCTCAACCCGCGACTGCTCATCTGCGACGAGCCGGTCTCGGCCCTGGATGTCTCGGTGCAGGCGCAGATCCTCAACCTCATCGAGGACACCAAGGCGGAGTTCGACCTGACGGTCGTCTTCATCGCGCACGACCTCGGCGTCGTGCGCTCGGTGAGCGACAAAGTCATGGTGCTGTACCTCGGCAAGGTGTGCGAGTTCGGCGACGCGCTCGAGGTCTACGAGAACCCCGCGCATCCCTACACGCGTGCGCTGCTGGATTCTGCGCCGCTGATGGATCCCGACAAGGCCTTCGCCGGCCCCGCGCTCGAGGGTGACGTGCCGTCGCCATTGGATCCCCCCAGCGGCTGCCGGTTCCGCACGCGGTGCCCGCTGGCACAGGAGCGCTGCGCCTCGGAGGCGCCCGAGATGCGCGAGATCCGGCCCGGCCAGTTCGCAGCCTGCCACTTCGCCCTGGCGGCGGCATGAAGGCCGTACTGCCCTCGGCGGGGGAGACTCGTTGCTGAAGACCTTCCGCGCCCTGAGCATCCGCAACTTCCGGGTGTATGTGACCGGCACCGTCGTGTCGAACGTCGGCACATGGATGCAGCGCATCGGTCAGGATTGGCTCGTCCTCGAGTTGTCCGGCGGCAGCGGCACCGCCGTCGGGATCACGACGGCGATGCAGTTCCTGCCCGTCCTGCTGCTGTCGCCACTGGCGGGCATGCTCGCCGATCGGTACCCCAAACGGCGGCTGATGCAGGCGACGGCGGTCATGATGGCCGTTCCCGCCCTGGTCCTGGGCATCCTCGCCATCACCGGGACCGCCGAGGTCTGGCACGTCTACGTGCTCGCGTTCCTGTTCGGCGCGGGCGCGGCGCTGGATGCGCCGGCCCGGCAGTCGTTCGTCCCCGAGCTCGTGGGCAAGGACGAGATCGCGAACGCGATCGGCCTCAACTCGGTGTCGTTCAATCTCGCGCGGATCGTCGGACCGGCGCTGGCGGGACTGCTGATCGCGGCCTTCGGTTCGGGGGAGGCGGCCGCCGGCTGGGTCATCTGCACGAATGCGGCCACGTACCTCGCGACGATCTGGGCCCTGCAGATGATCGATCCCGCCAAGCTCGTCGTCCGCCCGCGCGCACCGCTGCGCCGCGGCATGATGGGCGAGGCCGTCCGGTATGTCCGCGGTCATCGGCGACTCGCCTTCGTCTTCTGCATCGCGTTCATCACCGGCACGTTCGGCATCAACTTCCAGCTGACGAACGCGCTCATGGCCACGCAGGAGTTCGGGCAGGGCGCCGGGGGATTCGGTCTGCTCGGCTCGGTCATGGCCATCGGCTCGTTCACCGGCGCGCTGCTGGCCGCTCGCCGGGCAACGGTGACATCGCGCATCGTCGCCACGTCGGCGATCGCGTTCGGAGTCGCGCAGCTGATCGCGAGCGTCATGCCGACCTTCGCGATGTTCACCGCGTGGACGATCGTCGTCGGGCTGTGCACGATGCTCATGGCGAACGCCTGCCACGCATCCGTGCAGATCTTCACCGATCCCGAGGTCCGCGGGCGGGTCACCGCGCTGTACGTGATGGTCTCCATGGGCGGTGTGCCGCTGGGCGCCGCGGTCATCGGGTGGGTCGGCGAGACGTTCGGGCCACGCTGGACCCTGGTCTTCGGCGGCGGGATCGTGCTGGTGGCGACCCTGCTGGCGATGCTGCTGCTGCGTCCTGGCCGGGCCGTCGAGGACGCGCCCGCGGAGGTGCCGGCGCCGGAGGTGTCGGCGCCCGCCGGTGAGAGGCGCGCCTGAGCCTGCTGGCGAGGTGCCGGATCACGGCCGCTGTCGTGGTGAAGAGCTGCGCGCTCCGCGCTCGTGCGCCCAGATCGCGAGCTCGACGCGATTGCGGGCTCCGAGCTTGGTCATGAGGCTCGTGAGATGCGTCTTCACGGTGCTGAGCGAGATGTGCAGCCGATCGGCGATCTCGGCGTTGCCGAGCCCGCGCGCGGCCGCTGCGAGGACATCCTCCTCTCGCTCGGTGAGCGGGCTCGACGGCGGCGCCGGGCGTGCGGGCGCCGACTTCGCGAACGCCTCGATGAGGCGAACCGTCACGTTGGGGGCGATGAGCGCATCGCCGCGCGCCGCCGCGTGCACGGCGTCGGCCAGCATGGCCGGACCGGCGTCCTTGAGCAGGAAGCCCCGAGCGCCGGACTGGAGCGCCTCGTAGACGTACTCGTCGAGGTCGAACGTGGTGATCACCACGACGGGGATCGGGTCGGCGACCCCTTCGCCGGCTAGAGCCCGCGTCGCTGCGAGTCCGTCCAGCACCGGCATGCGGATGTCCATGAGACACACATCCGGGCGCAGCCGGCGGGCGAGGGCGACGGCTTGCGCACCGTCGGCGGCCTCGCCGATCACCGTGATGCCGTCCTGCGCGTCGAGGATCATGCGCAGGCCCGCGCGGACGAGGTCCTGGTCGTCGGCGACCAGCACGCGGACGGTCATGTCGTCCACCCCGCCCGGGGGAGCGAGGCGGCCACGAGCCACCCGCCGCCGGCGATCGGCCCGCTCTCGCAGCTGCCGCCGAGCAGTGCCGCGCGTTCCTTCATCCCGCGGACGCCGTAGCCGGTGGGGGCGGATCCCGTCTGTTCGCCGTCGTCGCGTACCGCGAGGCGCACGCCGCTCCCGTCGACCTGGACGGCGACGTCGATCCGGTGCGCGTTGCGGGCATGCCGCCGCGCGTTCGTCACGGCTTCCTGGGCGAGGCGGAACACCGCGGCCGCGACAGCAGGAGGCACCGAGTCGACGTTCCCGTCGAGGCGGATCGAGACCGGCGGGCCGGCGGGTTCGTCCTCGCGGAGCCGGAGCAGATCCGCGAGGACCGGCGTCGGAGCGAGGTCCGGCGCATCCGCCCGAAGGAGACCCACCATCGACCGCATCTCGCGGAGCGTGCGCGTCGCCTCACCCTCGATCGCCCGGAGCACCCCGGCGGTGGCGGCGGGATCCGTCGCGGCCACAGCGGTGCCCGCCTGCGCCTGGATCGCGATCGCCGAAACGTGGTGCGCCACCGTGTCGTGCAGGTCGCGGGCGAGCTGAGCGCGCTCGATGAGACGCACCTGGTCGAGTTCCCGGGCACGCGCGCGGCTGCGCCAGCGAAAGGCGACGCCGAGGGTGCTCGTCGCGACCGCGACCGCGATGCCGCCGACGGTGTCGCCGGGCGTCAGCGGCGGCGTGAACGCAGACACGACGATGCCGATCGCGACCAGCATCCCCCCGGCGATGAGCGCGCGTCCGCGGCCCCACCGGAAGAGGGCGTAGAGCAGGATCAGCAGGTACGCCGTCGTGAAGAGCTGCGAATCACCGCCCGCCAAGAGGCCCACGATCGTGCCGGTGCCGAACGCGATCGCCAGCATCGTGAACGGTCGCGCCCGCCGCCACAGGAGGGTGGGCGACAGGCCGACGAGCACGACAGCCCACAGCCACCGCCACGGCACCTCGGGACGCAGCGCTGCCTCGAGCGGAGCGAGCAGCGCGACCGCTGCGATCAGCACCCCGTCACGCCACACCCGCCGCGGCGGTGCCGGAATGGCCGCCGGGGCGTCCCAGAGCGCACGCACCGGGCTCATCATGCCCTCATCGTAGGCGGCGCCATCCCGCGCCGTCCCGCGCCGTCCCGCGCCGGCCCGGCGCCGGCCCGGCGCCGGATCACGATCTCGGCGACGACGATGTTGATCGCCCACCCCGCGCCCATCAGCACCGAATACACGATCGGGTCGGGGGCTCCGAACACGAGCGTCCAAGGGACGAGCGTGAGCACCTGGGTCCCGGCGCCGAGACCGATGGCGTACGCACGGGTCATCCACGCGCTGTGCGTGGCGACGTCGCCGCGTCGGATGGACACGAAGGCGACGACGATCGCCGCGGCCATCGCGAGACCGAAGACGATGCGCATGGCGGGCAGTCCTGGTCCGGTCACGGCCGACGGGATGTCGTAGAAGAGCGTCATCCACAGGGCCGATCCGGCCGAGAGCAGCCCTGCGGGTGCGACGACGCGCCCCGCGAACCGGTGCCAGCGCCGTCGCCGCAGCGAGGGCGCGAACTGCAGTGCGCCGAGCACCAGGAAGACGCTGGATCCCACGATGTGCACGAGCACGGGGATCGGCGAGTCGAAGAACCGGGCGTTGTCCTCGGTGACCGGCACGCCCTGCGTGAGCTGGGTGACGCGCGATACACCGGCCATGATCGGGACGAGGCTGAGAGCGATCAGCCCCGCGGGAGCGAGCCAGTCGCGTCGCCGCCCGGCACGGGGCGATACGGTGCGTGCTCTCGTGGAGGAGGTCATGCCGCCATGTTCGCGAGTCCCGGCCTCACCGCGCATCGGCCGTCAGGCTCCTCCTTCCTCGTCCGATCGGACGAGGAAGGAGGGTCAGAGCCGGGTGTGCGGAACGTAGCGCGGCACGAACCGCGCGAACCCGACGGCGCCGACGAGTCCCAGCAGTCCGATCACGGCGGTCGCGAGCGGAAGGCTCGCCACCGCGGTCACTCCGGCGATGAGCAAGGGCGTGGCGGCGGCTCCGGCATCCGTCAGCGTCCGCCACGATCCGAGGAACGGCGCGGGATCGCCCGCGGGCGCCACGTCGGCGCCGAGGGTCATCAGGATGCCGCTCGACAGGCCGTTGCCGATGCCCACGACGACTGCGCCGGCGACGAACCACCCGGTCGCGTGGTCCAGGTCATGGGTGAACGCGAGCCCGACGAAGGCCCCGCCCATCAGCACCATCGAGGGAAGGCACGCCCACAGGCGCCCCCAGCGGTCCATGATCTGGCCGCTCGAATAGAACAGCGCGAACTCGAGCGCACCGGTGAGGCCGACGATCAGCGCGATCGTGCCGGCATCGAGACCGAGCGATACGCCCCACAGCGGCAGCAGGTACACGCGGGCCTGCCGAAGACCCGAGAGGGATGCCGCGGGCAGGCCCATCCGGGCGAGCACGGCGCGGTGATGCCACATCGTGCGGAAGACGCCCCGTGAGGGATCCGTCGCCGGCGGGGCGGCGTGAGGCGAGCCGTTCGCCGGGTGCGAGGGCAGCAGTCCCTCGGCATCGAGCTGCTCCTCCGGGTCGCGCCCGACCAGCACCAGCACGACGAGTCCTGCGAGCATCGCGATGAAGAACCACACCGCGGCATCCGTCGTCCCCGCGACGGCCAGCAGGGCGGCCGCGATGAACGGTCCCGCGAACATGCCGAGCCGAAACGATCCGCCCAGCACCGACAGCGCCCGCGCCCGGTATCGCAGCGGCACACGCGTCGTCATGAAGGCGTGCCGAGCGAGGCCGAAGGCCGACGCGCACAGCCCGATCGCGAACGCCGACACCGCGAGCAGGCCGAGCGCGGGCGCGAGCAGCACGCCGACTCCGCCGGCCAGGGCGAGGCCTCCCGCGATCGCCATCGTGCGTCGCTCGCCGATGCGCGCGACCAGCCATCCCGCCGGCAGGTTTCCGATGAGGCGCGCGACGACGATCACCGACGCGATGAGCGCCGCCTGCGCGACGTCGGCGCCCAGGGCTGCCGCGATCACGGGCAGCAGTGGCAGCAGGGCGCCCTCGGCCAGGCCGAACAGCAGCGTCGGCCCGTAGATCATCGGGGCGAACCGCCACAGCATCGCGCGGGTTCCCGGATCCAGCTCCGACGCGGTCACGGCCCGATTCCCGCAAGCACGTCGCGCACCCACGCGACGCCGACCTCGGCCGGCTCCGACCCGGTCATCACGTCATGCTCCCCGAACGGCCCGATCCGCGCCGCACCGAGCGAGCGCAGCAGTTCGTCGAACTGCTTCGCCCCGCGCAGATACCGCTCGTCGTACGACGTATCGCCCAGGCCGAACATCGCATACCGGACGCCGTCGAGGTCGGGTCGCAGCTCCGCCAGGTCGTCGTGCAGGAACTGCGCGAATCCGGGCAGTTCGCCTCCGCCATGCGTGGCGCACGCGATCAGGTACAGCGTGCCCTTCTCGAACACGCCGGGATCGGCATCCGCCATGTTCATGACCTCGACGCCCGGCACCGCCTTCGCGATGCCGACCGCCACCTCTTCGGCATTGCCCGATTCGGTGCCGAACAGCGCGACGATCCTCATGCTCCGGCCCCCGCGGCGTGCCATCCGCGTCGTGCGGCCAGCCGGCGACCCGTCGTTCGCGAAACACCGTATCGACGACGAGACACCATGCCGCCGGTGGTGTCTCGCCGCGAACGTGGTGTTTCGCAGGCTGGTCGGAGGGGCATGACGGATGCCTCAGGCCGATGCCCGGGCGAGGTAGCGGGCGATCACGTACTCGGCGATCGCGATGGACGAGGTCGCCGCGGGCGACGGGGCGTTGCGCAGCAGCGTGACGGGCCCGACCTGATCGACGGCGAAGTCGTCGAGCAGCTCGCCGGCACGGCCCCATGCCTGCGCGCGGACGCCGGCGCCCGCCTTGTGGGCGAGGTCGGACGAGCGCAGCTCGGGGATGAACCGGCGAGCCTTCTGGAAGTACAGCGGCTTGATCAGCGAACCCGAGATCTCGTCCACGCCCATCCGCCAGTGCTGCTTGGCCAGCGGCCACGCGCCCGGCCAGCGGAGCGACTCGAAGGTGTCCTTCACCGACCACTGCAGCCAGTTGTAGCCTTCGCGGGCGAGCGCCGGCACGGCGTTGGGCCCCACGTGCACGTTGTCGTACACGCCGCGCGTGAAGTGCACGCCGAGGAAGGGGAAGCGGGGATCGGGCACCGGGTAGATCATGCCCTTCACCAGATCGGTGCGGGATGGTGCGAGCTCCCAGTACTCGCCGCGGAACGGCAGGATCTTGGGGGAGGGGTTCGCACCGACGAACCGGGCCACGACGTCGGACTGGAGTCCGGCGCACACGATGAGCCGATCGAACACGTGGTCCGACACAGGGGTCACGGCGCGCACCCGCCCGTGCTCGAGCGAGATCCCGGTGACCTCGTGCCCGAGCCGCACCTGCCCACCGGCGGCACGGACATCCTGCGCCATCGCCTCGGTGATCGACGCGTAGTCGACGACCGCGGTGTGCGGCGAGTGCACCGCGGCGACGCCCGCGACGTGGGGTTCGATCTCGTGCAGGCGCGACGGGTCGTCGATGCGCGCCAGATCGGGCACGCCGTTCTCGAGCGATCGCCGCTCGATCTCGGCGAGCGCGCCCAGCTCCGACTCGTCGACGGCGACCACGAGCTTGCCCACCTCGCGATAGGGCAGGCCCTTCTCCTGGCAGAACTCGCGGATCGAGGTGCGTCCTGCCGCGCACAGGGTCGCCTTGAGCGAGCCGGGCGCGTAGTAGAGACCGGCGTGCACGACACCGGAGTTGTGCCCGGTCTGGTGTTCTGCCAGGCGCGCCTCCTTCTCCAGCACGGTGACCTCGTCGCCGCGTGCGCTCAGCGCGCGCGCGAGCGCGATGCCGACGATCCCGCCGCCGATGATGCCGGTGCGGGGTGCTGCTGTGCGCGCCATCAGTGGGTCCTCACCGCGGCGGTCTTCACGCGCGTGTAGAAGCGCAGCCCCTCGAGGCCCTGCTCCTTGAACGGCGAGCCGGACTCCTTGAAACCGCCGAAGGCCTGGTGGATGTCCCAGCCGCTCGTGGGCTGGTTCACCGAGACCTGGCCGGTGTCGACCTCGTCCACGAAGCGGAACGCGGCGTCGAGGCTGCGCGTATAGACCGCGCTCGACAATCCGTAGGCCGAGTCGTTCACCGCGGTGATCGCCTCGTCGAGCGAGTCGACCTCGATCAGACCCAGGACGGGCCCGAAGACCTCGTCTCGCCACAGACTGTTGTCGCGGTCGATCGAGAGGAACAGCGGCTCGACGAACGAGCCGCGCTCGGCGAGTCCTTCGGCCAGGGCGGCGCGGGCGATGACGATCGCGCCTTCGCCCAGCGCCGCCTCGACGCGCTGCGTGATGTCGCGCTGCGCGGTGCGGCTGACGACCGGTCCGACGTCGGTGCCGTCGGCGTCGCCGGCGCCGACTCGCAGGGCCGAGACGGATGCCGCGACCCGCGCCCGCAGGTCGTCCGCGATCTCGCGCTGCACGATGAGGCGGCTGGTGGCCGTGCACCGCTGGCCCGCCTGCTTGAAGGCGCCGTCCATCAGCACGGGAATGACGAGGTCGAGGTCTGCATCCGCGAGCACGACGGCGGCATTCTTGCCGCCCATCTCGGTCTGGATCCGGATGCCGCTGCCCGCGAGCTTGCGCTGCAGGTCGAGGCCGACCGAGGTCGAGCCGGTGAACGACACCGCCGCCAAGCGTGAATCGGTCGCGAGTGCGTCGCCAATCACGGAGCCGCGGCCCGTCACGGTTCCCAGCACACCGGCCGGAAGACCCGCTCGATGGAGGATCTCGGCCAGGCGCAGGGCGATGAGAGGGGTCTCGCTCGCGGGCTTGATGACGACCGCGTTGCCCGAGATGAGAGCCGGCGCCATCTTTCGCGCCGGCGTCAGCAGCGGGTCGTTCCAGGGGGTGATGAGCAGCACCACGCCGACGGGCTCGCGGCGCTGCAGGACGAAGGTGCCCGGTCGTGCGTCCGGGATCATCTCGCCGAACGGGGCGCGGCCGAAGCCGCCGTAGTACTCGAAGAACTCCGCGGTCTTGCCGACCTCGCCCCGCGCCTCGAGGACCGTCTTGCCCATCTCGGCGACGATCAGTTCGGTGAGCGACGCGGCGTCCTGCCGGATCAGCGCGGCGGCCTCGAGCAGGATGCGCCCGCGCTCGATCGATCCGGTCGCGCGCCAGGTCCTCGCACCGGCCACCGCAGCGTCCAGCACCGCATCGAGGTCGGAGGCCGCCATCGCGGGCACCCGGCCGACGAGCTCGCCGTTGGCGGGGTTTCGGACCTCGAGGGGCTCGCCCGACGCTTCGGCGGTGAAGCGGCCGCCCACGAGATTGGCTTCGACGATGGTGCTCACGCGGATCCTCCTGGCATCGCCACGGTGAGCGAGGGTCGCCCGCTGTGGCGTCCTTCCAGCATCACGCGCGGTGGCGGAGCGGGCAACGCACGAGGCAGGCGGATCTCGCAAGCCTTGCTTGCCCAGCGCTCACCGTGGGTCGAGCGAGTGCGGGCGGTCGCCGCGCACCCTCTGCGGTCGCCTCGGCGCCGCGAAGCGACGCGCCCCGGACGTACCGCGCCCTCACGGGTCGCGAACGTCCAGGGCGCGTCGCCGGGCAGGGTCAGCCGCAGAACGCGGTGGCCTCGTCGAGGTTGTCCGCCGTGATGAGCGTCGTGGGCATCTGGAAGACCTTCTCGCTGCTCGAGCCGTCCAGCAGCGCCAGCGCGTTCTCGATCGAACGCGCGCCCAGATCGGCCGCGGAGTCCGAGACGGTCGCCGAGAACTGTCCGTCCTCGACCGCCGCGAGGCCGGGCTCGGTGCCGTTCATGGTGACGATCTTCACCTCGGTCGCACCGGCGGCGTCCAGCGCCGTCCGTACGCCGAAGGCCATGTCCTCGTTGAGGACGAAGACGTAGTCGACATCGGGCTGTGCCTGGATGATGTTCTCCGCCACCTCCTGCGCCTTGGCCCGGTTGAACATCCCCGGCTGCTCGGCGACGACCGTCGCGCTCTCCGGGAGGGCGCCGGTGAACCCTGCCACGACATAGTCCGACGCGGCACCCGGAGCACCCGCGACGACCGCGACGTCCACCGCCTGGTCGCCGGCGTCCTCGGCGATCCAGCCTGCGGCGAGGGCGCCGACACCCGGCAGATCGACCACCGTCGCCCCGAGCACGCCGCTCAGGTCCTCGGGGACGACGGCGACGAGATAGACGGGGATGTCGGCGGCATTCGCCTTCTGGATGCCGCCCGTCATCGCGTCCACGCTCACCGTGTTCAGCACGATCGCGTCGACGCCGCGCGTGATCATGTCTTCGATGTTCGCGGTCTCCTTCGCGGCATCCGTGTCGGAGTTCGCCACCAGAAGCTCGACGCCCCCTGCGGTGGCCGCCGCTTCGACGCCGTTCTCGAGGCACGTGCCCCACTCGTTGTTGGCTCCGTTGATGAAGCCGATCTTGACGGCGGTGGCCTCATCGCCCGTTTCGGCCCCGCTGGAGGAACCGCCCGTGCTGCATCCCGCCAGTCCTGCACCCAGCAGCACCGTCGCTGCAAGGGTCGTGAACAGCCGGCTCTGCCTGTTCGTGGCTGTCATCGCTGTGCCTTTCTCTTCTCTTCGGTGAACGCGCCGGACCGGCGCGCGAGGCGCGACGCTCAGCGGCGTCCGCGCCAGGAGTTGGCGATCGCGGCGATGAGCAGCACCGCACCGACCGCCATGATCTGGAGGTAGCTCGAGACGCCCAGGAGGTTGAGCGCGTTGGCGAGCACCCCGAGCAGGAGGACGCCCAGCGCGGTGCCCGTCATCGTTCCCTTGCCGCCCGCGAGCGACGTGCCGCCGATGACGACGGCGGCGACGGCCTGCAGCTCCATCGTCAGCCCGCTCACGCCGGGGCTCGCGGCGCCCAGTCGCCCGAGCAGCATGACTCCGGCGACTCCGGCCAGCAGTCCCATCAGCGCATAGAGGGCGACTTTGCGGGCATTGACCGCGATCCCGCTGAGCCGGGCCGCGGCCTCGTTGCCTCCGATCGCGAACGCGTCCCGGCCGAACATCGTGTACTTGAGCGTGAGTCCGAGCACCACCATGACCACGATCGCGATGATCAGCAGATACGGCAGACCGAGGATTCCGCCGGATCCGAACGCCGACAGCTCCTCGCCGGCCGACACGCTGAGCCCGTCGAGCACGAGAAGCGCCAGCCCGTCGAGCAGCGTCGCGGTGGCGAGTGTCACGACGAAGGCCGCGGCGCGGGTGAGAGTGATGATGAGGCCGTTCACCAGGCCGATCACCGTGGCGATGGCCACGCCTGCGGCGACGGCGAACATCGACGGCACGCCGGCCGCGATGAGCTGGGCGACGACGGCCATCGTGACGATGGCGTTGGATCCCATCGAGAAGTCGATGCCGCCCGAGATCATCAGGACGGTGAGTCCGGCGGCGATGACGGCGAGCACGCTCACCTGTCGCAGCACGTTGATGACGTTCGGTGCCGTGAAGAACACGTCGGAGCCGATCGCCGTCACCACCACGAGCAGCAGCAGCACCACGACGAGACCCGCGTGGGACGTCAGATTGCGTACGCGCGGGGACCTGCGCCGCAGCGCGACGGTCGCCGTCATCGGAGTTCGGGTGTCACTCACGGGCAGAACCTCCTACAGTCAGGGCGACGAGCTCGTCCCGGGTCGTCTCGGCGGTGTCGAGAATCGCCGTCGGTCGTCCGGCGGTCACGACGATGACGCGGTCGGCCAGCCGCTGTACCTCGGCGACATCCGAGGACGCCAGCAGAACGGCCGCGCCGCCGTCGGCGAGCGCATCGATGAGGCGGTGGATGTCGGCCTTGGCGCGCACATCGACGCCGTTGGTGGGGTCCTCGAGGAAGCAGACGCGCGGCGCACCGGCGAGCCACTTGGCCAGCAGCACCTTCTGCTGGTTGCCTCCCGACAGCTGCGACACCGGCGGGTCGGCCTGGATCGTGCGAACCCCGAACCGCTCGCGCATCGCTGCGGCGCGACGGTGGAGGGATCGCCAGGCGATCCATCGGCGCCGAGCGCGTCGATCCTCCGCGAGCACGATGTTCTCGTCCACGCTGAGGCCGGGAATCAGCCCGTACGCCAGCCGTTCGCCCGTGACGCACCGCAGGCCGCTGCGGAGCGCGGCGCGCACATCGGCCCACGGCACGTGGGCGCCGTCGATGTCGAGGGTTCCGGCGTCCGGACTGAGCTGTCCCGACAGGGCGGGGAACAGCACCGACTGCCCATCGCCGGCGGGTCCGAGGACCGCGACGATCTCGCCGGAGCGCACGCGCAGCGACAGATCCGTCAGCCGATGCCCGACGACCAGACCCGTGATGCTCAGCAGATCGTCGCCGGGGGTTCGCACGGAGGGCGGCCGCTCCACATCGACGTGCTCGCCCGCGATCGCGAAGACGAGCGCCGCTTCGTCGAGTTCGGCGACCGGGACGGTGAGCCGGCGGCGCCCGTCGCGGAGCACCGTGACACGATCGGCGAGATCGAGGATCTCGTCGAGGTGGTGCGAGATGTAGATGATCGCCGTGCCCTGCGCGCGCAGTCGTCGGACGAGGGTGCGCACCTGCTCTGCGGCGGCCCCGCCCAGAGACGCCGTGGGCTCGTCCAGGATCAGCACGCGTCCGCCGCGGCGGACTTCGCGTGCGATCTCCACCATGGTCTGCTCCGCCGCGGTGAGCGTGCCGGTGAGCACGTCGGGGTCCAGATCCAGTCCGACCTCGTCGAGCGCCGCGCGTGCGGCCCGGTCCACGGCCTTCCACGAGATCACGCCGCCCCTGCGGGGAAGCTCGCCCAGCAGCAGGTTCTCCGCGATCGTGAGGGTCGGAACGAGATCGCGCTTCTGCGGGACCGTCACGATGCCGTGCTCGCGCGCCCGGCGCGGGGTCAGCCCCGTGAGCACCTGGCCGTCGATGGTCAGGATGCCGTCGTCGGGGGTGTGCTGCCCGCTGAGGACGCCGACCAGTGTCGACTTGCCCGCGCCGTTCATCCCCACGAGTGCGTGGATCTCGCCCGCGCGGACGTCGAAGTCGATGTCGCGCAGCGCCGCCGCGCCGCCGAACGCCTTGCCGATGCCGGTCAGGGTCAGGATCGGCGCCGTCGGCGCACGCGTCGGCGTCGGGGTCGCCGTGTCGACATCTCTCATCACGTGGCTCCCGCATCGTCGCAGACCGTCGACCGGCCGCCATCGGCCGGCTGGGGCGCCATCGGATCCGGCGCCTCCGCCATCGTCGCCCGGATGAGCAAAACATTAGTAGACATATATATGCAAACATATTGTTCGCGTTGCAGGCGGGCGATGAAGCTTCAGCCGGGCTAGCGTTCCCGATCATGAGCCGAGCGAATGCGCCGGCCGGAACTCACAAAGATGTAGGGGATCGAAGCATGAACAGCGGCACCATCCTGGTCGTGGGCGGCGGAATCGGCGGATTGTCCACCGCGATCGCTCTGCGCGTCGTCGGCTTCGACGTCACGGTCATCGAGAAGCAGGCAGACCTGCACTCGTCCGTGTTCGGCGTCGGCATCATCCAGCCGGCCAACGCCCTCCGGGCCCTCGACGCGATCGGCTGCGCCCAGCAGTGCCTGGACGCGGGATACGCGGCCAGCGCCTGGGGCAGCATGTACGACGTCGACGGCGA
This sequence comes from Microbacterium allomyrinae, assembly GCF_020682705.1. Lineage (GTDB taxonomy): Bacteria > Actinomycetota > Actinomycetes > Actinomycetales > Microbacteriaceae > Microbacterium > Microbacterium allomyrinae. The sequence goes on from NZ_JAGTTN010000004.1 coordinate 300,260, forward strand.
ATTCATCCGAGAGATACCCGGAGCCACCTTCGAGCAGTCGAAGTTCCCCCCGATGAACGGTGTCACGCGGCCCAAACTGCACGAGATCCTCACGAGCCGGGCGCACGAGGTCGGTGTCGAGATCCGGTACGCGACCTCGTTCCTGAGGCTCGAGCCCGACGACGACAAGGTGACCGTCGTCTTCGACGACGAGTCGTCGCAGGACTTCGACATCGTCGTCGGCGCCGACGGCGTCCGCTCCCAGGTGCGCAGCCACGTCCTGCCGACAGAGCTGACGCCGTACTACATCGGACAGTCCGCCTACCGGATCAACGTTCCGCTCCGGCCCGAGATCGACCGCATCATCCTCCAGACCGGCCCCACCGGCATGGCCGGGTTCGTCCCGATCGGCAAGGACATGGCGTACTTCTTCTTCAACGCCGAGATGGCGCGCGACGCCCGCCCGAGCGCTGATGACATCGTCGACGCCCTGACCGGGGAGATCGAGGCGTACGGCGGGCTCACGGCGTGGGCCCGCGACGAGGTCATCGCGCGAGCGGACCCGGCCGACATCGTGCTCCGGCCCGAGGAGGCGCTCATCGCACCGGCTCCGTGGCATCGGGGCCGGATCGTGCTGGTCGGCGATGCCGTCCACGCGGTGACGCCCCACCTCGGCCAGGGTGCGGCCCAGGCCATCGAGGACGGCGTCGTGCTCGCCCGCAGCCTCGATGCGCACTCGTCGTACGAGGAGGCCTTCGCCGACTACACCGAGCGACGCTACGAGCGGTGCAAGCTCGTGGTGCAGACGTGCCTGGATATCGCCGAATGGGAACAGGGCCGCAAGCCCGACTTCGACAACATCGCCGCGACTCACCACGTCCTCGAGATTCTCGCTCAGCCCTTCTGAGCCGCCGACCGGGTTCCGGCCGGGTCCTGCGCCTCCTCGCGGCCCGGCCGGAGACCCCTCGAGAGACGGAATTCCGCTCGATGGAACGGGATCCCGCTCGATAGACCGGAATGCCCCTCGATAGGATGGCGCCGTCATGCCGACACCCACGCGCCCCGAGTCCACCGCCGCACACGCCGAGCCGAGCAGCGCCCTGCGTTCAGAGCTGAGCGTGGTGCTCCGCGAACTGGCGTGGACGATCCACCGTCACACCCCCGAGCGTGCCGGTGTCGGCCCGATCCCCACGACCGAGATCGCCCTGCTCAAGCAGGTCATCGACGCCCCGGGCTCGACCGTGGGGGAGCTGGTCGCGACACTGGGCCTGCAGCAGCCGAACGTCAGTGCGGCGCTTCGCACGCTGGAGCAGCGCGGGTTCGTCTCGCGGGGAAAGGATGCCGCCGACCGCCGAGTCTGGCGCATCCGCCCCACGGATCGGGGCATCGCGGAACACCGGGCGATCTCGGACGCGTGGACGCGGCCCGTCGATGAGGCCGTCGCCGAATTGACGGACGAGCAGCGCCGGGCGCTGGACGACGCCCTGGAATCACTGCAGGCCGTGCACCGGCTGCTGCAGCATCCTGCAACCGGCTGAGGCGCGATACCGAGGCGGCCGCAGGTCGTCAGCCGAGCTTGCCGGCGGCGCTGCGGACGCGCTGCAGTGCCTCTGACACGAGCTCGTTCAGATCGCGGGTGTTGCCGTCGGCCGTCCACGCGTCGTAGCCGTCACGGAAGGCGAGAACGCCGACCTCGCCGGCCATCGCCGCAACGGCGTCCTCGACGCCGCGCTCGCGCAGGGCGTGCGCCATCGCGGCGGCCATGCCGACCTTCTTGAGCAGCGCGCGGTCTTGCAGCTCGGCACTGGTCGCTATGACGGCTTCGAGCTGCGGCCCGATCTCGAGGTTGAACCATCGGCGAGCAGCTCGGGATGCCGGCCGGGTATCCCCGAGAAGCGCCGATGCGCCGAGGTACTTGTGGGGCCCACGATCCACGCCTCACAATGCGGCTATGAGCGAAACAGGCGAGGACGACGCCGAATTCGTCGCGGTGACGAACCGGGTCGCGATGCGGTTCCCCGGTATCGGCAGGGAGCACATCGGGCAGATCGTGCAGGAAGAGCTCGACGACCTCGCGGGCGCCAGGGTGCGCGACTTCATCCCGGTGCTCGTCGAACACGCCGCGACCGAGCGGTTGCGGCTCGAGACGCAGCCGCAATGGGCTCCGGCGCAGGAGTCCGATGCCATGCCGGCGCGGATCGCCGAGCCGGCGGGTCTCGATCCGATGGAGGTGCAACGGCGTTCGGAGGCGCCGAGCGGACCGCTCCTCGGCAACTACGGCGGCGACTAGCACTCGCCGCGTTCATGAAGGACATCACCGCCGGCGAGGCGATCACTGCGGCGATCCGCGACCTCGTCGGGCAGTTCGACGAGACCGAGCGAGCAGCGCTGGCGGGCGAACCGGATGGCGTGCACCGGCATCGGACCACGGTGCGCCGACTCCGCAATGTGCTGCGGGTCTTCCGGGACCTGTTCGATGAGTCCGCGGTGGCGAAGACCCGCGCCGGACTCAGAGAGTGGGGCACGGCACTGGGGGTGGTGCGCGATCACGAGGTCGTGATCGAGTTCGCCGCTGCGCTCCTGCGCGAGGTGTCGCCCCGGAGCCCGGAGGCACGCATCCCCGCCCGTCTGGTGAAGCCGGAACGGGAAGCCGCCGTGGCCGCACAGCGGCGCATCGTCGAGATCCACGACCTGGAGAGACTGCGACAGGCGCGGATTCAACTCCACGCGTTCGCGGACGACCCCCCTCTCCTGCCGGCGTCCGAGGCGCCCGCTTCCGCTGTGCGTCAGACCCTCGTCCGCGCAGCGCAGCGGGTGCTGCGCCGAGCGCAGCGCTCGACGCGGTCACGGCAGTCCCCGCACACCCTGAGGAAGCGGGCACGGCGACTTCGCCATGCGGTGGAGGCCATGACGGCGGAGCCGCCCAGGTTGTTCGGGCGCCGGATGAGCCGCATCGCGAAGGCGGCCCACCGTCTCCAGACGGATCTCGGCGACCAACGTGACGCACTCCTCCTCGTCACGCGGATCGAGCGGGCGCGTGTCCTCGCGCGCCGTGCCGGCGAAGAGGTCCTCGTCTACGACGAGCTCGCCGAGGCCGCACAGACTCTCGCCGACGACAGGGAGCGCGCACTGCCCGAGGCCGTCGGCAAGCTCGCCACCGCGATCAGCGCTGCGGCCCGGTAGCGGCGCGGGCGTTCGAAGCGGGGGTTGACGAAACCGACGTGGGCACCCGATAATCGTGATGCGTACGATAAATCGATTTATCACGAGGGAGTGACGAAGTGACCAGGGTGCGGATCTCAGACGTCGCGGCGGCGGCGGGCGTGTCGGTGACGACCGTCTCGCTCGTCATGAACGACGTCGAGTCACGCATCCCGGAGCAGACCCGCCAGCGCGTCCGCGACGCCGCGAGGGAAGTCGGCTACACGCCCAGCTCGGTGGCGCGCGGCCTGCGCACGCAGAAGACGCGAACCGTCGGACTCATCTCGGACCGGATCGCGACCACGCCCTTCGCGGGACGCATGCTCGCCGGCGCGCAGGACGCGGCGCGCGAGAGCGGGCACCTGGTCTTCCTCGTCGACACCGATGGCGACGCCGGGATCGAGCGCGACGCGATCAGCGCCCTCACCGCGCAGCAGGTCGACGCCATGATCTACGCGAGCATGTGGCATCGCGTGATCGACCCGCCCGCGGGCCTGCCCGCAGGGACCGTCCTCCTCGACTGCCGGCCGGCGACGGGCGGATTCCGCAGCGTCGTACCCGACGATCGTGCCGGGGGAGCGGCGGCGGTGCGCGAACTCGTCGCGGCAGGGCACCGGCGCATCGCCTACCTCGACACCGACGACGCTCCGATCGCCTCCAGCCTTCGTCACGAGGGCTACCTCGAGGCGCTCGCCGAGGCCGGCATCTCCGCCGAACCGGCGCTGCACGTGACCGGTGACACCTCCGCGCAGGGCGGTCGCGCCGCCGCCGAGAAGCTGCTCGATCTTCCAGAGGACCAGCGGCCCACCGCGATCTTCTGCTTCAACGACCGCATGGCCATCGGCGTCTACACCGCCGCCAGCCACCGCGGCCTCGAGATTCCGCGCGACCTGTCGGTCATCGGCTACGACGACCAGCAGCTCGTCGCCGCGGAACAGGATCCCCCACTGACCACGATCGCCCTGCCCCATTACGCAATGGGTCGCTGGGCGATGGAGGTCGCGCTCGGCGTCCGCGCAGAAGGGGATGAGGACGCCGCACACCTTATGGAGTGTCCCGTCGTCAGACGAGACTCCGTGGGCCCGCCACCGGCGCAAGTCGCCAAACCGAACCGGCGACGGGCTCTACACACCGAACGGCTGCCCTAGGCAGCCACCGACGAGCGATCGACGCGGGCGTCGGTCACCAACAAAAGGAAACCACAGATATGCGCAGAACGACGCCGATCTTCGTATCGGCTGGATTGGTCGCAGCGCTCGCCCTGACCGGATGCGGTCAGGCAGGCCAGGACAGCGCGACCACCGAGGATGGCCGCACCCAGCTGACCATGTGGACGCACTCCGCGGGAAACCCCGCCGAGCTCGAGGTCTACGAGCGGATCATCTCGGACTTCAACGAATCGCAGGATCAGTACGAGGTCGTCCACGAGTCCTTCCCCCAGGGCGCCTACAACGACGCGATCGTCGCGGCCGCGACATCCGGCGATCTTCCCTGCCTGCTCGACCTCGACGGCCCGATCATGCCGAACTGGGCGTGGGCGGGTTACCTGCAGCCCCTCGAGCTGCCGACGGAGCTGACCGATTCGCTGCTGCCCACCGCGGTGGGCGTCTGGGACGACGAGATCTACTCGGCCGGCTACTGGGATGCCGCGCTCTCGATCTTCGCGCGCGAGTCGGTGCTCAGCGCCAACGGCATCCGCATCCCGACGGTCGAGGAACCCTGGACCGCGGACGAGTTCACCGAGGTCCTGTCGACCCTGAAGGCCGCCGGCTACGAGACGCCCATCGACATCGGCGCCGAAGACACCGGCGAGTGGTGGCCGTACGCGTACTCGCCGTTCCTGCAGAGCTTCGGCGGCGACCTCATCGACCGCTCCACCATGCTCAGCGCCGACGGCGTCCTCAACGGGCCCGAGGCCGTGGCGTGGGGCGAATGGTTCGGCGGGCTCTTCGCCGACGGCTTCGCCGGCAACGCCGGGACGATCGGCAACCAGGAGTTCATCGACGACGAGGTCGCCCTCAGCTACACGGGCGTCTGGAACGCGGTCACGGCGCTCGACGCGGTCGGAGACGACCTGCTGATCCTGCCTCCGCCGGACCTCGGCACCGGACCCAAGATCGGCGGCGGCTCGTGGCAGTGGGCCATCTCGTCGAACTGCAACGACGCGGACGGCGCGCGCGAGTACCTGGAGTTCAGCTTCCAGGACGAGTACATCACCGAGTTCGCCGACAAGCAGGTCGTGATCCCCGCGACCGAGGCGGCTGCCGAGGCTTCGGAGTACTTCGGTGAGGACGGCGCGCTGCGTCCCTTCGTCGAGTTCTCGCAGGAGTACGCCGTGCTGCGTCCCGAGACCCCCGCCTACGCGGTCATCTCGAGCACCTTCGAGACCGCGGCGAAAGACATCATGAACGGCGCCGACGTCCAGCAGACGCTCGACCGGGCCGTCTCCGAGATCGACGCCAACATCGCCTCCAACGACGGCTACGGCTTCGAGTGATTCCCTGCGCCGGCGGGGGCCGTACGCCCCCGCCGGCGCATATACAGAGAGATCTGCCATGACTGTCACACCGCCGACGGTCGCCGCCGAACAGCCACGGCGCGCCATCCGTCGATTCCGCTCCATCAAGGGACGCGAGACATGGGCCGGGCTCGGGATGATCGCCCCCGCGGGCATCCTCCTGGTGCTGTTCCTCGTGATCCCCGTGATCCTCGCCTTCACGCTCTCGTTCACCAACGCGCGACTCATCTCGCCCAACCCGCCGCGCTTCGTCGGGTTCGACAACTTCATCCGCGCGTTCACCGCCGACCCGGTGCTCGTGCAGTCGGTCGGGAACACCGCGGTTTTCGCGCTCGTCGTCGTTCCCGTTCAGGCGGGTCTCGGGCTGCTCCTCGCGGTGCTCGTGAACCGCCGCATGAGGGGTGTCACCGCGTTCCGCGTGATCTTCTTCATCCCGGTCGTCACGTCCATCGTGGTCGTGTCGATCCTGTGGAAGTTCATGTACCAGAAGGACGGGCTGATCAACTCGATGATCGACGCGCTCACCTTCGGGGCGTGGTCGGGCGTCGACTGGCTGAACGATCCGCAGACCGCGCTCGGCGCGATCATCGTCCTGTCGATCTGGCAGGCGGTCGGCTTCCACATGATCATCTGGCTCTCCGGCCTGCAGACGATCCCGGAAGAGCTCTACGAGGCCGCCCGGATGGACGGCGCGAGCCCGTGGCGGCAGTTCACCAACGTCACGTGGCCCGGGCTTCGCCCGACGATGGTGTTCGTCCTCGTCACGATCACCATCGCCGCCCTCGGGCTCTTCGTGCAGGTCGATGTGATGACCCAGGGTGGACCGCTCAACTCCACCTCGACGATCGTCTACTACGCCGTGCGCAAGGGCTACGAGCAGCAGGAGATCGGCTACGCCGCGGCGATCTCGCTCATCTTCTTCGTGGCCGTGCTGGTCATCGCGCTGATCCAGCGACGCCTCACGCGAGACAAGGACTGAGTCATGACCGCCACAGAAACCCTCACCACCGGTGCGCCGGCGCCGCGCCGATCGGGGCGCCGGGCCGCGGGCGCGAGCGAGAAGTCGCATCGCCGGCGCGGCAAGGTCTTCCTCTACCTCGCCATGTCGCTGTTCGGGATCGTGTTCCTCTTCCCGCTCGTGTTCATGTTCGTCTCGAGCCTCAAGCCCGACAGCCAGATCCTGCAGGACATCGATTCGCCGATGGCGTTCCTGCCGGTCGGTGACATCAGCCTCGACAACTACTTCGGCGTCTTCGACCGTGTGCCCGTCGCGCAGTTCCTGTTCAACTCGGTGCTCGTGACGGTTCTCACGGTGGGGCTCGGGCTCATCGTGAACTCCATGGCCGGCTTCGCCCTGTCGCGGCTGGAGTGGAAGGGGCGCTTCGTCGTCCTGGCCATCGTCATCGCCACGCTCATCGTCCCGTTCGAGACGATCGCCGTGCCGATGGTCTACTGGGTCGCCCAGCTGCCGACGCTCGTGCTCGAAGGCGGGGTCGTGAAGTACGACTTCGGCTGGCTGAACACGTACGAGGTGCAGATCGTGCCGTTCATCGCGAACGCGTTCTCGATCTTCCTGTTCACGCAGTACTTCTCCACCATCCCGAAGTCGCTCGACGAGGCGGCGAGGATCGACGGTGCGAGCTGGTTCACGATCTACCGCCGCATCCTCGTCCCGCTGTCGGGTCCGGCGTTCGCGACCGTCGCCATCCTGACCTTCCTGCCGGCATGGAATCAGTACCTGTGGCCGCTCATGGTCGTGCAGAAAGAGGAGCTGCGGCCCGTCATGGTCGGTATGCAGTACTTCTTCCAGCTCAACACCGCCTGGGGAGAGGTCATGGCGTACACGTCGCTGATCACGCTGCCCGTGCTCATCGTGTTCCTGATCTTCCAGCGGGCGTTCGTCAGCAGCATCGCCGCGAGCGGGGTGAAGGGATGACGGATGCCGCAGGCCCGGTTCCCCGCATCGTCGTCGTGGGCGAGGCGCTGGTCGATATCGTGCACCGCGCGTCGGGCTCGATCGACGAGACACCCGGCGGCAGCCCCGCGAACGTTGCCCTGGTGCTCGGACGCCTGGGTCTGGGGCCCACCCTCGTGACCCGCTTCGCGGACGACGACCGCGGGTTGCGCGTGCGCCGGTGGCTGGAGGATTCGGGTGTCGTGGTGGCCGTCGCCGCCGCGCCGCGCACGTCCACGGCGGTCGCGCATCTCGACGAGAGCGGCGCCGCGACGTACGAATTCGACCTCGACTGGGACCTCGACGGCGTCGACGGCGCCCTCGTGGTCTCTGCGGATCTGCTGCATATCGGGTCGATCGCGGCTGTGCTCGAACCCGGGGCATCGCAGGTCGCGGCGCTCGTGCGCAGGGCGCGGGAGCATGCCACGGTGACGTACGACCCCAACATCCGCCCGGCGCTCGTCGACGATCCCGCGGCGGTGCGTGCCCGGGTGGCCGAGCTCGTCTCGCTCGCCGACATCGTCAAGGCGAGTGACGAAGACCTCCGATGGCTGCATCCCGACCGAGATCTCGTCGAGGTGGCGCAGGAGTGGCGGGCGCGGGGACCGGCGCTCGTCGTCGTCACCCTCGGGTCCGAGGGGGCTGTCGCCGTCACGGCCGACTCCGTCATCCGCATTCCGGCCGTGCGCACCACGGTGGTCGACACCGTCGGGGCGGGCGACACCTTCATGGGCACGCTCATCGACGGGGTGCTCATGCACGACGGCGCGGGGGCGGCGCTGCGCGCGCCGGGCGGCGGCATCCGTCTCGAGGATCTCGAAGAACTGCTGCGGCGCTCGGCGTACGCGGCGGCGATCACCGTGTCGCGGCCGGGGGCCGACCCCCCGCGTCGCGTCGAACTCGCCGCGCGCCAGCACTAGCACTCCCCGGGCGATCCGCCCGATCCCCCCGACCCGTCGGGCGGGGACTCACCGACCGACCGGCGCACGGCGCCGAAGAACCGAAGGATCACGCCATGTTCGACCTGCCCGGCTCCTGGGTCTGGGACTACTGGTTCGCCGACGACGGCGAGCAGTACCACCTCTACTTCCTCTACGCCTCGCGTGCGCTCCACGACCCCGATGCGCGACACTACCGCGCGTCAATCGGCCATGCCGTGTCGAGCGATCTCGTCGAATGGACGCAGATCGCCGATGCGCTCGTGCGCAGCGACGCCCCGGCCTTCGACGACCTCGCCACCTGGACGGGCTCGGTCGTGCGCCATCCCGACGGCACCTGGTTCCTCTTCTACACGGGAGCATCGCTCGCAGCGGACGGCAAGAACGTCCAGCGCATCGGATACGCCACCTCCGCCGACGGCGAGACCTGGACGAAGGCCGGCGGACCGGTGCTCGAAGCGCGAGGTCCCTGGTACGAGACCCTCGACAGCGGCGCCTGGCACGACGAGGCCTTCCGCGATCCGTGGGTCTTCGCGGACCCCGGCGGGAACGGCTGGCACATGCTCATCACGGCCCGCGCCCCGCATGGCCCGGTCGAAGGACGCGGCGTCATCGGCCACGCGTGGTCGTCGGACCTGCGCACGTGGGAGCTGCGCGAGCCCCTCACCGCCCCGAGCGTCGACGGATTCGGTCAACTCGAAGTCACGCAGGTCGAGGTCGTCGACGGCCGGCCGGTGCTCATCTTCTCCTGCCTCGCAGAGCACGCGACCGGGGCCCGGCGCGCAGCCGCAGGCGGAACGTGGGCGGTGCCCGCCGAGAGCCTGCTGGGCCCCTTCGACATCGAGGGCGCCTACCCGCTCACCGACGAGCGACTCTACGTGGGGCGGCTGCTGCGGCGGCGCACCGACGGACAGTGGCTGCTCTTCGCGTTCCGCAACCTCGGTGCGGACGGCCGTTTCGTGGGCGGGATCACCGACGCGATGCCCGTCGAATGGGAGGGCGACCGACTCGTGGTCCGCGACGACGTGCGCGCTTCGGTGCGATAGCAGTCGCAACTCGATGTACGTAGCGGCTGTGCGCGGAGCCGACGCTGCCGCCGATTCCTCGACCGTTCAGCGCGGCAGGAAGTACTCGCGCGCGAGCGGGGCGACGTCGAGATCGTCGGCGTCGGCCCGGGTGATCCAGCGCAGTTCGGCGATCTCGGCGCCGACGACGGGATGCTGGGACCCGATGTCCGCGGCGAACACATCGGCCACCACCAGGTGGCCCGGTTCGTTCGCCGCGGCGGCGGTGAATGCGCCCAGCGGTCGCAGGGTCTGCGGATCGACCCGGAGGCCGAGCTCTTCGGCGAGCTCGCGGCTGAGGGTCTCGCTCGCGGACTCGCCGGGCTCGGGCTTGCCTCCGGGCTGCATATACGCCGTCGTGCCGGTCTTGCGCACCAGCAGCAGCCGGCCCTCCTCGTCGAGGATGACGGCGGCGGAGACGTGGATGCGGCGAGGGTCGGGCTGATCGGCGGTGGCGGAGGTCACCGTGGCACGCTAACAGGCTCCGCGCATGCACGCCGACGTAGAATCGCGTGTGCCCGCCGAGACTCCTGCCCCTTCCGCCCTGCCGCCGAGCGGCATCGACCCGGCGGATCTCGCAGCCACCCTCCGGGTGCTGGACGGCATGGCCGGACTCGATGAGACCCACCCCGACTTCGTCGCCGTGCGCCAGGCGACCGCGAAGATGTTCAAGGCGGTCAAGAAGGTGCGTCGGCGCGAGATCCGCGACGCGATCGCGCAGGCCGACCGCGATGTGGTCGCAGCCACCGCGACGGGAGCGCCGGACCGGATCGATGACGAGACCCGCGGCATCCCGATCAGCACGTCCACCACCGCGCCGACCGCGGGCACGCTGATGAAGGCGCGCGCGTGCTACATCTGCAAACAGCCCTACACGGTGGTCGACGCGTTCTACCACCAGCTGTGCCCGTCGTGCGCGGCGATGAGTCACGCCAAGCGCGACGCGCGGACCGATCTGACCGGCAAGCGCGCCCTGCTCACCGGCGGCCGCGCGAAGATCGGCATGTACATCGCGCTGCGGCTCCTGCGCGACGGCGCCCACACGACGATCACGACGCGCTTCCCGCGCGACGCGGTGCGCCGATTCAGCAGTCTTCCGGATGCGCCCGAGTGGATCGACCGCCTGAAGATCGTCGGGATCGATCTGCGCGACCCCGCGCAGGTCATCGGCCTGGCCGACGACGTCGCGGCGGCAGGCGCCCTCGACATCCTGATCAACAACGCCACCCAGACCGTGCGCCGCTCCCCGGGCGCGTATCAGCCGCTCGTGGACGCCGAGCTCGCACCCCTGCCCAACGGGCCGATCCCCGAGCTCGTGACCTTCGGTCACACCAACGACCAGCATCCGCAGGCTCTCGAGCGCTCGGTCTCGGCCCACCCCATCCTCGCCGCCGCCGCGTCGCGCGCCGACGAGCTGACCGAGCAGGCGATGGCCGCCGGCTCCAGCTCGCTGGAGCGCCTCGCCGCCGGCACCGCGATCGATGCGGGCGGACTCATCCCGGACGTCGACCACGTCAACTCCTGGACTCAGCGCGTCGACGAGGTCGATCCGCTCGAGATGCTCGAGGTGCAGCTCGCCAACACGACCGCGCCGTTCCTGCTGGTCTCCAAGCTCCGCCCGTCGATGGCTGCGAGCGGGGCGCGACGCACCTACATCGTGAACGTCAGCGCGATGGAGGGCGTCTTCGGTCGCGGGTACAAGGGCCCGGGGCATCCGCACACCAACATGGCGAAAGCGGCGGTCAACATGCTCACGCGCACCAGCGCCCGGGAGATGTTCGAGACCGACCGCATCCTCATGACGAGCGTCGACACCGGGTGGATCACCGATGAGCGCCCGCATCCGACCAAGGTGCGTCTGGCCGAAGAGGGCTTCCATGCCCCGCTCGACCTGGTCGACGGCGCGGCGCGCGTCTACGACCCGATCGTCCGCGGCGAGGCCGGCGAGGATCTGTTCGGCGTCTTCCTCAAGGACTACGCGCCCGGCGCATGGTGATCCTCCCCGAGCCCGGACACCGCGTGGTGGTGCGGTACCTGCTGGCATCGGGACAGGCGACCGATGCGCTCGGCGAACTGCTGAGCGCGGATGCCGTGACCGTGGTCGTCGATGGAAAGCGCGGCATCGAGCGCATCGCGGTGGCCGACATCATCGCGGCGAAAGAGGTGCCGCCGCCGCCGGAGCCCCGCGAGCGTCGGACCGGCTCCGCCGATCGGCCTGCCTGAGGCGGCCGTCGCCGCGGGATGGGCGGCCGGGCTTCTCTATGCTTGGTCCGTGACCATGCGCACTCGGCGGTCGCGAGGAGAGATGGGTGGCGCGGTGGCATCGAAACGCTACGGGCGACAGGATGTGATCGCCGCCGCGCTCGAGATCCTCGACGAGCGCGGGCTGGAAGCCGTGGCACTGCGCGAGGTCGCGCGCCGGCTCGACGCCCACCTCAACACGGTGTCTTTCCAGGTGAAGACGAAGGCGCGCCTGCTCGAACTCATGGCCGACACGATCATGGCGGGCCTCACCCTCGATGATCTTCCCGAGGATCCCGCCGAGCGTGTCGAAGAGATCCTGCACCGCTACCGGCGCGCACTGCTCACGCGCCGCGACGGAGCGCGGCTGGTGGCCGGGACGAGCGTCGTCGAGCAGAACACGCTCCGCGTCGGCGAAGCGATCGTCGCTGCCCTGCTCGACAGCGGCGCGACACGGGTGAGCGCCGTGCGTGCGTTCTGGGGACTGCACTACTTCCTCATCGGGCTCGTCCAGGAGGAGCAGGCGACGACCGCCGAGCACCGGGACCGCTTCGCATCCGAGGTGACGGCTGCGCACTACCCGGTGCTCGTCGGCGTGGAGGACGTCCTGCTGACCGACTCGTTCGACGACCGCTTCGCATTCGGCCTCGACGCGTTGATCTCCCACGCCCGGTCCACCCGCTGAGTCAGGGCCGAGGGTGAGCCGGTCGCGGAACGGCGACCACGACCTCCACCTCGACGAGGGCGTCGGGGAACGCGAGGGCGGCGACGGCGACCAGGGTGCTGGCCGGCGCTGCCGACCCGTCGCGCAGTCCTCCGATCACGACCGGAATGAGTTCCGGGCTCCAATCGACCACGTAGACGGTCTCCTTGACGATCGCCTCGCGTGTCACCCCGAGCGATGCCAGTGCGATGTCGATGTTCCGGGCGATCTGCGCGGTCTGCGCGGCGTGGTCTCCTGGGTCCTGGATGACGCCGTCGGCGTCCCAGCCGATCTGGCCGGAGAGGTAGACGAGGTCGGCGTCGTGGGGTGCGGCGACGAGGCTGATCAAGCCCGGCACAGCGTAAAGGCCGGCGGGATCGGTGCGGATGATGGGCATGTGGTGCTCCTTCTGTCGGTGGGTGCTGCAGGTCTCAGTCGGTGCCGGTGCCGGTGCCGGTGCCGGTGCCGGTGCCTGTGCCGGCGCCGGGGCGAAGCGTATGAACCGCGTCGCCGATCGCCTGCGGGGTCGCCTGGCCCGCCTCGGCTGCCCACGCGACGTGGCCGTCGGGTCGCACCAGGATCGCGATGTCGTGGGTCGTCGGCGCGGTCTCGACCCGGGCGCCTGCGAGGGCATCGGCGAGGTCGCGGTCGAGCGGCGCGGGGTGCAGGAGCACCGGCTGGGCGGAGCGGACGCCGTCGACGGTATCCACGAGCCGGCGGCCGACGAGCGGATGCGCCCCGGCCGGTGCCGGGTATGCCACGTCCAGGCCCGACAATCGCGCAGCGAGAGTGCGCGAGAGCTCGGGCACCTCGGCGATGAGCGTGTTCAGCAGGGCGCGCAAGGCCTGGCTGTCGGGGTCGAACGCGGCGAGGATCGCGGTCTGCGCCTGCGTGCTCGCCAGGAGTGCCGCGCCGACGGCCCGGCGTTCGCGATCGTATTCCTGCAGTGCGGCGGCGGGGGGAGCGAGCGCGGTCACGGCGTCGGCGAGCCGCCAGCCGAGCCCGTGAGCATCCTGGATCCCCACGTTCATCCCGACCCCGCCCGCGGGGAAGTGCATGTGTGCGGCGTCTCCGGCGAGGGCGACGCGGCCTCGCGCGTAGGTCGTCGCGAGCCGCGACGCGTTCCCGTAGCGCGAGACCCACGACGGCGAGTGCATTCCGAAGTCCTGCCCGCAGATACGGCGGATGCTCTCGCGGAACTCATCGAAGGCGAGCTCTCCGGCGATCGGCTCCTGCCACAGCGGGTCGATGCCGACGATCCGGTGCTGGCCGTCCGGAAGGGGCACGACCATGGCCTGCCCCGTCATCGCAGAGAAGCCGTACAGGGGCACCGCCGGAGGCCGGGTCAGGGAGACATCGGCCAGGATGCCGAAGGTGTCGGCATCCGTCCCGGGGAAGTCGATCCCCGCGCGCTTGCGCACCGTGCTGCCTGCGCCGTCGCACCCCGCGATGAACGTCGCCGTGACGGCATTTTCGCTGCCGTCGGCGCGGCGGATCCGTGCACGCACGCCATCGGCGGTCTCGTCGAAGTCCACCAGGGTGTTCCCCCGGCGCACATCCGCACCCAGATCCCGCGCCCGTCGTTCGAGGATGCGCTCGGTCCGCTCCTGGGGAAAGAGGAGCGTGAACGGGAACGGCGTCTCGAGAGCGCGGAAGTCCAGCTTCTGCTCGAGAGCGCCGAAGTGCCCGGCGGGGATCCTCAGCCCGTGGTCGAGGAACTCGTCGGCGACGCCTCGCTGCGCGAACAGCTCCAGCGTCCGCGGATGGATCGTCAACGCCTTCGAGTGGGCGACGGGTTCGCTCCTCGTCTCCACCACCACGACGTCGATCTCGCGCAGGCGCAGCTCGGCAGCGAGCCAGAGACCGACGGGACCGGCCCCGGATATCAGGACATCTGTCACTTCTTCTCCCTCAGTTGATCAGTGACCAAGTTACTTGTGCTGTGACCAAGTTAGAGGACGGGTCGGGAACGAGGCCGTCGGGAAACGAGATCTTCATCCGGCCTCACGAAGCGGAAACACGGATGAGTCGCTGAGGGGGCGCCTGCGAACGCGTAGGCTCGGTCGCTATGGCACTCGGGGCAACGATCCACACCTTCGCGGTGCAGCTGGCAGACGTGGACCGCGGCGTCTACGACGAGGTCACGCTGCGGGTGGCGCGGCACCCGTCCGAGACGGACGCGTACATGATGACGCGAGTACTCGCTTATCTGCTCGAGTTCGAGGAGGGCATCGCGTTCAGCGAGGGGATCTCGAAGGTCGACGAGCCTGCGGTGCTGGTTCGCGACCTGACGGGCCGGATCACGGCGTGGATCGAGATCGGCGCCCCCGATGCGGAGCGGCTGCACTACGCGAGCAAGCTCGCCGACCGGACCGTGATCTACACGCATCGCGATCCCGCGAAGGTGCTCGCGCCCTGGGCCGGCAAGCGGATCCACCGCGCTGACGAGATCACCCTGTACAGCTTCGACCCGGGTTTCATTGATGGCGCCGTCGCGGCGATCGGTCGCCGCAACACGATGACCCTCTCGGTCACGGAACGCCAGCTCTATCTCGAGCTGAACGGCGCGACGTCGAGCTCGGCCATCCACGACCACCCGCTCCCGTAGCCCGCGAGGGAGGTTCCGACGGGCCCTCCCAACGCACGCCCGCGCCTCCTAGCGTGGACTGCGAGCCCTCCGAGATCGAGGGGCCCCGGCATCCGCCGAACGCATTGGAGGAGAAGCATGCATTCACGCACTCTCGGCCAGGGACTGCAGGTCTCGGCCATCGGACTCGGCGCCATGGGCATGTCGATGAGCTACGGCCCGAATCCGGGCGATCGCGACGACATGATCGGGGTGCTGCGCTACGCCGTCGAGCAGGGTGTCACGTTCATCGACACCGCAGAGGTCTATGGCCCCTACGACAACGAGCAGCTGGTCGGAGAGGCGATCGCCCCGATCCGTGACCAGGTCGTGGTCGCGACGAAGTTCGGGTTCAACATCGTCGACGGCGCCATGCAGGGCGTCAACTCCCGCCCCGACAACATCCGTCGGGTCGCGGATGCCTCTCTGGCACGCCTCGGTGTCGATGCGATCGACCTGTTCTACCAGCACCGGGTCGATCCCGCCGTGCCGATCGAGGACGTCGCGGGTGCGGTGGGCGATCTCGTGCGGGCCGGCAAGGTGCGCCACTTCGGCCTCTCGGAGGCCGGCGCGCAGACCATCCGGCGCGCGCACGCGGTGCACCCCGTGACGGCGGTCCAGAGCGAGTACTCCCTGTGGACGCGCGACCCCGAGAGCGAGGTGCTGCGCGCGTGTGCCGAGCTCGGCATCGGATTCGTGCCGTTCAGCCCGCTCGGCAAGGGCTTCCTCACCGGCACGGTCGCCGCCGATCAGACGTTCGCCGCGGGCGAGATCCGCGCGAGGGTGCCGCGGTTCCAGCCCGAGAACCTCCGCGCCAACGAGGCCCTCGTCGACCACGTGCGTGCGCTGGCCGAGGAGCGTGAGGCGACGCCCGGCCAGATCGCACTCGCCTGGCTGCTCGCCCAGCATCCCTTCGTCGCCCCGATTCCCGGCACCCGCCGCCGGGAGCGCATCGATGAGAACGCGGCCGCGACGACGGTGCGGCTGTCCGCGGACGACATCGCCGACCTGGACGGCCTTGCGGATCGGATCGGCGTCGCCGGCAACCGGTACGACGAGGCCGGCATGGCGGCCGTCGGGCTCTGATCGCCACGCTGAGGCCGGGGCGCGGCGTGGCAGTCTGGGATCACCCCGACACGAGAGAGACGAACCCGTGACGAACCCACGCCCGGCGCCGACACCGCTGCGAAAGAACCTGACCGGATCGTTCTCCTCTCCTGCCGGCGGCAATCCGACCGGGGCGATGGTCGAAGCCGCGTACGCGCACCATGAAGTGCTCGCGCGCTTCGTCAACTGCGACGTGCAGCCCGCCGACCTCGCCGATGCGGTGCGTGGCGCGGTCGCGATGGGCTGGCTCGGATTCAGCCTGTCGCTGCCGCACAAGCAGGCCGTGCTCCCGCTCCTGGACGACCTCGCCGAGTCGGCGGGCCTCATCGGCGCGGTGAACTGCGTCGTGGTGGGCGAGGACCGGCGCCTCACCGGCAACAACACCGATGGCCAGGGGTTCGTCGCCGCGCTCCGCACGCGCGTCGACCCGCGAGGACAGCGGGTCGTGCTGTTCGGTGCCGGCGGTGCCGCTCGCGCGATCGCCGTCGAACTCGCGCTGGCAGGCGCAGCCGCGGTGCGGATCGTGAACCGAGATGCCGCGAAGGCCGAGGCCATCGCCGCACTGCTGCGCGAACGTATCGGCGTGGACGCCTCGGCGTCCGCGTGGCAGGGGCCCTACGCGATCGACGAGGACGCCACGATCGCGGTCAACGCGACGTCGGTGGGCCTCGCGCCGCATGCCGATGCGATGCTCGACGTCGAACCCGAGTCGCTTCGCTCAGACCTGCTGGTGTGCGACGTGATCCCCAACCCGCCCGAGACGGCGTTCCTGCGCGAAGCCGCGAGACGCGGAGCCACGACCCTCGACGGCCGCTGGATGCTGGTGAACCAGGCCGCGATCAACCTCGGGCTGTGGCTGGGGCTCGACCCCGACCGCGCGGTGATGCACGAGGCGCTGAGCGCGGCGATCGGCGACTGGCGGCATCCCACCACGTCCTGACGCGCGCCCGCTCGCCGTGGGATGCCACGATTGAGTGGAACCGTGAGATCCGTCCTTCCCACCGATCCACGACCTCGAAAGGCACGAATGACCTCGCCCACGTTCATCCCGATCAGCAACGAGCCGCGCGACTATGCATGGGGAACTCCCGGCGGCATCTCGCGCGCATTCGGGCTCGCGCCGACGGATGCGCTCGAGGCGGAGGTCTGGCTCGGCGCCCATCCGCTGTCTCCGAGCCGCGCGGCGGGCGCGCCGTGGGCGGACCTGGCGGAGTGGGAGCGACAGGACGGGGTGCGTCTGCCCTTCCTGATGAAGGTCCTCGCCGCCTCGTCGCCGCTGTCGCTGCAAGCGCACCCGACCCCCGACGACGCCGCCGCAGGCTTCGCCAAGGAGGACGCCCTCGGCATCCCGCGCGATGCGGCTCACCGCAACTACAAGGACCCGTACGCGAAGCCCGAGCTGATCGTCGCCGTCGAGGACGGCTTCGAGGCGCTCTGCGGCTTCCGCCCGCTCGCGGAATCCATCGCCGACATCGAGGCGCTCGCCGCGCTCGCCGACGAGCCCGCGCTCTTCCGCCCCCTGCTCGTGGCGCTGAACGGCGAGAGCGGGCTTCGCTCCGCGTTCGAGTGGCTGATGTCGGGCGCGGGCGAGGTCGCGTCCCTGATCGCCCAGGTCGTGGCCGCAGCGCGCCGGGAGCCTGCGCGTTTCGAGCTCGTCCTGCGGATCGCCGCGCAGTATCCCGGCGACCCCGGGATCGTCGTCGCACTGCTGCTCAACCACACGACGCTGCAGGCGGGCGAATGCCTCTGGCTGCCCGCCGGCAACATCCACGCCTACCTGCGCGGCCTCGGGGTGGAGCTCATGGGCCCGAGCGACAACGTGCTGCGTGGTGGGCTGACGCCCAAGCACGTGGACGTTGCCGAGCTCCTTCGCGTCCTCGACTTCAGCGACGGCCCCGCGCCGTACCTGGCGCCCGGGCATCCATCCGAGCACGTCGCGGTGTACCGCCCGGCGACCCAGCCGTCCGGCGAGGGCGTGCCGTTCGATCTGCGCCTCATCGACGGGGACGCCGCGATCCGCACCTCCAGCCCCGCGATCGGCGTCGTGCTCGACGGCGAGTTCGTGCTTCGGCGCGGTGACAGCGAGCACCGCGTGGGTCGCGGGCAGGCCGTGCTCGTGCCCGAGGCGGGCGAGCTCGCGATCAGCGGGGAGGGACGCCTCTACTTCGCCTCTGCCGAGTAGCGCTCGCGCGAGCGGGTCCCCGCCCGCAGACCGGTCCGCCGCAAGGACTGAGCTCCGCTCTCGCTAGCGCTCCGGCCGGTCGGGCTGGTCGGGCTGGTCCGGCACCAGGATCACCAGGCGCTCGGTCGCCCGCGTCATCGCGACGTAGCGGTCGACGGCGCCTTCGATCCCGTCCCCGAGTCGCTCGGGGTCCACGAGCACGACGAGGTCGAACTCGAGACCCTTCGCAAGTTCCGGGGTCAGCGCGTTCACTTGTTCGCGTCCGGCGAACCCGGCATCGCCGATCACGCACGCGGTGCCCTCGTGGTGGGTCGTGAGCCACTCGTCGAGGATCGCGTCGCGCTGCGAGAGCGGTGCGCGCCGCACCGGGATGCCTGTGCTGCGGACCGAGACCGGCACATTGGCGTCGGGGATCACCGCCCGGATGACCGGCTCGGCTTCGGTCATGATCTCGCTCGGCGTGCGGTAGTTGATGGTGAGCGACGCGACCGAGACGTCCGAGATGCCGGCCCGACCGAGCCGTTCCTCCCACGACTGCGCGAACCCGTGACGGGCCTGCGCGCGGTCGCCGACGATCGTGAAGCTGCGCGACGGGCAGCGCTCGCGCAGCATCCGCCACTCCGCATCGGTGAGCTCCTGGGCCTCGTCGACCACGATATGGGCGAAGGGGCCCGCGAGCAGGTCGGGGTCCCCTACGGGCGCGACGCTCTCGTCGACGAGGCTGTTGCGGAGGTCGTCTCCGTCCATCCACTGCATCAGTTCGTCGCCGGCCTCCTTCAGGCGCTCGACGACCTGCGACATGTACTCGCGCTCGGCAGCCAGCGTCGCTTCGCGTCGGCGGCGTCGACGCGACGCGGCCGGGTCGCCGAGGCGCCGGCGTGCCGCGTCGAGCAGCGGCAGATCCGACACCGTCCAGGCCGAGGCATCCGATCGTCGAAGCGCCGCGACCTCGTCGGGGGTGAGCCAGGGCGCGCACCGGCGCAGGTACGCGGGCACCGACCACAGGTCGGCGACGAGGACGGATGCCTCGACCAGCGGCCACGCGCGGGTGAAGACGCGCGCCAGCTCGTCGTTGCGGGCGAGTGCCCGCCGCACCTGGTGGGGCGGCACCTCGCCGCCGACCTGGTCGATGAGGATGTCGAGAACCGTCTCCCACACCTGGTCGCGCGCCTCGTTGTGCGGGGTGCCCGGTTCGGGCGAGGCGAAGGCTTCGGCCCAGTCCTGCGGGTCGAGTCGGATCTCCCCCCACGGCGTCTCGACGAGGAGAGTCGTCGTTGGCGGTTCCTCGTAGAGCGCGACGGCCGGCTCGATCGCGTCGGTCATGCGCGCGTCGGCCTTGAGGCGTGCGACGGCGGGGTCGCTCTCGATCGCCGCGGCGGCGCCTTCGGCGACGAGGTCTCGCAGCGTGCAGGTCTGCACGCTCTCCTCGCCGAGGCTCGGCAGCACATCGGCGACGTATGAGAGGTAGGGCTGGTGCGGTCCGACGAAGAGCACTCCGCCCCGGCCCTCGCCCAGGTGGGGATCGGAGTAGACGAGATACGCGGCGCGGTGAAGCGCGACGACGGTCTTTCCCGTACCCGGGCCGCCGTCCACCACGAGCGCTCCCTGCGAGCCGGCGCGGATGATGGCGTCCTGATCGGCCTGGATGGTGCCCAGCACGTCGCGCATGTGCGGTGAGCGGCTCGCGCCGAGACTGGCGATGAACGCCGACTGGTCGTCGAGAGCGGCGTTGCCTTGCAGCGCCTCGGCCGTGAAGACCTCGTCCCAGTAGTCGGTCACACGGCCGCCGGTCCAGCGGTAGCGGCGTCTGCTCGCAAGGCCCATCGGACGCGCATGGGTCGCCGCGAAGAAGGGCTCTGCGGCAGGCGTGCGCCAGTCCACGAGCAGTCGGCGGCCGCTCGAGTCGGTCAGACCGAACCGCCCGATGTAGACGGGCGCCGAGCCGTCGTCGGCGACGATCCGCCCGAGGCAGGCGTCCAGGGCGAATCGGCGCAGCGCGCGCAGTCGCGCAGACAGCCGGTGGATCTCGAGGTCGCGCTCGAGCGCGGCCTGGCCGCCGCCGCCCGGCAGCCGCCGCACGGATGCGAGCCGTTCCGAGAGCGCGGCGATGGAGCTGTCCAGGCTCGCGGCGATCGCGGCGAACTGCTGCTCGTCGGCGGCGATCAGTGCGGGGGAGGACTTGGCGGCGAGGGTGTCGGGAAGCTGGAAGGCGCGGGTGTCAGTGGTGTTCACGGCATCGACTCCGGGGGTGATCGCGTCGCGCGAGGGAGCGCGGCCGACCAGTATGCGCCAGTGAGGGGCCCTTGCCGCAAGCCCCCCACCCCGCGATATCCTGGACATGGCAAGAGGTCCGCGCATCGCGCGTCGACCCGCTCGGGTCTCCGAGTCGAAGCCAACGATCTTGCCGATCCGCCCCGATCAAAGGTCCGGAGCGCCGCCCTCGCGTGCGAGCGGTAGTTTTGAACGTGGTTCACCCATGCCGGGCACGACGGGAGACGACGACGATGCCGGAGCCGCACGCCGCGCAGACGCGCGCGCTCGCCGACCTGCGCGTCGATGTCGTCGGCGACGGCCGGGTGGGCAACGCGGTCGTCGCGGGGCTGCGCGGAGCCGGGATCGACGTCCGCGGGCCGCTCGGACGCGGCGCGGACGGCGAGGGTGTCGAGATCGTGCTGCTCGCGGTTCCGGATGCCGAGATCGAGGCCGCAGCGTCGGCGATCGCGCCCGGACGCCTCGTCGGCCACCTTTCGGGTGCGACGACACTCGAGCCGCTCGCACCGCACGAGGGGTTCGGCATCCATCCCCTCATGACGATCGCGGGCGGCGATGCGTCGTTCGCCGGCGTACCCGCGGCGATCGCCGGCGCCACTGCCCGTGCCCTCGAGACAGCCGATCAGCTGGCGGTCGCGCTCGGCATGGCGCCGTTCCAGGTCGCGGATGCCGATCGTGCCGCCTACCACGCAGCCGCCTCGATCGCTTCGAACTTCCTGGTGACCCTCGAGTGGTTCGCAGAGGAGCTCGCCGCGACCGCGGGGGTCGAGCGGGCGGCGTTCGCGCCGCTCGTCCGCGCGACTGTCGAGAACTGGCAGGAACACGGCGCGGCGTTCGCGCTCACCGGGCCCATCGCGCGCGGCGACGACGCGACGCTCGCGCGACAGCGCGCCGCGGTGGCGGAGCGGACGCCCCAGCGCCTGGCGCTGTTCGACGCCCTCACGGACGCGACGCGGGCCCTCGCGGCGACGAAGGGCCGGGTGTCGTCGTGATCGTCGTGCGCACCATTGCCGACCTGCGCGCCGAGCTGCGCGACCGTCGGACCGGACGCATCGGATTCGTCCCGACGATGGGAGCCCTGCACGAGGGGCACGCGTCGCTACTGCGTGCCGCCCGGACCGACGGCGACACCGTCGTGATGTCGATCTTCGTCAATCCCACCCAGTTCGACGAGCAGTCCGACCTCGCCGGCTACCCCCGCACCGAGGATGCCGACCTCGCGGTCGCCGCCGCCGAAGGGGTCGACATCGTGTTCGCGCCGGATGCCGCCGAGATCTATCCCGACGGATTCGCCACGACCGTGAGCGTCACCGGCCGGATCGCCGAGACGCTCGAAGGCGCCGAGCGAGGCCGCGGCCATTTCGACGGCGTCGCCACGGTCGTCACGAAGCTGCTGCTCGCTTCGCAACCCGACGCGGCGTATTTCGGCGCGAAGGATGCCCAGCAGGTCGCGGTGCTGCGCCGCACGGTCGCCGACCTGAACCTGCCCGTGCAGCTCGTGGTGTGCCCCACCTCGCGCGATGCCGACGGGCTCGCTCGCTCCAGCCGCAACACGCGCCTATCGGAGGAGGAGCGCGCGCGTGCGGTCGCCATCCCGCGCGCACTCCAGACGGTGGCGGATGCCGCGGCCTCCGGCATCCGCTCGTCCGATGCACTGCGCGGCCGCGCGCTGGACGTGCTCGCCGAGGCTCTGATCCCGCTCGAGTACATCGCTTTCGTCGACCCCGACACGTTCGAGCCGCTCCCGCTGGTGGACCGACCGACGCTCGTCGCGATCGCGGCGCGCGTGGGTGCGACGCGCCTCATCGACAACACCGTGCTCACTCCCGAGCCGTTCAGCACCACCGGAGGTTCGTGATGCGTCCCCAGACCACCCTGCGGCGCCTCGCCGAGATGAAGGCGGCGCGCGACCCGATCGTGATGGTCACGGCCTACGACTACCCGACGGCCCGGATCGCCGAGCGCGCCGAGGTCGACATGGTGCTCGTCGGCGATTCCGGTGCGCAGGTCGTGCTCGGGCACGACTCCACCGTGTCGGTCACGGTCGACGAGATGCTCGTGCTCGCCGCCGCCGTCCGGCGCGGGGTGCGCTCGGCATTCGTCGTCTGCGACGTGCCGTTCGGCTCCACCGAGGTCTCGGACGAGCAGGCCGTCGCGACCGCCGTGCGCTTCGTCAAAGGCGCCGGGGCCGACGCGGTCAAACTCGAAGGCGGCGGTGCGCAGCGGCTCTCCCGCATCCGTGCCATCGTCGCGGCGGGCATCCCCGTCGTCGGTCATGTGGGCCTCACGCCGCAGACCGCGGTGGCGCTCGGTGGGATGCGTGCACAGGGACGCACGACGGAGTCCGCGGACAGGTTCGTGCGTGAGGCGCTGGCCGTGCAGGAGGCGGGCGCGAGCGCGATCGTCATCGAAGCCGTGCCCGCCGAGGTCGTAGACGTCGTGCTGCCGCAGCTTCACGTGCCCGTGATCGGGATCGGTGCCGGGCCTGCCGACGGACAGGTGCTGGTCCTGCACGATCTGCTCGGCATCACCGAGGGGAAGACCGCTGTCTTCGTCAAGCGGTTCGCCGCCGTCGGCGACGCCATGCTCGCCGGCGTGACGGCCTATGCGGCAGAGGTGCGCTCGGGCGCCTTCCCCGCTGCCGAGCACGGCTATCCCGCGAGTGCCGACGCGATCGCCGCAGCCGCAGCCGCAGCCGCAGCCGCAGCAGCGCTCGAGCCCGGGCAGATCGCGGACTGACGGTCGCGGACTGGCGGTCTCGAGCCGACGGCATCCGGATTCGATCAATCTGCTGAGAGAGCGTGACGAGCCCGGCGAAGTCGGCGGATGCCGGTGCGCGGCGACCTAGGCTGGAAGCAGCAAGGGGAGTACTCCCGTCTGCGGCACGCTCGTCAATACGGATCCATCGACGGATCCCGGGCTGCCGGCCTTTCGAGGCGGAGGAGACCTTGGCGTCCATCGCGCGGCGAGCCTCAGGGCCGTGCGCGACAGGCCACCGTCTCCTACCGGAAGGATCCCCATGAGCTCGTTCTCGCGCCTCATCGACATGGCTTCGAAAGCCCTCGACAAGGGAACGTCGTCGTCGAACTCCTCGCAGGCAGGCGGCCGCGACTGGCGTGCGATGCTCCGCGATGTCGCCGGAGCCGTGACGGGCGACACGCCGCAGCGCGCGCAGACCGACCCACGCGCCCGGTACGCGCCGCCGCTCGCGGGAACTTCCGGCGCGGCGGAGCCGACGTCCGCGAGCGTCGGTCTCACGCCGCCGTCGGGCACCGCCTCTCCGTCGCCGCGCGCGGGAGCAGGCGTCACGCCTCCGGCAGCGGATGCCGCGGACCGCGCTGCGATCGCGCGCTACGAGTACCTGCTGCAGACCTCCGACCCGCATCAGGTCGAGGCGATCCATCGCGAGGCGTTCGCGCGCCTCACGCCGCAGCAGCGCGCGCAGGTGCAGGCCGGGATGAGGGCCGAGCTGCTGCCGGCGGAGCAGCCTCGATCCGCCGAAGCGGGCGACCTCGCCCGCTCCGCTGCCCGCACCGAGGCGATGCGTCCCGGGATCATGGCCGGCCTCCTGGCCCGCGCCGGACGCGGAGGACGCCCGGGCGGCAGTGGTGCGCGCAATACGGCGCTGCGGGGTGCGGGCGGGCTCTTGGGAGCTGTCGCCGGGGGTGCCATCCTCAGCGCGGTCGCCGCCCCGCTGCTTGCACAGGCAGCCGGAATGGGCGTCGACTTCGAGCAGATCGCATCCGGACTCGATCTCGACGCGATCGCCGGCGGGTTGGACGTGGGTGCCACGGGCGACCTGGTCTCGGGTGCCGGTGATGTCGTGTCGGGCTTCGGCGACCAGCTGT
The DNA here is from genome assembly GCF_020682705.1 of Microbacterium allomyrinae. Taxonomy (GTDB): domain Bacteria; phylum Actinomycetota; class Actinomycetes; order Actinomycetales; family Microbacteriaceae; genus Microbacterium; species Microbacterium allomyrinae. The sequence goes on from NZ_JAGTTN010000004.1 coordinate 324,892, forward strand.
CGAACTTCGAGATCCCGGGGTTCGGCGACCTCTTCGGGCGCTGATCCGTCTCAGACGGTGTGCGTTTCGGGCGGTGTTCGTCTCGGACGCTGACCGTCTCGATCGCTGACGGTCTCGATCACTGACGGTCTCGATCGCTGACGGTCTCGGACGCTGACGGTCTCGGACGCTGACGGTCTCGGACGCTGACGGTCTCGGACGCTGACGGTCTCGGACGCTGACGGTCTCGATCGCTGACCGTCTCGATCGCTGACGGTCTCGATCACCGGCGGTCTCGATCGCTGACGGTCTCGATTGCTGACGGTCTCGATCGCTGACGGTCTCGATCACTGACCGTCTTCGGGTGCTGACCGTCTTCGGGTGCAGGCCGTCCCGGCCGCTGATCCGCGAGTCAGCCCGGGAAGTCGACGACACGCTCGTCGCCCACGGTCGGCAGGATCGCACCGCCGGAGGCTGCGGCGATCTCGTCGTGCAGCCGAGCGAGAGCGTCGGCGGGTGCCCATACCTCGAGCGTCGCGAGCCTCCCGTAAGTCGTCTCACCGAGCGAGGCGCCCGAGCGCTGCGCCCACTCACGGAGCAGATTGTCGAAGCGGCCGGCGTCGGCGTGGGGAACGTCGATGCGCACGGCGGTGAGGGCTACGCGTTGCACGAGACGCGCGTCGTCGAGCGCCTCGGATACGGCCGTGGAGTAGGCGCGGACGAGACCGCCGGCTCCGAGCTTCACGCCACCGAAGTAGCGCGTGACAACGGCGACGATGTCCGTCAGCTCGCGACGGCGCAGCACTTCGAGCATCGGGATGCCCGCGGTCCCGGACGGCTCGCCGTCGTCGGAGGAGCGCGCCTGATCCGCCCACAGCCCCGTTACCATCGCCGCGCAGTTGTGGCGGGCATCCCAGCGGTGCTTACGGACCGCTGCGATGACGGCGTCGGCGGCCTCGGGAGAGGACGCAGGCGCGACGTGCGCGATGAATCGAGACTTGCGCACGACGAGTTCCCGCTCGACGGGCGCCGCGATCGTCGCGGGGTAGCGGCGGCTCATCGCCCCTTCGCTCGATGCCCGAGAGATGCCGCGGGTTCCTCCGCCAGGGGTGGTCGGGCCATCGGTTCCTCCTGCTGGCACGATACTCGCCCGCCCGCCCGCCCGCCCGCCCGCCCGCCCGCCCGCCCGCCCCGCCCGGGCGCTGACCGCCCGCGCGCCCCGCCCGG
>NZ_JAGTTN010000005.1 GCF_020682705.1 Microbacterium allomyrinae
TCGCGGGAATCTGTAGCGGTCGCGGCCGGCGCCGCGCTCGGCCGGCGCCGCGCTCGGCCGGCGCCGCGCTCGGCCGGCGCCGCGCGCGGGCGGACTGCCGCGCTCGGGCGGACTGCCGCGCTCCGGCCGCCCTGCTGTGCTCGGGCCGACCTGCCGTGCTCGGGCGGCGTGCGTGATCCCGGTCTCGAGGAAGGCTCAGCTGATCGAGACGAGCCGATTCACGTCGTCCTTCGGGAGGGTGCCCGCGGTCGCCGTGACGGTGAAGTCCTGCAGCGTGGAACGCCCCGACAGCACCGTGAGAAAGGCTGTGTCGGCGGCATCGCGTCCTGTCGCGATCCGCACGAGCGTGTCTCGTGGAGCGAGCGCTGTCGCGTCGACCACGCGCCATTCCCCGCCGATCCACGCTTCGGCGACGGCGTGGAAGTCCATGGGCGACAGTCCGGGCGCGTAGACCGAGACCAGGCGGGCAGGAACGTTCCGCGCGCGCAGCAGCGCGATCGTCAAGTGCGCGAAATCGCGGCACACCCCTTGACGCGACAGCAGCGTGCGCACGGCGCCGTCGGTGGGCAGGCTCGATCCGCTGACATAGGCGAGCCGTGTGCCGACCCATGAGGACACGGCGGCGAGCAGGTCGGGTCCGGCCGGAATGTCGTGGAACTCGGCCGCGGCCGTCGGGGCGAGAGTGTCGGACTCGGCATAGCGGCTGGGACGGGTGTAGCGCACCGGCTCGGCGGGTGGGACGTTCGCCGTGGGCCCGGCCTCGCCCGCTGCGCTGTCGCTGACGGTGCCGTCGATCGTCGCGGTGTAATCCAGCACGAGGATTCCGGGTGGGGCCTCGACCCGGTGCAGACGCGTGCCGTGGTCGTCGGCGAATTCGATCACTTCGAGCGGATGGCCGTCGAGCGTGAGCGCGAGCCTCTCGGCAGACGGTTCGTACGTCGAGGCGACTGCGACGGAAAAGATGAGATCCGCCGTCTCGGTCACGGACAGTTCGATGTGTGCAGCGACGTCTCTCTTCACGCGCCTACTCTCGCACGATGCGAGCCCTCCTCGGGCCGCCGAGGTCGACGGGACCACGCCTGGGTCGGCGCGAAAGGACCCATGCGTCAGTACGAAGGGCGTTCGGACGACTCCGGCATGGCTCGCTCGGCAGCGGATCCGGCGGATGCGGGTCCGACGAACCGGGCAGCCAGCGCCTCGGAGCCGCGAGCGAGGAGCGCGACATCGGCTCCGACGAGGATGAAGGAGGCCCCGGCCTCGAGATAGGCGTCGGCCGCGACCGGGTCGAAGGCGTTCACCCCGGCGGGCTTGCCGGCGGCGCGTACGGCCTCGAATGCACGGAGGGCGGCGGCGACGACATCCGGATGCGTCTGCTGGCCCAGCAGCCCCATGGACGCCGCCAGATCGCTTGGCCCGACGAACACGCCGTCGACCCCGTCGACCGCGGCGATGTCGGCCGCCGCCTCGACGCCGGCCGCGGTCTCGATCTGCACGAACAGCGACACGTGGGCGTCCGCGTCCTGGAGGTAATCGTCCACGCGGTTCCAGCGCGCCGAGCGCGCGAGGGCGGAGCCCACACCCCTCGTGCCACGCGGCGGATAGCGCACGGCGGCGACCGCGGCTTCGGCATCCGCCCTCGACGACACCATCGGCACGAGCAGGTTCTGCGCTCCGAGGTCCAGCACCTGCTTGATCGTCACGACATCACCGATCGGCACGCGCACGACGGGGATCACGGGGTACGCGGCGACCGCCTGCAGCTGTGCGAGCACCGACTCCAGCCCGTTCGGGGAATGCTCCATGTCGATGAGCATCCAGTCCAGGCCCGCTCCGGCGCAGATCTCGGCGACCAACGGCGATCCCGAGCACACCCAGATCCCGGCGAGGGGGCGACCGGATGATCTCGGTACGCCTTCTTCGTCGGCACTCGATCCGGCGGGCGCGGCCAGCGCCGCGCGGAAGGTCGGGGCTAGACGAAGCGGCATGTGATCTTTCCCATCGGTCCGTAGTCGCACAGCACGCTATCGCCCTGCGATACCCACATGGGGCGTGTGAACGATCCGGCGAGGATGATCTCGCCTGCTTCGAGGCGCGCGCCGTGCTGGTGGAACTTGTTCGCCAGCCACGCGACACCGGTCGCGGGATGGCCGAGCACGCCGGCGGCGACCCCGGTCTCTTCGATCTCGCCGTTGCGGCTCAGAACACCCGGGACCCAGCGCAGGTCGATCTCGTCGGGTCGTTTGCGGACGTCGCCGAGCACCATCGCGCCGTAGGCGGCGTTGTCCGAGATCGTGTCGACGATCGTGCGGCCCTCGAGCTCGATGTGCGAGTTCAGCACCTCGAGGGCGGGGACGGCGTAGTCGATCGCGGCCAGGGCATCGTCGAGCGTGCAGTCGGGGCCCTCGAGGGGCGCCTTGAGGACGAAGGCGAGCTCGACCTCGATCCGCACGTTCGAGAACAGGTGGACCGGGATCTCGCTACCGGACTCGTACACGGTGTCGTCGAACATCACGCCGTAGTCGGGCTCGGTGATTCCCGTGGCCTGCTGCATGGCCTTGGATGTCAGCCCGATCTTGCGACCGATCAGCGTGCGTCCGGCGGCGATGTTCTTGTCGCGCCAGACGCCTTGGATCGCATACGAGTCCTCGATCGTCGCGTCCGGATAACGCGCGGTGATCCGGGGGATCACGCCGTGTGTGCGATCGGCCTCGGCGAGCTCGTCGGCGAGCTGGGCGATCAGCCCTGGTGACAGCATCCGTCTCTCCTTCGTCGTCGGGTAGTGCGTGAAACCCTCAGAGTTGGTTGCCGAGCTTGTACTCGCCCTGCTTGTACTCCGGCATCGACTCCTCGCCGGGGCGCGTGTACGAGAAGCCGTCGGCACCGATCGTGACGGCCATCTCGGAGTCGTCGGTGCGCGCGACCACCGGCTGCGGGTTGCCGTCGAGGTCGAGCACGAGCGAGGCTTCGGTGTACCAGGACGGCACGACGGGGTTTCCCCACCAATCGCGGCGCTGGTTGTCGTGCACGTCCCAGGTCACCACGGGGTTGTCGGGGTCGCCGGTGTAGTAGTCCTGCGTGTAGATCTCGACCCGGTGGCCGTCGGGGTCGCGCAGGTACAGGTAGAACGCGTTCGAGACGCCATGGCGGCCGGGGCCGCGCTCGATCGCGTCGGAGCGGCGGAGGGCGCCGAGCTTGTCGCAGATGGCGAGGATGTTGTGCTTCTCGTGGGTCGCGAAGGCGACGTGATGCATGCGCGGGCCGTCGCCGCCGGTCATCGCGGTGTCGTGCACGGTGGGCTTGCGGCGCATCCAGGCGGCGTAGACGGTGCCGGCTTCGTCCTGGATGTCTTCGGTCACGCGGAAGCCGAGCGACTGCATGAAGTTGACCGCACGCGGCACGTCGGGGGTCACCTGGTTGAAGTGGTCCAGCCGCACCAGCTCGCCCGGCGTGTGGAGGTCGTAGCGCCAGGAGAGCCGCTCGACGTGTTCGGTCTGGAAGAAGAACTCGTACGGGAAGCCCAGCGGGTCCTCGACGCGCACCGAGTCGCCGATCCCTTTCGTGAAGCCCTCCGCGCGGCGCTCGATGCGGCAGCCGAGCTCGGAGTAGAACGCGACGGCCTTGTCGAGGTCCTCGGCGGTGCGCACGCGGTACGAGAATGCGGCGACGGCAGCGACGGGGCCCTGGCGCAGCACGAGGTTGTGGTGGATGAACTCCTCCGTGGAGCGGAGGTAGATCGCCTCGTCGTCCTCGTCCGTCACGTACAGCCCGAGCACGTCGACGTAGAACTGCCGCGACGCGACGAGGTCGGTCACGACGAGCTCCATGTAGGCGCAGCGCAGGATGTCGGGCGCGGGGTTCGTGGGCGTCGGTACCGGGTTGTCCGAGTGGATCGGCGCCTCCTGGCTCACGTAGAAGCCGGAAGAGGTGAGGGTCATGTCGTCACGGTGGGTCATTTCGCGTCCTTGCGTGTGGAGTTCGGCTGGGCGACGGGATCAGTGGGATGCCGGGGATCCGGCTTTGCCGAAGGTCGGGTTGTGTGCGGGGCCGAGCGTGATGTGCACGGCCTGCTGGTCGGTGTAGAAGTCGATCGAGCGGTAGCCGCCCTCGTGCCCGAGGCCGGATGCCTTGACGCCGCCGAACGGGGTGCGCAGGTCCCGCACGTTGTTGGAGTTCAGCCACACCATGCCGGCCTCGATGGCTTGCGAGAAGTTGTGGGCGCGCTTGAGGTCGCTGGTCCACACGTACGCCGCCAGGCCGTACTTCACGCCGTTGGCGAGGGTGAGGGCCTCGTCGTCGGTGTCGAACGGCGTGATCGCGACGACGGGACCGAAGATCTCCTCCTGGAAGATGCGGGCGTCGGGGGCCACGTCGACGAACACCGTCGGTGCGACGTAGTTGCCCGTGGGGAAGCCGTCGGGCCGGCCGCCGCCGGCGACGAGGCGGCCCTCGGTCTTGCCGATCTCGATATAGCTCATCACCTTGTCGTAGTGCTCGGGGTGCACGAGCGCTCCGACCTCGGTCGCCGGATCCTGCGGGTCGCCGACGATCACCCGCTTCGCCTGCGCCGCGTAGCGCTCGACGAATTCTTCGTAGATCGGGCGCTCGACGAGGATGCGGGAGCCCGCGGTGCAGCGCTCGCCGTTGAGCGAGAAGACGCCGAAGATCGTCGCGTCGACGGCGGCTTCGAGGTCGGCGTCGGCGAAGACCACGGCGGGGCTCTTGCCGCCGAGCTCCATCGACAGGCCCTTGAGGAACGGCGCCGCGTTGCCGAAGATGAGCTGCCCGGTGCGGCTCTCGCCCGTGAACGAGATGAGCGGGACATCGGGATGCTTCACCAGCGCGTCGCCGGCATCCTCGCCGAGCCCGTTCACGAGGTTGAAGACGCCCTGCGGAAGTCCTGCCTCTTCGAAGATGCCCGCCCACAGCGATGCCGACAGCGGCGTGAACTCGGCGGGCTTGAGCACCACGGTGTTGCCCGTGGCGAGGGCGGGGCCGAGCTTCCACGATTCGAGCATGAACGGCGTGTTCCAGGGCGTGATGAGGCCGGCGACGCCGATCGGCTTGCGGTTGACGTAGTTCATCTGGCGGCCGGGCACCTTGTAGGCGTCATCGGCCTGCGCGACGATCAGGTCGGCGAAGAACCGGAAGTTCTCGGCCGCGCGACGGGCCTGCCCGAGCGCCTGCGTGATCGGCAGACCGGAGTCGAAGGACTCGAGTTCGGCGAGGCGCGCATCGCGTGACTCGACGATGTCGGCGATGCGATGAAGGATCCGGGAACGTTCGCGCGGCAGCATCCGCGGCCAGGGGCCCTCTTTGAACGCGCGCGTGGCGGCGGCGACGGCCCGGTCGATGTCGGCCTTCTTGCCGGCCGCGGCGCGGAGGTACGTCTGGTTCGTCACCGGGTCGAGCACGTCGAACGTGTCGCCGTCGAGCGAGTCGACGAACTCTCCGTCGATGTAGTGCTGGATGCGGTCGGGCAGGTCGGCGGGCACGTGGCGCTCTCCGGCGAGCGTGACGGTGTCGGTCATGTGGTGCTCCTTCGCGTGTTTCAGAATGCAGGGAGACCGAGGGCCTCGTCGGGGTGCTCGTGGATCATGTAGGCGTCGAGTGTGGTCGAACGGTGTCGGCGGGCGACCTGCTCGATCTCTCCGAGCGGGGCGCCCGTCTCGATCAGATGCAGGATGCTCTCGTGCTCGCGCACCGACTCCTGGGCACGGCCGGGCACGAAGCTGAACGTGGAGTCGCGCAGGTGCCCGAGCCGGCCCCACTCCGCGTTGACGAGTTCGAGCATGCGTGGGTTCGCGCACTTCTCGAACAGCACGGCGTGAAACTCCTGGTTGAGCGCGGTGAAGGCCCGTGGGTCGAAGTGCCCGAGGGTCTCGATCATGAGCTCGTTGATCCGGCGCGCGTTGCGGATGTCGTCGGCGGTCAGGCTCCGTGCCGCCAGTGCGGTCGCGGTGCCTTCGAGGATCGACAGCGCTTGCATGCTGAACCGGTACTGCGAGTCGTCGACCATCGATACGCGTGCGCCGATGTTGCGCTCGAAGGTCACGAGGCCCTCGGCCTCGAGCTGACGGATCGCCTCGCGCACCGGCACCACGCTCATGGCGAGGTCGCCCGCGATCGTGCCGAGCACCAGCCGGTAGCCCGGGGTGTAGTCCTGATTGGCGATCCGCTCCTTGATGAAGCGGTATGCGAGCTGCGACTTGCTCGGCGTCGCGACGTTCTCGACGGTCATCGCCCCGCCTCCCGCGCCGCGTCCGGCTCCACTTTCCTGTTGGGGCTGCGCAGATCTGCGGCGCCGCTGCCGGAAACTGCAGCCGAAGCGCGCTCCGCGCCGTAGCGGGCGCGCCATTCGGCGTTCATCGGGAAGAGTCCGTCGACCGGGTTGCCCGCTGCGACGCGCGCGGCGATCCAGGCGTCCTCGTCCTCCTGAGCGAGCGCGGCATCGACGACCTCTTCGACGAGGCCCGGCGGGATGACGATGACGCCGTCGCGGTCGCCGACGATGACGTCGCCCGGCTGGACGGTGGTGCCGCCGCACGCGATGGTCACGTCGTGGTCCCACGGCACGTGCTTTCGGCCGAGGACCGCGGGGTGTGCGCCTGCGGAGTAGACGGGGATGCCCACGGCGGTGACGGCATCGGCATCGCGCACGCCGCCGTCGGTCACGATTCCGGCCGCGCCGCGCGCGTGCGCCCGGATCGCGAGGATGTCGCCGAGGGTGCCCGAACCGGCCTCGCCGCGGGCTTCGATCACGATCACGTCGCCGCCTCCGACGGCGTCGAACGCGCGCTTCTGCGCGTTGTAGCCGCCGCCGTGGCTCGCGAACAGGTCTTCGCGATTCGGCACGAAACGCAGTGTGCGGGCAGTGCCGACGAGCTTCGATTCGGGATGCAGCGGCCGAACGCCGTCGATCGTGACGTTGTTCAGTCCGAGCTTGCGCAGCTGCGCCGAGAGACCGGCGACCGGGACGGCTTCGAGCTTCTCGCGCAATGCGGGGGAGAGCGACGGGGTGGGTTCGGCGCCCTCGGCGGGTTCGGGCGAGAGTCCCGCCGCTTCGCGGGAGCCCCACGCCTCGGTGCGCTGCAGGTCATCGGCGGCCGGAAGCGAGCCGAGGTCGGGGTCGAACCCCGCCGCACCCTCGATGACCGTCGTGACGAGCCGGCCCGAGGTCGGACCGCCGTCGACCGAGACCTCGACTTCGACGACGTCGCCGGGGACGGCGACCGATGAGCCCGCCGGAGTGCCGGTGAGGATCACGTCTCCGGGCTCGAGGGTGAAGTGCTGCGACAGGTCGGCGACCAGCTGCGCGAGCGGGAAGATCAGGCCGGCCGTGGTGTCGTCCTGGGCGAGCCCTCCGTTCAGCCATGTGCGCACACGCAGCGCGGCGGGATCGACCGTGCGCGCGTCGATGAGTGACGGTCCGATCGGCGTGAAGCCGTCGCCGCCCTTCGAGCGGACGTTCGAGCCCTTGTCGTTCGCACGCAGGTCGTAGAGGCCGAAGTCGTTGGCGGCGGTGACCGCGGCGACGTGGCTCCACGCGTCGGCGGCCGCGACCCGTCGCGCGGGGGCGCCGATCACCAGCGCGATCTCGCCCTCGAAGGCGAGCAGCTCCGTTCCTGCCGGCCGTTCGATCGTGCTGCCGGAGGCTGCGACCGAGCTCGACGGCTTGAAGAAGTACGACGGATGCTGCGGCCGCCGTCCCCGCTGGTCTGCACGCGAGGCGTAGCTGAGGTGGATCGCGACGATCTTGCCGGGGCGACAGGGGAGGGCCGCGAATCGCGGATCGGCAGGGGAGTGCTCCGTGGGCGGTGCCACGGCATCCGCTGTCGTGTCGTTCTCAGTGGTCATGAGCTCCCTCGCTCTTGCGTCGTATTCGAAATCGTATATGATCGTCCCCACATCCGGCAACACCTTCCCCGAACGCGTTGACCGGTGACGACGACGTCAGCCATTCGACACAGGAGTCATGAAATGAGCACACCGCAGTCCGCGCCCGGCGGCGCACCGGGCTTCACCCCCACCGGCACGATCGCCGCTTCGACCGACCGGCGACGGGTCGTCTTCGCGACGGTCGTCGGCACCACCGTCGAGTGGTACGACTTCTTCATCTACGCGACCGCGGTCGGCCTGGTGTTCGGCCAGCTGTTCTTCGCCCCCCTCGGCGCCAACAGCGCGATCGTCGCGTTCGCCACGGTGGGCGTGAGCTTCCTGTTCCGCCCGCTCGGCGCGTTCCTCGCCGGCCACTTCGGCGACAAGTACGGCCGCAAGGTCGTGCTGATGTGGACGCTGATCCTCATGGGCGCGGCGACCTCGCTCATCGGTCTGCTGCCCACGTACGAGACGATCGGCATCTGGGCGCCCATCCTGCTCGTGCTGCTGCGCATCCTGCAGGGCATCTCGGCCGGTGGCGAGTGGGGCGGTGCCGTGCTGATGGCCGTCGAGCACGCACCCAAGACGCGCCGCGGCGCCTTCGGCGCCTCGCCCCAGATCGGTGTGCCGCTGGGCCTGCTCCTCGCGTCGGGCGTCATGGCGCTGATGGCGATGATCGCGCCCGGCGATGCGTTCCTCGTGTGGGGCTGGCGCATCCCGTTCCTGCTGAGCGTCGTGCTCATCGTGGTCGGCTACTACGTGCGCCGCCGCGTCGAGGAGAGCCCCGTCTTCGCGGAACTCGCCGAGCGCAAAGAGAAGGCGCGGATGCCGATCGTCACGCTGTTCCGCAAGCACCTGCTCCTCGTCTTCATCGCAGCGCTCGTGTTCGCCGGCAACAACGCCGTCGGCTACATGACCACCGGCGGCTACATCCAGGGCTACTCGACCAACCCCGAGGGCCCGATCGGCCTCGAGCGCGGGCCGGTGCTGTGGGCGGTCGCGGGCTCGGCCGTCACCTGGTTGCTCTCGACCCTCGCCGCAGGCTTCCTCTCGGACCGCATCGGCCGTCGTTCGACGTACATCATCGGCTGGATCCTGCAGCTCGCCGGAGTGTTCCTGCTCTTCCCGCTGGTCAACACCGGCGACATCTGGCTGCTGTTCCTGGGTCTTGCGATCCTCACGGTCGGCCTCGGCTTCACCTACGGCCCGCAGGCGGCGCTGTACTCCGAGCTGTTCCCGGCATCCATCCGCTTCTCGGGCGTCTCGATCTCGTACGCGATCGGAGCGATCCTCGGCGGCGCCTTCGCGCCCACCATCGCGCAGTGGCTGGTGCAGACGACCGGCTCGACGATGTCGGTCACGTGGTACCTGGCCGGCATGACGATCGTCGGTCTGATCGCGACCCTGCTGCTGCGCGATCGCTCGGGAATCCCGCTCGGCCCCGACCACGAAGCCGAGCAGTCGGTCAGCCCGATCTACGGGCTGTCCAAGGCCTGACGCTTCCGCCGCCCGCCTGTCACGGTGCTGTCGCCAACCGGCAACACGTGACGGGCGAGCGGCACGCGTGCGGCGCGGGGTTCAGGGGCGCGGCATCCCGGTCTCGCGGGTGCGCCCGCGCAGTTCTGCCACGATGCGGCCGTCGCCCGTCGAGACGCGCACGTCGTAGAGGCCCGACCGTCCTTCGAAGGCGCGGCGCTCGGCGACGGCCTCGAGCTCGTCGCCCTCATGTGCGGGGGAGAGGAAGGCGATGTCGGCCCCGGCGACGAGGGTGACGGCTTCCGTCTCGTTGCACGCCAGCGCCAGCGCGGTGTCGGCCAAGGCGAACACGAAGCCGCCGTGCGCCACCGCGAAGCCGTTGAGCATGTCGGAGCGCACGGTCATGCGCACCACGGCACGGCCGGGCTCGGCGCGCACGACCCGCATGCCGAGCGCCCCCGACGCCGCGTCGCCGGCGATCATGCGGCGGGTGTGGTCGGTGGCGTAGACGTCATCGTCCATTCGGCATCCCTTCGCCTCGCCCGAGGCGTGCCCGACGTCGATCGCAGCGGCGTTGAGCGGGGCACTCTCGTGTGCGATCATCGTACAGAACGAGCGTTCAGTAATCCATGACGCTCGACGTCGACGAGGACGAGCGGATGCCGGTGCCACGCACGGGCTCACTCGCAGGTGAGGAGCAACGGATGACGATGGAGACGCCGATCGGTCAGGCCACGTCTGCTCACGCGGACGACGCCCCGCTTCTCGAGAGCTACATCGGCGGTCGATGGGCCGCCCCCGACGGGTCGCGGGCCACGCTGCTGCAGGATGCCGCCACGGGCGTTCCCGTCGCACGCGTCGGAGCCGCCCCCGATATCCCGGCGGCCGTGGACTACGCGCGAACGGTCGGCCAGGCGTCCCTCGGCGACCTTCCGTTCCACCGGCGTGCGCTGATCCTGAAGGCGCTCGCGCAGGCCCTCACCGCCGCGAAGGACGACCTGTACGCCGTCAGCGCCCAGACCGGCGCGACGGCCCGCGACAGCATGATCGACGTCGACGGCGGCATCGGCGTGCTCTTCACCTACGCCTCGAAAGGGCGGCGCGAGCTGCCCAATGCGACCGTCCTCGTCGACGGCGCACCCGAGGCGCTCTCGCGCGACGGAAGCTTCGGCGGCCAGCACGTCTGGACCCGGATGGCCGGAGTCTCGTTCCAGGTGAACGCCTTCAACTTCCCGGTGTGGGGCATGCTCGAGAAGTTCGCGCCGGCGTTCCTCGCCGGCGTCCCGACGATCGCGAAGCCCGCGACGCCCTCGGCGTATCTCGCTGCGGCGGCTGTGCGTGTCATGGTCGATTCGGGGCTGCTGCCCGACGGATCGCTGCAGCTCGTGGTCGGGTCGGCCCACGGATTCCTCGACCACCTCGATGCGCGGGACTCGGTGAGCTTCACCGGCTCGGCGTCGACCGGACGGATGCTGCGGCGCGACGACGCGGTGGTCGTCCGGGGCGTCTCGCTCACCACCGAGGCGGACTCGGTCAATGCCGCTCTCCTCGGACCGGACGCGGTGTCGGGGACCCCCGAGTTCGACGCGTTCGTCGCATCGGTGGTGACGGAGATGACGGCCAAGGCGGGGCAGAAGTGCACCGCGATCCGGCGTGTGATCGTGCCGGCGGCATCCGTCGAAGATGTCGTCGAGGCCGTGCGGGCGAGGCTGGCGGTCAGGGTCGTCATCGGCGACCCTCGCGCCGAGAGCGTCACGATGGGACCGCTCGCAAGCCTCGCGCAGCGCGACGAGGTGCGGGCGCGCGTGATGGACCTGGTCGCGGGCGGTGGTGAGATCGTCATCGGTTCGCTCGACGAGCCCGAGGTCGTTCGTGCGGATGGCTCGGTCGGGGACGCGCCCGACGGGGCGTTCCTCGCGCCGCTGCTGCTGCGGTTCGCCGATGCGCGCGACGAGGACGCCGAGGGGGAGGTGCAACCGGATGCCGGACCCGCCGCCGCCAGGAGCGCTGCGGTGCATGAGGTCGAGGCGTTCGGACCCGTCGCCTCGGTGATCGGTTACCGCACGCTCGACGAGGCCGTCCGACTCGCGAACTTCGGCGGCGGCTCGCTCGTGGCGACGGTGTGCTCGGCCGATCCCGATGTGGTGACGGCGCTGGTCGCGGGCATCTCGCCGTGGCACGGGCGCGTGCTCGTGCTCGACGGTTCGGTCGCGCGGACCTCGACGGGCCACGGTTCGCCCGTGCCGCACCTGGTGCACGGCGGCCCCGGTCGTGCCGGCGGCGGCGAGGAGCTCGGCGGCATCCGCTCGGTGCTGCACCACATGCGCCGCACCGCGCTGCAGGGGTCGCCCGAGGTGCTGACCCGGCTCACCGGGCAGTGGCGGGCGGGCGCGGCGACCGATGACGGCATCCACCCGTTCCGAAAGCCCCTGTCGGCGCTGCGCGTGGGAGACCGCGTGGTCTCGCAGCCGCGGCCGATCACTCTCGACGACATCGAGCACTTCGCCGAATTCACCGGTGACACCTTCTACGCGCACATGGACGAAAAGGCCGCCACGGCGAACCCGTTCTTCCCCGGCCGTGTCGCGCACGGGTATCTGCTGCTGTCGTGGGCGGCGGGGCTGTTCGTCGACCCCGCTCCCGGCCCGGTGCTCGCCAACTACGGCCTCGAGAATCTGCGGTTCGTGACGCCGGTGTCGCCCGGCGACGAGGTGCGCGTCACCTTGACGGCGAAGCAGATCAGCCCGCGCGAGAGCGAGGAGTACGGCGAGGTTCGCTGGGATGCCGTGCTCGTGAACGAGCGCGACGAGATCGTCGCGACGTACGACGTGCTGACGCTGGTGGCCAAGGAGGCCTGAGCCGGGCGCGGCTGCGCCCTCGTCGCTCGGTCGGTGAGCGGATCGACGGGCGTCAGCGCGCCCGAAGGCCGTCGAGGGCGACCGAGACGGTGGCGTCGGCGAGGGCGGAGGCGTCCATCGGGCCGCCGGGGCGGTACCACTCGACGATCGAGTTGATCATGCCGAACAGCAGCCGCGAGGTGGTGCCGGCGTCGAGATCCGCGCGCAGCGACCCCTCGTCGTGCGCGGCCTCGACGAGCTCGGACACGCGATGGTCGAAATCACGGCGCCTGCGGATCGCGTCGCGCTCGAGGTCGGTGTTGCCGCGAAGCCGCAGCAGCAGGGTCACGTAGGGCAGCTCCGCGACGAGCACGCGCACGGCGCCGCGCAGTACCGACTCCAGACGCTGAGCGGCGTCGCCCTCGAGCACGACGGCGGCCTCGAGCACGGCTTCCAGCTCGTCCAGTGCACGGTCGAGCGCTCGCCGCAGCAGTTCCTCTTTGCCGCTCACGTGGTAGTACAGGGCGGACTTGCTGGTGCCCAGACGCTCGGCCAGCGCGCTGATCGAGGTGGCCTCGTAGCCGCGCTCGTTGAACGTGGCGACGGCGACGTCCAGCACCGCGTCGAGGTCGTACGGCGGCCGGTCGATGCGGCCGTTGCCGCGGCGATAGGCGACGGCCGGCGACGAGGCCTCCGCCGCGGTGCGGGCGGGGGTCGCGGCATCCGTGTTGCCTGTCATGGAACGCAAGAGTAGCATTACTGAACGACCGGTAAGTAGCACAAGGAGGTGTGATGACCCAGGTGATCCACGATGTCCGCGGCGTCGGGTACGACGCCGATGCGGACGGACTCGCGCGCTTCGAGCAGCTGATCGCGGCCGACGACAAGGTCGAGCCGGCCGATTGGATGCCCGACGCCTACCGGCGCACGCTCGTGCGGCAGATCTCGCAGCACGCGCACTCCGAGATCATCGGCATGCAGCCCGAGGGCAACTGGATCACCCGCGCCCCGAGTCTGCAGCGCAAGGCCATCCTGATGGCGAAGGTGCAGGACGAGGCGGGCCACGGCCTCTATCTCTACTCCGCCGCCCAGACGCTCGGCACCGCCCGTGACGAGATGTACGACCAGCTGCTCACCGGCCGCGCGAAGTACTCGTCGATCTTCAACTATCTCACCCCCACGTGGGCCGACATGGGCTCCATCGGCTGGCTCGTCGACGGAGCCGCGATCTGCAACCAGGTGCCGCTCTGTCGCGCGTCCTATGGCCCCTACGCCCGCGCGATGATCCGCATCTGCAAGGAGGAGTCGTTCCACCAGCGTCAGGGGTTCGAGATCCTGCTCGCCCTCATGAACGGCACCGACGCACAGCGAGAGATGGCGCAGGAGTCGGTGAACCGCTGGTACGCGCCGGCCCTCATGATGTTCGGCCCGCCCGACGACGAGTCGCCGAACTCGGCGAGATCCATGGCGTGGAACATCAAGCGGTTCTCGAACGACGAGCTGCGTCAGCGCTTCGTCGACATGATCGTGCCGCAGGCCGAGATCCTCGGCGTGACCCTTCCCGATCCCGATCTGCGCTGGAACGAGGAGCGCGGCCACTGGGACTACGGCGATCTGGACTGGGACGAGTTCCACGACGTGCTGGCCGGCCGGGGCCAGGCCAACAGCATCCGCATCGCGAAGCGCCGCCGCGCACACGACGACGGAGCCTGGGTGCGCGAGGCCGCTCGGGCATACGCCGAGAAGCAGAAGGCGACGGATGCCGCCGGCCGGGTACGACAGGCGGTGGCGTCGTGACCGGGCCCGGCGCCGAGGTGCGCCGCGAGGACGGCGGGCCGGAGATCTGGCCGCTGTGGGAGGTGTTCGTGCGCTCGTCCCGCGGGCTGTCGCACGTGCATGCGGGCTCGCTGCACGCGCCCGACGCCGAACTGGCCCTGCACAACGCCCGCGACCTGTACACGCGCCGCGGCGAGGGCGTCTCGATCTGGATCGTGCCGTCGGTCGCGATCACGGCGAGCGACCCCGACGCGCGCGGTGCGTTCTTCGAGTCGCCGCAGGGCAAGGACTACCGCTACCCGACCGCCTACCCGGCCTCGGCCGACGTGCCGCACCTGTGAGCCCCGCCATGAACGATCGGCTCACGATCCTGCAGCTGACGGATGCCGCCGGCTCGCGCGCTGCGAGCGCACCGGGTCGCGCGGGCTCTGCCGAGGCATCCGCGGCGGTGGCATCCGCTCCGGGCTCGGCATCCGCCGGGGTCGACGCGGCAACCGACGCGGTCGCCCGCTACGCGCTGGGTCTCGGCGACGACGCGCTCGTGCTCGCGCAGCGGCTCGGGGAGTGGATCGCGAACGCGCCCGAGCTCGAAGAGGACGTCGCCCTCGGCAACATCGGTCTCGATCTGCTGGGGCATGCCCGGGCACTTCTCACGTACGCGGGCTCGGCGTGGGGAAGGACCGAGGACGATCTCGCGTACTTCCGCGAGGAGGCGCAGTTCCAGAGCCGCTGGCTCTTCGAGTTGCCGAACGGTCCCGACGGCGGGCGCGACTTCGCGTTCACGATCCTCCGGCAGCTGATCGCCTCGCTCTACTTCGGCGCCCTGTACCGGCGGCTGGCGTCGTCGAGCGATGAGACTCTCGCCGCGATCGCCGCCAAGGCCGTCAAGGAGGTCGCGTACCACGCTGAGCACGCGACGCTCTGGACGCTGCGCCTCGGCCTCGGCACCGACGAGTCCCATCGCCGGATGACCCGCGCACTGGCGGACCTCTGGCCCTTCATGGGCGAGCTGTTCGCTCCGGATCCGGCGGTCCGGGCTCTCGTCGCCGCGGGGATCGACACCGTCGCGGTGGCGCCGGAGTCGCTGTGCGACGAGGTGCTCGCCGTCGTCGGCAGCGTGCTCGAGGATTCCGGACTCGCCGTGCCCGAGGTGCCCTTCCTGCAGGGCGGCGGCCGCCTCGGCCGGCACTCGGAGCAGTTCGGCCGTCTCGTCGGCGAGATGCAGCTGCTCGCCCGTGCTCACCCGGGGGCGACGTGGTGACCGCGACGTGTGAGAGCTCCGCCTCCGCGACGGCCTCGGCGGGATGCGCCGCCGGATCGCGCGGGGATCGATCCGTGCGCCCGACGCCGAGTCATGCCACAGCCGGCCGGCGAAAGAGGCGGCCATGACCGTCCTGCTCGAGCGCGAAGCGCGACCACGACCGGTGGATCCGGCGCGGGCGGCGTTGTGGGATGCCGCGGCCACGGTGCTCGATCCCGAACTGCCGGTGCTGACCATCGCCGACCTCGGCATGCTCCGCGGTGTCGAGTTCGACGGCGACGTCGCGGTGGTGCGGATCACGCCGACGTACTCCGGATGCCCCGCGATCGAGGCGATCCGAGCCGACATCGTCGCCGCACTGGCCGAGATCGACCAGCCCGCCCGCGTCGAGGTGGTGTTGAGCCCTGCCTGGACCACGGACTGGATGAGCGCCGACGGCCGCCGCAAGCTCCAGCAGTACGGCATCGCCCCGCCCCGCCGCCGTGACGCCGGGGGAGTGGTCGCGCTCGGTCTGGGCGTCCGGTGTCCGCAGTGCGGGTCGCTGCACACGCGCGAACTGTCGCGCTACGGCTCGACCTCGTGCAAGGCGCTCTGGCAGTGCCAGAGCTGCGGCGAGCCGTTCGATCGGTTCAAGGAGCTCTGATGGCCGGCGACATCGCGACGCGCGGGGACGCCGCGACGGATGCCGACGCGCCGACGAGGCCGGACGCCGCGGGCGCGGCGAAGGCGTCGGGTCGGGATGCGTCCCCCACCGTTGCGGCGTCGGCCTCGGCATCCGCTCATCCCGCGTCGAGCGGTGCCGACGACGCGCCGGGATCGGCACGGCGCCGCGCGGTCTTCCACGCGCTCCTGGTCGAGTCGGTGCGGCCCCTCACCGCGGATGCGATCGAGGTGGCGTTCGCTGTTCCGCCCGAGCTCGCCGACGCCTTCGACTACCGCCCCGGGCAGCACATCGCGCTGCGCATGACTCTCGACGGCGTCGAGATGCGCCGCAGCTATTCGCTGTGCCGGGCACCGTCGCGCCTTGCGTCGCCAGACCCGGCGATCGGGGGAGGAATCCCCGCCGGCCCGGCGTCGACGACGCTGAGCGTCGCGATCAAGCGGGAACGCGGCGGAGCCTTCTCGAGCTGGGCGCTCGAGCATCTGGCGGCCGGCGACGTGCTCGAGGTGATGAGTCCCGACGGCCACTTCACTCCCCATGGCCAGTACGACCGGCCGGCGCGATTCGCGGCGATCGCTGCCGGATCGGGGATCACCCCGATGATGGCGCTCATCGAGCACCATCTCGGCGAGCGGCCCGACGACGCGTTCGATCTCGTCTACTCGAATCGCACGGCGGTCGACGCGATGTTCCTCGACGAGCTGGCAGACCTCAAGGACCGCTTCCCCGCCCGGCTGGCCCTGCACCACGTGCTCACGCGCGAGCGGCGGCCGGCCGACCTGTTCTCGGGCCGCCTCGACGAGGCGCGTCTCGAGACGCTGCTTACGCGCGTGATCCACACCGAGTCGATCGACGAATGGTTCCTGTGCGGACCGTTCGAGCTGGTCGAGCGCGCGCGGGCCGTGCTCCTGCGGCTGGGGGTGCCGGTCGCGGCGATCCGCGTCGAACTCTTCTCGACAGGCCAGCCCGACGAGCACGCCGGGCCGAAGCCGCCGCCCGGCGAGGCCGCGCCGGGCGAGCCCGTGCGCACCATCTCGTTCCGCCTCGACGGCACGAGCGGAACCGTCACGACTCCGGTGTCTGCGGGCGAGACCATCCTCGCGGCGGCGCTGCGCACACGCGGCGACGTGCCCTTCGCGTGCGCGGGGGGCGTGTGCGGAACCTGCCGCGCGGTTCTTCGCGAGGGCACGGTCGAGATGGCGCAGAACCACGCCCTCGAGCCCGAAGAGCTTGCGCGCGGACTCATTCTCACTTGTCAGTCCGTGCCGACCAGCGACGCGGTCAGTGTCGACTGGGACGCGTGATCCCCGCCCGGAGAGAGAGCCTCCATGATCGATCTGTCCGTCTCGGGAGACGTCGCCGAGATCACGCTCAACAGGCCCGGCGCGCTCAACGCGCTCTCGCTCGAGGCGCTGGACGACCTGGATGCCGCGTACGCCGCGGCCGCGGCATCCGGGGTTCGCGCTCTCGTGCTGCGAGGCGAGGGTCGCGCGTTCTGCGCCGGCCGTGACATCGCCGGCGTCGACCCCGAAACCGATGACGTCCCCGGCTACCTCGGCGCCGTCGAGCGGGTCATGCGGCGGATCGCGGCGTTCCCCGCGCCCACATTCGCCGCGGTGCACGGTGCCTGCCTCGGTGTCGGCCTCGGCCTCGCGATCGCGACGGACGTCGTGTACGTCGCCGAGAACGCGAAGATCGGCTCACCGTTCGTGAACCTCGGGGCGCTGCTCGATTCGGGTGGACACGCACTTCTCTATGAGCGGCTCGGTGCCCATCGCACCCTCGATCTGATCTACACGGGCGAACTCCTCACGGGAGCCGACGCCGTTGCTGCAGGCCTGTTCAGCCGGGCGCTGCCGCCCGACGACCTGCTCGCCTTCACCCGCGAGCGCGCGGGGTATGCGGCATCCGGCCCCACCGCGTCGTTCCTCGCGTCCAAGCGCCTCATCGCCCGGCTTCGAGACGAACGGCTGTGGGATGCCGTCGCCCAGGAATCCCGCGAGCAGGACGCGCTGCGCGCGACCGCCGACTACCGCGAGGGCTTCGCCGCGTTCCAGCAGAAGCGGCCGCCGGAGTTCCGGGGGGCCTGAGCGCTCGCCGCCCGTTGGTGCGGCACTTTCCTGCGAGTGCTGCGTCGCGTGACGCAGCACTCGCAGGAAAGAGCAGCGGATGCCTCGGCCCGGCCGAAGCGCGTGCGCGGCGCCCGCTGGCGCTACGAGTTCACGCGGATGATCTCCTGCTGGTACGGCGCGACGACGGCGCCCGAGATGCGGCAGTCGAGCACGAGGAAGCGGCGGGTCGCGGCATCCTCCGCCGCCCACGACGCGAGGCGGTCAAGGTCCTCGAGGCGGCGCACCACCACCCCCTCGGCACCCACGCCCGCCGCCAGCGCGGCGAAGTCGACTTCGGGGATGAGCATCGGCTCCTGTGCGAGACCCTTGAGCCCGTAGAGGTTCACCTCGGCGCCGTAGGCGGCGTCGTTCCAGACGACCGCCATGCCGCGTCCGCCCGCGACGCGCACAGCGGACTCGAGGTCGGCCAGCGCCATGAGCCCGCCGCCGTCACCCGTGGTCAACACCACGGTGGCCTCGGGCTTCGCGAGCGCAGCCCCGGGCACCGATGGCCAGCCGAGACCGATCGACTGGAACGCCGTGCCGATCATCATCATCCGATCGGGAGACTGCACCGGCCAGAACATGTTGGCCCAGCCGATGAAGTGGCCGCCGTCCGACACGACCACTCGATCGGTCGGCAGCAGCTCCGCCAGGCGTGCGGCGACCGTGCGCGGGTCGAGCCGTCCGTCGGGGGCGACGGTCTCTCCCGAGTCATATGCGCGCAGCGGAATGAGATCCACCGACTCCCGCCAACCGCTGGGCGGCGCACCCCGATCGCGGAGTGCATCGGCCAGTGCGCGAGCGACGAGCGCGGCATCCGCACGCACGTATCCGCCGACGTGCGGATGCGTCGCCGCCGGCGCGACGTCGATCTGGAAGACCCGGGTGCCGGGCGCGAAGAGCTCGCCGAAGCGCATCGTGAACTGGTTGAGCGACGCCCCGAAGACGACCGCGACGTCGGCTTCGCGCACGAGCTGCATGGCGCCGTCGGCTCCGAAACCGCCCGTGACCCCGAGGTCGAACTCGGATCGCGGGAACACTCCGCGCCCGAGCGCCGTGGAGGCGGTCACCGCGCCGGCGGCGTCGGCGAGGTCGCCGAGGGCAGCGCTCGCCCCCGAGATCCACGCACCGCGCCCGG
Source organism: Microbacterium allomyrinae (assembly GCF_020682705.1). Classification (GTDB taxonomy): domain Bacteria; phylum Actinomycetota; class Actinomycetes; order Actinomycetales; family Microbacteriaceae; genus Microbacterium; species Microbacterium allomyrinae. Next base: position 19,139 of record NZ_JAGTTN010000005.1, read on the forward strand.
CGAGCAGGAACGGGCGCTCGGCGGTCGCGAGGGCTTCGACGATGGCATCCATCGCACCGGCGGCGAACGGCCCCGCCGGCGCGAGAGCCGCGGGCAGCCGGGGTTCCGGCGCCTCGGGCAGCGGTCCGGCATCCCTCGCCGCGACGTCGTAAGGGATCGCGAGCACCGTCGGCACACGGTAGGTCAGTGCGTGCTCGATCGCGATGACGCTCGTGGCCGCGGCATCCGCTCGTCCGACCGTGTACGTGCGCGCTCCGACCGCCGAGGCCAGCGCGATCTGATCGACGTCCCACGGCCGCGGCCCCGAGGTCGGCTCGTCGCCGACCACGAGCACGAGAGGCACATGCGCCTGGACGGCCTCGGCCAGCGCGGTGAGCGTGTTCGTGAAACCGGCGCCGTAGGTCGCGGTCGCCGCTGCCAGGCGCCCGGAGGCGCGGTGGAACGCGTCGGCTGCGACCACGCCACCGGCCTCGTGGCGGACGGCGGTGAAATGGACGTCGGTGGAGCGCTCGAGCGCATCGAGGAAATAGGCGTTGCCGTTGCCCATCACGCCGAAGACGTGGTCGATGTGGCGGGCGAGGGTGAGAGCGACGTGCGCGGACACAGTGGGCATGAGGAAACCTCTGCAGAGACAGGAACGGATCGGAGGCCGTATGTGTCTCGCGCGAGAGCGCTGCGTGCCCATTTTTCGAGCACCGGCGGGCGACGACGTCTGCCGGACGAGAACGAGTATAGGTCTTCGGCCATGATGGAAGGCATGAGGACGATCCAACTGCGCCGGTACACGCTCGTCGACGGAGAGTACGACGCATTCATCGCGTGGTGGGAGGGCTGCATGCCGCAGGTGCGTCCCGCGGCGGGATTCGCGATCGAGTTCGCCTACGGTCTGCCCGAGACGAACGAGTTCGTGTGGGCGGTGAGTGCCGAGGGTGACGAAGCGGCGTTCCTCGCCCTCGAGAACGCCTACATGGAGTCGGATGCCCGGGCACAGGCGTTCGCGGGTGTGCCGCAGCGCGTCGCCAGGTACGATATCGCCTTCGTGACGGAGTTCCCCGTCACCGCCTGAGTGGCGAAACTCCACACGAGCGCGCTGCGCTGGTGCGTTTTCGCCGGGCGCCGGGCACCTGGTCGTAGAGTGCGTGGAGTTTTGCAGGCGGGCTGCGTGATCCTCAGCCGCCGAGCGCGGCGCGGATGACTGCGGCCGACTCGTGCAGGCGAGTGGCGATCTCGACCGGCTCGTGACGGCTCGCGAGGTAGACCACGGCGATCGCCGCCGGACCCCGCCCGCGTATCGCGAGGGGCACGGCGACGGCCCGCAGACTCGGGATCACTTCGTCGTGGCTGGCGAACCAGCCTCGGCTCGCGGCATCCGTCACCTCCGCCGCGAGACCGGCCGGCAGATCGGCCGGCCAGGATGCATCGGGCAGCAGGGAGAGGATCGCCTTGCCCGGGGCACCGAGCGTGACCGAATGCCGCGTGCCGGGGCGCTGGGCCACCGATGCCACCGCGTGGCGCGGCTCGACGCTGGCGAGCGTGACGCATTCGTCGTGATCGAGGACGCTGAGAAAGCACGTCATGCCGAACTCGTTCGCCACGGCGGTGAGTTCGGGCAGCGCCTCGGCCTGCAGATCGTGCGCGACGCCGGCCGCGAGGGCGGCCATGCGCGCGCCCAGGAGGATGCGGCCGTTTCCGTCTCGCGCGACGAGCCCGTGGTCCTCGAGTGTGCGCAGAAGCCGGTAGGCGACAGAGCGGTGCACGTCGAGGCGCCGCGCGATCTCGTCGATGGCGAGGGGTGCGCGGGCGTCGGCCAGCACTTCGAGGATCCGGATGCCGCGGCTCAGCGTCTGCGATGCGGGAGCCTGTCCGTCCGCCATGCACACCTCCGGAGGAGTGGAGCCCTTGCCGGGGCTGGATCGGTCGTATACGATCTGTTCAATAGTAGAACAGTGTGTTCGAATATAGAACACGCTCGCTCGACTCGCAAGCATCCCGCACGCGCGGGCATCCGATCGCAGGCACCGCCGCAGCGAGACTCGACATCGTCGTCGCAAGGAGACCAGGCACATGCAGTTCCATCACCACGGGTACGTCTCCGGAGATCCGCGGGTCAGCGATGCTGCGGGTACCGGCATCGATCGCCCCGCCGAGCTTCCCGACGAGGTCGACGTGCTCATCGTCGGCAGCGGGCCGGCGGGCATGCTCCTCGCGGCGCAGATGTCGCAGTTCCCCGGCGTCACCACGCGCATCATCGAGCGCCGCGATGGCCGTCTCGTCCTCGGGCAGGCCGATGGCATTCAGCCGCGGAGTGTCGAGACCTTCCAGGCCTTCGGGTTCGCCGAGCGGATCGTGGCCGAGGCGTACAACATCGCGTACATGAACTTCTGGGGCCCCGACCCCGAGAACCCGCGCAACATCGTGCGCACCGCCCGCACCGAGGACTACGCCCTCAAGATCAGCGAGTTCCCCCACCTGATCGTCAACCAGGCCCGGGTCCTCGACTACTTCGCCGAAGCGGCTGCGAAGGGTCCCGGCCGCATCGTCCCCGACTACGGCGTCGAGTTCCTGGGACTCACCGTGCACGACGACGGCGAGTTTCCGGTCGAGGTGCGGGTGCGCCAGGCGGCGGGCGAACGCGCGGGGCAGGAGAGGACGGTGCGTGCGAAGTACGTCGCCGGCTGCGACGGCGCGCGCAGCGGTGTGCGCGAGGCGATCGGCCGCACACACGTCGGTGAGATCGCGCAGCACGCGTGGGGCGTCATGGATGTGCTGGTCAATACCGATTTCCCCGATTGGCGCACCAAGTGCGCGATCAACTCGCAGGTCGGCAACATCCTCCACATCCCCCGCGAGGGCGGGTACCTGAGCCGGATGTACATCGACCTCGGTGCGGTGGCCGAGGACGACCAGCATCGCGTGCGCCAGACGCCGATCGACGAGATCATCCGGCGGGCGAACGAGATCCTTCACCCGTACTCGATCGATGTGAAGCAGGTCGCGTGGCACAGCGTGTACGAGGTCGGGCATCGGGTCACCGATGGGTTCGACGATGTTCCGGCCGGAGCGGAGCGCGATCCGCGGGTGTTCCTCACCGGCGACGCCTGTCACACCCACAGCGCCAAGGCGGGCCAGGGCATGAACGTGTCGATGCAGGACGGTTTCAACCTGGGATGGAAGCTCGGTCACGTGCTGACCGGCCTCAGTCCAGCCTCGCTGCTGTCGACGTACTCGGCAGAGCGGCAGCCGGTGGCACAGCAGCTCATCGACTTCGACAAGGAGTGGTCGTCGCTGATGGCGCGCAAGCCCGAAGAGATCACCGACCCGCAGGATCTCGCCACGTACTACTTGGCGACCGCCGAGTTCCCTTCCGGGTTCATGACGCAGTACGGCGCCTCGGCGGTCGTGGCGGATGCCGCGCACCAGGCCCTGGCCGAAGGACTCCCGCTCGGCAAGCGATTCAAGTCCGTCGAGGTGGTGCGCGTCTGCGACGGGAATGTCGTGCACCTCGGCCATCACGCCAAGGCCGATGGGCGCTGGCGGATCTACGCGTTCGCCGATGCGCGGGCCGCGGGCGAGGAATCCGTGCTCACCGAGTGGGCGCACTGGCTGTCGTCGCCGGAGTCCCCCCTCGCGCGCCACACACCGAGCGGCGCCGATCCGGACGCGGTGTTCGACGTGAAGGTGGTGTTCCAGCAGCCCTACGAGGACGTCGACATCTCGCGGGTGCCGGACGTCTTCCTGCCGACGTCCGGACCGCTGGGCCTGACCGACTGGGAGAAGGTGTACGCCGCCGGGCCCACCGCGTGGAGCGACGCCGACATCTTCGCCGAGCGGGGGCTCTCGCGGGGCGGTGTCGTGGTCGTGGTGCGCCCCGACCAGTACGTCGCCGCCGTGCTGCCGCTCACTGCCACTGATGAACTCGGCGAGTTCTTCGCCGGCGCACTCGTCGACCAGCACGCCCGTGTGTGAGCCCAGGGGCCGCCGCACTCGGTGACCCGGAGACGAGATCCGCGCTTTCCGTCCCGCATTCTCGGAGTTGTTCGGACGGGCGAAAGTGTCGCTTCGACTGTACGTCGCGTACATCGGCATAACTCGAGGCGACGGGCAGAATTACCCGCAAGACCATGAACGACAGCGGATGCCGCGGCACGCGGCATCCGGAACCGACGAGGGAGTCCCCGTGACCGAGAACCGTGAGACCGAGCTGCTGGCGTCCGTTCCGGATGGCCTGTTCATCGGCGGCGCCTGGCAGGCGGCGACCGGCGGCAGGACGCTCAAGGTCTACGATCCGTCGAACGGGAACGTGGTCAAGGAGATCGCGGACGCCTCGCCCGAGGATGGCAAGGCGGCGCTGGATGCTGCGGTCGACGCGTTCCCGGCGTGGGCGGCGACGCCGGCGCGCGAGCGGGCCGAGATCCTCCGCCGCGCGTTCGATCTGCTGCAGGAGCGCAAGGAGGACTTCGCGCTGCTGATGACGATCGAGATGGGCAAGCCGCTCGCCGAGGCGCGCGGCGAGGTCGCGTACGGCGGCGAGTTCCTGCGCTGGTTCAGCGAGGAGACGGCCCGGGTGCAGGGCCGCTACGGCGCGAACCCCGAGGGCACCGGCCGCATGATCGTGTCGCAGCATCCGGTGGGTCCGTGCTTCCTCATCACGCCGTGGAACTTCCCGCTGGCGATGGCGACCCGCAAGATCGCGCCGGCGCTCGCCGCCGGCTGCACCGTCGTCATCAAGCCGGCCGAGCTCACCCCGCTCACCACCCTCGCGTTCGCGAAGCTGCTCGAGGACGCCGGGCTGCCGAAGGGCGTCGTCAACGTGTTCACCACGTCGACATCCGGCGCGGTGTCGGAGCCGATCATCCGCGACCCGCGACTGCGCAAGCTCTCGTTCACCGGGTCGACGCAGGTCGGCGTGAAGCTGCTCGAGCAGGCCGCTCCCGGGGTGATCCGCACGTCGATGGAGCTCGGCGGCAACGCCCCGTTCGTCGTGTTCGACGACGCCGACCTCGACAAGGCGGTCGATGGCGCGATGCTCGCGAAGTTCCGCAACATCGGCCAGGCCTGCACGGCCGCCAACCGCTTCCTCGTGCACCGCTCGGTCGCGGCCGAGTTCGCACGTCGCGTCACCGAGCGCGTGCAGGGCATGAAGATCGGCCGGGGCACCGAGGACGGCGTCTCGATCGGACCCCTGATCGATGACCGTGCGGTCGCGAAGGCGACGCAGCTGGTTCAGGACGCCGTCACCCGCGGAGCTTCCGTCGCTACGGGCGGGCACGCGGTCGAGGGTGCCGGCACGTTCTACGCGCCGACGGTCGTCGCCGACGTCCAGCCGGGAAGCGACATCCTGCGCGAGGAGATCTTCGGACCGGTGCTGGCCATCGTCCCCTTCGACACCGAAGACGAAGCGGTGCGCCTCGCGAACGACACTGAATACGGGCTCGTCTCGTACGTCTTCACCGAGAGCCTCGCCCGCGGCCAGCGCATGATCGAGCGCCTCGAGACCGGCATGATGGGGCTCAACATGGGCGTCGTCTCCAACGCCGCCGCCCCGTTCGGCGGCTGGAAGATGTCGGGCCTTGGCCGCGAGGGCGGCGCCGAAGGCATCCACGAGTACCTGCAGACCAAGTACACGCTCACCGCGAACCCGTTCTGACGCGGCGCGCCCGCGTCGGTCGTTGAGCGAGCGGCGCGGGGGAGCCTCGGAACGTGGCCATACCCGACACGAGATAATGGACGCATGTCCTCTCCTGTCGAACGCCGTTCAAACCCGACGGCATGGGCCGCGTTCTGGTTCGCGCTGGCCGGCCTTGTGCTCATGCCGATCCCGCTGTTCATCGGGCTGGTTCTGGGCGGCGGGCTTTCCATCGTTGCCGCGATCCTCGCCGTGATCGCCCTCCTCAAGGGACTCGCGCGCAACGGCAAGGGCATCGCTCCCGTCGTGTTCGCCGCGATCTTCATCGCGCTGACGTGGGGCGGCATCTCGATCGGCGGCGGCACCGTCTGGTAGGCCGGTGGCCGGTGGTCGCTGCACGATTGGCGCACCATGCGGGACCGCCGATCGTGTCTCTGTGATCGGCGGCGTCCCGGGACGGCATCTCAGAGGTTGCGGCGTGCGTCCACGTCGTCTGCGAGCCGATCCGCTTCGCGCGCCACAGCCTCCTGCTCGGCCTCGCTCAGCGGCGGGAGGCCGACTTCGTCGGCCGGAATGCCCGCGTACGGGTCGGCGACCGGAAACTCCTGACTGAAGGAGCCGGCGACGACTCCCCCCGGGGGAACCTCGTCGCCTGCGGCGCCCAACAGCGTCTCCTCGCCGGGAGCCTGCTTCGGTACGTCGTCTCCGAGGTGCTTACGGTGCCACTCGCCGCTCATGTTCACTCCCACCAGTACCAACAGTTCGAACCCCGATCATCATCGAGTCGATGAAGATGTGGGCGACGTTGTAGATCACCGGCATCATCCACGGAGTGTTGATGAAGTCTACGACCTGTCCGACCGGGAACCCAGGCTCGCGGAAGTGGTGGTCGGTCAGATGCGGCGAGACGTTCCCCGCCGGCTGCGGTCGGCGGCCGGGCACCCGACTCCACCATCCCCACCGAGCGGCGCCGTCGCGCATGATGGAGCGGTGACCACACCCGACAACGCGCTCTCGCTCACCATCGCCGGAACCCCCGACTTCGGGAGCGAGGTGCTGAAGTCGCTGTACCGCATCACGGGACGCTCCACCGTCGAGTTGCGGCGTGCGATCCAGGGCGGCGAGCCGGTCTACACCGCGGCGCTCTTCGGCGACCACCACATCCACGTCGTGCCCCGGCTCGAGAAGACCGCCGCCTACCTCGAAGGCCTCGGCGTTTCGTTCACCGTTCACGAGTGGGTCGACGGGGAGCGCGACGAGATCTCCCTCGATGTCATGCGCCAGATCATCCGAACTGCCGACGGCGGGGACGGCTGAGTCCTGCGCTGCGCGCCGACACACTGCGCGTCGACGCACACGGGCATGCGGCCTACGCTCGTCGTGTGCTCACCGATCGCGACATCGCCCGCTGGCGACTGCACTCGCAGCATCTCGGGGCATCCGTCGACGGCGCGGACGACGTCGTGCGATCCCTCCTCGCCGTGCAGGCGGAGAACCCGTCGCAGTCGACGTGGGCGGTGGCGACGCGCACGCACGACCCGTGCCAGGCTGACCTCGCCGCTCTGCTCGCGAGCGGGCAGGTGCTGCGCACCCATGTGCTGCGTCCGACCTGGCACTACGTTCACGCCGAAGACGCTCTGTGGCTGATCGAACTCACCCGCGACCGGGTGCTGCCCACGGTGGATCAGCAGCTCGCCCCGTTGGGCGACCGGTTGGACGCCCTTGCCGACGCCGTGATCGAGACTCTCGCCGCGTCACCCGACCGGACCCGCAGCGAGCTCGCCGACGCGCTGGCGCAGCGCGGTTACGAGCTGAGCGGGATGCAGCTCATGCTTCTGGCGGCTCATCTCGAGTTGCACGCGCTGATCTGCAGCGGCGCCCCTCGTGGCTCAGAGCACACCTACGCGCTGTTCTCCGACCGGGTCGCCGCGCCGCGCCGCCTGGACCGTGAAGAAGCGCTCGTCGAGCTCGCCCTGCGCTACTTCACCTCTCACGGGCCCGCCACCGCGCGCGACCTCGCGTACTGGGCGACACTCACCCTCACCGACGCGCGTCGTGGGCTGGCCGGGGCGGCTGACCGGCTCGACTCGTTCGAGCACGACGACCGCACGTACTGGCACGCCCCGGGGCAGCCCCCGGCATCCGCTTCGCCGCGCGGACACCTGCTGCAGGTGCTCGACGAGATGTACCGTGGCTATCAGGACTCACGCTGGGTGCTGGATGCCGACGGCCTGCTGTCGCGCGGACGCGAGACGGCGATCGGCATGGCCCTCGTCGACGGGCAGGTCGTCGCCGGCATGAAGCGCACGGTCACAACGCGCGCGGTGACGTTCGAGATCCGTCAGCTGCGGCCGATTGCTCCGGGTGAACAAGACGCGATTCAGGATGCCGCCGCCCGCTACGCCCGCTACCTCGACCTCGAGCCCCGCCTCACGTGGCAGGAGCCTCCGCGCTGAGCCACGGCCGTGGCGCGGTGCGCTCTCTTCTCGTCGAGCATGCAGGCTCAGAGCACCACGAGGAAGCCGAGCACTGCGCTCGCGGCCGACAGGATCGCGAGCGCGATCGACGGGGTCGCGTTCTCTTTGCGGCGCACGTGCACCACGATCGCTCCGATCATCACGACGGTGAGGGCGGTGGCGGCGATCGGCGCCAGGATCGGAGCGATGCCGGTGAGCAGGGGCAGGATCAGGCCGATGCCGCCGATGACTTCGGCGGCGCCGATGAGCTTGACGGTGGGGTCGGCGAAGTCGTCGGCCCAGGCCATTCCGCTCGCGACGAGCGCGGGCTTCGGGCGGGCGACCTTCATCGAGCCGGCCAGGATGAAGGCGAGCGCGAGGAGTCCGTTGAGGATCCAGAGGGCGATGAGCATGGGATCTCCGTGTAAGAAAGGGGGGCTGTTACGATCAGTAACCAACCCCATCACATGTGCGCACCGCGTACAAAAGGCACACCGATGTAAGCAGGTGACACGCGATGACCAGCTCGGCAGCACCCATCACCACGTACGAGGATTCGTGTGCCGCGGTCGGCGATGGCCGAGCCGTGCGCGAGGTCCTCGACCGGGTCGGCGACAAGTGGACGCTGCTCGTGGTCGCGACCCTCCGCAACGGGCGCTTGCGCTTCAGCGAACTGCAGCGTCACATCCCCGGGATCTCGCAGCGGATGCTGACGCTCACCGTCCGCCAGCTCGAGCGTGACGGGCTCGTGTCGCGCACCGTGCACGCCGAGGTGCCGCCCCGCGTCGAGTACGAGCTGACCGAGCTCGGCGGCACGCTGCTCCAACTCTCGATCGCGCTGGGGGACTGGGCGATCGCGAATCAGCCGCGCATCGAACAGGCGCGCCAGGTGTACGACGCGGCGGCAGCCGCGAAGGCGGGCTGAGGGCCTCGCGGCAGCGCAGCCCCGTTTGCGCACGCGCAACGTCGGCGGGGTGCGGCAGGATGGCGGCATGGTCGCGACGCCTCCTCCAGACTCCGCTGGCGCGTCGAGTGGAACCTCGGGCCGCGGAGGCCGAGCATCTGCAACGCGCCGTGAGCGGCTGCGGTCGCACCGGCTGAGCGCCCCCGCCCCGTCGGTGGCCGCCGCCGCCCGCCACATGCTGGCCACTCAGGGTCAGGAGTTCTGGGGCGGGCGCTGGGCGCTCGCCGCTCGAACGAAGGGTCGCGCCACCATTCGGGACGTCGACGCCGCGTTCGAGCGCGGTGAGATCGTACGGTCGTGGACGATGCGCGGCACGATCCATGTCATCCCGTCCGAAGACCTGGCGTGGGTGCTGTCGATCACGGGCGAGCGGCAGGGCCGCCAGGTCGCGGCGGTCCGGCGCGCAGAGGGCATCGACGACGACGAGATGGCGCGTACCGAGCAGATCGCCCGCGCCGCACTGAGCGGAGGCAACCGTCTCACTCGCAAAGAGCTCTTCGAGGCGCTCGAGGCGGGTGGTGTCAGCACCGCGGGTCAGCGGGGCTATCACCTGCTGGTGTCGCTGTCGCTGCGCGCGATCGTGTGCCAGGGGCCGATCGTCCCCCGCGAGGGCGGCCCGACACGCGAGCAGTACATCGTGCTCACCGAAGAGTGGATTCAGGATGCCGCGTCCCCGGCGAATCCGCTGGCGGAGCTGTTCACCAGGTTCATCGCATCGCACGGGCCGGCCGGTGCCCGCGACTTCGCCTGGTGGACGGGACTGCCGCTCGGAGTCGCCCGCAGTGCTGCTGTGGAATCCCTCGCGCTGAGCGACGGGCGGCGAGACGAGGCATCGGCTCGTCTGACCGTGGTAGCCGAGCAGCCCGAGCCTCAGTACGTCGTCACGGGTCCCGCCGTGCCACGGCGCAGCGCGGCGGCTCCCGAAGTGCTCGCGCTCCCGCCCTTCGAGGAGTACTTCCTCTCGTACGCCGACCGTACAGTGCCGTGCGCACCCGAGTTCCTCTCGGCGATCGGCCCGGGCTTGAACGGGATCGTGCGGCCGATCATCGTCGCGCGCGGCGAGATCGTCGGCGTGTGGACGCACTCGGTCGCCGTGGGGCGGCACGCCGACGATCCGGTTCCGGTGCTGTTCACCCAGGGGTCCGCAACGGACCTGGAGGTCGCGGCTGCGCTGGATCGATACCGCGACTTCATCACCGCCTAGGCTGCGCGGGCTCGTTCTTCCGCAGCGCAGCCGAGACGGAAGCCGTTCGCTCAGACGTGGCGCTCGAGGAACGAATACACCTCGTTGTCGTCGACGCCGGGGAATGCGCCGCGGGGGAGCGGGGAGAACATCTGCATGTGCACCCGGGCGCTCGGCCACGCCTTGCCCGACCAGCGCTGGGTGACCTCGCTCGGCGGGCGCCGGCAGCACGTCTCGTCGGGGCAGGTCGATGTCGCGCGCTTCTGCGTCTCGCGCCCGCGGAACCAGCGGGCATCGTCGAACGGCACCCCTACCGTGATCGAGAACTCACCGGCCGACGTCGTCCCCGTCTGCGTCGAGCACCAGAAGGTGCCGGCCGGAGTATCGGTGTACTGGTAGTGCTCGGTGGTGCGATTCTGCTCCGAGAAGGCGGCGCGGGCCGAGAACCTGCGGCACGCGATCTGGCCGTCGACCGCGCCGGTGACATCCATCGGCAGGGGCAGATCGTCGTTCTCGTACACGCGCGAGATCGCGCCCGATCCGTCGACTCGCAGGAAGTGCAGCTTGATGCCGAGGTGCTGCGTCGCGAGGTTGGTCAACCGCATTCCGGCGGACTCATGCGTCGTGCCGAACGCATCGCGGAAGTCTTCGACCGCGAGGTTGCGATCCTTCTTCGCCTGCTGCAGGAATGCGACCGATGCCGTCTCGGGCATGAGGCAGCACGCGGCGTAGTAGTTGATCTCGAGCCGCTGCTGCAGGAAGTCGGCGTAGTCGGTCGGACGCCGGTGTCCGAGCAGTCGGTGCGCCATCGCCTGCAATGCCATCGAGCGCAGGCCGTGCCCGCCCGGGATGGACGCCGGCGGCAGGTAGATGCGGCCGTTCTCGAGATCGGTGACAGAGCGGGTCGAGTGCGGAAGGTCGTTGACGTACAGAAGCTCGAACCCGAGCTTCTCGGCCATGATGCTCACCGTGCGGTGCGTCAGCGCCCCCGAGACGTGGCCGGCTGACTTGAGCTGCTTCTCGGCGAGACGCTCGATGTCGGGCAGGTAGTTGCCGATCTCGCGCATCCGCAGGCGCTGCTCGGTGTTGGCCCGTCGCGCCTCTTCGGGCGTTGCGATCGCCTCGCTCTCGCGGCGCTGGAGCTCTCGGTGAAGGCCCAGCACCGATTCGATGGTCTCGTCGGCCATGCTCTTGGTCACCTTGACCGGCGCGACGCCCAGCTGCCGGAACACCGGGCTCGCCTGTGCGCGCTCCAGCTCGATCTCCAGCGCCGCACGGCGGTTGGGCGGCTCGGTCGACAGCAGCTCGGTCACCTCGACGCCGGTGGCGCCGGCGATGGCCTGGAGCAGCGACAGCTTGGGCTCGCGCTTGCCGTTCTCGATGAGGCTCAGCTGGCTGCCTGCCACGCCCACGATCTCACCCAGCTCGTCGAGGGTGAACCCGTGCGCCACGCGCTGATGGCGGATGCGGTGTCCGAGCGTGGACAGTTCCAGGGGGGTGGGGGCCATTCCTTGATGCTAGCGAAAGAAGTGCGACTTTTGACACACGTTTCCGCGGGAAGAGACGGGTGAATGGGCGGAAAGTGGAGTGAGAACACGAATCTCTACCGTCGAATCGAAGAGGAGCGACACCATGGCACTTGCCGACATCTTCCCCCGCACCGAAGGCTCCGCCCCTGTCTCCGCGCCCGTGACCGTCACCCGCTCCTCCGGCGACCTGCCGGCTATCCAAGGCGAAGGGATGGCCGCGCTCGTCGCGTGGGTGGATGAGATTGCGGCGTTGACGACGCCGGAGCGGGTGTTCTGGGTGGATGGGTCTCGTGCGGAGAACGAGGCGTTGCTGCGTGAGCAGGTTGATGAGGGGAAGCTGATCAAGCTGAACCCGGAGTGGCGTCCGGGGTCGTACCTGGCCCGCTCGCATCCGAGTGATGTGGCGCGCACGGAGGGGCGCACGTTCATCGCGTCGGAGCGTGAAGAGGATGCCGGCCCGACGAACAATTGGGCGCAGCCGGCGGAGATCCGCGCGACGATCACGCCGCTGTTCGAGGGGTCGATGAAGGGCCGCACGATGTATGTGGTGCCGTTCTCGATGGGCCCGGTCGGGGGTCCGTTGTCGCACATCGGAGTGCAGGTCACCGACAGCGCCTACGCGGTGACGTCGATCGGCATCATGACGCGGGTGGGCACCGAGGTGTTGCGTGAGATCGCCGGCGGTGCGCCGTGGGTCAAGACGGTGCATTCGGTGGGGGCGCCGCTGCAGCCGGGCGAGATGGATGCGGCGTGGCCGTGCAACGACGAGAAGTACATCGTGCATTTTCCCGAGACGCTGGAGGTGTGGTCGTTCGGGTCGGGCTATGGCGGTAACGCGATCTTGGCGAAGAAGTGCTTCGCGCTGCGGATCGCGTCGGTGATCGGCCGTGACGAGGGCTGGCTGGCCGAGCACATGCTGCTGATCCGGGTCATCGACCCGGCCGGGCGTGCGTATCATGTGGCGGCGGCGTTCCCGTCGGCGTGTGGCAAGACCAACCTGGCGATGCTGCGTCCCACCATCCCGGGGTGGCGGGTGGAGACCCTGGGTGATGACATCGCGTGGCTGCGTCCGGGTGAGGACGGCCGGTTGTGGGCGATCAATCCCGAGGCGGGGTTCTTCGGTGTCGCGCCGGGCACCGGGGAGTCGACGAACGTCACCGCGGTCGAGACGCTGTGGGGCAACACCATCTTCACCAATGTGGCGTTGCGTCCCGACGGGGACGTGTGGTGGGAGGGGCTGACCGATGAGGCGCCGGCCCAGTTGACCGATTGGGAGGGCAAGGCGTGGACGCCGGCATCGGGTCGTCCCGCCGCGCACCCGAACTCCCGGTTCACCGTCGCCGCGGCGCAGTGCCCGCAGATCGCGGCGGACTGGGATGCCCCCGAGGGGGTGCCGTTGGACGCGATCCTGTTCGGCGGGCGCCGGGCCACGAACGTGCCGCTCGTGGTCGAGGCGACCGACTGGACGCATGGCGTGTTCATGGGCTCCAACATCTCGTCCGAGCGCACCGCGGCCGCCGAGGGCACGGTGGGGGAGTTGCGGCGTGACCCGTTCGCGATGCTGCCGTTCTGCGGGTACAACATGGCCGACTACTTCGGGCACTGGTTGAAGATCGGGCAGCAGCTGCGGTTCGATCGTGCGCCGCGGGTGTTCCAGGTGAACTGGTTCCGCAAGAGCGCGGACGGCCGGTTCCTGTGGCCCGGGTTCGGAGACAACTCGCGGGTCATCGACTGGATCATCCGTCGTGTCGAGGGCGAGGTCCCCGCGATCGACAGCCCCATCGGGCGGCTGCCGCGTCCCGGCGATCTGGACCTGGACGGCATCGAGGTGCCGGCCGCGGACCTGGACGCGTTGTTCGCGATCGACAAGGACTCCTGGCTGCGCGAGGTCGAACTCACCGAAGAGTTCTACCGCACCTTCGACGGTCGTGTTCCGGCCCCGCTGTGGGCCGAGCTCGCCGCGCTGCGCTACCGCCTGCAGCGCGCCTGACGGTCCCAGACCGGCGCCCGGCCCTCTTCTTGGCAGAGGGGCCGGGCGCCTATTCCTTTGCTGCCGCTCACACCAGCAGCTGGTGCTTGGCCAGGTCCCGGTACAGCGGGGTCGACGCGACGAGTTCGGAGTGCGTCCCCTGGCCGACCACGCGGCCGTGGTCCATCACGACGATGTGGTCGCTGTCGACCACGGTCGACAAGCGGTGGGCGATCACGATGAGCGTGCGGCCCGCGGCGACGGCGTCGATCGCCTCTCGCATGCGCTGCTCGTTCAGCCCGTCGAGCGATGAGGTCGACTCGTCGAGAAGCAGGATCGGGGGAGCTGCCAGCAGTGCCCGCGCGATCGCCAGACGCTGACGCTCGCCCCCTGACAGCATCACGCCGCTCTCGCCGACCGGCGCGTCGAGTCCGAGCGGATTGCGGTCGAGCACCTCGCCCAGGTTCACCGCGCGAAGCACCGCCTCGCACTCCGCATCGGATGCCGCGGGCGAGGCGAGTCGAAGATTGTCGCCGATCGTGCCGGCCAGGGTCGGTGCGTCCTGCTCGACGTAGCCGAGCTGGGCCCGCAGATCCGCGCGGTCGAGCGTGCGTACATCCCTGCCGCCCAGCAGGATCGCACCACCGGTCGGGTCGTAGAACCGCTCGATGAGAGCGAGCGTCGTGCTCTTTCCGGCGCCCGAAGGGCCGACGAGCGCAACGCGCGCGCCGCGCGGCACGGCGAACGAGACGCCGTGGAGCACCCCGCCTTCGATCGCGGCGGTGGTGGCGGAATCCGCGCTGTTCGCGCTGGAGACGTCGCCGAGAGCGATGGCAGATGTCGCGACGTGTGCGTTCTCGAGCACGGCGATGGCCTCGGACTCCGCCTTGCGGCGAGCTTCGACGACGGCCTCGGGGTAGCGGAAGTGCACGCCTCGGAACTCGATCGCGGGTGCGGGTACGACGGGCTCGGCGGCATCCGCCTGCGCTCGAACCGAAGCCGCGATCGCCTCGTCGTCATGGTCTTCCGTAGGCAGGTCGAGCACCTCTTGGATTCGCCCGAGGGCACCCAGCGCCTGATTGACCGAGGTGATCGCGCCGAAGAACGATCCGAGCGGGGCGATCAGCATGAACAGGAACATGATGAACGTCACGAGGCTGGCGATCGACAGTGCCCCCGTGGCGACGCGGAAACCGCCGAGACCGATGACGACGAGGAGAGAGACCTGCAGCGCGATGCCCGCGATGGGCACCACCAGCGCCGAGACCTTCGCGATGCGCACGCCGACGCGGTAGGCGTCGGTGGCCTGCTCGGTGACGCTGTCGACCTCGCGCTCGGTGGCGCCCGACGCGCGAACGGTGCGGATCGAGCCGACTGCCCGCTCGACGCCCGACGCGAGAGCGCCGACCTTCTCCTGCTGCTCGGTCGACGCGGTGCGGATGCGGCCGCTCAGCGCCGTCACGGCCACGACCGAGATGCCGATCACGACGACGATGATCGCCAGCAGCACCGGGTCGATGACCGCCATCGCGATGAGCGCGCCGACGAACAGCAGCGCGTTGCCGATCGAGTCGGCCAGACCCTGCGTCAGAGCGGAGTAGAGCAGCGTCGTGTCGCTGCCGACTCGCGAGACGAGGTCGCCGGTGCGACGCGCGTCGAACTCGCTCACGGGCAGGTGCAGGATCCGCGAGATGAGCCGGCGCCGGCTCGAGTAGACGACGGCGGTGCCGGTGCGCTGCAGCAGATAGTGCTGCCAGCCGGAGATGAGCGAGGCGATGACGACGAATCCGACGAGGGCCCACAGCAGGAGTCCGAGGTCGAGGTTCGCCTGCACGCGCGTGATCACCTGGCCGACCAGGAGAGGCTGCACGAGCGACGCGGCCGCGCCGAGGATGCTGAGCACGACGACGATGACGAGCGTGCCCTTGTGCTCGAAGATGTACGGCAGCAACTGCGAGAACGAAGCCCGAGGGCCTTCGTCGGCCTTGCCGCGGCGGGTGCGTGCGCTTCGCCCACGCGCCTTCGGGGCGTCCGGTGCGGATGCCGCGTCGAGGGCGGGGGCTTCGTCGATTTCGGCGGAGGGCATGGGTGTACCTCGTTCGTGCAGTGGGCTTACCTTCGACCGTACTTCTTGTGGACGGCCTGTCGGGACACTCCGAGCGCGCTCGCGATCGCCTGCCACGAGAATCCGAGGTTGCGGGCTCTGCGCACCTGCGCCTCCTCGGCGCGGGCGAGCTCGCGGCGCACCTCGGCGAGACGGTGCAGTTCGGCGATCGGCTCGCGCTCCGGCGCGGCGCCGATAAGAGTGCGGATGTCGTCGCCGCTCATCGCGTCCCCCTCTCGTCGCCTCGTCGAGTGTCAACCGTAGTTGACGCCCTGTCTCCTGTCAACACTAGTTGACGGATGACGGTGTCGAGGGCCGGCGCTAATGTGGTCCGGTGTCGGCCCCCGTGATCACCGCAGCGAATCTCGTCAAGACCTACAAGGTCAAAGGCAGACCCGACTTCGTCGCGGTGGACGGACTCTCGTTCGAGGTTGCCCCGGGGGAGTCGTTCGGGCTTCTCGGACCGAACGGCGCCGGCAAGTCGACGACCATGAAGATGATCGGCGCAGTCTCGACCCGCACCGGCGGCGATCTGTCGATCCTCGGACTCGATCCCGACCGCTACGGACCCGAGATCCGCTCGCGCCTGGGGGTCGTGCCGCAGCAGGACAACCTCGACGGCGAGCTCAACGCGCGCGAGAACCTCTACATCTACGGCCGCTACTTCGGGCTGTCCGCCAAGGTGTGCCATCAGAAGGCCGACGAGCTGCTGGCGTTCGCCGCGCTCGAAGACAAGGCCAAGAGCAAGGTCGATGCCCTGTCGGGCGGCATGAAGCGGCGCCTCACCATCGCGCGAGGACTCATCAACGATCCGCGCATCCTGCTGCTCGACGAACCCACGACGGGCCTCGATCCGCAGGCGCGCCACGTGCTGTGGGACCGCCTGTTCCGCCTCAAGGAGCGCGGCACGACCCTCGTGCTGACCACGCACTACATGGACGAGGCCGAGCAGTTGTGCGACCGCCTCGTGGTGGTCGACAAGGGCCGGATCATGGCCGAGGGCACGCCCGCGTCGTTGATCCGCGAGCACTCGAGCCGCGAAGTGCTCGAGGTGCGCTTCGGATCCGATCGCAACGAGCAGGTCGCGCCGCAGCTGCAGGGCATCGGCGATCGTGTCGAGGTGCTGCCCGATCGCGTGCTGGTCTATGCGAACGACGGCGAGGCCGCGCTCGAAGCCGCGATCCAGCGCGGGCTCCACCCGATCACGTCGCTCGTGCGGCGATCGAGTCTGGAAGACGTCTTCCTGCGCCTCACCGGAAGGTCGCTGATCGAATGACCTCCCTTCCCGAGGACGCTCACCCGGCGAGGGAGCCCGACGACCGGCGGATGCCGCGCGGCGCGGCATCCGCTGCCACCTCCGCGCCGCCGTCACTCGACGAGCTGCGCGCCGAGGCGATGGAGTGGGGGCGAAAGCCCCGCGCCCTGGGCACGTGGTACGTCACCGAGCACATGGTGCGCGCGATGCGCGCGTACGGCTGGACGATCATCGTCGGCGCGCTGGGGCAGCCGATCCTCTATCTTCTGGGACTTGCCGTGGGTCTGGCCGCGCTCATCGACGCACCTGTCGACGACAACGGGGTCGAGGTGACCTATCTCGTCTTCGTCGCCCCGGCCCTGCTGATGACCGCGGCGATCTCGGTGGCGTCCGAAGAGTTCTCGTTCCCCGTAGTAGCGGGATTCAAGTGGCGCCGCTACTTCTTCGGATTCAGCGCGTCGGCGCTCTCGCCCGGCCAGATCGCCGGCGGTGTGGTCGCGGGCGCCACCGCGCGCATCGTGTTCGTCGTGGTGGCGTACTACCTCTTCCTCTGGATCTTCGGAGCCGTTCCCGACCCCGCGACGGGCTGGCTGACCATCCCGGTCGGCGTGCTCGCGGGGCTGGCCTTCGGCATCCCCTACATGGCGTACGCCGCGTCGATCAGGGAAGACAAGGGGCAGTTCGCGCTGGTGCAGCGCTTCGTCTTCATGCCGATGTTCCTGTTCTCGGGCACGTTCTACCCGCTCGCGACGCTGCCGCTGTGGCTGCAGTGGATCGGGTGGGTCTCGCCGCTCTGGCACGCGACAGAACTCGGCCGCATGGCGACCTACGATCGACCATCCGCGCCGATCGCGGTCGCCGTGCACGTCGGGTATCTGCTCGTGCTGTCGATCGGCGCGTATCTGCTCGCGCGACGGATCTTCCAGAGGAGGCTCGGCGAATGACGGCGGCGACGGCGACGGACGCCGTAGCGCGTGCAGGCGGGGTGCGGGCCCTGTGGGCGGGCAACCCGCAGTCGGTGGTGCAGCGCGGGCTCATCGCGGCGCGCTCGTCGAGCTGGGCGGTCGTGCTCTCCGGCTTCTTCGAGCCGGTGTTCTATCTCGCCTCGATGGGCATCGGGCTGGGGCCTCTCATCGGCGACGTGCAGACGAGCGGCGGGATCGAGGTGTCGTACGCCGCCTTCATCGCTCCCGCGCTGCTCGCGGTCTCGGCGATGAACGGCGCGATCTACGACTCGACGTGGAACGTCTTCTTCAAGCTCAACTACGGCAAGCTCTACGAGGGCATGCTCGCGACCTCGCTCGGTCCGCTCGACGTTGCCCTCGGCGAGATCCTGTACGCGCTGCTGCGCGGTCTGCTGTACGCGACCGGGTTCATGATCGTCATGCAGATCCTGGGGCTCAATCTCGCGCCCACCGCGATCCTGGCGATTCCGGCCGTGCTGCTGATCGCCTTCGGGTTCGCGAGCGTCGGCATGGCGGTCACGAGCTACATGAAGACGTTCCAGCAGATGGACTGGATCAACTTCGTGCTGCTGCCGATGTTCCTCTTCTCGGCGACGCTGTACCCGATCACGATCTACCCGGAGTGGATCCAGCACATCATCATGGCGTTCCCGCTGTGGCACGGCGTCGAGCTGATCCGCGGCCTGACCACGGGTGTCATGAGCCCCGACATGTGGTGGCACATTCTGTACTACGTCGTCATGGTCGCGGTCGGGCTGGTCTTCACGACCAAGCGCCTGCGCGCCCTCTTTCTCGACTGACGCCGAGCGTCGCGACCCTCGAAACGACGGATGCCGCAGCCCGCGTGGGCTGCGGCATCCGCGAGTCGGCTGAACCCGCGTCAGAGCGAGGCGGTCTCTCCGACGCCCAGATCGGCGTCGTAGTCGATGTCCTTCGTCTCGGGTGCCAGAAGCACGGCGATGAAGGTCAGCACGCCCATCACCGACAGGTAGATCCCGACGAGCCAGGGGCTTCCGCCCGAGGCCGCCCAGAGCGCCACCGCGACGATGGGCGCGAGCGCCGCGCCCAGGATCGACGACAGGTTGTACGAGATCGCCGAGCCGGTGTAGCGGACGTTGGTCGGGAACAGCTCGGGCAGCACAGCGCCCATCGGCCCGAACGTCGCGCCCATGAGCATGAACCCGAAGATCAGGAACGCCTGCGCGAGGGCGCCGGTGAACTTGGGGTCGGCCTGCGGCATCAGGAACAGGTTGAAGGTGAGGCCGAACACGATGATGAGGCCGGTCACCCACAGCAGGAGCTTGCGCCGGCCGATGGCGTCGGCGATGGGACCCGACAGCAGCGTGAAGATGCCGAAGAACACCACGCCGATGATCTGCATGATCACGAAGTCCGTGTAGCCGAAGCCGAGCCCGGGGTAGAACTGGGCCGCGAACGCGGTGGCGTCGAAGGGTTTGCCCGCCGCCTCCGCCGCGGCCTGCGCGGCAGCCGAAGCGGTTTCGAGACTGGCCGCCTTCGTGCCGTACGACAGCGTGAAGTTGGTCATCAGGTAGAACAGCACGTAGGTCGCGAGCATGATGAACGTGCCCAGGATCAGGTGCCACCAGTGGCGGCGCACGACCGTGGCGAGCGGGAACTTGCGGATCGCGCCCTTCTCCTCGGCCTTGACGAATGTCTCGGACTCGACCAGGCGCAGGCGCACCCACAGGCCGATGATCACCATGACCGCCGAGAAGAGGAACGGCACGCGCCAGCCCCACGCGAGGAAGTCGGCCGAACGCTGGCCCGCGCCCTCGGGATGGGGAAGCAGGAAGTTGATCGCGAGGAAGACCGAGTTCGCGATGATGAACCCGAGCGGTGCGCCCAGCTGCGGGAACGTGCCGTACCAGGCGCGCTTGCCCGCCGGGGCGTTCTCGGTCGCGACCAGCGCTGCGCCCGACCACTCGCCGCCGAGGGCGAAGCCCTGCGCGAGACGGAGGATCAGCAGCAGGAACGCGGCCCACCAGCCGATGTCGTCGTAGGTGGGAAGGCATCCGATGAGGAAGGTCGCGATGCCCATCGTGAGCAGCGACGCGACGAGGGTGGCCTTGCGACCGAACCGGTCGCCGAAGTGACCGAAGATGACCGCGCCGAGGGGGCGGGCGATCATCGCTGCGCCGAAGACGCCGAACGACGCGAGGAGGGCCGTGGTGTCGTTGCCGGTCGGGAAGAAGAGGATCGGGAAGACCAGCACCGCGGCCGTCGCGTAGACGTAGAAGTCGTAGAACTCGATCGTGGTGCCGACGAGGCTCGCGGTGATGACACGCGAGCGGGGATTGAGGGGGACCGCGGTTGCCGCGGTGGTGGGGGAAGCCATTGAGAACCTGTGAAACGCGAAGCGAGACATCCTCGTGGGATGGGCGGTGGGCAGCCGCTCGGCGCGGGGTGACGCGTCAGGCGGCACTGCACTGGGTCACCGTGCGTGCGGGCCTGGTCGCCCGCGCACGAGAATCCATCCTACGCGTCAGCGCCAGATGACAGCGATCGCGGCGTTCGTCAGCGTGAGCACGCCGATGGCCCAGAACATCGCCGGGGGCAGCGAGCCGGTCTTGCGCTGTCGCCCCGCGCCGATGCCGAGGAGCGCGCCGATCGCGAGCAGGATCACGAGCTTCACGCCCAGCTTCACGTAGTTGAGGTCGTACTCGATGCCCCACGGCGCTGCGAGGACGAGACCCGCGACGGCCGCGATCGCGAGACCCCAGTCCATCAGGCGGGTCACGCGCCGACGTCCGTTCACCGCCTCGACCACCCAGGCGCCGAAGAGCACGGCGAACCCGACCAGGTGAATGAGCACGACGATGTGGCGGAGGATTTCCATGCTCGTCACGCTAGGCCGATCGCTCTGCGCGCGCCAGGTAGGCGCGCCTCACTCGCGGCCGCGGAGTCCGGTTGCTAGGCCTGTCGAAGCCCGCGCAGCACCAGTGCGGTGCGGATGGCGGCATCCGCTGCTTCGAAGCCCTTGTCCTCGATCGACCCGGGCAGTCCCGCACGAGCGATGCCCTGCGCCTCGTCGTCGAGCGTGAGCACGCCGAAGCCGACCGGCTTGCCGGTGTCGAGCGCGACGCGGGTGAGCCCGTCGGTCGCCGCCGACGAGACGAACTCGAAGTGCGGGGTGCCGCCGCGGATGATGACGCCCAGCGCCACCACCGCATCGGCTCCCGCCTCCAGCGCCGCCTTCGCGACCACCGGAAGCTCGAACGAGCCCGGAACGCGCACGAGTCGCGACGTCGCACCCGCCTCTTCGAGGGCGCGCTGCGAGCCGGCGATCAGGCCGTCGGTGATGACCTCGTGCCACATGCCGGCGATCACGACGACGTCGAGGCCCGTCGCGTCGACGGGTCCGGTGGTCTGGGGCGCGCCCTTACCGCTCAATGCTCTGCTCCTTCGTGCATCTGCGCGAGCGCATCGGCGAGGTCGCCCTCGTCGATGATGTGGCCCATGCGATCGCGCTTGGTGGCCAGGTACTGGTGATTGTTCGGACCGACGCCGACCAGGAGCGGAACCTGCTCGACGATGTCGAGGCCGAAATCGCGCAGCTGGTTGACCTTGTCGGAGTTGTTCGTCAGGAGGCGCACCTTCTCGATACCGAGGTCGGCGAGGATGCCGGCGGCCGCGGCGTAGTCGCGGGCGTCGGCGGGAAGGCCCAGCGCGAGATTCGCGTCGACGGTATCGAGGCCTCGCTCCTGCAGGGAGTACGCGCGGAGCTTGTTGATGAGTCCGATGCCGCGCCCTTCGTGCCCGCGCATGTAGACCACGACCCCACCGTCCTGTTCGATGGCGTCGAGCGCCGCCTCGAGCTGCGGGCCGCATTCGCACTTGAGCGAGCCGAACGCCTCACCCGTCAGGCACTCCGAGTGCACCCGCACGAGCGGGGTGTCGGTGAGCTCGCCGGAGACGACCGCGATGTGATCGGTGCCTGTCACGCGATCCTTGTAGGCGAGGAACCGGAACGCACCGTGCGAGGTCGGCACGTGGGCCTCGGCGCGCAGGCTCACGCGGCGCTTGTGGGAGTGATGGGCGGGCGCCTGGACCGGCTCGTGCTCGTCGAGGTAGGCGATGAGCTGCTCGATCGTGATCACCGGAACATCGTCGCGGGATCCCAGTTCCATCAGGCCGGGCAGCCGCATCATCGACCCGTCCTCGGCGACCACCTCGGCGATCGCACCGACCGGTTCCAGCCCCGCGAGGCGCATCAGCTCGACCGCGGCCTCGGTGTGACCGGCGCGCTCGCGCACCCCGCCGTCCACCGCGCGCAGCGGCAGGATGTGCCCCGGGCGCTTGACGCTGGTGGGCGCCGATGCGGGGTCGGCCAGCACGTTGAGCGTGTGTGCGCGGTCGGAGGCGCTGATGCCCGTGGAGTCGCGATCCGCCGCGTCGACGCTCACCGTGTAGGCGGTGCCGCGGGCATCTTCGTTGACCTCGACCATCGGCGGCAGGTCGAGGCGATCGGCCCACTCCGCAGGCATCGGCGCGCAGATGAACCCGCTCGACCAGCGCACGGTCCAGGCGATCCACTCGGGGGTCGCCAGCTGCGCCGAGAGGATCACGTCGCCCTCGTTCTCGCGGTTCTCATCGTCGGCGACGATGACGGGCTTGCCGACGCGGAGCGCGTCGAGGGCCTCGGTGATCGTGGCAAGGCTCATCTCGAGCCTCCTTCCGTCGGTGCGGCATCGGCCGCGGGGAGTTCGGGGGCGGCGACGGCCGCCGGGACCGTGGGAGACGCGGAAGCGGCGGGAGAGAAGGCGAGCAGGCGGCGCACGTGGCGGGCCAGGATGTCGGTCTCGAGGTTCACGCGGTCGCCCGCCACCCGCTCTCCGAGGGTCGTCGCGGTGAGCGTCTCGGGAATGAGCGAGACCTCGAACCACGCGTCGTCGGCGGAGGAGGCGCCGACCGGCGCGGGGCTCGCCGCGCTCACGGTGAGCGACACGCCGTCGACGGCTATCGAGCCCTTGTCGACGACGAGGGGGGCGAGATCGGCGGGCAGCGAGATCCGCAGCACACGCCATTGCGCACCCGGCCGCACCTCGAGCACCTCTCCGGTGCCGTCGATGTGGCCCTGGACGATGTGTCCGCCCAGACGCCCGTGTGCAGCGGTAGCGCGCTCGAGGTTCACCACCCGGCCCTCACCCACTCCCGCCAGTGTCGACATGTCGAGCGTCTGCCTCATCACGTCGGCCGTGAACCACTCCGGCCCCTGGCCGACGACGGTGAGGCAGACGCCGCTGACGGCGATCGAGTCGCCGTGCGCGGCATCCGACACCGCCTTCGGGCCGCGGACGGTCAACCGCACGCCGTCGCCGGCCGGCTCGACAGCGGTGATCTCGCCGAGCTCTTCGATGATTCCGGTGAACATCAGGCGACTCCTTCTTCTGGATTGCGTCCGCGAGCAGGTCGCGGGGCGGCGACGATCAGCAGATCGTCACCGAGGTTCTGAACGCCCGTCACCCGGAGGCGGAGTGCTTCGGCGATCGTCGAGACGCCGATGTCGCGAAGGGCGAGCATGTCGCCGCCGATCAGCACCGGCGCGACATAGACCAGCAGCTCGTCGGCGAGGCCTTCGCGGACGAAGGATGCAGCGACCGCGGGGCCACCTTCGACGAACACGCGCTGGATGCCGCGCGTGCGCAGGTCGTCGAGCATCGAGCGGAGATCGCCCGGGTACTGGAGGAACGCGCGGGGATGCTGCCGCACGACGGCGTCAGCGGGTACCGGGCGCGATCCGACGATGACCGGAACGGGCTGATCGGGCAGCAGCGAGCCGTCGTCGGCCCGCGCCGTCAGCGCGGGGTCGTCTGCGAGCACGGTGCCGGTTCCGGCGACGATCGCGTCGGCCAGCGCCCGGCGACGATGGACGTCGGCTCGTGCGGCAGGACCGGTGATCCACTTGCTGGTGCCGTCGGATGCCGCGGCCCGTCCGTCGAGGCTCTGCGCCCACTTGACGGTGACATGAGGCCGGCCCAGGCGCTGCACGGCGAGCCATGAGTCGAGCAGGGCGGAGCCTTCGTCGGCGAGCAGCCCCGCCTCGACGTCGACACCCGCCTCATGCAGTCGCGCTGCGCCGCCAGACGAATGGTCGCCCGGATCGGAGACCGAATACACGACGCGGATGATTCCCGCGGCGATGAGCGCCTCGGAGCACGGACCGGTGCGGCCGGTGTGGTTGCACGGCTCGAGCGTCACGACCGCCGTCGCGCCGCGAGCGGCTCCCGGGTCGAGCTTCGACAGCGCGTCGACCTCGGCGTGGGGCGTGCCGGCACCGTGGTGCCATCCCTCGGCCAGCACATCGCCGGCGGGGGAGAGGATCACCGCGCCCACCTGCGGATTCACGCCGCGGGGGCCCCGCAGCGCGTTCGCCAGCGCGCGGCGCATCGCGTCGTGTTCCGCTGCGCTCGCCATCCGAATCCCTGTCTGCCGTGTAGGCACTCCGGGGTTGGGAAAACAGCGGCGCGCGTCACGCCACCCGTGCTGCCTCCCATCCGGACTAGCGACGGGATTCCGTATGGAACCCTTTCGCAACACCGTCGGTCCCGGAATTTCACCGGATCAGCCGTGGCGGCATCCGAATCGGATGCTGATGCCACAGCTCGCGGACTGTCACCGCCGGTTCGGATTCTCACCGACCCCGGAGCACGTTGATGCTCTGAGTGTAGTCAACGCGGCATCCGGGGATTCATTCCATGTCCTCGAATGAAGTGTCACTCCGTGAGATGGAGCGACCAGGTGGCGCGCTCCCGGTGCTCGCGGACCTGCAGACGCGTGGCCTCCTCACTCGGTGAGAGCCCGCGCCACGGGCTCGTCCACGACGAGATCGGTGACGAGCCGGGCGGCCAGCGCACCCTGCAGGCTTGCGAGCTTCGAGACTCCCGAGACGACGCACACCCGCCGCGGAACGCGCCGGAGGACTCCGAAGCTCGGGCCGGTTGCACGATCGTTCAGCGTGATGCCGTCGCTGGATCCGTCGGCGCGGAAGAACACGGTGGCCACGTCGCCGACGACCCCCTCGCGCTCGAGCTCGTCCAGCTCGCTGGTCTCGAGGTAGCCGCCGCTGTAGACGTGGCTGGGCACGCGGGAGCCCGCCGAGCCGGTGCTGAAGACGACCAGGTCCATCGCGGCCTGCATCGCGAGGATGCGTCGGGTGCTGCGCTCGCGCCACATGGCGAGCCGTGTGCGCGGATCGTCGAAGAACGCCGGAACCGGGAACTGCTGCGCGCTCCCGCCGTACGCCGCCGCGAACCGGCTCAGGATCTCGCTCGCGTAGAGCAGGCCCGTGGTGTGCGTGTTGCCCGAGCCGTTGAGCTGCACGAACGTCGTGCCGTGCACGGCTTCGGGCACGAGGTGGCGGCTGATTGCGGCAGTCGTGGATCCCCACGCCACGCCGATCGTCATGTCCTGCTTCACGAGATCGCGCAGCAGATGGGCCGCCGCGATCGCGACGCGCTGGAGCCGGTCGACTTCGGTGGCATCGTCGGAGACGGGAACGACGTGCGCGGCCACGTGGAATCGCTCGGCGAGGCGTTCCTCCAGCAATTGGGGAGCGGCGAAGGGCGAGCGGATGCGGATGTCGACGATGCCGGTCGCGCGGGCGTGTGCGAGCAGGCGCGACACGGTGGAACGCGAGGTGCCGAGCTCGCGCGCGATGGCCTCCATCGTGCGCTCCTGGACGTAGTAGAGATGCGCGGCGGTGAGCGCTCGTTGAGTGCTGCGGGCGTCGTCGAGCGGTTCCATTCCTCAATCGTGCACGTATGTGCATCAGTCGTGCAACATCGTCCAACGATGCGATCATGAACAGAGGAGCACGATCGACCGGAGGTTCGGGTCGGCCGACGAAGGGGAGAGCGATGACGGAGCGGGGTTCAGCTCGGGGGTTCGAAGAACTGGTGAAGCGCCCCTACGCCGATGTCCTGATCATCGGAGGCGGCATCAACGGGCTCGCGACCTTCCGCGACCTCGCCCTGCAGGGGATCGATGTCGCACTGGTCGAGCGCGCCGACTTCATCAGCGGAGCATCGGCGGCCTCGTCGCACATGATCCACGGTGGCATCCGGTACCTCGAGAACGGCGAGTTCCGTCTGGTGCACGAGGCGGTCACCGAGCGCAACGGGCTCCTCAAGATCGCCCCGCACTACGTTCGCCCGCTGCAGACGACGATCCCGATCTTCTCCACCTTCTCGGGCGTGCTGACAGCGCCCCTGCGCTTCCTCCGCCACGGTGGGGGAGAGCCGCGCGAGCGCGGCGCCGCGCTCATCAAGATCGGCCTCGTGATCTACGACTCGTTCTCGCGCGGAGGCGGGCGCGTGCAGCGCCACACATTCCACGGGCGCAAGCGCTCGCTCGCCCAGCTGCCGCAACTGAACCCGGGGGTCAAGTACACCGCGACCTACTGGGATGCCTCGCTCCACGACCCGGAACGCCTCGCGCTCGACGTGCTGCGCGACGGCCGTGCCGCCGGCGGCGAACGCGCCCGTGCCGCGAACTACACCGCAGCGGCCGGGGTCCGCGGCGGTCGCGTCGTGCTGCAGGATGCGGTGACCGGCGCCGAGACGGAGTTCACGGCATCCGTCATCATCAACGCCTCGGGTCCATGGACGGACCTCACCAACCTCGCGCTGGGCGACCCGACCCGCTACATGGGCGGCACCAAGGGATCGCACGTCGTCCTCGATCACCCCGAACTGCTGGCCGCGACCGGCGGACGCGAGCTGTTCTTCGAGAACGAGGACGGCCGCATCGTGCTCATCTACCCGCTGAAGGGGCGGGTGCTGGTCGGCACGACCGACCTCGAACACGAGATCGGCGACCCGGTCGTGTGCACCGAGGCCGAGGTCGACTACTTCATCGACCTGATCGGTCAGGTGCTTCCCGCGGTCGAGGTCGATCGCTCGCACATCGTCTACCGGTTCTCGGGCGTGCGTCCGCTGCCCGGGCACGGAGATCTGGCACCGGGATTCGTCTCTCGGGACTACCGCATCGAGGCCGAAGAGCTCGTCGGCGGGGACGCCACGGTACTGACCCTCGTCGGCGGCAAGTGGACGACGTTCCGGGCCTCGGCCGAGCACCTCGCCGATCGCGCGCTGGAACTGCTCTCGACGCCCCGCCGTCGCTCGACGAAGGGCGTCGCCATCGGCGGCGGCCAAGGCTACCCGGTGACCGAGCGCGCGCGGCAGCAGTGGATCGCCGCGCACAGCGCCGACCTGCCCGCCGCCCGCGTCGCCACGCTGCTCGACCGCTACGGAACCGTCGCCTCGGCCGTGATCGACGCGATCGACGACGATCCCGACGACGCGATGCTCGCGCACGCACCGGGCTACAGCTCCGGAGAGCTGCGCCACCTCGCGCAGAGCGAGGACGTCGTCCACCTCGAGGACCTGCTGATGCGCCGGACGAGCATCGCGTTCCTCGGCGGTGCATCGGCGGACGCAGCGGCCGAGATCGCGGATGCCGTCGCGCCGGTGCTCGGGTGGGACGTCACGCGCACGGCCGCTGAAGTGCAGCGCGGGCTCGCCGCCGCCTATGCCGCCGATCCGACCTGGGCGCCCGCATCCGCACGATAGCCTGACCGCACCCGGCCCCATCGCCGGTGGCCACGGGCGAAGCCGCCCGTGAGAGAGGAGCCGGCGTGGCAGACCACGTACTGGCGATCGACCAGGGGACCACCTCGACGCGCGCCATCGTCTTCGACGCGACGGCCACGATCGTGGGGGTCGCCCAGCGCGAGCACGAGCAGATCTTTCCCCGTGCCGGATGGGTCGAGCACGACCCGGTCGAGATCTGGACCAGCACCGAATGGGTCATCTCCGCCTGCCTGTCCCGGGCGGGCATCGAGGCATCCGACATCGCCGCCGTCGGCGTCACGAACCAGCGCGAGACCGCGATCGTGTGGGATCGGCGCACCGGACGGCCGGTCCACAACGCGATCGTCTGGCAGGACACCCGCACGCAGCCGCGGCTGGA
Source organism: Microbacterium allomyrinae (assembly GCF_020682705.1). GTDB lineage: Bacteria > Actinomycetota > Actinomycetes > Actinomycetales > Microbacteriaceae > Microbacterium > Microbacterium allomyrinae. Next base: position 47,180 of record NZ_JAGTTN010000005.1, read on the forward strand.
CGAGATCGCCGCCGCGGACGGCGCCGGCACGTTCCGCTTCGCGGAGGAGACCGGCCTGCCGCTGGCGACGTACTTCTCGGCGTCGAAGATCGCCTGGATCCTCGATCACGTCCCGGGTGCGCGCGCGGCCGCCGCGAGAGGCGACCTGCTCTTCGGCACCCCCGACACCTGGGTCGTGTGGAATCTCACCGGCGGCGCGCGCGGCGGCATCCACGTGACCGATGTCACCAACGCCTCACGGACGCTCCTGATGGACCTCGTGACGCTCGACTGGTCGGACGACCTGCTCGAAGTGTGGGGCATCCCGCGCGCGATGATGCCGCAGGTGCGCTCCTCGTCGGAGGTCGTCGGCACCTCGCAGCTGCCCGACGTCTTACACGGCGTGCCCATCGCCGGCATCCTCGGAGACCAGCAGGCGGCCGCGTTCGGTCAGGCCGCGTTCCACGCCGGGGAATCGAAGAACACGTACGGCACGGGCAACTTCCTGCTGGTGAACACCGGCACCGACATCGTGCGCTCCGACAGCGGTCTCATCACGACCGTGGCGTACCGGCGCGAGGGCGAGGCCGCCCACTACGCGCTGGAAGGCTCGATCGCCGTCACCGGATCGCTCGTGCAGTGGCTCCGAGACAACCTCGGCATCATCCAGCGCTCCGAAGACGTCGAGACGCTCGCCGCCACCGTCGACGACAACGGCGGTGCATACTTCGTGCCGGCCTTCTCGGGACTCTTCGCACCCTACTGGCGCCCCGATGCGCGAGGTGCGCTCGTCGGGCTCACGCGCTATGTCAACAAGGCGCACATCGCCCGGGCCGCGCTCGAGTCCACGGCGTTCCAGACGAGAGACGTCATCGACGCCGTCGTCGCAGACACGGGCCGCGCGCTGGACGAGCTGCGAGTGGACGGCGGGATGACCCGCGACGACCTGCTGATGCAGTTCCAGGCCGACATCCTCGGCATCCCCGTCGTGCGCCCGAAGGTCGTCGAGACGACCGCCCTCGGCGCAGCGTACGCCGCGGGCCTCGCGACGGGGGTGTGGGGAGACCTCGACGAACTGCGCGCGCACTGGCGCGAGGATGTGCGCTTCGAACCTCGGATGCCGGACGACGAGCGCGAGCGTCGCTACCGGATGTGGCGCAAGGCCGTGTCGAAGTCGCTCGACTGGGTCGACGACGACGCCCGCGCCCTCATGGGGACCGAGGGCGACTGAGGTGCGCGCTACTTGAGAAGCCGCGACAGCCTCCGGTCGGCGAGGATCTTTCCGCCGGTCTGACAGGTCGGACAGTACTCGAGCGAGTTGTCGGCGAAGAAGACGCTGCGCACGACGTCGCCGCAGACCGGGCATGTCTCGCCCCGTCTGCCGTGCACCTGCATGCCGCGGCGCTTGGCGTCTTTGAGGTCGGCGGGCGGCTTGCCGGATGCCTCGGCCACCGCCTCGGTGAGTGTGGTGATCATCGCGGCGAAGAGGCGCTCGATGTCCGCGTCGTCGAGGCTCGATGCGAGCGCGTAGGGCGACATCTTCGCCGCGTGCAGGATCTCGTCGGAGTAGGCATTGCCGACTCCCGCGATGGTCGCCTGGTCGCGCAGCACTCCTTTGATCTGAGTGCGCCGGCCGGCCAGCAGCCCCGCCAGCGTGTCGCGGGTGAACGCGGGGTCGAGCGGGTCGGGGCCCAGCCGTGCGATGCCCGGGACATCCGACGGGTCGCGCACCACGGAGAACGCGAGCGACTTCTTCGTGCCCGCTTCGGTGAGGTCGAACCCGGATCCATCGCTCAGCGCCACACGCAGGGCGATCGGCGTCTTGCCCGGTTTGATGAGGGTCGGCGCGAGCTGGTCGGTGAACCGCAGCCACCCGGCCTTCGCGAGGTGGAAGACGAGGTGGGGCGCGGCATCCGTCCCGGTCGTTGCGAGGTCGATGAACTTGCCGTGGCGCGTCGCACCCGTGATCTCGGCGCCGTGCAGCGCGTCGATCGGCGGATCGTACGTCTTGAGCGCTGCGATGTTGGCGACCATCGTGCGCGTGATCTGCAGACCGGTCAGCCGCTCGGCGAGGAAGTCGACGAGACCCTGCACCTCCGGCATCTCGGGCATGCGCTCATCCTGCCATGAGGCGCCGACGCGCGGGGAGGTCGCACGAGTTCGTGGATGCGGCTCCGCGTCAGCCTTCGAGGACAGGCCAGGGTTGCGGCATCCGCTCGTCCGTCCTCAGCAGCGCAGCCACCCAGCCGTCGTCGCGGTGCTTCGCATTCGCGAGAGCCAGACGCATCAGCCCTTCGTAGCGGAACCCGAGCCGTCTCGCGACGCGGGCCGGGGCGACGTTGCCGACCACGGCTCGCCACTCGAGGCGAATGAGATCGAGGCCATCGGCGGCGAAGCTCCAGTCGATGACGGCGTTCGCCGCCTCGTTCAGCCGCCCGGAGCCGCGCGATGCCGGCGCCATCCAGTATCCGATCTCACCGTTGCCGAGCCCGTCGATGCGGTAGACGCCGATCGTGCCGACGAGGGCGGTGCCCTCATGGATCGCCCACGTCAGATTCTTGCCGGCGTCCCAGTCCGACGGCACGCGCTCCACGAAGCCTTCGGCATGCGAACGCTCGTAAGGGAAGGGGACGGGTGTGTACCGCTGAATCCCCGCGTCCTGGCAGGCCTCGTAGATCGCGTCGACGTCCGCCCCACGGGGGAGCGACAGCTCGAGCCGCGCGGTGCGAAGCGTGACGGGTTGCATGCGGTCAGGCTAGTTGCCCGCCCCCTCCCCTCCGCAACTCCGGATCGCCGGGCGACAGCCACGGAGGGCGCGCGTGATCCCGCGCCCGCGTGTGCCCGGGCAGAGGGGCTCAGCTCCGGCGGAGCAGGCCGACCCTGTCGTAGACGTCCGATACTGTGCGGTTCGCGACTTCTTCCGCCTTCGCGGCGTTGACGGCAAGCACCCGGTCGAGCTCGGCGGGGTCGTCGAGCAGCTCCAGCGCGCGAGCGCGCACCGGACCGAACTCGTTCACCACGACCTCGGCGAGGCCCTTCTTGAAGTCGCCGTAGCCGCGCCCGGCGAACTCGTCCTCGATCGCGGGGATCTGACGGCCGGTGAGGGCGGCGTAGATCACGAGCAGGTTCGAGACCCCGGGCTTGCTCTCCCGGTCATAGCGCACCGCGCCCTCGGAGTCGGTGACCGCGCGCATGATCTTCTTCGCCGAGACCGCCGGGTCATCGAGCAGCCACAGCACGCCGGCGTCGGATTCGGCCGACTTCGACATCTTCGCGGTCGGATTCTGCAGGTCGTAGATGCGGGCGGTGTCCTGCTGGATCACGGGCATCGGCACGCGGAACGTCTCGCCGTACCGGCTGTTGAAGCGCTCGGCGAGGTCGCGCGTGAGTTCGACGTGCTGCTTCTGGTCGTCGCCCACGGGAACGATGTCGGTCTGGTAGAGCAGGATGTCGGCGGCCATCAGCACCGGGTAGGTGAACAGGCCGACCGAGGTGGCGTCCGAGCCGTACCGCGACGACTTGTCCTTGAACTGGGTCATGCGTCCGGCCTCGCCGAACCCGGTGATGGTAGACAGGATCCACGCGAGCTCAGGATGCGCCGGAACGTGCGACTGCACGTAGAGGGTGGACTTGGACGGCTCGATGCCGGCTGCGATGTACTGCGCGGCGGTGCGGCGGGTCTTCTCGCGCAGCTCTGCCGGATCGTTCGGCTGCGTCAGAGCGTGCAGGTCGACGACCGAGAAGAACGCGTCGTACTCCTCTTGCAGATCACGCCACTGCATGAGGGCCCCGATGTAGTTGCCGATCTGGAGCGAGTCGGCGGACGGCTGCATGCCGGAGTACAGGCGGGGTTTGCTCATCCGTCAAGTCTATTCAGCGGATGCCGCACCCCACGCCGCGCGAGCGGCTCGCCGATCGGATCCGCCGGTACGCGAGTCGTCAGCGGCCGATCGTGTAGTCGGCGATCACCGGGGCGTGATCGCTCCAGCGGGTGTCCCAGGAGGGTGCGCGTACGACTTGGTAGGAGGTCACGCGCTCGCCGAGCGCGGGAGTCGCCAGGTGGTAGTCGATCCGCCACCCGGTGTCGTTGTCGAACGCGCGCCCGCGCATCGACCACCAGGTGTAGGGCCCGTCCACGTCGCCGTGGAAGCGGCGCCCCACATCGACCCAGCCGAGTCCCGTGCCGCTCGAGCCGTCGACGCCCGCGACCTGCTCGCCGGCCGCGCCGAGGAACCGATCGAAGTAGGCGCGCTCACGGGGCAGGAAACCGGCCTTCTTGACGTTGCCCTTCCAGTTGCGGATGTCGAACTCGCGGTGGCCGACATTCAGATCGCCCATCACGACCGCGAGCGGCGACGCGGCAGTGAGCTGCGGCATCCGGCTCTCCATCGCGTCGAGGAACGCCCACTTGGCGTCCTGCTTCGCCGTCTCGGCCTCGCCGGTGTGCACATAGGCGCTCACCACGATGAGTCGTTCGCCGTCGATGTCGAAGTCGGCCTCGATCCAGCGACCCGCGGAGTCCAGCGGATCGGGTCCGAGCACGCGACGCACCTCGACCGACGGCATGCGACTTGCGACCGCTACGCCGGCACGGCCCTTGGAGAGCGACTCGTCATTGACGATCTGCCAGCCGGGCAGGGCGGTGCGCAGCTCTTCTTCGGTGGCCCGCACCTCTTGCAGCGCCATCACGTCGATGTCGGCCGCATCGAGCCAGTCGAGCATGCCTTTGCGCGTCGCCGCGCGGATTCCATTGACGTTGACAGAGGCGATGCGAACACGGCGAGACACGATCGCCAGCCTACCGATGGTCGCCGACACGGTCGCCGACGGTGGCGGCGGAGCAACCGCGCGTCCCTCACTCGAGAAGGATGCCGGGCTTCTTCGCGACGGGTGGGGGAGCGGATGCCTCGACCTGCGAGAGTTCCTGCTCGGCGGCCTGCACGGCTCGGTCGGCGAGCCAGACGCGGAACCAGGGTGCGGCGTCGCGGGCCTCCTGCGCCGTCCGCAGCCGCACCCGCGCCGCGACGAGGAGCGCCGCGTGCTCGGCGGCGAGCCGCTCCGCCTCGGTCTGCGGAAGCAACGGGATGTCGGCGTCGTGCGCTGCGACCGCGACCCACCCGGCCGCGACGAGCATGATGATCCCGATGATCCGGAACCACAGCAGCAGACCGACGAAGATCGCGAAGGTCGCGAGGAGGGCGTTGGACGGCGTGTAGATGAAGAGCCAGCCGGTGAACAGCTGGAGGACGGTGATGGCGCCGCCCCCGAGGAGTGCCCCGGGCCAGATCCGCCGCCAGGGGAGCTTGGTTCCCGTGAGGAAGCGGATCAGCCCGCCGAGCGCCCCGCTGAACACCACGAACGAGATGACGATCGTGCCGATGCGCGTCGCGACACCTTCCCAGCTGGATGCATCGGTCCAGCCGAAGAATGAGAAGACGAGCTCGAGCGCCCACGTGCCGATGGAGGTGGCGACGAACCCCAGCGCGAGGGCGAGGGCGAAGAAGACCGCGCCGATGAAGTCGCGCGCCTTGAGATAGAAGTAGCTGCGGAGGTCCGGCGGAAGGCCGAAGATGTCGCGCACCGCGCGGCGTGTGAAGGTGACGAACCCGATCGCCGTCCAGATCAGGGTGCCGAGCGCGATCGCGCCGGTGACGCCCAGCACACCCGCGCTCTCCGTCGCGATCGCCGTCACCTGCTCCTCAGTGAAGATTCCCTGGGGACCGATGAGGCCCGGAATGTAGGTGTTGATCAGCTCGATCAGCCCCTGGATGGCTTCGGGGCTGCCGCCGAGCCACAACCCTGCGATCGCGAAGGCGACGTAGATGCCGGCGAAGGTCGCGAACAGCGCCTGATAGCTCACGCCGGCCGCGAGCAGGAAGCCGTTGTGCTGCAGGAAGTGCCGCCAGACACGCACCGGAAACCACGCCAGTGTGCGGCGGGTCAGCCGTGTCGCCTTGCTCAGCGGCTCGTCGAATCGCTCGCGCAGGCCCTCCTGCGTCGCCTCCCACCGGGCGCGGAGCGACTCCTCCTCGCGCTGCGCGGTATCGGCCTCGTCGCGGGTCTTGTCGGGGGCCGGGGCGGTCTTGCGACCCTGTTCGCTCACAGATGCCACAGTAGCGATGCCGGATGCCGCCTCACGCAGCGGGCGCTTCCGATCGGGTTCGGAACCGCGGAACGGCCAACAGCACGGCCACCAGGGCCGCGGCCGGAAGAAGGAAGGCGATGCCGAGGCCCGGCGCATCGGCGAGCAGGCCGATCACGACGGCGCCGAGGATGGCCCCGGCGTAGTTGAAGAGATTGACGCGCGCGATCACCTGGTCGCTGTGGGCCGGGTCCAGCTCGCCCGCGGCGCCGAAGGTCACGGGGATGAGCACTCCCGCGCTCACCCCGGCGAGGGCGAATCCGACGACCGCCGCGACAGGAAAGGGCAGCAGTGCGATCATCGCGCACCCGATGGCCGAGACCGTCGTGGCGATCGCAACGAGCCGGGCGCGCCCGACGACGGTGACGAGGCGGTCGGTGACGAGCCGCGTCACCAGCACGACGGCCTGGTAGGCGGCATAGCCGAGCGGCGCGATCCACGCGAGCGCCGACAGGTCGTCCTGCAGGTAGACGGTGCTCCAGGTGCTCACGGCCGAGTCGGCCACGAACACCGCGAGGATCACCAGCCCGAACACCCAGATGCCCGCGCGGGGAAGCTTCGAGCGCTCCGCGGCGGGCAGCGCCTCGTCGATGGGAACCTCGCGCTGCGCGAGGCGCACGACCACGACGGCGGCGGCGACCGCGATGGCGGCGGCCACGGTGAGCGCGATACCGGCACCGACGGCGGATGCCGCAACCACCGACACGAGGAGCGCTCCGACGATCGCCGCGGCAGTGGCGGCGGCGAAGAACCCGCCCAGCAGGTGTCGGCCGTACGCCCGCTGAACCGCGACGCCCTGCATGGCCACTGCGGCATCGACGCAGCCGAGACCGATTCCGAAGACCGCCCAGGCCGAGGCGAACACCGCGAACGGCGTCGGGAGGGCGATCAGCGGCAGAGCGACTGCCTGCACGATCAGGCCGAGCGCGAGGGCCGCCCTGCTGCCGTAGCGCACCGCGACGGCGTTCGCGATCACCGAGCCCAGGGCCGCCATGAGTGCGACTCCGAGCACGATGAGCGACACGACCGTGTCGTCGACCTCCTGGCGGGCCTTGAGCGCCGGAAGCGAGGTGACGACGACGGCGTACCCGAGCCCCTGCGCGGCGTACGCCGCGGTCACGGCGAAGCGGGCGGACCTCAACCGTGCCGAGGCGGCCGGCCGCGGCATCCGCTCGTCGTTGTTCTGATCGCGCTGCGCGTTATCGCCTCGTTGCGATGCGGGCACGGGCGTGAGCCTAGGCGCGTCCGCGGAGCACGGCCTGCTTGACTTCGGCGATCGCCTTGGTCACCTCGATGCCACGGGGGCATGCCTCGGTGCAGTTGAAGGTGGTGCGGCAGCGCCACACCCCTTCTTTGTCGTTGAGGATGTCGAGGCGCATGTCGCCGGCGTCGTCGCGGGAGTCGAAGATGAAGCGGTGCGCGTTGACGATCGCGGCAGGGCCGAAGTACTGGCCGTCGGTCCAGAACACCGGGCACGACGAGGTGCATGCCGCGCACAGGATGCACTTCGTGGTGTCGTCGAAGATCTCGCGATCGACGATCGACTGGATGCGCTCCTTGCCGGGCTCCGCCTTGGTGCCGGGGATGAGGAACGGCTGCACCTCGCGAAACGACGCGAAGAACGGCTCCATGTCGACGACGAGGTCCTTCTCCAGCGGAAGGCCCTTGATGGCCTCGACGTAGATCGGCTGCGAGATGTCGAGGTCCTTGATGAGCGTCTTGCACGCGAGGCGGTTGCGGCCGTTGATGCGCATCGCATCGGACCCGCAGATGCCATGCGCGCACGACCGCCGGAAGGTCAGCGAGCCGTCGACCTCCCACTTGATCTTGTGCAGGGCGTCCAGGACGCGGTCGGTGGAATAGAGTTCCACGTCGTAGTCGACCCAGCGCGGCTCCTCGTCCACCTCGGGATCGAAGCGGCGGATGATGAAGGTGACCAGGAACGACTGGATGCCGGTGTCAGCGGGGGTCTCGGCCTTCACGGTCTCATCGACCGGTGCGTCCACTGCGACGAGGGTCGCCATCAGTACTTCCTCTCCAACGGTGGGTAGCGCAACTCGCCGGCCTCGTTCTTCGTGAAGACGACGGGCTTCCAGTCGAGACGGATGTGATCCTCGGAATGCGAGGATCCGGCATCGCCCGACAGGTACGCCATGGTGTGCTTCATGTAGTTCTCGTCGTCGCGCGTGGAGTAGTCGTCGCGCATGTGCCCGCCGCGGCTCTCCTTGCGGTTGCGGGCGGTGACGACGACGACCTCGGCGATGTCGAGGAGGAACCCGAGCTCGACGGCTTCGAGCAGGTCGGTGTTGAACCGCTTGCCCTTGTCGTCGACGTGCACGTTCTTGAAGCGCTCGCGCAGTTCTTCGATGACTTCGAGAACCTCGCCGAGCGACTCGTCGGTGCGGAACACCTGGGCCTTGCGGTCCATCTCGTCCTGCAGGGTCTTGCGGAGCACGGCGATGCGCTCGGTGCCCTGGTTGTTGCGCAGGCCCTCGATCAGGTCCCGCACGGCGTCGGCCGGGTTCTCGGGAAGCGGGACGAACTCGGCGGTCTTGACGTACTCGACCGCGTTGCGGCCGGCGCGCTTGCCGAAGACGTTGATGTCGAGCAGCGAGTTGGTTCCGAGACGGTTCGAGCCGTGCACCGACACGCACGCGCATTCGCCGGCGGCGTAGAGACCCGGCACGACCGTGGTGTTGTCGCTCAGCACCTGCGCGTCGTTGTTGGTCGGGATGCCCCCCATCGCGTAGTGCGCGGTCGGCATGACGGGCACGGGCTCGACGACGGGGTCGACGCCCAGGTAGGTGCGGGCGAACTCGGTGATGTCGGGCAGCTTCGTCTCGAGCACCTCGGCGCCCAGGTGCGTGCAGTCCAGCAGCACGTAATCGCGATGCGGCCCGGCGCCGCGGCCCTCTGCGACCTCTTGCACCATGCAGCGACTGACGATGTCGCGGGGAGCGAGGTCCTTGATGGTCGGCGCGTAGCGCTCCATGAAGCGCTCGCCCGAGGCGTTGCGCAGGATCGCGCCCTCGCCGCGGGCGCCTTCGGTGAGCAGGATGCCGAGCCCGGCGAGGCCGGTCGGGTGGAACTGGAAGAACTCCATGTCCTCCAGCGGCAGACCCTTGCGCCAGACGATCCCGACGCCGTCACCCGTGAGGGTGTGGGCGTTCGAGGTGGTCTTGAAGATCTTGCCGAAGCCGCCGGTGGCGAAGATCACGGCCTTCGAGTGGAAGACGTGCAGGTCGCCGGTGGCGAGTTCGTACGCCACGACGCCCGCGATCTCGGTCGATCCGTCGTCCTTCTTCACCGTGATCAGGTCGAGCACGTAGAACTCGTTGAAGAAGTTGATGCCGAGCCGGACGCAGTTCTGGAACAGCGTCTGCAGGATCATGTGGCCGGTGCGGTCGGCCGCGTAGCACGCGCGGCGCACGGGAGTCTTGCCGTGGTCGGCCGTGTGGCCGCCGAAGCGGCGCTGGTCGATCTTGCCCTCGGGCGTGCGGTTGAACGGCAGGCCCATGTTCTCGAGGTCGATGACGGCGTCGATCGCCTCTCTGGCGAGGATCTCGGCCGCGTCCTGGTCGACGAGGTAGTCGCCGCCCTTGACGGTGTCGAACGTGTGCCACTCCCAGGAGTCCTCTTCGACGTTCGCCAGCGCCGCGGCCATGCCGCCCTGCGCCGCACCGGTGTGCGAGCGCGTGGGGTAGAGCTTGGAGATGACGGCCGTCTTCGCGCCGGGACCGGCTTCGATCGCCGCGCGCATGCCGGCGCCGCCGGCGCCGACGATCACGATGTCGAACTGGTGGTAGTGGACGCCGTCCTTGACGTAGCTGTCGGAGGTCTGGGTGGTCGTGGTGCTCTGAGCAGTCACTCTGCGATGCTTTCGGTCTCTGGAGATCTCGTCGGTGAAGCGGCGCTTACGCGCACAGCTCCTGCAGCCAGTCGGCGCTCGTGTCGGTCAGACCCAGGCACGGGTCGAAGGTGAAGACCACCAGCGTGCCGAGGACGATCAGGAAGCCGGCCGACAGCCACAGTGCCCACACGAGCACCTTGCGGGTGGTGTCGTGTCCGACGTAGTCGTTGACGATCGTGCGCATTCCGTTCGCGCCGTGGATCAGGGCGAGCCACAGCATGAGGACGTCCCACCACTGCCAGAACGGCGTGGCGAACTTGCCGGCGACGAATGCGAAGTCGATGCCGTGGATGCCCTCGCCGAGCATGAGATTGACGAACAGGTGGCCGAAGATGAGGACGACCAGCAGCACGCCGGAGGCGCGCATGTAGATCCAGCCCCACTTCTCGAGGTTCGGACCCTTGCGACGGACGGCGGCGCGGGGAGCGCGGGGTTCGGCGATAGCGGTCATCAGTGGCCGCCGATCTGCGAGAAGACGTTGATGAGGTGGCGCGGGGTGAAGCCGAGCATCGTGACGGCCCACAGGCCGATGACGCCCCACCACAGCTGGCGCTGGTGGCGCGTGGCCCACGACCAGAAGTCGACGAGGATGATCCTCAGGCCGTTGTACGCGTGGTACGCGATCGCACCGACGAGGGCGACCTCGCCGAGGCCCATGATGGGGTTCTTGTACGTGCCGATGACGGCGTTGTACGCCTCGGGTGACACGCGGATCAGTGCCGTGTCGAGCACGTGCACCAGAAGGAAGAAGAAGATCGCGATTCCTGTGATGCGGTGCAGCACCCATGACCACATGCCTTCGTTTCCGCGGTACAGGGTGCCGCGGGGAACTCGGGATGTGGTCTCGGATACCGACGGTGTGACGCGTGCTGGTGCAGACACGGCCGTCCTCCCTGGATCGAACATGGTGGGGCGGATCTCTGTCGTCGAAGACAGGGCCCCTGAGGTGACTCGGGCCGGGCGGCTCGAGCCATCGGCGTCACGCGGGCGCTTCCTCCATCCTATTCCCGCGTTCCGCGCAGAGGCGACGAAGGCCTGCCTTAGTGCCCCTCCTTCCGGGGGGATCTTCACGGGTGTGAAGAAGCGGGATTCTTGTCACGAGCATCCGTGCGGGATGCCGGGTCGTCACGTCTTCGTCACGCGATCGCCATTCGACCGAAAACCGGCCCGATAGCCTGGCTGGCATGGCTGATCCGATCGAAGACTTCTACGCTGTGATCCCCGCGGGCGGCATCGGCAGCAGGCTGTGGCCGCTCTCGAGGGCCGACGCCCCGAAGTTCCTGCACGACCTGACCGGTTCGGGCCAGACGCTCCTGCGCGACACCTGGGACCGCCTCGAGCCGCTCGCCGGCCGGGACCGCATCGCAGTGGTGACCGGTCGCGCGCACCGCGCGGCGGTCGAGAAGGAACTGCCGGGCATCCCCGACAAGAACGTCTTCCTCGAGTCCGAGCCGCGCGACTCCACCGCAGCGATCGGGCTCGCCGCGGCGGTGCTCGTCAAGCGCGAGCCGGACGTCGTCATCGGCTCCTTCGCCGCGGACCACGTGATCCGCGTGCCGCACCTGTTCGACTGGGCGGTGCGCCAGGCGGTGGCCACGGCGCGCGAGGGCTACATCGTCACTCTCGGAATCCAGCCTTCGGAGCCCTCCGTCGGCTTCGGATACATCAAGAAGGGCGCCGGTCTCGTCGTCGACGGCGCACCCGAGGCGGCGCTCGTGGAGAGCTTCGTCGAGAAGCCCGATCTCGACACCGCCCGCGCCTACTTCGCCGACCGCTCGTATCTGTGGAACGCGGGAATGTTCATCTCCCGTGCCGATGTGCTCCTGCGGGAGATCGCCGAGAACGATCCGCAGCTGCACGCGGGGCTGATGGAGCTGGCCGAGGCGTGGGACGACCGCGACGCGCGTGGACCGGTCGTCGACCACGTCTGGCCGACGCTGACCAAGATCGCGATCGACTATTCCGTGGCCGAGCCCGCCGCCGCGAAGGGGCTGCTCGCCGTGATCCCCGGCCATTTCGACTGGGACGACGTGGGGGACTTCGCGAGCCTCGCGAAGCTCAACTCCGGGGGTCGCGCCGAGAATCTCGCGATCCTCGGCGAGAACGCCCGCGTCCTCTCGGACGCGGCGACCGGCATCGTGGTGAGCCAGACGAAGCGCGTGATCAGCCTCATCGGCGTGCGCGACATCGTCGTGGTCGACACCGAGGATGCTCTCCTGGTCACCACCAGCGAGCACGCCCAGCGGGTGAAGGGCGTCGTCGACGCATTGAAGCTCAGCGGACGCGGCGAGGTGCTGTGATGGCGCCGCGGCATCCGAATGACGAGTGTGTTGCGTCTTTGTAACCATTCGGCAGATGGCGTTCTTCCATAGCGCAAGTGGGGCGTCACAGTAGGTAACTTCTTCTCAGCGCCCGCGATGTCCGCGGGCTTGTTCATGGGAGGCTGTCTTGAGCACCATTACCACCCGCAAGCGAGTGCTGGGGAGCCTCGTTGCAGCGAGCCTGTTCGTCGCCCTGGCCGGTTGCGCGTCTGCGCCCGACGAGACCGAACCCACCGACGACGCCGGCGGCGCTGTCGAGGGTTTCCTTCCCTGCATGGTCTCGGATGAGGGCGGGTTCGACGACAAGTCGTTCAACCAGCTCGGCTTCGAGGGCCTCGAGGCCGCGGCCGCGACGCTGGACGTCGAGCCCATCACGGTCCAGTCCAGCTCCGAGTCGGACTACGCGCCGAACATCACGAGCCTCCTCGACCAGGGCTGCACCCTGATCGTGTCGGTCGGCTTCGCTCTCGCCGCGGCCACCTCCGAGGCTGCACTGGCGAACCCCGAGGTCGAGTTCGTCTCGATCGATGACGTCGTCGACACCGACTTCGACGGCGAGACCGACGCCCCGAACATCAAGCCCATCGTCTTCGACACCGCCCAGGCCGCCTTCCTCGCGGGCTACGCGTCCGCGTCGTTCTCCACGGCCAAGAAGGTCGGCACCTTCGGCGGCCAGAACTTCCCGACCGTCTCGATCTTCATGGACGGCTTCAAGCAGGGCGTCGAGTACTGGAACTCCGAGAAGGGCGACACCGTCGAGGTGATCGGCTGGGACGGCACCGACGGTGTCTTCACCGGCGGCTTCGCGGCCAACCAGGACGCCATCAACGCCGCACAGGGAATCGTCGACCAGGGTGTCGATGTGCTCCTGCCGGTCGGCGGGCCCATCTACCAGAGCGCCGCATCGGTCATCCGTGACTCGGGCCGCGACATCGCCCTCATCGGTGTCGACGCGGACGTGTTTGAAACCGACCCGAGCGTCGCCGATCTGCTGCTCACCTCGATCCGCAAGCTGATCGACGTGGGTGTCGAAGAGGCCGTCACGGCCGCCGGTCAGGGCGAGTTCGACGCGACCCCGTTCGTCGGCACCCTCGAGAACGAGGGCGTGGGACTCGCACCGTTCCACGACTTCGAGGACCTCGTCTCGCCGGATCTGCAGGGCGAGCTCGACACGATCCAGGCCGGCATCATCGACGGCTCGATCCCGGTCACCTCGTACCTCGCGGGCTGATCCATCACGCCTGTGGGGAGGCCGGCATGCCGGCCTCCCCACAGTCGTCTGCGCGGCCCGAACCGCGCGGAATCCTCACCTTTGACGCACCCCGCTCACTAGGATCGGCACCATGAAGCTGGAACTCCGCGGCATCACAAAGCGGTTCGGCAGTCTCGTCGCCAACGACCACATCGACCTGGTGGTCGAACCAGGCGAGATCCACTGCCTGCTCGGCGAGAACGGAGCAGGCAAGTCGACGCTCATGAACGTGCTCTACGGCCTGTACCAGGCGGATGACGGAGTGATCCTCCTCGACGAGAAGGTCCAGAACTTCCAGGGCCCCGGAGATGCGATGCGTGCCGGGATCGGCATGGTGCATCAGCACTTCATGCTCGTCCCCGTCTTCACCGTCGCCGAGAACGTCATGCTCGGCCACGAGGCGACGAAGCTGGGCGGCATCCTGGATCTCGAGGCGGCGCGGGCGCGGGTCCGCGAGATCTCGGCGCGATTCGGTTTCGATGTCGATCCCGATGCGGTGGTCGAGGACCTCCCCGTCGGCGTACAGCAGCGCGTCGAGATCATCAAGGCGCTCTCGCGCGACGCGAGGGTGCTCGTGTTCGACGAGCCGACCGCCGTGCTCACGCCGCAAGAGACCGACGAGCTGATGGTCATCATGCGCCAGCTCAAAGAGACGGGCGCCTCGATCGTCTTCATCACCCACAAACTGCGGGAGGTCCGTGAGGTCGCGGACCGCATCACGGTCATCCGTCTGGGCAAGGTCGTCGGCGAAGCATCGCCCACCGCGTCCAACGCGGAGCTGGCGTCGATGATGGTGGGCCGGGCGGTAGAGCTCACGGTCCACAAGAACGCGCCTCAGCTCACGGACCGCTCCCTCGTCGTCGAGGGTCTCTCCGTCATCGACGTCATCGGCCAGATCGTCGTCAACGACGTGAGCTTCGCCGTCCGCGGCGGCGAGGTGCTCGCGATCGCAGGAGTGCAGGGCAACGGACAGACCGAGCTCACCGAGGCCCTCCTGGGCCTGCAGGTGCAGGTGCGCGGATCCGCCACCCTCAACGGCGAGCAGCTCGTCGGCCGCAGCGTCCGCCGCATCCTCGACGAGGGGGTCGGCTTCGTGCCCGAGGATCGCAACGAGGACGGTCTCGTCGGCGCCTTCACGATCGCGGAGAACCTCATGCTCGACCGGGCGAACGGTGCACCGTTCGTCAAGGCCGGCAACGTCCAGCGCCGCTATCTCGAAGAGTTCGCGAAAGAGAAGTTCGCCGAGTTCGACGTGCGGGCCCCGGGAATCGACACGCCCGTGCAGTCCCTCTCCGGCGGCAACCAGCAGAAGGTCGTGCTCGCCCGCGAGCTGAGCCGCGACCTGGCGCTGTTCGTGGCCGCCCAGCCCACTCGCGGCGTCGATGTCGGGTCGATCGAGTTCATCCACAAACGGATCGTCGCGACGCGCGATGCCGGCATTCCGGTCGTCGTCGTCTCGACCGAACTCGACGAGGTCACCGCACTCGCCGACCGGATCATGGTGATGTACCGCGGCAGGATCGTCGGCATCGTGCCCGGCGACACTCCGCGCGACGTGCTCGGCCTGATGATGGCCGGCGTGACTCCCGACTCGGAAGGGGCCGCCGCATGAGCACGGCATCGGCATCCGCGCCCGCTGCACCCGAGACGCAGCAGCCCTCGAAATGGCACGACACGTTCCTGAGGATCACTCAGGGCAACGCGATCATCTCGGTGCTGGCCGTCGTGCTCGCACTCCTCGTCGGCGGCATCATGATCGCGTTCACCGACGAGGACGTCCAGGCGGCGTCCGGATACTTCTTCGCCCGGCCGGGCGACACGCTCGTCGCGGTGTGGCAGTCGGTCTCCGGCGCGTACGTCGCGCTGTTCCAGGGCTCGATCTACAACTTCAACGCCGTGAGCTTCGAGCGCGGCATCCGCCCGCTCACCGAGACGCTCACCTTCGCGACCCCGCTGATCGCAGCCGGGCTCGGCGTCGCGCTCGCGTTCCGCATCGGCATGTTCAACATCGGCGGGCGCGGTCAGATGCTCATGGCATCGGCCGCAGCAGGCTGGGTCGCCTTCTCGCTGGATCTGCCGTGGGGCATCCACATGATCGTCGCCCTCATCGCGGGGCTGGCGGCGGGGGCCATCTGGGCCGGCATCGCGGGGCTGCTCAAAGCCCGCACCGGCGCGCACGAAGTGATCGTGACGATCATGCTGAACTACGTCGCGTTCTACCTCATCTCATGGATGCTGCGCACTCCGGGCCTCCTGCAGGCACCCGGTTCCAGCAACCCGAAGACGCCCGCGATGAAAGAGACCGCGATCTTCTTCGATCTGCTGGGGCCGCAGTACAACCTGCACTTCGGCTTCGTGCTGGTGATCGGCGCGACGGTGCTGGTGTGGTGGATCCTCAGCCGTTCCAACCTCGGCTTCCAGTTCCGCGCCGTCGGCGAGAACCCCCATGCGGCGCGTGTGGCGGGCATCAACGTCAAGAACATGTACGTGTACGGGATGCTGATCTCGGGCGCATTGATCGGCTTGGCCGGTGTCAACCAGGTGCTCGGGACGATCACGACCGGCTTCACGGCCGGCATCGACGCCGGCATCGGCTTCGATGCGATCACCGTCGCGCTGCTCGGCCGTTCGACACCGTGGGGAACGTTCGCGGCGGGCATCCTGTTCGGCGCGTTCAAGGCCGGCGGATTCGCGATGCAGGCGGGCCAGCAGATCCCGATCGAGATCGTGACGGTCGTGCAGTCGCTCATCGTGCTGTTCATCGCGGCCCCGCCGCTGGTGCGCACGATCTTCTTCCTGCCCTCGCCCGAACGAGACCGCCGCCGCGCTGAGAAGGCGCGCAAGAAGGCGCTCAAGGCCGAGGTCGCCGCCGAAGCCGAGCTCGAGGGGGTCGCCAAGTGAGCGTGCCGCACGTCGCCACCGCCGGCCTCATGCCCGAGACTCCCGTCACGGCCGAGAAGGCGATCCTCCGCAGCTGGAAGGCGCCGGTCGCGCTCGGCATCTTCACGGTCCTGTTCGGCATCCTGTTGCTCGCCTCACCGCGAAACGGCGTCACGACGTTCCGCCTCTCCACGCAGGCCGATGCGATCCAGCTTCCCGACCTCACCGTGCCGGTCATGGCCACGGCATGGGTGTGCTTCGCGCTGCTCGTCCTCCTCGCTGCGGCGTCCGCGTACTTCGTGCGCGCCGTCGGACGATCACCGCTGTGGATCGTGATCGTCTACATCGTGATCTTCGTGGTCGGCTTCCTCACCTGGGCGGCCTCGGGCGCGACCATTCCGGTGCCCGGACTCCTCGCGGGTTCCATCGCCCTCGCCGTCCCGTTGATCTACGGCGCACTGGGCGGGGTCATCGGCGAACGAGCGGGCGTCGTCAACATCGCGATCGAGGGCCAGCTGCTCGCGGGGGCGTTCACGGCTGCCGTGGTGTCGTCCCTCACCCAGCAGCCCATCCTCGGGCTCCTCGCGGCGATGTTCGCCGGCATGCTCGTGGCCGCGGTGCTCGCGGCGTTCGCGATCAAGTACCTCGTCGACCAGGTGATCGTCGGCGTGGTCCTCAACGTCCTGGTGACCGGTCTGACCGGCTTCCTGTTCTCGCAGGTGCTCCAGCCGAACGCCGCGACCCTCAATACACCGGTGCGGTTCGACCGGATCCCGATCCCGCTGCTCAGCGACATCCCGGTGCTCGGGCCGGTGCTGTTCCGCCAGACGATCATCGTCTACATCATGTACGTGGCCGTCGCGCTGGTGTACGTGGGCATGTTCCACACGCGCTGGGGCCTGCGTCTGCGCGCCGTCGGCGAGCACCCGCAGGCAGCCGACACCGTCGGCATCAAGGTCAACGCCACGCGGTTCTGGAACGTGCTGCTCGCCGGAGCCATCGCGGGCCTCGGCGGCACGGTGTTCACGATCGGCAACGGCATCGCCTTCAACAAGGAGATGACCGCGGGCGCCGGCTTCATCGCACTGGCGGCCGTCATCTTCGGTCAGTGGGATCCGATCAAGGCGACGCTCGCTGCCTTGCTGTTCGGCTTCGCCTCCAACCTGCAGAACACGCTCAGCGTCATCGGCTCGCCGGTGCCGAGCGAGTTCATGCTCATGCTCCCGTACCTCGTGACGATCTTCGTCGTCGCCGGAGTCGTCGGAAAATCGCGGGCTCCCGCCGCCGACGGCAAACCTTACATAAAGGGGTGACCGGTGCCTGCTGTTCGCCGCTCGGCCGACGGATTCCGAGGCGTGGACCCGCGCGCTCCGCAGCTCCGCGCGACGCGCGGCCGTGCGTGGATCGCATGGCGAGCATCCGACCCTCTTGATACCGACCCGAAGGATGGCCGCTCATGACCGACATCGACTGGGATGAGCTGCGGGCGGCCGCGACCGACGCCATGCAGCGCGCCTATGCTCCGTACTCCCGCTACAAGGTGGGCGCCGCGGCGCTCGTGACCGATGGGCGCATCGTGACCGGCTGCAACGTCGAGAACGCGTCCTACGGCGTGGGCCTCTGCGCAGAATGCGGCCTCGTGAGCGAGCTGCAGATGTCGGGCGGCGGCAATCTGGTCGCGTTCGTCTGCGTCAATGGCCACGGCGACACCATCATGCCCTGCGGTCGCTGCCGTCAGCTGCTGTACGAGTTCGCGATCCCGGGCATGCTGCTCGAGACGGTGTCGGGCATCCGCACGATCGACGAAGTGCTGCCCGACGCATTCGGACCGCGCGATCTCGAGGGGGCGGCACGGTGACCGAGCGCACGGCCGTCGACGGCGTCGAAGCATTCGACGCCGTCGACGTGATCCGCACGAAGCGCGACGGGGGAGCGGTCCCCGAGGACGCGCTGCGCTGGATGATCGATGCCTACACCCGCGGCTACGTCGCGGACTCTCAGATGGCGGCGTTCGCGATGGCGGTGCTGCTCAACGGCATGGAGCGCGACGAGGTCCGCGTCATGACCGACGCGATGATCGCGTCGGGCGAGCGAATGAGCTTCGCGAGCCTCGGCAAGCCCACCGTCGACAAGCACTCGACCGGCGGGGTCGGCGACAAGATCACGCTCCCGCTCGCGCCGCTCGTCGCGTCGTTCGGCGTCGCCGTGCCGCAGCTTTCGGGGCGAGGCCTCGGTCACACCGGGGGCACCCTCGACAAGCTCGAAGCGATCCCAGGATGGCGCGCCGCTCTGTCGAACGACGAGATGTTCGCCCAGCTCGCCGACGTGGGCGCCGTCATCTGCGCCGCCGGGTCAGGGCTCGCCCCGGCCGACAAGAAGCTCTACGCGCTGCGCGACGTCACGGGTACGGTCGAGGCGATCCCGCTCATCGCGTCGAGCATCATGTCGAAGAAGATCGCCGAGGGCACCGACTCCCTCGTGCTCGACGTCAAGTTCGGCTCGGGTGCGTTCATGCGCGACGTGGATCGAGCGCGCGAGCTCGCCCGCGCGATGGTCGCGCTGGGCACCGACTCCGGTGTCGCGACAACCGCTCTTCTCACCGACATGAACACGCCCCTCGGGCTCGCGATCGGCAACGCGAACGAGGTGCGCGAATCCGTCGAAGTGCTCGCCGGCGGCGGTCCCGCCGACATCGTCGAGCTCACCCTCGCCCTCGCGCGAGAGATGCTCGCGCTGGCGGGGCAGCCCGAGGCCGACGTCGAGGCCGCGCTTCGAGACGGCCGGGCGATGGACACCTGGCGCGCGATGATACGCGCGCAGGACGGCGATCCGGATGCCGCGCTCCCGTCGCCGAACGAGACCCACACGGTGACCGCGACCGACGCCGGATTCGTCACCCGCCTCGAGGCGCTGCCGTTCGGCATCGCCGCTTGGCGCTTGGGCGCGGGGCGGGCGCGGGCGCAAGATCCGGTCCTGCACGCAGCGGGGATCGATCTGCACGTCAAGCCGGGTGATGTCGTCGTGCCCGGTCAGCCGCTGTTCACCTTGCTCGGGCAGGATGCGTCGAGGTTCGACCGCGCGCTCGACGCCGTCGCAGGCGCCTGGGAGATCGGCTCGGACGCCCCGGAGCGCACCCCGCTCGTCCTGGAACGCATCACCGCCTAGGCTGGTGCAGTCCCGCTGAGCCCGTCGAAACAGCGTCTGTCGAAGCATCCGACTCTTCCCTCCACCAGCGAACCCGAACTCCCGAGGAGAACCCCATGCCTATCGACCAGCACGGCGACGCGATGCTCGAAGGCGTATCGATCCGGAGCCTGCCCAAGGTGTCGCTGCACGACCATCTCGACGGGGGGCTGCGGCCGCAGACGATCATCGAGCTCGCCGACGAGATCGGGCTCGACGTGCCCGAGACCGACGCCGACGACCTCGCGGACTGGTTCGCCGAGAAGAGCGATTCGGGCTCGCTCGTCGAGTACCTCAAGACGTTCGATCTCACCACCGCCGTCATGCAGACGCGTGCGGGACTGACGCGCGTCGCCCGCGAGTTCGTCGAGGACCTGGCGATCGACGGGGTCATCTACGGAGAGGTGCGCTGGGCGCCCGAGCAGCACCTGGCACGCGGGCTGTCACTCGACGAGGTCGTCGCCGCCGTGCAGGAGGGCATCGAAGAGGGCGAAGACGCCGCGGAGCGCTCGGGTCGCGACATCCGCGTCGGACAGCTCATCACCGCGATGCGTCACACCGACCGTTCGCTCGAGATCGCTCAGCTCGCCGTCGACTGGCGTGCGCGCGGCGCCGTCGGATTCGATATCGCCGGTCCCGAGGACGGTTTTCCCGCATCGAACCATCGCGCCGCGTTCGACTACCTGGCGTCGGAGTTCTTCCCCGTCACGGTGCACGCCGGCGAGGCGGCGGGACTCGACTCGATCCGCTCGGCGCTGATCGACGGGCGGGCACTGCGTCTCGGTCACGGCGTGCGGCTGGCCGAAGATCTCGAAGTCGTCTCGCGCGAGGGCGAAGAGGTGCTCGTGCAGTTCGGCGACCTCGCGCGCTGGGTCCGCGACCGCGAGATCCCGCTCGAGCTCTCGCCGTCGTCGAACCTGCAGACCGGCGCGATCGCGGCCTGGGGGACGACGCTCGAGGACCACCCGTTCGACCTGCTGTACCAGCTGGGCTTCTCTGTCACCGTGAACGTCGACAATCGCACCATGAGCCGCACATCGCTCACGCGCGAGCTCGCGCTCCTGGCCGAGACGTTCGACTACGGACTCGACGACCTCGAGGCATTCCAGCTCAACGCCGCGGCAGGCTCGTTCCTGCCGGTCGAGGAGCGCGAAGAGCTCGTCGATCTCGTCGCCGAGGGCTTCGAGCAGTAGGGGCGTCGCCGGGTTCGCCTGCAGAACTCCACGGGTCAGCGGCTGACACGCCCGGATGCCGGGCTTCGGCGCTCTGCACGGCCGAGTCTGGTGGAGTTCTGCGGGCGAGGGCGCCCGACTATCGCTTTCATCGTGGCCAGCACTTCGTCATATCGGTAGTAGATGGCCTCGGCGAGTGGGCGCACGGTGGTATATCCCAGGGCTGCGGCTGCGAGATCGCGGCGGCGGTCGCGCTTCTGCGCGGGCCAGCCTTCGTGGAAGGCCTTGCTGTCGCATTCGACGATCAGCCACCCGTCGACCACGAAGTCCACCCTTCCAACCCCTGCGAGTTCGACCTGTACATCGACTCTGCAGCCGAGTCCGCGCAGCAGCAATCGCATCAGAGTCTCCGCCCCGGATTCGCTGCGACGATCGAGCAGCTGCCGCAGCGACCCGTAACGATGGGGAAGGCGGGCGAAGATCTCAGCGATCTCGGGCTCATCGACGAGCCCGAGATGCCAGGCGCTGTCAAGTGTCGCCACGGCGTCGCGCACGGCCAGACAACGGCAGGCCTGCGTCATCGCTTCGGTCAGATCGGCCGCGAGCGCGGCGCGCTCCCGCGTCGAGTGGCGCCAGTGCGCCTTCACCCCCGTGGGTCGCGGAGGGAGTCGCGTCGTCCCGGGTGTGAACTGCAGGTGTAGTCCGGCCGGCTTGTGACGAACGAAGACTCCGAGCGCCGACAGCAGGGACACGCAGTCGAGCCTTCCGCCGAGTCGTCCCGCGGCGAGCAGGTCGGCGTCCAGATCACGCCGGACGTACCGACCGTTGCGCAGCCGTAGCAGCTCACCGTCCGCCACCAGGCACTGGACCCGATGCCGTCCGAGGCCCAGCTCGGCCAGCGCCGTGAGGCTCAGGAAGGTCGTCGCCAATATGCGGCGCGCCGCGTCGTGTGTCTGGGCTGTGGCCATATGTCCATCGGACCGCGCAGGCGCGAGGGCACGGCGACGCCAACGCTCCTCTGGGGAGAACTCGACCCGAGGCTGCCCTCTGGAGCCGGCTCAGGACGAGGATCCGCGAAACTCCACGAATCTGGTGCGAAACGCCGGGTCGGCGGTGCCTCGATCCACGGAACCCTCCGGTTCCGTGGAGTTTCGCAGGTATGCCGGGCGACTCAGCCGCGGGCGACGCCGGGGTGTGCGCACAAGTAGGCCTCGAATGCCTCCGCCGAGGTCTTTTCGGGCGTGTATCCGAAGTCGCGCTTGAGCGCGTCGTTCGCGAGCACCGGGCGGTAGCGGAGAAAGCCGACCTGCTCTGGCCCGTGGACGGTGAGGCGCAGCGCCCGTCCTGCGCGGAGCGCCGACCCGAGCACTGCCGCCGGGACCGTCACGACCGGTTTGCGCAGGCGCTGGGCGATCTCGCGCACCGTGACCTTGCCGTCGCCTGCCACGTTGTACACCCCCGGCTGGCCGTCGGTGGCTGCGCGCGCCATCGCCGCCGCGACGTCATCCACCCAGACGAAGACGAACGGCGAGTCCGCGCCGCGCACGGCAAGCAGCGCGGGGCCGTCCCAGAGCGCGGTGATCTGATTGCTGACCGTGGGCCCGAGGATGGTGCCGATGCGGAACACCACCTGTTCGAGCTCGGGGTGCGCCGCCCGGTAGCCGGTGAGAAGCTGCTCGACGAGCCGCTTGTGCTTCGAATACGGGAACTCGTCGTTGCCGCGCACCGGGTCGCTCTCGCGCAGCCAGTCCGGATTGTCGGGATGGTAGCCGTAGGCGGCACCGGACGACGACACGACGATCCGCCGGACGCCTGCCGCGATGCAGGCCTCGAGCACGTGGCGCGAGCCGTCGACGTCGACTCGGTACTCGAGGGCGTGGTCGCGGCCGGGGTTCACGATCGCGGCGAGGTGCACGACGACGTCGATGGCGTGGCGCCGCAGCAGCGGCACGAGGCCGTCGGGGCGTGTCACGTCGCATTCGTCGTAGACGACACCGTCGACGGGATGCTCGGGCCGCCGCACGTCGCCCGCGACGACCAGCTCGACGCCGGGATGGGCGACGAGGGCCGCCGCGACGTGCGAGCCGAGGAACCCGGCGCCACCGGTGACCAGGATGCGGCTCACGGGGCCGGCTCCTCGGGACGTGCGGCGCCGGCCGACCTGGCCGAGTCAGCCGAACCGGATGCTGCGGCATCCGCTGCCCGCAGCGCATGGCGCGACGCGTCTGCCTTGGGTGAGCCCGTTCGCCTCTTCGTATGCCGTGCCCACAGGGCGGCGACGACGAGGCCGGCGATGATGTCCCAGATTCCCCACCAGCCGGCGACGATCGCCATGCCGCCGAGCCCGCCGAAGAAGGTGAAGACGAGCCCGAGCCCGAGGCCGGCGTTTCGGATGCCGACCTCGAACGTCATCGCCTTGCGCTCGCGCGTGCCCAGTCCTCCGACCACCGCTGTGCTGTAGCCGATCGCGAGGGCGACGGCGTCGTGGATCGTGACGACGAGCACGATGATGCCGAGGAACGCCACGAAGTACTCCCAGTTGCCGGCGAGTGCGGCGACGATGAACCCGACGAGCGCGAGCAGCGAGAACCACTTGACGAACGGCTGAACCCTGCCGGCGACGACGGGGAAGCGATTGCGGAGGAGCAGTCCGGCGGCGAACGGAAGCCCGATGATGAGGAGGATGTCGATCAGCATCGCCCACGGATTGAGTTCGACTGTCTCCAGCAGCGTGCGAGCGGTCGGGTGCAGCGACCCCCAGAACGCGATCGAGAGGGGCAGTACGAAGATGTAGATCACGTTCGACACCGCGGTCATCGACACGGACAGGGCGACGTTTCCACCGGAGCGGTGGGTGAGCACCTGCGAGATGTTCCCGGGTGGGCAGCAGGCGACGAGGATCATGCCGAGAGCCATCGAGGGCGTCACGGGCAGGATCAGAGTGAGTGCGAAGGTCACTGCGGGCAGGACGATCAGCTGCGCCAGGATCGCGATCACGAAGGGCTTGGGCTTTCGCGCCACGACCTTGAAGTCGTCCACAGTGGTGTCCAGGGCGATCCCGAACATGATGAGTCCGAGGACGACGTTCAACAGTACGAGCGTGCCGGGGTTGAAGTTGAGTGCGATGTCGTCGGGGTTCATGCGCGCGCTCGCTTCGTGCCGGGTTTCTGTCTTCTGACTCCGCCGAAGGCGCGGCGCGGCGCGGCGGAGTCGTCGGCGCGCAGTCCCGCGGTCGCGTCGCGGACAGCGCGGCGATAGGCGTCCTTGTTGACGTAATACGACATGCGCTCCAGTCCCAGATAGCGGTAGCCGCCGGTCAGATCGGGCCATGGCTCGGTGGTCGCCTTCGCGCGGAACGCGGCGGCGCGGTCGGGGTGGTGCTCGAGCGCTGCGAGGTACTCGGCGATCAGTTCCGCCTGCTCGTAGCGGCCCTGCCAGCCGATGCCGGAGGCCTCGATCATGCCCGTGACGTAGAGCCCGCGGAAGGACGGCGGAAAGGCGTTGAGATAGAGCGTGGGCGACCAGCCGGTCCAGTTGAGCTCGCTCCGGTCGACGAACGGGTAGTCCAGCGAGTAGCCGGTGGCCAGCAGCACGGTGTCGTATTCGCCGCTCGAGCCGTCGCGGAAGTGCACGGTGCGCCCGTCGAACCTGTCGATATCGGCACGGATGCCCAGGTCGCCCTGGCCGAGATGGTTGAGGATCAGGGTGTTGACGATCGGGTGCGACTCGTAGAGCTTGTAGTCGGGCCGCGGGAATCCGAAGCGCACCGGGTCGCCGGTGAACGCCTGAAGCACGCGCTTGTCGACGAACTGCTTGATCGGCGCGGGGAGCGGCCTGCCCTGGTTGAGCGTGTCGGAGGGTCGGCCGAACAGGTAGCGGGGAACGAAGTAGTACCCGCGTCGAACGCTCATGTCGACGGATGCCGCGTGATGCACTGCGTCGACCGCGATGTCGCAGCCGGAGTTGCCGGCGCCGACGATCAGCACGCGCTTGCCGGTGAGCTGCGTGGCCGTCTTGTAGGCGCTGGTGTGGAGGAGTTCGCCCGTGAACTCGCCGCGGAATGCCGGGATGTGGGGCTCGGCGAGGGTGCCGTTCGCGAGGATCACCCCGTCGTAGCGCTCTTCGAGGGCGCCGTCCGGTCCTTCGGCCCGCAGCATCCACTCGCCGGCTTCGACCCGCGCCACCGAGGTGACCCGCGTGCCGAAGCGGAAGTGCGTGGTGAGGCCGAAGTGGTCGGCGTAGTCCCGGAAGTAGCGGAGCAGGGTGCGGTGGCTGGGGTAGTCGGCCCTGGAATCCATCGGGAACTCGCGGAACTCCGTCGTCGTCCGCGACGAGATGAGGTGCGCGGACTCGTACATGCTCGAGCGCGGGTTCTCGATGTCCCAGAGTCCGCCGACGCCTGCGGATGCCTCGTAGCCGTCGAAGGCGATGCCCGCCTTCTGCAGCGCCCGCGCGGCTGCCAGCCCCGAGGGTCCGGCGCCGATGATGGCGTAACGGTGCTCGCTCATAGGTCTCCACGTCGTCGTGCCGGCCGCGAGGCCGGTCTCAGCGTCACAAACCCTAAGCGTTGGCATGCACTCGCCGAAATCCTTCGCGCGAGATCTGTGGAATCTCGAGATGTGACGAAATCCGGATGCCGCGCCCGCGGCATCCGAGGCCGCCCGGGAATCCGAGCGTGGCGATCAGGCGGAGCTCGGTCTCAGCCGATCCGAGCCGCGAAGGCACCGATCAGTTCCGTCAGCGTCTCACCCATCTGCTCGTCGGAGATCGTCGGGATGCCGTCGCCGTCCTGCGCTCCGTAGTCCCCGAACGACGAGTGGGCCGCACCGTCGATGACGTCCATCTCGGCGTCCTCGGGCAGCATCGGCCGCGCGTCGGCGATCTTCTCGGCTGTCGACAGCCCGTCCTCGGTGCCGGCGATGCTGATCACGGGCAGGCCGGACTCGGAGAGGTCGCTCGCGCAGTAGCTGGCGAACAGCGCGAGGGCATCGGCATCCGCCGCCAGTTGACAGGCTCGCACGCCACCGAGCGAATGGCCGCCGACGATCCAGGTGTCGATGCCGGGCGACAGATCGGTGAACGCCGACAGCGGTCGCAGATCGAAGAACGCCAGGTTCAGCCACGGCTTCGTGATGACGACCGTGACACCGGCCTCGACCGCGCCCGACAGCTTGCTCGCATAGGCCCACGGATCGACCTTCGCCCCCGGGATGTAGACGAGGCCGATATCGGATCCGCCGTTCGCGGGCTCGAGCACGATGCCGGCCGACGTGTCGGTGATCGCGATCGCGGAATTCTCACGGACGTCGGCGAGGGGCCCCGGCTCGGCCTGATACACCCCGACCTGGCTCCAGATCACGACGCCGACGACCACGAGCACGATCACTGCACCGATGGAGCCGAGGATCCACCACACGATGCGGCGGCCACGCCGGCGCGGCTGCGGTGTCACGGGTTCGGCGGCTTCGGCTTCACTCACACCGCGAGCGTAGCGGCGCGGCCGCGTGCGGCGGGAATCTACTCTCCTGCTGGTCCGAGCTCGGCCTGTCGTGCCGCGACGACCGCTTCGACACGGGCGAAGAGCGGATGCCCCGGCTCGAGACCCGTGACGGCGGCGGTGAACGAGGCGGCATCCTGCTCGTGGAGCATCCGCTGCAGGTCTACCGACTGCGCGTCTTCGGCGTCGTCGAACTCGAGCGCTGCCCCCATCGCTGCGATGAGGGCGTCGACGGAGAGCCCGCGCTCGGCCGCTTCGGCGGCGGGGCCGACGAAGCGCTCGTGCCGAGAGAGCTTGCGCAGCGGCTGGCGTCCCACGCGCCAGACGGTATCGGGGAGCTCGGCGTTGCGGAACCGGCCGAGGATCGTCGCCCGGTACAACGCGAGCTCGGCCGGGTCGAGACCGTGCTTGGCCTCGAGCAGCGCGGAGGTCTCCTCCAGCGCCGCGGTGACACGGGCGGCGAGGTCGTCGTCGGCGAGGGCTTCCGAGATCGTCTCGACACCCGCTCGGGCACCGAGGTACGCGGTCGCGGCATGACCGGTGTTCACCGTGAACAGCTTGCGCTCGATGTAGGGGGCGAGGTCGTCCACGAAATGGGCGCCCGGGATGTTCGGCGGATCGTCGCCGAACGGCGGGCGTTCGATCGCCCACTCGAAGAACGGCTCCACGGTGACGTCCACGCCTGCGCCTTCGGGCTGGGCCGGCACGATGCGGTCGACGGCGGTGTTGGCGAACACGGCGCGCGAGGCAAGCGCATCCCACGCGTCGCCCGCGAGAGCGACGATCTCGTCGTGCAGCAGACCGGTCGCGCCGATCGCGTTCTCGCACGCCATGATCTGGAGCGGCGGTGCGGCGGGGTCGCGCAGCGCCAGGCCCGCGAGGATGTGCGGGGCGACGAATCTGAGGATCGTCGGGCCGACCGCCGTGGTCACGACGTTGGCGATCGCGACCTCGTCCACGACGAGGTCGGGGTGCTCGGCGCTGTTGATCGCGCGGAATCCGGTGACGACCGTGTCGCGTCCGCCCGCGCCCACCTCGTGCACGGTGTACGAGTCGACCGCGTTGATCGCATCGACCAGGGCGGCCGCGACATCCGAGAAGACCAGCTCGTAGCCGCCCTCGTGCAGCAGCAGCCCCACGAAGCCGCGGCCGATGTTCCCGGCCCCGAAGTGGACGGCTCTCATCACACGCCCGCCGCCGACACCAGGGCGAACAGCTCTTCGGGCGTCTGCACGCCCTTGAGCGTGGCGACCTCGTCCTCCTCCGAGAACAGGATCGCGATCTGCGAAAGGATCTCGAGGTGCTCGTCGCCCTTGCCCGCGATGCCGATGACGAAGGTCACGGGCTCGCCGCCCCAATCGACGCCGCCGTCGTAGCGCACGACGGACAGGCCGGACGCCAGGATCGTGCTCTTGGTCTCGTTGGTGCCGTGCGGGATGGCGAGTTCGTTGCCCATATAGGTCGAGACGGTCTCCTCGCGCTGCTGCATCGCGTCGAAGTACGCGCTGGTGACGGCGCCGACCGCCTCGAGGATGTCGGCGGCCTCTTTCATCGCCTCTTCGCGTGTGGCGCTGCCGGAGTGGATTCGTACCTGGCCGATGCTCAGAACGTCGCGTGCCATTTCTTCGCCTTTCAGAACGGGCGGATGCCGCGGCACCCGGTTGGTCGAGGGCGATGGGGTCGGGGGCCTCGCGCCGCCCGACCCCACCGCGGTCTCAGCTATGCACCATCCTGGTGCTGGTCGCGGACGAGTTCCACGACCTCGTCGTACCTCGGCGAGTTCATGAAGTTGTCGACCGAGATGTGGACCGCGTTCGGCGTCTTCTGCCGGGCGCGGTCGGTGAGCTGGTTCTGCGTGATGACGAGGTCGGCCGAGGCGTCGAGGCTCGCGATCGCCTTGTTGACGACCGTGACGTCCTCGACGCCGGCCTTCTTGATCTTGTTGCGCAGCACGCTCGCACCCATGGCGGACGAACCCATGCCCGCGTCGCATGCGAACACGATGTTCTTGATCTCGCGTGTCGTCATCACGGCGGGCTCCACGCCGCCGTCCGCCCCGCTCGCCGCACCGCCGCGGAGGCCGCTGAGCGCGTCGGACGACTTGCCCTTCGCGGCCTCGGTCTGGGTGATGGCCGCGCCGAACGCGTCGTCGGTCGCCGCCATCGCCTCGAGGTCGCGCTTGCGCGACGCCCGCAGCATGACGGCCGCGATGAGGAATGTCACGGCCGCCGAGAGGATCACCGACAGGATGACGGCGAAGTATGCGCCCGCCGCCGTCTGTGCGAGGACAGCGATGATGCTGCCCGGGGCGGCGGGCGCTCGCAGAGCCCCGCCCAGGAGCATGTTGGTCGTGACACCCGTCATGCCGCCGCCGATCAGGGCGACGATCAGGATCGGCTTCATGAGCGCATAGGGGAAGTACACCTCGTGGATGCCGCCCACGAACTGGATGAGCGCCGCACCCGGCGCCGACGCGCGCGCTGCGCCGAGACCGAAGAAGGTGAACGCGAGCAGCAGGCCGAGACCCGGGCCGGGGTTGGCCTCGAGCAGGAAGAGAATCGAGGAACCCTCTTCCGCCGACTGCTGGATGCCGAGCGGTGTCAGCACGCCGTGGTTGATGGCGTTGTTGAGGAAGAACACCTTCGCCGGCTCGATGAGGATGCTCGTGAGCGGCAGCAGGTTGGCCTCGACCAGCCAGTTGACCGCGTTACTGAGCGCCTGCATGAGGCCGTTGACGAGCCACGCGATCGGGTAGAACCCGACGATCGCCATGACGAAGCCCCAGATACCCGCCGAGAACATGTTGACGAGCATCTCGAAGCCCGCCCTGATCTTGCCCTCCCACAGGCTGTCGAGCCACTTCATCGTGTACGCCGCGAGCGGAGCCATGATCATCGCGCCGATGAACATGTGCACCTGACCGAGCTGGTTGTCGGCGGGCAGGGTCGCGTTGACCTGGGCGATGAGCAGGTCCGACCCGGCGATCGCACCCATCGTCGCGATCGACGCGACGACACCGCCACGGATGCCGTAGACGATGCTGCCGCCCGTGTAGGCGATCAGGAGCGGGAGCAGATAGTGGATGAACGGACCGACGATCGTTTCCAGGTCCGCGTTGGGTGTGAATCCCTTCGCGATGAAGAACGCGGTGAAGATGCCCCACGCGATCAGCGCGGGGATGTTCGGCATGATCATGCCGGAGAGGTACGTGCCGAAGCGCTGGACTCCGATCCGTGCCTTGCTGGTGCCCGATGCGGGCACTGACGCCGTTGTCATTGCTGTGTCTCCCTTGTTCTCGACTTCGGTTTTCTTGGTCGGTGATCGTGCGCCCGCGCGCGATTCAGCGGTTCGCCGCCTGCTGGGCTGCGAACCGGGCGGATGCCGCGCCGTCTGCGGCCAGGGCCGCGTCGGCGATCGCTCGTGCCTGATCGATCGTGTGTTCGAGCAGGGTCGCCCGCACATCGGCGATCGCGGTCGGAGCCATCGACAGGCTCGTCGCCCCGAGGCCCACGAGCACGACGGCCAGCAGCGGGTCGGCGGCGGCCTCGCCGCAGATGCCGACGGGCTTGCCATTGATGCGACCGGCCTCGCCCACCTCTCGGATGAGACGGAGCACCGCCGGATGCCACGGGTCCTGGAACGTCGCGACCGAGCCGAGCAGCCGGTCGGCGGCCAGCGTGTACTGCGTCAGGTCGTTGGTTCCGATCGACGCGAAGTCCGCATCCGCGAGGATGCGGTCGGCCAACAGCGCCGACGAGGGCACCTCGACCATGACTCCGGCGGTCTTGATCCCGTAGTCCCGCGCGATGTCGACGAAGTACCTCGACTCCTCGACGGTCGCGACCATCGGGGCCATGACCCACAGATCGGCTTCGGTGGCGGCATCCGCCTCGGCCAGGGCCGTGAGCTGCTCGCGCAGGATGTCCTCGCTCGCGCGCAGTGCGCGAATGCCGCGCAGACCCAGCGCGGGGTTCTCCTCGTGCGCGTCGTTGAGGAACGCCAGCGGCTTGTCGGCGCCCGCGTCGAGGACGCGCACGACGACCTTCTTGCCGGGGAATGCAGACAGGAGCTTCGTGTACGACTCGCGCTGCTGCTCGATCGTCGGCGCCTGGCTCGAGCTCAGGAACAGGAACTCCGTGCGGAACAGCCCCACGCCCTCGGCGCCGAGGGCGACCGCTTCGGCCGCGCCCTCGGGGTTGCCGAGGTTCGCCAGCAGCGGCACGGGAGTGCCGTCGGCGAGAGCTCCGTCGGTGATGGGAGCCGAGGCCGCGGCCGCACGATCGGCGGCGCGGTTCTGTGCCCGATCGAGTTCCTCCGTCGTCGGTTCGGTCGTCACGACGCCCGCCGCGGCATCCACGATCACCATCTCGCCCTCGCGCAGACCCGTCGCCCCCGTCGCCCCGACGATCGCGACGATCGACTTCTCGCGGGCGAGGATCGCCGTGTGCGAGGTGGGGCCGCCGTCGGTGGTGATCAGCGCGAGCACCTTGTCGAGATCGAGCAGTGCCGTGTCGGCCGGTGCGAGGTCCTTCGCGACGAGCACGAACGGATACCCGGGATCGGGGACGCCGGGAGCGGCAACCCCGCGCAGCCTCGCGATGACGCGCTGTGCGACATCGTCGAGGTCGGCGGCGCGCTCGCCGAGGTAGCCGCCCATCGCGCTCAGCTGGTTGCGGAACGATGCGAACGCATCGAACACCGCCCATTCGCCGGTCTTTCCCTGAGCGAGACGCGTGTTCACCTCGTCGGCCAGCGTCGGGTCCTCGGCCATCATCGCCTGGGCCTCCAGCACCTCCTGTGCCGCACCGCCGGCCGCAGCGCCGCGCTCCTCGAGCTCGCGGGCGACGGCGGTGACGGCATCCGTCACGCGCGCGGTCTCTTCGCCGGCCGTCAGCGCACTCGGCGCATCGCTCGGCGCCGGCGCGGGCTCCGCCATGCGCGCCACCGGACCCTGAGCCACGCCCAGGCCGATGCCCACTCCTCGCAACTCGGTCATCGTCATCGCTTTCCTCGTCCGTTCACTGTGCTCGTCGATTCACTGGGCGTCGTGGTCGGTCGTGAGCAGCTCGGCAAGCGTGTCGAGCGCCGCTTCGGCACCGTCGCCGTCAGCCGTGAGCGTCACGTAGTCGCCGTATTCGACGCCGAGCGCGATCACGCCGAGGATGCTCGCCGCGTTCACCGGGCTCCCGGAGTCCTTCGCAACCGTGATCGGAATCCCGGCCTCCTTCGCCGCCTGCGCGAACAGCTTGGCGGGTCGGGCGTGCAGGCCATGGGTGGATCCGATCCGGACCGTGCGGGAGATAGCGGGCATGTCTTGACCTCTCTGTCGTGCGTCTGTTCTGTCGGTGTCTGCTCGTGTGGTTCGTGGGGTGGGCCTCAGTCGGGCGGCTCGGCCGCGGCGCCCGCGGTCGGAGGCGGCCCCCCGGAGCCTCCGACTGCGGCGCGGATCAATGCGAGCGTGCGCGTGCCGTCTCGATCCGTGAAGATGTCTGACGGCAGCAGCACGACGGTCGTTCCTCGTGAAGCCGCGTCCTGCTCGATGCGCTCCAGCGCATGAGCGAGATGCGGGCCCACCAGGACGACGTCCGCCGCATCGAGATCGATGGGAAGCGACCTCTCGGTGCCGGCGAAGGCGGTGTAGGCGAGACCCTGCTCGTGTGCCGCATGGCGCACGCGCTGTGCAACGAAGGTGCTCGACGCACCCGCTCCGCAGACGACCAGGATCCTCATCGACCCGCCTCCTTCTGAGCCATTCTTGTGAAAGCGCTGGGAGCGGACAACCACTCCTTCTTCCGCGGGGGCGGAAGCAGGTCGGTCGCCCCGGGCGCAGGGCCGCGGCGACGACTCGTCGGAGCGTACGCGCATGCGCCGTCGTGAGCGTGGTTGACTGGCGTGCAAGGCCGACGCAGACCCGGGTGCGGCCGCGGAGGGAACGCCGGTGACGCGAGCGAGACAGGACCGTCTCCTGGGACTGCTCGTGCGCGACGGGGAGTGGGCGACGGCGGCGACACTCGCCGATGCGCTGGGAGTGACCCCGCGAAGCGTGCGCTCGTACGTGACCGCCGTCAACGCGCGGGTCTCGCCGGGGACCGCGGTCGAATCCGGCCCGCTGGGCTATCGCGCCGGACCCGACGCGGCGGCCGCGCTCCGCGCCGCCGGTGAGTCGGGAACGCCCCGCGATCGTCTCCACACGCTCGTGCGGGCGCTGCTCGACAACCCCGACGGCATCGACGTCTTCGAGACCTCCGATGCGCTGCACGTCTCGCCCGCCACCCTCGACGCCGACCTCGCGCGGGTGCGGGGACTGCTCGGAGGCACCGAGCTCGCACTCGAGCGCTCGGCGTCGCGTGCCCGGCTGCAGGGCACCGAAGCCGCGCAGCGGCGCCTGCTGAGCAGGCTCGCCCACGACGAGATGGATGCCGGGTCCTTCGACCTGGCGGCCCTGCGGCGAACGCTCGGCGAAGGGTCGGTCGGCGCGAAGGCGTTCGGTCCGTTCAAGACGGAGCTGGTTGCACGCCTCGGATCGCTCGGCTGGTTCGTGAACGAATTCGGCATCGGTGACGTCGTGATGCACATCGCGATCGCGGCCGACCGCGTTTCGCGTGACCGCCCGCTCGATGCCGTCGTGCCCGACGCCCGGCCCGAGCAGGCCGAGGTGTCGGCGATCATCGCCGAGCTCGCCGAACGACACCTCGGAGTGCAGCTGGGCACCGGCGATCTGCGGCACCTGTCGACCCTCGTGCTCACGCGTATCGTCGCCCCGGGGGCGGAGCGGACGGATGTCGCCCATGAGCACACCCGCGCGCAGCTCGAGCCGGAGGTCGAGACGGTCGTCCGCGAGGTCGTCGAACAGGCCGCGGCGGAGTTCCTGGTCGACATCGTCCACGAGGACTTCATCCTGCGCCTCGCCCTGCACGTGCAGAACCTTCGCCTCCGTGCGCGCGAGCAGGCGTGGTCGCGAAACCCTCTGACCCGATCGCTCAAGGCGACCTATCCGATGATCTTCGAGGTCGCCGTCTTCATCGCCAACGGACTGCACGAGCGGCTCGACATCCCGCTGCTCGACGACGAGATCGCGTACATCGCGATGCACGTCGGCGGACGGCTGGAGCGCAGTCGCCGCGCCGACCAGCTGCTGACCGCGACGATCGTGTGCCCCGGCTATTACGAGCTCCACGAGCTGCTGCGCTCATCGGTCGATCGCTCGCTCGGTCAGGCGATCGAGGTCGTGGGTGTCGAGACCCGCGCCGATCCGGATTGGGCATCGATCGACACCGATCTCGTCCTCACGACGATCGAGCCCGCCGTGCCGGGGGAGCGCATCGTGCGCATCCAGCCGTTCCTCACAGATGCCGACATCGAGCGGGTCCAGGCGGCAGCAGGCCGGGTGCGCCGTTCGCGACGCCTCGCCCGGCTGCGTGCCGAGCTCGAGGGCTACTTCGTCCCCGCCGCGTTCGTGCGCGGGCTCGACCCCGCGCTGGGCGAGGAGGGCGTGATCCGCCTCCTCGGCGCCCCGCTCGTCGCCGGCGGCATCATCGATGCCGAGTACGTCGAGCGCACGATCCAGCGGGAGCATCTGTCGTCCACGGCGTTCACCGACGCCCTGGCCGTTCCGCACGCGCTCGGCATGACGGCATCCCGCACCGCGATCGCCATCGGCATCGCCGATCCCTCGATCCCGTGGGGTGATGGCAGGGTGCAGGTCGTGGCGCTCGTCGCGTTCTCCGAGACCGACCGAGGGGCGTTCCAGACGGTGTTCGAGCAGTTCGTCGAGGTGTTCTCCGAACGCGACAGCGTGCAGCGCATCGTCCGTCGTGCGTCGTCGTTCCCGGCCTTCCTCGACGAGCTCGTCGCCGTCATCGACGGCTGATCGGGCATCCGCTCGTCGTCTCGGGCGTGATTTCGCGTCCTCCTGAGTTCGGGGGGACTCGCGTGGGCCGGTGCGGGACCGCCGCCACGATACCCCGGGGCGGGTTTGTCACGTCGGGCCGGGGTTTTCCCGCCCCGCGGTGCGGCATGCGTCCCGGGGCGCATGCGCGGCCTGTGTCGGTTGCGGTTGCGGGTGCGGTTGCGGGTGCGGTTGAGGTGACGGTGACGGGCGAACGGCTGGGCCAGGTGATCGAGCAGCGTCGGGTGCCCCGGGGCCGGTTTGTCACGGCGGGGCGGGCTTTTCCCGCCCCGCGGTGCCGCATGCACCCCGGGGCGCATGCGATCGATCGTGGACGCGTCCGCGGATGGGAGTCAGCGACGGGGTGGACGCACGCCGAAATGCGCCAGGCGTCGACCCAGTTCTTCGGGGGTGGTGATGTGCTCCCACTGCCATCGGACGAGCTTGAGGCCAGTCACGCCACGGATCCAATCCTCACGGGCCTTCTCGTCGTCGAGTGCCTGTTGCGGGGTGCGTCCAGCGAGGAACTTGGGATCGGAGTACTTTCCCTTGCCATCGAACTCCGCAAGAGATTCGACATCGTCCAGACCCAGATCGACGTAGTAGTTCCCGCCGTTCGGGGCGCGGACGGCTACCTGCAGACGGGGGATGTCGAAGCCGAGTTGAACGAGCCGGACCCGGCTGATGCTCTCGCCGGGCAGCTCGGCACGTCCGTCGCCGAATGACAATGCTCGTCGCGCGCGGGATGGTCCGTGCGAAGCGCGCGTCGAGATCACCAGGGCTTTGTCGCGAAGAACTCCAGCCGCGTTCTCGTCGTATTTCCGCTCATGCACCGACACGGAACGCAGAGCCGCATCGATGGCAGACACGGAGGTCTCGCGGCGTTGCGTTCGCGCGACATCCGCGAGGGTGCGCTCGATCGAGGTGCACAACATGCCATCCACCTCGACGATCTCGTCGTCACGAAGCGGCCCGCGATGACGCACGACACCCGCGAGCGCACCGCCTCGTTCCCGCCGTGCAGTTGTGTGCACCCCGCTGACGTCTGCGAAGACGACCGGCAGACCGTGCTGGGCGAGGGCTGTGAGGTTCGAGAAGATGTGGACGTTTCTCGATGATCGCTCGACGGCTCGTGCTCGCAACCTCATCCGCTCCTCGGGTGTGAGAGTCGCCCATTCGTCGGTGAACACGCAGATTCCTGGCCTCACCATTGTCAGCACCTTCCGCTCACGCAGCTCTGCTGCCTTCCGCCAGCCGATGCCACGCTCGGCGAGATCCTGTCGGTCCAGGAGCGTACTGGGCGCGAGAATGTCCATCGCCACAGACTCCCGCGCTCCCTCGCCTGTGCTTCGCCCGTGCGCTCGATCTGCCGACTAGTGGCTCCCACCGCGAGTTGGGGAGGAGCGGTCCGGTGTCGCTCGGCACGGGGTTGCCGCCGGGCGAG
This sequence comes from Microbacterium allomyrinae, assembly GCF_020682705.1. Taxonomy (GTDB): domain Bacteria; phylum Actinomycetota; class Actinomycetes; order Actinomycetales; family Microbacteriaceae; genus Microbacterium; species Microbacterium allomyrinae. The sequence continues at coordinate 82,848 of NZ_JAGTTN010000005.1, forward strand.
AACGCCCCCGGGGCGGCTCCGACACCGCGGGGCGGGAATATCCCGTCCCGAGGTGGTTCCGCCGCCCCGGGGCGGTGCAGACGTGGCGGATGTTGCGGGGGCGGCGGATGCTGCGGGGCCGGCGGATGCTGCGGGCCCGGCGGATGCAGCGGGGCCGGCGGATGCAGCGGGACCGGCGATGCCCCGGGACGCTTCTCGCACCTCGGGGCGGGAATATCCCGCCCCGAGGTGGCTCTTGCGCCCCGGGGTAGGCGTACGGACGGCGCAGCCGGGCCGGACGGTGGTCTCGTCTGCACCCCCTCGACCGGTGTCTCAGCCGCGGCCGAGGCGCTCGGTCAGACCGAGCCGTACGGCGGGCCACTCGTGGGGGAGGATCGAGAAGACCACGGTGTCGCGCAGCGTGCCATCCGGACCGAGCCGGTGGCTGCGCAGCACGCCGTCCTGCTGCGCGCCGAGCCGGGCGATCGCGGCGCGGGACTGACGGTTGTGCCAATGCGTGCGGAACTCGACCGCGATGGCGTCGCATTCCTCGAATGCATGCCCGAGCAGCAGCAGCTTCGACGCGGTGTTGACGGCGGTGCGCTGCGCTTCGACTCCGATCCAGGTGTGCCCGATCTCGACGTGGCGGTTCGGCTGGTCGATGTTGCAGAAGGTCGTGGTGCCGACGACGACGCCGGTGTCGAGGCGTCTCACGGCCCAGGGGTTCATCGTTCCCGCAGCGCGCCACTCCAGGCGCTGGGCGATGTCGGCTGCGACCTGATCCGCGCGCGGGACCGAGGTGTACCACGCGTGCTCGAGGCCGACCGCTGCGGCCGCCAGGTCGGAATCGTGCGCGGCCGAGAGAGGCTCCAGTCGGACGAATTCGTTCTCGAGGGTGACGGGGGTCGTGAGCAGCATTCCCCGAGCCTACGGCCGCGCGACTCGGCCGGTTACGCGTCCTTGGCGTGCATCTCGGCCTCCACCACGGCCGCCACTGCGGCCGAATCGTGGTCGGTGACCTCGGCGGCGCGACGCGCCGCGGCGATGGCGCGCTGCCCGGCCGGCAGCCAGACTGCGAGCCCGACCACGATGAACGTCAGGATGCCCGCAGCCACCAGGAGAAGTTCGATCGGCACGACGTCGGCGAGGGGGCCGAACACGACCATGCCGATCGGCATCGCGACGGCCATCACGATGCCGACGAATCCGAACACGCGGCCCTGTCGCTCGGGCTCGACGGTCTCTTGCAGGAGCGTCATCGAGGGCGTCGAGAAGAACGGCACGGCGAGCCCGACCAGGAACATGAACCCGAAGAAGACCCAGATGTTCGACGACAGGCCCAGTGCGATCGATAGGGCCCCGAAGACGAGGGATGCCACGATGATGAGTCCGACGCGACTGCGCTTTGCGAAGAACGATGCGACGAGGATGCCGCCGAGCATCATGCCGATGCTGAACGCGACCTCGAGAACCGCGAGGTTGACGACGTTCTGCGCCTCGCCCGCGGGGAACGAGCGCACGAGCATGAGCGGCGTGAGGTTGGACGGTGCCACCGTCAGCACGAAGATGATCGCGAAGAGCACGAGCAGCCAGCGCACGAACGCGTGGTGCGCGATGTAGCGCACACCGTCGACGAGGTCGGCGAAGTAGCCGGTCTGGGTATCGGCGGCGCGACGGATCGTGGACACCGGGATGAGGGCGAGGATCCCGACGCCGATCACCGCGGTGACGACATCGATGAAGAAGATGGGAATGAGGGATGCCGCCGTCCCGCCGGTCGCGGCGGAGGCCCAGGCGTACAGTGCTCCCGCGAGGGCGGGGGCCAGCAGCGCCATCGCGGACTGGATCGATCCATTGACGCCGTTGACGCGGATGAGGTTTCGCGTCGGTACGATCTGGGGCAACAGCGATGCGACGGCCGGCATCTGGATGCCCGCACCCGCGGAGCGGATCGCCATCGTGGCGAAGATGAGCCAGACGGCGTCGTAGCCGCTCATCATGATGAGGGCGAGCGCGAGGGTCGACAGTGCGATCGCCGCGTCGGCGCCCATGATGAGGTACTTGCGGTTGTGGCGGTCGGCCCATACTCCGCCGAAGATCGAGACGACGGCCTGCGGAAGGAATCCGAAGAGCGCCGCGAGCGTCATGACGAGGCCCGACTGGTAGGTGATCGTCAGGTACCAGAACACCGCGTACTGCACGAGCATCGAGCCGAAGAGGCTCACCGTCTGCCCACTGAGGAACAGCACCACGTTGCGCAGCCAGTGCGGGGGATCGGGGGTCGTCGGGACACCGCCCTCCACGGGCAGACTCGCGTCGGTCCCGTCGGGCGTCGCGTCGACGGCTCCGGCGACTCCCGCCGTACCGGGCGGCAAGATCGTCGGAGGAACGGATGCCGTGGCCTCGGCATCCGCGTCGTCGTGGTCCGCGCCCGCCATCATCGGCTCCTCGCCTCGATATCGATTCCCGCGACGCACGTGCTCCACCGACGCCTCCGGCAATTCACGATATGTCGCGACGAGACCTTAGCGCGAGGCCCGGACATCGTTGAGGGTGTCCAGACCGGGGACTTCAGCCTCCGTATTCGGCCAGCAGCGCGCGGGCGCCGTCGGCGAGAGCGGCGATGCGCGCGGCGGCATCGTGTGGCGATTCGCCCCGCACGTCCAGGTACAGCTTGAGCTTCGGCTCGGTGCCGCTGGGGCGCACGATCACGCGAGACCCGTCGGTGAGCCACAGCCGCAGCACGTCGCCGTACGGATCGTCGCCCTCGGCCTCGAGCAGATCGTCCACGCGGTCCACCGGGATCTCGCCGACGGACTGCGGATGCCGCTCACGCAGCGCCGTCATCATGCGAGCGATCTGCGACACGTCGTCCACGCGGACCGAGACCTGATCGCTCGCGAACGACCCGAAGGCCGCGTCGAACTCGACGAGCAGGTCTGACAGTCCTGCGCCTCGCCCGCGCGCCTCGGTGACCATCCCGAGGATGGCGACGGCGGCGGAGATCCCGTCCTTGTCGCGCACCGTGCCGGGATTGACCAGGTAGCCGAGGGCCTCTTCGAATCCGAAGACGATCCCGGGTGCCCGCGAGATCCACTTGAAGCCGGTGAGCGTCGCGTGGAAGTCCAGCCCGTAGCGCTCCGCCACGGTCTGCAGCCCCGGCGACGACACGAGCGAGCACGCGAGCGACGCGCCTTCGGCGGGTCCGTCGGCGGCCGCGCGCTGTGCCGCGCGCCAGCCCAGGAGCAGGCCGATCTCGTTGCCGGTGAGGCGTCGCCATCCGCCGTCGGCCGAGTCATCGGGGAGGGCGACCGCGAGCCGGTCGGCGTCGGGATCGTTCGCGATCACCAGCTCGGCACCCGCCTCACGGGCGGCCTCGAACGCGAGGTCCATCGCGCCGGGCTCCTCGGGGTTGGGAAACGCGACGGTCGGGAAGCCGCCGTCGGGTTCGAGCTGCGCCGTCACCGGCACGGGGGCGGGGTAGCCCGCAGCCTCGAGGATCCGCGACAGGGTCTCCCACCCCACGCCGTGCATGGCGGTGTACACCCAGCGCAGTCCCGCTGCGCCCTCGGGTGCGGGAGCGACCGCGACCGTCTCGGCGACGTAGTCGTCGACCACCGCTTCGGCCGCGATCTCATACGCGAGCGATCGGGGCAGGGAGCTGATATCGCCCGCGTCGGCCACCCGCTCGATGTGCGCGGCGATCTCGGCATCGGCCGGCGACACGATCTGCGATCCCTCGTCGGGTCCGCCGAGATAGACCTTGTAGCCGTTGTCGTTCGGAGGGTTGTGACTCGCCGTGACCATCACGCCCGCCGCCGCGCCGAGGTGGCGCACCGCGAACGCGAGCACCGGCGTCGGCAGCAGTCGCGGCAGCAGGATCGCGCGAAGACCCGCTCCCGCGAAGATCTCGGCCGAGTCCTGCGCGAACACGTGCGAGTTGCGACGGCCGTCGTACCCGATCACCACGATCGGGGCGTGCTCGAGAATCGGAGGCAGGACCGGATCGGCCAAATCCACGATCTCGTCGTGGTCGGCGGCATCGGTGACGTTGTCGGCCTCCGCCGTCGGCACGTCGTCCGTCGTCTCCGAGTCGCGCATGCCGGCCTTTTCGCGCACGTATGCGGCGAGCCCGGCGGCAGCCTGTGCGACGAGCACGCGGTTCATGCGATTGCTCCCGGCGCTGAGCTGTCCGCGAAGCCCCGCCGTACCGAATGCGAGGCGGCCCGCGAACCGGTCGGCGAGCTCAGCGGCTGCGGCCGCGTCGCCTTCTTCGGCGGCGGTGATCAGGGTGCGCAGCTCCGCCCGGGTTTCGCCGTCGGGGTCCTGCGCGAGCCACGCGTGGGCCCGCGCGAGGACGTCCGCCGCGGCATCCGCCGGCGTGGTGTCCGCAGCCGCACCATCCGGCGCGGCATCACTGCTCACAGCGCGCCGATCACGCGAGCCAGCAGCGATGAGATGACCGGCTCGGCCTCGCGGCCCGCGTCGAGCACCTCGTGATGGCTGAGGGGGGTCTTCTGGATGCCGGCGGCCATGTTGGTGATGAGCGAGAAGCCGAGCACCTCCATGCCCGCCTGCCGCGCCGCGATCGCCTCGAGCGCCGTCGACATGCCCACGATGTGGCCGCCGATCGCCTTCGCCATCTGCACCTCGGCGGGCGTCTCGTACTGAGGCCCGTGGAACTGGCAGTACACGCCCTCGTCGAGCGTCGGATCGATCGACCGGGCGAGATCGCGCAGCCGCAGCGAGTAGAGATCGGTGAGGTCGATGAAGGTGGCGCCCTCCAGCGGCGTGGCGCCGGTGAGGTTGATGTGATCGCTGATGAGCACGGGGGTACCCGGTGTCCAGGTGTGCTTGATGCCGCCGGCGCCGTTGGTGAGCACCATCGTCCGCGCGCCGGTCGCCGCCGCGGTGCGCACGCTGTGCACCACCCGGCGCGGACCGTGACCCTCGTAGAAGTGGGTGCGCGCGCCGATCACCAGCACCCGGCGCCCCTTGGGAGTGACGACGCTGCGGAGCGTTCCCACATGCCCGGTGAGAGCGGGGGCGCTGAAGCCCGTGACCTGGGTGGCGGGGAAGCTGGCCGTGGTCTCGCCGAGGAGCTCTGCCGCCTTGCCCCAGCCGCTGCCGAGCGTGAGGGCGATGTCGTGGCGTTCGACGCCGGTGATTCGGGCGATGTCCTCGGCGGCGGTGGCCGCGACCTCGAACGGGTCGGCGGCGGGGTCGTCGAGAGGGTTGCCGGTGCTGTCTGACATGCCCCCACTCTAGGAACCCCGGCGCGCGAGGGCCACCAGCGCGCACGGATGCCGTGCCGCATGTCGTCCGCCGGGCATCCGGCGGGAGAGAATGGGAGTCATGTCCTTGAGCTTCGAGACCACGCAGAGCGTCGCGATCATCGGCGGTGGCCCCGGCGGCTACGAAGCGGCGCTGGCCGCCGCTCAGCTCGGAGCCGAGGTGACGGTGGTCGAGCGCGCGGGAATCGGCGGCTCGGCCGTGATCACCGATGTCGTTCCGTCCAAGACGCTCATCGCCACCGCCGACGCCGCAGTGGCGATCGCCGGCGCGAGCGACCTGGGCGTGCAGCTGTTCGCGAAGAGCAAGGACGGGAAGCCTCTCAAGCCCGAGATCGCGATCAACCTGAACGCGGTCAACAAGCGGCTCCTCTCGCTCGCGCGGCAGCAGTCCGACGACATGCGCGCCTCGCTCGTCGAGGCGGGCGTGCGGATCATCTCCGGTCACGGCAGGCTCGAGGGCGACAATGCCGTGGTCGTCTCGACCGGCCCCGGAGGAACCGACTTCGACCGCATCGAGGCCGACACGCTCGTCCTGTCGGTCGGTGCGTCGCCGCGTCAGCTGCCGTCCGCCATGCCCGACGGCGAGCGGATCCTCACCTGGACGCAGTTGTACGACATGACCGAGCTGCCCCCGCACCTGATCGTGGTGGGGTCGGGTGTCACCGGCGCCGAGTTCGCCGGCGCCTATATGAATCTCGGCGCCAAAGTCACGCTCGTGTCCAGCCGCGACCAGGTGCTCCCCGGCGAAGACAAAGACGCCGCGGCCGTGATCGAGAAGGTCTTCAAGCGCGGAGGGATGACGCTGCTGTCGAAGTCGCGTGCCGACACCGTCGAGCGCGTCGCAGACGGCGTCGTCGTCACGCTGTCCGACGGTCGCACCGTCGAAGGCAGCCACTGCCTGATGGCGGTCGGCTCGATCCCGAACACCGCGGGCCTCGGGCTCGAGCAGGCGGGCGTGCAGATGACGGAGTCCGGTCACATCCAGGTCAACCGGGTCGCGCGCACATCGGTGCCGAACATCTACGCCGCCGGCGACTGCACCACGTTCGTGCCGCTCGCCTCCGTCGCCTCGATGCAGGGTCGCACCGCGATCTTCCACGCTCTCGGCGATGTCGTGATCCCGCTCGAGCGCCGCCGCATCACGTCGAACATCTTCACCGCGCCCGAGATCGCGACGATCGGCTGGCAGGAGAAGGACATCGAGGACGGCCTCATCAATGCCGTCGTGCACAAGCTCCCGCTCGCCTCCAATCCGCGCGCGAAGATGATGGGCATCAAGGACGGCTTCGTGAAGCTGATCGCCCGGCAGGGCAGCGGCAGCGTCGTCGGCGGCGTCATCGTCGGCCCGCGCGCGTCCGAGCTCATCTACCCGATCGCGATCGCCGTCGAGAGGCGTCTGACGGTCGACCAGGTGTCGCGCGTCTTCGCGGTCTACCCGTCGCTGTCCAGCAGCATCACCGACGCCGCACGCGCCATGCACGTCGTAGACCACAACATCTACGGGGCCTGACCGCTGAGTTCGAGGCCCTGCTGCGAACCGCTCACGCCATACGCGAGAACTCGGCGCGGTACGCGCTGGGCGATGCGCCGACGTGGCGGTGGAAGGTCGCACGAAGCGCTGCGGCGCTGCCGAGGCCGGTTCGCTGCGCCACCGTCTCGACGGGATCTGAAGTGGTCTCGAGCAACTCCCGGGCGGCGTCCACGCGCGCGAGGGTGAGCCAGGCGAGGGGCGTTGTGCCGGTGGCGGCGGAGAACCGTCGCAGGAACGTGCGGCGTGACATGTGCATCGCGCGGGCGAGGTCGTCGATGCGGTGCGGCTGATCGAGCCGGTCGAGCATCTGCCGGCACAGATCCGCGATGCAGTCGCTGTCGACGGCAGGTACGAGGCGCTCCCGGTACGCCGTCTGCGATCCCAGGCGACGAGGAGGAGCGACGAGCGCGCGAGCGCGGTCGTTGGCGGCCGCGGCGCCGCGATCGCTGCGGACGATGTGCAGGCACAGGTCCAGTCCCGCCAGCACGCCCGCCGATGTCAGGATGTCGCCGTCGTCGATGTAGAGCTGGGCGGGGCGAACGTCGACGAGCGGGAATCGTCGCCGGAGATCGTCGACCGCTCGCCAATGGGTCGTCGCGAGTCGGCGGTCGAGCACGCCGGCCGCGGCGAGCGCGAACGCGCCCGTGCAGATCGACACCAGGCGGGCTCCGCGGGCGTGTGCCCCGCGGAGCGCGGCGAGCACTGCCTCCGACGGCATCCGATTCCACTCCGCATATCCCGGGACGATCACGGTGTCCGCCTCATCGAGCGCTGCGAGCGGTGCCAGCCGGTCGATGTGCATGCCGGATGCATCCACGCGTGGGTCCTGGCCGCAGAGAGTCACCGTGTAGTGCGTGGGAGTGAACGTCTGCACGGGGATGGCCAGATCCAACGGGAGCGCGCCGGGCAGAACGAGTACGGCCATGCGATGCGGAACGCGCGACATGGCACGATCGTAGCGATCTACGGCATTCGTGCCAGCCGTCGTTCGGGGCTCCGATCCCTAGCGTGAGAGACATGACCGATACTCTCGCCCTGCCGACCGGACCGATGGCCGACGGCATCCTGGCTGCCGTCCACGCGAGCGAATCCGGCGCTCTCGCCCGGCACAGTATTCGCACTTTCCTGTTCGCCGAGATCATCGCCGCCAGGTCGGGAGCGGACGCGCATCCCGAATACGACCGCGACGTGCTGTTCGCCGCTACGGTGCTGCACGATCTCGGCCTGGGCTCGGAGGCCCCGGGCAGCGAGCGCTTCGAGATCGAGGGGGCGGACCGCGCCGCCGCGCTGCTGCAGGAGCACGGGATGGCGCAGGGCGACATCGAGCGGGTGTGGGACGCCATCGCGCTGCACACGTCGGCGGGCATCGCCGAGCGCCGTGGAGTGATCGCGTCGCTCACCCGTGCGGGCGTGGCCGCCGACCTCGGCCGGTACGCCGATGCCGTCTCGGACTACGAGGCAGTCATCCATGCGGCGTACCCGCGCTCCCGCGCCGTGGGGGCGATCGTCGACGCCGTCGTGATGCACGCCGGCCGGTCGGCGACTGCGGGCGCGCCCTACACGCTCGCCGGGGAACTCGCCCGGGAGAGGTTGCTCGGCGGCCCGACGAGGCTCGAGCTGTCGGTCGCAACGGTCCCGTGGTCGACGTGAGGGCAATCGAGTCCCGACCGCCGAGGTCGGAATCTCAGGAGATCGTGAGCAGCTGGTGCCCCGCCGACACGGTCGTGCCGGCGTCGGCGTTGATCGCGCCGATCACGCCGTCTTTGTGGGCCTGAATCGGCTGCTCCATCTTCATCGCCTCGAGCACGACGACGAGGTCGCCCTTGACGACCTGCTGGCCGTCTGCGACGGCGACCTTGACGATCGTCGCCTGCATCGGCGCCTTGACGGCATCGCCCGACGCGGCCGAGACGACCGAGGGGGAGTGCGACCGGCGAGACGGCGGTACCGCGGCCGGGCGGCCGGCGGCGCCGGGCGCGGACACCACGCGGTCGGGCAGATTCACTTCGAGGCGCCTGCCGGCGACCTCGACGACCACGGTGTGGCGCGCCTCGGAGGGCTTGGGCGACTCGAGCTCGCCGTCCCACGGCGCGATGTCGTTGACGAAGTCGGTCTCGATCCAGCGCGTGAAGACGCCGAAGACGCCGTCCTCCGCGGTGAACGCGGGGTCGCGCACCACTTTGCGGTGGAAGGGCAGCACCGTGGGCAGGCCGGCGACCTCGAACTCATCGAGCGCACGCCGAGCCCGCTCCAGGGCCTCGGCACGGTCGCGACCGGTCACGATGATCTTCGCCAGCAGCGAGTCGAACGCGCCCGAGACGCTGTCGCCCGCGGTCACGCCGGAGTCCAGACGGATGCCCGGGCCGCCGAACGTCTTGAAGACGTGGATCGGGCCGGGCTGGGGGAGGAACCCGCGACCGGGGTCCTCGCCGTTGATGCGGAACTCGATCGAGTGGCCGTCGGCCACCGGATCGTCGTAGCCGATCTCCTCGCCCTCGGCGAGACGGAACTGCTCGCGCACCAGGTCGACGCCGGTGATCTCCTCCGAGACCGGGTGCTCGACCTGCAGGCGGGTGTTGACCTCGAGGAACGAGATCGTGCCGTCGGCGCCGATGAGGAATTCGCAGGTTCCCGCGCCGACGTAGCCCACCTCGCGCAGGATCGCCTTGGACGACTCGTACAGGATCGTGTTCTGCTCGTCGCTGAGGAAAGGGGCGGGCGCCTCTTCGACGAGCTTCTGATGGCGACGCTGCAGCGAGCAGTCGCGCGTCGAGATCACGACGACGTTGCCCGCGGCATCTGCGAGGCACTGCGTCTCGACGTGGCGCGGCTTGTCGAGGTACTTCTCGACGAAGCACTCGCCGCGACCGAAGGCGCTGATCGCCTCACGTGTGGCCGATTCGAAGAGTTCGGGCACTTCGTCGATCGTGCGGGCGACCTTGAGTCCGCGTCCGCCGCCGCCGTACGCGGCCTTGATGGCGATCGGCAGGCCGACGGTCTCGGCGAACGCGATGACCTCGTCGGCACCGGCCACGGGACCGGGGGTGCCCGGGGCGAGAGGTGCTCCGACCTTCTCGGCGACCGAGCGGGCGGTGACCTTGTCGCCCAGGGCTTCGATGGCTTCGGGGCTCGGGCCGATCCAGGTCATCCCGGCATCGATGACGGCGCGGGCGAACTCGGCGTTCTCCGCGAGGAAGCCGTACCCGGGGTGGACGGCGTCTGCGCCGGAGCGCCGGGCGATGGAGAGGATCTTCTCGATCGAGAGATAGGTCTCGGCGCTCGTGGCGCCGTCGAGCGCGAATGCCTCGTCGGCGAGCCGCGCGTGCATGGCATCGCGGTCCTGGTCGGCGTAGACGGCGACCGACGCCTTTCCGGCGTCGCGGGCGGCACGGATGACGCGGACGGCGATCTCGCCGCGGTTGGCAACGAGAACCTTGGCGATCTGAGGCATGGATGCCAGCCTACCGACGCTCACCCCGCCGCTTTTGAGCGGTTCATACAAGAACCGACGAGAAACGTGGGATTCCTACTACAAGCCCGGACGACCGTCGGCGAGGGAGGGGTCGGTCGTGTTCCACAGCGTCGGCCAGTCGACGCCGAGCTCGCGCACCAGCGTCCGCAGGGTCGACACCGACATCCCGACGACGGTGGACGGGTCGCCGTCCACCCGCGAGATGAACGCGCCGCCCAGGCTGTCGACCGTGAACGCGCCGGCCACCTGCAGCGGCTCGCCGCTCGCGACGTACGCCTCGATCTCGGCATCCGTCACGTCGTCGACGAACGAGACGGATGCCTCGGCCACCGCGTGCACCTCGCGGGGAGTCGTTCCCGGCTCGAGGCGCACCACGGCGTGCCCGGAGTGCAGAACGCCGGTGCGCCCTCGCATCGCCCGCCAGCGTTCGGTGGCGTTCTGGGCGGTGCGTGGCTTGCCGAGCACCTCGCCGTCGAGCTCGAACATCGAGTCGCCGCCGATCACGATCCCGTCGAAGCCGGGGATGTCGTCGGCCAGGCGCGCCGCCACATCGGCGGCCTTGCGCCGTGCCAGCAGCAGCACGTGCTCGTCGGGGGCGAGGCGTCGCCCCTCGGCGGCCTCGACGGCGGCGACCACCGCGTCCTCGTCAACGTCGGGAGCGAGGGTGAGGGGGCGGATGCCGAACTGCTGCAGGAGCATGAGCCGGGCGGGAGAGGTCGAAGCGAGGCACACGCGCATGCCCCCAGGCTACCGAGCGCACGCCCCGAGCTGAGCCGGTCGCCGGCGCATGTGGAATGCTCTTCAGGTGAGCGAACCCGGCGAGACCATCGACCTCGACATCACCGATGTCGCCCACGGCGGCGTCTTCGTCGCCCGCCATGAAGGCCGGGTCGTCTTCGTGCCCGACGCGATCCCGGGCGAGCGCGTGCGCGCACGGCTCGCCGACGCGACCAAGGCCTCGTTCTGGCGTGCCGAGGCGCTGGAAGTGCTGGATGCCTCGCCCCACCGGCAGCCGCACGCCTGGCGCCAGGCAGACATCGACGTCCCGCCCGAGGATCGGCCCGGCGGAGCGGACTTCGGACACATCGTGCTCGAGCATCAGCGCGACCTCAAGCTGCGCGTGCTGCAGGACGCTCTCCATCGGTTCGGCGGACTCGACGTGCCCGCGGGCATCCGCTCCGCCGAGGAACTCGCCGCGGTCGACGAGCTGCTCGGCAGCGACGCCGTGGACGGACTGCGTTGGCGCACCCGCGTGAGTCTGCACGTGGACGACGCCGGGCGCGTCGGGCCGTACGCGGCCCGCAGCCACCGGGTGATCCCGGTGGACGACCTTCCCCTTGCGACCGCCGACGTGGAGCACGCCGCGCTCGCGCTCCCCGGCGGCGAGCCGGGTCGTATCGACCTGGTCCAGCCGGCGGACGGGCGCGTGCGCGTCCTGCCGCGGCCCGAGAAGACACGGGATGCCTCGCCCCGCCGTGGGCGCGGAGGCCCGCGCACCCAGCCGCACGCGCCGCGTCGCTCAGCAGAGGTCGTCATCGAGCGGGTCGGCGATCGGGACTTCCGCGTCGACGCGGAGGGGTTCTGGCAGGTGCACCGGCACGCGGCATCCGCTCTCACGAGCCTCGTGGACTCGTCGCTGCGCGAGCTGGCAGCCGGCGGCCAGGTGCTGGACCCCGATGCATGGCACCTCGATCTGTACGGGGGTGTGGGTCTCTTCGCCGCCACGCTGGGCGACCTCGGGGGTGCATCGACCCGCGTCACCAGCGTCGAGTCGGATGCCCGTGCCACCGAGCACGCCGGCGAGAACCTCGCCGAATGGGTCGGCGCCCGCGCCGAGACCGGGCGCGTCGACAGATGGCTCGCGCGGCTCGTCGCCGAGGCATCCGCCGCCGAACGCGAACGGCTCTCTCGCGGGGTCGTGCTGCTGGACCCGCCGCGCGCCGGGGCGGGCCGAGAGGTCGTGCAGTCCGTCGTCGAGCTGGCCCCCGTGGCCGTCGTGTACGTCGCGTGCGATCCCGTCGCCCTCGCCCGCGACCTCGGCACGTTCCGCGCCGCCGGCTACGAGACCGCCCGAGTGGACGCGCTGGACCTCTTTCCGAACTCGCACCACGTCGAAGCGGTCGCCGTCCTCACCCGACCCGGCGTCGATGGCTAGGCTGACGACATGACCCGAGTGGCTCTCATCGACGACCACGAGTCCGTCCGGCTCGGGCTCGAGGCCGCGTGCGCCCGCGCCGGGACCATGCACGTGGTGTTCTCGGGCAGCACCGTGACCGAGTACCTGGACTGGCGTGCGTTCTCCGCTGCGCCGCCGGCCGACGTCGTCGTGCTCGATCTGACGCTCGGAGACGGCACGACCGTGACCGAGAATGTGCGCAGGCTGGTGCTGGACGGCTCGAGCGTCATCATCCACAGCGTCGCCGACCGGCCCGCCGCGGTGCGTGAGGCGCTCGCTGCGGGCGCCGCCGGCGTCGTGAGCAAATCCTCGCGCATCGACGACGTGATCGCCGCCGTGCGCACGGTCGCCAAGGGCGAGCCGCTGAACAACGTCGAATGGGCCAGTGCGGTCGAAGGCGACCGCGAGTTCGCCGACGCCCAGCTCTCGGCGCGCGAGCGCGACGTCCTGCGGCTGTACGCCGCGGGCCTGCCGCTCAAGGTGGTCGCCGACCGCCTCGGCGTCGCCTATTCCACCGCCAAGGAGAACATCACCCGGGTGCGCGTGAAGTACGTCGAGGTCGGTCGCCCCGCCCCGACGAAGGTCGACCTGCTGCGCCGGGCCATGGAGGACGGGCTCCTCGCGGATTCGGCATCCGACGCGGAGGACATCGCGCGTGGCCGCTGACGGCCAGGGCTCGGTGCTCGACACCGCATGGGCCCAGATCCCGCACTCGCGGGAGGTGTCGGCCGGAATCGGCTCGTTCACCCGGTCGCGGGTCGAGCGGATCATCTCGCTCGTCGCCGGTGCATTCGGGTCCCTCATCCTCGGGGTCCAGGCGTTCGCGGCGGCACTGGGCCCCTCGGACGAGCGTCCGGGGTGGCACGAGCCGCTGATGATCGCGGTGTTCGGCACGCTCGCCGTGATGATCCTGGCGTGCGTGATCGGCCGCGGCGTGCGCGTCGCCGCCGGCGCATTCGCGATGGTCTATGTGCTCGCGCTCGCCTCGTGGCCCATCGCGACCGCCGGGATCGAGCCGCAATCGCTCGACGAGCCGTGGATCTGGTACCTCGTCAACATCGCGACCCTCGCGGCGGTGCTCGCCTTCCCGTTTCCGCTGCAGATCGGGTGGACCATCCTCGCGCCCGTCCTGTTCGGGCTGGTGCGGCTCATCCAGGGCGACTTCGCGTGGGCGTACTGGGTCACCGTCGGACTCGACGTGTCGTTCGCGCTCATCCTGGGCGGCATGATCCTCACACTCGGGTGGCTGTTCCGCTCCATCGCGGCCAACGTCGACGAGACGAGGGCGCGGGCCGTCGCCTCGTACGCCAGGGCGGCTGCCACCGACGCCGCCGAGCAGGAGCGCATCGCCGTCGCGGCGCTCATGCACGACAGCGTGCTCGCCGCGCTCATCGCTGCCGAGCGCGCCGACACGCCCCGCGAGCGCACGCTGGCTGCGACCATGGCGCGCGAGGCGCTCACCCGTCTGGCGAACACAGAGAACGATGCGCACGAGGGCACCGACGAGCCGCGCGATGCAGACGGCCTCGCGGACGACATCGAGACCGCCTCGCGCGAGCTCGGCGTCGATGTCACTGTGCGCCGCGATGTCCGCCCGGATGGGCCGATGATCCCGGGACGCGTGGCCCGTGCCCTCGCACTGGCCGCGACACAGGCGGTCGCCAACGCCCTGCAGCACGCGGGGGGTGCGGGGCTGTCGGCCGCGGTCACGAGTGCCGATGGCCGGGTGAGCATCGAGGTGCGCGACGCCGGAGAGGGCTTCGACCTCGATGCGGTGCCGGACGACCGCCTGGGCATCCGTGCCTCGATCGTGGCCCGCGTGGCAGCCGTCGGCGGCACTGCTGACCTCGAGACCGGATCCCACGGGACCGTCGTCCGTCTGGCCTGGCAGGAGCCCGCTCTGTGATCAGTGTCAAGAACGTCCTGGTCGTTCTCGCGATCGCTTTCACCGCGTACCTCGCTGCCCGCGGCCTGTGGTGGACGACTGCCCCCGTCCCGCAGCCGCTCGTCGTGGTGGCGACGCTCGGGCTCTACCTGGCCACGACCTGGTTCTGCATCTTCTGGGAGCCGGCATCCGCTGCCGCCGACGAGCAGCCCGATGCCGGTGGCATCCGCGGTCCTCGCAGGCTTCCCGCGCTCGCCCAGTTCCTCGCGCTCGCGTGCGCGGCGATCGTCCCGAGCGCCATCGCTTTCGCGGTCGGGCCGGACTCGCGCACCGCGTCCTTCGCGACCTGGTACCTCGGAGGAATCGGCGCCCTGATGACCATCGTGATGGTGCGAAGAAGGCCGTGGACAGCCTGGACGGGGATCGTGATGCTCGCCATCGCGTCGATGGTGTGGATGGGGCCGCTCGAAGCCCTCGCGCTGGGACTCGTCGGCTCCGTGGTGTGGGTGACGTGCGCACAGCTGCTCGTCCGGTCGATGGACCGCGCAGCCCGCGACACCGCGCGCCTCACCCGCCTGCAGCGCGCAGCATCCGCCTGGCAGGCCTCGCAGGTCGTGCGGCAGCGGGAGCGCCGTGTGCAGGTGCAGAAGGCCCTGGTGGTCGCCGGGCCTGTGCTGACCCGCACCGTGGCGAACCTCGGCGAGCTGGATGACAAGGACCGCCTCGAGGCGCGGATCGCCGAAGGACGGCTGCGGGATGAGATGCGCGGGCCGAGACTGCTCGACGACGACGTCCGCGCCGAACTCGAGCGCGCTCGCCGACGCGGAGCCAACGTCACGGTTCTCGACGAGGGTGGGCTCGACGGGCTCGACGAGGATGCGCTGTCGATCATCCGCGGGCAGCTCGCCGAGACGCTGCGATCCGCGAGCTCGGACCGCATCTACATCCGCACCTCGCCGGACGCGCGGATCGCCGTCACCGTCGTCGGCCGTTCGCCGTCGACGGGGGGATCGAGCGATGAGGACGCCGTCGATCTGTGGCGCGAGATCCCGCACCCCGGCGTGGGGTGACCTGTCGGCACGACCCGCTCGCACGGCAACGAGTCTGAACGCGAAGTCGCTCCCCGCCTGGCAGGGGAGGGGAAGCCAGACAGGGAGCGAAACGGAAGGAGGCGAGGGGCGGCGAAGCCGCCCGCCCCTCGCCTGGCGGACAGTTACCCGAAAACCGTCCGCAAAGCCGGATCCGGGTCGTCCGCAGAGCGGAGGTCGGACCGGCCGAACGCAGAAGCGTTCCAGCGGTTCCAGTATCACTGGGGTGCAAGCCCCGCGTCTGTAGGTATTTCGGGGGACAAGCTCGCGCCGCCGAGAATTCGGGCCCCGAACGCGGATCAGCCCCGCGTCCACCCGAGTTCGCGCCGAAGGGGCTGACGGAGCGACCGCTGCGAAACCGCCCACGCGGTGCGTTCGGGGCGATCCTCGGCGACCGCCTCGGCGGTCTCGCCGGTGTACGCCTCGGTCACGACGGCGATGAGTGCCGCGAGCTCGTCATCCGTGGGCGCGCCGCGGCTGACGTCGATCCTGATGCTCTCGGCGACATTCTGGTCCGTCGCCGGTGTCTCGCCGCTCACAGCGGGATGTTCCCGTGCTTCTTCGGCGGCAGGCTGGCGCGCTTGCCGCGGAGGGCTCGCAGCGCCTTCGCGATCGACACGCGCGTCTGGGCCGGTTCGATGATGCTGTCCAGCTCGCCGCGCTCGGCGGCGAGGAAGGGGGACGCCACGTTGTACGTGTACTCGTTCGCGAGGCGCGTGCGTACCGCCGTGACGTCTTCTCCCGCTTCCTCGGCCCGCTTGATCTCGCCGCGGTAGAGGATGTTGACCGCGCCCTGGCCGCCCATGACCGCGATCTCGGCCGTCGGCCAGGCGAGGTTGATGTCGGCGCCCAGCTGCTTGGAGCCCATCACGATGTACGCGCCGCCGTACGCCTTGCGCAGGATCACCGTGACGAGGGGGACGGTGGCCTCTGCGTACGCATAGAGCAGCTTCGCACCGCGGCGGATGACTCCTGTCCACTCCTGGTCGGTGCCGGGGAGGTAGCCGGGCACATCGACGAGCGTGACGATCGGGATGGAGAAGGCGTCGCAGAAACGAACGAATCGGCTCGCCTTCTCGCCCGCCTCGATGTTCAGCGTGCCGGCCATCTGAGACGGCTGATTGGCGATGATGCCCACCGAGCGTCCCTCGACGCGGCCGAAGCCGATCACGATGTTCGGCGCGAACAGGGGCTGCACCTCGAGGAAGTCCTCGGCATCGACGATTCCCCGGATGACCTGGTGGATGTCGTACGGCTGGTTGGGGGAGTCGGGGATGATCGTGTTCAGCGCACGGTCGGCATCCGTCGTCTCGAACTCGAACCCGGTCTCGTAGACGGGTAGCTCCGCCATGTTGTTGTCGGGCAGGAAGCTGAGCATCGAGCGGACGTAGTCGAGCGCGTCGTCCTCGTCCTCGGCGAGATAGTGCGCGACGCCCGAGCGGGTGTTGTGCGTGTGCGCGCCGCCCAGCTCGTCCATGCCGACGTCTTCGCCGGTGACGGTCTTGATCACGTCGGGACCGGTGACGAACATCTGGCTGGTCTTGTCGACCATCACGACGAAATCGGTGAGCGCGGGGGAGTACACCGCGCCGCCGGCTGCGGGGCCCATGATGATGGAGATCTGCGGAATCACGCCGGACGCCTGGGTGTTGAGGCGGAAGATCTCGCCGTACTTGCCGAGCGCGACGACACCTTCCTGGATGCGTGCGCCGCCGGAGTCGAGCATGCCCACGATCGGGATGCCGCTGCGCAGCGCCAGTTCCATCACCTTGATGATCTTCTCGCCGGCCACTTCGCCCAGCGATCCGCCGAATGTCGAGAAGTCCTGCGCGTACACCGCCACGGTGCGGCCGTGGATCGTGCCGGTGCCCGTGACGACGGA
This sequence comes from Microbacterium allomyrinae, assembly GCF_020682705.1. Classification (GTDB taxonomy): domain Bacteria; phylum Actinomycetota; class Actinomycetes; order Actinomycetales; family Microbacteriaceae; genus Microbacterium; species Microbacterium allomyrinae. The sequence goes on from NZ_JAGTTN010000005.1 coordinate 100,155, forward strand.
GTCGCCGTAGGGCCGGGACTTGTCCATGCCGAACGCCGTGGTGCGGTGTCGGACGTACTCGTCGAGTTCCACGAAGCTGCCGGGGTCGACGAGCAGGTCGATGCGTTCGCGCGCCGTTCCCTTGCCCTTCGCGTGCTGCTTCGCCTGAGCGACCGTCTCGGGGTCGAGGACGGCCTCCTGGTATCGGGCGCGGAGGTCGGCGATCTTGCCGGCGGTCGTCGAGAGGTCGGGCTGCTCGGTCACGGATTCCACCCTATCGGCGGCGGTGCCACTGACGTTGGAGGGTTCGCACAAGGGGTTTCCGGATCCGCTGTGCCCGTCGGGTCATCGGGGTGGGACGGCGGGACGGATGCTGCGGCGCGCGAGTACCGTGGGGTGCATGGCGTTCCCGACCGAGGGCTACCCTCTCACCGCAGCGGTCAGCCCGCGTGCTCAGGTCGTCGAGGCGACCGACTCGACGAACGCGGACGTCGTGCAGCACGTCATCGCCGAGCCTGCGGCATGGCCGCACCTCTCGCTGCTTCTGACGACGGACCAGCGTGCCGGCCGCGGTCGCCTGGATCGCTCCTGGGTCACGCCCGCGGGCACCGCCCTCGCTGTGTCGGTCGTCGTCCACGTCGATGCGCTGCCGCCGGCGTCGCGGGGATGGGTCTCACTGATCGCGGGCGCGGCGATGACCCGGGCAGTCGGCGCTCAGATCGGGTCGGGGCACAGCACCACCCTCAAATGGCCGAACGATGTACTGGTCGACGGTGGCAAGGTGTGCGGGATCCTCGCCGAGGTCGTGCCGGGACACCCGGATGTCGTCGTCGTCGGCTCGGGCGTGAACACGCGGATGCCGAAGGCCGATCTTCCCGTCGAGACCGCGACGTCCTTCGCGTCGCTGGGAGTGGTCTGCGACGAGGACCGACTTCTCGCCGACTACCTCGTCGCGCTCGACGAGCAGCTTTCGGCGCTCGCCGCCTCGCACGGAGACGCGGCGGCGGCCGGTGTGCTGGCCGAGGTCGAGGCGCTGTGCAGCACCGTGGGCAGCGAAGTCGTGGTGTCGCTGCCGGATGGCGAGACGCTGCGGGGGCGCGCGCAGCGCATCGACCCCGACGGCCGGCTCGTGGTCGTGCAGGCTGCCGAGTTCGAGAGCATCGTCTCGGCCGGCGACGTCGTCCACGTGCGCTGACCGCGCTCGATCGACACGGGGTCAGTCGATCGCGCACAGCTGGATGGGGCAAAACCGGCGGGTGCGCGCGGGTCTGTCGGCCGCTGCCTCCAGAATGGATGCATGACGCAGCCGACGAGCTACGGCGGCAGACCGCTGATGCCGGCCCCCGGCGCGCCGACGCCGGAGCTGCTCGTCGCCAGGTTCCGTGCTCACGCGCGTCGCCTGACGTGGTCGGCGATCCTGCTCGTCGTGGTCGCGGGCGCGTCCGGGTACTTCTACGGCAATCTGCCGGCGCCGTTCGAGGACTGGATGCTACTGGCCGCGGCCGGCAGCATCGTCCTCCTGCTCGTGCTGGTGCCGTTCCTGCGATGGTGGGCGCACGTCTACACGATCACCACCCGGCGCGTGCTGGAGCGTCGTGGCGTGATCGCGGTCAAGCGGCGCGAACTCGTCCATGTGCGCGGCTACACCGTGCAGGTGCGGCGCGGCATCCTGCAGCGCATTTGGGGTGCCGGCACCCTCACGCTCGCCAACGGCGTCGACCAGCCGCTGCGGCTGGCGAACATCCCGAGCGTCGAGCTGGTGCACGAGGCGCTCGTCGACCAGGTCGAGGTCAACCAGATCCTCGCCCACCGCGACGCGCAGCCGCTTCCGCCCGGCACGCCGCCCGCGCCCCCCGCCCCACCGACGGCATGAGCCTCGCCGGCCATCGTGCGCCGGCCGGATGCGGGATGATGGAGGCGACGGAAGGAACGGTATGTCGCTGCGAGTCGGAGTCGTCGGGGGCGGGCAGCTCGCCCGCATGATGATCGCGCCCGCGGTCGAGCTCGGGGTCGAGCTCCGCGTGCTCGCCGAGGACGTCGGCATGTCGGCATCCCTCGCCGCCACGGCGGTCGGCGACTATCACGACGCCGACACGGTCCTCGCGTTCGCGCGCGACGTCGACGTCATCACCTTCGACCACGAGCACGTGCCGCAGGATGTACTCGCCGTCCTCGTCGACGCGGGCGTCGCGGTGCACCCCGGCCCGGATGCGCTGCGCGTCGCCCAGGACAAGCTGGTCATGCGCGCCCGGCTGGCAGAGCTCGGGATGCCGCAGCCCGACTGGGCAGCCGTGACCGACGCCGCCGAACTGCAGGCCTTTCTCGACGCGCACGGCGGCCGCGCCGTGGTCAAGACGCCCCGCGGCGGCTACGACGGCAAGGGCGTACGGGTCGTGAGCGCAGGAACCGAGGCCGACGACTGGTTCGCCACGCTCGCCGAAGACGCGCGCGGCGGGGCACTGCTCGTCGAGGAGCTCGTCGACTTCGCTCGCGAACTCGCGCAGCAGGTGGCACGTCGCCCCTCGGGCGCGATGCGGGCGTACCCGGTCGTCGAGACCGTCCAGCGCGGCGGCGTCTGCGCAGAGGTCATCGCTCCTGCCCCGCACTCGAGCGAACGTCTCCGCGCCGTCGCGGCGGAGATCGGCGTCGCGATCGCCGAGGGCCTCGAAGTGACCGGGATGCTGGCGGTCGAGCTCTTCGAGACGACCGACGAGCGGCTTCTCGTGAACGAGCTCGCGATGCGCCCCCACAACAGCGGGCACTGGAGCCAGGACGGCGCCGTGACGAGCCAGTTCGAGCAGCACCTCCGCGCTGTGCTCGACCTGCCGCTGGGCGATCCCGACCCGGTGGCCGAGTGGGCGGTGATGGTGAACATCCTCGGCGGACCGGCCGAGGAGTCGCTCGACGCGCGCTTCGCCGCCGCGATGTCGGAGCATCCGCAGGCGAAGGTCCACACGTACGGCAAGGCGCCGCGCCCCGGGCGCAAGGTGGGGCATGTCAACGTCTCGGGCGACGATCTCGACGACGTCGCGTACCAGGCCCGGGCCGCGGCATCCTTCTTCCTCGACTGACCGCGATCGTCACGAGGGGCAAGGCGCGCCGTTGCGGGGATCTTCCAGCCTCGCACCCTAGCCTTGACGAGTGCCACCGTCCCCGATGAGTTCCGTGCCGCTGCATTCCTCCGAGTCGCCGCTGGTCGGCGTCGTGATGGGCTCCGACTCGGACTGGCGCGTCATGAGCGACGCGTCGCAGGCGCTGACCGACTTCGGCGTGCCGCACGAGGTCGAGGTCGTGTCGGCCCACCGCACCCCCGACAAACTCATGCGGTACGGCCGTGAAGCGCGCGGGCGCGGACTGAAGGCGATCATCGCCGGTGCCGGGGGAGCGGCTCACCTTCCCGGCATGCTCGCTTCGCTCACGGCTCTGCCGGTCATCGGCGTTCCCGTGCAGCTGGCGACGCTGGACGGCATGGATTCGCTGCTGAGCATCGTCCAGATGCCCGCGGGGATTCCGGTCGCGACCGTTTCCATCAACGGCGCGAAGAACGCCGGCCTCCTCGCCGTGCGGATTCTCGGCGCGTCCGACCCCGCCGTCGCGGAGCAGGTCGAGAAGTACGCGCGCGACCTCGAGGCGCAGGTGGACGAGAAGAACCGGCGGCTCAAGGACTCCCTGTGAGCGTGATGACCCCGCCGCGCCAGACGGCCCGCGGTGCGCGGGGGTCGTTCGTGCAGGAGCGCCCGCTCCGATATCCGGATGCCTCCTCCCGCGGTGTCATGACCCGTCGCGGGTGGTGGCTGATCGTCCTCAACTTCCTCATCCCGGGATCCGCTCAAGTCCTGGCGGGAAATCGCCGGCTCGGACGCTTCGGCCTCGGCGCCACGCTCGCCATGTGGGTCGTGGCGATCGCCGCCGGTCTGCTCGCGCTCCTCTGGCCGACCGCGCTGGTGACGATTGCGCTCGGAACCTGGATCCCCGATTGGCTCGCGTGGTTCCGCTGGCTGCCGCTCACCATCGTGCAGGTCGCGCTCGTGGGCTATGTCGCGCTGTGGGTCGTGCTCACGGTCGACACGCTGCGCCTGGTGCGCCTGGTCAAGACGGGGACGTTCGCACGGTTCGGCATCGCCCTGGTCTCGGCCCTCCTCCTGGTGGGGTCGGGTGCCGGCGCCGCATACGCTGCGAACGTCGCCGGCACGACGCGTGACACGCTCGGTGCGATCTTCGGAGAGAGCGGACCCTCGGTGCCGCCGTCCGACGGGTACTACAACATCCTCCTGCTCGGTGCCGACAGCGGTGAGGGGCGCGACTCGATGAGATTCGACAGCATCTCGGTCGTGTCGATCAACGCCGAGACGGGTGCGACCACGATCACCGGCATCCCGCGTGACATGCCCAACTTCCCGTTCTCGGCGGGCCCGATGCAGGACAAGTACCCGAACGGGCACGAGGGACACGCGGACGCGAGCTGCGGCTGGGGGAGTGGGATCAATCAGCTGCGCACCGAGGTCGAGGTATGCCAGGACGGCACCCTGCTGTACCCGGATGCCGAGGCCAACGGCTCGGAGCCGGGCGTCGAGGCCACGAAGGACGCCGCGGAGGGCATTCTCGGCATCGAGATCCCGTACTACGTCTTCATCGACATGCACGGCTTCGCCTCACTCATCGATGCCCTCGGCGGCGTGGAGATCACCGTCGCCGAGCGCCTGCCGAAGGGCGGCGGACCTTCGTACTCGGGCCAACCCGCCGACGAGTGGGCGATCGGCTGGATCGAGGCGGGCACCCAGCACATGGATGGCGACACCGCGCAGTGGTACGCCCGTTCGCGGTACACGACCGACGACTTCGATCGCATGGAGCGCCAGCGCATCCTGCAGCAGGCGATGCTCGCCCAGTTCACGCCGCAGACCGTGCTCACCCGTTTCCAGGAGATCGCCACGGCCGGCACCGACATCGTCGAGACCGATTTGCCGCAGTCTCTCGTGCCGTTCCTCGCCGAACTCGCGCTCAAGGCGAAGGAGCAGCCGGTGCAGACGATCGAGCTCACCCCCGAGGGCGGCGTCGACGAATACGAGCCCGACTTCGCCGCCATCCAAGAGCTCGTGCGCACGAAGCTCCACCCGCCCACTCCGACCTCGACGCCGGAGGGATGAGTCGTGGTCGCGACCTTGCGTGTCGTCCTGGATCAGCTCGTCGCGCCGACCGAGCCCGAGCTCGCCGAGGCTTCCCGGGAACTCGTTCGCGCTCTGGTGATCAGCGCGCCCGCGGGGTGCGAGGTCGAAGGCATCGCTCCGGCCGGTGGCGATGACACCGCGCTGACAGCGGTCGCCGGTCTCGCGGGCATTCGCCGGACCGCGCTGCAGCGGCGGGAGCTGACAGCCGCGCTCCAGCTGGGCGTGGGCACCGGGATCGGCGGTGGCATGATCCATTCGCCGACGCTGTTCGCCCCGCTGGTGCGCCACGACCGCGTGCACGACAACGACCAGACCGTGGTGACCGTGTGGGATCTTCGGCCGTGGGAGTCACCGGGCGAGCTGCCGCGCACCGTCGTGGCGTGGCACAAGGCGATGCTGAAGCGCGCGGTCAAGCACGCCGACGCCATCGTCGCCCCCACGCACGCGCTCGCCGAGCGTCTCGCCGAGATCGCCCCCCTCGGCGACCGCATCCGCGTCATCGCCGGTGCATCGCCGCACGACTACGCCGTGCCCACCGACGAGGTCGGGCGCCGCCGCGAACTCGACGTGCCGGAAGGATTCATCCTCCTCTCGGGGGGACCCCTGGCCTCGGAGGGGCTGGATGCCGGTCTCGCTGCGGTCGCGGCATCCGGCGTCGACCTCCCGGTCGTCGTGATCGACGTCGAGGAGGGCCACGAACCCGCGGTGGCGGATCTCGCCGCGGCTGCCGGCCTCCCCGAACGCGTGCTGCACGTGCGGGGCGCGCTCGGAACGGCCGATCGTGCCGCGATCTTCGGCGGTGCCGTCGCGTTCGTCGCCCCCTCTCGCCGGGCCGCGTTCCCCTGGCGCGTGGTCGACGCGCTCACGCTCGGGGTGCCGGTGATCGCCGCGTCGTCCGCGGTGCACACCGAGATCGTGCTCGACGGGGGAGTGCTCGTCACAGCCACGGATGCTTCAGAGCTCAGCGAAGGGCTGGGCTCGGCCCTGGCCGCAGCAGTGGGCTCGACGGCGGCGGCCGAGCGATTGGGTGTGCTCGCAGGCGACCGGGGCCGCGCGTTCTCGTGGCGCGAAGCGGCCGACAAGGTGTGGATGCTGCACGCCGAGCTGTGACGGGCAACCTCTCTGCCGAGCGCAATCGGGCGAGCGGACTGGCCACCAGCTTTCACTTACGCCACACTGGTCACATGTCGGGGCCTAGGGACCATACCATCCACGCACGCGCGCGCGCTGTGGTGATCGCGTGGGCCGCGGTGCTCGTGCTCGTGGTCGGGCTGATCCCGACGCACGCAGCGAGTGCGCAAGCAACTTCATCCCGTGAAGTCGAGACATCGTCAGTCGCTGCTGCCGGGACCGTCGAGGCGGGTGTCGTCAGGGCGGCAGATCTCTCCCGATTCCAGGCCGGCAACATCGTCAGCGATGCCGTGTTCTTCTATAAGGATTCGATGTCGGAGGCGCAGATCCAAGCCTTCCTCGAGAGCAAGGTCCCGTCGTGTCAGGCGGGGTACACCTGCCTCAGGGACTGGTACGACACGTCGCGCACCACTACCGCCGACGCCATGTGCGGCGCGTACTCGGGCGGAGTCCGCGAGCGTGCGTCACGAATCATCTACAAGGTCGCTCAGGCGTGCGGTATCAACCCGCAGGTCATCCTCGTCATGCTCCAGAAGGAGCAGGGTCTCGTCAACCACGTATGGCCGAGCGAGTTCCGGTACACCCTCGCGATGGGGCAGGGATGCCCCGACACCGCGGGCTGCGATGCGCGCTACCACGGCTTCTTCAACCAGGTCTACGGAGCTGCGTGGCAGATGAAGCGATACGCCAATCCGCCCGGTACGAGCCAGTACTTCACCTGGTACGCACCCGGAAAGACCTGGAACGTGCTGTACCACCCGCCATTCAACGTCAACGGCGCATGGGTGGACCGATGCGGATCCTCGCCCGTCCAGATCCAGAACCAGGCCACCGCCAACCTGTACTACTACACGCCCTACCAGCCGAACGCTGCGGCGCTGCGGGCCGGGTACGGCGAGTCGAGCGACACCTGCGCGTCGTACGGGAACCGCAATTTCTACAACTACTTCACCGACTGGTTCGGCTCGACCCAGGTGCCCGCGAACGCGTGTGCACAGCCGGCATCGGTGACGGCAGCCGACGGCGAGTTCGCCGTCAACGTCGCCTCGCTGAATCTGCGACTGGCGCCGACCACCGCGTGCGAGCCTATTGCGGGGTCTCTCAGTCAGGGGACGGTCGTTACCCGCACGGGCATCTCCGGCGAGTGGTGGCGCATCCGCATCGACGGCGTAGTCTTCTGGGCGCACAGTGCGTACCTGTCGCCCGCGGCTTCGCCTGCTTACACGACCAGTCGGCTCTCCGGCGTGAACCGGTACGACACCGCTGTCGCCGTGTCGAAGACCGCCTATCCGTCCGGGACGCGGAAGGTGTACATCGCGTCCGGGACCGAGTTCCCCGATGCTCTCGCGGCCGGTGCGGCAGCGGCGCACACCGGCGCATCATTGCTGCTGACAGAACGGGACCTGGTTCCGGGCAGCGTGCTCGCGGAGCTGCAGCGCTTGGCGCCGACGTCAGTCATCGTCCTCGGGGGCACGGACCGCATCTCGCAGGCGGTCCAGGACTCCGTCGCAGCGGCTGTGCCCGCCGCCGCGATCAAGCGAGTCGCCGGGCGCGATCGCTATGAGACGAGCCGGCTGATAGCCGCAGAGGCGTTTCCTCAGGCGAGTGCGGCCTACATCGTGACGGGCACGCGATACCAGGATGCGGTCGCTGCGGCGGCATTGGGCGGGGCGACCGGTTCACCCGTCATCCTCGTGGCGGGCGCGGATGGATCGCTCGATGCGGCGACAGCTGCGACGCTGCGCGAGCGCGGGATCAAGACAGTGACGGTAGCGGGTGACACCGCCGCGGTGAGCGCGGGGATCGAGGCGGGCCTCCGGTCCAGCGGAGTGAGCGTGAACCGGATCGGCGGGGCGAACCGGTACGCGACCAGCCTCCTGCTCAACCAGGCGGTCTATCCGCAGGGCGGGCCGAGCGTCTACCTCGCCACGGGGACCGATTTCCCCGATGCGCTCAGCGGTTCGGTGCTGGCGGGCATCACCAAGTCGCCGTTGGTGACCACGTCCGGAAACTGCATGTCGGGACAGGCCAAGACGTGGTTCACCGCCAACAGCGTTCAGAAGGTCACGCTCATCGGTGGCGAGCCGACGCTGAGCGCCGACGTGGCCCGCTCCATCCGCTGCTGACGAGTCGGGTCTGGGCGCCGGCCGCAACCGGCGCCCTGCCCGCCATCACTCCGCGCGGAGATAACCGGCGAGCGAAGCGACAGCATCAGCGGGCTCGTAACCCGCTGCCGCGATCTTGGTGAGGTCGAGCACGCTGTTGCGCGGGCGTGGTGCGATGGGACCCGCGGCAGTCGAGAAGTACTGCTCCGTCGTGACGCCGGTGACGCGATCAGGATCGTGGCCTGACAGCTCGAAGACGTGGCGGGCGATGCCGGCCCACGACTGGGGCTCTCCGGCTCCGGTGAGGTTGTAGACGCCGGGGGCCGCACCGCTGTCGACCAGGTGCCGGATTCCGCGAGCGATGTCCGTCGTGAACGTGAGCCGACCGATCTGATCGTCGACAACCGTGGGATCGATTCCCCGCTCGGCGAGCGATGCCATCGTACGCACGAAGTTCTTGCCTTCGCCGATGACCCATGAGGTGCGCACGATGTAGTGGTGAGGGACGGTGGCGACGATGGCGTCGGCGGCCGCTTTGGTCTGCCCGTAGACGCCGAGGGGGCACATCGCGTCGTCTTCGCGATACGCCCGATCGAGCGTGCCGTCGAAGACGTAGTCGCTGGACACGTGCACCAGCACGATGCCATTCGCTGTGGCGATGCGCGCCAACGCGGCAGTGCCGGAGGTGTTCGACGCCCACGCGTCGCGACGGCCTTCGGCGGTCTCGGCGACATCGACCGCGGTGTAGGCCGAGGCATTGATGATCACGCCGTAGTCGCGCCAGCGGCGTGCCGATTCGAGCTGCGGGTCGGTGAGGTCGAGATCGGCACGTGCGGCGAACTCGACGTGCGCCTGTCCGGCGAACTCCTCGCGCAGGGCGAGACCCAGCTGGCCGTTGGCGCCCACGACGAGCACCTTGCGGGGCGGGATCGGGATCACGTCTGCCAGTCGCGGGTGGGCGAGGTCTTTCGGCGAGATCTCGACGTCGGCGAGCGCGATCGGCCAGTCGATGGCCGCTGTCTCGTCAGCGAGGTTGAGGAACGAGTACGACGCGTCCGGTGACCAATGGTCGTTCACGAGGTACGTGTAGGCGGTGTCGGGTTCGAGCGTCTGGTAGGAGTTGCCCACGCCCCGTGGAACGAAGATGGCACGCGACGGGTCCAGCTCGGTCGTGAACACGGCGCCGAAGGTCGGGCCTTCGCGCAGGTCCACCCACGCTCCGAAGATGCGACCCGTCGCCACCGACACCCATTTGTCCCAGGGTTCGGCGTGGATGCCGCGAGTCGTGCCGATCGCATCGTTGAACGAGATGTTGTTCTGCACCGGTCCGAAGTCGGGGAGACCAAGCGAGGTCATCTTCTCGCGCTGCCAGTTCTCTTTGAACCAGCCGCGCGAATCGCCGTGCACGGGCAGTTCGAACACGACCATCCCCGGGATGGGGGTTTCGACGATCGAGAGCGGCTTGCCGAACTCCGCCATCACTGCCCCTTCGAGGCGTAGAACGCCTCGACGCCGTCCTTCGCGGGCGCCCACCACGATTCGTTCTCGCGGTACCACTGGACGGTCGCGGCAAGGCCGGCTTCGAAGTCGCCATAGGTGGGCTGCCAGCCGAGCTCGGTCCGGAGCTTCGTGGAGTCGATGGCGTAGCGCAGGTCGTGGCCGGCACGGTCGGTGACGTGGTCGTATGCGTCTTTCGGCTCGCCCATGAGCTCGAGGATGAGCTCGACGACATCCTTGTTGTTCTTCTCCCCGTCGGCGCCGATCAGGTACGTCTCGCCGATCTCGCCCTTGTCGAGGATCGTGAGCACGGCCGACGAGTGGTCGTCGGCGTGGATCCAGTCGCGCACGTTCTCGCCCGCCCCGTACAGCTTGGGACGGATGCCGCGGATCACATTGGTGATCTGACGCGGGATGAACTTCTCCACGTGCTGGTAGGGGCCGTAGTTGTTCGAGCAGTTCGAGATCGTGGCCTGCACACCGAAGGAGCGCACCCAGGCACGCACGAGCAGGTCGCTCCCGGCCTTCGTCGACGAATACGGCGACGACGGGTTGTACGGCGTCTGCTCGGTGAAACGGGAGGGATCGTCCAGTTCGAGGTCGCCGTAGACCTCGTCGGTCGAGATGTGGTGGAACCGGCGCCCGTGCCGCCGTGCGGCTTCGAGGAGCGTGTAGGTGCCGATGATATTGGTGTCGAGGAATGGTCGCGGGTCGTGCAGCGAGTTGTCGTTGTGCGACTCGGCCGCGTAGTGCACGACGGCGTCGACATCGGCGAAGAGTCGGTCGACGAGGGGCGCGTCGGTGATGTCGCCGTGGATGAACGTGAGTCGTTCAGCGGGCAGTCCGTCGAGCGAAGCCCGGTTGCCGGCGTAGGTCAGCTTGTCGAGGACCGTGACGTGATCGTCGGTGTGCTCGAGCACGTGGTGAACGAAGTTCGAGCCGATAAAGCCGGCTCCGCCGGTCACGAGGAGATTCCGCATCCCACAAGGTTACCGGGATGACGCGGAGGCCCCGGGTGGTTCGACGCGGCGTCGGTCAGGGTTCGCGGAGGCCCGTCGAATAGGCTGGGTCTCCGTGCGCTCCTCGGCAGCGGTCGCGGAACGAGTGACGCGACACATGTGGTGGTCGCAGACGGTTTTCGAGAGGGTGCCAAATGTCCGAGGAATCGACGTCGGGGGTGCAGGCAGAGGTCGAACCGCGCCCGCGGGACGGGGCAGCGAAGCCCTCCTGGCTACACCCCACGGGACGGCGGGTGGATTGGTTCGTCTCAGTGTTCCTCGTGATCGCGAGCCTCGGGCTGGTGCTCTGGCAGGTTCCTCAGCACGAGATGGTGTCGCCGATCGACGAGTACGTCTACATCGACTACCTCGCGAAGGTTCCCACGCAGGGCGTCGTGCACCGCGGCGAAGAGACCGGCGACTACGCGCGGAACTACTTGTCGTGCAACGGCGTGCGCACGCTCGGCTTCTACCCGGAGTCCTTCTGTACAGACTGGCAGGCGTCCGACGAGGAGACGATGCCCAACGCGGGCAAGACCACTGCCGACATCTACACGCCGGCGTACTTCGGAGCGACCTGGCTGATGGCGCAACCTCTGGTGCTCCTGGGCATTGACGACATCACCGAGGCCGGACGATACACCGGGGCCGTCTGGCTGGCCGCTGCTGCGGTCCTGCTCTATCTGACGCTGCGTCGGCTGCGGGTCGACATCGTGGTGGCCGGATCGATGGGACTGCTGCTGATCGGCTCGCTGTCCGCCTACTGGTCGAACACGTACATCAGCACGGATGCGACTTCGCTGTTCACCGGCTCGCTCATGGTCTTCTGCCTCACGATGTTCCTCCGTGGATCCCGTTGGGTGCCGTGGATCTTCGTGGTGTCGGCGATTCTGCTGACGTTGGCGAAGATGCAGAACCTGATGGGAGTCGCCGCTGCTGCGGTCGCCCTGATCTTCTGGGCGATCGCCGACGCGTTCCGTCGAGGCCGGGAACGCGGCGGTCGCTGGCGTTCCCTGATCCGCGATCGGCGCGTCGTTTCCGCGTTCTCCGCCGTCATCCTGTCCGTCGTGGCCCAGGGAGTGTGGGCGGTGATCAGAAATCTCATCGTCTACGACACCCGTGCCGATCAGGGCGTGGAGGCCCCGCTCACGATGCGCGCGCTGGTCGAGGAGGTGCTGCGCTTCTTCCCCGGTGTCGCGAAGGGCGCCATCGAACCGGGGCTGGTGGGCATCGGAGCCGAGGTCGCCGCGGCCGTGATGACCTGGGTCGTCGTCGCGGGCGTCATCGGACTGATCGCGGTCTCGCGACGGGGTTCGCGCTCCGAATCGTTCGCCCTCGCGACCTTCTTCGTCGCCCTCGTCTCAGGGCCGCTCCTGGCGATCGCGACTGTGCTGATGGCCGGGTACTACTTCTACCTTCCGGCACGTTATGGGATGTCGCTCCTGGCGTTCTTCCTGGTCTGCGCCGGCCTTCTTTTCGCACGTTCGGTTTGGACGCGGTGGTTCTCTGTCGCAGCAGCGGTCGTCAGTTACGCGGCGGTGATGACGCTCACGGGCTGAACTTCGACGACAGGCGTGGTTTGGACGGCGTGATCGAAATGACGGAGACTAGAACAATGCGTGGCATCATCCTCGCCGGTGGCACCGGCTCGCGGCTCCACCCGATCACCCTCGGCATTTCGAAGCAGCTGGTCCCGGTGTACGACAAGCCGATGATCTACTACCCGCTCTCGACGCTGATCCTGGCGGGTATCCAGGACATCCTGATCATCACGACGCCGCAGGACTCCGACCAGTTCCAGCGACTGCTGGGCGACGGGTCCCGATTCGGCGTATCGCTCACCTACAAGACTCAGCCCTCGCCCGACGGGCTCGCGCAGGCGTTCATCCTCGGCGAGGAACACATCGGATCCGACAGCGCGGCGCTCGTGCTCGGCGACAACATCTTCTATGGGCAGGGGATGGGTACTCGTCTTCGCCAGTACACCGACCTCGAGGGCGGGGTCGTCTTCGGGTACTGGGTCGACGATCCGACCGCTTATGGCGTCGTCGAGTTCGACGGAGAAGGACGAGTGGTCTCCCTGGAAGAGAAGCCCGCCGCGCCCAAGAGCAACTACGCCGTGCCCGGACTGTACTTCTACGACAACGATGTGATCGAGATCGCCAAGAACCTCCGGCCCTCGCCTCGCGGTGAGCTCGAGATCACCGATGTGAACAAGGTGTATCTCGAGCGTGGGACGCTCAGCGTTGAACTGTTGCCTCGGGGCACGGCATGGCTCGACACCGGAACATTCGACTCGCTCAGCGAGGCCACAGACTTCATCCGTACCGTCGAGAAGCGACAGGGTCTTTCCATCGGCTGCCCCGAGGAAGTCGCCTGGCGAATGGGGTTCCTCTCCGACGATGAGCTGCGCGCACGCGCGGAGCCGCTTGTGAAGAGCGGATACGGCGCCTACCTTCTGAAGGCGCTCGAGCAGGGCCGACACTGACGGAGAAGAGCACTTCGATGGATACCAGCCTCGTGAGTCCGCCGGCATCCCTCACTCAGGACAGTCGCCGCCTCATCGTCTACGTCGTATGGGACAAGCGAGGAGATGTCGAGTCCTACATCCCTTACGCGCTGTCCGCGCTCCGGGAGCACTCCACGAGGATCGTCGTGGTCGTCAACGGAGAGCTGAGCGAACAGGGGCGCGTTGCACTCGCCCCCGTCTGCGACGAGATCGTCGTGCGTGAGAACATCGGATTCGACATCTGGGGCCACAAGGCGGGGCTGGATCATGTCGGCGATGCCATCTCCGACTTCGACGAAGTGGTACTCACGAACGACACCTGGTTCGGCCCCGTGCGGCCGTATGGGCCGGTCCTCGAACGCCTGGGGAACACAGCGGTCCACTTCTGGGGGATGACGGACCATGCGCGGGAGGAGCCCAACCCCTTCACGGGGGAGGGTGTGCTGCACTACCACCTGCAATCCTTCTGGATCGCCGTCCGTCGCGAGATGTTCCTGACCGAGGCCTGGCGCCAATACTGGCGGGATCTGCCCGCGATGCCGGACTACTACGATGCCGTCCTGAAGCACGAGACGGTTTTCACCGAGCACTTCGCTACGCAGGGATTCGTCCACGCGGCCGCCTTCCCCGCGGCGGAGTATCCGACCGACCATCCGGCTCTGTTCAACGCGGATCTGCTGCTGGCGGACGGCTGTCCCCTGTTGAAGCGCCGGCCCTTCTTCCACTACCCGCCATTTCTCGACCGTCACGCGGTGATCGGCCGGGAGATCCTCGAGATGGTCGACGACCTCGGCTATCCGATGCCTCTGATCTGGCGCGATCTCGCACGCAATGTCGCTCCGCACACGCTCAACACGGATGCCGCGATGCTCGAGATCCTGCCGGACTTCGAGGACCGCTACGACAGCAGCCGGCCGCTGCGCATCGCCGCCGTGGTGAACATCGTTCACCCCGACATGACCGGTGAGCTCCTCGATCGCGTCGCGTGCCTCCCCGGAGACGTCGATGTGTTCGTGACCTCGAACGAGCGGCGAAGAGCCGACAGTATCCGTGCTGTGCTCCGTGACCGCGGACGCGACGACATCGATGTCCGCGTCGTCCCCTCGAAGGCAGGCAAGCACATGAGCGCCTTCCTGATCGGATGCCGCGATGTGATCGTCGACAGCCGATACGACCTGGTCGTCAAGCTCCACTCGAAGCGCTCGGTGACGAAGTCGTTCAATGCCAGTCGATACTTCACCCGTCATCAGCTCGACAATCTGCTCAGCTCGCCGGGCTATGCGGCCAACATCATCGGTCTGTTCCAGCGCGAGCCCGGCCTGGGCGTGGTCTTCCCGCCGACCATCCACACCGGCGTCGCTACGATGGGCAGCGGATGGGGCAGCTACCGGGTGCGGGCCGAATCGCTGGCTGCAGAGCTCGGCATCGAAGTTCCTATCGATGAGATCACCCCGCTCGCGCCCTTCGGCGGTATGTGGATCGCACGGCCTGAAGCGCTGGCGCAGCTGACCGAAAGGGTCTGGGAGTACGACGATTTCGCGCCGTCGAACGAGTTCCCGGATGTTGCGCTCGGCCCCACGATCGAGCGTCTCGTCGCGAACGCGGCGGGCGAGCGCGGGTACCACTCGCGTACCGTCCTGAACGCGGAGCACGCCGAACTCAGCCACACGTCACTCGAGTTCAAGCTCGACCAGCTCTCGTCGACGACGCCGGGCTATCCGGTCGAGCAGATCCAGTTCCTGCATCGTGCCGGGCCGACCGGTCACGGCGGCGCCATCGGTCTGGGCCGCATGTATCTTCAGCTGAACCACCCCGCTGTCGCGCGCGCGATATCTCCGGTGTACATGGCGGCCCGACGCGTCGTCGGCGGTCTGCGCCGCGTCACCGGGACGAACGGAGATCGAGGATGACCCCCGACGCACCGGTGGGGGCCCGACGGGATGTCTCCCGCCTCGTCATCTACGCCCTGTGGGACAGGCGCGGCGCCGTGGACGACTACGTGCTGTTCGCCTTGGAGGCGCTGCGGTCCCACGCGACGCGCATCGTCGTCGTCGCGAACGGGTCGCTGATACCTGAGGCGCACGCGAAGCTGGATCGCGTGGCGGACGATGTGCTCGTACGTGACAACGTCGGGTTCGACATCGGGGCTCACAAGGCGGGTCTCGAGCATGTGGGTGTCGACATCGCCCGGTTCGACGAGGTCGTCCTCACCAACGACACCTGGTTCGGCCCGGTCCGGCCGTTCGGACCGGTGTTCGATCGCATGGCGGAACAGCCGGTCGCCTTCTGGGGCATGGCCGACCACCCGCAGCAGGTGCCCAATCCCTTCACGGGGGACGGCGTGCTGCCGTATCACCTGCAGTCCTTCTGGATCGCGGTGCGTCCGGAGATGTTCCTGTCCGCTGCCTGGAAGGCCTACTGGCGAGACCTGCCCGAACTGGTCAGCATCCAGGACGCGATCCTGCTGCACGAGGCGACGTTCACGCGCCATTTCGCCGAGCACGGGTTCGCCCATGCCGCAGCGTTCCCGGCGAGCGACTACCCGAGCGAGCACCCGGCGCTGTTCAACGCCGACCTGCTGATCGATGCGGGGTGCCCCCTTTTGAAGCGGCGGCCGTTCCTGCACTGGCCGCCGTTCCTCGATAGGCACGCGGTCATCGGGCGCTGGGTCATGGAGGCCGCCGAGCGTCACGGCTATCCCGTGCATCTGGCGTGGCAGAGCCTCGCTCGCAATGTCGAACCGCGCGTGCTGTACACCGACGCAGCCATGCATCACGTGCTCTCTCACCGGGACGCGGGCTACGATCCGACACGACCCTTCCGCATCGCGGCGCTGCTGCACATCTTCTACGTTGAGATGACGGACGAGATGCTCGACCTCGTCGATACGCTGCCGGGAACATATGACCTCTACGTCACGACCCCCGACGCGCAGAAGGCCGCCGAGATCACCGCGGTGATCGACGGCCGCCCGCGCGAAGGGCGAACCGTGGACGTGCGCGTCGTCGACAATGCTGGCCGCGACCAGAGCGCGTTCCTCATCGGATGCCGCGACGTGATCCTCGACGGCGGCTACGATCTCGTCGTCAAGCTTCACTCGAAGAAGACGCCGCAGGACGGGCACAACGTGGGCCGGCACTTCAAGTCCCAGCAGTTCGGCAACCTGCTTCCGAGCGCAGGATATGCCGCCAACGTCCTGGCGATGTTCCAGAAGGAGCCCGGGCTCGGGCTGGTCTACCCTCCGATGATTCATGTGGGCTACCCGACGATGGGACGGGGTTGGTGGTCCAACAAGCCCGGTTTCGAGGAGTATTGCCGCACTCTCGGCATCCACGTTCCGTTGGACGAGATCTCGCCGCTCGCGCCCTACGGCTCGATGTACATCGCGCGGCCGGAGGCGCTGCGCCTTCTGGTGGAGCATCGCTGGACGCACGAGGACTTCGGCGGCGCGGAGGCCTATCGCGACGGCGGCCTCGCGCACATCCTCGAGCGGATGCCGTCGTACGTGGCCGGCGAGCTCGGGTACCACACGCGCACGGTGGCGACCGCGGAATACACCTCGATCAGTCACACCTCGATGCAGTTCAACTTCGATCAGATGTCGGCGACGATCCCCGGCGACAGCGTCGAGCGGATCATGTTCATCAAGCAGGCAGGGTACGTGGGGCAGGGGCGGCTGCGTGATTTCGTAAGGATGTACTTCGGACTTCATCCTCGGGTGGGTCGCCGGCTCGGGTGGATGATCGATCCGTCGAATCGCCTGGTCCGTGTGGCGACGCGGCTGACGCGGCGCCGGTGAGCCGGCCGGCGCGAAGATGGCGGAATCTCGCGCGCCCCTCATCGGGGAGAATGGGTGATGTGACAGGCGAGGGCGATGATCAGAGCGTCGGCGCGGTGGTGCTGGCTTACCATCCGGACGCGTCCCTCGTCGACAACATCCTGGCGCTCGCGCCGCAGGTCGGCGCGGTCTTCATCGTCAACAACTCCCCGGGTGACGAATCCACGGTGTTCGACCGGCTGCGGACGATCCCCGACGTCGAGGTCATCGATCAGCCCGGCAACGTCGGCGTCGCGGCGGGTTTCAACTCCGGCATGCGGCGGGTGTTCGATTCCGGACACCGCTACGCGGTCATCTTCGACCAGGACAGCACTGCGCCGGCGGGACTGGTCGAGGGACTCGTCCGCGCGTACCGCTCCTTCGGTCCGGGCGCGGGGATCGTGGGCCCGGCGCTGCGCTCGGGTGTGACCGGCCATGAGTTCCGTCGCGAACGCGGCTCGGGCGTCGGTGTGCGTGAAACGCTCATCAGCTCGGGCGCGCTGTTCGCCCGCGAGGTCGTCGATCGCATCGGGCTCCACGACGAGGGTCTGTTCATCGACTACGTCGATCACGACATCAGCCTGCGCGCCGGCCGACGAGGTCTGAAGAACCTCAAGGCGTTCGACGTGGTCCTCGACCATCGCTTCGGCGGAGCGGTGCCTCGACGTGTCCTCGGACGGGACTTCTTCGTCGCGGACTACTCGCCGACGCGCCAGTACTACATGTCGCGCAATCGCCTCGTTCTCATCCGTCGTTACGGGTTCGGCCCCTGGTTCTGGGAGGACCTGTCGTACTTCGGCAAGGCATGGACGAAGGTCCTGCTGTTCGAGGACGACCGTCCGCAGAAGATCGCGGCGTTCGTCCGCGGCGTGCGCGACGGGCTGAGGTACGACCGTTCCATCGATGATCAGGGTGCGGGCGTCACGTCGTAGACGTACTGCGTGCGACCGGACCACGGGAGGCGTGCGATCTCGGTCAGGCACGGGGCGTCGAGCGGGCGCGTCGAGACCACGTGCCGAAACTCGGGGATCCTCTTCTGGACCAGGCACGGTGAGGCCCGCAGAATCAGCGTGTCCGCGTACGGCTGATCGAACTCGATGCCCGACGACGTCCATTCGAACGCGATGTGTGTGCCGCCGCGGTTCCACATCGTCTCGAACGCGCCCGTCGGATCGAGCAGCTCCCAGCGTTCACGATCCGGTCCGATCTGCTGCCGGTAGCTGAGCGTCGGCACCGCGGTGGCGGCCATCAGCGAGTTCATCGCCGGTGAGTCCGACGCCCAGACCGTGCCGTCCGTGCGGCTGGCGTCGGCCCAGAGCGTCATCTGCTGCGCCGTCGAACTGGCGTGCAGGTCGCCGAGGCCGAACAGGACGGGCTGGGCGGTGACGGTAACGGCGAGGGCGGCTGCTCCGGCGGTGATCAGGGGCCAGATTCGAGTCGGCCAGAAGATCACCGCGAACACCGCGAATCCTGCGACGACCGCGGACAGCGCGATCATCCAGGGTGCGAGCTCGGCGAGCAGGCCCGAGGCTCGCAGTGAGACTCCGCCCCACACCGAGAGTGCGACGACGGTCGCAGCGGACGAGCCGGCGACGACCAATCGCCTCTTCCCGGCGACATGGAAGTGGGACAGGGCGAGGCAGAAGGCGATGACGGCGAGATATCCCGCTCCCATGGCTGCACGGCTCGCCGGCACACGGTTGATCAGGGGGATCGAGGAACTCCAGTCGCCCCACGAGACCAGGGCCCAACTCGTCCAGAAGAGCGCCGGAATGGCCACCGCCAGGATGATCCACCGAACGCGGCGGCCACCGCTCAGTCGACCCACCGCCAGCAGGATCATCACCGCCGCGATGAGGGCGACGTACGAGGTGGTGATCTCGGACTGATTCGATCCGGCCCCGACTGTTTGGAAGCGCAGCCACCCGAGGTTGGTCGCGCCGAACACGAAACCCGCATCGAGCGCTTGGCCGCTGCTCTGGCGTAGCCCGGGATACACGGTCGTCAATCCGGTCGCGATCGCGTCTCGGCTCTCCCACAGCAGCGCGCCGGTCCAGAGGATTCCCGATGCGGTGACGGCCGCGAGACCGGCGATTCGGACGCGCAGGCGCGAGCGATCGGTCAGGATGACGAGCGCTGTGGCCAGCACGAGGGGGATGCCGACGACGATCGCGGTCGGCTGATAGTACGTCGGTGTTCGAGCGAGCAGGATCCCCGCGAGCACGAACGCGAGAGCGGCCCGCACCCAGAGCCGCGACGACAGCGCCCGTGAGCCGAACACCGCGAGAGCGCACCCGGCCGATACGAACCCCAACGTGTTCACCGGGATGCCCGACCACCACGCGGTTGCGGGCGAGACCGCCACGAGTACGGCGGCGAGGTATCCCCACCGCAGCCTGCCGGAAATCTGTCGGAACCACACCGGCAGCCCCAGGAAGAGCAGGTAGGTCGGAAGCCACCACTTCATGGCGAAGAGCATCTCGGCGGGCACGATCGAGCCGAGGTGGAACGCGGTGCTCTCGAAGAAGACGATGGTCGAGATCGGCCCGGACGGGAGCTGGGCGAACAGGTCGCCGGAGGCGCTGAGCGGGGGGATCGCGGATACGCCGTCTCTGGCGATCTGCCCGATCCAGATCGGGGAGCCGGTGCCGAACTCGTCGGACCGGATGCTCTGGTCGCCGCCGATGTGCAGTCCCAGCGGCTGCTGCGGGTCTTGTCGCTGCGAGTCGATTCCGATGTTCGACGTCGTCGCGCCCAGCAGGATCAAGAGGAGATACACGACCGTCGGGACGACGAAGACCGCGAGGTCAGTGATGCGTCGAGTCCGGGTCGCACGGTCCTCGTGTGCGGCGTCCGACGCGAGCGTGGAGTCATCGACGTCTGTGTCGGTGGGCGCGGAGTGCACGGCGGTCCTCTGAGGCGGGGAAGCGGCCCGGGCATCCCGGACAAGAAAAACTAACACGACCGGTTCCGTGTGCTCGGCCGCGCTGGCAGCGACCTCGGGCGCAGTTGATAAGATGACTGCACCATGCCCGAACCCGCCGAGCGAACGCTCATCATCGTTCCCGCATGGAACGAGTCGCGAAACGTCGGCAATACCGTCCGCGAGATCCTCGAGCAGTTCTCGCACTACGATGTCGTGGTCGTGGACGACGGCTCCGTCGACGATACTGCCCAAGTCGCTCGCGATGCGGGTGCGCGTGTGCTGGTGCTTCCCTTCAATATGGGTGTCGGCGGTGCGATGCGCACGGGCTTCACGTTCGCGCAGAGGCACGGGTATCAGCAGGCGATCCAGGTCGACGCCGATGGGCAGCATAATCCCCGTAATATCCCCGAAGTCCTGGCCGGTCTGGAGCATGCCGACATCTCGATCGGAGCGCGGTTCGCGGAGGTCGGCGACTATGAGGCGCGCGGTCCTCGCCGGTGGGCCATGATCTTCCTGGCGAGCGTGCTCTCGCGCGTTGCGAAGACCCGGTTGACGGATGTCACGAGCGGGTTTCGTGCGGCGAATCGACGGGCGATCGATCAATATGTGCACTACTACCCGGCGGAGTATCTCGGCGACACCGTCGACTCCCTGGTCAGCGCCATCCACTCGGGGCTGACGGTGACCCAGGTTCCGGTCGCGATGAGGGCTCGGGTGCACGGCAAACCCAGTCAGAACCCCGTGGGGTCCACGATCTATCTTCTCCGGTCGGTCTTCGCCCTCACGCTCGCGCTCATGCGCGGTCGGCGTGGCTCGACGGAGGTGAGCGCATGATCGCGCTCGCCGGTATCGGGTTCGCTCTGGTGGTCCTCACGATCATCGTGTCGCTGCTGCTGCGCCGTCAGCTGCGGGAGAAGTACGCGACGCTGTGGATTCTGATCGGTGTCGTCATTCTGCTCCTCGCGATCTTTCCGGGGCTGCTCTTCGGACTGTCGCAGACGCTGGGTGTCGAGGTCCCTTCGAACCTGCTCTTCGCGCTCGCGCTCGTGCTCCTGATCGGAGTCGCCCTCCATCTGTCCTGGGAGCTGTCGCAGGCGGAGGACGAGGTCCGCAGGGTTGCCGAGGATGTCGCCATCCTGCGGGCAGAAGTGGAGGAGCTGCAGCTGAACGCGAGGTCGGCGGGGGAGCGGCGTTCGACCGACGCTGCGGAACCGCAGTCTGCGATCGACTCCGTCCGCGACGACGATGAGAGCTGAGTCTGCCGCAACCGGTCTGCGCAAGATCCTCATCGCCACCGCGGTGGCGGGTGTGCTCGGCTACGCGATCCAGATCCTCGCTCCGGCGCTGCTTCCCGACGGCGCCGCGTACGTCACGTTCTCGATGTACTGGTCGACGCTCTACCTCTGCGTCGCCGCGCTCTCTGGCGTGCAGCAGGAGGTGACCCGGGCCGCGCAGCCGGCGACGGATCCGCAGCCGAGCACGGTTCTGCGAACCTTCACACTGATCGCGATCGGTGTCGTCCTCGTCGCCACCGCAGCCCTCGCGCTGCTGGTGGGTCCGATCGTCCTGCCCGGAGGCACAGGCGTCCTCGCGGCGGCTCTGGGCGCGGGGCTGATCGGCTACGTACTCATCGCGGTCTGGGCGGGCGTCCTCTACGGGCTGCAGCTGTGGAGCGCGGTTGCGTGGCTGACGATCGTGGATGCGGTGTGCCGCGGCGCGCTCGTCGGGGTTGCCCTCGTCGCGGGATGGTCGCCGGAGTGGATCGCCTTCGCGGTCTCGCTGCCTTTCGGCGTCGCATTCCTTCTCGTGTGGCTGCGGACGCGCGGCACGGTGGTCGGCGCATTTCGCCTCGACGTGCGGCTGGGACGACTGCTGGCGAACGCCGCGGGAACCGTCACGGCGGCGGCAGCGATGGGCGTCATGATGAATGGGATGCCCCTGCTGCTCGGCGCGATGGCGCACGACGCCGACGAGGTGCTCCTCGCGGGCCTCATCCTGACGATCACGCTCACCCGCGCACCGCTGGTCGTCCCGCTCCTCGCGCTGCAGAGCTATCTCATCTCGATCTTCCGCGAGGCGGGGCGGGCTGTCATGCGGCGCGTCCTGGGCGTGCTGGGGATCGCCGCCGTCGCCGTCGTGCTGCTGGCCGCCGCGGCGTGGGCGATCGGTCCGTGGGTCATCGAAGTCATATCGTCCGGTCGCTACACGGTGACCCCGGCCATGATCGCGACGATCACCGTCAGCGCCGGGCTGGTGGCGATGATGTGCGTGACGGGCCCGGCGCTCTTGGGGCGCAATCGACATGTGCCTTACACCGCAGGGTGGGTGGTGGCCGCAGTGCTGACGATCGTGGCGTTGGCCTTGCCCATAGCATTCGAGCCGCGCCTTGTCCTGGCGCTGGTAGCCCCACCGGCGATCGGACTCTGCGTGCACGTGATCGCCGTGTCGCGGCATCGAGAAGACGCGGTCGCGTCCACGGGACGCTAGCGAGCGCCTGGCCAGGGCGAAACCCGGCGGTCGCTTGTCGGAGGGTCGTTGTCGACCAGGGCCTCACCTACCGGCGAGTGCGCGTTCGAACACGGCCAGGGTCTCGCGCGCAGTTCTCTCCCACGTGAACAGGCGCTCCTGTGCGTGCCCGGCGATCGTCATTCGCGCCAGTTCAGCGGGATCGTTCACGACGTCATCGATCACGCGCGCCAACGCGGGAACATCCTGAGTGGGGAAGAAGCGGGCGGCCCTGCCGCCGACGTATCGGTGTACCTCGATATCGCTGAGCAGTACGGGCACTCCCGCGCTCATCGCCTCGAGCGTGGGGAGAGAGAAGCCCTCCGCCAGCGATGGGATCGCGAGGGCGGAGGCCGTGGAGTACAGGCGCGCCACCTCGTCGTCGGTGACCCAGCCACGCAGTTCGACCCAAGGCTCGACCTCGAGCTCCTTCACGAGCGGTGCGAGCGGGTCGTCGCCGCGGCTTCCCGTGATGATCACGCGGGGGCGACGCTCGGGCGGCAGCAGCGCGATGGCCTGCGGCAGCGCTGCCCAGTTCTTGTGCGGCCTACGATTTCCCATCGCGATGATCAACGGGCCCTCGGTGCCTGCCAGCGATCGGTCGACACCGGCGGGATGTCCGCCGGCAAGGGGGACGACATGGACCCGTCCTGGGTCGACGGGAAGGTACTTCAGGATCTCGGAGGCCGATCCGGGGCTGACGGTGATGATGTGCGCGGCATTGCGGGCGACCTGGCGCTCCATCCACTTCACCGGTTCGGTGTACAGCGGAGTGGACATGAATTCCGGATGACTCCAGTAGAGCATGTCGTGCATCGTCACCACGGTGGGGATCTTCGTCCGGCGTGGCCCGAGCGTAGCGGGGGAGTGCACGAGCTCGACACCCAGGCGACGTGCGTGCCGTGCGACGGAGAACAGCTCGCCGTACGCCCAAGCGAATCGATTCTCGCCGCTGATCCCCGAATCGATCGTGCGTCCGGGAAACCACGATCGGTCGAGCTCGTAGCCCTCCCTGCTGAGGTAGCCGATGAAGTCCCATGACGGGGCGATCTCGCCGAGCTGCTTGTACAGCTCGCGCGTGTAGACCTCCATGCCGCCCTTGGTCCCCGAGTACGAGAGCAGGTCTACCAGCACGCGAGGCATAGTGACGAGTCTAACAACGGGGGGTGCGGCCGCCCGGGCGCAGCCGCCACCACCGGACTCCGTACGACGAACCTCAGAGAGCGCCGCGGACGGCTCCGACGGCGTGCGCAGGCACCGTCGCGTGCGATCGTCTGCGAGTCGCGCGCATCACGGGGCGCTCGATGAGCAGCCAACTCGCTACTGCAAAGACGAGAGTGACGAGCACGTTGACCCCCATGAATGCCCAGACTCCCAGCTGCGCCGCACCGACGAGCATGAGCAGTTGAGCACTCGGCCATGCGTAGATGTAGAAGCCATACGACACGTCGTGCTTGGCGATCAGCTTGGGCTGGGGAATCACGGTGCTGAGCCAGAGCAGTCCGTATGCGAGCGCCGGAGCGGCGAGCTGGCCGCCGAATCCGGGCACGAGGAAGATCGGGACGAGTGACCCCAGCAGACAGGCGATGCCGATCGGAGCACGCATGCCCCATCGATCGAAGATCACGTAGGCGACCACTCCTCCGAGGAAGAACGGCAACAGCTTGAACAGCAGGGTGAAGTCGAAGTCCAGTCCGAGTCGAGTCCAGAACCCCATCGTGGCATGCACCGCAACCGAGACCACCCATAGCACGACGGGAAACCACACGGTCCGTTTGAAGATCGCGAGGAAGCCGAGCACCCAGACGATCACGTAGCAGAAGAACTCGTAATAGAGCGTCCACAGCGAACCGTTCCACGCACCGGGGTAAGGCACCGTCTGGAGCGTCCACGAGACGGAGTACGACTGGATGTACAGGCCGATGTTGCCCCAGATGTACTCGAGCGGTGTCACCGGCGTGGTGAACAAGCCGCCCAGTTCGCCGCGTTCGAGCAGCCCGGCGATCGGCGCGAAGAACAGGGCGGTCACGACCAGCACGACCAGGAACGCGGGGTAGATGCGCGCGATCCGGTGGACGAGGAACTCGCCAGCCGTGTGTCGGAAGCGGCTTCCGGTGATGAGGAATCCGCTGAGGACGAAGAAGCCCGCCACTGCCCAGCCGCCGAGGTTCTCGCCGTGGAGCATCGGACCGGTTCCGTTGCCGGTGATGTAGAACGCGTGAGCGAACAGCACCGTCGCGGCGAGGACGAGGCGGAAGAGATTGAGGCTGTTCCGGCGGTGCGGGAAGGCGCGGCTGGAGGTCGGGGCCGTGACCATTACTTGAGCAGACTCCGCTCGGTCATCTCTTTCAACGAGCGCTCGTAGCCGCTCTCCTCGATCGGCTCGGTCAGCACCCATTCGACGAAGCGAGCCACGCCCGTGCGAAAGTCGGTCTGCGGTTCGTACTCCAGGACCTCACGCAGAACCGTCGTGTCCGCGACGTTGTGGCGGATGTCGCCGAGACGATAGTTGCCGGTGATCGTCGTCGGCACCTCGGTGTCGAACGCGGCGAACAACGAGGCGACGACCTCGTTGACGGTCGTGGCGACCCCACTGCCGACGTTGATCGTGCGGCCGACCGCGGCGGGCATCGTAGACGCGCGGAACGTGGCTTCGACGATGTCGTCGATGTAGACGAAGTCGCGGCTTTCGAGTCCGTCTTCGAAGATGTTGATGGCCTTGCCCTGGCGGATGAGCGTGGAGAAGATCGAGAGGATCCCCGTATAAGGGTTCTTCAGCGACTGCCCAGGCCCGTACACGTTCTGATACCGCAGCGCGACGGGCTCGAGTCCGATCGTGGGACCGACCGTCATCACGAGGGACTCCTGCATCTGCTTCGTGATGCCGTAGACCGACGACGGATGCAGCTTCGCGTGCTCGTCGGTCGGGATCATCTCGAGCGATTGCTCGCCCGCCATGTGCACATCGAAATCGCCGGCCGCCATGTCGGCATCGGCGCGGTGAGGCGGATAGACGATCCGCCCGTCCGCAGTGCCGTACGCGCCTTCGCCGTAGATCGACCGCGACGACGCGATGACCACGCGTTTCACGGTGTGGGGCTCGTTCGCCAGGATGTCCAGGAGCTTCGCCGTTCCGCCGACGTTCGCCTCGACGTACCGGTCGATCTCGTACATCGACTGGCCGGTCCCCGTCTCGGCGGCGAGGTGCACCACGATTCCCGCGCCGTCGAGCGCCGCACGCAGGTCGTCGCTCGATGTGACGGAGCCCTCGATCACCGTTGCGACCCCGTCGAGCGAGTGCAGGAGCGTCGAGGTGGTGCGCGGCTCCTCGCCGTGCACCTGGGGGATGAGCGCATCCAGGACGGTAACGGAGTGGCCGGAGTCGACGAACCGTCGTGCCAAACGCGTGCCGATGAAGCCGGCGCCGCCGGTGATGAGCACGTGATCGGACATGCGTGGTCTCCTGAAGAGAGGGGACGCGCTCGTACGGAACGCCGCCCGTGCGTTAGAAGGCGAAGATGTGCGCCAGCGTAGATTGTAGTCCTGAGGCGGTCCCGTGTCGGATCACGCCGGGCAGCTCAGCGACGCCATGCAGTCGCGACATCGCCCTGAGCCTGGCGGTGGACACGGTCCGGCCCCACCCCTTCGCCGCAGCAAGCGTGCGTGCCTGCGCGTAGTAGGTGCGCTCGTCACGGAAGCGGCGGCCGTCCAGCAGCGTCTTCTGGGACGCGCTTGCGCCGTGCCGCCGATAGGAGAAGGCCCGTGTCGGGTTATAGGCGAGGCATCCGCCTTCGAAGGCGATGTCCATCAGGAGCGCGAGGTCCTGGATGATCGGAAGCCCTTCCCGGAAATCGATGCGTCGCAGTGTCTCGGTGCGGAAGGTGAGTGACGGCCAATACAGCCAGTCGCCCCTGATGAGGCTCGTCGCCATCGACTCCCCACGCAGCACCGCGATGCCCTCACCGCCGCGCGGTGCGAGCAGCCCCGTCTTCACCCGGTCCACGAGCGGTCGCACCACCGTCCCGCGCTCGTCGATGACATCGACTCCCGGCTGCACGACGTCCGCGTCGGGAACGGCGGCGATCGTGGCGAGGACGACGTCGACGTAGTTCGGATGGAGCAGGTCGTCGCAGCCGAGGATCGTGATATGGCTCGCGGTCGCCCGGCGGATCGCCTCCCTGTAGTTCTCGGTTATGCCGAGGTTCACCTCGTTCCGGAGGTACGAGACGCGTTCGTCGTCGAGCGCGGCGAACCACCTTGCGACGCTCTCATCGGGGTAGCAGTCGTCGATGACGACGAGCCGCCAGTCGTCGTTGCGCTGCGCGCGCACGGAGTCGACGGTCAGATAGAGCAGGCCGGGATCCCCCCAGAAGGGGACGAAGATCTCAAGAGTCATGGCGTGTCGAGCCTACGAGATGAGCCTGAGAGCGCGCACGCGCGGGCCGACGGCTGCTCCGGCTGCACGATGGGGCCGCGTAGAATCCTATGCGGCGGCGAGTTGTCCGCCGACTGTGCCTGCGTCACGGTCCGCTTCTTCAGAAAGCACTCGCGCTGATGGATCTGCTCATCGTTGGCTCCGGCTTCTTCGGACTCACCATCGCCGAACGGGCTGCAGCATCCGGTCGGAAAGTGACCGTGATCGACCGGCGCCCCCACATCGGCGGCAACGCGTACAGCGAGGAAGAGCCCGCGACGGGCATCGAGGTGCACAAGTACGGCGCGCATCTCTTCCACACCTCCAACCCCGGCGTGTGGGAGTACGTGAACCGCTTCACGAGCTTCACGAACTACGTGCACCGCGTGTACACGAACCACAAGAACGTCGTGTATCCATTGCCGATCAACCTCGGCACGATCAACCAGTTCTTCCAGGCTGCATACTCGCCCGACGAGGCACGCGCTCTCGTGAACGAACTCTCGGAAGAATTCGATGCGAAGGATGCCGCGAACCTCGAGGAGAAGGCGATCGCGCTCATCGGGCGCCCCCTCTACGAGGCGTTCATTCGCGACTACACCGGCAAACAGTGGCAGACCGACCCGAGGGAGCTGCCTGCCGAGGTCATCAGCCGTCTTCCGGTGCGCTACAACTACGACAGCCGCTACTTCAACGACACGTGGGAAGGGCTGCCGACGGACGGCTATACGGCGTGGCTGGAGCGGATGGCGGATCACCCGAACATCGAGGTCGAACTCGGCACCGACTACTTCGACGAGTCGCAGCCGCTCAACAAGAGGGCGACCGTAGGGCAGTTGCCGGTCGTGTACACGGGACCCGTCGACCGCTACTTCGACTACGCCGCGGGTGCGCTGAGCTGGCGCACGATCGACCTCGAGCAGGAGGTTCTGCCCGTCGGCGATTTCCAGGGGACGTCGGTGATGAACTACGCCGATGCGGATGTCCCGTACACCCGCATCCATGAGTTCAAGCACTTCCACCCCGAGCGCGCGGACCGCTATCCGAGTGACAAGACCGTCATCATGCGCGAGTTCTCGCGCTTTGCCACGCGCGACGACGAGCCGTACTACCCGGTGAACACCCCGGAGGATCGCGCCGGTGTGCTCGCCTATCGAGAGCTCGCCGTCGGCGAGAAGGACGTCCTGTTCGGCGGGCGCCTCGGCACGTACCAGTACCTGGATATGCACATGGCCATCGGGTCTGCGCTGTCGATGTGGAACAACCAGCTCGCGTGAGCTTCGGACCCTAGACTCGACACCGTGACCACAGCCGCCGTCGGCGCCCCCGGATCGCCCCGGCGCTACCTCCACTCGCTGTGGCTGCTGTCGGCGCGCGATCTCAAGGTGCGCTACTCGACGAGCGCGCTGGGATACCTCTGGTCGATTCTGGATCCGCTCGTCATGAGCGCGATCTACTGGTTCGTCTTCACCCAGGTCTTCCAGCGCACTGTGGGTCACGAGCCGTACATCGTCTTCCTCATCACCGCTCTGCTGCCGTGGGTGTGGTTCAACTCGTCGGTGTCGGACTTCACCCGGGCCTTCGCCAAGGACGCCCGGCTCGTGCGGTCGACGGCGATCCCGCGCTCGATCTGGGTCAATCGCATCGTGCTCAGCAAGGGCATCGAGTTCCTGTGCTCGCTACCGGTCCTCGCGCTGTTCGTGGTCATCTCCCAGTTCGCCAACACGCCGGCGCAACTCAGCTGGGGGCTGCTGTGGGTGCCCGTCGCGATCCTCCTGCAGGCGGTCCTCCTGGTCGGGCTCGGTCTGCTGGTCGCGCCTCTCTGTGTGCTCTGGAACGACTTGGAGCGGACGACCAAACTCATTCTGCGCGCCCTCTTCTACGCGTCCCCGGTGATCTATGGGGTGGAGGATCTGCCAGGCGCCTTCGAGACACTCGCCGCCTTCAACCCCCTCGCCGGCATCTTCGCCCTGTACCGAGTCGGGTTCTTCGCCGAGGAGTGGGACCCATGGGTGATCGGTATCGGCGCGGTCATGTCGTTCGCGTTCCTCGCTCTCGGCCTCTCCGTCTTCCGTCGCCTGGAGCGACCCCTTCTCAAGGAACTGTGATGGTGGCCGAACACACTGCGATGGGCACCGATCTCGCGATCCAGGTGGAGGGCCTCGGCGTGCGCTTCCGCCGCAACCGGCGGGGCAGGCGCAGCATCAAGGACCTGTTCTCGGACTCCTCGCGTCGGTCGAAGCCGGGGGAGTTCTGGGCCCTGCGAGACGTATCGTTCGACGTCAAGCCCGGCGAATCGATCGGGGTCGTGGGACGCAACGGCCAGGGCAAGTCGACGCTGCTGAAGCTCGTCGCCGGCGTGATGCTGCCCGACGAAGGATCGGTGACCGTGCACGGCGGTGTTGCGCCGCTCATCGAGATCACCGGCGGTTTCGTCGGCGATCTCACCGTGCGCGAGAACGTCCGGCTGACGTCGGGCCTTCATGGCATGTCGAAGGCCGAGGTCGCACGTCGCTTCGACGGCATCATCGACTTCGCCGAGCTCGGCGATTTCCTCGACACCCCGTACAAACACCTGAGCAACGGCATGAAGGTGCGCCTCGCGTTCTCGGTCGTCTCGCAGCTCGAAGAGCCCGTTCTGCTCGTAGACGAGGTGCTCGCGGTCGGCGACAAGGCCTTCCGCGAGAAGTGCTACAAGCGCATCGACGAGCTGCTCGCCGAGGGGCGAACCCTGTTCTTCGTGTCGCACAGCGAACGAGACCTGCGCCGTTTCTGCACGCGCGGTCTCTACCTCGACAAGCACCGCCTCGCGATGGATGCGCCCATCGACGAGGTGCTCGACCGCTACAACGCGGACCACCCCGCGGGCTGATCCGCTCACCACCATCCCTGGCGCGACTCTCAGGGACGCGCAGGTATAGTTGTGGGCTGTTGTGGAAAAGGGAGCAGAGCGACCGTGACTGACAGTGCTCTCAACCGATTCGATCGCCTCCGCGTCGAACCGATGGTGGCCACCGGCGGATCCGGCCGCGGCACCTGGGCCTCCTTTCGGGCGGTGCTATCGCACCGGCAGCTGCTGGGGCTCCTCATTCGTCGCGACATCAAGGCGCGTTACAAAGACAGTGCGCTCGGACTCCTGTGGACCTTGATCAATCCGATCGTCCAGCTCCTGATCTACTACCTCGTGATGGGTCAGATCCTCGGCGCCGCGAA
Source organism: Microbacterium allomyrinae (assembly GCF_020682705.1). Taxonomy (GTDB): domain Bacteria; phylum Actinomycetota; class Actinomycetes; order Actinomycetales; family Microbacteriaceae; genus Microbacterium; species Microbacterium allomyrinae. The sequence goes on from NZ_JAGTTN010000005.1 coordinate 130,417, forward strand.
GGGGATCGACAACTTCGCGATCTACGTGTTCTCGGGGCTCACCATCTTCGGATTGTTCTCCGAGACGCTGACCGGCATGACCGGTTCGATCGTCGCGAACTCCGGACTTGTGAAGAAGGTGTACGTGCCGCGCGAGGTGTTCCCCCTCGCATCGATCGGCTCCGGCCTGTTCACGTTCAGTATGCAGGTCGTGGTCCTGGTCTCGGCGTGCCTGATCCTGCTCACCCCACCCGCTCTCGGCGGACTCCTGTACTTCATTCCCTCGGTACTGCTGATCGTCGTGTACGCGGCTGCCCTGGGCATCCTGCTGGCGTCTCTTAACGTCTATCTGAGAGACATCCAGTACCTCACGCAGATTCTGCTCATGCTCGCGCTGTGGGCGTCGCCGATCGTCTACGGCTGGAACATGGTAAAGGATGTGTTCGCTCAGTTCGGCTTGCCGGCCTGGCTGCTGGAGGTCTACACGAACAATCCGATCACGCTCGCCGTGCTCGGCTTCCATCGAACCTTCTGGGCGGCGGGCACCGCTGCCGACTATCCCGCCCACCTCGAGCTCAGGATGCTGATCGCTTTCGGCGTCGGCCTGGTACTGTTCTGGTTCTGCCAGCGCGCGTTCGCGCGGCTCCAGGGCAACTTCGCACAGGAGCTCTGACCGTGTCTCTGCCACTTCACGCCGGATCCGCACCGGACATCATCGTCGTCGACGACGTGTCAAAATCGTTCGTGATCCGCCGAGACAACTCTCTCAAGGAACGAGTGGTGACCCTCGGTCGACGCGGTCGCGCCCATCAGGAGGAGTTCCGCGCGCTCGACAAGGTGTCCTTCTCGATCCAGGCGGGACGCACGATCGGGCTCATCGGAACGAACGGCTCCGGAAAGAGCACCCTGCTCAAAGTCATCGGCGGAATCATCGAGCCCTCGTCGGGCACCGTTCGCCGTCGCGGCAGGCTGGCTGCGCTGCTCGAGCTTGGCGCCGGCTTCCACCCAGACCTCTCCGGCCGCGACAACATCTACCTCAACGCCGCTGTTCTGGGGCTGTCGCGCGAGCAGACGGATGCCGAGTTCGAGAGCATCGTCGCCTTCTCCGAGATCGGCGACTTCATCGACACGCAGGTGAAGTTCTACTCCTCCGGAATGTACGTTCGTCTCGCGTTCGCGGTAGCGGTGCACACCGACCCCGACCTGCTCCTCGTGGACGAGGTGCTCGCCGTCGGCGATGAGGCATTCCAGCGCAAGTGCATGGACAAGATCCGTCAGTTCCAGAAGGAAGGCCGAACGATCGTCCTCGTCTCGCACTCGGCGGCCCAGGTCATGGAGGTCTGTGACGAAGGCATCGTGCTCCGCGATGGTGGCGTGGCCTTCATCGGCTCCGCGGCCGACGCGACGCGCGTTCACCGAGAGATACTCGAGGGCAAGCGCAAGATGATCGTCGAACGCGAGGAATCCGAGCATGCCGCACAGACGGCAGGCGAGCAGGCGGCCCACGGCGAAGTCGTCGGGGTGAGCGTCGAGGACGAGCACGGCGCGGTCGTCCGCGACGTCGAGCCAGGTCAGACGGTCACGGTTCGCGTAAAGGTGAGGCACTCTCGCCCCGTCGACGTGTGGAACTCGAGCGTGAGCGTCGATACATCCGGCGGCCAGCAGGTGTTCGGCACCGGCAGCCGTCGACTCGGCACGAGTCACGGACCCGCCGCGGCGGGTGAGGCCGAGATCGCCTACGAGCTGAAGGACGTCCGGTTCGCAGGCGGGCAGTACTTCGTGAACGTCGAGCTGCAGGACGCCGATGGGCGGTCGGTCGACATCGCGTGGCAGGCGGCGGCGTTCTACGTTCCCGCGGACCAGCGCCAAACGGGCACGATCTTCACCGACGTCTCAGTCAGTTGATCGTCTGGGCGTCGGCCCAGATCCGGCTTCTCGTCCCCGGCGTGTGCGTGGCCGCCATCTGACGATCGTTCTCGCCCCCCGCGACATTGATCGCGTTCAGGCCGGTCTCCTGTGAGCCGGGAATGAACCACCAATGCTGCTGGCGGTCGAGCACCTGGCGAGTCGGGAAGCCGTTCTTCACCGCCTGGTAGTGGAACCAGACGTCGTCGGCGGTCGGGGCACGATGAAGGAACTCCGTTCCATCCGCGAGGATGGCGCGCTGCAGCTCCGGCGGAAGAAGCTGCCCTGAGACGGAAGTGGCGAAGTGGGTGTAGTGCGCCTCGGCGGATTCGCACGGTGCCCACGAGGAGTACGGGCTGAACTCGGATTCCGACGACATTCCGATGACGTGTGCGCGATGTGCGATGACGCACCCGGGGGATTCGGCGGCAGCCTCCCGCAGCTCCTCCAACCAGGTTGCGGGATAGACGATGTCGTCATCGCTCATGACGAGCGGGCGATCGAGACGCTCGGTCGACAGGTAAGGCCAGTACTTGGTGTGAACACCGAGGCCAGGATCGGTGAATCGGATCTCGAGGCCGCGCTTCTGCAGAACTCGAAGGCGCCGCGGAGTGCGCGACAGTGGACGGTCCAGCCACAGCACCAGGCGCTGAGGCTTGACCGTGCCCCGGCCGATCGACTCGATCGCCAGCCACACATCGCGCAGTCGCTCGCCGTGCGTGGTCATCGTGACGACCTCGGGCGACGTGGGATCGATGATCCGCTCCCGGGAACGTCCGTTGCGCAGCCACAGGCCGGTGATGTCACCGGCGACATGCGGGGGTGGGCTGTCGACGGTCCCGACCGTGTGGGGCAAACCTCCGAAGGCCACCGCGAGGGCGCGCGCGGCTCCGCGGGCGCGGGCGGCCCCTGGGGTCCGAGTCGCCCTGTCCATTCCTCCAAGGTACCCCGCGTCGGACGCCGTTTCGGTGACCAATCCCCGCGCGACGGGCGTAGCCGGCCGCACGGTACGGTGGAGGGACGAGAGTCGCATGGTTGCGATCCCCGCGCACCACGAAGCCCCGCTCGCCCGACGCGCATAAGGGCGCCCACGAACGAAAGGGATCACCTTCGATGAGAATCTGCGTGTACACCGCGCTGATCGGACAATATGACGGGCTCATCGAGCAGTCGGTCGCAGCGCAGAGCACAGCGGACTTCATCTGTTTCACCGACGACCCCGATCTCACCAGCGAGACCTGGGAGATCCGGCGCGTCAAAAGGGCATTCGGGCAGGATCCGGTCCGCAGCGCACGCCTTCTGAAGATCCTCGGCGACGATTCTCTCGACGAATACGACGTGACGTTGTACATCGACGCATCCGTCCTTCTGCGCAGGGTGCCCGAACAGGTGGTCGAAGACTGGCTGACCGACGGAGACGACATCGCGCTGTCGACCCACGGCTACCGCGAGCAGCTCCTCGACGAGTTCGACGAGGTCGTGCGTCTCCAGTACGACGACCGTTCCCGCGTGTACGAGCAGCTCGTGGACTACTCCCTGGATTGCCCGGAAGTGCTCGAAAGCCGGCCCCTGTGGACGGGGATCCTGGTCCGCCGTCGGAACCCTGCAGTCGCCGCCACGATGCGGGTGTGGGCCAACCACGTGCTCCGCTATTCGAGGCGTGATCAGCTTTCCGTGCTCGCGGCTCTTCGCTCGGGCGATGCGTCCGTCCGCGTTCTGCAAGTGGACAACTTCGACTCGCCGGACCACCAGTGGCCCGTGATCCCGCAGCGCCGTGTGCGGCAGGGCAAAGCGCCGGCACTTCCGACCGGACCGCTCCTGGCGGAGCTGCGTCGCGCGGTGCGACAGGTCGAGGAGCTCACCGTGGACTTCAACGGGCGTACCGCACGGGACGTGATCGACTCGGAGCGCAGCGAGCGCGCGCGCGCCGACGGCGCGCAGATGCGAATCGAGGCCGTGACCCGCGAACTCGCGATGACGGCATCCGAGCTGAAGCAGACGACCGGAATACTGGGGGCGACTCGCAACCTCGGAAGAGCGATTGCGCGGAAATTCGGCAGCACTTCCTGACGCAGCCGGTCGGCCGTGCTGCTCCGGGCGAGTCACCGTCTTGCCCAGAGCACCGGCGGGTGGCTGTGGCGCCGGTCTCAGCCCTGGGTGGTCGCGGCCTCGAGCGGCGGCATCGGCCGCCACGAGGCATCCTTTGCGATCTTTCGTCCGTCGCGGAGGCCGCGGAACAGGTTCGAGGTGCCGCGCACGGTGCGCTCGACGAACACGAGCCGGATGAGCTCTTTGCCGAAGGTGAGGGTCGTGCCCAGGCCGAAGAGGATCGGGTTGTAGACGTGCAGCGCACGGTAGTACTGCTTGATGTGGGCGCGGTTGCGCATGATGTAGTAGCGGTATGCGTTGCTCGACGCGTTCATGTGGCGAATGCCCATGTCCCACTGCTTGATCTCGCGCGTGCGCCGCAGCACGAACTCATCGACGATGACCGACGGGGTCTTGCGCGAGGCGAGCCAGCCGTAGGTCTGGTCGTCCCAGTAGATGAAGAAGCGGGGATCGGGCAGGCCGATCTGCCGGACGATGTCGCGGTGGATGAACATTCCCTCGAAGCATCCCGAGTTCATCGGCTTGAAGCCGGATTCGTCGAATGCGGCGGGCGCGAACGGGATCGGGATGGCGAGGGGCTCGGCGACGCGGTACTGCCAATAGAACTCGCTGCCGTCGTAGTCGTAGCGGCGTCCCTGGATGCTCTTGAATCGCGGAGCCCACTTGCCCATCCGGGCGAGGCCGTCGGGGAGGACCTCCACGTCGTCGTCCATGAGCCAGATCCACTGCGAACCCAGGTCATAGGCAACGCGCATGCCCTCGCTGAATCCGCCGGAACCGCCGGTGTTGGTCTCCATCCGGCGGTAGATCAGCTCGGTGTCACCGAGGCCGTCGCGGAAGGACTCCACGACATCCGCGGTGTCGTCGGTCGATGCGTTGTCGATGACGACGACATGGCCCGGCTTCGGGTCCATCGCCACGATGCTCGTGAGCAGACGCGTGAGCAGGCCCGAGCGGTTGTAGGTGACGACGGCGATCGTGGCGGTGGCCGGGTCGAACGGCGCGGCGGTCGGAACGTGTGTCACGAGGGAGGATCTCCGGGAACGGGGCGTCGGGCGCCGAGACGTCGGGCCGAGAGGAAGCCTACCCTGCGTCGCCCGGTGATCCCTGGGCGCCTCGTTCGCCGGGGGGCGGGCCGACGTCGCCCGGCGCGGACTCGACGTGGGGAAGCCCGCCGGTCGTCTCGGCGCCGCCGATGCTCTCGCGCCACGACCGCGACTGACCGGCCCGAACGGCGCACAGCACCAGCAGGAGCCAGCCCAGGCTCGTGAGGGTGAAGCTCTCGAACATGGAATCCACCAGCAGCGCGACCAGGATCAGGGGCGTCCACGCGTAGACCACCGAACGACGTTCGCTCGCGACGAGCCACGAGCGGGCCAGCGCGAGGCCGCCCAGCGCGAGGAAGAGCACGAGGCCGACCCAGCCGAGCTGGAGCATCACGTCGAAGTAGGCGTTCAACCCGGTCGCATGGGTGGCGTCGAGGCGGAAGTTGATGGCGTTGAACGGGAACTCCCGAGGCGCCCAGGGTCCGAACCAGCCCCAGCCCTGCACGGGGCGGAAGCGGACCATGTCGACCATCAGGTTCCACAGGTCCACGCGCATCGAGAAGTCGCTCCCGGCGCCGAGCCACGCGATGATCGGATGCCGTGCCGTGTAGCCGACGACGACGCCGATGACGACGAGCGCCCCCAGGCCGAGCTGCAGGGCGGTGCGCTGCTCGGGGCGGGTGTGGCGGACGAGCGCGAGCGCGCCGACCGCCGCACCGACGCCGGCCGCGAGCACGACCACGGTGGGCGAGTCGCTGAGCGCGGCGAGCCCTCCGGCGAGCACGACCGATGCGATGGAGAGGCCGGGACGCACGGACTGCGTGCGGTATTCGATGAGGAAGGTGATGAGCGCGAGGACGGCGACGAAGCCGAGCAGGTTGCGGGTGCCGAAGACACCCTGTATCGGCCCGAGCTGGGCGAGGTTGCCCTGCACTCCGAGGAAGCGGATCGGGATGTCGAGCAGCACCCCCGCGAGAACCTCGATCGCGAGCGACGCGGCGAGCAGCACACGCAGCACGTCGCCGAGTGCGCGGACGGTCTGCAGCGTGTCGCGGATGTGCCCGATCACGACCGCGAGGAACGCGAGGCCGGCCAGTGACACCCAGCTCCAGAACGACGTCGAGGCGTCCGAGCTCCAGAAGACGCTCGCGAGCGCCCACCCGACGAACGCGACGACGGTGGTCGGCACGAGCCGCAGCAGCGAGATCTCCTGCCGGCGGACGACCAGCACGGCGGCGCCCAGCACGCACAGGCCCGCGATGATCGTGATGTAGGTCACGCGTCCCGCGATCCGCTCGATCGCGTAGGACGCGAAGACGGCGCCGAGCACGGCGAGCGTGAACGCCCGTGCGAAGGATGCCGAGCCCAGCAGCGCCGTCAGCCACCCGGTCTGCGCGGGGCGGGGCGCGGTGCTCATGCGTCCCGCTTCGTCGGCTCGCCGCGCTCGATGGCCGCGCTCTGCTCGGCCGGCCCCTCGCCGACGTGGGGAGACTGCTTGATCTTCGCGCCGAGCATGACGACGAAGAGCCAGCCCCACACCAGGAGCGGTGTCGATTCCGCCAAGCCCTGCACGAGGAGGATGGTGCCGACCAGGGTCGGCAGCAGCGTGAGCGCGGAGTAAGGCCGGTCGTCGCGGAGGTCCCACCTCGGGCGATCGACGGCGAAGAACCAGGAGCGCCAGACGAAGGCGAGATACACGAACCCGATGAGCACGACGCCGACGATGCCGAGCTGCATCGAGACATCCACCCACATGTTGTGCGCCTGCAGCACACTCTGCCCGTGGTCGAGGATCCAGCCGTCGAACGCCGGGTCCCACGGCACCCACGGCGTCGAGAAGCCCCAGCCGGTCCAAGGGCGTTCCGCGGCGCGTTCGAGCACGGCCTCCCAGATGCTCTCGCGGCCGGTCAGGTCTGCGCTGCGGCCGAGGGTCGTGAAGATCGTGTCGCGCAGCAGCCACAGGGTGACGAGGCCTCCGACGCCGACGATCGCGTACGCGACGTAGTACTTGGTGCGCTCGCCGGGCTTCCGCGCGCGGCGCATGAGAAGAACGGTGGTGAGGACGACGACGACGGCGCCGGCGGCGAGGTAGGCGGTCGCCGACGAGGCGCGGACGAAGAGGAATGCCGACACGACGATCCATCCGCCCAGGAGCGTGCGGCGGGGTGCGCCCGACGCGATGCGGATCGCGAAGACGATGATCGCGAGCAGCGCGACCGGGCCGAGCAGGTTCGCGTTGCCCATGATGCCTTGGATGCGCCCGGGGAAGTCGAACAGATTGTTGCGCGACCAGTACTCGATGGGATCTGCCGCATCTTCGGCGACGAAGCCCGGCAGGATCGCACGGCCGACGACGACCGACACCCACAGCTCGAACAGCAGTGAGAGCGCCATGACCCACTTGAGGGCGGATGCCGCGGCCCGCACGAGTTCGCGCCAGGTCAGCACGCTTCCGATGAAGAGGGCTTGGATCGTCGTGATCCACAGCAGCAGGAGGGTCAGGGCTGTGGCCTCCGGCCACGCCGACCACACGAGCGACAGAGTCGCCCACGCCACGTATGCGACGACGAACCAGGGGAGTCGTCGCCATTGCACGGGTGGACGCACGATGATCCACAGCACGACCGAGAGCATTCCGCCGGCGATGGTGACGGCGGCGGCGGCCGTCGCGCCGAAGGTATGAACCCAGGCGGTGCCCGAGAGTGACATGAAGAGAACGAAGATGCACCAGCCGCGCAGCATGAGGTGGCCGGTCTTCTCGCGGACCGGGGGCGCGGGCGGCGCCGACGCGGGGTGCTGGGAGTGGACGGCCATCGCCTCTCAGGGTACCCCGGGCATCCTGGGCTCCACCGGCGTCCGCAGAGCGGCTCGTCGAGCCGCCTCTCATCGGACCGTTATGACAGCGCGACACGCCGTCGGCGCGTCGTGAAGGTTCAAGACTCGGTTGAGGCTTTAATATCTGCGACTTGACCTCGAGGAACTACACGGGTGTAATTAGTCCCAACACGCACCAGCGTGGGAGTGGGATCACGGGGGTGAGAACGACATGACGGTTTCGCAATTCCGTTCCGGCGTTCCCGACGACTGGTTCGTCGATCCGGTCCAGCTGGGGGTGCCGGGGGTTCGTCGCAACATCGATGTTGTCGAAGACAATCCGTTGTCCTGGCAGACCGACGCCTTGTGCGCGCAGACCGATCCGGAGGCGTTCTTCCCCGAGAAGGGCGGCTCCACACGCGATGCCAAGCGCATCTGCGGGACGTGCGACGTACGCGGCGAATGCCTGGAATACGCACTGCAGAACGACGAGCGCTTCGGTATCTGGGGCGGGCTCAGCGAGCGGGAACGCCGCAAGCTCAAGCGCCGCGCCAGCTGAACGACCCCTCCGTTTCGGTTCGGTGCGATCCGGCGGACGCGGCGCGTGCACCCCGGCGACAGCGGAGCGCCCGCCTAGGCTGACGACGTCATGCCCGCCGTTTCGTCCCACCGTGTTCACGCCGTTCTCGTCGTGCGTCCTGACGGACGTGCCCCTGCCGCGTTCCACCTGAAGCGCACGCTGGCAGCGCTCGCGGAGCAGACCCGTCGCGTAGACGCTCTGACGATCGTCCTCTGCGGCGGCGATGAGCATCTGACCGACATCGCGGAGGCCGCAGGCGCCGAGTCCGTCGTGCGGGCACCCGCGTCGACGGGGTTCGCGGCCGCGACCGCGCTGGCGTCGCCGCGTCTGGACGGCGATGCGGTCTGGCTGCTGGCGCAGGACACGGCTCCGGAGCCCGACGCTCTGGCCCGCCTCGCCGGCGCGCTCGAACTCTCGCCGTCAGTGGCGTACGTCGCGCCGAAGCTCGTCCGCTGGGACGATCGCTCGGAGATCGTGTCGCTCGGCGTCGGGATGACGCGCCTCGGCAGAGCGGTCGGCATCGCCGAGGGCGAGTTCGATCAGGGTCAGCACGATGGGCGTGAGGACGTGCTCGGCGCGGATGTGCGCGGCAGCCTGATCCGCGCCGAGACGTGGAGCGCTCTGCGCGGCCTCGATCGCGGACTGAGCGGCGCCGACGAAGGGCTCGACCTCGGGCTCCGCGCCCGCCTCTCCGGCGCACGGGTGACGCTGGTGCCCGGCGCCCTGGTGGCGGTCGCCGGCGACGGGGTCGCGAGTCTGCCGGCACCGACCACGCCGCAGCGGCGGAGACGCATCGCCTATGCCGAACGGGCTGCGCAGCTGCATCGGCGCCTGGTCTACGCGCCCGCGCTGGCGGTCCCGCTGCACTGGCTCTCGCTGCTCCCGCTCGCTCTGTGGCGCACCGTCGTCGACCTCGTTCGCAAGGAGCCGTCGCGCATCGGGCCGGAGTGGGCGGCTGCCGTCGTGACGATGGTGCGACTCGTCTCCATAGCCCGGGCCCGCCGTCGGCTCGCTTTCACGAAGATCGTGCCGTGGGCTCAGCTGGCACCGCTGCGCACCACCCGCACCGAGTTGCGCGAGCGGCTGGACGACGAGCCCGATGCGCCCGTCGGCGGTCATCGGCGCGGCGACCTGCGCTTCTTCTCGGGCGGAGGCGCCTGGCTCGTGCTCGGCGCCCTCGTGGTGTCGATCGCGGCGTTCCCCGCGCTGCTGGCGTGGCCGGTCATCGGAGGCGGCGCGCTGCAGCCGCTCGCCACGACAGTAGGCGGTCTGTGGAACGACGCCGCGTTCGGACAGCGCGCGCTCGGCCTCGACACGGTGGGGCCGGCCGACCCCTTCGCCACCGTCATCGCGGTGCTGGGCTCGGTTGCCGCCTGGGAGCCGTCGCGCGCGCTCGTGGGGCTGTGGATCCTCGCCCTTCCGCTGGCGTCGCTCGGCGGATGGTTCGCCGCGACCCGGATCACCGAGCGGTCCCTGCTGCGCCTGCTGGGCGGTGCGGTGTGGGCGCTGGCGCCCACCTTCCTGGTGGCGCTCACCCAGGGGCGGCCGACGGCCGTGCTCGTGCACCTGTTGCTGCCGTGGCTCTTCGTCGCGGGGTCCGTGGCCCATCGATCCTGGGCGGGCGCCGGCGTGGCCTCGCTCGTGCTGGCCGCCGTGATCGCGAGCGCGCCCTCGCTCGCGCCGGCGCTCGTCGTGCTGTGGGTCGGGGCGATCGTCCTCGCGGTGGTGCTGCGCGCGGGGCGGGGCGTCGCGCGCCTCATCTGGACGGTGATCCCATCCATCGCGATCGCGCTGCCGCTGGCGTGGAACGCCGTCTCGAACGATCGCATCTGGGGGCTCGTCGCCGATCCCGGGGTGACGTGGAACGGACCCCAGGTGGGCGCCGATGCGGCGGGCCGCGCACTCCTGGCCGCCGGCATCCCGACATCCGATTTGGCCGGATGGACCACGATGCTGCCGGAGGGCCCGACGTGGTGGGTGCCACTGCTGGCCGCCCCGCTCGCCCTCCTCGCTCTCGCCGCCCCGCTCACGCAGCGATGGGCGGTGGGTGCGGCCCTCCTCGTCGTCACCGCGCTCGGACTGGGAACCGCGTTCGTGGCTGTCGGCGTCTCGGTGGCATTCACCCAGTCGATCTCCGTGCCGGTCTGGCCGGGCGCCGGCCTCAGCCTCGCGTGGCTGGGCGTGCTCGGCGGGGCGCTGGTAGCGCTCGACGCCGGTCTCGCGCCGCGTCTCGCGCTCGCCCGCGGATCGGCCGCACTGCTGGTGCTGGCCTCGATCGGGCTTCTGGCCGTGCCGTCGCTGACCGCGCTGTCTCGGGGCACGGCGACGATCGCCAATGGCCCTGCGAGCACATTGCCCGCCTTCGTGGCCGCGCGGGGGCGGGACGACCTCGACGTGGGCACCATCGTCCTGACGCCGCAGGCCGCGGCGGGGGTCGCGACACGAGTCGTGTGGGGCGCGAGCGAGACGATCGGCGGTCAGACCACGCTCCTCTCGACACGCACCGAGGCCTCGGCCCAAGACCGGGAGATCGCTGAGATCGCCGCCGACCTCGTCACGTCGTCCGCCGAGGACGTCGTCGCCGAGCTCGCCGACATGGGGGTGGGCTTCATCCTTCTCGCGCCGTCCGAGCAGCCCGAATCGGATGCCGCACGCGCGATGCGCCTGTCGGCGACCACTGCGCTCAACCAGCGGGAGGCATTGGATGCCGTCGGCGACACGGCCAAGGGCGAACTGTGGCGGGTCATCGACGAGGTCTCCCCGCGCCCGGCCGAGCCGGCGTCGGCCGCCGTGCTCGGACGGCTCATCGCCGCCGGTCAGCTGATCATCGTGGCGGTGGCGCTGCTGCTCGCGCTGCCGACGAGGGCCTCGCGCCGTGAGGCGCGCCGCACCCCGCGTGTCGTCGGGCCGCATTGGAGGGAGGGCAGATGAGCGATCGTCGCGTGTTCCGCTGGGCGACGACGAGCGCCCGGATGCTCATCGGCACGGTGGTCTCGGTGGCGGCTGTCGTCGCCGTGGTGACCGCGGTCTCGGTGCCGTGGCCGACGATCACGCACGAGCCGGTCAGCGTCTCGACGCTGCCGGCGCCGGCCGCCTCCGTCGTCGCGTGCGACGGCGGGCTGCTCTCGATCGGACGAGATGCGACCGACGCCGATGCCATCGCCGTGGCAACGCCCCAGACCGTGACGGTCGGGGTGAGCGACGGTGCACCTCCGGCCGAGGAGCGCCCGCTCGAGGTGACGGACCTCGCGATCGGCCAGGGGCCCGTCGCGTTCGTCGCGCAGCCGATGGGGCGCTCACGCGTGGATGTCGCGGCCGCCGGCGCGTCGACGGTGAGAGCAGACGATCTCGCGGGCTTCGCTGCGTCGGCCTGCCGCCCTCCGCTGCTCGAGTCGTGGCTCGTCGGAGGATCGGGTGCCACGGGGGCCGCCGACCTCGTGCTGGTGTCCAACCCCGGCACGGTCGCAGCGACGGTGGAACTGACCGTCTACGGCGCGGAGGGCGAGCAGAGCCCGCCCGGTTCCTCGGCGCTCATCGTGGCGCCGGGCACCCAGCGCATCGTGCCGCTCGCCGGGATCGCCCTCGGCGAAGAGAGCCCGGTGATCCGCGTGTCGGCCGTCGGCGCGCCCGTGCACGCGTCGCTGCAGACGAGCATCATGCGGACCCTGACTCCGGGCGGGGTCGACCAGGTGGGCGCCGTTCCCCAGCCCGAGCAGACCCAGACGATCACCGGTGTCGCCGTGACCGGTGCGCCGGGGGTGTCGGGTGCGTCGGACGAGGCGACCGTGCTGCGCATCCTCTCGCCGTCGGCGGATGCCACGGCCACGGTGACGGTGACCGCGACGGGGCGCGCGGAGCCGACTCTGGTCCCGGATGCCGTCTCGCTCGTCGCGGGGGAGCCCGCCGAGCTGGCTCTCGCGGGTCTCGCCATCGGCTCGTACACCGTCACGGTCGTCTCCGACGCGCCGATCGTCTCGGCGGTGTGGCAGGCCACCGGGTTCGGCGAGGGCGACGACTTCGCCTGGTACACGCCTTCGCCGATCGTGGATGTGCCGAGCTTGTTCGCGGCCCCGAGCGGACCGCTTCCGTCGCTCACGGTGGCCAACCCGGGCGACGAGCCCGCGGTGGTCGCCGTCACGTCGGAGGACGGGGCGTTCCGGCTGGAGCTCACCGTGCCGGCCGGCGGCACGATGACCGCGCGGCTGTCGCCTCGCACCGTCTACCTGATCGATCCGTCGTCGCCCATCCGGGCCGCGCTGTCGCTCACCGGCGATGGAGCGCTCGCCGGTATCCCGGTGTGGCCGGCCGACGCCGCCTCACCCGAGATCGTCGTCTATCCCTGAGGCACCCGCCCGGTCCGAGCCCGGTTTCGAGCCGGGATCAGAAGAAGCGGAACCGCTCGGGGCCGAGATCCCACGGATCGCGGTCGAGGTACTCGGCTGCCGCGCGGAACACGGCGCTCTCGACCAGCATGCGCCGGTGCAGATCGTCGTCACGGTGCAGATGGCTCAGTCGCTCGATGGGCAGCCGGTACAGGATGATGCGCTTGGCGTCGGTGAGAACCGTCCAGCGAGGGATGCCGTCGTCATCGGTGGCCGAGGGCATGTCCGCGACTTCGAATCGCACCTCACGCAGCTCGGGCCACGCGGAGCGCAGGAACTCCGCCGCCGTGCCGACAGCGAGATCGAATCGATCCATCCGCGTGTCGAGCGGAGGAAGCGGGGGCCGCACGACCGGGCTGCGCCCCTCTCGGCCGTGACGCCCGTGTCGCGAGACGCGTCGAGGCGCACGCTCACTGCTCCGAGTCCGCCGCCACGCCATGCGCCTATCCTAGGCGCGTGTCAGCGCGTCGGTTCATCGCGAGCGCGCGATCGCGGCGGCGCGGCATCCCGTGGTGCGCCCGCCGGATCGGTAGCGTGTAGACGATGCGCGAGAGACTCTGCTCCAAGGTCGGCTGTGCCCGCGAGGCGGTGTCGACGCTCACCTACGACTACGGCGACCAGATGGCCGCCGTGGGTCCACTGGGCGAGGCTGGGGACCCCCACGCGCACGACCTGTGCGCGATCCACACCGACCGTCTCTCGGTGCCGCAGGGCTGGGTCGTCGTGCGGCACGAGACGCTCCGCGCCTGACCCCGGACGCCCGGCCGGACGTGGGAGAATGGGCGGATGCCGATCGAAACGCCCGTCGCCGTGCCCGGCGCCACCCCCACGGTTCCTGAGTCCCCCGCAGGGCGCCCGCTCGAGTTCGAGGTCCGCGACCTCGCGCTCGCGGAGGCCGGACGTCACCAGCTGCGTCTCGCCGAGAACGAGATGCCCGGGCTCATGGCCTTGCGTGACGAGTTCGGCGCGGCGCAGCCGCTGAAGGGAGCCCGCATCGCGGGGTCGCTGCACATGACGGTGCAGACTGCCGTGCTCATCGAGACGCTCGTCGCCCTCGGTGCGCAGGTGCGCTGGGCGAGCTGCAACATCTTCTCGACCCAGGACGAGGCGGCCGCCGCGGTCGTCGTGGGCCCCGAGGGCACCGTCGACGCCCCGTCGGGCGTACCGGTGTTCGCCTGGAAGGGTGAGACCCTCGAGGAGTACTGGCGTCTCGCGGACCGCATCTTCGACTGGTCGGCGGAGGGCTTCGACGGGCCGAACCTGATCCTCGACGACGGCGGCGACGCCACGCTCCTCGTGCACCAGGGTGTGGAGTTCGAGAAGGCGGGCGCGGTTCCGGCAGCCCAGGAGGGCGACTCCGAGGAGTATCGGATCGTGCTCGACACGCTCCGTGCGAGCCTCGCAGCCGATCCGCAGCGCTTCACCCGCATGGCCGAAGGCCTCATCGGCGTCACCGAGGAGACCACCACCGGGGTGCACCGCCTGTACGAACTCGCGGCAGCGGGCGGACTGCTGTTCCCGGCGATCAACGTCAACGACTCCGTCACGAAGTCGAAGTTCGACAACAAGTACGGCATCCGCCACTCGCTGCCCGACGGGATCAACCGTGCGACCGACGTGCTGATGGGCGGCAAGGTCGCCTTCGTCTGCGGCTACGGCGACGTCGGCAAGGGCGCCGCCGAGGCTCTCCGCGGTCAGGGCGCACGCGTCATCGTGAGCGAGGTCGACCCGATCTGCGCGCTCCAGGCGGCGATGGACGGCTACCAGGTCGCACCGCTCGCAGAGGTCGCGGGTCTCGTCGACATCGTGATCACCGGCACCGGTAACAAGGATGTCGTGACCACCGTGGATCTGCTCGCCCTCAAGCACCTCGCGATCGTCGGCAACGTCGGCCACTTCGACAACGAGATCGACATGGCGGGGCTCGAGTCGCTCGAGGGCGCCGAGAAGATCGAGATCAAGCCGCAGGTGCACGAGTGGCGTCTGCCCAATGGCCGCAGCGTGCTCGTGCTGAGCGAGGGCCGTCTGCTCAATCTCGGCAACGCCACCGGCCACCCCTCGTTCGTGATGAGCGCCTCGTTCACCAATCAGGTTCTCGCGCAGCTCGAGTTGTACACGAAGCCCGACGAGTATCCCACCGCGGTCTACACGCTGCCCAAGCACCTCGACGAGAAGGTCGCGCGCCTGCACCTCGACGCGCTCGGGGTGAAGCTCACCACTCTCACCCCCGACCAGGCCTCGTACATCGGCGTGCCGGTCGAGGGTCCGTACAAGCTCGATCACTACCGCTACTGACGCGTCTCGCCGGCCGCTGGCGACGTACTCACACGCCCCGGGGCGGATTCTGCACGTTGGGGCGGGGGATTCCCGCCCCGAGGCGAGAGATCCGCCCCGGGGCGGATGGGCCAGCTCTGATGGCCGCGGGGATGCACCAGGCCGCGCCGGCCAGCCGGCGCGGCCGCCCCAGCCGACGCGACCCAGCGGCTCAGCGCTGCGGGAAACCCCGCGGGGGTGGTGAGACCGGCGCGGTGAGCGCCTCTGCGCGCGCCGTCTCGAGCTGCAGCGCTCGCAGCTCCCGGTCGCGCCGAACGGCGACGACCGCGACCAGGAACGTCTCCGGGTCGACCGAGGGCACCGGCGAGACGTGCGCTGCGGCTTCCCCGGCGAGCGATGCCGCGACCCGCGCACGGGCGTGCGGCTCCATGTTCCCGGCCGATTGGGCGAATTGGGCCAGACGACGCGACAGGCGCTCCGGCAGTCGCGCGACATCGGCGACCGAGGCCCACTCCGCGAGCTGCGGAGGAACCCCGAGGCGGTTGTCGGGCAGGCGCGGTGTGCGCGTGCGCTCGGAGTAGGTTCCGGCCATGAGGTCGCCGAGTCGCTGTGAGCGGGGAGTGAAGGCGCCGACGAGCGCGGCGACCGCCCCCACGGTGAACCAGAGCTCGAAGACGCCGACGAGCGCGCGGATGAAAGCGTGGCGGAATCCGGCGGCACCTCCGTCGGAGCGGACGATGCGTCCGCCGACGGCGAGGCGTCCGAGGCTGCGGCCGCGGGTCGTCGTCTCGACGACAGTGGGGATGACGATCATCACCAGAACGAGCACGACGATCGTGAGGATCGGGAACACCGCGTCGTCGAGAAGACCCATGCCGATCAGCCATGACGCGAGTGCGAAGAAGAGCACCAGCCCGATGACGCCCAGAAGCATGTCGATCACGACGCCCAGCGCTCGCATGAAGAAGCCGAGCGGCTGCACGTCCAGCGCGACGGCTTCGCCGGTGAGCACCTCGTCCTGGTGGAGGTCGACGATCGCGGGGCGCTCAGCGGTCATGGCTACAGTAAAGCGCATGGACCTCGACGCACTCACCGCCGCACGACGGCAGGAGTGGGAGCGCCTCGATGAGCTGAGCGGCACTCGGCGGCTATCGGGCGCCGAGGTGGACGAACTCGTCACGCGGTATCGCGCGGCCTCTGCCGACCTCGCCGATGCCAAGACCTCGGCTGGGCGCAGCATCCAGGGCGACTACATCTCGACGATGCTCGCTCGCGCACGCCTGCGGCTGACCGGGGCACCCGAGAACGTCCTGCGCCAGATTCCGCGCTTCTTCGTTCTGCAGCTTCCGGCGGCGCTGTATCGCGTGCGATGGGCGACCCTTGCGATCGCCCTCGGCTTCACCGCGGTCGCCACGATCGTCGCACTGTGGGTGTCCGGCGACCCCGCCCTCGTCGCCAGCCTCGGCAGTCGAGCCCAGCTGGAGAACTACGCCGAGAACGAGTTCACCGAGTACTACAGCGAGAATCCTGCCGCGGTGTTCGCCGGCACAGTGTGGACCAACAACGCCTGGATCGCTGCGCAGTGCGTCCTGTTCGGAGTGACGGGCATCTGGCCGATCATGGTGCTCGTGCAGAATGCGGTCGGAGTGGGCACGGCCGCCGGGATCATGGCCGCGTTCGACCGGGCCGATGTCTTCGTGCTGTATATCCTTCCGCACGGCCTGCTCGAGTTGACCAGCATCTTCGTCGCGGCCGCCGCGGGCCTGCAGATCTTCTGGGCGTGGGTGGCGCCCGGTGCCCGCACGCGCGGCGAGGCGCTCGCCGCGACCGGACGCTCGCTCGCGACGATCGCCATCGGCCTCGTCTTCGCGCTGGGAGTGTCGGGCCTGATCGAGGGCTTCGTCACCGCGCAGCCCTGGCAATGGCCGGTGAAGATCGGAATCGGTGCCGTCGCGCTCGGACTCTTTCTCGCATACATGCTCGTTGTCGGCCGACGCGCGAGCCGCCTCGACGAGACGGGCGATCTCACCGAGTACGAAGCGGGCACGCCGACCCTCGTCGCAGGCTGAGCGCGGCATCCGTTCACGGAGATTTCGGTCGACGGATGCTTCGACTGTTGTTTTGAGTCATTCAAAACAACGCTAGACTGCGGGTATGACGACCACCCCTGCGATCCCGGCGCTCGACGCCGCGGAGCGCCTGCGCCACGCGGGGCTGCGTGTCACTGATTCGCGCCGGGCCGTCGTCGCCGCGCTGGGCGAACGCCCGCACGCCAGCGCCGACGAGCTGTTCGCGATCGTCGCACGCTCGGTGCCCGGCACGAGCCTGCAGTCCGTCTACAACGCGCTGGGCGATTTCGTCGATGCAGGCCTGGTGCGGCGTATCGAGCCTGCCGGTCGCCCCGGCCTCTTCGAGCTCCGGGTCGACGACAATCACCACCATCTGATCTGCTCGCAGTGCGGCGCCGTCCAGGACGTCGACTGCGTGGTCGGCGCCGCACCGTGCCTCACTCCGTCCGACGCGCACGGCTATGCCCTGCAGGCGGCCGAGGTGACCTTCTGGGGTGTGTGCCCCGACTGCGCCGCAGCATCCGCGCCATCGCGCGCCGACCACGAACCTGCCCATCTGTCAAGGAAGGAAGCCCCATGACCGACAGCAACGAGACGATCCCCGAGATCGGCGACGACGCGAACGACATCGACCAGGCCGTCACCGATATCGACACCCCCGTCGACGACCGCGAGGACGGCGAGACCCGTCCGCGTCCCAACGAGGACGAGGGGGCCTGCCCCGTCATCCACGGGGGCCAGCCGCACCCCACCACCGGCAACGCCAACAGCGTGTGGTGGCCGAACCAGCTGAACCTCAAGATCCTCGCGAAGAACCCCGCGGTCGCAAACCCGCTCGGCGAGGACTTCGACTACAAGGCGGCCTTCGAAGCCCTCGACCTGGCGGCGGTCAAGGCCGACATCGCAGACCTCCTCGTCACATCTCAGGACTGGTGGCCCGCCGACTTCGGCAACTACGGCCCGCTCATGATCCGCATGGCGTGGCACAGCGCGGGCACCTATCGCGTCACGGACGGCCGTGGTGGCGGCGGCGCCGGTCAGCAGCGGTTCGCGCCGCTCAACAGCTGGCCCGACAACGTCTCGCTCGACAAGGCCCGTCGCCTGCTGTGGCCGGTGAAGAAGAAGTACGGCCAGTCGCTCTCGTGGGCCGACCTCATGATCCTCGCCGGCAACGTCGCACTCGAGTCCATGGGCTTCCAGACCTTCGGCTTCGCCGGCGGCCGCGCCGACGTGTGGGAACCCGACGCCGACGTGTACTGGGGTCCCGAGACCACGTGGCTCGCCGACGAGCGCTACTCCGGCGATCGTGAGCTCGAGAAACCGCTCGCCGCAGTGCAGATGGGCCTCATCTACGTCAACCCCGAGGGTCCCAACGCCAACCCCGACCCGCGGGAGTCGGCGCGCGACATCCGCGAGACCTTCGGTCGTATGGCGATGGACGACGAGGAGACGGTTGCCCTGATCGCGGGTGGTCACACCTTCGGCAAGACGCACGGCGCCGCGCCCGACACCAACATCGAGGACAACCCCGAAGCGGCCGGCCTCGAGCAGCAGGGGCTCGGCTGGAAGAACAACTTCGGCACCGGCAAGGGTGACGACACCATCACGTCCGGCCTCGAGGTGACCTGGACGTACCACCCGACGCGCTGGGACAACGAGTTCTTCCACATCCTGTACGCGTACGAGTGGGAGCTCATGAAGAGCCCCGGCGGCGGACACCAGTGGCGTCCGATCAACGGCGGGGGCGCCGACATGGTGCCGCTCGCGCACTCGGACGGCCGTCGTGAGCCCCGCATGCTCACGAGTGACCTCGCCCTGCGCGCCGACCCGGCCTACGACGCGATCTCGCGCCGATTCAAGGACGACACCGCGGCCTTCGCCGACGCCTTCGCCCGTGCGTGGTTCAAGCTGACGCACCGCGACATGGGTCCGATCGACCGCTACCTCGGCGCCGAGGTGCCCTCGGAGGAGCTCATCTGGCAGGACCGTGTGCCGGCGGTCGATCACGAGCTGATCGACGCCGCCGACGCGACCGCTCTGAAGGCGCAGATCCTCGAGACCGGACTCTCGGTGTCCGAACTCGTCGAGACCACCTGGGCGGCGGCATCCTCGTTCCGTGGCAGCGACAAGCGCGGCGGCGTCAACGGCGCACGCATCCGCCTCGCGCCGCAGAAGGACTGGGAGGTCAACAAGCCCGCCCAGCTCGCCTCCGTGCTGACGAAGCTCGAGCAGATCCAGGCGGCGTTCAACGACGGCCGTACCGACGGCAAGAAGGTGTCGCTGGCCGACCTGATCGTGCTCGCCGGCAACGCGGCGGTGGAGAAGGCGGCCACGGACGCCGGTGTCGACGCCGAAGTGGTCTTCCACCCCGGCCGCACCGACGCCACCCAGGAGCAGACCGACGTGGAGTCGTTCGCGTTCCTCGAGCCGATCACGGACGGGTTCCGCAACTACTACGGTCCCCGGGCGTTCATGCCCGAGGAGCACCACCTCATCGACCGCGCGAATCTGCTCACGCTGAGCGCGCCGGAGGCGACGGTGCTCGTGGGCGGGCTGCGCGTCCTCGGCGCGAACTGGGACGATTCCGACTACGGCGTCTTCACTGACCGCAAGGGTGCGCTGACGAACGACTTCTTCGTGAATCTGCTCGACCTCGGTACGACCTGGAAGCCGCTCGACCCGGGTTCGCACGCATTCTCGGGCGCGAAGGACGGCTCGGGCGAGCACGTGGGCATCGGCACCCGCGTCGACCTGCTGTTCGGCTCGAACTCGGAGCTGCGCGCCGTCGCCGAGGTGTACGCGAGCGACGACGCGAACGAGAAGTTCGTCCGCGACTTCGTCAAGGCGTGGGGCAAGGTCACCGAGCTCGACCGGTTCGACCTGGTCTGAGTCGGCACCACCGCGGCCATGCAAGAGCGGCCCGCCCCTTTTCGGGGGCGGGCCGCTCTTGCGTTCGCGTCGACGCCAGTGTCGGCGTGAGCGCTGGTGTCAGCGCACGCGGGCCTCGGCCGGTGCCGGGGGCAGTGCCTTCGGCTCGAACAGCGCACGGTGCAGGAGTCCGGCGATGAGACCGCCGATGATCGGGAACACGATGAAGACCCATACCTGCGACAGCGGGCCGGGGCCGCCGTAGATCGCCGCGGCGATCGAGCGAGCGGGGTTGACCGAGGTGTTGTCGATCGGGATCGAGATCAGGTGGATGAGAGTCAGCGTGAGGCCGATCGCCAGCGGCGCCATTGCCGCAGTACCGCGCGTGGTGTGCGTGACGCCGAGGATGATCAGGACGAAGATCGCCGTCAGCAGGATCTCGGCCACGATCGCGGCGCCCAAGCCGAAGCCGCCCGGCGACCACTCACCGAATCCGTTGGAGGCGAAGCCGCCGTCCTGGGCGTCGGCGAGCCAGTTGTCGGGTCCGAAGAGGCCGATCAGCACGATCAGCGTCGTGCCGAGTGCGCCGCCGATCAGCTGCGCGATGATGTAGCCGATGCTGTCCTTCCACGCGAAGCGGCCGGCCGCGGCGAGTCCCAGAGTGATCGCGGGGTTGAAGTGCCCTCCCGAGATTGGGCCGAACGCGTAGGCGCCGACCACGACGGTGAGACCGAATGCGAGTGCGACGCCGACGAAGCCGACTCCGAGCGGGTTTCCTTCGGACCCGTACGGGAAGTGGGCTGCGAACAGCGCGGTGCCGACGCCGCCGAAAACGAGCAGAAACGTTCCCAGGGCCTCGGCCACGAGCTTCGTCGCGGTGCTCTGTTGGATGGTGGTATCCGACATGGCGGACTCCTTTCCTCGTCGCGAGAGTATCGGCACGTCCAGCCGATTCCCAGGAAGGCGACGCGGAGTGTCCTGTCATTACGCGAACTCAGGCACTCGTGGTGCGGCATCTCCCGGCCGTCCCAGACCCGGGGCCGGGGGCGGAACGAGGGCCGCCGGGTCAGAGCCGGCCGGCCGCCTTCAGGGCCAGATACCGGTCCGCGATACGCGGCGGCAGGTTCTCGGGAGTGTCGGCGATGGCCTCAGCACCCGCCCGTCCGACCGCGGCCGCCACGATCTCTGCGTCCCGGGCCGTGCGCTCCACCGCGGCGGCGTGGTACACCTCGGCGGCATCGGGGCGCGCGGGCAACGGTTCTCTCGCGTCGGTGACCGTGCCGACGAGCACGTGGGCGCGGCGGGTGAGCGCAGGCAACGACCCGAGGAAGCCGCGGGCCGCCTCGCCCGCGTCCTGCGCGGTGAGCAGTACGACGAGCGATGGGCGCGAGGTGAGGGCGCGCACCTGGGCGAACGCGGCATCCCAGTCCGTGTCGATCAGCTGAGGCTGGACGGGCGCCATCGCATCGACGAGCGCAGGCAGCAGTGCGGGCCCGTCCACGCGAGTCACGCGGGCGCGGATCGCGCGGTCGAACATGAGCAGATGCACGTGGTCGCCGGCGCGGGAGGCGAGGGCCGCGAGCAGCAGCGCGGCCTCCATCGCGGCATCCATCCGCACCCCGTCGGCCACGCGGGCCGCAGCGGTGCGTCCGGTGTCGATCACGATCACGACATGGCGGTCGCGCTCGGGGCGCCACGTGCGGAGCATCGTCGTGTTCGAGCGGGCCGTGGCGCGCCAGTCGATCGATCGGACGTCGTCGCCTCGCACGTACTCCCGCAGGCTGTCGAACTCGGTGCCCTGTCCGCGCACCTGAAGGCTCGTGTTCCCATCCAACTCACGAAGCCGCGCGAGCCGCGAGGGGAGGTGCCGGCGCGCGGTGAACGGCGGCAGCACCCGAATGGCGCCAGGGGCGTCGAGGCGTGCCTGGCGCCCTGCCAGGCGCAGCGGGCCGTCCGAGCGTACGACGACGAATTGCGACGACAGCTCGCCGCGGCGCCGAGGCAGGAGCGGGATGCCGGCGGTGCGGCTCTCGCCCGGAGGGATGGCGATCGGGATCCGGTCGGCCGGAGCGCCCGCGGTCGGCTGCCACGCGTCGCGGAAGCGCCCGCGCATGGTGCGTTCCGCGGTGTTGCGCAGCACGACCTCGACGGCGACCGGCTGCCCCAGCAGCACGCGGCGCGGCATCCGCCGGAGTACCGCGATGCGTCGCGGATCGGGTGCCGCGGCCGCATCGATCAATGCGACGGCGGCGCACAGGAGCATCCACCCGGCGGCGGCCAGCCACGGATCGATGCCCGCGAGCGACAACAGCACCACGGGCACTGCTCCCACGATCAGGAGCAGCGGAAGCCGGCCGGTGACGTACATGGGTTCGGTTCTCTTCGTCGGGAGGGTTCGAGGCAGGTCGGGCGCGGGTGCCTCAGATCGGCACGCGGGTCTGCTGCAGCACCGACCCGAGCACCGCGTCGACCGATACACCCTCGAGTTCGGCATCGGGGCGGAGGCGGATGCGGTGCCGCCAGGTGGGCAGCACCATCGTCTGCACGTGGTCGGGGGTGATGGCGGGGTAGCCGCCCAGCCAGGCCCACGCCTTCGAGGCCGCGAGGAGCGCTGTCGCGGCGCGCGGGCTGACGCCCAGCTGCACCGAGGGGCTTCGGCGCGTGGCCTGGGCGAGGTCGACGACGTAGCCGAGCACCTCGTCCGAGACGGTGACGGATGCCGCGGCCCGCTGCGCCGCGCGGATCTCATCCGCGCTCGCCGCACGCTGGAGTCCCGCGCCGGCGAGATCGCGCGGGTCGAAGCCGCCGGCGTGACGGCGGAGGACCGCGAGCTCGGCCTCGCGGGGCGGGACGTCGATGACGAGCTTCAGGAGGAAGCGGTCCAGCTGCGCCTCGGGCAGCGTGTAGGTGCCTTCATGTTCGATCGGGTTCTGCGTCGCCGCGACGAGGAAGGGGTCGGGCAGCGGCCTCGTCACGCCGTCGGTCGAGACCTGCCGCTCCTCCATGGCCTCCAGGAGTGCTGCCTGCGTCTTCGGCGGAGTGCGGTTGATCTCGTCGGCGAGCACCACGTGGGTGAAGACGGGGCCCTCGCGGAACTCGAACTCTCCGCTGCGTGCGTCGTAGATCATCGAGCCCGAGACGTCGCCCGGCATCAGGTCGGGTGTGAACTGGATGCGCTTGGTGTCCAGGCCCAGCGCCACGCTGAAAGAGCGCACGAGCAGTGTCTTGGCGACTCCCGGAACGCCTTCGAGCAGGACGTGTCCTCGCGCGAGGAGCGCGATGAGCAGGCCGGTCACCGTGCCGTCCTGGCCGATCACCGCCTTGCCGACCTCGAGCCGCACACGGTTCATCGCCTCGCGCAGCGCGGCGTCATCGAGCGGCGTGACGGGCCCCTCGGCCGCGTGCCCGGGGGTGCTCGGGGCGGGAATGTCGAACGCGTCGGTCATCGGGTGGTCCTTTCCGGGCGGACGGCCGTGCGGACGGCGTCCTCGAGGTGTCGGAGGCGGGCGCTCAGCGCGACGAGGTCGGCGTCGCTGCGGGGGATGTCGTCGATGAGGATGCCGCGCACCGCGCCGGCGTCGAGCCCGGTGCGGCCCGCGGCGGCGTCGGCGATCTCGGGCGCCGATGCGCCCGGCCCGAGTCCGAGCAGGCGCGCGAGGCGGCCGAGTGCGCCGATGCGCAACTGGTCCGCAGCATGCAGGGCGTCGCCCGATCGGGCGTACAGCCGCGCCCTGCCCTCGGTCGTCTCGGAAGCGCGCACCGTCACGGGCAGCCGCTCCGCGACGAGGGGACCGAACCGGCGGCCGCGCCAGATTCCGGCGGCGACGCCGGCGATCAGCAGCAGCACGATCACCGGACTCACCCAGGGGGGAGTGAGCTCCCCCAGCGAACGGTTCGCATCGGCGAGGTCCGTGTCGCCGACGCCGGGCACGTACCAGACGACGAGCGGATGCCGCCCCATGAGGTTCACCGCGAGGGCGGCGTTGCCGTCCTCGGCGAGGTGCTCATTCGTGAAGAGCACCCGCGTGTCGATGGCGGTGACGCGACCGTCACCGTGGTGCGGGCCGGTCACGAGACCGTGCGCGCCGTCGGACTCGTAGCACGCGGTGACCGCGGACGAACCGCTCGCCGAGTACAGCGCACCGGGTGCGATCGCGCCGGACCGCTCGGCATCCGCCATTGCGCAGCCGGGCTGCACGGCGCGGCCCGCCGCGACGCCGGACGGCTGCGTTCCGGGCAGGAAGAGGTCGAGGGTGCGCGCCCTCGGCTCCAGCAGCACCACGTCGGCGGCGCCCTCGGCGAGGGCGCGGATCGCGTCGTCCGAGAGGGCGGGGGCATCGGGCATCACGAGGGTCGCGGGGCCCTGGGCGAGGGCGTCGGTCGCAGCCGTCCGGTCGCGCACGGTCACGACCTCGATCCCGTGGTCGCGGAGGATCTCGGCGAGCGCCCGCGTGCCGGCCGGACCCGCGGAGCCAGGATCGAGGGCGCCGCGTTCGGCCCACTGGTTCGCGGCGGAGATCGCCGCGCCGATGCCGCCGACGATGAGCAGAGCGAGTGCGATCGCGATCCATGCCGCGACGCGGCGGCCGCGCCGGGGCCTGGTGTCTTCAGAGGCGGTGGATGCCGCACCCAGACCGCTCACGCGTGGCACCGACCCTCAGCTCTGATGTGGGCTGACGTTTTCTGTTTCGGCGCCACCGATCCGTGGCGCCACAGCAGAAGACTGCAGCCGCAGCGATGTGACCGCGCGCCGAGGCGGGCGGGGCCGAGGCGGGCGGGGCGTGAACTCACGGCGCCATCACCGGCTCGATCCCCGACGCCTCAGCGGGGTGGGCCGTGGTCACGGCGTCATCGGTGTCCGCGACGAGCCGGTACAGTTCCTGCGTGCCGGGGCGACGAAGGTAGCGGACATCGTCGAATGCGTCGGCAGACCGTTCGAGCTGCCCGGCCAGTGCGGGAAACACCCGGCCGGCGGCTCTCGCAAACGCGTGCACCGTCGTACCCGGCGGCGGGTCGACGACCCCGCGCTCGAGGCAGCCGCGTGCGACCGCGCGGAACCGCAGCACGATGGCGGCCTCCCATTCGGCGGCCCGCGCATGGGCGCTGGCGGCAGAGCGCAGCTGCGCCGCGGAGCGATGCTCCGACTCGCCGAAGAGCAGGGGAGACGCGCCGGCGGCCCGTCGCGTCGAGCGCGGCATGCCCCACACCAGGAACGCCGCGACGATGATGACGACCACGACGATCGCGGCCACGAGCGCGATGGCCGAGCCCCATCCCGGCGAGATCTCGGGAGAGAAGAGGGATTGGAAGAAGTCCCCGACGGCCCGTGCGATGCGGTCGAACGGCGTGGGCTCGGCGATGTCGTACACCGGGTCGGAGAGCTCCTGCTCGGCCCACTCACGTGCCTCGTCACCGTCCGGCGTGAGCGGCGGCACGGCGCCGGTCGCGCGGGCGAACACGACGACGAGCGGGGTCAGGCCCACGGCGACTGTCGGTCGGCGCCGTCGGATGCCCCGCCAGGCGCGGTCCAGGTCGTCGGTGACGGCTCGTCCGACACGAGGGCCGGTGCCGATGCCGGCGCGGTCGCGGTGGGCGAGGGCGGCGCCACGGGGTATTCGGGTCGCACCGGCGCATATCCGGCCGGGTACGGCGGCTGTGACGCGGGGTGACCGTGCTGAGCGGCATGAGGGCCCGGGTACTGTGCCGGCGCCGCGGCCGGGTAGGGCGGCTGACCGGCGGCAGGATAGGGAGAGCCGGGGCCACCGTACCCGCCTGCCGGCCAGCCACGTGCCGGGGCGGCGCGTCCGATGTGCTCGCGGTAGGGGTCGGCGAGGGCAGTCGCCCCGGCGTCCCGCCGCTCGACGTAGCCCAGCAGATCGAGATCGAGCCCCTCTCGGCGCATGCGGCAGTCGATGTAGATGATCGACGTAGCCGTCGCCTGCACCACCACGGCCACGGACTGCAGCAGCAGCGTGAGCACCTGGGTGAGCAGCGCCGTCGCGATCACGCCGATGATCGCACTCGGCTCGGGGTCGCCGGTCGGCGCGATGATCGTCGTGAGTCCCATCGAGAGGAAGCTGAAGGGCAGGCTCACCACCTGCGCGACGGCACCGAAGATGAGCGAGATCACGAGGATGATCCCCAGTGCGGGCCAGAAGCGTCCGCGGGTCAGTGTCCACGAGCGCGACACCGCCTGCAGGATCGTCGCGTGCTCGACGATGATCGCCGCCGGAGCGAGAAGCAGCTTGATCTGCAGCCACCACGCCAAGGGAATGGCGGCAAGGATGAGCAGGATCGTGAGCACGATCGCGGCCGGCAGTGCCGCGACACCGATGGCCACGACGCCGATCGCCACGACTGCGACGATCGCGACGACGGCGAGGACCACGAGCAGCGAGTACCCGATCAGGCGCCAGGCGACGGGGCGGAGCTGTCGCCACAGCGCTCCGAGCGTCAGCTTCTCGGCGACGGCGGCATGTGTCACCTCGACGACGACGATGCCCTGGACGATGATGCTGAGCGCGCCGGCGACAAGGCCCAGCACGATGCCGGCGATGGCCGTGACGGCGATCGAGCCGGCCATCACGGTGTCGTACTCGTCGGTGCCGGGCCGCAGAGTGTCGAGACGTGAGAAGGAGGCCCACATGACAGCGAGGACGGCGCCGAGCACGACCAGATAGGCGAGCGTCTGCACGATCAATGCGAACCCCAGCAGGACGCGGGGGTTCTGGCGCAGAGCGGCGAACGATCGGCCCAGGATCGTGCCGAACCCCAGCGGATGAAGCGGGATGATCCCGGGGCGCGAGGCGGGTGTCCATGCCGGGTAGGCGGTCACGCCGGTCCCCTCTCCGTCGATTCTCCGTCGAACCTCCCGCACGATCCATGCGTGCGGCCGAGCGGCGGTATGGTCGAACTCCTATCGTTTCATATCGCTCGGATGCCTCGACCCGCATATCGGCAGTGTCACGGCTTCAATGAGGCCTGCGCCCAGGTGGTGTCGACTACTCTGTGGGGAGCGCATGGGGACGGCGTGTTCCGTCGTCATGCCGAGCGAAAAGGAACGAACGCGCGCGATGACTTCACGGATCCTGGTGGTCGACGACGACACCGCCCTTGCCGAGATGATCGGCATCGTGCTGCGCACGGAGGGGTTCGACACGGTGTTCTGCGCGGATGGAGCGCAGGCGGTCGATGCGTGGCGCACCGAACGGCCCGAACTGATCCTCCTGGACCTCATGCTCCCGGGCATGGACGGGATCGAGATCTGCACCCGCATCCGCGCCGAATCCGGCATCCCGATCATCATGCTCACCGCGCGCACCGACACGGCCGACGTCGTGAAGGGCCTCGAGTCGGGCGCCGACGACTACATCGTCAAGCCGTTCAACCCGAAGGAGCTCGTCGCGCGCATCCGCACGCGGCTGCGCCCGGCCAGCCAGCCCGGCAACGACACACTGCGCATCGGCGATCTCACCGTCGACGTCGCGGCTCACGAGGTCCGTCGCGGCGAGGCGCCGATCCCGCTGACCCCTCTCGAGTTCGAGCTGCTCGTCGCCCTCGCCTCGAAGCCGCAGCAGGTGTTCTCGCGCGAGATGCTGCTCGAGCAGGTCTGGGGCTACCACTACAAGGCCGACACGCGCCTCGTGAACGTGCACGTGCAGCGGCTGCGCGCCAAGGTCGAGCAGGACCCCGACAATCCCAGGATCGTCACGACGGTGCGCGGCGTCGGGTATCGCGCCGGCGCCGCCGTGTGAGGCAGCCGTGCCCGCACCCGCCACAGGGGTCGTGGCCACCGGGATCACCGCGACCCGCACCCCGCTGACCGGATGGCGTCTGTGGCGCGCGTGGCCGGGCAACCTGGCGAGTCTGTGGCGCCGGTCGCTGCGCTTCCGTACGCTCCTGGTGACCATCGCGCTCACCGCGGTCGCCGTGACCGTGGCGTGCGTGCTGATGGCGCTATGGATCCAGAACGACCTGTTCGCCTCGCGGCGCGAGCAGGTGCTCGACGATGCGGCGCAGGCGCGCGCCGCCGCCCAGACCACGCTCGACGCTGCGGTGCAGAGCGACGGCGTCCAGCTGCAGAACGTGATGACGCTGGCCAACGGCACCCTGACGGATCGGTCTGCGAGCGACCTCATCGCCGTCTTCCGCATCGGGCCGCCGGTGCCCGGCGCCCCGCAGGACTTCAGCACCTATGTCGGTGGATTCGACACTCTGCTGACCGAGGGCATGCGCGAGCGGGTGCGTGAGAACCCCGACCAGCAGATCTGGCAGTCCGTCGCGCTGCCGACCGCGGATGGCGACACCGTGCCCGGAATCATGGTCGGCCAGCAGCTCTCGGTGGAGGGTGTGGCGTCGTATGAGCTCTATCTCGGGTACGACCTCTCCAACGCGCCCCAGACCCTCGGCTTCGTGCAGGGCACGCTCTGGATCGTCGGGATCGGGCTGGTGCTGCTCATCGGTGGCATCGCGTGGTTCGTGCTGCGCTCGGTCACCACCCCGATCAGCGAGGCCGCCGACACCAGCGCCAAGCTCGCCTCCGGTGAGCTGGGCGTGAGGCTCCCCGTGCGCGGCGAGGACGAGCTGGCGACCCTCGGCCGATCCTTCAACGCGATGGCCGACAGCATCGAATCCCAGATCAAGGAGCTCGCCGATCTGTCGCTCGTGCAGCAGCGCTTCGTGTCGGATGTCTCGCACGAGCTGCGCACTCCGCTGACGACGATCCGCCTGGCCGCCGACATGATCAACGACCAGCGCGATGATTTCGACCCGGCCACGGCGCGCGCGGCCGAGCTGCTCAACGCCCAGGTGCAGCGCTTCGAGACGCTCCTCACCGATCTGCTGGAGATCAGCCGCTACGACGCCGGATCCGTGCAGCTGGAGCTCGAGCCCACCAGCCTCGCCCATCTCGCCGAGGACGTGATCGGCTCGATGCAGCAGCTCGCGGAGCAGCACGGGACCGACGTGCGGCTCGTAGCCCCGGGAGGGTATTCCCCGGTCGACATGGATCCCCGACGCGTGCGACGCGTGGTGCGCAACCTCCTCGGCAACGCCATCGAGCACGGCGAGGGCCGGCCGATCGTGGTCACGGTCGACAGTGACCAGCAGGCCGTCGCCCTGGGAGTGCGGGACTTCGGCCTCGGCATGAAGCCCGAGGACGCCGAACGCGTCTTCGACCGGTTCTGGCGCGCCGATCCCTCGCGTACGCGCACCATCGGCGGCACGGGGCTGGGCCTGTCGATCGCACTCGGCGATGCGAAGCTGCACGGCGGTGAACTCGCGGTCTGGTCCGAGCTCGGCCGGGGCACGAACTTCGTCCTCACCCTGCCGCGCCAGAGCGCCCCTCTCACGGGCTCGCCGATCCCCGCCGATCCGGGCGACGACTCCATCGCCGCGGTCGATGACCTCGGCCTCACTCAGCCGATCCGCGTGCCCGATCCGGGCGCCCGTTCCGCCACGGGCCATGCGAAGTCGGATGCCTCGGCGAAGGGCGGTGCATCATGACGCGCGCGCGCCGCATCCTGGCACTCCTTCTCGCGTTCGGCGCGCTCACGCTCACCGCGTGTGCGGGCTTTCCCACCAGCGGGCCGATCAACTACGGGCACCGCACCGACGAGACCGCCGGCGAGTCGCAGAACGTCGCATTCCTGCCCGACCGGCCCGAGCCGGGCGCCACGCCCGCGCAGATCGTCGAGGGCTTCATCAATGCCGGCACCGGTCCGGGGGTCAACGGCGACTGGGCACGCGCGAGAGAGTTCCTGGCACCGGAACTGCAGGAGGCATGGGATCCCGACGCGAGCGTGACCGTGGACGTCTTCTCGGAGCGGATCTACACCGAAACCGCAGAGGGCACCGTCGACTTCACCTTCGACGCGGTCGCATCCGTCGACGACCGCGGCGTCTACGAGCGAGCCGAGGTCGTCGAGCGCAAGCAGCCGTTCACCCTCGTGAAGCAGGCCGACGGCGAGTGGCGCATCACCGCCGCACCCGACGGCGTGGTCATCGACCGGGACCGATTCCCGAGCGTGTTCCACCGCTACTCCGTCATGTACTTCGACCCGACGTGGGAGTACCTCGTGCCCGACGTCCGATGGTTCCAGACGGCGAAGGCGGCCACGAGCATCACGACTGCGCTGGTCAACGAGTTGCCGAGCGAGTGGCTCGCGGAATCGGTCGCCACCGGATTCCCGGAGAACG
This sequence comes from Microbacterium allomyrinae, assembly GCF_020682705.1. Taxonomy (GTDB): domain Bacteria; phylum Actinomycetota; class Actinomycetes; order Actinomycetales; family Microbacteriaceae; genus Microbacterium; species Microbacterium allomyrinae. The sequence continues at coordinate 160,640 of NZ_JAGTTN010000005.1, forward strand.
TGACAGCGGTGCCGTCGGTTCCGGTGTCGGACGACGACGTCGCACGCGTCGAGCTGTCCGACAGCGCGCTCGCCGCAGACAGCGCCGCCCTCGATCGCATGCTCACGCAGCTCGAAGAGAGCCTCGCGTCTGCGGGAGTGGTCGATGTCGTCATGAGCGTCGGAGCCACGCCTCTCGCTGCCGAGCCGGTGGCGGTGCGCTCCACGCGCGTCCCCGGCGCACCGCTCGTTCTCGCCCAGGAGGAATTCGGATTCCTCACCGGGGGAGAGGTCGATCGAATCCCCGGACTGTCTCCGGTCGTCGAGAGCCTGGCACCCGTCGCGGTCCAGGTCGGCCCCGACCGTGATCTGGCCGCCGTGCGCCTCACGACCGGTGAGGTGGTGCGTGCCAGTGCCGACGGTTCCGCCGCGCAGACCCTCGACGTCCGCCCGGGGCTCATCGATCCGGCGATCGATCCATTCGGGGTCGTGTGGAGCGTGCCGCGCGACCAGCCCGGCGCGCTGTCCGCGTATCTTCCGTCGGGGGAGTCCGTGGCGGTCGCCGGCGCGTGGGCCGACGCCTCGTCGGTCACGGCGATGTCGATCTCCCGCGATGGCACCCGCCTGGCGGCGACGGTCACCGCGGGCGGGCGCACCGTGCTGTGGGTGGCCGGAGTCGTCCGTGAGGACGGCGTCCCGGTGCGGCTGAGCGAACCGATGCAGCTCGCGACGGTCGGTGGTCCTGGCATCGGCGTCACCTGGATCGATGACGTGACGATCGGCGTGCTGGCCACCGGCGAGAGTAGTGCGATCGTGCTCGAGCAGGTCGTGGGCGGCCCGACGTCGTCGACGTCCGCGTCGCCCGACATCACCTCGATCGCCGGAGGATCGGGCATCTCGAGCGTGAGGCTGCGCGCGAACGACGGCACGCTCTACGTCAAGCGCGGCACCACATGGCAGCCCAGTGCGACCGGCGTGAGCGTCCTCGCGACCCAGCAGGGCTCACCGCAGTAGGCGCGTCGGGTGCCGAGACGGGCGTCTCCTCCCCAGATCGTGTGCTCGGCGGGTTCTGCACCGGAGCGCTCGAGCCGCCCCGGCGACGGAGCGTCATCGGTGACCGTGGACGGATGTCAGGAGCCTTCTGGCCCGCGCTGCGGGCGACCTGCGTCGGGGCGATCGCCGAGGCGCTCGCTCTGGTGCTCCCGGTGCGCTGCGCGGGTTGCGATGAGCCGGATGTCGCCCTGTGCGAGCGGTGCGCCCTCGCGCTCGCGCCCGATCCGCGTCGGCGCACTCTCGATGCCCCGGGCGGGCCGGTCCCGGTGTGGAGCGGACTTCGATTCGAGGGTGTGGCTGCCCGAGTTCTCCGGGCCATCAAACAGGATGGTCGCACGGGACTGGCCAGGGCTCTCGCGCCGGCGCTCGCCGCCGCTCTCGACAGCGCCCTCGGCAGCGCCTTCCCCCGCACGCTCGATGGCGCGATGAGGCGGGAGAACGCATCCACGGTGCTCGTCGTTCCCATGCCCACGTCGGCGGCGGCGTTCCGGCGCCGAGGATTCCGGGTGCCCGATCTCATCGCCCGTCGCGCAGGAGTGCGGGTGCGCCCCCTGCTGCGTCACACCCGCCGTACCGGCGATCAGCGGGGTCTCGATCGCGACGGCCGACGGCGCAACGTGGCGGGAAGCCTCGGCGCGACGGATGCCGCGGGTCGGCGTGTGATCGTCGTCGACGATGTCATCACGACCGGCGCGAGCCTCGCCGAGGCCGTGCGAGCGCTGCGCGCCGGGGGAGCGGTGGTGATCGCCGTGGTGACGGTCGCGGCGACGCCGCGCCATCCACCGTGGCCCGGTGAACGCTCCGTGGACACATTCGAAACTCACACGTGACAGACCCCGGATGCGCGGCTACGGTGGGGAGCACAAGGCGACTGATGGTCCGCCCTTGACCGGGAGGACCGGAACAAGGAGGTCAAGGATGGAAACCAGCATCGTCGGCGTGGGCGTGGGGATCACGGATCGATTCCGCAGTGTCGTCGAAGAGAAGGCCACCCGAATCGAGACCCTCGCGCCTCGCGCTCAGCGTGTCGAGATCAAGGTCACCCATCGCGCGTACCACAACGGGCGCATGGAAGACGAGACCGTCGAGCTCACCGTGAACGGCAAGGGGCCCGTCGTCCGGGCCGAGGCCACCGACGGCGATAAATTCACCGCCCTCGACCTCGCCGTCGACAAGCTGTGCGAACAGCTGCGTCGTGCGAAAGACAAGCGCGTCGATGCGCGCAACCACCCTCGGGGCGCCAAGTATGAGAAAGAGACGGGAGCATTGCAGGGAATCGACCTGCAGCCCGCCTCCGTCGAAGTCCTCCGCGCCGTCGCAACAGGTGAGATTCCGATCGTCACCGGCAACGAGGAAGAGGCTGACTACACGCCCGTCGTCATTCGGAGCAAGCAGTTCGATCCTGAATGGATGTCTGTCGAAGAGGCGGTCGACCGCATGGAGCTCGTCGGCCACGACTTCTTCCTGTTCATCGACGTGGGCAGCGATCACCCGAGTGTCGTGTACCGGCGCAAGGGCTGGGACTACGGCGTGATCGCGCTGTCGACCCAGGCTCAGCCCGCCGCGTAACGCAGCTCGCGAACCACGGATGCCCCGGACCATGAGGTCCGGGGCATCCGCCGTTCGTCTCAGTCGAGGAAGCCGTCGAGCAGGCTGCCGATCACGAGACCGCCGAGGATGCCGCCCATGAGGTCGGAGCCGCCGCCGCGGCGTCCGCCGCCCCAGCCCTGCTGCTGCCCGTATCCGGGGCCGCCCCACTGATCGGGCTGCGGGCGTGCCGCGTCGATGTCGCGCTGGGCCAGCTGCAGCGCTTCGCTCGCCAGGAAGGCCGCGCGACGCGCCATCGCCATCGCCTGCTCGCGATGGTCTTCGTCGATGGTGGTCGCCGCCGATGCCGAGGTGCCGAGGTAGCGGTCGAGATCAGCGCGGACGCGTTCGGCCTCGGCCAGCCGGGTGCGCGCGTCGGCACCGATCCAGCCGCGGTGCCCCGCGATCACATCACGAGCGACCGCGAGCTGGCGGTCGGCGTCGTCGATGGAATGCCGAACATGCTCGAGGGGCGGAATCACCCGCGCGGCGCGCTCACGGGCGGCGGCGATCGCGGCATCCAAGCCCGCGTTGGCCTCGCGCAGGCGGGAGAGCTGCTCGAAGGGATCGGTGTTCACTCCCGCCGCCGGAAGCGCCGCGAGGGCCGACTGCAGCCCGACGATCGCGTCGCTCACCCCGGGGGAGTGCGGCTCTCGCAGTGCCACGGTGAGGTCGTCGCGGGAATCCTCGATGATCGCCGCGAGCGTCGACTCGGCGCGCAGCGCCTCGACCTCGAACGTCTCGACGGCATCGATGAGCGTCTCGGCGCGGCGGACGGACTCGGTCGATGCCTCGAGGGCCATGTTGGCCTGCTCGCGCTGGCCCGCTTCGCGACGGCGCTCGGCGACGGCGGCGCTGTGCTCGGCGAACCCGAGCAGCTGCTCGGCTTCGGCCGGATTCGCCTCGACCTGAGCGAGGGCATGCGCCGAGTAGCGGGCGGCGAGACGCTGGACCGTCGATCGGGCATCGGGGATCCGCAGGCGCAGGCGCGCGGCATCCGCTCGTACCTTCGCGATGATCTCGGGGGCGCGACGTGCGCGCTCGATCGGCACCGCCAGTGCGGTGGTGCGGTCGTCGAGCAGCTCCTCTGCCCACTCGCACAGCTGCGCGATCCGGGCGTTTCGCGTTCGCAGCTCTTCCGGGGTGTCGGGAATCTCGTCGTGATTCAGCTGGTGCAGGTGGAACGCCTCCTGCAGGTGCGTGCGCACCGCGTCGAGGGCCTCGCGCAGGTCCTTGGTCGAGCCGGGGCCGAGTTCCGCCTCGGCGAACGCCAGTTCGTCGGTGGTGAGGCGGATGCGCTCGTCCGCCGACACGAGCGCCTTCTGTGCGCGGCGCGCGAGATCCGCGTCCTGTGCGTCGAGCTCTTCCTGCTCGCGTTTACGTTTGCCCCAGAATCCGGCCATGGATCGATCCTATGGTCGGCGGCAGGGAGCCGGCTGAGGGCTGTGGACGCGTCGAGGATCGTTCGCGCACAGCGTCGTCGCGGCCCCGCCATCCGTCGACTCCGCGGGGAACTTCGCTCGCCGGTCCATGTGCTCCTGCCGAGTGCGTGCGCTGCGAAAGCGCCGGACGGGTGTTTCGGGTGAGAGCGCGGGAAGCTGGCACGCGCGCGCAGAGCTGCGCCACGCGCCCGTGCGTGCGCGGGACGACCGGGGGGCGGAGGCCTCAGCCGTCGGTGCGCGTGTGCCGGGGCTTGCGCTCGGGCCGGTCGTCGCGGAACGTGCGCTGCTCGCCGTCGGTGCGCCGCGGCGACCGACCGGTGTCGAGGCGCAGATCGATCAGCTGGCCCGAGATGCGGGTGTCGGCGAGTCGGGCGAGAGCGTCTTTGGGCAGGTCGGACGGCAGCTCGACGAGAGAGAAGTCGGGCTGGATCTTGATCGCCCCGAAGTCGTCGCGGCGGAGCCCCCCTTCGTTCGCGAGCGCACCGACGATCTGGCGCGGCTCGACGCGGTGGCGCCGGCCGACCGCGATGCGATAGGTGGCGAAGCCCTCGCGAGGTGCGCGGCGTTCGCCGCGGTCGCTGCGCTCGGCGCCGTCACGCTCCGTGCGCTCACGACGCTCGCGCGCCGGCCGCTCGGGCTCGGGCTCGAGAAGCAGCGGGGTATCTCCCTGGGCGACGATCGCGAGAGCCGCGGCCACGTCGACCTCGGGCACATCGTTGTTGCGCACGTAGTGAGCGACGATGTCACGGAAGCGATCGATCCGCTCGTTCTCGGCGAGGGCTGCGGTGATCCGATCATCGAAGCGCGAGAGCCGCGTCACGTTGACCTCGTCGACGCTCGGCAGCTGCATCTCCGTGAGTTCCTGGCGCGTCGCGCGCTCGATGGCGCGCACGAGCCCGCGCTCGCGCGGCGTGACGAAGCTGATCGCGTCGCCCGACCGTCCGGCGCGGCCGGTGCGGCCGATGCGGTGCACGTAGGACTCGGTGTCTGTGGGGATGTCGAAGTTCACCACGTGCGAGATGCGCTCGACGTCGAGGCCGCGCGCCGCGACATCCGTCGCCACGAGGATGTCGAGCTTGCCCGACTTCAGCTGGTTCACCGACTTCTCTCGCTGCGGCTGAGCGACGTCGCCGTTGATGGCCGCAGCCGAGTAGCCGCGAGCGCGGAGTTTCTCGGCGATCTCTTCGGTGACGATCTTCGTGCGGCCGAACACGATCATTCCATCGAAGTTCTCGACCTCGAGGATGCGCGTGAGGGCGTCCATCTTCTGCTGCCACTGCACGATCAGGTAGCGCTGGGCGATGCTCGCCGAGGTCGTGGTCTTGGTCTTGACCGTGATCTCTTCGGGATCGTTCAGGTACTGCTTCGACATACGGCGGATCGTCGCCGGCATCGTCGCCGAGAACAGTGCGACCTGCTTGGTGTCGGGAGTGTCGGCGAGGATCGTCTCGACGTCTTCGGCGAAGCCCATCTTCAGCATCTCGTCGGCCTCGTCGAGCACGAGGTACTTCAGCTCCGAGAGATCGAGCGTCCCCTTCTCGAGGTGGTCGATGATGCGACCGGGGGTGCCGACGACGATGTGCACGCCGCGGCGGAGGGCCGACAGCTGCACGCCGTAGCCCTGGCCGCCGTAGACGGGGAGGACATGCACGCCCTTCAGATGGCCCGCGTACTTCTCGAACGCCTCGCACACCTGAAGCGCGAGCTCGCGCGTGGGGGCGAGTACGAGAGCCTGCGGAGTCTTCTGCGACAGGTCGAGCCGGTCGATGATCGGCAACGCGAACGCGGCGGTCTTGCCGGTGCCGGTCTGCGCCATGCCCACGACATCGCGTCCCGCGAGAAGTGTCGGGATGGTGGCCGCCTGGATCGCGGAGGGCGTCTCGTATCCGATGGTGCGCAGGGCCTTCAGCACCGGTTCGCTCAGCCCGAGGTCGGAGAAGGTCATCGATGCGGGCTCGACGGGAGCCTCGGCGTCGGTCGGGGAATCGGTGGAAGTCACGCTTAAGGTTAGTGCGTGCCGCCTGTGAGACGACAGGATGCGGCAGCCATGGTGTTTCGACGGTCCGAGTTGCGGCATCCTGCCCCCGCGGGCCGCGGGGGCGTTCGTGCCGGTGCTCAGCGTGGGAGGCTCTGCGCGATCAGCTCGGTGATGTCGATCGGCTCGGTCGGGGGCAGGCTGATGGCGGCGGGATCGACGGCGGGCACGGTGCGGCTCATGGCGGGTCCTTTCACGGGGGTCCTGCCTGTATATGTCCGGCACGACCCGATTCGTCTCATGTGATCGCCGTGCGCCTGGTGAGATCGGGATGCCGCGGCGGGACGAGCCACGACGTCGCCGCGATCGCGAGGGGCAGCCCGATGGTGAGCGCCGCGAGCACCGCCCACGGGATGTCGGCGATCCGGAGATCGTGCCCGGACTGGATCGCGAATCCGATCGGCGGGAGGATGCCGGCCGCTGTGCCGGCGAGCGTCCCGAATCCGGCGATCACGAGCCCCTGCCAGAACCCGATGCGTCGGCGCAGCCCCGGAGTGCCGCCGACGGCGCTCAGCGTCGCATCGTCGGGGCGTCGTTCGTAGCGGGCGAGTCCGAGCGCGACGGCACTCGCGCCGAGCACCAGCACGGCGACGGTGGCCAGCAGCGGCACGATCCACGCGGCGTCGCTCGGGGGTCCGGACTCGTACCGGGCCGCGAGCGCCCAATCGGCGGCCCCCGCGTTCGCGGCCTGTTCGATCAGCCGGTCGAGGTCCGCGGTGGAGGGCGGTGCGGTGAACGAGCCGATCGCCGAATCCGGTTGGGTCACGACACCCAAGCGAGTCGCCGTCTCGGGCGAGATCGCGATCGAGATCGGCTGGCGGGGAAGATCGACCACGAGGGCGTCGAGTTCCTCCGCCCACAGCGGGTCGCTGATATCGGGCATGCCCCACGCGGCGGGGCGCTTGTTCGGATCCCACACGTTGTCGGGCGCGCGGCCCTCGCCGGCATCGGCGACCGTCCAGGCGGCGATGTCGATCGTGCCGTCCGTGACGAACCGCGGGTCGGCGACCAGCGCCGCTCCCTCGCGATAGGCCGCCAGGTCACCCGGCGACAGTGCGGTTCCGAGAGCGGTCTCCAGATCGCGCGGCGCCACGACGGAGAGGGGATTCTGAGGGCTCTGACCCATCGTCGAGAAGCTGTCGACGACGGTCGGATCGAGCAGGTGCTCCGCGGGGAGCAGCGCCATCACGAATTCGGCCTGGCGAGCATCCGCGGTGCCGCCGTTGAACCAGGCGTTCAGCTGGCGGCCGATCACCGCCACGTGATCGGCCCCCGTCGCTTCCGCAAGCCCCGCGGCCGCGTCTGCGGCTCGTGCCGCGTCCGTCGCCGTCACCGCTTCCATTCCGGTGGGCTCGATATCGATCGCGAGGCTCCCGAGCGGTGCCTGGTAGAACCACCCGCGCGCCGTGTTCGCCGTCTGCATCGAGAGCTGGCCGACGGCGAACACCCCGATGAAGACGGTCGCCGCGATCGCCGCGAAGGCCGGCACGGTGCGCGAAGCATTGGCTGCGGCATCCCGCGAGGCGATCTTGGCCGACAGACCGAGCTTCGAGAGGCCGCGCGCCGTCCACCAGAGCAGCCAGCCGCCCGAAATCAGGACGCCGACCTGCACCAGGATCGGCCCGATCACGATTCCGAACGGCGGAAGGGCGCGCAGGGGCGAGTCCGGCGCGACGTCGTCCATCGTGTTCAGGCCGGCGGCGGCGATGCCGGATGCGAGGGTGAGCGCGACCCCGACGATGAGCAGCAGCGATCCCCAGATCGGACGCGATGCGCGAGGGGTCTGCGGCCGTCGGGCGCCGCGGAGGGCGCTGATCGTGTCGCTGCGCGTCACCGACCGCGCCGGAACGAGGGCGGATGCCGTCCCCACCAGCACGGCGAAGGCGAACACCCCGGCGAGCAGCGGCCACGGCACGTGGAATCCCCAGAACCGGGTCGCGCTGCCGGTCGCGGTCAGTTGCATCACGAGCGCCGCGATCCCGATACCCGCTGCCACGCCGATGCCTCCGCCGACGACGCCGAGCACCGTTCCCTGCAGGGCGATCGTGCGCGAGAGATCGCGCGGGCGCGCACCGACGCTCGCGGCGACGGCGAGCGCGCGCTGCTGACGTCTGGCCGACACGGCGAACGCGGCCCCGGCGAGCATCACCGCCACGTAAGCGGCGAACACGCCGGCGACGGCGAGCACCGTGACGGTCATCCAGATGCCGTTCAGCCAGGCGTCCCGGGCGCTGGCCGCTTCGACCGTCGTGACGGTCGGCGGGTCGAGGACGACCTCGCGCGAATAGACGACCACGCCCTCCTCATTCAACGCGAGGACGTCGTCCCAGCCGAGCGCGAGAGCCGGTAGATACCAGCGGCGCTCGCCCGTGACCTGGGCAGGATCGGGCAGGAACACCGCGGCGGCGGAGTCCGGCAGTGTTGCGGCATCCAGTGTTCCGACGACGGTGAAGTGCGTTCCGGCGTCGGCGAGCGACAGGGTGCCGCCGATCTCGATGCCGAGGCGCTCGAGCGCGGCCTCGGTGACCATCGCCTCACGCGGGCCATCGGGCCGCTCGCCGTCGAGAAGATCGAACCGACCGGCCAAGCGCGGATCCCACGCCTCACCACCCCATGCTTCGAGCGCGCCGGTGCCGCCGAAGGTTTCGGCGAAGACCTGGCCGTGGGTGATCTCGAGTGTCTCGGTGCCCGGTGGAAGGACGTCGAGGGGGTCGTCGAGGGGCGTGCCGTCCGGGATCTCCCACGACCCGTCCTCGGTGAAGGGGTAGCCGTTCCATTCCGGCTGCGTCGGCGCCTGCCAGAATCCGGCGCCAGGAACCCCGGCCGTCGCCACCCACGCCTGCGTCTCGCCGAGTTCGACGGTGACCTGCTCCTCCGCCGTGCCTACGGAGCTCATCGCCCAGACCGAGTAGGCGCTCATCGCGGCGATGGGCAGCGCGACGAGCATGACCACGAGCGCGCTGGCGCCCTTCGCCCGCCAGGTCTGGCGGCGTGCCAGGCGTGCGGCCACTCGCCACCGCGACCATCCGCCGCCGCGCCGGCGCGGGGCATCCGTCAGTCGCGGCTGCGGATTCACGACGATGTCCGCCTGCCGCACTCCGGTCATCGGGCGCCCACCTGCCAGAACTCCTTCGATCTCTCGGATTCGTGGCCGGTTTCGTGCGTATCGGGCCCATGAGCGAACGAATCGGAGGAGTTCTGCACGGCGATCCTCACCGAACGGCCCCGGTCAGCAGTGTGTCGGCACCGTTGCGACGGGATTCGTCGACGATCCGGCCGTCGCGGAGGAACACGATGCGGTCTGCGAAGGCCGCGTGGCGGGCCTCGTGGGTGACGAGGATCCCGGCGGCTCCGGCATCCACTCGGGCGCGCAGCATCTTCAGCACCATCTCGCCCGTGACGGAGTCGAGGGCGCCGGTCGGCTCGTCGGCGAGTATCAGCCGACGCCCGCCGACCACCGCGCGCGCGATCGCGACGCGCTGCTGCTGGCCGCCCGACAGATCGTCGGGGAAGGCGTCGGCCTTCTCGACCAGCCCCACCGAGGCGAGGGCATCTCGGCCCGCCCGCCGCGCGACGCGCGCACGGAAGCCGTCCAGCTCCAGCGGGAGCGTGACGTTCTCGATCGCGGTGAGCGTCGGAATCAAGTTGAAGTCCTGGAAGACGAAGCCCAGCGAGCGCCGGCGCAGCTGAGCGAGCTGCGCGGGGGACTGCTCGCTCAGGTGTGCGCCCTCGATCACGACCTCGCCGCTCGTGGGGATCGCGAGTCCGCCGGCGATCGACAGCAGGGTCGACTTGCCCGACCCCGAAGGACCCATGATGGCGACGAGCTCGCCCTGCCTTGCCTCGAAGTCCACGCCCGAAAGCGCTGAGACGGCCGTGGCGCCCGTGCCGTATTGCTGCGTCACGCCGATGAGGCGCAGCACCGTATCGGTCATCGTGCCGGCTCGACCGGCGAGGCGGATGCCTCGGCGCGCGCCGGCCGTCCGCGCTTCGGCCTCTCGGTGGACAGCTGGAGCGCCATCGCATGCTCGGGGTGAAGAGCGAGGCGCTGCTCGGTGTGATCGAGCCAGCGCACCTGGGCCTCGGCCTGGAAGATCATCGAGTCGACGACGAGCGACCACGCGAGTTCTTCCGGTCCGTCTGGATTGACTCCCGCGTACTTCGCGCGGTTGAGCTCCTGAAGCTGTGCGAGCGAAGAACGGCGCTGGGTCTGGATGATCCCGGAGACGTCGATACCCGGCAGGGTCGCGGCGACAGCGAGCTTGATCGCGAGTTCATCCCTCGTGCCCGAGGAACGCTCGACGGGGGAGCCGAGCCAATCCTGGACCTCGGCGGTTCCCGCATCCGTGATCTGCCAGTACACGTGACCCTGCTCGTCGACGTCTCCCTTCTCGACGAGGCCGTCGCGCTCGAGACGGTCGAGCGTGTTGTAGATCTGGCCGACGTTGAGCGGCCATGTGGAGCCGGTGCGCCGGTCGAACTCCGCGCGCAGCTGATAGCCGTAGCAGGCGCCCTGGTCGAGGATCGCGAGCAGGCTCTGACGAACGGACATGGAGATCTCCTTCGGGAGGCGGTGGCGCTGGACTAGAACCGCAGCGCGTCGATGACGTTGGAGCGCACTGCGACCAGCGCGGGAATGAACCCGGCGAGGGCGCCGATCGCGACGGCGGCGATGAGGCCGGTGAGGGCAGCGCGCAGGGGGAACGGCGGCACGTCCTGCATCCCCTGGAACATGTCGAGCACGAACGGGGCCTTGAGGATCGCGACAGCGATCGCGATGCCGATGACCCCCGCGACCGCCGTCGCCACGACGGATTCGAGCATCACCGACGAGAAGATGCGGCTGCCGGTCGCGCCGAAGCTGCGGCGCACGCCGATCTCGCGGATGCGCTGACGCATCGCGACCAGCTGGATGTTGACGAGTCCGAGACCGCCGAGCAGCAGCACGAGACCCGCGATCCCGCCGGTGACCAGCTCGAACGTCTGCGCATACTGGGCCTGGTCGGGCCTGGATGCCCAGTCGGTGCGGCTCACCATGACGTCGACGCCGGAATCGACGCCTGCACGGAGATCGGCGGCGAGGATCGGGCCGATCTCGGCCGCCATGTCCTCGGGCACCCACACCTCCCACGCGACCGACATATCGGGCGGAAGGATGCCCTGGCGTGCGGCGAAGTCCGCGTACAGCATGGTGACGTGCTTGTCCTCGTCGCCGGTGTACTCCCGCGGCGTCACGCCGACGACGGTGTAGGATCCGCCGACGTCGCCCCCGAGTTGCAGTGCGAACCCGGAAGCGAGATCGGGGCGGCCGTACACGTCCCACAGCGCCTCGGTGATGACGACCGGGGCAGAGGCGAGGTCGACGTCGGCCTCGGTGAACCAGCGTCCCTCCAGGAGTGGAGTGCGGTGGATCACCGGATACGCCGGGTCGACGAGTCGTGTCGACACCTGACGCACCTGCTCGGGGGTCTGCAGCGACAGCATCACCGGATCGACGATCCGGGTCAGATGCGAGAAGTCGTACCGCTCGGCCACCCGGTCCACGTGTGCGCCGAACGACGCCCAGTCCATCGGTGTGCCGTCGGAGCGGTTAGCGCTGAACTGGATCGTCGCGGGGCGGCCCCCGGAACGGTCGGACTGCTCCACCATCTGCTGCTGCTGATACTCGCTGAGCGCGACGACGGCGGTGATCGCCCCGACCGATACGGCGATCCCGATGAGACTGAGCAGCACGCGGAGCTTGTGATGGCGGATCTCGGACCACGCCTCGCCCACGGCGCCGATCAGGCCGCTCATGACGACACTCCGATGGGGTCGGACGCGGGAACGGCATCCGTTGTCTCCTCGACGCTCGCGGCGAGCCCCGATGCGTCCGCAGCGGACGAGTGGCCGGGCACGTCGAGCTCGAAGGCCGTGAGCGCGCCAGCGTCCAGCCGGTAGTGACGCCGCGCGCGAGCGGCGACGTTCAGATCGTGAGTGATCGTGACCAGGGCCGCATCGGCCTCGGAGGCGATCTCGTCGAGGAGTGCCATGACGGATGCTCCGGTCTCGACGTCGAGAGCGCCGGTGGGCTCGTCGGCCAGGATGAGCGCGGGGCGTCGTACCAGCGCACGTGCGATCGCCACGCGCTGCTGTTCACCGCCCGACAGCTGCTCGGGCGTCGAATCGATGCGATGCCCGAGTCCGACGCGCTCGAGCGTGCGGGTCGCGGCCGCGCGGCGCGTCCAGAACTCGCGCCCCCGCGCGTAGCCGAGCGGCATCATGACGTTCTCGAGCGCGGTGCGTCCGGCGAGCAGGTTGAACTGCTGGAAGACGAACCCGACGTTGCGTCCGCGCAGCCGGTCGAGCCGGGCCTTGCGCATGCGTCGCACCGGTTCGCCGCGGAACGAGACGCTGCCCTCGGAGGGGGCGTCGAGCATGCCCATGAGGTTGAGGAGGGTCGACTTGCCCGAACCGCTGCGCCCCACGATGGCGACATGATCGCCCGCGTCGATCTCGAGGTCGATGCCCCGCAGGATGTCGAGCCGCGTGTCGTCGGGGAGCACGACGTGCTTCGCGACACCCTCGAGCCGGACGAGGCTCACCAGTTCCACCCTTGCGGCTCGCAGTACTCGCCGCCCATGCCGTCGTCGTAGCAGACCGGTTCATCGGAGGCGGCGACGCCCGGAACGTATTGCCGCACCAGCTCGCCCTCTGCCAGGCCCGTGGTCACCTCGACGATCGTGCCGTCGCTGACTCCGAGCACGACATCCCGCTCCTCGAGATCGCCGTCGCCGGCGTCCAGCCACACGATGCCCGTGCCGGCGCCGCCCTTGACCGCGGTCGTCGGCACGACCAGGACGTCCGACACTGTGCCGAGGTCGATGTCGAGCTGGGCCTGGAGCCCCGCGAACACGGTCTGGTCGGCGGGCACCGCGCACGTGACGGTCGTCGTGCCGTCTTCGGCGACCTCGACCTTCAGCCCGGTGCACGTGAACGGCGCGGGCCCGCCCTGGATGGTGACCGATCCCTCGGACGGAGCGCCCTGCAGGCGGTACAGCTGCACGGGCTCGACCGTCGCCTGCACGTGGTAACGCGCCGGGGAGAGCGTCGCGAGTTCACCGCCGATCGAGGCGGGCTGGCCTTTGACGACAGCGAGTTCCGTGACATCGCCGGCCTCGGCGGCGACGATGTCGATGTTCTTGACCGGGTCGGCCTGCTTGATCGTGAAGAGCTTCTGGCCGGCCGCGACCGACTGTCCCTCGCCGACGTGCACCGCCGTGACCGTGCCGTCGACCTCGGAGCGGAGGGCGTACGAGGTGTCCCGCGCGATCGTGCCCGGCAGGCTCAGAGCGTTGGCGACCTCGTCGCGCTCGACCGCCACCACCGGGTCGGCGATCTGCGCGGACGGCTCGACGGCGGCCGCGGGCGCGGTGTCAGGGAAGAACGCGATCTTCACGAGCGCGGCGGCCGCCGCGCCGAGGATGACCACCATCAGGATCGGGAAGATCCACCGCCGCCAGACAACCATGTCGCACCTCTCCGTCGGGGGATACCCGGTAAGTAATTGCCGAGTATATACATACCGGGAAACGGAACAAGGAGAAGCCGCGCCCCGGCGCGTCGCGCGGGTCTACGCAGGCCCAGCCGTGAGTGATCGGCTCATCCGGCACGGGCGATGCCGCGAGCAGGGGAGCAAAGAACGGCATCCCGCCCTCGCTTCAGCGGGAAGCCGCCCGTGCGGGGTGCCGTTGGCGCACGCCGCGATCGACCGCATCCGTCGCATCGCGGTTTGGCAGCACGGCATGCGGCATATCCCCATACTGTGCGTACCCAGCGCACACAAAGGTCACAGGTGGATAACATGGGAAGGTATGCCTGGGGCCATGCGCCCCGGGCGGCAGCGGCGCCCTTGCGGCGCACCCGACAGATGGAGAAACTCCGTGGCCAACCCCCTCGAGAAACTGCTTCGTGCCGGCGAGGGTCGCATCCTCCGGCGGCTCCAGCAGGTCGTGAAGGCCGTCAACGCCCTCGAAGAGGACTACGCGCACCTCACCGATGAGGAGCTGCGGGGCGAGACCGCCGAGTTGCGCGCCCGTCACGAGGCCGGTGAGACGCTCGACCAGCTCATGCCCGAGGCGTTCGCCGCCGTGCGCGAGGCGGCGAAGCGCACGCTCGGTCAGCGCGCGTACGACGTGCAGATCATGGGCGGCGCGGCACTTCACCTCGGCAACATCGCCGAGATGAAGACCGGTGAAGGAAAGACGCTGACCGGTGCATTCCCCGTCTACCTCAACGCCATCGCGGGTAAGGGTGTGCACGTCGTCACGGTCAACGACTTCCTGGCGTCGTACCAGTCCGAGCTCATGGGCCGCATCTACCGTGCCCTCGGCATGACGACCGGCAACATTGTCGCAGGGCAGACCCCCGAGGTGCGGCGTGAGCAGTACAGCGCCGACATCACGTACGGCACGAACAATGAGTTCGGCTTCGACTACCTGCGCGACAACATGGCGTGGCGTAAGGAAGACCTCGTGCAGCGCGGGCACTTCTACGCGATCGTCGACGAGGTCGACTCGATCCTCATCGACGAGGCCCGCACACCGCTGATCATCTCCGGCCCCTCGTCGGGCGAGGCCAACCGCTGGTTCGTCGAATTCGCGAAGATCGCCAAGACGCTCGAGGTCGGCGTCGACTACGAAGTCGACGAGAAGAAGCGCACGATCGGCGTGCTCGAGCCCGGCATCGAGAAGGTCGAGGACTACCTCGGCATCGACAACCTGTACGAGTCGGCCAACACCCCGCTCATCTCGTTCCTCAACAACTCGATCAAGGCGCTCGCACTCTTCAAGCGCGACTCCGACTACGTCGTGATGAACGACGAGGTCATGATCGTCGACGAGCACACCGGACGCATCCTGGTCGGCCGCCGCTACAACGAGGGCATCCACCAGGCGATCGAGGCGAAAGAGGCGGTGCCGGTCAAGGCCGAGAACCAGACTCTCGCCACGGTCACCCTGCAGAACTACTTCCGCCTCTACGAGAAGCTCGCCGGCATGACCGGTACGGCAGAGACCGAGGCGGCGGAGTTCATGTCGACCTACGAGCTCGGCGTGGTGCCGATCCCGACGAACAAGCCCATGATCCGCAAGGACCAGGCCGACCTCGTTTACAAGAACGAGCCCGCGAAGTTCGCCCAGGTCGTCGAAGACATCGCCGGTCGCCACGAGAAGGGCCAGCCGGTCCTCGTCGGCACCGTCAGCGTCGAGAAGAGCGAGTACCTCTCGCGCCTGCTGTCGAAGAAGGGCATCAAGCACGAGGTCCTGAACGCGAAGAACCACGCGCGAGAGGCCGAGATCGTCGCCCGCGCCGGGCGCCTGGGCGCCGTCACCGTCGCCACCAACATGGCCGGTCGCGGCACCGACATCATGCTCGGCGGCAACGCCGAGTTCCTCGCGGTGCAGGAGATGAGGTCCAAGGGGCTCGACCCTGTCGAGACTCCCGAGGACTACGAAGCGGCCTGGGACGACGTCTACACGCAGATGCGCGACGTGGTCGCCACCGAGAGCACGAAGGTCGTCGAAGCGGGCGGTCTGTACGTCCTCGGCACCGAGCGCCACGAGTCGCGCCGCATCGACAACCAGCTGCGCGGTCGCTCCGGCCGTCAGGGCGACCCGGGCGAGAGCCGGTTCTATCTCTCGCTGACCGACGACCTCATGCGTCTGTTCCAATCCGGCGCGGCCGAGGCGATCCTCGCGCGCACGAACTTCCCCGACGACGTCGCCATCGAGTCCGGCATGGTCTCTCGCGCGATCAAGTCGGCGCAGAGCCAGGTCGAGGCCCGCAACGCCGAGATCCGCAAGAACGTCCTCAAGTACGACGACGTCCTCAACCGCCAGCGCGAGGCCATCTACTCCGACCGCCGGCACATCCTGCACGGCGACGACATCGCCGACCGTGTGCAGCATTTCATCGAGGACGCGATCAACGCGGTCATCGAGGACCACACCGGCTCCGGACACAACGAGAGCTGGGACTTCGATGCACTGTGGACCGAGCTGAAGACCCTGTATCCGGTGGGCGTCACCATCGACGAGGTCGTCGCCGAGGCATCCGGCCGCCGTGGTGGCATCACCGCCGAGGGTCTGAAGCGCGAGATCCTCTCGGACGCACGCATCGCCTACGACAGCCGTGAGGCCACGCTCGGCACCGCCGCGACGCGTGAGCTCGAGCGACGCGTCGTGCTGCAGGTGCTCGACCGCCGCTGGCGCGACCACCTCTACGAGATGGACTACCTCAAGGACGGCATCGGCCTGCGCGCGATGGCCCAGCGCGACCCGCTCATCGAGTACCAGCGCGAGGGCTACCAGATGTTCCAGTCGATGATGGGGCAGATCAAGGAGGAGTCGGTCGGCTACCTCTACAACCTCGAGGTCGAGGTGCGTCGCGCCGGTGAGGGCGAGGTCGCGCAGGTCGAGGCGAAAGGTCTCGGCGCGGCTCCGGTCGAGGTGCAGAAGCTCGAATACTCCGCGGCCAACGACGCCGGCGAGGTCGAGGTGCGCAACGAGCGCGGTCAGGTGCAGCAGGCGGCGACGAGCCGTCTGCGCCAGGCCGCCACCGCTGCCGCCGCGAGTCCCGCTCAGGCGCCCGCGCCGGCGGCCGAGCCCCAGCGCGGCGCCTTCGGCCAGCGGACGGATGCCGAAGCCCCGGCAGCAGACAAGGCTCCGCAGAACCGCGCCCAGCGCCGCGCAGCGGAGCAGCGTAAGAAGTAGCCGCCGCACCGCCTCTTCGGGGGTCCGCGCGGGCTCAGGCGTGCGCGAACCCCCGAGGGAGGCGGCCGCCGGTGCATGCGCCGACGCGCCTTCCGTGCGATCGTGGCGGCGTCGGCCCGACGGTCGGTGATCGACCGAGGGAAGACGGGTCGGGCCACCCGACGTCCATTGGCCTCGGCATCCCGCCGGTATCCTGATCCGATGAGTCCCCTCCGTCCTCTCGACCAGTCCAGCAAGCTCAAGGATGTGCTCTACGAGATCCGAGGGCAGGCCCTGGTCGAGGCCGACCGGCTCGAGGACGAAGGCCACACGATCCTGAAGCTCAACACCGGCAACCCTGCCGTTTTCGGGTTCGAGGCGCCCTTCCAGATCGTGCGCGACATGCTCGAGGCCGTGCCGCATGCGCACGGGTACAGCGACAGCCGAGGCATCATGTCGGCGCGACGAGCCGTCGTGTACCGCTACGAGCAGGATCCGACGTTCCCGTCCTTCGGCCCCGACGACGTCTACCTCGGCAACGGTGTGTCGGAACTCATCACGATGGTGATGCAGGCGCTGCTCGACGAGGGCGACGAGGTGCTGATTCCTGCCCCCGACTACCCGCTGTGGACCGCGATGACGAGCCTGGGCGGCGGAACGCCCGTGCATTACCTCGCCGACGAGCAGAACGGCTGGCAGCCTGACCTCGAAGACATCCGTGCCAAGGTGACTCCGCGCACGAAGGCGATCGTGGTCATCAACCCGAACAACCCGACGGGTGCGGTCTATTCGCGGGAGGTGCTCGAGGGAATCGCCGAGATCGCCCGTGAGAACTCGCTGCTCGTGCTCTCGGACGAGATCTACGACCGCATCCTGTTCGACGATGCGCAGCACATCCCGATGGCGTCCGTCGCGCCCGATCTGCTCGTACTCACCTTCAACGGCCTCTCCAAGACGTATCGGGTCGCCGGCTACCGCTCCGGCTGGCTCGTCATCACCGGCCCGAAGGCGCACGCGTCGGGTTTCATCGAAGGAATCACGCTCCTCGCGTCGACGCGGCTCTGCCCGAACGTTCCCGCGCAGCACGCCGTACAGGCGGCACTGTCGGGAGTGCAGTCGATCGACGCGCTCATCGCGCCGAACGGGCGCCTCCGCGAACAGCGGGATGCCGCGTGGGAGAGCCTTGAGGCGATCCCCGGGGTGTCGTGCGTCAAGCCCGAGGGAGCGCTGTACGCGTTCCCCCGGCTCGATCCCAACGTTTACGAGATTCACGACGATGCGAAGCTCGTCTACGACTTCCTGGTGGCGGAGCACGTGCTGCTCGTGCAGGGCACGGGCTTCAACTGGGCGACGCCCGACCATCTGCGCATCGTCACGCTGCCCGAGTCGCGCGTGCTCACCGAGGCGATCGAGCGGCTCGGCAACTTCCTGTCGTCCTACAAGCAGTGAACGCGCGGACGCCGCGCGCGGCGGGTTCGCGCGCGACGTTGCGGGAAGAGCGCGGGGAGCACAGCAGGAGGATTCGTCAACCCCCTCGTGAGGGGCGGCAGGTCGTCTTAGCGTCTCGGGCATGGCCATCGAGTTGAACAAGCCGGCCCTGCGTCATGCGCGGGCACTCATTCGCGACGGAAAGGTCGTGCGCGATGAGCGCGACGATTGGTCCGAAGCGGCTCCGACCGCCGATGAGGAGAACAGCTTCATCGACCGCGAGGGCTGGACGGAGTACTCTCACTGGCACCTCGGGATAGACGAGAGCGAGGACCGCGAGACGAAGGGCGCCTACTCGTTCCCGTTCGGCGACTTCCGCAAGGTTCACCGGTCGGGGGTGATCTCCGGCGAGAGTCGTGCCGGTCAGTACGACCACACCGAGATCCGCGACGAGCTCAAGTCGCTGCTCGAACTGATCGACGACACGCCGAAATGACGAGCGAGCCGGCCACAACGCTGGGGTCGACCCTCTCGCCGGTCTGAAAGCCGAGCGCCCGTCAGAGAAGCGCGAGGGATGTCGCGCGCCAGCGCCCGTCCACGCCCTCGAGGCGCATTGCGACCGCGCGGGAGCGAGCGGGCCCCTGCACGACCACGACGGCCTCTACGACGCCGTCCGCGGGGGAGGACTCGCGCACCGACAAGATCGCGTGCACGGGCCGTTTCGCGGGCACGCCGCGCGCGCTCCGTGCTCGAGCCGCGAGGTTCGCCCGCGTCACCAGCTTGCGGTACGGATCCTCGGTGAGCCAGCGCGCGAGTTGATCGACTTCACGCACTCCTGCGAACACCTCGAGCACGCCGCGCGTGAGGTTGCGCAGGAACGGGCCGGGGTCGGGTAGCGCGGTGGACGGCGTCCGCTGCGGCGCGAAGAACTCGGTGAGTTCTGCGCCGCGCGACGTATGGGGTGCCCGGGCCAAGCCCGTGGGCGTCGTTGCCATGAGTGCCTATCTCGACAGGGGGGATGTCTTGGGCCAAGTACAACATAAGGCGAACTCTCAGGAAAGCCCTCGCCCAGGACCTGTGGATAACTCGTGACCGTCTCGCGGTGATTTGCCTTAGCCTCGCTGGGTGCGCTGGGACCGGTTCTTCGACGACCTCGAAGATCAACTCGCCTCCGAGTGGGAGGCGGAGCGCGCCGCGCTCGACACCGAGGCCGAGCGACTGCGACTGTCACGCGTCACGCTGACCGAGCGTCTGTCGCTGCTGGTCTCCCGTGACGCAGCGCCTGCGGTCGCCGCCTTCGATCTCGTGGACGGCACCACGATGCGCGCCACGGTCACCGGCGTCGGCGCGGACTGGGCGGCTCTCGCCCCCGCCGAGGGACGTACGGGTGCGGTGCTCGCGCCGTTCACGTCGATCCTCACGATCGGCATGCCGCACGCCGATCTGCTCCGCACCGCGCGGCCTGCGGCGGCGCGGCCGGCGCTGGCCGACCGGCTCACTTTCGGCTTCGTGCTGCGCGACCTGGTGCGGCGGCGCGCCGGAGTGGCTGTGCACCTCACCTCGGGTCGCGTTCTGTCGGGCACGATCGACCGTGCCGGGATCGACCACTTCGATCTCGCGTTGCACGAACCCGGTGCACCGCGCCGGGCGGATGCGGTCGCCGGGTATCGCGTCGTCCCGTTCGCGGCCGTCGCATGGGTGCGTGCCGACGAGGCGCCGTCGATCCTCTGAACGCTCACGCGCCAACGACGATCGGAGCCTTCGCACCGAAGGGTCAGTCGGGGTTGCGGACCGTTCCCGTGCCCCACAGCTCGGGGAAGCTGGCGTTCTGCGACTGCTGCCACAGGGCCATGCGGCGTGTCTCCTCGGCCTGGTCGTCGAGGTAGTCAGACACGCTCGCAGCGTCTACGCGCCAGCGAGCCGGCGAGCCGACCCGCACCCCGCGCAGACGGCCCTCCCTCACGAGAGCCATCACCTCGTCGACCGACACGCCGAGCACCTCGCCCACCTGCGCGGGCGCGAGCATACGCACGTCTGACGTCGGGTCTTCGGGCATGCCACCATTATGACCCCGCACCTGAGGAGAGGGCTCGGGGCCGGGGGCGCTGTGGATAACGCGGAGCACGGTTTCGACGAGTGGGCGACGATGGGAGACATGGCCGTCATCGACCCCGCTCGCACGCCGCGCCGCGCCTTCTGGGGCGACGCGCGGTTCTTCCTCGGCATCCTCCTCATCGTCGCATCGGTGGCCGGTGTGTGGCTCGTCGTCGCCGCCGCACGCCAGACGGTGCCGGTGTACGCCGCCGTGAACACGCTGGTGCCTGGCCAGCCGATCGCATCAGCGGACGTGACCGTCGTCGATGTCGCGCTGGGCACGGTCGCCGACACCTACCTGACGGCAGACGACCTCGAACCGGGCACGATCGCGACGCGTACGGTCGAAGCAGGGGAGCTCCTGCCGGCTGCCTCCGTCGGTGCCGCCGAGTCCGCGCGGACCACCAGCGTCGTCGTCCGCAGCACGGTCGACGTGCCGGGTTCGGTCGCGGCGGGAACGGTCGTCGAGGTATGGGCGGCGCCGCTGCTCGAGCAGGGCGAGTACGACGTGCCGCGCATCCTCGTGGCGGATGCGACGGTGGTCTCGGTCACGCGCGACGACTCGATGATCGGGGGAGGGGCAGCGGCCCTCGAACTCGTCATCCCGCGTGCGGATGTGGCCGCGACCCTGGCGGCGATGGCCGACGATGCCGCGCTGTCGGTCGTTCCGACGGCGGGCGCCGGATCGTGAGAGTCCTGCTCGCCGTCGATGCGGGCGCGGCGCTCGCCGAAGGGCTCCGCCGCGAAGAGGTCGACGTCGTCGGGGTGGTCGAGGCTTCCGCTCTCTCGCTCGCCGCGCAGGACCGCATGCTCGGCGACGACGCCGAGGCCGTGCTGCGTGCCGTCGCCGAGGCCGATGCCGTCGTGATCGAGGTGTCGCGCAACACGATGTCGCCGACCGTCGTGGCGCTGTGCGATCGGGCCGGCACGCGAATCGTGCCGATGTGCGACGGTGCCGTGAACGAGCGCCTGGCCGCGGCTTGCGGGCTGGAGCAGCCGGTGGGCAAGGACGTCGACGCCTGGCGTCTCGCCGAGGTGCTCGCGGCAGGCCCCGCCAGGATCGATCCGCCGACGACGCGCCCGCAGCCTCGGGTGATCGTGGTGTGGGGGCCCGCGGGAGCCCCGGGGCGCTCGACGGTGGCCACCGAGCTCGCCGTCGAACTCGCCCGTGGCGGCCGGCATGTGGGGCTCATCGACGCCGACACTCACGCGCCGTCGATCGCGCTGACGCTCGGCCTGGCCGACGAAGGTCCGGGATTCGCCGCGGCATGCCGCCAGGCGGAGATGGGCGGGCTCGACGCGCACGAGCTGTCGAGGATCGCCGTTCCCTTGGGGCGAAGCGGCGTGGACGTCCTGACCGGACTCAACCGTCCGTCACGATGGCCGGAACTGAGTGAACGACGCGTGTCGTCGGCGCTCGCGGCGTGCCGCGACTGGGCGGACTTCACCGTCGTCGACGTCTCGTCGTCGCTGGAGCGCGACGAAGAGATCATGAGCGACCTCGAGGGTCCGCGCCGCAATGCTGCGACGCTGGCGGCCCTGCGGGCGGCGGACCTGGTCGTCGCGGTCGCCGGAGCCGACCCGGTGGGCGTGGCGCGCTTCCTGCGCGCGTACGCCGAACTGCGCGCGACGGTGGGCGCGACCCCGGTCGCGGTCGTGGCGAACCGTCTCCGGCCCGGCGCGCTCGGCATCGATGCGCGCGGTCAGGTACGGCGCACGCTCGACCGGTTCGGCGGGATCGAGGACGTCTGGTTCCTGCCGCAGGATCCTCGCTCCGCTGACGCGGCGCTTCTGGCCGCAAGCCCTATCGCGGACATCGCGCCGAAATCGCCCCTCACGCTCGCCGTGCGCCGGTTCGCCGGTGAGGCGGTGGTTGCCACGCCGGAGGCGGTCGCCCCGCGCGGCCGCAGCCGCCGAGTCCGCGGCATCCGTCGAGTCGCCGGATCGGCCGCGTGACTCCCGCCGCACGTCGCCCGCCGTCCCGCGCGCCGTCGCGCGACGGAACCGGCTCGGCTCACCGGTGCGCTCTAGGCTGGAGGAGTGTCGACCCTCAGCGATCTCGTGTACGCCCAGGGCCGTTCGAGCGAGGAGGACGTGGAGTGGCTCCACCGTCTCGCGGGTGACGGTCAGCTTCTCGCCGATCTGGCGTTCGCCGACATCGTGCTGTGGGTGCCGACCTCCGACGACTCGTTCGTCGCCGTCGCACACACCCGGCCCAGTGGCGCGGCAACGCTCTTCTATCGGGACATCGTCGGCGACCGCGTGCGCCCGCAGTGGCGCACCCAGGTGCGCGACGCGTTCCAGACCGGCGGGATCGTCGACTCCGCCTCGCCCGACTGGTTCGAAGAGACCCCGACGAGGGTGCGTGCAGTTCCGGTGGTGCGCAAGCGCGGTCAGCAGGTGCAGACCATCGGCGTGGTGACACGACACACCAACCTCGGCGAGGCGCGGACGCCGTCACGACAGCAGATCACGTTCAACGACTGTGCCGACGACCTGTTCGGCATGGTCGCATCCGGGGACTTCCCCGACCTCGCCGCACCCACGTCTCCCCGCCGCGGCGCCCCACGTGCGTCGGATGGGCTGGTGCGTCTCGACGTCGACGGAGTGACGACGTTCGCGAGCCCCAACGCTTTGTCGGCGTTCAACCGACTCGGCTTCGCAGATGAGCTCGAGGGCGAGTCGCTCGTCGAGGTCGTCACCCAGATCCTGCCCGCGAAGCGCCAGTTCGACGAGTCGCTCCCGGTCGTCGTGACCGGTCGTGCGCCGTGGCGCACCGATCTCGAGGCGCGGGGGGTCACCGTGTCGCTGCGGACGATCCCGCTTCGCGACCACGGCACCCGAATCGGTGCGATCGTGCTGTGCCGAGACGTCACCGAGATCCGCCATCAAGAGCAGGAGCTCATCACCAAGGACGCGACGATCCGCGAGATCCACCACCGCGTCAAGAACAACCTGCAGACGGTCGCGTCACTCCTGCGCATCCAGGCGCGGCGCTCGCACTCCGAAGAAGCGCGGGAAGCCCTCACCCAGGCGATGCGTCGCGTCTCGGCGATCGCCGTCGTCCACGACACGCTGTCGGAGGGCCTCGCCCAGAACGTCGACTTCGATGAGGTGTTCGCGAGGGTGCTCAAACTCGTCGCCGAGGTCGCTGCGGCTCCGAACACGCGCGCGCGCACCCACTCGACCGGGCGCTTCGGGACACTCCCCAGCGAGTTCGCGACCCCGCTGGCCCTCGCGCTCACCGAGCTCGTCACCAACGCGGTCGAGCACGGCCTCGCCGGAAAAGAGGGCGATGTCGAGATCGTCG
Organism: Microbacterium allomyrinae; assembly: GCF_020682705.1. Classification (GTDB taxonomy): domain Bacteria; phylum Actinomycetota; class Actinomycetes; order Actinomycetales; family Microbacteriaceae; genus Microbacterium; species Microbacterium allomyrinae. Next base: position 184,297 of record NZ_JAGTTN010000005.1, read on the forward strand.
CCGAGCGTTTCGAGGACCGCCTCGAGGTACGCGTTCGCGACACCGGGTCGGGTCTGCCCGAGGGTCAGGTCGGGCGCGGGCTCGGTACGCAGATCGTGCGCACGCTCATCCAGGGCGAGTTGAGCGGCACCATCGACTGGCACACGATCATGGGCAGCGGCACCGAGGTGACCATCGAGATCCCGCTCCGCTACATCGAGCGCACTAAGAGCTGACAGCCGGGCGGATGCTCCGGCCCCGCGGTCGATTCAGCGCTCAACGCTGTGCAGAATGCGGGTGTGTCCGACGGGTTCGGCATCCGCTCGGCCCCCTCGCGTGCGGGAAACGACGAAGCACCACGCTCTCGCGTGGTGCTTCGATGTCATTGCGGCGCGCTAGGAGGCGCGGCGCGCTCGGGCGGCGCGGCGCTTGAGCGCTCGACGCTCGTCTTCGGACAGACCACCCCACACGCCGGAGTCCTGCCCGGTCTCGAGGGCGTACTGGAGGCAGATCTCGGTTACCGTGCAACGTGCACAGACCGACTTGGCCTTCTCGATCTGATCGACGGCCGGACCGGTGTTCCCGACGGGGAAGAACAGTTCGGGGTCGACGGTCAGGCAGGCGGCCTTGTCGCGCCAGTCCATGGTGATGCTCCTTGTTGCAGGGGTGGGATGGATGTCGGTTCGGGTCCGATACCCTGTGGGTGTGCGAGAACTAGCTCGCCCCACTTCGCTGTGGGAGCTCACGGCTTTACCAATCGTCCCATAGCGGTTTACCTGAATCAAGGGATGCGGGGCAGGATTCTGTGCGCTTTGCTGAGTATTCCCCCTGCGACATAGAGGGTTAGCACAAATCTGTCCGGGTGGGCTCAAAGGATCGTCAGAAATGCGAATGAACCTCGTCGCGCGCGTCGCCGCTGCCCTCGTCGGTCTCGAAGGGCTGGCGGTGCTCGCCCTCGTCGTCTGGCAGATCGCGGCGATGATCGGCGGCGACACCGACTCGCTCGCGAGCGCCATCGCGCTCGCCGTACTGACGCTCGTCGGTGCGGCAGCGGTGCTCGCGTTCGCGGTGGCGATCTGGCGCGGACTGTCGTGGGGGCGCTCCGGCGCCATCGTGACCCAGGTCCTCATCCTCGCGGTCGCACTGGGGGCGGCGACCGGCGCCTATGCCGAACCCGCCGTCGCAGGTGCGCTCGCGGCGCCGGCCCTCGTCATCCTCGTGCTGCTTGTGATCGCTGTGCGCGATGCCGGTCGCGCCGCGCGGGACCGCGACGACGCATCCGCCTGACGCGACGCGCTACACGCCGAGGAGCGTGCGCAGACGACCGACGTGGCCCGTCGCGCGAATGTTGTACAGCGCGTGTGAGATGCGGCCCTTCTCGTCGATCACGAACGTCGAGCGGATGACGCCCATGAAGGTCTTGCCGTAGTTGATCTTCTCGCCCCACACGCCGTACTTCGAGTGCACCTTGTGGTCGGGATCGCTCAGCAGGTCGTACGTGAGGCCGTCGCGTTCGCGGAAGCGCCGGAGCTTCTCGGGCTCATCGCGCGAGATCCCGAGGATCGTGTAGCCGGCGGCCTGCAGAGGTGCGAGGCTGTCGCGGAAGTCGCAGGCCTCGGTGGTGCAGCCGGGGGTCATCGCCTCGGGGTAGAAGAACAGGATCACGCGGCCGCCGCGCAGGTCTTTCAGCGTCACCGCGCGATCGTCCTGATCGACGAGCGTGAAGGCGGGTGCGAGGGTTCCGGGCTCGAGGTGCTTGGTGGTCACTCCTCCACCTTAGGCCGACCCTCCGGAGCGCTCGGAGCCAGACCGCTGGCTCTTGTCGGCGAAGGTTTCGAGCAGTCGCTGGAGCGAGTCCAGGCGTGCCGGCCCGCCGGGGCCGAGCAGGCCCCCCTGCACCGCCTCGACGATCGCGCAGTCCGGCGCGTCCGGCAGATGCGTGCATCCGCGGGGGCACGATTCGGCGACCTCGGCGAGGTCGGTGAAGGCGCGCAGGATGTTGGCCTGATCGACGTGACCGAGTCCGAACGAGCGGACACCGGGGGTATCGATCACCCAGCCGTTGCCGCCCTCGCCCCGGTAGCGCAGCGACACCGTCGAACTCGACGTGTGGCGCCCGCGCCCGGTGACCACATTGACATGCCCGGTGGCACGTCGCGCGTCGGGGACGAGAGCGTTGACGAGGGTCGACTTGCCGACGCCGGAATGCCCGACGAAGACGGTCGAGTGCCCCACGAGCGCCGCTCCGATGCGCGCGAGCGGCATCTCGTCCTGCCCGCTCGTGAACACCTCGAGATCGAGCCCGTCGAAGTGCGCGAGGAAGTCCGACGGGTCTGCCAGATCGGTCTTGGTGACGACCAGCAGGGGACGGATGCCGGCATCCAGCGCCGCCACGAGGTATCGATCGACGAGCCGGGGCCGGGGCTCCGGGTCAGCGGCGGCGACCACGACGAGCATCTGGTCGGCGTTGGCGACGATGACCCGCTCGACCTGGTCGGTGTCGTCGGCGCTGCGTCGCAACAGCGAGGAGCGCTCCTCGATGCCGATGAGGCGGGCGAGCGTTCCCTCGCCGCCGGAGTCGTCGCCGACGATCCGCGCGCGATCACCCGTGACGATCGGCATCTTTCGCAGTTCGCGGGCACGCACGGCGAGCACGGTGCGCTCGCCGGGGCGGTCCTCGTCCACGAGGACGGTGTAGCGACCGCGATCCACGCCGAGCACGCGCGCGATCTGGGCATCGGCGTGCGCGGGCCGTCGCTTGGTCCGCGGACGGTTGGACTTCGGATTGGGCCGGACGCGCACCGCGCTCTCGTCGTATTCCGATTCGTCGTCGTCGTCGGAATCGTCGAGCCAGCTCACGGCGCCGCTCTCCTGAGCAGTCTCACGGGGTACTCCGGATGCGCTTCACGAGGCTCGGATCGTCTCCGTCGAGAGCGGGCCACCGGTGCCGTGGTCGGCAGTGGAGCCGTCGTCGTCGAGCATCCGCTGCCAGATCTGGGGGAACTCGGGCATGGTCTTGGCGGTCGTGCCGATGTCGTCGACGTCGACGCCGGGCACCGAGAGCCCGATGAGGGCGCCGGTCGTGGCCATGCGGTGGTCATGGTACGAGTGCCAGGTGCCGCCGTGGAGCGCGCGGGGCACGATGCGGATGCCGTCGGGAAGCTCGTGCGCCTCGCCGCCGAGACCGCGCAGTTCAGCCACGAGCGCTGCGATGCGGTCGGTCTCGTGTCCTCGGATGTGGCCGATGCCGTGCAGTGTCGACGGAGCGTCGGCGAAGGCCGCCAGCGCGAAGATCGTCGGGGTCAGCTCGCCGGCCGCCGACAGATCGAGGTCGATGCCCTGGATGCCGGCGCCCGCCGTCACGGTGAGCGCGCCACCGCGCCGGGACACGCGCGCGCCCATCAGCGAGAGGATCTCGGTGAGCATCGCACCGGGCTGAGTCGAGTGGGCGGGCCAGCCGGTGACCGACACCGAGCCGCCCACGATCATCGCGGCGGCGAGGAACGGCGCGGCGTTGGACAGATCGGGTTCGATCGCGACGTCCTTGCCGCGGATGGGCCCCGCGGGAACGATCCACTCGCCCACGCCTGGCCGCTCGACGTGCACGCCCCGATGGGCGAGTGCTTCGACGGTCATGTCGATGTGGGGGATGCTCGGCAGCCGGGCGCCCGCGTGCAGGAGGTGGAGCCCGACGTCGAAACGGGGTGCGGCGAGCAGAAGGCCCGAGACGAACTGACTCGATGCGCTGGCGTCGATCGTCACCTCGCCGCCGCGCACGTGGCCGTGGCCGCGAACGATGAAGGGGAGCGCCCACCGGGCGCCGTCGTCGATGTCGACGCCCACGTCGCGCAGCGCCGTGATCATCGCGCCCATGGGGCGGTGCAGTGCGCTCTCATGGGCGGTGAGCGTCACGTCGCCGTGCGAGAACCCGCCGAGGCCGGCCACGAACCGCATGACGGTCCCCGCCTGCCCGCAGTCCACCTCGGTGTCGCCGCGCAGCGGCCAGACCGGCGTGACCTCGATGTCGTCGCCGTACAGCCCCGAGCCCGGAACGAGCTCGATGCCGACCCCGAGGGAGCGCAGCGCATCGATCATGCGGGCCGAGTCATCGGAGTGCAGAGGAGCGATCAGACGGCTCGGGCCGTCCGCCAGCGAGGCCAGAACGAGCTCGCGGTTGGTCAGGGATTTCGATCCCGGAACCGTGACCGTCGCATGAAGTGGACCGCCCGCGATCGGGGCGCGCCAGTGGCCGCGCCCGACCGGCGCGGAGGAAAGGGAATACCCGTCGGCTGTCATCGGGTTCTACCCTACTGAACCCCGTCCCCAGCGGCCGGGAACGATGACACCGAAGCGGAGCCGGATGTTCGCCACTCTTGATCGCCTCGACCACGAGGCGTCCCCGATCCAGGACTTCAACGCCCTGGACGCCACCGCCGTAGACTGGCGGGCGATGAGCGACTCTATGGACAAGGCGCAGGACCCGCGTACGCAGTTCGAAGAGCAGGCGCTGCCCTTCATGGACCAGCTGTACGCGGCCGCCATGCGCATGACACGCAACCCCGCGGATGCCGCGGACCTCGTGCAGGAGACGTTCGTCAAGGCGTTCGCGTCGTGGCGGACGTTCACGCAGGGTACCAACCTCAAGGCGTGGCTGTACCGCATCCTGACCAACACGTACATCAACACGTATCGCAAGAAGCAACGCGAGCCGTATCAGGGCACGATCGACGAGCTGGAGGACTGGCAGCTCGGCGGGGCGGAGTCGACGACCGCGACGAGCACGCGCTCGGCCGAGGCGGAGGCGATCGACCACATGCCCGCATCGGTCGTGAAGGACGCGCTGCAGTCCATCCCGGAGGACTTCCGGCTGGCGGTGTACCTCGCTGACGTCGAGGGCTTCGCCTACCAGGAGATCGCCGACATCATGAAAACCCCCATCGGCACGGTCATGAGCCGTCTGCATCGTGGCAGGCGCATGCTTCGTGAACTGCTGGCCGACTACGCGAAAGAGCGCGGCATCGCCACGCCTGCCACGAGGAGCACGAAATGACCGACTGCGGCTGTGAGAAGGCGCGGCGCGACCTGGAGGAGTACCTGCGGCACGAGGTCTGCAAGACGCAGTCCTCCGACATCGCCGAGCACCTCGAGAACTGCACCAACTGCCGTGACGAGGCGCTCGTATCGCGTACCTTGACCGAGGTCGTGGCCCGGGCGTGCAAGGAATCCGCGCCCGAAGAGCTGCGCGACCAGGTGCTCGCCAAGCTGCGGGCCGTGCAGGCCACGCACTAGCACCCGCAGACCGCGTGGGGCGTTCGCGGCGAGAAGCGCTCAGGCTTGCGGCGTGAACACCGTGAGCGCTCCAGGCACGACGTCGACCGTGAGTGGCAGCGCACCGATCGGGTCACCGTCGGCATAGGCCGTCACGCCCTCGGCGGCCAGGCGCACCGATCGCACGCGACGGATCGACGCCTCGGGCACCGAGCCGTGCGTTCCCCGGTACACCCGGGGGAGCAGGCGCAGGAGCCGGAGACGCCCCGCAGGGCGCACCAGAACGAGGTCGAGCAGCCCGTCGGCGGGGTCGGCATCGGGACAGATCGGGATGCCGCCACCATAGGTGCGGCCGTTTCCCACGGTGGCCATCACCAGATCGCCGGTCACGCGCTCGCGCGTACCGTCGGCGAGCTCGAGCTCGACGTCGTACGGCATTCCCGCGAGTGCCAGGAACTCGACGAGGATCGCGATGTTGTAGCGGGAACCGCCGCGCGGCCACCGCATCGCATTCGCCCGATCGTTGACCTTCGAGTCGAAGCCGCTCGCCAGCACCGAGCCGAAGAACCGGGTCGATCCGTCGGCACGGGTGACGCGGGCCAGGTCGATCCGCCGCGTGACGCCTCCTGCGATCGCGTCGGCCGCCGCCTTCGCGTCGAGTTCGCGCAATCCGAGCGTCGCGGCGAAGTCGTTGCCGGTGCCGGCGGGGATGATCCCGAGCGGAGTGCCGGTGCCCGCGACCTCTTGGATCGCGAGGTTGACCGTGCCGTCACCGCCGGCGACCGCCACCGCATCGACGCCGACATCGATCGCGGTGCGCAGCAGCGAGCTGGATTCCGCGGCACTGCCGCCGCTGACGATCGCGGTCTGCACGCCGTGCGCGCGGAGGCGCTCGGCCGCTCGGGTCGCGATGCCGGTATGCGCTCCGGCGCGCGCGGCCGGGTTGACCAGCAGAGCGACCCTCATGCGTGCGGCGCTGCCGGTGGGGCGGCGGATACGGCGTCGGGTGCGAGGAGCGACCCCGGATTCATGATGCCGCGGGGGTCGACCGTGGCCTTGACGGCGCGGAGGATCTCGACACCCAGGGCGCCGATCTCGGCTTCGAGGTAGGGGCGATGGTCGCGCCCGACCGCGTGGTGGTGGGTGATCGTGCCGTGAGCGACGCCGATCGCGCGGGACGCGGCATCCTTCGCGTGCTGCCATTGGGTCTGCGGATCGGCGCTGAGCGCGGCGATGACCGTGAAGTACAGGGATGCCCCGGCGGGGTACAGGTGCGAGATGTGGCACATCACGATCGGCTTGGTGCCCGTGGCGGCCATGCTCTCGGTCAGCGCATCGGTGACCGCGCGCTTCAACGCCGGAAGCGCCGACCATGTCGCCGCTGTCTCGAGGGTCTCGGCGAGGACGCCGATGTCCATGAGGGTGTCGCGCAGCGCCGGCGACGAGAACCGACCACGCTCCCACGACCGGGCGGGGTCCTCGCCGCGGGACTTCGCCCCGTGCACGACGAACACCGCGTCGAGCGCATCACGCGTCGCGTAGGCTTCGGCGGCGACGGAGCCTTCGAAGGTCGCGACGGCCAGGCATCCGCGAAGCCGCGTGAGATGCCCGCCCATCGCGGCGTGGACCCGCGTCTCGGTCTCGTCGCTAAGTCGCACGACGGTCGGACGGATGCCGCGCTGCGTCGCCTCGCGCAGCGCGGCGGCTCCGGAGGCGAAGTCGGGGAACGTCCACGCGCGATAGGCGGTCGCGCCGGGAATGGGGCGGATGCGCACGGTCACCTCGGTCAGCACGCCGAACGCGCCCTCCGAGCCCAGGAACAGCTGGCGGAGATCGGGCCCCGCCGCGCTCGCGGGGGCGCGGCCGAGATGCAGCTCACCCGCGGGCGTCGCGACGCGCAGCGCGTGCACGAGGTCGTCGAAGCGGCCATAGCCGCGGGAGGCCTGACCGCTCGATCGGGTTGCGGCGTAGCCGCCGAGCGAGGCGTATTCGAAGCTCTGCGGGAAGTGCCCGAGCGTGAACCCGCGTGCCCCGAGCATCTCTTCGGCCTGCGGGCCGGTCGTACCGGCGCCGAACGTCGCCAGGAGCGAGACGTCGTCGAGGTCGAGCAATGCCGCGGTGCGGGTGAGATCGAGCGCGATCACCGCGCGATGGGTGCCGCGATCGGGGTCGACGCCGCCGACCACCGACGTGCCCCCGCCGAACGGGACGACGGCGAGCCCGAGTCGATCGGCCGCTGCCAGCAGCGCCGTCACCTGGGCGTGATCGGCGGGCGAGGCGACGGCATCCGGTGCCGACTGCGGCTCGGCCAGACGCCGGCGAAGCAGGTCGGGCGTGCTCTTGCCGCCGAGGTGCAGGGCGCGGGTATGGTCGTCGCGCGTCGCGTGCTCCTCGCCCGTGACCGCACGCAGCGCTGCGAGGTCGGCATCGCTCAGCAGGGAAGGAGTCAGCGCGGGGCGGTCCCGGCGGGGGACCGGATGCGGGGTTCCGTGCAGCAGCGTCGAGGCGATGGCCTTGGCCCCTGCGGGCAGGCGTGCGGGCTCGGTGCCCCAGGAATCCCAGGCTGAACGGGGCCTCGGGGTCGGGACCGCGAGCGGCGGCGAGTCGGATGGCGTCGTCGACATCCGGCCAGTATCGCACCGGCGCACCGGCCTCGACGCGCGTCCCGGACGACTCTGCGTCATCATGGCGAGGTGAGTTCCCTGATCGTCGGCCGCACTCCGCACCCCTCCGCGCTGTCGGCCGCGCGCCGCGTGAGTGAACTCGACGCCCTCGGAGTCGGCGCCGAGATCGACGTGCTCGTCATCGGCGGGGGCATCACCGGCGCCGGGATCGCTCTGGATGCCGCGAGCCGGGGCCTGCGCACGGTCCTCGTCGAGCGGCACGACCTCGCCTTCGGCACCAGCCGGTTCAGTTCGAAGCTCGTGCACGGCGGACTCCGCTACCTCGCCTCGGGGCAGGTCGCCATCGCACACGAGAGCGCCGCCGAGCGCCATATCCTCATGACCCGCACCGCACCGCACCTCACGCGCCCGCTCGCTCAGGTGGTCCCGCTCTACGAACCCGGGCACCTCGGTCGCGGCGCGTTCATCGGGCTCGGCTACGGACTCGGTGACGGGCTGCGCCGCGCCGTCGGCACGCCGGGAACCGTCCTGCATGCGCCCGGTCCGATCGGCCCCGCCGAGACGCTCCGCCTCGTGCCCGCAGTGCGCTCAGGCGCCCTCCGCGGCGGCATGCGCGGCTGGGACGGCCAGCTCATCGACGACGCCCGCCTCGTCGTGGCCGTCGCGCGCACGGCCGCCGGCTACGGGGCATCCGTCCTCACCAGGGTCGAGGCCGTATCGGCGAGCGGTCAGGGTGCGGTGCTCCGCGACGTCGTCACCGGCGCGACGCTCGACGTACGGGCCCGCGCCGTGATCAGCGCCACCGGCGTCTGGGCGGGCGAGATCGATCCCGACGTGGCGCTGCGGCCCAGCCGCGGCACCCACCTCGTGGTGCCGACCGTACGGCTCGGCGGCTCGGATTCATCGCTCACTGTCCCGGTGCCGGGATCATCGAGTCGGTTCGTGTTCACGCTTCCGGCGACGCACGGGCGCACCTACATCGGGCTGACGGATGTGCCCGCCGACGGCCCGCTGCCCGATGTCGCGCAGGCGACCGAGCCCGAGATCGAGATGCTGCTCGCGACCGTCAACACCGTGCTGGCCGAGCCGCTCGGGCGCAACGATGTCATCTCGACCTTCGCCGGCCTGCGACCTCTCCTGGCCGGAACCGACGAGGACCAGACAAGCGACCTGTCGCGGCGGCACGCGATCATCGAGTCGTCCACCGGTGCGCTGAGCGTCGTCGGCGGAAAGCTCACCACCTACCGGCGGATGGCCGAGGATGCCGTCGACGCGGTGATCCGGCGCGATCCGGGACTGCCCGCGCGGCCCTCGCCGACACGGAGCATTCCGCTGGTCGGCGCCTGGCCCCGCGAGCGCCTCGGCGAGATCCGCGCCGCCGCGCGCCTGGTGCGCCGGTACGGTGCCGAGGCCCCGTATGTCGCCGCGCTGCCGGATGGACGGGCCGCCGCGTGCGGTGTGACCGCGCAGGAACTGCAGTGGGCCATCGCGGTCGAGGGCGCCCTGTCGCTCGATGACGTGCTCGACCGTCGCACGCGCCTGGGCCTCGTCCCGCGCGATCGTGCCGCGTCGACGGATGCTGCGGCCGCCGCGTTCGAGCGCGCGGGAGTCGTGCCGCTCGTGCCCTGAGCCGCGTGCTGTGCGCCACCCGTCCTGACGGAGCGTGTTTGGCAGGAAAGCGCGGAACGACGTCCGAATGCCGCAAGCACACCGCCGCCGGGTCGGAGACACTGGATTCATGAGCCCGACCGCTGATGCGACGGTTCCCCGCGGCCGCCTCGGGGTCGTCCAGGGCACCGCCCTCTACATCGCGTCGGTCCTCGGAACCGGCCTCCTCGTGCTGCCCGGACTCGCCGCAGAGGCCGCCGGACCGGCGAGCATCGTCGCGGTGCTCGCCGTCATCGGGCTTTCGGTGCCTCTCGCCGGCACCTTCGCGGTCCTGGCGGCACGCTATCCCGACCCGGGCGGAGTCGCGAGCTATGCCCGCCGCGCGCTCGGCGGCACAGCGGCGCGCATGACCGGCTACTGGTTCCTGTTCGGGGTGTGCGCCGGGGCACCGGTCGTCGCCGTGCTGGGCGCGGAGTACGTCGCGGCCGTCGCAGCCATCGACCGCGCCATGGTGCCGGTCGTCGCGCTGGCGATCCTGGTGCCCCCGTTCGCCGCCAACCTCTTCGGCGTGCGCGTCGCCGGCTGGGTGCAGTTCGTCCTCACGGCGCTGCTGCTCGCCGTGGTCGTGGGCGTCGTGTCGCTCGCCGCTCCCGCGGTCCAGCCGCAGAACTTCGAGCCGTTCCTGCCTCACGGCTGGGGCGGCGTCGGCACCGCGATCAGCCTGTTCGTGTGGGCGTTCGCGGGATGGGAGGTCGGCACGCACATCTCCGGGGAGTTCCGGGACCCCCGTCGTGCGATCCCCATCGGCACCGCGATCGCGCTCGTCGTCACCGGAGTCTGCTACCTCGTGCTGCAGATCGTCACGGTCGGTGCCCTCGGCGACACTGCCGGCGACGGCGCTGTTCCGCTCCTCGAGCTGGCACGCCTCGGCTCTGCGGGGTTCGGCCCCGCAGCCGTCGGCGTCATCGCCGCGATCGTGGCCCTCGGAGTCATGAACGCCTACCTCGCCGCGTTCGCCAAGCTCGGATCGTCGCTGGCCGCCAACGGGGACCTGCCGCGCTGGTTCGCGGCCGGGGCGGAATCGGGCGCCGTGCCGCGCCGGGCTCTCGCGCTGACCGGGGCCGTGGTGGCCGTGTACTTCTCGCTCATGATGTGGGCAGGTCTCGACCTCACGCCGTTCATCCTCGTCCACACCAGCAGCATGGTCGCGATCTACGCCGTCGGCATGGTCGCAGCCGTCAGGCTGCTGCGCCGGGGCACGTGGGGCTGGTGGATGGCGGTGGTCGCCGCGGTGCTCTGCGCAGGGATGCTCGTGCTCGCGATCGGCTCGCTGCTGCCCGCCGCGCTGCTGGCCGTCGCTGCGATCGGGGTGACCGTGTTCCGCCAGGTGCGCATTCGCCGTGCGAGAAGACAGATCGGCGACGAAGTGCGCCGGGCCGGGGCATCCAACTCCCGCGTTTCGCCGTAGCCGGGCGGCCGGGCCGGCGAGGGGTGAAGCCGGGCGGATGCCGCGGTGCCCACGACGACGAAGCGGCCCCGGGCGCTTCGCATCCGGGGCCGCTTCGAGACGTCGTCTCTCAGAGCGTGAGAGCCTGTCGCATGATGTCGGCCTGCTGCGCGGCGTGCACCTTGGGCGAACCGGTCGCGGTCGACGCTGCGGCATCGCGGGACACGCGACGGATCGTGCGTCCGTGCAGGTGCTTGACCACCTCGAGGGCGATGAACGGCCAGGCCCCCTGGTTCTCGGGCTCGTCCTGCACCCACACCAGCTCGGCATCGGGGTACTGGTCGATGACGGCGTTGAGTTCGGTGATCGGCGCGGGATAGTACTGCTCGAGCCGGACCAGGGCGATCTCGGGGTTGGGGTTCTTGTCGAGCTCTGCCTTCAGATCCCAGTGGATCTTGCCCGAATGCAGCAGCACGCGCTTGACAGCGGCCTTGTCGAGACCGCGGCCGTCGTCCAGCACAGGTTCGAACTTGCCCGTGAGCAGGTCCTCGACGGGGCTCGTCGCCCCGCGCAGACGCAGCATCGCCTTCGGTGTGAAGACGATCAGCGGTCGGCGCGGACGTGCGTAGGCCTGGCGGCGCAGCAGGTGGAAGTACGACGCGGGCGTCGACGGACGCGCGACGGTCATGTTGTCCTGCGCGCACATCTGCAGGTAGCGCTCGATACGGGCCGACGAGTGGTCGGGTCCCTGGCCCTCGTAGCCGTGGGGGAGGAGCAGCACGACACTCGACTGCTGGCCCCACTTCTGCTCGGCCGATGAGATGAACTCGTCGACGACGGACTGCGCGCCGTTGGCGAAGTCGCCGAACTGGCCCTCCCACAGCACGAGGGCGTCGGCGCGCTCGACCGAGTAGCCGTACTCGAACGCCATGGCCGCGTACTCGCTGAGCAGTGAATCGTAGACCCAGAACCGGCCCTGGTCGTCGCTCAGGTTCGCGAGCGGGATCCATTCCTGGCCGTTGGCCCGGTCGTGCAGCACCGAGTGGCGCTGCACGAACGTGCCGCGGCGCGAGTCCTGCCCGGCCAGGCGCACGTTCGTCTTCTCGAGCAGCAGGGATCCGAACGCGAGGAGCTCGCCGAACGCCCAGTCGATCGAGCCGCTGCGGCTCATGTCGAGGCGCTTGTCGAGCAGCTGCTGCAGCTTCGTGTGGACGGTGAAGCCCTCGGGCTTGTTCACGAAGGTGTCGCCGATGAGGTTCACGACCTCGCGTGACACCCCGGTCGTCTCGGGCTCGCCGACGGCGGGCTGGGCCGCGGCCTCGGTCGACACGACCGTCGAGGTGCCGGTCTCGGCCGCGTGGGTCTCGGCGAACGCGATCTCGAGGCGGCTCTGGAAGTCCTGCTTGGCCTTCTCGTACTCCTCCTCGGTGATGTCGCCGCGACCGACCAGCGCCTCGGTGTACAGGCGTCTGACCGAACGCTTCGCCTCGATGAGGTTCGTCATGAGCGGCTGCGTCATCGAGGGGTCGTCGCCCTCGTTGTGGCCGCGGCGGCGGTAGCAGACCAGGTCGATGACCACGTCGCGGTGGAAGCGCTCGCGGTAGGCGAACGCGAGCTGCGCGACGCGCGTCACAGCCTCGGGGTCGTCGCCGTTCACGTGGAAGATCGGCGCCTGGATCGTCTTGGCGACATCGGTCGCGTACACCGAGGAGCGCGCGTCGATGGGCGTGGTGGTGAAGCCCACCTGGTTGTTGACCACGACGTGGACCGTGCCGCCGGTGCGGAAGCCGCGCAGCTGCGACATCTGCAGCGTCTCGACCACCACGCCCTGCCCTGCGAACGCGGCGTCGCCGTGCACGAGGATCGGCAGCCACGAGAACGTGCCGATGGGCTTGCGGTCCTGCTTGGCGCGCACGATGCCCTCGAGCACGCCGTCGACGGTCTCGAGATGCGACGGGTTGGCCGCGAGGTAGACCGGCAGCTCTTCGCCGCGATCCCCGATGAAGGTGCCCTCGGTGCCGAGGTGGTACTTGACGTCGCCCGACCCGCTCTTCGAGCCGATCGCGACGGAGCCCTCGAACTCGCGGAACACCTGGCCGTACGTCTTGCCGCCGATGTTCGTGAGCACGTTCAGCCGGCCGCGGTGGGCCATGCCGATCGCGGCGCCGTCGAGGCCTGCCTGGGCCGCGCCCTGCAGGATCTCGTCGAGCAGCGGGATGAGCGACTCGCCGCCTTCGAGGCTGAAGCGCTTCTGGCCGACGTACTTGGTCTGCAGGAACGTCTCGAACGCCTCGGCCTGGTTCAGCTTGTCGAGGATGCGCAGCTGCTCGTCGTGTCCGGGCTTCTGATACTTGAGTTCGACGTTCGCCTGGAACCACGAGCGCTGGCCGGGATCCTGGATGTGCATGTACTCGATGCCGATGGTGCGGCAGTACGAGTCGCGGAGCACGCCGAGGATGTCGCGCAGCTTCATGATGCGCTTGCCGCCGAAGCCGCCGGTCACGAACTCGCGGTCGAGATCCCAGAAGGTCAGACCGTGCTGCTCGATTTCGAGGTCGGGGTGCGTGCGCTGCACGTATTCGAGCGGGTCGATGTCGGCCATGAGGTGGCCGCGCACGCGGAAGGAGTTGATGAGCTCCTGCACGCGCGCCTGCTTGTCGACGCGCTCGGCGAGGTCGACATTGATGTCGGCGGCCCAGTGGATGGGCGCGTAGGGGATGCGCAGCGCGGCGAAGATGTCGTCGTAGAAGCCGCGCTGACCGATCAGCAGCTCGTGCACCTTCTTGAGGAACTCGCCCGAGCCCGCACCCTGGATGACGCGGTGGTCGTACGTGCTCGTGAGGGTGATCGTCTTGCCGATCGCGAGCTCGTTGAGCGTCTTGTCGCTCGCGCCCTGGAACTCGGCCGGATACTCGAGAGCGCCGGCGCCGACGATGCAGCCCTGGCCCTTCATGAGACGCGGCACCGAGTGCACGGTGCCGATTCCGCCCGGGTTGGTGAGCGAGATCGTGGTGCCCTGGAAGTCCGCGGCGGTCAGCTTGTTGCCGCGAGCGCGCGAGATCAGGTCCTCATAGGTGGTGAGGTACTCGCTGAACGACAGCTGGTCGGCGCGCTTGATGCTCGGGACGAGGAGCGCGCGGGTGCCGTCGGGGCGGGGCAGGTCGATCGCGATGCCGAGGTTGATGTGCGCCGGAGCGACGACCGACGGCTTGCCGTCGATCTCGGCGTAGAACACGTTCTGGCTGGGGAACTCCTTGAGCGCCTGGATGATCGCCCAGCCGATCAGGTGCGTGAAGCTCACCTTGCCGCCCCGCGTGCGCGACATGTGGTTGTTGATCACGATCCGGTTGTCGATCATGAGTTTCGCCGGAACGGTGCGCACGCTCGTCGCGGTCGGAACCGTGAGCGAGTCGTCCATGTTCGCCGCGAGCGCTTTCGGCATGCCCTTGAGGACGGTGACCTTGTCTTCGCCGGGGCCATCGGAGGAGGACGGCTCGACAGCGGGGGCCTGCGCCGGGATGGGCTGCGGTGCGGCGGGGCGCGCGGTCGTCCGGGCGACGGGCTGCGCGCCGATGATCGGGATCGGCGCCGTCACAGGACGAGGCTCTGCGACCGGCGGAGGCGTGGCCTCCGACACGGGAGCGCCGGGGGCGGAGGTCCCCGCGGGCGGTGCCCCTGTCGTGCCGGCGACGGGGTGGTAGGCCTCGAGGGTCGGCCACCACGCCTTGTCGACCGAGTTCCGGTCGATCTTGAACTGCTCGTACAGCTCGTCGACAAGCCACTCGTTGGCTCCGAACTCTCCTTCATTCGAAACCCCGAGGCCTGTCACCTGGCTCGACACGCTGAATCGCCTGCTTTCATCGGTGAAGTTCTGGGACACGGGCGCGGGCTGCTGAGGCCGACGCACGCACTTGTTAAGCGTATCCCAGTCCATGTGCGCCGTTCCGGCCCCGCAGCACCGGGAAGCTGAAAGATCTCGCAGGATTATCTGCACAGGAACTGTCACTACCCTTGGCGGTCATGGAGTTCTACGGCGAAACCCCCGACGTCGATCTGACCTATTCCGACGTCTTCCTCGTACCGCGTCGATCCGCGGTCACCAGCCGCCTCGATGTCGATCTGGCTCCGGGCGACGGCACGACGGCGACGATCCCGGTCGTCTCGGCCAACATGAACTCGGTCACCGGCGCACGTCTGGCCGCGACTCTCGCGCGCCGCGGCGGACTCGGGGTGCTCCCGCAGGACATGCCCCTGCAGGAGCTCGACGCCGCGATCCGCTGGGTCAAGGCGCAACCGGTGTCGTGGGACACCCCGCTCGTCCTTCCGCCCGACGCGACCGTGGCCGACGCCTCACGACTGCTCCCGGCGACCGACGGACACGGCATCGTGGTGGCGGATTCGTCGAGCGGTCGTGTCGACGTGGGCGACGTGCTCGGAGTCGTGCCCGCATCGCGTCTGGGCACCGCGCTTCCCGACGCCCGCCTGGGCGATCTCGCCCGCGGCCGCACCGCATCGGTCGACGCCGACGACATCGAGAGCGCCCGCCACGCGTTCGACGTGATCGTCGCCGCCGGAGCCGAGACCGTGTGCGTCCTGCAGCACGGGCACCTCGTCGGCACCCTCTCGCGCCGGAGCGCGCTGCGCTCCACCCTCTACAAGCCGGCCGTCGACGCATCCGGCAGGCTCATCGTCGCCGCCGCGATCGGCATCAACGGCGATGTCGCCGCCAAGGCGCGGGCGCTCGCCGGGGCCGGCGTCGACGTGCTCGTGGTCGACACCGCCCACGGACACCAGGAGGGCATGCTCAGCGCACTGCGCGCAGTCGCCGACCTCGACCTCGGCATCCCGATCGCCGCCGGCAACATCGTCACGGCCGAAGGCGTCCACGATCTCGTGACCTCCGGCGCCTCGATCCTCAAGGTCGGGGTGGGCCCCGGCGCGATGTGCACCACGCGAATGATGACCGCGGTCGGGCGCCCGCAGTTCTCCGCCGTGCTCGAGACCGCCGACGCCGCACGTGTGATGGGTGCTCACGTGTGGGCGGACGGCGGAGTGCGCTACCCGCGTGACGTGGCGCTGGCACTGGCGGCGGGCGCGGCATCCGTCATGATCGGCTCGTGGTTCGCGGGGACCATCGAGGCACCCGGCGAGCTGCAGGTCGACGCGTCGGGCCGCGCGCACAAGGAGTCGTGGGGCATGGCCTCGACCAAGGCCGTGCACGAGCGCTTCGGCCGACTGGACCCGTACGAACTCGCGCGCAAAGAGCTCTTCGCCGAGGGCATCTCGTCGTCCAGGATCTACCTCGACCCGCTGCGCCCGGGGCTGGAGGATCTGCTCGACATGATCACTTCCGGCGTCCGCTCGTCGTTCACCTACGCCGGCGCGTCGTCGGTCACCGACTTCCACGAGCGCGCGCGGGTGGGCCTGCAGTCCGCCGCGGGGTATGAAGAGGGCAAGGCACTCCCCGTCAGCTGGTAGTCGGTGCGGGATGCCGCGCCCGGAGCATCCGAATTCGCGGCCGTCACCGCAGAACCGGCCGACGGGCCTGCCGTAGACTTGTCGGCACGATGGACGACCCTCCTCCTTGTAGACCCTCGCCCCACCGACCCGCCTCCCGTTCGATCGGGGGTGATGCGTGATGGAATACGTCATGTTGGGCGTGGGGCTCCTGCTCACAATCGGCACCGGTCTGTTCGTCGCCAGCGAGTTCGCTCTCGTGAACCTGGACCGCGCCGACCTCGAAGCCCGCCGCGATGCCGGCGAAACCCGCTTGTCGCTGACGATCAGCGCGCTGAGGATCACCTCCACGCATCTGTCCAGCGCTCAGCTCGGCATCACGCTGACGACGCTGCTCACCGGTTACACGATGGAGCCGGCGATCTCGAGCCTGCTCAGGCCCGTCTTCACAGCGTGGGGCCTGCCCGCCGGGCTCGTGAGTCCGCTCGCCGTCATCATCGCCGTCTCTCTGGCGACCGTGTTCTCGATGATCCTCGGCGAGCTCGTCCCGAAGAACTTCGCCCTCGCGATCCCGCGCCAGACCGCCAAGCTCGTCATGCCGTTCCAAGTCGCCTTCACCACCGTGTTCCGCCCCGCGATCGTCGTCCTCAACGGCAGTGCGAACGGCGTCCTGCGCGCGGTCGGCATCGAGCCCAAGGAAGAGCTGTCGGGTGCGCGCACGGCCGAGGAGCTCTCGAGTCTGGTGCGCCGCTCGGCGAGCGCGGGCGTTCTCGAGGAAGACACCGCGTCGCTCCTGGATCGCAGCCTCACCTTCGCGCGGCTGAGCGCGGCCGATGTCATGACCCCGCGGCCGAGCGTCCACGCGATCGCCGAGGACGACTCCGCCGAGGACGTCATCCAGCTCGCCCGCCGGACCGGGCACAGCCGCTTCCCGGTGTACGGGGAGTCGATGGATGACATCACCGGCATCGTGCACCTGAAGGCCGCCGTCGGCGTCCCGCGCGATCGGCGCGCAGACGTTCCCGCCGCGGCGCTCGCCACCGAGCCGGTGCGCTTCCCCGAGGCGGTCCACCTCGACGTGCTGGTGGCGGAGCTCCGCGCGCGCGGCTACCAGATGGCGATCGTCGTCGACGAGTACGGCGGCACGGCCGGCGTCGTCACCCTCGAAGACCTCGTGGAAGAGATCGTCGGCGAGGTGCTCGACGAGCACGACCGTCGCCGCGCCGGAATCGTGCGCGTCGGGGACGCAGTGATCTTCCCCGCAGAACTGCGACCCGACGAAGTGCGCGATCGCACCGGCATCCGCATTCCCGAAGGGGACGTCTACGACACCGTCGGGGGATTCATCATGAGCGTGCTCGAACGCATCCCCGCCGTCGGCGACGCCGTCGAGATCGAGGACGGCACGATCGATGTCCAGCGCATGGACGGCCGGCGCGTCGATCGGGTGCGCTTCACCCCCGCGCCGATGCCGCACGATCCGGACGCGACGCAGGGGGGTGAGCGTCGATGAGCGACTGGGCCGGAATCGCATGGCTGGTCGTCCTGCTGATCGTCAACGCCTTCTTCGTCGGTGCGGAGTTCGCCGTCATCTCGGCCCGACGCTCGCAGATCGAGCCGCTGGCCGAGAAGGGATCGCGTTCGGCGAAGACCGCTCTGTATGCGATGGAGCACGCGACGCTCATGCTGGCCACCAGCCAGCTCGGCATCACGATCTGCTCGCTGCTGATCCTGAACGTGTCGGAACCGGCCATCCACCACCTTCTCGCCGAGCCGCTCGGTCTCACCGGCTGGTCGGAGGGCGCCGTCGATGCGATCGCCTTCGTGGTCGCGCTGCTCGTGGTGTCGTACCTGCATGTCGTGTTCGGCGAGATGGTCCCCAAGAACCTCGCGTTCTCGGTGCCCGACCGCGCCGTACTCATGCTCGCGACCCCGCTGGTGTGGGTGTCGAAGGTCTTCCACCCGGTGATCGTGACCCTGAACTGGATCTCCAACCACATCGTGCGCCTGTTCCGCGTCGAGCCGAAAGATGAGGCAGCCTCCACCTTCACGCTCGAGGAGGTCGCCACGATCGTGAACCAATCGCGCATCGAGGGCGTCCTCGACGACGCGGCCGGCACCGTCACCGCGGCGGTCGAGTTCACCGACAAGAAGGTCACCGACATCGCGGTGCCACTGTCGGATCTGGTCACCCTCCCCGAGACCACGACTCCCGACGAGATCGAGCGCGCGGTCGCCAAGCACGGCTTCTCGCGCTACGTGATCGTCGACGACGCCGGGCTGCCGCTCGGATACGTGCATCTCAAAGACATCCTGCGAGCGGCGGAAGGACCGGATGCCCAGGCCGACGTCGCGCGTGCGATCCCGACCAAGCGCATCCATCACATGGTGCCGGTACTGGAATCCACCGACCTCGAGGACGCGCTCGCGGTGATGCGCCGCGCGGGCAGGCACCTCGCCCAGGTGCGCAACACCGATGGTGAAGTCACCGCCGTGCTCTTCCTCGAGGACATCATCGAAGAGCTGATCGGAGAGGTGCAGGACGCGACGCGTCGCCGCGGCTACTGAGCGCGGGCGCGCCGCCCTCCGGCTGCAGTTTCCTGTTGCGGCGCCCCAGATCTGCGCCGCCGCAGCAGGATTCTGCAGCCGCACCGAACTCACAGTCGGACGAGGGGCGCCGGGCGCCGGGCGCCGGGCCGGCAGGCGTCGGGTCAGACGCGCCGTGCGCGGACGTACTGCACGGGCCAGTAGTCGATGTCGGCGCCGAGCTCGGCGGCGGCACGCAGGCCGAAGTGGGGGTCACGCAGCCACTCGCGTGCGGCCATGACCACGTCGGCATCGCCGGCGGTGAGCACCCGCTCGGCATGCGCGGCGTCGTCGATCATGCCGACCGCGCTCACCGGGACGCCGGCGTCGCGGCGGACCTGTGCGGCGAGGGCGACCTGGTATCCGGGGCCGGTGGTGACGCGCTGATGTGCGACGAGACCGCCGCTGGAGATGTCGAAGAAGTCGGCGCCGCGCTCCGCGGCCCAGCCCGCAACCGTCGCGGTCTGGGCGGCATCCCACCCGCCGTCCGCCCAATCGGTCGCCGAGAACCGCACCAGCAGCGGCACTCCGGGCGCGGCATCCGCCACTGCCGTCACGACGCGCAGCAGCAGGCGCGCGCGGTTCTCGAGCGATCCGCCGTACTCGTCGTCGCGGGCGTTCGAGAGCGGCGAGAGGAACTGGTGCAGAAGATAGCCGTGCGCGGCGTGGATCTCGAGCACCTGGAAACCGGCCGCGACGGCGCGGCGCGCGGCCGCGGCGAAGTCGCCGACGACCCGGTCGATGCCGTCCGCGTCGAGGGCGACCGGCTGGGCATAGCCGTCGAAGGCGATCGCCGACGGCGCCGCGGTGCGCCATCCGCCGTCAGCCGCCGTCACCGACCCGCGTCGGCCCGAGAAGGGCGACCACGTCGAGGCCTTCCGGCCCGCGTGGGCCAGCTGCACCGCGGCCACCGCGCCACGACCGCGGATGGCGGCCACGATCGGAGCCCAGGCGTCGCGCTGCCCGTCGTTCCACAGACCTGTGTCCTCGGGCGAGATGCGCCCCTCGGGCGACACCGCGGTGGCTTCGGCGATCACGAGCCCGGCGCCCCCCGACGCGAACTGCGCGAGGTGGGTGTGGTGCCATTCCTGCGGCACGCCGTCGACGGCGCTGTACTGGCACATCGGGGCCACCCACAGACGGTTGCGCACCGAGATGTCGCGGAGGGTCAGGGGACTGAACAGACGGGTCACGGGTGTCCTTCGCGGTCGGTGCGTGATGCAGGCGGGTTGCGGGTGTGGGCGCGATCGCGACGAGACGCGACAGCGCCCACGATCCCGCGTGCCCCAGTACCGTGTCAGACATGACGCGGATGTGGACGGTGCGGGACGCGGCGCGAGCCCTGCGGAGGCCAACCGCCGACGATGACAAGTATTCCCGAGGGGTGCTCGGCATGCGGACCGGATCGGAGGCGTACCCGGGTGCGGCCGTGCTCGGGGTGGAGGCGGCGTGGCGCACCGGGCTCGGCATGGTGCGGTACGTCGGTCCGGCACGCCCGAGTGCGCTCGTGCTCGCGCGTCGTCCCGAGACGGTGACGGTCGACGGGCGCGTGCAGGCGTGGGTCGTGGGATCGGGAACGGATGCCGCCACCCGCGGCACAGTCGAGTCCGAGGCCCTGCGCGCCCTGCTGCACGCCACCGACCCTGTCGTCGTCGACGCCGGGGCGCTCGATCTCGGCGCGGGCGCCACGGCGCCGCGGATCCTCACCCCTCACGAGCGCGAGCACGCGCGGCTGCGAGCGGCGCTCGGGCTGGGGCCGGCGCGCGCGAGCCGTCTGGCGGGAGCACGCGACACCGCAGAGGCCACCGGCGCCGTCGTCCTGCTGAAGGGCGCGACGACCGTCGTGACGGCCCCCGACGGCTGGGCGGCCGTCGTGGACGCCGGCACCCCCTGGCTCGCCACCGCGGGGACCGGCGACGTGCTGGCGGGGGTCATCGGTGCGCTCGTCGCCGGCGCCGTGGCGGACGAGAGGGTGACGGATGCCGCATCCCTCGCGTCCCTCGCCGCTTCGGGAGCCTGGCTGCACGGCCGCGCCGCCGCGCTCGCATCGCACGACGCGGGTGAGGGGCCGATCACTGCACTCGATGTCGCCGAGGCGCTCCCGCGCGCCGTGGCCGAGGCGCTCGCCGCGGTCTGATCCGACACGGAGTCGGACGACCCGCGTGCGGATGACGCGGGCGCGGCGCCCCTAGGATGAACAGCGTGTCGAGGCGGGGGTGGCTGTGGATCGCCTTCGTGGTGATCCATGTCGCGGTCGCAGCACTCGGGTTCGTTCTGCCGAACATCCCGATGGGCGATGTCTATCTCGTCTATGAGCCCTGGGCGCGTGATGCGGTCGGCGGCGGCGGCATCCCCGGCGTGAGCTGGCAGTGGGTCTACCCCCAGCTGGCGATCGTGCCGATGGTGCTCGCGCTCGGCTTCGCATGGATCGCGGGGTCGTACACGATCGGCTGGGCGATCTTGGTGACGCTCGCCGACGCTCTCGCGTTCGCGCTCCTGGTGGGCCGCGGGCGCTCCAAGGGGCGCACCCTCGCGGCGATCTTCTGGCTCGCGTTCATCCTGCTGCTGGGGCCCGTGGGGATGTACCGGCTCGACGGCTTCACGGTGCCCTTGGCACTCGCGGGCTGCCTCTGGCTCGCGGGCCGGCCCCTCATCGCGTCCCTCCTGCTGTCGGCCGCGACCTGGATGAAGGTCTGGCCGGCGGCTCTCCTCGCCGCCGCCGTCATCGCGATGCGCCGGCGCTTGGTCGTGGTCGCGGGCGCCCTCATCGTGACCGGCATCACCGTCGTCGCCGTCGTCATCGCGGGGGGCGGATCCCACGTCTTCGGTTTCGTGGCAGGACAGACCGGCCGTGGCCTGCAGGTCGAGGCTCCCGTCTCGGCGTTCTTCCTCTGGCAGGTGGTCGCGGGTGCACCGGGCGCGCTCGTCTACTACGACCGCGACATCCTCACCTTCCAGGTCGCCGGTGCCGGCGTCGACGCCGTGATCGCCGTGATGACTCCTCTGCTGGCGATCGCGGTGCTCGGCGTCGCGGCACTCGGCGCGGTCAAAGCGTGGCGCGGTGCCGGCTTCGCGGCGCTCTTCCCACCGCTCGCGTTCAGCCTCGTGCTGGCGTTCATCGTGTTCAACAAGGTGGGCTCGCCGCAGTTCCTGACGTGGCTCGTCGCTCCCATCGCGATGGGACTCGTGTTCGACCGGCATCGGTGGTCGTGGCCCGCGGCGGGAGCCCTCGCGGCGGCGCTGCTGACGCAGCTGGTCTATCCCGTGCTGTACAACGCAGTTATCCTCGCGGACTCCCTCGCCGTCAGCGTGCTGACGCTGCGCAACCTCGTGATGATCGCACTGTTCGCCTGGGCGGTCGTGCGTCTCGCGCGCGTGCCGGGGCGCTCACGTCACGCGTCCCTCGTCATCTGATCCCCACGAACCCGGAGGTTCACATGCTCGTCTCCTTCTCCGTCGCACCCAGCGGAACCGGCAACGCCGACGGCTCGGTGCACGACGCCGTCGCCGCCGCCGTCCGCGTCGTCCGCGAGAGCGGGCTGCCGCACCGCACCACGTCGATGTCGACCGAGATCGAGGGGGAGTGGGACGAGGTCTTCGATGTCGTCCGCCGTGCGACCGACGCGGTGCTGCCGTATGGCTCCCGCGTCTCGCTGGTGCTCAAGGCCGACATCCGCCCCGGATACACGGGTGAGCTCGACGGCAAGATCGACCGTCTCGAGGCGGCGATCACGCGCCAGCAGGACGACGCCCGCACGGACTGACGGCGGCGCGATTGCGCGTCGCGCCCCGTCATCCGAATCGATTCGACAGGATGCCGCGCCGGGGTCTATTCTGGCGCGATGACCTCCTCGAATCTCACGAGGGGGGCGGCGACGTGGGCGCTCCTTTCTCTCGCCGTCGGCAGCTTCGGCATCGGCATGACCGAGTTCGTCGTCATGGGACTGCTGCCGAACATCGCCGAAGACCTGCAGCCGGCGCTGTGGGCGGCACGGCCCGAGGACGCGATCGCCCAGACCGGCTGGCTCATCACCCTCTATGCCCTCGGCGTGGTGGTCGGCGCACCGACCATCGCGGGCGTCGTCGCGAAGTACCCGCGCAACCGCGTGATGATCGGCCTCGCGCTGGCCCTCACCGTGTTCAACGCGCTGACGGTGCTCGCCCCGTCGTTCGAACTGGTGGCGGTTTCGCGATTCCTCGCAGGACTTCCGCACGGCGCGTACTTCGGCATCGGCGCGCTGGTCGCCGCCGACGTACTCGGGCCCGGCATGCGCGCGAAGGGCGTCGCGTTCGTGCTCACCGGTCTCACGGTCGCGAACGTCGTGGGCGTGCCGCTGGGCACCTACCTCGGCCAGCAGGTGGGCTGGCGCGCTGCGTTCCTCGTCGTCACGGGCATCTTCGCGGTCGCGACGATCCTCATCGCGTTCTTCATTCCCGCGCATCCTGGCGACCCGGGTCGCACGCTGCGTGCCGAGCTCAAGGTGTTCCGCATCGGACAGGTCTGGCTCGCCCTGGGCATCGGCGCGATCGGGTTCGGAGGCTTCTTCGCGGTGTACAGCTACCTCGCGCCGATGGTCACCGAGGTCGCGGGATCGCCGGAATGGGTCGTTCCGATCGTGCTCGTGATCATGGGGCTCGGCATGACCACCGGCAACCTGGTGGGCGGCCACCTCGCCGACGTCGACCTCAAGCGCACTCTCATCGGAGGACTCGTCGCCCTTGCGGCCGTCCTGGCCCTGCTGGCTGCAACCTCGCATTGGATCTGGGCGCTCGGCTTCTTCGTCTTCCTCACGGGGCTCACCTCGTCCGCCCTCGGCCCCACGATCCAGACACGACTGATGGACGTCGCCGAAGACAACCAGTCGATCGCGGCGGCCCTGAACCACTCGGCACTCAATATCGGCAACAGCCTCGGCGCCTTCCTGGGCGGCGTCGTCATCGCCGTCGGCTGGGGCTTCGTGGCGCCGGCATGGGTGGGGGTGGCGCTCGCCTTGGGCGGATTGGCCGTCGCACTGGCCAGCTTCGCGTCCGAGCGGGCACGCGGGGTCGCGCTCTCCAACTGAGCGCGCCGTAGAGTGGGCGGATGCCGGAGCCGACGTCGCCGGGCGAGCGCGCGCTGCGCGTTCTCGCCGACACCGCAGGGGAGCTGCGACCACGGCGTCCCGAGGATGCGACGGATCCCGACATCCCCGTCGCCGCGACCGTGGTGCTCGTGCGTGACGGCGCGGACGGGCCGGAGGTGCTGCTCATCGAGCGTCCCGACCGCGGCTCGTTCGCGGGAGCGTGGGTGTTTCCCGGCGGCAAGCTCGACGCGGCCGACCGAGAGTCCGACGAGGAGTCCGAACAGCTCGTCGCGATCCGTGCGGGCGTACGCGAGACGTTCGAGGAGACCGGTCTCGTCCTCGACGAGGGACAGCTGACCACGCTGTCGTGCTGGGACCCGCCACCGGGCCTTGCGCTGCGCATCCGTACCTGGTTCTTCCTCGCGCCCGCCGTCGAAGGCGATCTCGTCCTGTCGGTCGACGAAGCGGTCGCCGCCGAGTGGGTACGGCCCGCCGATGTGGTCGCGCGGCACGGTCGCGGCGAACGGACGCTGTACCCGCCGACGTGGGTGACCCTCCATGCTCTCGCCGTGCACGCCGACGCGGCCGCGATGCTCGCAGCGGCGCGCGTCGCGGGGATCGAGCGATTCGAGACGGTCGCGCGACGGGGCGGCGAGGGGCCCGTGCTGTTGTGGCAGGACGACGCGGCGTACGATCCGGAGACTGCCGCCGAGACATCCGGTTCCCGCCATCGCCTCGAGATCGGCGCGCTGCCCTGGATCTACACCCGCGCGGACTGAGCTCTCAAGACTCCAGCAGACGTCGCAGGTGCGCCCCGACGGCGTGCGTCTCGATCAGGAAGCCGTCGTGGCCGAAGTCGCTCGTCAGCACCACCGCACGGTCGCCATCGAGCGCGCGGGGGATGCCCCGAGCGATCCGGTGCTGGCCGTCGATGGGGAAGAGGCGGTCGCTGTCGATGCCGAGCACCAGCGTCGTCGCGGTGATCAGGGCGAGGGCATCCTCGATGCCGCCCCGGTCACGGCCCACGTCGTGCGAGTTCATCGCCTCGACGAGGGTGATGTACGAATTCGCGTCGAAACGGCGAGTGAACTTGTTGCCGTGGAAGTCCAGGTAGGACTCGACCGCGAAGCGTCCGCCGTGGCCGAGCGGGCTCACTCCCGACTGCCAGGTGCGCTGGAAACGCTGGTTGAGCTCGGTGGGGGAGCGATAGTTGAGCAGCGCCATGCGGCGCGCAAGGGCGAGGCCGCGCGTCGGCCCGTCGCCGTCGCCGGCGTCGTAGTACCCGCCGCTCTGGAAACGCGGGTCGATGCGGATCGCCTCGATCTGCACCGAGTTCAGTGCGATCTGGTCGGCAGTGTTGACCGGAGGCGCCGAGAGCACGCCGAGGCGCTGCACGCGATCGGGATATCCGGCGGCCCACTCCAGGGCGTGCATGCCGCCCATCGATCCGCCGACGACCGCGGCCCACGCGTCGATGCCGAAGGCATCCGCGAGACGCACCTGGGCGGCGACCTGGTCGCGGATGGTGAGGTACGGGAACTGCGACGCCCACTCGTAACCGTCGGGACCGATGGAGGCCGGCCCGGTCGATCCCTGACACCCGCCGAGCATGTTGGGGGCGATCACGAACCAGCGATCGGTGTCGATGGGGGCGCCGGGTCCGACGATGTCCTCCCACCAGCCCGAGGTGGGATGCCCCGCGGCGGCGCCGCCGCGCACGTGGCTGTCGCCGGTGAGGGCGTGCAGGATCAGCACGGCGTTGTCGCGGGCGCTGTTCAGTTCGCCCCACGTCTCGTACGCCAGCCGGTACGCCGGCAGGTCGCGGCCGCCTTCGGTGCGGAAGGAGCCGAATGCGGCGAACCTGCGGTCTCCGACCGGATCGCCGTCGCGCCATGCTCCGGTGGCGGGCGGGCGTCCGAGCAGCAGGCGCGCATCGGCCTCCGTCACCGGTGCCGACGGCACGGTGTCTTCGGAGGTCTGCCAGTCCATCCGCCCATTCTCTCGTGTCGGCCCCTATCGGGGCGGCGTGTTACATCCGGCCGGGTCGAGAGTTCAGGAGAAACGGCGCCGGCAGCGGTGTGGGAGACCGAGGTCGCGGCGCGTTGCCTGAACTCTCGACGCCATCACCCCCGGAACGGCCGCGTCTCGTACACCGCGCCGTGCTGACCGGCGAGAGCGATCGGGACCTTGTCGCGCGTCTGCACGAACCGGTGTGCGGTGTCCAGCCCCGCGGGCACTTGCGCATCCACGTCGCTGAAAGTGCCCAGCGTCTCGTTCGAGAGCCACACGACGTCGCGGCCGACCGCCGATCCGAGGCCCGCCATGATCTCGGCGAATCGGGCGCGACCGGCCGCGTCGAGGTAGAGCAGCACGGCGCTGTGGAAGACGACCAGGGTGGCATCCGCCGGGGCGGTCGCCGCGACATCCGTCACCGTTTCGAGCAGGTCGCCCTGGACGATGTCAGGAGGATCGGATGCCGCCACCTTCGCCGCCGCGCGAAGTCTGGCGACGCGGGAATCATGATCGGGGCCCGGCCACACCAGGGTCGCGAGCCAATCGACCGCCTCGGGGTCGCTCGCGTCGATGGGTGAGAGATCGATGCCGCGGCGCCAGGCGACCTCGGGCAGGCGCGCGGGTACCGAGGCGTCGTCGTCCACACGGCATGACAGCCGGACGGGCGAGGGCCCCTCGACGGGTTCGAGCGTGCGCGGACCGCCCGGAGCGTCGAAGTCGTATCCATAGCGGTCCGGGAAGAGACAGAGGCCGGCGGCGGTGCCCACCTCGAGCAGCGCGACGGGGCCGTCGATGCGCGTCAACGGCGGCAGGAGAGTCGCGCAGCGATTGGGCTCGTTGGTCTGGGTGGAACGGGCGCCGGCGATCTCGACGACCTCGTCCCAGTGCGCGTCGAGCCAGTCCTGCCACGCGGCGAACGTCGCCAACGGGCATCCGGCCCAGCGAGCCGCCGCGAACAGGATGTTGGGCTGGCGCAGGCGCGGGGAAAGGGCCGCTATCCGTGCGATCAGCGCTGGGTCGGCGGCGATGCCGAGCGCCCACTCCTCGTAGAGGGGCGACGTACCGTGCGCCCAGCGGCGCCCGAAGTCGTCATAGAAGGCCGCAACTCGCGCGGCGTCATCGGTGGTGGACACGGGCCCACCCTACGACCAGGCCGCGACCACGAGCGTCCGCGGCAGTCCATGGCCCGGTGATGTCCCGGCGACCGCCGGCAGCGGGCGGTCGCCGGGACGATGACCTACGGGGTGACGATCGCGAAGTCCGGGTCGAACGCGTCGACGATCCCCGAATACGCAGCGATCGCGCTCGCGTCGCCGGATACCGCCACGGTGCCGTTCTCGATCAGCGCGGCTGCGGCCTTCGGCTGCACGAGCACGGCCACGAGCGCCGACTTGGGCCCGCTCACCGTCGCCTGCGCCCGCGGTGAGGAGCCCGGCCGGGCGTTGAGCACGCCGTGACGCACCCACATCGTCCATGTCTCGCCGCGGTCGGTGAACACGAAGTCGATGCGCAGGTCGGCGTCGGCCGCCGCGGCACCGTCGACGTGCACGGCGGCGAAGTCGAAGAGGATGTCGAGCGGCATCGCGAGGATCGTGTCGGGGCTCGCTGAGGCGAACCGGGCGGGAACGACACCGTCCCGCAGTTCCTTCGCGGCTGTGAGGTAGATGCCTCGCCACTGCGGCCCTTCGGCCTGGTAGCCGAGCTGCTCGTACGCGTCGGCCTGGAGGCCTCGCGCCTCGGCATCGTCGGCGTCGGCGAACACGAGGGAATGCAGGATCTGCGCCGCCCACCGGTAGTCGCCCGCGTCGATGGCGCGATGCCCCTCGGCGAGGATCGCTTCGCGTCCGATCATCGCGACCAGGCGCTGGGCGGAATCGGCGGGCGTGTGCGGGTGCAGCGACACCGGGTCGCCGTCCCACATGCCGAGCTCCTTCGTGAACACCGCGCGCACGTCGTGGTGGAGCGTGCCGTGGTACCCGCGGTTGAACCAGCGTCGTCCGAGCGCCGGGGGCAGATCGACGACTTCGGCGGCTTCGAGGGGCGTGTAGCCCTGGTTCGCGAGGCGGAGTGCCTGGTCGTGGATGTACTTGTACGTGTCGCGCTGCGATTCGAGGAACTCGACGACCTTCTCGTTGCCCCACACCGGCCAGGTGTGCGGCCCGTAGTGCACCTCGACCTCGTCGCCCCAGCGCACGAGCGTCTCGTCGAGGTAGCGGGCGAAGTTGCGCGCGTCACGCGTGCGGGCGCCGCGGAGGGTCTGGATGTTGTGCAGCGAGTGGTTCGCATTCTCGGCGCACGTCAGGGCCTTGAGCTCGGGGATCCAGATGTGCATCTCCTCCGGCGCCTCGGTGTCGGGGGCGTAGAGGAACTCGAACGTCAACCCGGAGATCGTGCGGGTCTGGCCGGTCTCGGTGATCGGATCGGTCGGCGAGAGGTACGACACCGTGATGTTGTGCCCTCCGACCGACGCGATGCCGTTCGTGATCATCGCGTGCGGCCCGTTGTCGAGCAGGTTGCCGAACGCGTACGACGCGCGCCGGCTCATCGCGTTGCCGGCGATGACGTTCTCGCCGATCGCGTACTTGTCGAACGAGGCGATCGTGCCGGGCGCGATGATCGGGACCTTGCCCGAGGCCACGTCGGCTTCGTCCACGACCCCCTTCACCCCGCCGTAGTGGTCGATGTGGGTGTGCGTGTAGATGACGGCGACGACCGGCTTGTCGGCGACGTGCTCGCGGTACAGCGCCAGGCCCGCCCGTGCCGGTTCGATGCCGGTCGTGCAGTCGATGATGATCAGCCCGTCGTCGCCCTCGACGATGGTGAGGTTGCCGATGTCGTTGTTGCGCACCTGGTGCAGCCGATCGGTCACCTTGTACAGGCCCGGCTGATAGATGAGCTGAGACTGCCGCCAGAGGCTGGGGTTCACGCTGTCGGGGGCGGGCGGGTCTCCTTCGAGGAAGGCGAACCGTTCGACGTCGTAGACGACCGCGCCGTCATCGTTCGTCAGTCGCCCGCCGGGAATCGGCGCGACGAGCCCGCGCCGCGCCGTCTCGAAGTCTTCGACGTCATCCATCGCGTAGCGCTCGAGCGCAGCCTTGTTCGCGGCGGCGGTCGCCGGGGTGGCGCCCTTCGGGTCGATGCTCATTTCAAGCCCTTCTGGATGACGACCCGGAGCATCCGATGTGCACCGGGCGTGGCGTTCTTGCCGACAGTTTCTCGGGTGAGCTCCCATGCTGGCGCATCGCGGTGAGCGGGGCGAACGGGCACGCCCAGGCGCCCCAGGATTTCATCCGGCGATCATGGAGCGCCGCGAGAACGACGGATGCCCCGGCCCTGCGCTCCGAAGAGCACCGGGCCGAGGCATCCGTACCGAGCCGGCAGACGCGCGTTACGCGCGGGCGGCCTCCGACACGCGACGCGCGGCCGCGAGAGCCTGCTCGAGGTCCGCCTTCAGGTCGTCGACGTTCTCGAGGCCGACCGAGAGGCGCACGAGGCCGGGCGTCACGCCCGTCGTGAGCTGCTGCTCGGGGGTCAGCTGCGAGTGGGTCGTGGACGCGGGGTGGATGACGAGCGAGCGCACGTCGCCGATGTTCGCGAGGTGGCTGAAGAGGGCGAGCGAGTTGACGAACTCACGGCCGGCCTCGACACCGCCCTTGAGCTCGAACGACAGCACCGCACCGACACCCTTGGGGGCGTAGTTGTTGGCGGCCGCGTACCAGGGGGAGGTGGGCAGGCCCGAATAGTTGACCGACGCGACGTCGGCCTGGTTCTCGAGCCACTCCGCGATCTCCTGCGCGTTCTGCACATGGCGCTCGACGCGCAGCGAGAGCGTCTCGATGCCCTGGATCAGCAGCCAGGCGCTGTTCGGCGAGATCGCCGCGCCCAGGTCGCGCAGCAGCTGCACGCGCGCCTTGATGATGTAGGCGAGGCCGTCGCCCACGGCTGCCGTGTACGACGCGCCGTGGTACGACGGGTCGGGAACGGTCAGGCCGGGGAACTTATCGACGTTCTCGGACCACTTGAAAGTGCCGCCGTCGACGATCACGCCGCCGATCGTGGTGCCGTGGCCGCCGAGGAACTTCGTCGCCGAGTGGATCACGATGTCGGCGCCGAACTCGAACGGCTTGATCAGGTACGGCGTCGCGATCGTGTTGTCGACGATCAGCGGGATGCCGGACTCGTGGGCGACATCTGCGACGGTGCGGATGTCGAGCACGTTGATCTTCGGGTTTCCGATGGTCTCGGCGAAGAAGAGCTTGGTGTTGGGGCGGACGGCGCGTCGCCACTCCTCGGGGTCGTCCTGGTTCTCGACGAACGTGGTCTCGATGCCGAGCTTGGCGAGGGTGTACTTGAAGAGGTTGTAGGTGCCGCCGTAGATCGAGCTCGACGCGACGATGTGGTGGCCGGCCTCGGCGATGTTGAGGATGGCGAAGGTCGATGCGGCCTGGCCGCTCGCGACGAGCAGGGCTCCGGTGCCGCCTTCGAGGGCGGCGAGGCGCTCCTCCACGACCGCCTGGGTCGGGTTCTGGATGCGCGTGTAGATGTTTCCGAACTCCGCCAGCGCGAACAGGTTCGCGGCGTGGTCGGCGTTGTCGAAGACGTACGACGTGGTCTGGTAGATCGGCGTCGCGCGAGCCTTCGTCACCGGATCGGGCTGGGCGCCGGAGTGGATCTGCTTGGTCTCGAAACGCCAGTTCTCGGGTGCCGACATGACTTGCTCCTGCGGGTTCGGATGCCGGGAGCAGGCGCCCCCAGCCGGGTTCGACAGTACGGATGCCGCCGGTTGTCAACAACCCGCGGGAAATGTGACGTAACCTCCCCGGGTGCGCGGAAGCGCGCGGAAGCGCGCGGGGCGGCCGCTGACGCCGGTTCTGGGTAGCGTTGTCGTATGACGACAAGACGTGCGGTGGTGACCGGGGCGAGTTCGGGAATCGGTGAGGCTGCTGCGCGTGCGCTGCGCGCCAGCGGCTGGGACGTGGTGGCCGTGGCCCGCCGCGCCGACCGGCTCGCCGCCCTCGAAGTCGAGACGGGCGCCGTCGCGTTCGCGGCCGACCTCACCTCCGATGCAGATGTCGAGGCGCTCGCCGAGTTCCTCGCCGACTCCGGTCCCGTCCACGCGCTCGTGCAGGTCGCGGGGGGCGCGCGCGGCACTGAGCGTGTCGAGGACGCCCGCGTCGAGGACTGGCAGTGGATGTTCGAGGTCAACGTGCTCTCGGCCCAGCGGCTCGTCGCAGCGCTGCTGCCGCAGCTGCGCCGTGCCGCGGCATCCGACGGCCATGCCGACACGCTCTTCGTGACCTCCACCGCGGCGCAGACCGCGTACGCCGGCGGATCCGGCTACAACGCCACGAAGGCGGGGGAGTCGATGCTCGCGCACGTGCTGCGCCTCGAGCTCAACGGAGAGCCGATCCGCGTGATCGAGATCGCTCCGGGCATGGTCCACACGCCCGAGTTCACGCTCAACCGGCTGGGCGGCGACAGCCTGGCGGCCGAGCGCGTCTACGAGGGTGTCCAGAACCCCCTCACCGCGGGCGACGTCGCCGATGTGATCGCCTACGCCCTCAACGCGCCCGGGCACGTCAACCTCGATCTCGTGACGATGAGGCCGGTCGCCCAGTCCGCGCAGCACCTGCTGGCGCGCGGACCGCTGCGACCCCGCGGCGACCACTGACCAAGAGCGGATGCCTCGGCCGTCGCTCCTTCGCCGTCAGATGATCTGCGACTCGCCGGCGACGGCCTCGGCCGCGGGCTGTCCGGTCGCCGAGCCGGTCGAATCGTCGTCGGCGAACGCGACCTTCGGAACGAAGAACAGCAGCACGGCGGCGACGAACCCGCCCGCGGCGCAGATCGCCCACACCGCCATGTAGCCGCCCAGGGAGGCGGCGGTCTGGCTCGCGACCGTGCCGGCGCCGGCGGCCAGCACCACTCCGAAGATGGCCGACGCGAACGTGCCGCCGATGGTCTTCGTGGTGTTGGTGAGCGCCGACGCGATGCCGGTCTGACCGTGCGGAGCGGCCGCGGCCGCAGCCGCCGGCAGCGCCCCGACCAGCGCGCCCGAGCCGATGCCTGCGATGGAGAGGTTCAGCAGCACCTGCCACAGCTCGGTGTGGAACGGCAGGAAGAGGGTGTATCCGATTCCGACGAGCGCCGAGGCGACGATGAGGATGAGACGCGGGTTGGCGCGGCGCGAGGTCACGGCGAAGA
This sequence comes from Microbacterium allomyrinae, assembly GCF_020682705.1. GTDB lineage: Bacteria > Actinomycetota > Actinomycetes > Actinomycetales > Microbacteriaceae > Microbacterium > Microbacterium allomyrinae. The sequence goes on from NZ_JAGTTN010000005.1 coordinate 216,546, forward strand.
GCACCGCGCCGATGATGAGCGAGACCAGGTAGATGCCGATCACGTTCGAGCGTCCGGTCGCGTCGAGCCCCAGGCCGTACCCGAGCGACGAGTCGGTGCCCGCGTACGTCGAGAGCGGTCCCTGCGCCCCGAGCAGACTGATGCCGACCAGGAACGCCGTGATCTGCACCGGCCACATCTCGGGCCGCCGCAGGACCCGGATGTCGATGGCGGGATCGTCCTGACGCAGCTCGAACCGGACGAACCACACGAATACCGCGACACCTGCGGCCAGCAGCGCGACCACCCACCACCAGGCGCCCGGGCCGAGGGCGAGTTCACCGATCATGCGCATGTAGACCAGCGCGCCGGTGACGAGCAGCAACGCCCACGCGAGGATCACGAAGCCCCACGTGTCGAGCCGGCGGCCGGGCATCGGATCGGACTCCGGAACGAAGAACCAGATGACGAAGGCGATGAGCGATACCGCGATCGCAGGCACCATCAGGGTGACGGTGAGATCGCCGCCCGTGGCGGCGAAGATGCGACCGGCCGCGAGAGCGCCGATGATCGCCCCCGCCTGGAGCCCGACGACGAGCAGACCCGCCGCGCGCCGCGTCATCGAGGTGCCCCGGTTCTGACGCCGACCGCGTTCGAAGATGAGGGCGATCTCCAGCGGCAGCCACACCACGTAGAAGCCCTGCAGTGCCCAGGCGATCAGGAAGCTCCAGAAATCACCGGCGAACACGAGCCACCAGCTCGCCGCCGCGGTGAGGATCGCCGCGACGAGCAGGATCCGCTTGTGCCCGTACATGTCGCCGAGCTTCGCGAGAACCGGGACGACGAGCGCCGACAGCAGCAGCTGCGCCGCCTCGAACCAGTTCACGTCGGAGTCGTGGATGCCCAGCGAGGTGACGATGTCGCTGAACAGCGGGACGTAGAACCCCTGCAGGATGCCGCTGGTCACCTCGACGAGCACGAACCAGCCGATCAGACCGGCGGTGATGCCGAGGGCGGAGCCGCGGAAGCGGTCGACGGTGGAGGATGCTCGGGACACGACGGCGAGGATACCCCACGTCCTCAGCGTGCATCGGGTCTCGCTGCGCGGAGCCTCGGGCCACGCGGTCGGCTGCGCTCGCCTTACGCTGGAGGCAACCCGACGAGGAGGGCGTACCTGTGGAGAACGCGACGATCGAACGCGAGACGCTGACGTGGGACGGATTCGGTGCGGCCTGCCGTGACATCGCCCGCGCGATCGTCGTGGACGGCTTCATCCCCGAGGTGGTGGTCGCCATCGCCCGGGGAGGCCTGCTCCCGGCCGGCGCGATCGCATACGGTCTGGGCGTCAAGAACTGCGGCGCGATCAACGTCGAGTTCTACACCGGGATCGGGACCGTTCTCGACGCACCCGAGGTCTTGCCGCCAGAACTCGACATGACCTATCTCGACGGGCGGCGGGTGCTGCTGGTCGACGACGTCGCCGACAGCGGACGCACCCTCGCCCTCGCGGTGCGGCTCCTGCAGGAGCGGGGCGCCGAGGTGCGCTCGGCAGTCATCTACACGAAGCCGACGACGATGGTGCAGCCCGACTACGCGTACGCCGATACCGGTCTGTGGATCGACTTTCCCTGGTCGTTCCAGGGAACGGTGCTCGACGAGGCCGCGCACTGACGCCATGAGCAGGTCGCTCTCCGAACTCGCCGACACGGGCCTGATCGACTCCGACTGGGCAGAGGCGCTCAGCCCCGTCGCACCCGACATCGCCGCGCTCGGCGAGCGCCTGCGCGCCGAGGTCGCTGCCGGACGCTCCTACCTGCCCGCAGGCGAACGCGTGCTGCGGGCATTCCAGCGACCGCTGTCGGGCGTCAAGGTGCTCGTCGTCGGTCAGGACCCGTATCCGACGCCGGGGCATCCGATCGGCCTCTCGTTCGCGGTCGACGCTCACGTGCGCCCGCTGCCGCGGAGCCTGTCCAACATCTATCAGGAGCTGGAAGCCGATCTCGGTGTGCCCCGTGCCGTGCACGGAGACCTCTCGGCCTGGAGCGACCAGGGCGTCATGCTCCTCAACCGCGTGCTCACCGTCGCGCCGGGCGAGCCGGCGTCCCATCGCGGCTGGGGCTGGGAGAAGGTGACCGAGCACGCGATCCGCACGCTCGTCGCCCGCGATCAGCCGCTCGTTGCGATCCTGTGGGGGCGGGATGCCGCGAATCTGCGTCCGCTCCTGGGCGCCACCCCGACCGTCGAGTCCGCGCACCCGTCACCGCTGTCGGCGCGCCGGGGCTTCTTCGGCTCGCGACCCTTCTCGCGCACGAACGATCTGCTCGCCGAGCAGGGCGCCGCGCCGGTGGACTGGGCGCTGCCGGCCTCGATCGACCAGATCCTCCCGGCGTAGGCTGTCGGCATGCTCGAGGAGGAATACGACAGGGATCGGCGCCGGCTGCCTCAGCATCTGCGGCGCCGGCCGGAGCCCGAACGCGACTTCTCGTACGCGATCCGCCCCGTCGAGGACCGTGACATCCCCGACATCCGCGAGATCTACAACCACTACGTCACCAACTCCGTCGTCACCTTCGACGAGGACACCTGGTCGGTCGCGCAGTGGCGCAAGAAGCGCGAGCATCTTCGCAAGCTCGGTCTGCCGTTCCTGGTCGCGGAGTCGCCCACCGGACAGGTGCTCGGCTACGCGCTGGTGCAGCCGATGTCGAGCAAATCCGCGTACCGGTTCTCGGTCGAGAACTCGATCTACCTCGGGCAGGCGGCCACCGGCAAGGGGCTGGGTCGTGCACTGCTGGTGGCACTGATCGAGGCGTGCGAGCAGGCCGGCATCCGGCAGATGGTCGCGGTGATCAGCGACAAGGGCGCCGAAGGCTCGGTGGCGCTGCACGAGAAGCTCGGCTTCGTCGAGGTGGGGCGCATGGGCCGGGTCGGGTTCAAGTTCGGGCGCTGGCTGGGCACGATCTCCATGCAGAAGGCGCTCACACCGGTGAAGAAGAGCGCCGCCAAGAAGGCCCCCGCGAAGAAGAGGGGCCTCTTCGGGCGCTGATCAGCGCCCGGGGCGCTCGGCGTCGGGCGAGGCGGTCGCGCCACTGTTCCACGAGCGCACCGCGTCGACCAGTTCGCGCCAGGCTCCGGTGACCTGGTCCTCGGCGAGCTCGGCCTCACGGCGGTCGGCGGCGCCGGCGGAAGGGTCGGACCAGCGCGCGCGGATCCACCAGACGAATCCGTCCGCGATGGGTGATTGCTGCGCCCGCTCGGCAACGAGCCCCTTGTCGCCCGGCTCGTTCGGGTGCGCGGCGATCGCGGGCGCGTCGTCCCACGGGCAGCGGTCGAGCAGAACGATCCACTCGGATGCCTGGTCCTCGGGGGGTTGCGCGCTCCAGCGGCGCGTGAGCCCGGCGAAGCCCCCGGTGCGTGCGACGTCGACCTCGACGGCGGGTTCGGGAGTCGCGGCGGGCGCGGACGGTCCCTGGCCGCGGTCAGTGCGTGGTGTCTGGTCCATCCTGGATCACGCCGACGCCCGTCCACCCGGCGCGGACGGCGGCTACCTCCTCCGACTCCTCACCGTACTCCGCGGCGGCGGCCGCGAGGGTGGCGTCGGCGAACGCGGTGAAGTCCACGGTGGCGGCCAGCGTGCCCGAGGTGAGGGCGCGATACCAGATGAGACCGGCCCGCTCCCACGCGTTCCCGCCGAGCGCTTTCGCGGCGAGGTAGAACGCGTGATTCGGGATGCCGGAGTTGATGTGCACGCCCCCGTTGTCGTCGCGGGTCTGGACGTAGTCGTCCATGTGGGCGGGCTGGGGGTCCTTGCCCAGCACATCGTCGTCGTAGGCCGTGCCGGGCGCGGCGAGCGAGCGCAGCGCGCGGCCTTGGACGGAGTCGGTGAAGATCCCCTCGCCGATCAGCCAGGATGCCTCGTCGGCACCGTGGCCGAGGTGATGCTGCTCGGCGAGTGCGCCGAACACATCGGCGATGGACTCATTGAGCGCGCCCGACTGCCCGCGGTAGAGCAGACCGCCCTCGTCCTCGATCACGCCGTGCGCGAGTTCGTGCGCGATCACCGACAGCGACCTGGTGAACCCCGTGAACACCTCGCCGTCCCCGTCGCCGAACACCATGCGCTCGCCGTTCCAGAAAGCGTTGTCGTAGTCCTCGCCGTAGTGCACAGTGGCCAGGAGCGAGCCGCCGGTGCCGTCGAGGCTGTTGCGTGCGAACGCGTCCCAGAGGAAGTCGAAGGTCGCACCGAGGCCGTCGAACGCCTCGTCGACCGCGGCGTCGCCGGAGGCGGGGTCGTCCTCGCGGCGAACCCGGATGCCGGGCAGCACCTCCCGCTGCTGTGCGTCGGAGACCTCCCGATCGGGCGCGGGAGTCGTCTCTGCGACAAGCGTGCCGGGCTCTTCGATCGACAGTCGCAGGCGAGAGCGAGCCGGACGGTACTCGCGCGGGGCGGCGAGCGTGGAGCGCGCCGCCTCTGCCGCACGCGCCCACGTGGGTTCCTGCGCGGCGGCGATGCGGGCCAGGATGTACGGGGGAACGATCGCGGGGGCCATGCTCCGAGGCTAGCGGCGCCCCCCGACGCGATGCGTGAGCCTCAACCGGCACCGGGGTCGATCACGGGGATCGAGGCGAGGAGGCGTCGGGTGTACGCCACCTGGGGCTGCAGCAGCACCTTCTCGGTCGGACCCTCCTCGACGATCCGGCCGTCCTTCATGACGACGACCTCGTCGCACAGGTTCTGGACGACGCCGATGTCGTGCGACACCATCAGCAGGGTGAGCCCGTCTCGCGCCCGCAGCTCGCCGAGCAGTTCGAGGATCTGGGCGCGGACGGTCACGTCCAACGCAGACAGGGGCTCGTCGCCGACGAGGAGCCGCGGACGGTGCACGACGGCGCGCGCGAGCGCGATCCGCTGGCGCTGCCCGCCCGAGAACTCGTGCGGGAAGCGGTCGGCCATGTCGGCGTCGAGTCCGACGTCATCGAGCACTTCGCGCACGCGCCGGCGTCGATCGCCCTCGATCCCGAGCGCCCACAGCGGTTCGCCGATGATGCGCCCGACGCTCATCCGCGGGTCGAGCGACGCGTATGGATCCTGGAACACGATCCCGGTCTGGCGGCGCAGCCAGTGCAGCGAACGCGCGGGCGCCGCGGCATCGATCGGGCGGCCGTCGAATTCGACGGTGCCCTCGGTCGGGGCGTCGAGCGCGAGCAACAGGCGCACCAGCGTGGACTTTCCCGACCCCGACTCGCCGATGATGCCGACAGCCGAGCCCTCTCGCACGTCCATGTCGGCATCCTCGAGGCCCGTGGTGAAGGTCTTCGCCGCGAACAGCCCGCTCCGCGGAGCGGGGTACCGGCGCGTGAGTCCGCGCGCGCGGATCAGCGGAGCCGGGATCGCACCCGGTTCGGCCCCGGAGCGCGGGGCCGGGCCCGGTCGCCCGGCGCGCGGAGACGCGCTCATTCCGCACCCCCCGGTCGCCACAGCGTCGCGGTCGCATCGCGCAGGAGCCCTCGAGTGACGGGGGAGGAGGGTGCCGTGAGCAGCTGCGCCACCGGGGCGTCCTCGACCACCTTCCCGGCGTCGAGCACCACGCCGTGCGTGGCGATCTGAGACAGCACCGCGAGGTCGTGCGTGATGAACACGAGCGACATCCCGTCGTCCTCGACGAGGCCGCGCAGCAGCTCCAGGATCTCCGCCTGGATCGTGACGTCCAGCGCGGTCGTGGGCTCGTCGGCGATCAGCAGTCGCGGCCGGCAGGCCAGCGCCATGGCGATCGCGACGCGCTGGCGCTGCCCGCCCGACAGCTGGTGCGGATAGCGGGCCACGACCCGATGCGGATCGGGCAGCGCGACCCGCGACGCCTCCGCCACAGCCCGGGTTGCGGCATCCCGTTTCGACAGCCCCTGGTGGATGCGGATCGATTCGGCGATCTGTCGCCCGACGGTGCGGATCGGATTGAGCGCGGTGCGCGGCTCCTGGAAGACGATGCCGATCTCGTCGCCGCGAAGCTCGGCGAGCTCGCGGTCGGTCAGGCCGATGAGTTCACGGCCATTCCAGCGGATGCTGCCACCCGCCTCGGCGCCGTCGGGGAGGAGTCCCAGGATCGCCAGTGCGGTCAGCGACTTGCCCGACCCCGATTCGCCGATGAGCCCGACGCGGGCGCCCTCTGGCACCGAGAACGACACGCCGTCCACGACCCGGCGGCCGTCGATGTCGATGGTGAGCTCGCGCACGTCGAGGCTCACGAGACCACCTCCGGGATGTGGAGGCGAGCGCGACGGGTGGCGAAGGGGCTCCGCGACAGCGTCGGGTCGGTCGCTTCGCGCAGGGCGTCGCCGAGCAGGTTGAGGCCGAGCACGGTGAGTGTGATCGCGAGGCCCGGCCACACCACCGACAGGGGATGCACCGTGATGAACTGCTGCAGCTGGGCGAGGAGAAGACCCCAGGACGGCTCGGTCACGGGGGCGCCGAAGCCGAGGTACGACAGGCCGGCCTCGGCGAGCACGGCGACGGCCATGCCCCACGACAGCTGCACGATGAACACCGGGGCGACGTTCGGCAGCAGATGCCGCACCAGATTCTGTGCGGGCGTGAGTCCCGATGCCCGCCCGGCGAGCACGAAGTCGCTGTGCAGGACGCGGCGAAGCTCGGGTCGCGTGACGCGTGCGATGTTGACGCCGAAGCCGATGCCGACCGACCAGATCACGACCCAGAGCGATCCGCCCCACACCGCGGAGATCATCATGGCGATGATGAGCACCGGGAACGCGATGAGGATGTCCACGAATACGGCGACCGATTCGCGCAGCCACCGGACGGTGAGGGCGCCGAGCGCTGCGAGCGCGATGCCGATCACGGTGGCGACGATCCCGGCACCGACGGCGACCAGCACGGTGGTGCGCGCGCCCGCCATGATGAGGCTCAGGATGTCGCGCCCCGAGCCGTCGGTGCCGAGCAGGTGCGGCCACCCGGGAGGCGCCCACCGGTTCGAGATCTCGACCTGCTGCGGGTCGAACGGCGTCCAGAACCGCGCAACGATCGCTGTGATCACCACGACGGCGACCACGATGAGACCGAAGCGGCCGGTCGAGAGGTGCCACAGCCGGCCCAGCCACGCCCAGCGCGAGCGACGCGGTCTCTGTGGTCCCTGTCTCGAATTCCGCGCATCGTGTCCCGGAATCGACCGATCCGAGCCGGCCGGAGCGGTGGATTCCGGGACATGGTTCGTCGGTGGTGGCGTGTCGGCCGGGGAGGCCGGGGAGGCCGGGGGCGGAGGCGAGGCCGGGGGCGGAGAGCCGGGGGTCATGCCGCCTCCCGCTGCCGAGGGTCTATGACGCGGTGCACGAGGTCGACGACGAAGCCGACGATGAGGACGAAACCGGTCAGGGCGAGCAGCTCGCCCTGCACCTTGGGGAGGTCGCGCGCGCCGACGTCGGCCACGAGCATGCGCCCGATCCCGGGCAGCGAGAACAGCTGCTCGATCACGACGGCGCCGACGATGATTCCGGCGACCTGCAGACCGAGCACCGTGATGACGGACAGGCCCACCACGGGAAGCCCGTGCCGGATCAGCGCAGCGTCACGGGTGAGGCCCTTGGCCGCAGCCGTCCGGACGAAGTCCTGCCCGACCGCCTGGAGCGTGGCGCTGCGGACGAAGCGCATCAGCATGGCGCCCTCGACGATGCCGATCGTGAGGGCGGGGAGCAGCAGCGAGCGCAGCGCGGCGCCCGGGTCGTTCCATCCGGCGCGCGGGAACCCCTGCGCGGGGAGCCAGCCGAGCCACACGGCGAATACGACGACGAGCATCATTCCCGCCCAGACCACCGGCACTGCCGCGAGCGTCTGGGCGCCCACGCTCAACGCGGTGCCATCGGCGCGGCCGCGCCGCATGGCCGACAGCACGCCCAACGGCACGCTGATGATCACCGCGATCGTGAGCGACAGGATGCCGAGGGGGACGGTGACCTCGGCCTTCTCGGCCAGTTCGTCCACGACGCTGGTGCCCGTCAGCAGCGACGAGCCGAGGTCGCCGCGCAAGACGCCGCCGATCCAGTCGAGGTACTGCGCCGGAAGCGGCTGGTCGAGACCGAGCCGCTCCCGGACCGCGGCGATCTGCTCGGGCGTCGAGCCCGTGCCCGCGATCAGCTGCGCGATGTCACCGGGGAGGACCCGCAGCGTGACGAAGATGAGCACGCTGGCCACGAGAAGCCCGAGCAGAAGCAGGGCGAATCGGGTCAGCGTGTATCGGATCACCCGTTGCTCTTGGCGATCTCGGCAAGGTTGAGGCGCTCGTTCACGTTGATCGAGGGCATACCGGTGATGTTAGTGCCGACCGCCACGACCGAGGCTCCGTTGTAGAGCCAGTCCGCGGCGGAGTCCTCGGCGACGATGCGCGCGGCCTGCGCGAGCAGGTCGGCGGCCTCGGCCTCGTCGGTCGCGGCGAGCGATTCTGCGTAGAGCTCCTGCACCTCGGGGTTGTCGTAGGTGAAGTAGTAGTCGGGGTTCGCCCAGTTCTCGAAGTCGCGCGCCTCGGTGTGCAGGACGAAGCTGAGGTCGTAGTCCTGGTTGATGTAGACGTCGTTGAGCCACGTCGGGAAGTCGACCGATTCGACCTCCAGCGTGATGCCGACCTCGTTGAGGTCCGACACGAGGATCTGGGGGATCGTGGTCGCATAGAAGTTGGGGATCGTCAGCGTGAGCTCGAGGTCGTCTGCACCAGCCTCCTCGAGCAGGGCGCGGGCGGCATCGGGGTCGTACGGGGCGATGTCCGAGAGGTCTTCGTACCCCGGGTCGAGCTCGGGGATGGGGCCGTACTGCGTCTGGCCCGACGCGAGCGCCTCGACGATCGCATCGTGGTCGATCGCCTGGCGGATCGCCTGGCGCACGCGCTTGTCTGCGAGCGGACCCGAGGTCTGGTTGAACGCGAGCGTGCCCTTGTCGGTGGACTGGCCGAGCACGAGGGCGAAGTCGCCCGTCTCCTCGACCTGGTCCTTCAGGTTCGCGTCGAACCCCGTCACCACGTCGACCTCCCCCGCCAGCGCGGCGTTGAGAGCTGCCTGGTTGTCGGGGATGTAGTCGAACACGACCTCGGCGACGGCGGACGGCTCGCCCCAGTAGGCGTCGTTGCGCGCGAAGGTGATGCTGTCGCCCTGCCGCCAGCTGGCCAGGGCGAACGGGCCGGTGCCGTTGGTCTTGGTCTTGTAGTCGACGCCGTCGCCCTCCTTCAGCACGAGGCCGGCGCGGCCGGTGAGATTCCACAGCAGGCTGGAGTCGGGCTGGGTCAGCGTGAGGGTGATCTCCTGCCCCTCGGCGGCGATCGATGCCACGTTGGCGAGACGCGAGGAGTCGCTCCACGCGGGGGTGTCCTTGCGGGTCTGCAGCGACCAGACGACATCCTGCGGGGTCAGCTCCTGGCCGTCGTGGAAGGTCACACCCTCTCGGAGCGTGAACGTGTAGGTCAGACCGTCCGTCGAGACCGTCCAGTCGCTCGCCAGGGCCGGCACGATGTCCTGCTCCGGGGTGCGCGCCACCAGCCCCTGGTACACGTTGTCGACCAGGATCTGGTCGAGGGCGGCGCCCGCCGTCTCGCGGATGTCGAGGTTTCCGGGCTCGAGCACCAGTCGGATCGCGACGGACGCATCGGGGTCGGGCTCGCCCGTCGTGGTGGGGGCGGGCTCGCTGCCGGCGCTGCAGGCGCTGAGTGCGAGGACGCCGGCGGCGAGGATCGAGGTCGCGACGAGGACGGTGCGACGGAGCATGGGGGTCCTTTCGGAGGGGTCCGCGTGTGCTGTGGCGGGTGCCGGCGGCGACGGGTCTTCGCGACTGCCGGTGCGATAGTCCAGCCTAGGGACATCGCGACGGGCCACGGCGACCCGGTACACGGAACGCAACAGAAGCGTTAGCGCTTCCCGGATGCCCGGATCGAGTGCGCAGCGCGCTCAGTCCGGCGCGGCCAGGGTGCGCAGGCGCTCGCCGAGGGCGACGGGGATCTCCTCCTGCACGTTGTGCCCGGCATCGACCACGGCGACGGATGCCTCGGGGTTGCGACGGGCGAACTCGGCGGCATCCGCTTCGGTGACGTAGCCGCGTTCTCCGCGCAGCAGCGTGGTGGGCGCCACGACACCCGCGAGGTCTTTCCAGCCGCTCTCTCCGAGGACGGCCGACACCGCGTCCGGCGATGCCGAGGCATCCGAGGGGGGCGCGGCGTGCACCGCGTTGGCCAGGTGCGCGAAGTGGTGCTTCCACTCGACGCGTCCGTCGGCGCGGACGCGGGAGTTGAAGAACACGCCGCGCTCGGCCTTGCGACGGGTGCCGCCGCCGAGGCCGAACGCCAGCGCGCGGTCGACGAGCTCGGCGCGCGACGTCCAATCCACGGGGCCGGCGAAGAACTCCCGGATCTGCGTCGGACCCGCGTTCGGATCGACGCCGGGCGTGATGTCGATGACGACCAGTTCGGCGACGAGGTCGGGTCGGGATGCCGCGACCGCCGCGGCCGTCAGCCCGCCCAGCGATTGTCCGACGAGCACCTGCGGTGCATCCGTCCAGGCATCCAGCCCCGCCGCGACATCCGGCGCGAGGACGCGGGCGATGTAGGCGGCATCGGTGCGCCACGACGAGTCGCCGTGGCCGGGCAGATCGATCGCGAGGGCGGGCAGGCCGAGCGCCAGGATCGTGGTGTCCCACGTGTGGGCGTTCAGGCCCGCCCCGTGCAGGAACGTCACCGCCGGCGTGGCCTCGGGAGCGCCTCCGGGCGCATAGCGCAGGGCGCTCAGCGAGCGCCCGTCGGGAAGTGTCAGGGTGAGGCGCTCGCCGCGGGGGATGGGCCCTGCGATGCCGGCGTCGGCAGCCTGTTCCTGAAGGAAGGAGAACTCGTCGATCGGTTCGCTCACGGGCACATTCTCTCCCATCGCGGAGGCATCGAGATCCCGGGTGTCATGGCGCTTCATAGACTGGGCTCGGAGGTCCCGATGCCCGAAACGACCCTGTCCGAGGCGCTGGCCGAACTCGCCGCCCTGGAGGATCCCAAGATGCGCGCCGCGAACGAGAAGCGCGGCGACGACCACGGCATCAACCTCGGGCGCATGAGGGCGCTGGCCAAGAGGATCAAGACCGACCAGCCGCTCGCACGTGAACTGTGGGAGACCGGCGAGACTGCTCCGCGCCTGCTCGCGATACTCGTCTGTCGCCCGCGCGAGTACAGCGCGGACGAACTGGACGCGATGCTCCGCGAGACGGATCCTCCGAAGGTGAACGAGTGGTTCGTCAGCTACGTCGCCAAGAAGTCGCCGCTGGCCGAAGAGCTGCGGATGCGCTGGTTCGGCGATGCGGATCCCACCGTCGCGGCAGCGGCGTGGTCCCTGACGAGCGAACGCGTGGTCAAGAAGGCGGAGGGCCTCGACCTCGACGACCTTCTCGATCTGATCGAGCGCGACATGAGGGACGCGCCGCCGCGGCCGCAGTGGACGATGAACGAGACGCTCGCGCAGATCGGCATCCACAACGCGCGATTGCGCCCTCGCGCGCTGGAGATCGGCGAGCGGCTGCAGGTGCTCGCCGACTATCCGACGCCTCCGGGCTGCACGTCGCCGTTCGCTCCGAGCTGGATCTCCGAGATCGTGCGCCGCCGCGAAGCCGTCACCGCTGGATAGGCTGACGGCATGACGCAAGAACCCCGCGTACACCTGTCGAGATCGGCCCCGCCTGCCTATCAGGCGCTCTCGGCGTTCTCGAAGGCCGTCGGCGCGATCGCCACCGAGAACGGCCTCGACGACCGCCTGAAGGAGCTCGTGCAGATCCACACGTCGCAGCTGAACGGCTGCGCGTACTGCGTGCGTGTCCACGTCGAACGGGCTGTGAAGGCCGGCGTCACCGCGGATGTCGTCGCGCAGCTGCCGGTGTGGCGCGACTCCGGAGTCTTCACCGATCGCGAGCGCGCGGGGCTCGAACTCGCCGAGTCGTTCGCGTTCATCCACGATGACGGCATCCCCGACGATGTCTACGACCGCGTCGGCGGAGTGCTCAGCGAGGCCGAGTACGTCGCTCTCAGCTGGATCCTCGTCTCGATCAACGCGTTCAACCGCGTCGCGATCGCCGGACGCTACGACGTGCCGCCGCGCGATGACCTCACCCGCGAAGACAAGGACGCCGCCGCGGGCAAGGCGTGGTGACAGCGGCAGACTCCGAGGCCGGCGACCCGGTGGTCTCGGGCGCCGTGAATCTCCGCGACGTCGGCGGCCTCGCGGCGGGTGCCCTGGTCACACGCCACGGCGTGCTGTTCCGCTCGGGCAACCTCGCGCGGCTGGACGCTGCGGGAGCGCGCGCTCGCCGACCTGCGTCTGCGGCGGATCATCGATCTGCGCGCGGACGAAGAGGTCGCGCGCGAGCCGAGCCTGCTGGACGGGATCGACGTGGTGACGCAGCGCGTGCCGTTGTTCCTCGGCTCGGTCGACTCCTTCTTCAGCGACGACATCGGACTCGACGAGATGTACCGCCGCCTGGTCGATGACTCCTCGGCCGGTGTCGTGGACGTGGTGCGCGGCATCCTGGCCGACCAGCCGGTGCTGGTGCACTGCACGGTCGGAAAGGATCGCACCGGGGTCACGGTCGCGCTGACTCTCGCCGCCGCCGGGGTCGATGCAGAGTCCGTCGTGTCGGACTACGCCCGCACCGAGGTGCTGCTTCCCGAAGGGCGCAACCGCCGGATCGTGGAGTTCCTGCGCGCCCTGCACCCCGAGGCGGTGCATCTCGAGGACCTCGCGACCCGTTCGCCCGCACCTGTCATGCGCGCATTGCTGGATGACGTCGTCGCGCGCTACGGCTCGGCCGCGGACTACCTGCGCGCACCCGGTCTCGACGACGACGAAGCGGCGGAGCTGCGACGCGTGCTGCTGCGCGAATTGTGACGGCTGAGCCCACTCTCTTTTCGCACTGAGGTAAGGCAACCCTTCATCAGGGGTATAGTGGATTCGTCATGACCCACACGACCGAGACCCGCAGCACCCGCCACGGCAGCGCCGAGCACAGCGCTTCGGCCTGTCGCGCCTCGCGTCACACGCGCGTGCAGCAGCTCATCACCGCCGACGAGACCTCGCTGGTCGATCTCGAGACCCTTCTCGCGACCTTGCCGATCTGCTCGACGGGGCGCGTCTTCATCGAGATTCCGGATGCCTCGTGGCAGGCCGCCATCGTCGCACCGAGCCGCATGGTCGTGACGTGGCTCGATCGCTCGCAGCGTTCCGGCGCTCCCGGCACGGGCCGAGGCTGCACGTCGGGAGAGGCGCTCTCGCGTGCCGTCACCGCGTGGGCCGACGAGATGCTGTGCGAGTCCGCCGAACAGGGCGACGACCAGACGCGCATCCACCTCCTCGGCGGCTATCTCGGCACCGCCGACATCGTCGACCACCTGATCGATCTCGGCATCCGCGCCGACGCGATTCACGCGCCCGAGCAGTACGGTCTCGCGACAGCCCGCTGACCCGCCGCACGCGATCCGCGGTTCAGGCCGCTCCGCGAGGCACATAGTTGCCGTCCTCGAGTCCCGCCTCGATCTCGAATCGATTGCGCAGCGGATTCCGTCCGGCTAGGGCGTAGAGCGGCGTCATCAGCAGGCCGTAGCGCTCCCACTGGCGCTTGTGCACAGCCTCGTGCCGCAGCAGCGCGGCGCTCACCCGTCCGTCGCCGGTGAGGAAGCACCCGCCGACGCACACGCCGCCGCGCGGAAAGGTCCAACGCGGCATCCCGCGGAAGACCCACAGGCCCTCGCGCTTCTCGATGCGTCCCGTGCTCCACAGCGACCCCCACACCCAGCCCACGGCGCTGCCGTACCAGAAGCCGGCGCGGCTGATCGGCGAGTCCAGAAGGAACGACGGGATCATGCGGTCGATGCGGCGGCCGCGAAGCACGGCGCGCTCGGCAGCGGCACGCCAGCCCCGGGGCGGCGCGGGGATCGGACTCACGCGAGCGCCCCGATCACGCGCAGGATCGCGCCGAGGTCGTCGGTGGCGGATGCCGCAGAAGCGGGGGAGTAGCCGGCCAGCGATGCTCCGACCAGGGGCAGCCGGGCGCGCAGCCCCGATACAGCGGCGGTCAGTTCCGAGACGGAGACCCCGAACGGCTCGGGGTGGGCGTTGCCGGCGAGTTCGGAGGGATCGAGCACGTCGACGTCGATGTGCACGTACACCGCGTCGGCCCCGGTGAGGGCGACCGACTCGGCGAGGGCCTCGGCATCGCGCAGGACGTCGACCGCGAGGGTCGCGATCCCGAGCTCGGTCACGAGGTCGAGTTCGGCGTCGTCGTAGGACCGCGCGCCCGCGATGACGATGCGATCGGCGCCGATCGTGCCTGCCTCGAGCGACAGGCCCGGCTCACCGCGACCGAGCACAGCGCTCAGCACCATGCCCGCGAAGGCGCCGGAGGGCGACGATTGCGGGGAGTTGAGGTCGGGGTGCGCGTCGAGCCAGACGACCGCGAGGCCAGGAGATCGGCGCGCTGCGTGGGCGATGGGGGCGAGCGCGATGCCGCAGTCGCCGCCGATCGTGAGCACCGGCTCCGTGTGGCCGGCCAGGGCGTCGGCGATCTGCGCGGACACCCGCTGGAGCGAGCTGAAACGGTGGATGCCGGTGCCCAACGACTCGCCGGCCTCCATCGGCACGTCCAGCACCGTGGTGGCCGAGCGGGGAAGGTCTCCGGCGATGGCCTGGGCGCCGTCGATGAGCTGCATCGCCCGAGACGACGGGCTTCCCTGCCACTGCGGCACCACGAGATATCGCGTCATCCCCTCATCTTCGCCTAGAGCGGCGGTCCCGGCATCTTTCCCGCGACGAAGGGCGCCCGCGACAGGCGGAGACGACGGAGGGGCGCCGGTCCTCGCGGACGCGGCGCCCCTCGTGCGGTGCTGTGCTCGGTCAGTTGCCGATCGCGGCCTGCGGCGTGCCGCCGGCCTTCAGCACGGCCAGCCGCGCCTCGACCTCGGTCAGCTCGCCGACGTCCTCGAGCTGGTTGAACTGCGCGTCGAGGGTGGATGCCGCGAGTTCCTGCTTGCCGGTCGCGAGGGCCTCCTGCCGGCGGACCTTGTCTTCGAAGCGGCCGAGCTCGCTGGTCGGGTCGAGCACGTCGATCGACTTGACCGCGTCGTGGACCTTGTTCTGCGCTTCGGCCGTCTTGGCGCGCGCGAGAAGCTCGGAGCGCTTGGACTTCAGCTGCTCCAGCTTCTGCTTCATGCCATTGAGGCCCTCTTTGAGCTTGTCGACGACCTCGTTCTGCGAGGCGATCGTCGGCGCGATGGCCCGTGCCTCGTTCTCTTCGCTGATCTGACGCTGCAGCGCGATCTTCGCGAGGTTGTCGAACTTGTCGGCGTCGGGGGTGTTGCCCGTGGTCCGCAGCTCGTCGGCCTTGCGGCTGGCGGCGAGTGCCTTGTTGCCCCACTCGGTGGCCGCCTGGATGTCTTCCTGGTGGTCGCGCTCGAGCAGACGCAGGTTGCCGATCGTCTCGGCGATGGCCGACTCGGCGTCGGCGATGGAGTTGGTGTAGTCCCGCACCAGCTGGTCGAGCATCTTCTGCGGATCCTCGGCGGAGTCGAGGAGCGCGTTGATGTTCGCCTTCATGAGGGTAGAGATTCGACCGAAGATGGACTGCTTCGCCATCGGTATTTCCTTCCTTGTCGGACTGAGTACAGAGGATCAGGTTGTGGATGCCGCCGCGGTGGCGCCGGGTCTGCGGGGGGCGTGCCGGTTCAGAATCGACCACCTCCTCGGCGACCGCGTGTGCCGCCGCCGCCGAAGCTGCCCGGGCGCATCCCGGAACTGCGACCGGACGAGCCGCCGAGCATTCCGCCGAGACTCCCGCCGCTGGACGAGCCGCCGCGACCGCCCAGCAGGGAGTTGAGCACGATGCCGCCCAGAACGGCGCCCATCATGCCACCGCCGCCCGACTGTCCACCACCCCCGAGCATGCCGTCGGCGCCGCCGCCGAACGCGCCCACATCGTTCTGTGCGAGTTGGATCGCTTGCCCTGCCAGCTGGTCGGCGCGCTGTGCATGCTGCATCGCCTGCTCGGGGTCGCCGGCCTGCAGCGCCTGGGCGCGGGCGAGCGATGCGCCGGCCTCGGCAAGACGTGTGCGCGCCTGCGCGCCGACCGCGCCACGGCGTGCGGTGATGTAGTCCTCCGCCGTCGAGACCTGAGCCTGGGCCTGCAGGATGAGCTGGCCCACCATCTGCCGCGCGCGCTGGGCCTGGGCCGCGGCATCCCGCACGCCCTGCACCAGTGTGTCGATCTGCTGGTTCGCCGCCTCGAGGCTCTGCAGGGCCACCAGGGGCCGCTTGGCCGTTCCGGTGAGGTGGGTGCGCGCGGCATCGAGCTGCTGGCGCGTTGCCGCGATCACGGCCGCGATGCGCCCGTCGGCGTCGGGGAGGGTGGCCGCGGCCGCGATGTCGCCCTCGAGCTCGGCGACGAGGGCTGCCGCGCTGCGCTCGCCCGCGGCCAGGTCGCTCGCGAGCTTGCCGATCGCATCTTCGAGGAGCGTCGCCTGCCCGACCGCCTCTTCGGCAGCGCGGATGCCGACAGCGGCCTCGCCGCCGTTGCCCGCGCCGATGGCCCTCTGCGCATTGGTGAGCTGCTCGTCGGCGAAGGCGAGACGCTGGCGGGCCTGGTCGGGGTTGTCGAGGACCGTCGCAAGCGCCTCGGGCGCGTACGCCGCCTGCAGTCCCCGCAGCGCGGTCGCCGACTGGTCGAGCGACGCCGCGGCCTTCGCCCGCTGCTCCTGCACCCGAGCGAGCGCCTCGGGGGCGTTCTGCTCGAGCTTTCGCAGCTCGTCGAACGCGGCCGACTTCTCGTCGAGCAGTGCATTCGCCGCCTCGCACAACGCGATGATCCGCTCGTTCCACGCACGCGTGTCCTGCGGGGCGTCGGGGGTGGCGTCGTCGAGCTGCTGCTTGAGGGTGAACGCCTCGTCCAGTCCCGCCTGGGCCGTCGCGAGCGCCGCTTCGAACTCGGCTGTGACCGCATCGCCGAACTGGGCGGTGGCGAAGCCGAGCTCCTGTGCGCTCGTCTTGAGCGCATCGTCGGTCTGCACCAGCAGCGACGACGCACGCCGCTCGAGCTCTTCGAGCGGAATCTGCTCGGTCGGGAGCACTGCGTTCCCGCCGCCCGCCACGCCCTTCTTGCGACGTCGCAGGACCAGCACGACGATGAGCGCGATGCCTGCCGCGACCGCGGCGATGACCAGGATCCACGTCAGGCCGCCGCCGCCGCCCGCGAGGGCCGTCGTCATGCCCTCGGCCGCGGCGGTCACCGCGCCGGCGTAGTCGCCTTCGGAGAGATACGGGCGGATGCCGGACTCGATGTCGGTGAGCTGCTGATCGGTGAGCGGTCCGGTGCTGTCGGCCGACAGGTAGAACTGACGGCCGTCGACGGCCACGGCCAGAAGGTACTGGCTGGGGCCGAGTCCGTTGCTCTCCGCAACGCTGTCGGCCCATTGCTGACTGTTGGCGGGGTTGGTGAACTCGTCGACGAAAACGACGTAGAGATCGGATCCGGTGCTGTCGTACAGCTGCGTCAACTCGGCCTCGGCCGCATCGGTCTCGGCGGCCGAGAGAGCACCGACGTCATCGAGGACGTGACCCGCCCCCAGCGTCACCGGGTCGGTCGCCCAGGCGGCGCCGCCTGAGATGCCGAGTGCGACCGCAGTGGCCGCCATGAGCGCCGCAGCCCATCGCGCACGCATCGATTCCCCCTCCGGGACGCGGACACCTGCCCCCTCACGCGAGTCTATGCAGGTGCGTGCATGAGGTGGTAGCCCGCCTGTCGACCGGCCGTGGAGCGCGGGTCGCTCCCCAGGTTGGCGACGGGCAACAGGTAGCATCTGCGATCCGGAGGACGACTATGAACGACCGCTTTGGCACCGACCGCTACGGCGCGGATGTGCTCGCCGACGGCTGGCGTACGCAGGGCAGACGCCAGCTGGCGCAGGTGGAGGCATCCCGCGATCTCGTCATCGAGGTCGCCGAGGACGGCTTCTGCGGCGCGGTGGTCGGCGTCGCATCGGGAATGGTCGAGCTCGAGGACCGACTCGGCAGACGACGCCTGTTCCCGCTGGGACCGGGCTTCCTTCTGGACGGGGAGGATGTCGCGCTGGTTCCTCCCGCCCCCGCACCCCGTGACGCCGGTCCCCAGCGCACCGCCTCCGGGTCCTTCGCCGCTCCTGACGCCCGGGCACGCGTCGCGCGCGCCAGCCGCATCTTCGTCGAAGGTCGCCACGACGCCGAACTGGTCGAGAAGGTATGGGGAGACGACCTCCGGGCAGAGGGAGTCGTCGTGGAGTACCTGCAGGGTGTCGATCTGCTGGATGCCGCGCTCGACGAGGAGCCCCCGTCGGCCGAGCGCCGCTACGGGGTGCTCGTTGACCATCTCGTGCCCCGTTCGAAGGAGTCCCGCATCGCCGACGCGATCATGCGCGGGCCGCATGGTGCCCACCTGCTGATCGTCGGCCACCCCTGGATCGATGTGTGGCAGTGCGTCACACCTCGGGCGATGGGGATCGAAGCCTGGCCCGAGGTGCCCCGCGGCATCGAGTTCAAGGTCGGCGTCTGCCGCGCGCTGGGCTGGCCGGCGCGCGACCAGACCGATCTCGCACGCGCATGGCAGCGCATCCTCGCGTCGGTGAAGAGCTATCGCGACCTCGAGCCGGCGTTCCTCGGCCGGGTCGAGGAGCTCATCGACTTCGTCACGGCGCCGTAGCCCGGCTCCGACCGCACCCCGTGCTGGTCGTGGCGGGTCGGGGGAGGCTGGGTAGCCTGGAGTCGTGTCCGACCCCGCAGCGCAGCCCACCGATTCCCGCACCTTCCGCGAGAAGCCCGTCTCGTTCGTGCGGCGCAGCGGTCGGATGTCGGAGGCGCAGGATCGCGCCTGGATCGACCTCGCGCCGATCTACGTCGTCGACGCGCCCCGCGACCTCGCCGCGACGAGCATCCGCCCCGGCGCGGCGATCGACCCCGCGGCCGTGTGGGGGCGCGACGCGCCGCTGGTGGTGGAGATCGGCTCGGGCCAGGGGCATGCGATCGTGCACGCAGCGGCAGCCCGTCCCGGAACCAACTTCCTCGCGATCGAGGTCTTCCGTGCGGGGCTGGCGCGCACCATGCTGGACGCCGATCGCGCCGGCATCGGCAACCTGCGCCTGGTGGAGGCGAACGCGCCCGAGGTGCTGCAGCACCTGCTGCCGGCGGCATCCGTCGACGAGCTGTGGGTCTTCTTCCCCGACCCGTGGCACAAGAAGAAGCACACCAAGCGACGCCTCGTGACGCCCGACTTCGCCGCGATCGCGGCCGGTGCGCTGCGCGACGGCGGCGTGCTCCGTCTCGCCACCGACTGGGAGGACTACGCGCTGCAGATGCGCGATGTCCTCGCTGCGGCAACGGACTTCGACGCGACGTTCGAGGGGGAGTGGGCGCCCCGGTTCGACGGGCGGGTGCTGACCGCGTTCGAGCGCAAGGGCGCCCGTGTCGGCCGCGACATCCGCGACCTGTCGTACCGGCGCGTCGCGAGGACATGAGCGGAGCGTCCGGCCCGCTCACCGGGCCCGTCCCGCTGCCGGAGCCGGCGGCGGATCCGGCACCGGGCCCCGCCCGCCGCGACCGGTGGCGCGTCATCCGGCCGCTCGCGCACCGCGACTTCCGGATGCTGTTCGGCGCCGTCGTGCTGTCGATCTTCGGCGCCGGCATGTGGGCCGTCGTCATGGTGTACACCGTCATCGACGCCGGTGGCGGGCCGGTCGAGCTCTCCGTCGTCGCGGCGGCGAACGCGATCGGTCTGCTGGTGTGCGCGATCCCCGGCGGCATCGCCGCCGATCGCATCCCGCGTCGCCTCCTGCTGCGCGTGGTCGAGCTGCTGAACCTCCTCGCCATCACGTCGATCGCGGTCGCGGGCACGTTGGGCGCCGTGACGGTCCCGCATCTCGCCTTCGTCGCATTCATGCTGGGGGCGGGCGCAGGCTTCTTCTTCCCGGCGTACAGCGCCATCCTGCCCCGCATCCTGCCCCCCGCGCAGCTGCTCGCCGCGAACGGACTGGAAGGCGCGATCAGGCCGGCACTGCAGCAGGCCGCGGGACCCGCGGCAGCCGGCATCATCGTCGCCGCCGTCCTCGCCCCCGCGCACGCCGCGTGGGGCGTGGTCGCGGCGCACGCGCTCGCCCTGGTGCTGCTGCTCTTCGTGCGCCCCGAACCGCCGGCCGCGGCGGGGGAGGAGCACGAGGCGCCGGAAGGCGTCCGGGGTGTGCTGCACGATCTGCGAGAGGCGGTGGGCTTCACCGTCCGCACGCCGTGGCTGTTGTGGACCCTGCTGTTCGCGACCGGCTGGGTGCTCGTGTTCCTCGGACCCGAGGAGGTGCTGCTGCCGTTCGTCACGCGCGAGCGGATCGGCGAGGATCCGCGGCTGTTCGGGTTCCTCCTCGCGATCTACGGAATCGGCGGCGTGGCCGGTTCGATCGTGGTGTCGTCGATGAAGCTCCCGCGCCGCTACCTCACCGTCATGATCGGCGTGTGGGGCGTCAGCACGCTGCCGTTCGCCGTCGTCGGCATCACGCACCAGTACTGGGTGATGGCGCTTTGCCTCTTCCTCGTCGGCTTCGGCTTCAGCTACGGCAATGTGATCTGGGGCACGCTCTTGCAGCGGCGCGTGCCCAGACACATGCTCGGGCGCATCTCGAGCCTCGACTTCTTCGTGTCGCTCGCGCTCATGCCGCTGTCGATGGCGCTCGCAGGCCCCCTCGCCGAAGTGGTTCCCATCGAGGTGATCTTCATCGCCGCGGGTGTGATCCCGCTGATCCTCGGCGTGGTCGCGTACCTCGTCGCGGGAATGTCGAAGGATGAGATCGCCCACCCGCTCGACCGTTGAGACCGTCCCACCGATCCGGAGCCGCCACGCATGCCCGCACACCCTGACGCCCCTCCCGTGCCGGCGGTCCTCGCCTGGTCATGGGGCCTGGTGCCCGCGCTCCTGGTATGCCTCGCGGCACCCGCGTTCTTCGTGGTGCGCGTACCGTGGCTGGGCTGGGCGCTGCTGGCGGCGGGTCTTTCGATCGCGCTCGTCCTCGAACGGACGACGGCCTCTGCCGCCACAGCGCCGAGCATGACGGATGCCGCGAGCCGCGGCATCCGTCGGCCCTCGCTGCTGCGCGACCTGTCGCTCATCGCCGTCGGACTGCTCATCGTCAGCGCGATCCCGCTGAAGGCCGAACTCGACGACCTCGCGATCCTGAGGTTCGCGCTCGCCCTCGGCGGTGCGGTCGCGGTGCCGTACGCGATCTCGCGCTGGGTCTACCGGGATCACGCGATCCGTTTCCCCTGGCGCGGCGGCGGGCGATGGACGACGTTCCAGTGGACGTGGCTGGCCGCCGTGCTCGTCCTGGGCTGGCTGATCCTGCCGTTCTACTTCGTCACCTCGGGCGTCTACCTCAACTGGCCGGTCGTCGACACCCCCGACCTCATCGCGCGACTGTTCGTCGGCGTGGGCGCCGTAGGAATCTGGGACGAGCTGTTCTTCATCTGCACCTGCTTCGCGCTGCTGCGGCGCCACTTCCCGTTCTGGCAGGCCAACCTGCTCCAGATGCTCGTCTTCGTATCGTTCCTGTGGGAACTCGGGTATCAGGCGTGGGGGCCGCTCCTGACGATCCCGTTCGCGCTGCTCATGGGGTACATCTTCATGAAGACCCGCTCGCTCGCCTACGTCGTCTCGGTGCACCTGCTCTTCGACGCCGTGGTGTTCCTCGTGCTCGTGCATGCCCACAACCCCGGCATGCTCGACTGGCTGTTCCTCGTCTGACCGGCCCCGCCCCTGCCCAGGGCGTGATCAGGGGGGTGCAGTAGTGTGGATCACGGATCCCGCCCCGGATCCCCGGACGACGGATCAGTACCCGGTGAGCGACAAGACTGGCCAGGAGAACAGTCATGTCGTGGGTCATCCTCATCGTTTCCGGCGTCCTCGAAGCCGTCTGGGCCACCGCGCTCGGCAAGTCCGAGGGCTTCACCAAGCTCTGGCCGACCGTCATCTTCGGCGTCACGCTGGTGGCCAGCATGGGCGGCCTCGCGTGGGCGATGCGCGACATCTCGACCGGCACCGCGTACGCGGTCTGGGTCGGCATCGGCGCGTCGCTGACGGTCGCCTACGCGATGATCACCGGCGACGAGGCGTTCTCGCTCGTGAAGATGCTGCTCATCCTCGGCCTCGTCGGCTGCGTCGTCGGTCTCAAGCTCGTCGGCCACGAGTAGAGGCGCAGCGCGCGCAGATGAGGTTTGCATGAGGGTCGGTGCAAACCCCTGGAACTGCCCCGATGGAGTGTGCGAGCATCCCGCCCGGAGGCCGACGACACCGACGTCGTCGGCGGAAAGGCACACCATGCCGATGAAATCCAGGCACGTGTGGGCCGCGGCGATCGCCGCGACCCTCGCAGGCACGCTCGCGATCGCCGGACCCGCTTACGCGAATCCGCCGCACGACGACGATCCGGGTTCCCGGATCGCCAAAGAGGTGAAGGTCAAGGCGGTTCTCACCCACCTCGAGGCGCTGCAGCGCGTGGCCGACCGCAACGGCGACCGCGCGGCCGGTCGATCCGGCTACCAGGGATCGGTCGACTATGTCGTGCGCGAACTGCGCAAGGCCGGCTACCAGCCCGAAGTACAGGCGTTCGACTTCCCGTACTTCGAAGAGCGCAACGTGCTGGAGCGCGTCTCCCCGAACCCGACGAGCTACGTGCAGGATTCGGACTTCACGCGCAACAACTTCGACACCGGCAGCCCCGAGGGCACCGCGACCGGACCGCTGACTCCGGTCGACATCGTGGTTCCCGCGGCAGACCTCCCGGCCAACAGCAACAGCAGCGGCTGCGAAGCCGCCGACTTCGCGGGCTTTCCCGTAGGCGGCATCGCCCTCGTCCAGCGCGGCACCTGCGGGTTCGCGGTCAAGGTCCTCAATGCGCAGACGGCCGGTGCCGGCGCGGTCGTCGTCATGAACGAGGGGCAGCCCGACCGCTCCGGACTCGTCGGCATGATCGGCGACGCGACCGGGCTCAGCATCCCGGCCGTGTTCGCGACGTCGGCCACGGGAGAGGACCTGGCGTCCACCCCCGGAGCGACCGTGACCGTCACCGTCGACTACGACGAGGAGACTCGGACCACCTACAACGTGCTGGCCGAGACTCCTCGCGGCGACGACGCGAACGTGGTGATGGCCGGCGCGCACCTGGACAGCGTCCAGGACGGGGCGGGCATCAACGACAACGGATCGGGGAGCGCGGCCCTGCTGGAGACGGCCATCCAGATGAAGAAGGTCAAGAAGTCGGCGAACAACACCGTCCGGTTCGCCTGGTGGGGTGCCGAGGAGAGCGGTCTGCTCGGGTCGGAGCACTATGTCGCCAACCTCACCCCGGAGCAGTCGGCGGCGATCGCCCTCTACGTCAATTTCGACATGATCGGGTCGCCGAACTACTTCACCGGCGTCTATGACGGCGACAACTCGAGCGGCACGGCACCCGACGGCTTCATTCCAGCCGGATCGGCCGAGATCGAGGACGTGTTCGAGGCCTTCTACGCGGACCGGGGCGAACCGTTCCAGGACACCGAGTTCTCAGGTCGCAGCGACTACGGTCCGTTCATCGCGATCGGGATCCCGGCGGGCGGCCTGTTCACCGGCGCCGAAGGCGTCAAGACCGAAGAGGAAGCCGTCCTCTACGGCGGCGTCGCCGGCGCGGCGTATGACCCGTGCTATCACGCCCCGTGCGACAACCTCACCGGCGCAGGACACGATGAGGCGCTGTACGACCTGCTCGAGCAGGGGTACGAGTTGAAGGGGAACGTGAACGTCGAGGCGCTGGATCTGAATTCGGATGCCGTGGCCAGCGCGGTCGCGACGTTCGCACGTGACGCGTCGAGCGTGACGGATGCGCGTGTGCAGATCCGCACGTTCGGTGCGGGCGTCGATCTGGACGCGCTGCGCGACCGCTTCACGGACTGAGACCCGTCGGCTCGGCGCTTCGCGCGTCGAGTGACGGACGATCGCCCCGGTGCCTCGGCGCCGGGGCGATCGGCACGCCGCTCGCGATCCTTTCGGACCGGGGCGTCGGCGTGTCGAGGGCAGCGCATCTGCCAGGGTGAACGTGTGCGCACCGCGTGAGCGCCGTCCCATCCCTCAGATCTCCCAGGAGCCGGAATGCCGCGACCGCTCGCAGGATTGACCACGCGCACCCTCGCCACGGAGCTCACCGCCGGCGTCACCCTGCTCGCGATCGCGATCCCGCTCAACATCGGGTACGCGCAGATCGCGGGCCTGCCGGCGACGGCGGGCCTGTACGCCTTGATCGTTCCGACCATCGTGTACGCCCTCGTGGTGTCGTCGCGCCAGGTCGTCGCGTCGCCCGATGCTGCGGCCGCCGCCCTCGTGGCGTCGTCGATCGGTGGCCTCGCTGCCGCCGGAAGCGCGAACTACGCGACACTCGCCCTCGCGCAGGCGATCATCTGCGGCGTGATGCTCGTGCTGCTGTCGGTGTTCAAGCTGGGGTTCCTCGCGAACTTCCTCTCCAAGCCCATCCTCATCGGGTTCGTCGGCGGTCTCGCGCTCGACATCATGGTGAGCCAGATCGCGAAGATGCTCGGCGTCAAGATCGACTCCGGGGGCGAGTTCCTCGACAAGGTCACGGGGCTCGTCACGAACATCGACACCTTCAACGGGTGGTCGCTGCTCATCTCGGCCGGTTCCGTCGCCATCCTCCTGATCGGGCGCCGGCTGCTCGCCGCGGTGCCGTGGGCGCTCGTCGTGCTGGTCGTGACGACGGTGCTGGTCGTCGTGGTCGGCCTCGACGACTACGGCGTCGACGTGCTGGGAGCCGTCCCGGCCGGGCCCCCAGCACTCACCTGGCCGGTCATCGACTGGACGATGTGGCTCGCTCTCGTCCCCTCGGCGATCGCGCTGACGCTCGTCACGACCGCCGAAGGCCTGCTGGTCTCACGCTCGTACTCCGAGAAGCGCCACTACCCGTTCCACGCCAACCGCGACCTGATGGCGTTCGGCGTCGCCAACATCGCGGCAGGAGCGCAGGGGAGCTTCTCGGTGGGGTCGTCCACGTCGCGCACCGCTGCAATGGACCAGGCCGGCTCGCGCACCCAGCTGCCCTCGCTCGTCCTCGCCGTCGGCACGCTGCTCCTCCTGCTCTTCGGCACCGCGCTGCTCGCCGACATCCCGTCGCCGGCCATCGGCGCCGTGGTGGGCGTCGCCATCCTGCCGCTGCTCGGCATCCGCGAATTCCGCGATCTCTGGCGCCAGGACCGGTTCGAATTCGCCGTCGGCGCGGCGTGCTTCCTGGTGACGCTGTTCATCGGGGCGATCCCCGGCATCCTCGTCGCGTTCGTCCTCGCGCTGATCAACCTCGCCAAGCGCGCGGCAAACCCGGCGATCGACGTGCTCGAGGCCGGCGGTGACCCGCAGGAGTCGCTCCTGGACGAAGCCCCGGCCGGCACGACGACTGCGCCGGGGGTCATCGTGATCCGTCTGGCGGCCCCGCTGTTCTTCGCGAACGGCGCCGTCTTCACCACAGCCGTCAAGAATGCCGTGACCGCGGCGAACGCGCCCGTGTCGCACGTCGTCATCGACATGGAAGCGGTCACCGACATCGATGTCACCGGAGCCGAGGCGTTCGCATCGCTCGAGGATTGGCTGCGCGATCGCAAGGTGGATCTGGCGTTCAGCCGTGTCCGGCCCCAGGCCACCGCCCGGCTGGAGAAGCTCGGGCTGCTGTCCGGTCAGCCCCTCTTCGAGACGAATCGCGCCGCCATCGCCGCGCTTGCGGACGGCGCGGACGGCCCGAAAGACTGATCGGGCTATCGCTCGATCGATGGAAAGGAACCAGCACATGCAACAGAGGGAACCGGAATCATCGGTTCGCGAGGCTCACGCGGCTCTCACGGAATCGCTGCCCTTCGACGACGTGGACGACTTCGCGGCGGTCGAGCGGGGGTTCCTCGGCACGCTCGACGATCCTGCGATCCGCAATGATGCGGGCGAGGTGGTGTGGGATGCGTCGACGTACGACTTCATCGACGGCGACGCGCCCGAATCAGTGCACCCGAGCCTGTGGCGGCAGTCGAAGCTGGTCGCCAAGCACGGGCTGTTCGAGGTCGTGCCGGGCCTGTACCAGGTGCGCGGCCTGGATCTCTCCGTGATGTCCTTCATCGAGGGCGACACCGGTGTCATCGTCGTGGACCCGCTGATCTCCAAGGAGACGGCGGCCGCGGCGTATGCGCTGTACCGCACGCACCGGGGTGACCGGCAGATCCACGCGGTGATCCACTCGCACAGCCACATCGACCACTTCGGCGGCGTGCTCGGCATCGTGAGCCCGGACCAGGTCGAGACGGGGTCGGTGCAGATCATCGCACCCGAGGGATTCCTCGAGCACTCGGTGGCCGAGAACGTCTACGCCGGTACGGCGATGGCGCGTCGTGCGGGATACATGTACGGCGCACGCCTGGACCGCGGTCCTCAGGGGCAGGTCGGAGCGGGCCTCGGCCAGACGACCTCGACCGGTGAGCCGACGATCCTGACTCCGACTCTCGAGATCCGCGAGACCGGCGAGATGCACACCATCGACGGCGTGGAGTTCGAGTTCCAGATGGCGCCCGGTACCGAGGCGCCGTCCGAGATGCACTTCTACCTCCCGCGCTACCGTGCCCTCTGCATGGCAGAGAACGCGACGCACACGCTGCACAACCTGCTGACGCTGCGCGGCGCGCTCGTGCGCGACCCGCACATCTGGTCGCAGTACCTCACCGAGGCCATCGAGCGCTACGGCGACAGAACCGATGTCGTCTTCGCCTCGCACCACTGGCCGACGTGGGGCGGTGCCGAGATCCGTGAGTTCCTGGGCATCCAGCGCGATCTGTACGCGTACCTGCACGACCAGACCCTCCGCCTGCTCAACCAGGGCCTCAACGGGGCGGAGATCGCAGAGATCATCCAGATGCCGCCGGCGCTGGAGAACGCCTGGAGCACCCATGGCTACTACGGATCCGTGAGTCACAACGTCAAGGCGATCTACCAGCGCTACATGGGCTGGTTCGACGGCAACCCGGCACGGCTGTGGCCGCACCCGCCGCAGGCGATCGCCGAGCGCTACGTCGCCGCGATCGGGGGCATCGACCGTGTCGTGGAGCTCGCTCAGGAAGCGTTCGATTCGGGCGACTACCGCTGGGCGGTGACACTGCTGGACCACGCGGTCTTCACCGACTCCGAACATGCGGCCGCGCGCACCCTCTACGCCGACACCCTCGAGCAGCTCGCCTACGGTACCGAGAACGGCACATGGCGCAACTTCTTCCTCTCGGGAGCGACGGAGCTGCGCGAGGGCAACTTCGGCACGCCCACGGTGACGGCCGCGCCGCGCATCATCGCGCACCTCACGCCGGAGCAGCTCTTCGACGCGATCGCGATCCGCGTGAACGGGCCCGAGGCGTGGAGCCTTGAGCTGGCGATCGATGTGACGCTGACCGATCTCGAGCGCAGCTTCTCGCTGACGCTGCGCAACGGCGTCTTCATCTATGTCGAGCGGGAGCCTGCTGCAACCACTCCGCTGCAGCTGACGCTGACCAAGCAGCGGCTGATCCAGCTCGCCGGCGGGGATCTCGAATCGGACGGCATCGCGATCCGGGGTGATCGCGGCGTGCTCACGCAGCTGCTCGGTGTCCTCGACCAGGGCGACCCGGACTTCGAGATCGTTCTCCCGTAGCCTGCGTCACACGATCGCCGGGGCCGTTCGGCAGCCCCGGCGGTCGTGGCGTCTCCTCTCCTCCGCCCCGCGTGCACGAGACCGGTGCGGCTGATACCGGCGCCGCGCCCCGGTGTCAACGGGGTCGCATCGACGGTGCTGCTCGACGCATGCTCGGGATGCCGCGACAACGGTCGCGCGCGATTCCAGCGGCGAGGAGCTGCGACATGCGATCTTTGTGGGCAGAGACGGCGCCGCCGATCCCCGATGATGCCTCTGCTCCTCCCGGCGGCACCACGGTCGTGGTTGCGGGGGCCGGACTGACCGGACTCGCCGCGGCGACGATGCTCCAGAGCGCCGGAGTACGAGTCGCCGTGGTCGAAGCGCGTTCGATCGGAGCCGTGACGACCGGCAACACCACCGGCAAGCTCAGCCTGCTGCAGGGCGACGTGCTCGCACACGTGCGCGAGCACGCGGGCGACGAGGCGCTGCGAGCCTATGTGGAGTCCAACCGGGCGGGGCAGGAGTGGCTCTGCCGCGAGATGCAGGGGATCGCGGGTGCCGTCGCCGAAGAGAGCGCCGTCACGTACGCCACGACGCCCGCGGGCGTGAAGACCCTCGATGCGGAGTTCGCGGCCGCGCAGAGCGCGGGGCTCCCGGTCGAGCGCCTTGCGCAGCCCGCACGCGATGAGCTCGGCGTTCCGTTCGAGATCGAGGCCGCACTGCGGCTGGAGGCGCAGTTCCGCCTCCACCCGCTGAGAGTCCTCGCCGAGCTCGCGCGTCGTCTGCGCGCGCAGGGCGTCCCCATCGTCACGGGGTGTCGCATGACCGATGTCGCGGTCGAAGACCACGGCGTCGTCGTGAAGACGGAGCGGGGCGACATCCGCGCCGCGACGCTCGTTCTCGCCGCCGGGGCATCCGTCCTCGATCGCGGACTGCTGTTCGCCCGGCTCGTACCGTCGCGCTCGTTCGTCGTCGCGTACGATCTGCCGGCCGGCGCGCCGTCGCCCCGAGGAATGTTCCTCTCCGTCGACGAGCCCTCGCGATCCCTCCGCTGCGACGATGTGGACGGCATCCGGGTGCTGACGATCGGCGGGGGTGCGCACATCACCGGCCGCGCCGAGCACACCGGCCGCCTGCTGGCGGAAGTGGACGACTGGGCGCTCTCGAACTGGCCCGCCGCCCGCCGGCGCACCTGGTGGGCGGCACAGGACTATCGCAGTGTCACCCACCTGCCGTTCGCCGGGCTCCTGCCTCGAAGCGGTGGGCACATCTATGCGGCCACCGGCTACGGCAAATGGGGGATGACGAACGCCGTCGCATCGGCGATGCGGATCGCGGGCAGGATCGTCGGCAGCGAGGAGCCGTGGGCGGCGACCCTCGACGCGCACCACGCGGGGCTTGCCGACATCGGCGAGACGATTCAGGCGAACACCAGCGTCGGCGGTCACCTTCTCGCGGACTGGGTGCGCAGCGGCGTCGGCCAATCCACGACGGATCCTCCCGCCGAGGGCTCGGGGCGCATCGCACGCCGAGGGATGTCCCCGGTCGCAGAATCGACGACCGGCGGTGTCACGCGGCGACTGTCGGGAGTATGCACGCATCTGGGCGGCATCCTGACCTGGAACGATGCCGAATGCAGCTGGGACTGTCCGCTGCACGGCTCGCGCTTCACCCCCGGGGGGCAGGTGCTCGAAGGGCCCGCCGTCGCGGCGCTGAGCACCGCGGACGAGTGAGGCGGACGCGTCGCCCGGCGCCGCCCGGAAAGCAGCGAGGGGCGACCTTTCCCGGGCCTCGATCTGACTCACCTTTCAAAGGTGATCTTCGGGAGGTGCATTGCCGCCACCTGGAAGTGGGAGGACTATAGGCCCGTTCACGCCCTCGCTCGTGAGCCTTCGCCCGGTCATCACCGGCCCGGGCATTCCAACAGGGGTAGGAGTCGCACAGATGACCGTTTCGCAGGAGAAGACGAAGGTGCTGAAGCCGGGCGAATCGCCCAACGCATTCACGGGGATCGGCGATCAGAATCAGCTCAACCCTCTTTTCGCCCGTGCCGGCGAAGCCACCGACTTCCCGCTGAACGTCCTCCCGCCCGGAGAGTCGCTGCCCGAGACGGCCTATCAGGTCGTGCACGACGAGGCGATGCTCGACGGGAACTCGCGGCTGAACCTCGCGACCTTCGTCGGCACCTGGATGGATCCGTTCGCCGACAAGCTGTACTCCGAAACGGCCGACAAGAACATGGTCGACAAGGACGAGTACCCGCAGACGGCGGCCATCGAGACCCGCTGCTGGAAGATGATCGCGTCGCTGTGGAACTCGCCGGACGCCGAGGGGTCGATCGGCACGTCGACGATCGGGTCGTCCGAAGCTTGCATGCTCGGCGGCCTGGCACTCAAGCGGCGATGGCAGCTGGCGCGTCGGGCGGCCGGCAAGTCGACCGAGAAGCCGAACCTGATCCTCTCCAGCGCCGTGCAGGTGTGCTGGGAGAAGTTCTGCAACTACTGGGACGTCGAAGCGCGCTACGTGCCGATCTCCGACGAGCACAAGGTGCTCGACGGGTTCGAACTCGAGAAGTACGTCGACGAGAACACCATCGGCGTCGTGGCGATCATGGGCGTCACCTACACCGGCATGTACGAGCCGGTCGCCGAGATCGCCAAGGCGCTCGACAAGATCCAGGCCGACACCGGGCTCGACATCCCGATCCACGTCGACGGCGCGTCCGGCGGCATGATCGCGCCCTTCCTGCAGCCGACGCTGGAATGGGACTTCCGTGTCGAGCGGGTAGCGTCGATCAGCACATCGGCCCACAAGTACGGACTCGTCTACCCCGGCCTCGGCTGGGTGGTGTGGCGCACCGTCGCCGATCTGCCCGCCGACCTCGTCTTCGACGTCACCTACCTCGGCGGCCACATGCCCTCCTTCGCCCTGAACTTCTCCCGCCCGGGTGCGCAAGTGCTGCTGCAGTACTACCTGTTCCTCCGCCTCGGCTTCGACGGCTACTACAAAGTGCAGAAGGCATCCCAGGACGTCGCCCTCTACCTCTCCGGCGAGATCGGCAAGATGGACGCCTTCGAACTCTGGAACGACGGCTCCGACATCCCTGTGTTCGCATGGCAGCTGACCAAGGGGCACACCGACAAGTGGAACCTCTACCACCTGTCCGAGCGGCTCCGGCTGAAGGGCTGGCTGATCCCGGCCTACCCCATGCCGGACGACATCTCCGACCTCACCGTCCAACGCATCGTGGTCCGCAACGGACTCAGCCGCAACCTCGCCGAATCACTCATCTCGGACATCAAAGAGGCCGTCGACTACCTCGACCTCCTCGAATCACCCATGCCGACGGAAGGCCTCAAATCCTCCTTCACCCATTAGGGGAGTTCGTGGCCAGCGCGACCGGTTCGCCGGATGGAGGCAGCATCACGCCATGAGCCAGCTCCCGGGGTACCAGAAGGTGCGTTTCGTCGGCTATGCCATTCCGACGACGCCCGCCGAGATGATCGCGGTCGGTGATCCGAACGGCACCGGCTCGGTGGCGGGCACCTACCGGGCGAATCCCGACACATCCACCGATATCGACGCCCGCGTGCGCCAGCTCAAGAATGCCGTGGATTCCGCGGTCCGGGCGCTCCCGGCCGAGGCCGATCCGACGGTGCTCACCGTCTTCGTCGCGCCGGAGTTCTATTGGCACGGCACGTTGGGCCCGTACGTGTTCAGTCGTGAAGAAGAGGACCCGGCCGTTACGATCCTCACCGCGCTTCAGGCAGCGTTCCCGGTGCGGGACTACCCGCACTTCCTGTTCGTGTTCGGATCCGTCATCACCACCCGGGTCGACGACATCGAGGCCGTTTTCGCTGCGTCGTCGACGAGGGCACGCAACGATGTCGTGACGGCGCTCGGGCAGAGCTGGCGCGCGACGTCAGGACCGCTCAGCCTGGTGATCCTCGACATGATCGTCGACTTCGTCAAGAACTGCCACGCCTATCCGAACGTGGAGGTGCGCAACCGCGCACTGATCCTCAGCGGTGGCGAGCTGAACGGTGTTCTCGACGGGTTCGACACGACAGTCCTCACAACGGAGAAGTACTACGACTCGAACGAGGACTTCCTCCTGTGGGATGTGACGAATGCGCCCGTCATCACCGAGCAGATGACCGCATACCCCGTTCTCGACCTCTCAGGAGGCGACTTCAAGACGGAAGCGCACGACTCGAAGGCGATATTCCGGGTCGGAGTCGCCGCTCCAGCGAACGTTGCGGTGGAGATCTGTCTCGATCACACGGATCGTCGGCTGCGCAAGAGCATCGATCTCAATCCTTGGCCAGAGCGGGCCGACGGCATCGACCTGCACATCGTCCCGTCGTGCGGGATGCAGTTGCACCCGCCATCCGTTGCGGCACGGGCAGGAGGGTGGGCGTTCAACTGCGACGGACAGTACGCGCTGGGCGCGGCGCCCGGTGCCGGCACCCCGCAGAGCGGCGAGATCGCCGGTGTGATCTGCGCGTACGCCGACTACGTGAGCCCCGCGGACACCGTCTACGCCGCGCACTCGCAACTCGCCCGCGTGAGCACAGCGGCCAGAATGAGCGACGAGAAGGCGCCAGGCGCGTTGAACGCCATGTTCGACGCGGTTCCCGAGGTCGATGTGAGCGTCGTGCCCGTCCTCGGCATCCCGGACCTTGACGGGTACTTCGCCGGCGGAGCCGGCGCCTTGCACATCTACGGGGCGGTGAACCCCTTACCGCTGCGTGGCTGACACGTGTTGTCGCGGTGTCGTCACGAGAAAGGGATCGCGGGTCCTGAAGACCCGCGATCCCTTGTCCCGATTGGTGCCCCCGACTGGAATCGAACCAGCGACCTTTGGTACCGGAAACCAACGCTCTATCCCCTGAGCTACGGAGGCGTGCCGATCGAGATTACCACCCGGACCGGGGTGGCCCGTCACCTCACGGTGCGATGACCTCGTCCTCGAGCGGCGCGTCGGCGACGACCTCCGGCTGCTCGCTCAGGCGTCGTACCGCCTCGGCGACGCGGGAGGCGAGGTAGGCATGGCCCGCCGTGGACGGGTGGTCGCGCCCTGTCGCGCTGGTGTCGATCACGTCCAGGTAGTTCGCCACGGTGATCCATTCCTCGCCGATGGGCGAGACGTACCACCAGCCGCGGGCCGCGGCGAGGTCCCGCAGATCCGCATCGATGGCGCGGGTCGCGCTCTCGACGGGGAGCACCTGCGGGGCAGGCCCCAGGATCACGATGACGGCGTCGGGATACCGCGCGGCCAGCGCATCCCACGCGGCGGCGACAGCGTCCTGATACCCGTCCGGGTAGAGGAGGCGGTCGTTGATCGACCCCTCGAGGAGGATCACGTCGGGTTCGAGGGCCGGATCCAGCGCCTCGATGCGCTCCCCGTACGACGGGCCGTCGATGCCGGGCTTGAGGTAGCCGCTGCCGCGGACGCCGTCGACGATGGTCTCGACACCGAGTTCGTCGGCGAGGCGATAGGCGAAGCCGAGCGTGGGAGCGATCGCCGCAGAGCCGTACACCCATGAGTCGCCGAAGACGAGCACGCGGGCGTCGTCGGGAAGCACGAGCGCCGCGGGAGCGGCGCCCACGACGACAGCATCGCCCTCGGCGGCGATCGCGACCGGCGCCGTTGCCTCCGATGCCGTGCCCCAGGGGCGCAGCAGCGCGACTGCGCACACGGCGCACACCGCGACGACGGCGAGTGCGGCGCACAAGGCCGCGAGACCGAGTCTGCGACGCCGGCGCGGCCGCGCGCGGGGCTCGACGGGCACGGACATGAATCGAGGGTAGGTCACGTCGTGACGGGTTCGATCCACGGGGCGGGAACGTGCGGAAACATGGTGTCGATCCTGAGGTTGCCGCCGGCGATGAACGGCGCCGGATCCGCGTCCGCGCACGCGCGCACGAAGCACCCCGTCGGGCATGCGAGGATACTTCGGTGCAACGCATCGTGACCGCCGAAATGGACCTCGAACTGGGGGCGTCCGTCGACCTCATCTTCCAGATCGCGGCGGCCCAGTCCGTGCCTGTTTCTAGCGAGCAGCTGACGTTCACACAGGGCGATCGCGTGTACACGCCGACCGAGATCGTCGACCAGTCCGGAAGCCGTCTGCACCGCCTCACCGGCGAGGCCGGAAACCTCGAAGTGCGCTACGAGGCGACCGTCGAAGGTCACGCCGCCAGCAGCCGCACGAGCGACCTCGAGGCGATCACGTATCTTCGCCCGAGCCGGTACTGCCAGTCCGACGAGGTCTTCCAGCAGGCCCGCCGTCAGTTCAAGGGCGTCTCGGGTCACGAGCTCATCGCGGCGGTCTCGGAATTCGTCGCGACCAGCACCACCTACACGCCCGGGCTCAGCCACGGCACCGACAGCGCGGTGACCACTCTCATGACAGGTCAGGGTGTCTGCCGTGACTACGCGCACGTGGTCATCGCGCTGCTGCGCGCGATGGACATGCCGGCCCGCTACGCCGCGTGCTACGCGCCGGGCCTGCAGCCCATGGATTTCCATGCCGTCGCCGAGGCGTACCTCGACGGCGCCTGGTACGTCATCGACGCCACTCGGCTGGCGAACCGCCGTTCGCTCGTGCGCATCGCGACCGGTCGCGATGCGTCCGACTGCGCATTCCTCAGCTACCACGGCGGCTTCGTCGGACTCACTCGACTCCGCGTGGACGCCTGGGTCGTTCCCGACGCCTTCGAGCCCGATGCCGCGACCCTCGACGGGCGCGACACGCTTACGGGAGTCGTGCCCACCCGCCCCGAGGCATCCGATCCGTCCACCGACGACTTCACCGCCCTGGTCCAGCTCGCGTGACCGGCCGCGACCGCCCCGCCTCGTGAGTACGCCGAACCGCCTGCTGAACGGGCGGCTCGACCCGCGAACTAGACTTATCGGGCTATGAATCCCGATGCCCTCGCCGCCGCCCTCCTCGCCGTCATCGTCCCGCTCGCCGAGGCGCGACGCCCCGGCTCGGCCGACGGGCTCACCGTCGCGGACCTGCCGCTGGACCGCCCGAAGAACCGCGACCACGGGGACTGGGCGTCCAACGCCGCACTGAAGCTCGCCAAGGCGGTCGGCGGGAACCCGCGCGAGTTCGCCGCCGAGATCGCGACGGGCCTCGCCGAGGTCGACGGCGTCGCCGGTGTCGAGGTCGCCGGACCCGGGTTCATCAACATCCGACTGGATGCCGCGGCGGCCGGCGCCCTCGCGAAGACGATCGTCGAGGCCGGTGCCGCCTTCGGCACGAACGACGCCCAGCGGGGCAACACCATCAACCTCGAGTTCGTCTCGGCGAACCCGACCGGACCCATGCACATCGGCCACACCCGGTGGGCGGCGCTCGGCGACTCGATGGCCCGACTGCTGCTGGCCAGCGGTGCGACGCTCGTGCGCGAGTTCTACATCAACGACGCCGGCGCGCAGATGGAGCGGTTCGCCCAGTCGGTGCTCGCCGCGGCCAAGGGGGAGCCGACGCCGGAGGGCGGCTACGCCGGGTCGTACATCGCGGAGCTCGCACGCCGTGTGATGGCCGCGCGTCCTGATCTGCTCGAACTCCCCGAGACCGACCAGCTCACGACCGCTCGCGATCTCGCGTACGAGTTCCAGCTGGGCGAGCTGCAGTCCTCGCTCGAGAAGTTCAATGTGCACTTCGACGTGTGGTTCTCGGAGCGCACGCTCCACGCGAAGCCCGCGGACGGCGGGCCGAGCCTCGTAGACGAGGCGGTGGACCGCCTCCGTGAACAGGGCCACGTGTTCGACGAGGACGGCGCTGTATGGGTGCGCACGACCGACTTCGGCGACGACAAGGATCGCGTCATCCGCCGTTCCAACGGCGAATACACCTACTTCGCCGCCGACGCCGCGTACTACCTCAACAAGGGGGACCGCGGGTTCGCCCACAAGGTCTACCTGCTCGGCGCCGATCACCACGGCTACGTCCATCGGCTGAAGGCGCTCGCGGGTGCGGCGGGCGATGACCCCGACAAGGACATCGAGGTGCTCATCGGACAGCTCGTCTCCATCAACGGCGCGCGGCTGAGCAAACGCGCCGGCAACATCATCGAGCTCGACGACCTGCGCGAGTGGATCGGCACCGACGCGCTGCGCTATTCGCTGGCGCGGTATCCGGCCGACTCGCCGCTGACGCTCGACCCCGAGATCCTGCGCAAGCGCACGAACGACAACCCGGTCTTCTACGTCCAGTACGCGCACGCGCGCACCCACAACGTCGCGCGCAATGCCGCGGCGTCGGGCGTCGATCGCTCGGAGTTCGCGCCGGAGCTGCTCACCCACGAGACCGAGTCCGCGCTGCTGGGAGCCCTGCAGGAGTTCCCGCGCATCGTCGCATTCGCCGCCGAGGTGCGCGAGCCGCACCGCGTCGCGCGCTACCTCGAGGAGCTCGCCGGGCTCTACCACCGCTGGTACGACAACTGCCGGGTCATCCCCCTGGGAGACGAGCCCGTCCAAGGCGTGCACCGCACGCGGCTGTGGCTGAACGACGCAACAGGGCAGGTGCTGCGCAACGGGCTGGACCTGCTCGGCGTCGGCGCGCCGGAACGGATGTGACCTGGTGACCACACGCGACACGCAGCCGACCGAGCCGCTGCCGGACTGGGAGCACGCCGAGGCGCCGAAGCGGCGGATCTGGCCGTGGTTCGTCGCATTCGGCATCGTGCTGGTGCTCGCCGTCGTGGCGTGGTTCGCGGCCGAGGCGATCGCCCGCCAGATCGTGACGAACGTGATCACCGACGAGGTGAAGACCGAGCTGTCGCTGCCGGACGACCAGCAGATCGAGGTCGAGATCGATGGGGCCGTCATCCCGCAGCTGATCGGCGGAAGCTTCGGTCAGCTCACGATCTCGTCCGACGACGTCGCCGTCGGCGACCTCGAGGGCGACGTGACCGTCGTCGCGCACGACGTGCCGATCCGCGGCGACGCCGAGATGAGCGGGGCAACCGGTGTCGTCGCCCTCGACCAGGAGCAGCTGCGTACGCTCATGTCGCGTGTGGAGGGCTTCCCGGTCGACACGCTCGCGCTGGACGCGCCGAACGTCACGATGACGCCCGAGCTCCAGCTCTTCGGCGTCTCGGTCCCGATCGGCGTGGCACTCACCCCTTCCGCCGACGAGGGCGACCTCGTCCTGACGCCGGCGTCGCTGCAACTGGGCGGAGCCGAGGTGAGCGCCGCCACCGTGCGCGACCAGTTCGGCGTGATCGCCGAGGCGGTGCTGCAGGATTGGCGCGTGTGTATCGCGCAGTACATCCCGGCAGGACTCACCCTGGCCGGCGTCGAGGTCGACGGCGACGAGCTCGTTGCCACGTTCGACGTCGCCGGCGGCATCGTGTCGGATCCTGCGCTGCAGGCGAACGGCACCTGCGAGTAGTAGCGATGCCGCCGTTCGTCACACGACGCGGGCGTGTGTCACACGGCGCGGGCTGCCCGAGCCCGGTGCCCTAGACTGCAAGGACCGCGCGGCGCGTGACCCCTCCGGTTCGCGACCGCCTGATCGAGATCACACGCCCCGCGCATATCGAGATCATCCGAGTCGTTCCGGTCTGGGGACGGCTCAGCGTCGAAGCTCCCACTGATTGGTCCACCCGTGTCCGCCGACCCGCACCTTCGCACCGTGGCCCCGGCGTGGCTGGACGAGCCCGACGATGCGAACGCGCTCGCACCCGCCGTGTGGCCGGCCGGCGCCGCCCGCGCCGAAGACGGCGTGCTGCAGTTCGGCGGCATTCCCGCGACGCTGCTTCACGAGCGCTTCGGAACCCCGCTGTGGGTCCTTGACGAGGACGAGGTGCGCAGTCAGGCGCGACGCACGCTGGACGCTTTCCGCGCCGCCGCCGCCCTCCATGGAGCGCAGGCCCGCGTCTACTACGCGGGCAAGGCGTTCCTCAGCGCCGAGGTCGTGCGCTGGGTGACCGAAGAGGGTCTCGCCGTCGATGTCTGCTCCGGGGGCGAGCTCGCGGTCGCGCTCGCCGCGGGTGCCGATCCGGCACGCCTCGGCTTCCACGGCAACAACAAGTCCGTGGCCGAGCTCGAGCGCGCGGTCGAGGTCGGTGTCGGCTCCATCGTCATCGACAGCCTCATCGAGATCGAGCGCCTCGCCGCGATCGTCGAGCGGCGCGGCACCTCGCAGTCCGTGCTGCTGCGCGTCAACAGCGGCGTGCACGCCGAGACCCATGATTTCCTCGCGACGGCGCACGAGGACCAGAAGTTCGGCTTCACGCTGACCGACGCGCCGGCCGCCGTCGCGCGGATCCGAGAGCTTTCCGGCCTCGAGTTCGTCGGCCTGCACTGCCACATCGGCTCGCAGATCTTCGGCACCGCCGGATTCGAGGAGTCCGCCGCGCGGCTGGTCGAACTGCATGCCCAGCTGCGCGAAGGCGGCGAGCTGCCGGTCCTCAATCTGGGCGGCGGCTTCGGCATCGCCTACACCTCGGTCGACGATCCGACCCCGATCGAGCAGCTCGCGCTGGGCATCGCAGACGCCGTGGCGCGGCAGTGCGAAGTGCGCGGCATCCCGATGCCGAACCTCGCCTTCGAGCCGGGGCGGGCCATCGTGGGCCGCGCCGGAGTGACGCTGTACGAGGTCGGCACGACCAAGCCCGTCGCGCTCGACGGCGGTGCCACGCGCCTGTACGTGAGCGTCGACGGCGGCATGAGCGATAACGCCCGTCCCGCCCTGTACGGCGCGGAATTCTCGGCGCGCATCGCCTCGCGGGCCAGTGACGCCGACCCGACGCTCGTGCGCGTCGTCGGCAAGCACTGCGAGTCGGGCGACGTGGTGGTGGATGCCGAATACCTCCCCTCCGACATCGCTCCGGGCGATCTGCTCGCGGTGCCCGCGACGGGCGCGTACTGCTTCTCTCTCGCGAGCAACTACAACTACGTCCCGCGCCCGCCCGTCGTGGCGCTGCGCGGGGGAGAGGCGCGCGTCATCGTGCGCGGCGAGACGATCGACGATCTGCTTGCGCGCGACGCCGGCCTCTCACCCGCCCACGGCGAGCGCGTGCTCGCCGCGCCACCGACCGAAGGGATCGCATGACCGACTACCGCCGCCTCCGGGTCGCGCTGCTGGGAGCCGGATCCGTCGGCTCGCAGGTCGCCTCGCTCTTGCGTCAGCACGCGGACGAACTGGCCGACCGTGCCGGCGCCCGGCTCGAACTCGTCGGCATCGCGGTGCGCGACGTCGATGCGCCGCGCGACGCCGAACTGCCGCGTGAACTGCTGACCACCGATGCCGACGCCCTCATCGTGGGCTCCGACATCGTGATCGAGCTGATGGGCGGCATCGAGCCGGCCCGCACATATCTGCTGCAGGCGATCAACTCGGGTGCCGATGTCGTGACGGCGAACAAGGCGCTTCTCGCGACGCACGGCCCCGAACTCTTCGACGCGGCCGATCAGGTGGGTGCCGAGGTCTACTACGAGGCGGCGGCGGCGGGCGCGATTCCGATTATCCGGCCCCTGCGCGACTCGCTCGCGGGCGACCGCGTGCAGCGGATCATGGGCATCGTCAACGGCACGACGAACTACATCCTGGACCGCATGGACACCGAGGGCGCCGAGTTCGCCGATGTGCTCGCCGACGCGCAGCGCCTCGGCTATGCCGAGGCCGACCCGACCGCCGACGTGGAGGGCTACGACGCCGCGCAGAAGGCCGCGATCCTCGCGAGCCTCGCGTTCCACACCACCGTGCCGCTCGACACCGTCCACCGCGAAGGCATCACCGGCATCGACAAGTCGACGATGGATGCCGCGCGCCACGCCGGGTACGTCATCAAACTGCTCGCCGTGTGCGAGCGTCTGAGCGGCGACGACGGCGAATCGATCTCGGTGCGGGTGTACCCCGCACTCATCGACCGCGCGCACCCGCTGGCGAGCGTCCACGGCGCCAACAACGCGGTGTTCGTGCAGGCGGAGGCTGCCGGCAATCTGATGTTCTACGGCGCGGGCGCCGGTGGCGTGCAGACGGCATCCGCGGTGCTGGGCGACGTCGTCTCGGCCGCACGCCGGCATATCGCCGGAGGCGTCGGCGTCGGCGAGTCCACGCTCGCGAACCTCCCGATCGTGCCGGTGGGCCGCGTCACCACGCGCTACCAGATCACGCTCGAGGTCGATGATCGACCGGGCGTCCTCGCGACGGTGGCCGGCATTCTCAGCGAGGGTCGCGTCTCGATCGCGACGCTCGAGCAGACCGTGGTCGGCGACGGCGCCGACGGCAGTGGCGTGGCGCGCCTGGTGATCGGCACGCACAAGGCTTTGGAGCAGGACCTCAGCGAGACGGTCGACCGTCTCGCCGCGAGCGGCGTCGTCGAGCGCGTCGTCTCGGTCCTGCGTGTGGAAGGAGACTGACTGACATGGCAGCACACGTCTGGCGCGGAGTCCTGCGCGAGTATGCGGATCGACTGGGCGTCACCGACGCATCGACCGTCGTCACCCTCGGCGAGGGCGGCACGCCGCTCCTGCCCGCCCCGGCACTGTCGCGCCTCACCGGCACCGATGTCTGGGTCAAGTTCGAGGGCATGAACCCGACCGGCTCGTTCAAGGACCGCGGCATGACCGTCGCGGTGTCGCGGGCGATCGAGCACGGGGCGAAAGCCGTGATCTGCGCGTCGACCGGCAACACCTCGGCCTCGGCCGCGGCGTACGCCGCGCACGCCGGCATCACCGCGGCCGTGCTCGTGCCCGAAGGAAAGATCGCGATGGGCAAGCTCAGCCAGGCGGTCGCCCACAACGGGCGGCTCATCCAGGTGCGCGGCAACTTCGACGACTGCCTCGAGATCGCGCGCGAGCTGGCCGACCACTATCCGGTGCATCTCGTGAACTCCGTGAACCCCGACCGCATCGACGGTCAGAAGACGGCGGCCTACGAGGTCGTCGAGCAGTTGGGCGATGCCCCCGACTTCCACTTCATCCCGGTGGGCAACGCCGGCAATTACACGGCGTACTCGCGGGGCTACCGCGAGGAGGCCGACGGCGGGGTCTCGACCCGGGTGCCGCGCATGTTCGGCTTCCAGGCCGCCGGTTCCGCGCCGCTCGTCCGCGGTGAGGTCGTGAAGAACCCCGAGACGGTGGCCAGCGCGATCCGCATCGGCAACCCGGCATCGTGGGACCTCGCGCTCCAGGCGCGCGACGCGACGGACGGCTGGTTCGGCGCCATCGAGGACGACCGCATCCTCGCGGCGCAGAAGCTCCTGGCCGGTGAGGTCGGGATCTTCGTCGAGCCGGCATCCGCGATCAGCGTCGCGGGCCTTCTCGATCGGGTCGAGGCGGGCGTCGTGCCCAAGGGCGCACGCGTGGTCCTCACGGTCACCGGACACGGCTTGAAGGATCCCCAGTGGGCACTGCGCAACGCGGACGGCACGCAGGTCGAGCCGACCATCGTCGACGCCACGACGAGTGAAGTGGCGTCGGTGCTGGAGCTGGCCCCGGTCGAGGCGACCGCGTGAACGCAGCCGTCGCTCCGGAGCCGGGGCGTCGTGTCGTCGTCCGCGTTCCGGCGACGAGTGCGAACCTCGGACCGGGGTTCGACACGCTGGGCCTCGCTCTGAGCGTCTACGACGAACTCGAGGTGACGTCCCTCGGTGAGGGCGAACTCGAGATCGAGGTGTACGGGCAGGGCGCCGAGGACGTGCCCCGCGATGCCTCCCACCTGGTCGTGCGTGCCATTGCGTACGCGTACGAAGCGGTGGGACGACGGATGCCGGGGCTCCGGCTCGTCGCGACGAACGTGATCCCGCACGGACGCGGTCTCGGCTCCTCAGGGGCTGCGGTGGTGGCAGGCCTGCTCGCCGCGAAGGGACTGCTCGAGGGCGAGGTGGAGTTCGGCCCGGATGCGTTGCTGCGCCTGGCGACCGAGCTCGAAGGACACCCCGACAACGTCGCGCCTGCCCTCTTCGGCGGCCTCACCATCGCGTGGGTCGACGAGGGCGGTCCGCAGCACAAGAAGCTGCTGGTGCACCGCGGGGTGTCGCCGCTCGTGCTCGTGCCCGAGTTCACGATGTCGACCGAACTCGCCCGCAGCCTGCAGCCGCTGCAGGTGCCCCGCGAAGATGCCGTGTTCAACGTCTCGCGGTCGGCGCTGCTCATCGCGGCGCTCACGCAGAGCCCCGAGCTGTTGCAGGCAGCGACCGAAGACAAGCTGCACCAGAACTACCGCGCGAGCGCGATGCCCGAGACCGACAGGCTCGTCCGGGCGCTGCGCGCGAAGGGCTTCGCCGCAGTCGTCTCGGGAGCAGGGCCGAGCGTGCTGGTCCTGGCTGACGGACCTGGTCGACGGCTGGAGGCCGCCGCTCTCGTGGCGACGGTGACCGACACCCCGTGGGAGACGCTCATGCTGGCCGTCGACTTCAAGGGTGGTACAGTGAAGGAGTACGCGGAGGGTTCCACGTAATACGTGAATCTGGCCTCCGTCGCAAATCTGCGAAACCACCGCACGGCCCCCCTCCTGCCGACAGTCTCTGAGATTCCTCGCGGGTAATTCACTCCGCACACGGATCTGAGTTTGTCGAAGGGTCGGGCAGGCGTCTGCCGAGCAGCGCGTGCCGTGCGCCGAGCACAATCACAAGGGAGCACTCGTGGAGTCCATCTCCGAGATCCACACTGACGTTCCGACCGACGAGCGCGCGGACGCGCCCGACGCGGCCGAGAACGTCGACATCGTCACCACCGAAGCGGCCGAGTCCGCCGAGGCTATCGCCGAAGAGGCTGTCGTCGAGGCCGTCGTTGCCGAGGTCGTCGCTGAAGAGGCAGTGGCTGAGGCCGCTGAAGCCGAGGCCGTCGCCGAAGAGGCTGTCGTCGAGGCCGCCGTGGCCGAGGTCGTCGCCGAAGAGGCCGTGGCTGAGGCCGCGGAGGCTCTCGCCGAGCCTGCGGTCGTCGAGGCCGTGGCCGAGGTCGTCGAAGAAGCACCGCCCGTGAAGGCGCCGCCGGTGAGAGCGCCCCGCAAGCGCGCACCTCGTCGTGCGAAGAGCACCGACGCTCCGGTGGTCGAGGCCCCGGCCGAGCCCGCCGTCGAGGCGCCGGCCGAAGCCGCACCTGAGACCGCGGCAGAATCGGCAGCCGAGACGCCGGCAGAAGCAGCCGTCGAAGCCGTGCCCGCCGCCGAGCCCGAGGTTGCGGCATCCGCCGACGCCGTCGAGGCCGCAGCTAACGACGCGCCCGCCGAGGCGACGACGACCGACGCGCCCGCCGAGTCGGGTGCGGAGTCGGAATCGGGCGATCAGGCTGCGGGCGAGGCAGACGGCAGCGAGACGCCGTCGCGCAGCCGCAGCCGCAGCCGCAGCCGCAGCCGCAACCGTGGTCAGAACGCGCAGGGCACGCAGAACGCACAGGGGGCACAGACCTCCTCTCAGGGGGCTGCGCCGAACGCCCAGGGAGCCGCGAACGCCCAGGGGCAGAACGCCCAGGGCTCTCAGGCCCCTGCGGCCGAGGCTGCCAGGCCCGACGCCGACGACGACCAGCAGGCCGGTGGACGCGGCCGCCAGCGCAACAAGCGCCGCGGCCAGCCGACCACCGGTGACGAGTTCGACACCGAGATCGGCGAGGACGACGTCCTGATCCCGATCGCGGGCATCCTCGACGTCCTCGACAACTACGCGTTCGTCCGTACGACCGGCTACCTGCCCGGCACGAGCGACGTCTACGTCTCGCTCGGCCAGGTCAAGAAGTACAACCTGCGCAAGGGCGACGCGGTGGTCGGTGCGATCAAGCAGCCGCGTGACGGCGAGCAGTCCAGCCGCCAGAAGTACAACGCGCTGGTCAAGGTCGACGCCATCAACGGCCTGTCGGTCGAAGATGCCGCGACCCGCGTCGAGTTCGGCAAGCTCACGCCGCTCTACCCGCAGGAGCGCCTGCGGCTCGAGACCGCGCCCGAGAAGCTCACGCAGCGCATCATCGATCTCGTGGCACCGATCGGAAAGGGCCAGCGTGGCCTCATCGTCGCGCCCCCCAAGGCG
Source organism: Microbacterium allomyrinae (assembly GCF_020682705.1). Lineage (GTDB taxonomy): Bacteria > Actinomycetota > Actinomycetes > Actinomycetales > Microbacteriaceae > Microbacterium > Microbacterium allomyrinae. The sequence continues at coordinate 260,249 of NZ_JAGTTN010000005.1, forward strand.
GGCAAGACGATCGTGCTGCAGCAGATCGCGAACGCCATCTCGATCAACAACCCCGAGGTCCACCTCATGGTCGTGCTCGTCGACGAGCGTCCCGAAGAGGTCACCGACATGCAGCGCACCGTCAAGGGCGAGGTCATCGCGTCGACGTTCGATCGCCCCGCCGAAGACCACACCACGGTCGCCGAGCTCGCCATCGAGCGCGCCAAGCGCCTGGTTGAGCTCGGCCGCGACGTCGTCGTGCTGCTCGACTCGATCACCCGCCTCGGCCGCGCCTACAACATCTCGGCGCCCACCTCGGGCCGCGTGCTCACCGGTGGAGTCGACGCGTCGGCGCTGTACCCGCCGAAGCGTTTCTTCGGTGCAGCGCGCAACATCGAGAACGGTGGATCGCTCACCATCCTCGCCACGGCGCTCGTCGAGACCGGCTCCAAGATGGACGACGTGATCTTCGAGGAGTTCAAGGGCACAGGCAACAGCGAACTGCGCCTGTCGCGCCAGCTCGCCGACAAGCGCATCTTCCCGGCCGTCGACGTGAACGCGTCGAGCACCCGCCGCGAAGAGATGCTGCTCTCGGCCGACGAGGTGAAGATCACCTGGAAGCTCCGTCGCGCGCTGGCCGGCCTCGACCCTCAGCAGGGCCTCGAGGTCGTGCTCGGCAAGCTCAAGGAGACCCAGTCGAACGTCGAGTTCCTCGTGCAGATGCAGAAGTCGATCCCGGCACCGGCCAACGGGCACGCCGGCGGTCACAGCCACGCGAACGACAACAGCATCCGCTGATCCTCCTCTCAGCGAGATAGCAGGGAAGACCCACGTGTCCGAACTCGCGATGTTCGATTCGGTGCGCGGCCTGATCGAAGAGCACTCCGCCGTCCAGACGGAGCTCTCCGATCCGGCCGTGCACGCAGACGCTGCGCGCGCCAAGCGGGTGAACCGGCGCTATGCCGAGCTGTCGAGGATCGTGAAGGCGTACGAGGACTGGGCCGCGGCATCCGAAGATCTCATCGCCGCCCGCGAACTCGCGCGCGAGGACGATGCCTTCGCCGAAGAGGTTCCCGTGCTCGAGGAGAAGCTCTCCGATGCGCAGGAGCGACTGCGGCGCCTGCTGATCCCGCGCGACCCGGATGACGCCCGCGACGTGATCATGGAGATCAAGCAGGGCGAGGGCGGCGCCGAGTCGGCTCTGTTCGCCGCCGATCTGTTGCGGATGTACCTGCAGTACGCCGCGTCGAAGGGCTGGAAGACCGAGCTTCTCGAGCGCAACGAGTCCGACCTCGGCGGCTACAAGGACGTCCAGGTAGCGATCAAGGGCTCCAGTTCCGATCCCGCGCAGGGCGTGTGGGCGCACCTCAAGTACGAGGGCGGCGTGCACCGCGTGCAGCGTGTGCCGGCGACGGAGTCCCAGGGCCGCATCCATACGTCCACGACGGGTGTGCTGGTCTTTCCCGAGGTCGATGAGCCCGAAGAGATCCAGATCGATCAGAACGACCTCAAGATCGACGTCTTCCGCTCGTCGGGCCCCGGAGGGCAGTCGGTCAACACGACCGACTCCGCCGTGCGCATCACGCACGTTCCCACGGGCATCGTGGTGTCGATGCAGAACGAGAAGTCGCAGCTGCAGAACCGCGAGGCCGGCATGCGCGTGCTGCGTGCGCGCCTGCTCGCCCGGCAGCAGGAGGAGCGGGATGCCGCGGCATCCGACGCGCGCCGATCGCAGATCCGTGGGATGGACCGCTCGGAGCGCATCCGCACGTACAACTTCCCTGAGAACCGGATCGCGGATCACCGCACCGGCTACAAGGCGTACAACCTCGACCAGGTCATGGACGGCGCTCTCGAGCCGATCGTCGAGTCGGCGATCCGGGCCGATGAAGAGGCGCGGCTGGCCGCCCTCGGCTCCGACGACTGACTGGCGCGCAGAGGGTGCGGCCGCGAAGCACGGCTCAGGGCCACCGCTAGGCTTCGAGCGTGATCACGTTCTTCATCCGCGCCCTGATCTTCGTCGCGTCGGCGGCGCTCGGCCTCATCGTCGCCAACCTGATCCTGCCGGGCTTCTACCTGCACTGGGACGACTGGTGGGGGATCGTGCTCGCCGTCGTCATCTTCGCCGTGCTGCAGAGCATTCTCGCGCCCTGGCTGCTCAAGGTGACGCGACGCCACGCGAATGCGCTCATCGGCGGTATCGGGCTCATCTCGACGTTCGTCGCACTGCTGATCGCCGTCCTCATCCCGGCGGCCGGCATCGGCATCGACGGTCCCCTCGCGTGGATCCTCGGCACGCTCGTGGTGTGGCTCGTGACGGCGCTCGCGACCTGGCTGCTGCCACCGCTCTTCATCAAGAAGCGGGTGCAGGAGCGCCGAGGTTCGTAATCGTGACGGATGCCGCAGCATTCGTCACTCGTCGAGCGGAGGTTTCGATACGGCTCGTTCCTCGCCTACTCAACCTTGACCCGGTTCGCATCAACGCGGGCTTCGCTCGCATTGATGCGAACCGCGTCAAATGTGGTACTCGGGCGTCGTGAGTAGAGCGCGGGTCTCTTCGCCGGTGCGGCGGGCACGAGGCTTCGCGGGGACGCCGACGAGAACGCTGTCGGCGGGGGCATCCCTGGTCACCACGGCATTCGCGCCGACCACCGAGCCCGCACCGATTCGGATCGGGCCGAGGATCTTGGCCCCCGCGCCGACGGCGACGCCGTCCTCGATCGTCGGATGCCGCTTCCCGCCTTCGCGCTGACGACCGCCGAGGGTGACCCCGTGGTAGAGCATGACGTCGTCGCCCACCTCGGCGGTCTCGCCGATCACCACGCCCATGCCGTGGTCGATGAAGAATCGACGACCGATCGTGGCGCCCGGATGGATCTCGATGCCGGTGATCCAGCGGGTGATCTGCGACCCGGCACGGGCGATGAAGCGTACGCGGCGCACCCACAGCGCGTGCCAGACGCGATGCGCCCAGATCGCGTGAATGCCGGGGTACAGCACGGCGATCTCGATGCCGCTGCGAGCGGCGGGGTCGCGGAGCTTCGCCGCGGCGATGTCCTCGCGCACGCGGGCGATCACGCCGATCCGCTCGCTCACTTCTGAACCACGCTCTCGTCGGCGGCGGGCTCGCGCAGGTGCGCGTAGAGGGCTGTGGACAGGTAGCGCTCGCCCGAGTCGGGCACGATCACGACGATGCGCTTGCCGGCGGCTTCGGGGCGCGCGGCCACCTCCAGCGCGGCCCACACCGCGGCGCCCGCCGACATTCCGGCGAGGATGCCCTCGCGGGTGGCGAGTTCTCGGGCCACGCGGATCGCGTCGTCGAACTCGACGTCGAAGATCTCGTCGATGACCGAGCGATCGAGCACATCCGGCACGAAGTTCGGGCCGATTCCCTGGATGCGATGACCGCCGGCGCGGCCCTCGGAGAGCATGGGGGAGTCCTTGGGCTCGACCACCACGATCTTCACATCGGGGTTGCGCTGCTTCAGCACCTGTCCGACGCCGGTGATGGTGCCGCCCGTGCCGGAGCCTGCGACGAAGTAGTCGACGTGCCCGTCGGTGTCGCGCCAGATCTCCTCGGCGGTGGTCGTGCGGTGTATCGCCGCATTCGCCTCGTGCTCGAACTGACGGGCGAGGATCGCGCCGGGCGTCTCTTCGACGATGCGCTTCGCCGCCTCGACGGCCTCTGTCATCCCCTTGTACGGATCGGTGAGGACCAGTTCGGCTCCGTACGCCTTCAGCAGCGTCCGGCGCTCCTTCGACATCGAGGCCGGCATCGTGAGGATCACGCGGTAGCCGCGCGCGGCACCGATGAGCGCGAGGGCGATGCCGGTGTTGCCGCTCGTGGACTCGACGATCGTGCCCCCGGGGGGCAGCTCGCCCGCCGCCTCCGCGGCATCCACGAGCGCGTAGCCGAGCCGGTCCTTGACGCTCGAGCCCGGATTGTAGAACTCCAGCTTGGCGAGAACCTCCGCCCCGACTCCCTCGGTGATGGTGTTCAACCGCACCAGAGGGGTGTCGCCGAACGCGGTGGTGATGTCGGGATGGATGCCGGGCACGAATGCTCCCTCGGTTCAGACGGTGCGCGATGCGGACCACAGGAGTGCGGATCGCGCGAAAAACGACGGCGCGACGGCGCCCGAACGGGTCGTCGTCGCGCCGTCGTCGTGGGTCAATCTTCGCGCAGATCCTCGAACAGTGCAGTCGACAGGTAGCGCTCACCGGTGTCTGGGGTGACGACGACGATCTTCTTGCCGGCGTTCTCGGGGCGTGCGGCCACCTGGAGGGCCGCCCACACGGCGGCGCCGCTCGAGATGCCGACGAGCACGCCCTCCTTCGCGGCGAGGTCGCGCGCGGTCGACAGGGCGTCCTCGAACTCGACGGTGACGACCTCGTCGTACACGGTCGTGTCGAGGATCGGCGGGACGAAGTTCGGGCCGATGCCCTGGATCTTCGCCGGGCCGGCGGTGCCGGTCGACAGCAGGGGCGACGCGCTCGGCTCGACCGCCACGACGCGAACACCGGGCTTGCGCTCCTTGAGTACCTGTCCGACGCCCGTGATGGTGCCGCCGGTGCCGACGCCGGCGACGAAGATGTCGACCTCGCCGTCGGTGTCGCGCCAGATCTCTTCGGCGGTGGTCTTGCGGTGGATCTCGCGGTTCGCCTCGTTCTCGAACTGCTTCGCGAGAATCGCGCCCGGGGTCTCGGAGACGATGCGCGCGGCCTCGGCCACCGCCGCCTTCATGCCGCCGGCGGGATCGGTGAGCACGAGGGTCGCACCGAAGGCCTTCAGCAGCAGGCGGCGCTCGACCGACATCGAGGACGGCATCGTCAGGATGACGTTGTAGCCGCGTGCTGCGCCGACGAGCGCGAGCGCGATGCCGGTGTTGCCGCTCGTGCCTTCGACGATGGTTCCGCCCGGCTGCAGCGCGCCAGACGCCTCTGCGGCGTCGACGATCGCGATTCCGAGGCGGTCCTTGACGCTCGAACCGGGGTTGTAGAACTCGAGCTTCGCGAACACCTCGGCGCCGACGCCTTCGGTGACGCGATTCAGACGCACCAGGGGGGTGTTTCCGAAAGCAGCGGTGATATCGGGGTAAATGCCGGGCATGTACAGGCCTTTCGCGCGGGTTCTGCGTTTGCGGGCACCAGCCTAAGGGGAGCGTTTCGCTCTGAGTCCTTGTGTGACGAACGGCGTCCCTCGGGCGGATACCCTGCCGGGTCTAGGCTGGACGCGCTCATGGCCTCACCCGACGATTCCCCCGCCCTCTCGATCGCGCTCCGGCGCGCCGTCGAACGCCTCGCCGACGCCGGCGTACCCGATCCCGTCGTGGACGCGGAACTGCTCACGGCGTTCGTGCTCGACACCGGTCGCGGGGGCGCGCAGGCCGCCGCGCTCCGCGGCGAGTCCCTCAGCGCGGACGATGCGCGACGGCTCGACGACCTCGTCGCGCGGCGCGCGACACGCGAGCCGCTTCAGCACATCACGGGTCTTGCACCCTTCCGTCATCTCGAGCTGAAGGTCGGACCCGGCGTGTTCGTCCCGCGCCCCGAGACCGAGATGGTCGCGCAGCTGGCCATCGACGCGCTGCGGGCCGCGGCATCCGCATCTCCCGTCGCGGTGGATCTGGGCACCGGAAGCGGGGCGATCGCCCTCGCGATGGCCACCGAGGTGCCCCACGCTCGCGTGTTCGCCGCAGAGAACTCGGTCGATGCGTTCGTGTGGACCAAGGAGAACTTCGACAAGGTCGGCGCCGACAACGCCACGCTCGCGTTCATCGATCTCGAGCACGCGTTCGGTGAGCTCGACGGCACGGTCTCGGTCGTCGCATCCAACCCCCCGTATGTGCCGGATGCCGCGATCCCGCGCGATCCGGAGGTGCGGTTCTTCGATCCGCCTGCTGCTCTGTACGGGGGAGCGGACGGCCTCGACGTGGTGCGGATCCTGAGCGGCGTGGGGCTGCGCCTCGCGCACCCCGGGGGGACGATCGTGATCGAGCACGGCGAATGGCAGGGCGGCGCGATCCGCGAGATCCTGACCGCGGACGGCTGGCGCGCGGCAGCGACGCACCCCGACCTGACCATGCGCGACCGTGCGACCACGGCACTGCGGCCATAACCCCGAGCGCCGTCGGCGGCGGACGGCTGTCGCCACGCGCCGCGAACGCACAGGGCGCCCCAACTAGACTTGCGGGCGATATGTCCCCCATCTTCGACTGCCGTGACGAAGCGCAGCTGCTCACCGGCATGCGCCAGGCGCGCCAGGCCATCGGTCGCGGCGAGCTCGTCGTGATCCCCACCGACACCGTGTACGGCGTCGCTGCCGATGCCTTCGACGCGAAGGCCGTCGAGCGGCTCCTCACTGCGAAGGGCCGGGGACGCCAGTCGCCGCCGCCGGTGCTGGTCGCCGGTCTCACCACGCTGCGCGCGCTCGTGGCCGAGGTGCCCGAGCCGGTCGAACGGCTCGTCGAGGCGTTCTGGCCGGGGGGCCTCACCATCGTGCTCCCCGCGCAGCCGTCCCTGTCGTGGGACCTCGGCGACACCCGCGGCACCGTCGCCGTTCGGATGCCCGCGCACCGCATCGCCCTCGAGCTCCTGGAAGAGACCGGCCCCCTCGCCGTCTCGAGCGCCAACCTCACCGGGATGGCCGCGGGCATCAGCGCGGAAGACGCGCAGAGCATGCTGCAGGACAGCGTCACCGTGTACCTCAGCGACGGTCCCTCGGCGACGGGCATCGCCTCCACGATCATCGACGCCACGAGTCTCGTCGGCGGCGACCAGCCGCTGGTGCGCGTCCTTCGCGAGGGCGCGGTCGACCGTGCCCGGCTGCGCGAGGTACTCGGCGACCTGCTCGAGCCCGACCCCGGTACGGAGCCCCCTGAGTCCGCCGCACCGGAGCCGGACTCGGCGACGGAGCCGGGAAGCCCGTGAAGCAGTACGTCTTCACCATCCTGCTGACGGCAGGCCTCACCTTCGTCCTCGCCTGGGCGGTGTGGCGGCTGAGCCTCAAGTACAAGCTGTATCCGGGCATCCGCGAGCGCGACGTCCACAAGACGCCCACCCCGCGGCTCGGCGGTGTCGCCATGTTCCTCGGCGTGCTGGCGGCATTCGCCGTCTCGGCGCAGCATCCGTTCTTCTCGATCGTGTGGGCGGACCCTCAGCAGATCTACGCACTGCTCGGCGCCACGGCCCTGATCGTGGTGGTCGGCGTGCTCGATGACCTGTGGGACCTCGACTGGATGATCAAGCTCGGCGCGCAGTTCCTCGCCGCCGGCGTGATCGCCTGGTTCGGCGATCTGCAGATCTACGCGCTGCCCATCGGCGGTCTCGCCGTCGGGTCGAGCTGGGTCAGCTTCACGTTGACGGTCTTCGCGATCGTCGTCGTCATGAACGCCGTCAACTTCATCGACGGTCTCGACGGTCTCGTCGCCGGCGTCTGCCTCATCGCGAACTCCGTCTTCTTCGCGTATTCCTACATGCTGGTGCGCGACCAGGGCGAGAGCAGCTTCTTCAACCTCGCCTCGTTCATCGCCGCCGTGCTGATCGGCGCATGCGTGGGCTTCCTGCCGCTCAACTGGAGCCCCGCGCGGCTTTTCATGGGCGACTCCGGTGCCCTGATGCTGGGACTGCTCATGGCCTGCTCGGCGATCGCGGTGACGGGGAACATCAACCCCGCCATGATCGGCGACAACGATGAGTTCGGCCGTTCGCAGCTCCTGGGTGCCTTCATCCCGATCCTCCTGCCGGTCGTGGTGGTTTTGCTGCCGCTGCTGGACTTCGGCCTCGCGGTCGTGCGCCGCATGAGCAAGGGCAAGTCCCCGTTCTCGCCCGACCGCAAGCACCTGCACCACCGCATGCTCGACATGGGGCACTCGGACCGAGATGCCGTGCTCATCTTCTACGCATGGACAGCGCTGGTCAGCCTCTCGGTGCTGCTGATGTACATCGGCACCACGCTGGAGTGGCCGGGCGACTACCTGTTCGGCGTCTTCTACGGCGTCCTCGGCGTCGCGGCGTGCCTCGTCGTCACCTTCCTTCCCTCGCGCCGGCGCTCGCACGCTGCCGCGGCCGACCGCGAACTCGCGCCCGCTCTGGAGAACACCGCCCGATGAGTCCCAGTCCTGTTTCCAGCACCCCGATCCTGCGCACCGTCCTGGTGTGGTCCGGCACGGTGACCGCCGCGCTCGCGGTCGTCGGCGCCATCGTGGGATATCTCGTCGCCGGCACGACGGGGATGTGGAGCGCGTTGGTCGGCGTGCTCGTGGCCGCCGTGTTCCTCGGAATCACCGGGGCGAGCATCCTCATCGCGAACCGGTGGTACGGCAACGACCTGTACGTGCCGGTCTTCTTCGGGATCGTGATGGGCGGCTGGATCCTGAAGTTCGTCGTGTTCATCGTGATTCTGCTCCTGCTGCGCGGACAGCCGTGGATCGAGCCTGCGGTGTTCTTCGTCGCACTGGTGGCCAGTGTGCTCGCCTCGCTCGCCGTGGACGTCGTCGTGATGCTGCGCATGCGGGTGCCGCACGTGAGCGACGTGGAGCTTCCGACCGACCCGGATGCCGGGGATCGCACCGACGGGATGCCGCCGGCACCCTGAACTCCGTGTGCGGATTCAGGGACCTCACAAGTTTGATAGGCTGATTCCGCGCCCGCCGCTCGCCATGCGAGCACTTGCGGAGTGACGCTCATCGACCATCGTCGCAACGGTTCTCGACCGGTGCCCCGAAGCTGGAGCCAGCGCTGTTTACTCATGCTGCGACCCTGATCGCCCACAATGCCGCGGACGCTCCGCCGGAGTTCCACGGACCTTCGATCGATGAGTTCTTCCCGGAGATCCTCTTCAATCTGGCAGGCGTTCCGATCACTCGGATCCACCTGATCCAGTTCCTCGCCACCATCGCCGTCGTGGTGATCTTCTGGCTCGGCACCCGGCGCATGCGCGTGGTGCCGGGGCGTTTCCAGAGCCTGGTGGAGATGGGCCTGGACTTCGTCCGGGTCAACATCGGCGAGGACCTGCTCGGCAAGAAGGACGCCCAGCGCTTCCTTCCCATCCTCACGACGATGTTCTTCATGATCTTGTTCATGAACATCACGGGTGTCATCCCGTTCCTGAACATCGCCGGGACGAGCATCATCGCCGTCCCGCTGACGCTCGCGATCGTGAGCTACGTCACGTTCATCTACGCCGGCATCAAGAAGAGCCCGAAGAACTTCTTCAAGAACTCGCTCTTCCCGTCGGGTGTGCCGTGGCCGATCTACATCATCGTCACGCCGATCGAGCTCATCTCGACGTTCATCATCCGTCCGGTCACGCTGACCCTCCGACTGCTGATGAACATGATGGTCGGTCACCTCCTGCTGGTGCTGTTCTTCGCGGCTACCCAGTTCTTCATCATCGACATGGGTGGATGGTGGTCGATCCTCGGCGCGGGCAGCCTCGCCTTCGGCTTCGTCTTCACCCTGTTCGAGATCCTCGTGGCCGTCCTCCAGGCCTACGTTTTCGCCCTTCTCACCGCGGTCTACATTCAGCTCGCGGTCGCCGAAGAGCACTGATACGGGACGGCCCTGCACCTGAACAACGCAGGGCCGCCCACAACCGAAAGGAAACACCCCCGTGGACGCAACTACGGTTCTCGCCGAGGTCTCCGGCTCCATCGCCACCGTCGGTTACGGCCTCGCCGCGATCGGCCCCGCCATCGGCGTCGGCATCGTCGTCGGCAAGACGATCGAGGGCGTCGCCCGTCAGCCCGAGCTGGCCGGCCGCCTGCAGGTTCTGATGTGGATCGGTATCGCCTTCACCGAAGCGCTCGCCTTCATCGGCATCGCCACCGGCTTCATCTTCGGCTTCTGATCGCCACCCTCTCGTCTAAGGAGACAGGATGCTGAACGCTCTTGTCACGTACGCCGCAGAAGAGGGCGCAGAAGCGCACAACCCTCTACTGCCCGCTTGGTACGACATCATCTGGTCGTCGGTGTGCTTCATCGTCATCCTCGTCATCTTCTGGAAGGTCGCCCTTCCCAAGATGAAGAAGCTGCTCGATGAGCGCTCCGCCGCGATCGAAGGCAACATCGCCAAGGCCGACGAGGCCCAGCGAAAGGCCGAAGCGGCGCTCGAGGAGTACACCGCTCAGCTCGCCGAAGCCCGCAAGGAAGCCGGTGAGATCCGCGACGCCGCCCGTGAGGACGGCAAGAAGATCGTCGCCGAGGCCAAGGACTCCGCCACCGCGGAAGCCACTCGTCTCACCGCGACGGCTCATTCACAGATCGAAGCCGAGCGCCAGACCGCGCTCGTGTCGCTGCGCAGTGAGGTGGGCACTCTCGCCCTCGACCTCGCCGGCGGCGTGATCGGCGAGACGCTGTCCGACGACAAGAAGGCCCAGGCCGTCGTCGATCGCTTCCTCGCCGAGCTCGAGGCATCCGAGGCAGAGAAGGCGTCGAAGTAATGGGCAGCGCGACCACTCAGGCAGTGGCGGCGACGACGAAGGCGCTCGACGCCGCGTCGGGCGTCGACCTCGACGTGGCCGGCGAGCTCTTCGCCGCGGCGCGCGCCGTGGGCGACTCGTCGCAGCTGAGCGGCGCGCTCGCCGACTCCGCGGCGCCCGTCGAGGCTCGCCGGCAGGTCGTCGCGGCCGTGTTCGGCACGGCGGTGAAGCCGGCGACCGCGTCGCTGCTCACGACCGTCGTCGAGCAGCGCTGGTCCTCGGCTTCGGACCTCATCGACGGCATCGAAGAGCTCGCGGTCCGTGCTGCCGCGGTGGCCGAGCCGGCCGCCGATGTCGAAGAGGAGCTGTTCCGCTTCTCGCGCACGGTGGCCGAGAATTCCGAGCTCGAACTCGCGCTCGGCAGCAGACTCGGAGATGCCTCGGCCAAGGGCACGCTCGTTCGCACGCTGCTCGACGGCCGCGCGAGTGCCGCAACGGTGCTCATCGCGGCATCGCTCGCACAGCAGCCTCGCGAGCGCCGCATTCGTCAGCTGCTCTCGCGGGCGACGCGGCTGGTCGCAGATCAGCGCGGCCGCACGGTCGCGACGGTCTTCGCGGCGTCCCCGCTGAGTTCCGCGCAGGTCGACCGTCTGGCCTCTGCGCTGTCGCAGCGCTACGGCGCTCAGGTATCGCTGAACACCGTCGTCGATCCGACGGTGGTCGGCGGTCTCCGCGTGCAGATCGCGGACGACGTGATCGACGCGAGCGTATCGTCGCGGCTGGCGGACCTCCGTCAGCGGCTGGCCGGCTAGCACAGACTTCCCGCCACCGGCGGAGATCTCGGGGCCTCGCCCCACACACGAACTTTGAAACAAAGGGAAGACAATGGCAGAACTGTCAATCAGCCCCGACGTCATCCGTGACGCGCTGAAGGATTTCGTCGCCGCCTACGAGCCCACCGGGGCAGCGGCGACCGAGGTCGGCACCGTCATCGACGCCGCCGACGGCATCGCCCACGTCGAGGGTCTGCCCGGCGTCATGGCGAACGAGCTCGTGACGTTCGAGGACGGCACGCTCGGCCTCGCTCAGAACCTGGATGAGCACCAGATCGGCGTCGTGGTGCTCGGCGAGTTCTCCGGTGTCGAGGCCGGACAGCCTGTCACGCGCACCGGCGAGGTCCTCTCGGTCCCCGTCGGCGAGGGCTACCTCGGCCGCGTGGTCGATCCGCTCGGCAACCCGATCGACGGTCTCGGCCAGATCACCGGCATCGAGGGCCGTCGCGCTCTCGAGCTTCAGGCGCCGGGCGTCATGCAGCGCAAGTCGGTGCACGAGCCCCTCCAGACCGGCATCAAGGCGATCGACGCGATGATCCCGGTCGGCCGCGGCCAGCGTCAGCTCATCATCGGCGACCGCCAGACCGGCAAGACCGCGATCGCGATCGACACGATCATCAACCAGAAGGCCAACTGGGAGTCGGGCGACACCAACAAGCAGGTGCGCTGCATCTACGTCGCCATCGGTCAGAAGGGCTCGACGATCGCCGCCGTCAAGGGCGCACTCGAAGACGCCGGGGCGATGGAGTACACGACGATCGTCGCGGCTCCGGCATCCGACCCCGCGGGCTTCAAGTACCTCGCCCCTTACACCGGCTCGGCCATCGGCCAGCACTGGATGTACGACGGCAAGCACGTCCTCATCATCTTCGACGACCTCACCAAGCAGGCTGAGGCCTACCGCGCCGTGTCGCTGCTCCTGCGCCGCCCGCCGGGCCGCGAGGCGTACCCCGGTGACGTCTTCTACCTGCACTCCCGTCTGCTCGAGCGTTGCGCGAAGCTGTCCGACGAGCTCGGCGCCGGCTCCATGACGGGTCTTCCGATCATCGAGACCAAGGCCAACGACGTGTCGGCGTACATCCCGACCAACGTGATCTCGATCACCGACGGCCAGATCTTCCTGCAGTCCGACCTCTTCAACGCCAACCAGCGTCCCGCGGTCGACGTGGGCATCTCGGTCTCGCGAGTCGGCGGCGACGCACAGGTCAAGTCGATCAAGAAGGTCTCCGGCACGCTCAAGCTCGAGCTGGCCCAGTACCGATCGCTCGAGGCGTTCGCGATGTTCGCGAGCGACCTGGACCCGGCATCCCGTCGTCAGCTGGCCCGCGGCGCGCGCCTGACCGAACTCCTCAAGCAGCCGCAGTACTCGCCGTACCCGGTCGAGGAGCAGGTCGTCTCGATCTGGGCAGGCACGAACGGCAAGCTCGACTCGATCGAGGTCGAGGACGTGCTGTCGTTCGAGCGCGAGCTGCTCGACTACCTGCGTCGCAACACGACGGTGCTCGACACGCTCCGCGAGACCAACGTCCTCGACGACGCCACCGTCGCCGAACTCACGAAGAAGACCGACGACTTCATCCTCGAGTTCCGCGCCGGCAAGGGCCAGACGATCTCGAAGCCCGGACACGAAGAGGTCGCGGCCGCCGCGGTCGACGACGTGAACCAGGAGAAGATCGTCAAGGGCCGCCGCTAGGCGACACCGGGACAGGACAATGGGCGCACAACTCCGGGTCTACAAGCAGAAGATCAGCACTGCTCAGACGACCAAGAAGATCACGAAGGCGATGGAGCTCATCGCGGCTTCGCGCATCCAGAAGGCCATGGCGCGGGTGCGCGCGTCGTCGCCGTTCGCGCGCGCCGTGACGCGAGCGGTCTCCGCCGTGTCGACGCACTCGAACGTGGAGCACCCGCTCACGACGGAGCGCAAGGTCATCCGCCGCTCGGCGATCGTGATCTTCGCTTCCGACCGCGGGCTCGCCGGCGCGTTCAACTCGCAGATCCTCCGCGAGGGCCTCGAGCTTGCCGAGCTGCTGCGGCAGCAGGGCAAGGAGCCGGTGTTCTACCTCATCGGGCGCCGGGCGGTCGGATACTTCCAGTTCCGTCGCATGGCGGCTGCTGCGGAGTGGACGGGCGACACCGACACCCCGCACTTCAGCACGGCCGAAGAGATTGCCGCAACCCTGCTCGACGCGTACGACCGCGGCGGCGACGACGGCGGAGTCGACGAGATCAACCTCGTATACAACCGTTTCGTCAGCATGATGACCCAGACGCCCGAGACCGTGCGTCTCCTGCCGCTCGAGGTCGTCGAGGCCGAGGAATCGGCTTCGGCGCAGGTGTACCCGCTGTACGAATTCGAGCCGGATGCCGAGACGGTGCTCGACGCCCTCCTGCCGGTGTACATCCAGAGCCGCGTCTTCAATGCGCTCCTGCAGTCGTCGGCCGCGAAGCACGCCGCGACACAGAAGGCGATGAAGTCGGCCAGCGACAACGCCGACAAGCTCATCACCGACTACACCCGCCTGCGCAACAACGCACGCCAGGCCGAGATCACGCAGCAGATCGCCGAGATCGTCGGCGGCGCCGACGCTCTGGCGTCGGGCAAATAGACCACACGAAAGAGAAGAAGCCATGAGCCTCACCGCAGAGAAGACCGAGACCGCGGTCGTCGGCCGCGTCGCGCGCGTGACCGGTCCCGTCGTCGACATCGAGTTCCCGCACGACTCGATCCCTGACATCTACAACGCTCTGAAGACCACCATCACGATCGACGGTGAGTCGAACGAGATCACGCTCGAGGTCGCACAGCACCTCGGTGACGACCTCGTCCGCGCCATCGCGCTCAAGCCCACCGACGGCGTCGTCCGCGGCCAGGAGGTGCGCGACACGGGGGAGCAGATCACCGTCCCCGTCGGCGACGTCACCAAGGGCAAGGTCTTCAACGTCACCGGTGAAGTGCTCAACGGCGCACCCGGCGAGACCATCGAGATCACCGAGCGCTGGCCCATCCACCGCAAGGCGCCGAACTTCGACCAGCTCGAGTCGAAGACGCAGATGTTCGAGACCGGCATCAAGGTCATCGACCTGCTGACGCCGTACGTGCTCGGCGGAAAGATCGGCCTCTTCGGCGGTGCGGGCGTCGGCAAGACGGTCCTCATCCAGGAGATGATCCAGCGCGTGGCGCAGGACCACGGCGGTGTGTCGGTGTTCGCCGGTGTCGGCGAGCGCACCCGTGAGGGCAACGACCTGATCCACGAGATGGAAGAGGCGGGCGTCTTCGACAAGACTGCGCTCGTCTTCGGCCAGATGGACGAGCCGCCGGGAACGCGTCTTCGCGTGGCCCTGTCGGCGCTGACGATGGCGGAGTACTTCCGCGATGTCCAGAAGCAGGACGTGCTCCTCTTCATCGACAACATCTTCCGCTTCACGCAGGCCGGATCCGAGGTTTCCACGCTGCTCGGCCGCATGCCGTCCGCGGTGGGCTACCAGCCCAACCTCGCCGACGAGATGGGTGTGCTCCAGGAGCGCATCACCTCGACCCGTGGTCACTCGATCACCTCGTTGCAGGCGATCTACGTCCCCGCCGACGACTACACCGACCCTGCGCCCGCGACCACGTTCGCCCACCTCGACGCCACCACCGAGCTTTCGCGCGAGATCGCGTCGAAGGGTCTGTACCCGGCCGTCGACCCGCTGACCTCGACCAGCCGCATCCTCGATCCCCGCTACATCGGTGAAGACCACTACCGCGTGGCGACCGCCGTGAAGCAGATCCTCCAGAAGAACAAGGAGCTGCAGGAGATCATCGCGATCCTCGGTGTCGACGAGCTCTCGGAAGAGGACAAGATCGTCGTCTCCCGCGCGCGTCGAATCCAGCAGTTCCTCTCGCAGAACACCTACATGGCGAAGAAGTTCACGGGTGTCGAGGGTTCGACGGTTCCGATCAAGGAGACCATCGAGTCCTTCGACGCGATCGTGAAGGGCGACTTCGACCACGTCGCCGAGCAGGCCTTCTTCAACGTCGGTGGCATCTCCGACGTCGAAGAGAACTGGGCTCGCATCCAGAAGGAGAACGGCTGATCATGCCGCTCAACGTGAGTCTCGTATCCGCCGACGCGGAGGTCTGGTCGGGGGAGGCGTCGCTGGTCGTCGCCAAGACCGTCGAGGGCGAGATCGGCTTCATGGCCGGGCACGAGCCCGTGCTGGCGATCCTCGCCGAAGGCCAGGTGCGCATCACGCAGACCTCGGGAACGAAGATCATCGCCAACGCGCAGGACGGCTTCCTGTCGATGGAAGGCGACGATCTCACCATCGTCGCCGGAAACGCAGCGCTGATCTCCTGACGCGAGCACGATTTCGACCTCGGCCGGCCCCACACGGGGCCGGCCGAGGCGTCTTTCCGGAGGCACCGCATGCTGATCCTTCTCCCTCCCTCGGAGACCAAGCGCGCGGGCGGGCGCGGAGGGTCGATGGATGCGGCATCCCTCGCCTTCTCGTCACTCGCGCCGCAGCGTGAAGCCGTCGTCGGCGCGCTCGTGGCGCTGTCCGCCGACGAGGACCAAGCCGCTCGCGTGCTGAAGCTCGGCCCGACGCAGCGCGGAGAGGTCGCCGTCAACGCCGCGTTGCGCGACGCTCCGACCATGCCGGCGGTCGATCGCTACACCGGTGTTCTCTACGACGCCCTCGACGCGGCATCCCTCGACTCCGTCGCCCGTCGATGGCTGGGGGCGCATGTCCTCGTGCACTCGGCGCCATTCGGTCCGGTCGGCGCCCTCGATTCGATCCCTGCCTACCGGCTCGGGGCGTCGACGTCCGTGCCGGGCCTGCCGGCGCTGCGCCGCCTCTGGGCGGATGCCGTCACCGCGGCCTTGGCGAGCCGTCAGGAGCGATTCGTGCTCGACCTGCGCTCCGAGGCGTATGTCGGTCTCGGTCCGGTCCCGAGCACGGCGGCCTCGCGATATGTGCGTGTGGTGACCGAAGGTCCCGATGGTGCGGTCCGTGCCCTCAACCACTTCAACAAGCACGCGAAGGGCGAGCTGGTGCGCCGCCTCGCCGAGGAGCGGCCGCGCGTCGGCTCGGCTGCGGCGTTCCTGAGATGGGCGGATGCCGCGGGCCTGCAGGTTCGCGACGGCAAGCCCGGTGAGCTGGAGCTGATCGCCTGATCGTTCCGCCCGCTCGCGGTCCTTTTCGGCGCGGGTTCGTCGAGGCGTCAGCGACCGGTGTGGTCCGCAGTGCGCTCGGTGTTCTCGGCGATCGCGATGAGGGCGACCACGGCCTCGATGACGAACCTCAGCAGGATGATCGCGAGGAAGGTCAGCACGGGAACGATGACGATCGTCGCGACGATCGCGCTGATGCCGGCTCCGGCGTTGAACCACAGGATCGACGCGCCCTGAAGGATCCCGCCGACGAAGTAGACGATGAAACCGATGCCGATCGCGATCAGTCCCACCAGGTAGAAGATGCTCGCGAGGCGTCGCGTGATGAAGGTGCGGAACGAGAGGTCGAACAGCGCAGAGAAGAAGCCCCGCCCCGCGTCGGTGATGTCTTCGGCGACCCGGGGTACTCCGGTGTCGTCGGGGTCGGCCGCCGGATCGTACTCCGGGCGTGACTGCGGTGCCCGTCCTGTGCGAGCGGCCTCGGCCGCGGACTGATCGGGCAGAGGCGGGGGAGAGGCGGAGGCGGGATTCTGATCGGTCATCGCTGTTCCTTCGATCGCAGGGGCCCGTTCAGGCTATCCAGCCGCACAGATCGGGGCCATCCCCGACACGGAGCGGAATGCTGACACGCGGACGGATGCATCGCTAGCATGTGTCCAGCGGAGCAGGCGCTCCGCTGGCGCGTACCGACTCGCTCCGCACCGACTCTCTGGGAGTTCGATCCATGGATTACAACGACTACGGCTACGGAGGGTTGATCGCGTTCTGGCTGATCCTCGCGCCGATCCTGCTCGTCCTCGCCATCGCGGCCTACGTCATCGGATCCTTCTTCCTGATGCGTGTCTTCGACAAAGCCGGTGTGCAAGGCAAATGGCGCGCGTGGGTGCCCGTCTACAACTCGATGGTCGCCGCAAAGCTCGGAGACCTCTCTCCCTGGGTGATGCTGGGCGCGATCGCAGCGTCGGCCCTTCTGGGTCAGATCCCCGCGATCGGATGGCTCTTCTCGCTCGTCGGCCTCGCCGCGTGGGTGCTCTCCGGATGGCGGATCGGGCTCAAGCTCGGCAAAGGATGGCCGTACCTGCTGCTCTGGCTCATCCCTGGAATCGGCACCCTGATCTGGATCGGCATCCTGGCGTTCGACAGGGCGCCTTGGAACCCGAACATCGAACGGGCCCCGTGGGCGAACTCGTTCCTCAAGGACACCACGGTATGGCAGGGGATCCCCGTCCAGCCCGGTGCTCCGGTTGCGCCCGCTGCGTATCAGCCACCGGCCGGATACCAGGCTGCGCCGCCCGCGGGCTATCAGCCCCCGGCCGGGTATGCCCCGCCGCCCGCTCCGCCTGCAGCTCCCGCTGCTCCGCCGGTACCGCCGACCACGCCCCCGACCGCGGCGCAGCCGCCCGTCACGCCTCCTCCGGCGGCTCCCGAGCCTCCTGCTGCGCCTACCGCTCCCGAGCCGCCCACCGCTCCCGAGCCGCCGGCGGCGCCGGAAGCGCCCAAGGCTTAAGCGCGCAACGCTCGCAGACGCTGCATGACGGCTGCCATCCGCTCGGGTGGGGGCCGTCACGCGTCGTGTCTCCTGGCCCGGCTAACGTGGATCGCATGACCTCCTCTGCTTCTGCGAGCACCGTTCCTTCGCGCCGTGTCGGCGCATCCGGCCTCCTCGTCTCTGCTGTCGGCCTGGGTTGCAACAACTTCGGTCGGGCAGGCACACGCACCGAGACGCTCGAGGGAACACGCGAGGTGCTCGGCGCCGCGATCGATGCGGGCGTCACCTTCCTCGACACCGCCGACATGTACGGCAAGGACCCGGGACTGTCGGAGACGCTCATGGGCGAGGCGCTCCGCGGGCGCCGAGATCAGGTCACGCTCGCGACCAAGTTCGGTCATTTCGGTCGCGACATGGGGTACCCGGTGTCCGGGGCGAAGGCGTCACGCGCGTACGTGCGACGCGCGGTCGAGGCATCCCTCACCCGCCTCCAGACGGACTGGATCGACCTGTACCAGCTGCACACGCCCGATCCCCTCACCCCCATCGAGGAGACGCTCGACGTGCTCGGCGATCTCGTGCGCGAAGGCAAGGTGCGCTACATCGGTCACTCGAACCTCGCGGGATGGCAGATCGCCGAGGCGCACTACGTCGCCGCGCAGCGCGCGGGCGTCCCTTTCGTCTCGGCACAGAACCACTACAGCCTGCTGGCGCGGGCGTCGGAGCGCGAGGTGCTGCCCGCCGCCGAGCGCTTCGGCCTCGGCTTCCTGCCGTTCTTCCCGCTGCACAACGGGCTGCTGACCGGCAAGTTCACGCGCGACCACGCACCGGCCGACTCCCGGATCATGCGCCAGCGGCAGCACGTATGGCAGGACGCCCCCTGGGATGCGGTCGAGGCGTATCAGTCCTTCTGCGACGAGCGCGGCATCACCATGCTCGAGGCGACGTTCGGATGGCTGCTGGCGCGCCCGTCGCTCTCGAGCGTGATCGCGGGAGCGACCAGTCCGGAGCAGGTGCGCGCGAATGCCGCAGCGGCGACGGCCTGGACACCGACGGCCGACGACCTCGCGACGATCGACGGACTCTTCCCGTTGCCCGAAGACCCCGCGAGCCGTGTCTGACGCGACGCCCGTGGATGCCGCGCATCCGGTTCGCCGAGGGCGTACGCGACGGGTTGTCTGAGGGGACGGCGCAGGCGTAGCGTCACTATCCGTGCGCGGTCCGCGGGAGCGGGCGACTCCGCGCGCCGAAAGGACCGCTGTGCTCGGCAAGCTCCTGGTGCGATACCTCCGCCCCGCCTGGCCGCTCATCGTGGCCGTGGTGTTCTTCCAGCTGGCGCAGTCGATCGCGTCGCTGATGCTGCCGACGCTCAACGCCGACATCATCGACAACGGCGTGGTCACCGGCGACATCCCCTACATCTGGTCGACGGGCGCGGTGATGCTCGGCATCAGCCTCGTCCAGGTGGTGTGCGCGATCGTCGCCGTGTATTTCGGATCGCGCCTCGCGATGGGGATGGGCCGCGACCTGCGCGGACACCTCTTCCACCGTGTCGTCGCGTTCTCGCAGCGGGAGGTGGGCCAGTTCGGTGCCCCGTCGCTCATCACGCGCAACACCAACGACGTGCAGCAGGTCCAGATGCTCGTGCAGGTCTCTGCGACGCTGATGATCTCCGCCCCGATGCTCGCGATCGGCGGCGTCATCATGGCCGTCCGTCAGGACGCCGGGCTGTCGTGGCTCATGGCGGTGTCGATTCCCGTCCTCCTCATCATCGTCGGACTGATCGTGTGGCGCATGGTTCCCGCCTTCACGAAGATGCAGAAGCGCATCGACCGCGTCAACCAGATCATGCGAGAGCAGCTCACCGGCATCCGGGTCGTGCGCGCGTTCGTGCGTGAACGCGAGGAGCGCGCGCGCTTCGCCGTCGCGAGCGACGAGGTGCAGGAGACGGCGCTGCGCGCCGGCAACCTGATGGCACTCATGTTCCCCGCGGTGATGCTCGTGATGAACCTCTCCAGCGTCGCGGTCATCTGGTTCGGGGCCTTCCAGGTCCAGGACCACGGAGTGCAGATCGGCACACTGTTCGCGTTCCTGCAATACCTCATGCAGATCCTCATGGGTGTCATGATGGCGACCTTCATGTTCGTGATGATCCCGCGTGCTGCGGTGTGCGCGAACCGCATCGGCGAGGTGCTCGAGACCGACCCGTCGGTGGCGGCACCGCTGAACGCGGCGTCGGCACCGGTGCCCGCGGGCCGGGTGGAGTTCGACGGCGTCGACTTCGCCTACCCCGGTGCCGAGGATGCGGTTCTGCACGACCTCACCTTCACGGTCGAGCCCGGCACGACGACGGCGATCATCGGCTCGACCGGCGCCGGCAAGACGACTCTTATCGGCCTCGTGGCACGTCTGTTCGACGTCACCGCAGGCTCGGTGCGGGTGGACGGCGTCGACGTCCGCGAATACGACCCCGACGAGCTGTGGCAGCGCATCGGCCTCGTCCAGCAGCGGGCGTTCCTCTTCTCCGGCTCCATCGCGTCGAACCTCCGCTACGGCGATGCCGAGGCCACCGACGCGCAGCTGTGGGAGGCACTCGACCTCGCGCAGGCCAAGGACTTCGTCGCCGCGCTCTCGGAGGGTCTCGAGGCGCCGATCGCGCAGGGCGGGACGAATGTGTCGGGCGGACAGCGCCAGCGTCTGGCGATCGCGAGGGCGCTGGTGAAGCGGCCGGAGGTCTACATCTTCGACGACTCGTTCTCGGCGCTGGATCTGAGCACCGATGCCGCACTCCGGCGCGCGCTCGACACCCATCTGCCCGACGCCACGAGGATCGTCGTCGCCCAGCGCGTCTCGACGATCCGGCACGCCGACCAGATCATCGTCCTCGACCACGGTCGCATGGTCGGGATCGGCACACACGACGAGCTCGTGGAGACGTGCGAGACCTACACCGAGATCGTGGATTCCCAGCTTGCGGCGGAGGCGGCAGCATGAGCGGCGAGCAGAAGAGCGCACAGACCGCGGTCACCCCGCGCCGGATGCCGATGCAGCGCGGCCCCATGGGCCAGGCGGGCGGCGGCGAGAAGGCGCAGAACTTCGGTCCCAGCGCCCGACGACTGCTCTCGACGCTGCGCACCGATATGCCGGCGCTCATCGTCGTGCTGGTGTTCTCGGTGCTGTCGGTTGCCCTCACCGTGATCGGACCGAAGATGCTCGGCAACGCGACGAACGTCGTGTTCGCGGGCTTCATCTCGCTGCAGGTGCCCGAAGGAGCCACGAAGCAGCAGGTCGTCGACGGACTGATCGCCCAGGGCAACCAGGACCAGGCCAACATGATCGACGCCATGGACTTCGTGCCCGGCGCCGGCATCGACTTCGAGCAGCTGGCATGGATCCTCGCGGGCGTGCTCACGGTCTACGTGCTCGCGAGCATCTTCGGATGGATGCAGGCCCGCATCCTCAATGGCGTCGTTCAGCGTGCCATGCACCGGCTGCGCCTCCAGGTCGAAGACAAGGTGCATCGCCTTCCGTTGGCGTACTTCGACAAGGTCCAGCGCGGCGAGCTGCTCAGCCGTGTGACCAACGACGTCGACAACATCGGCCAGACGATGCAGCAGACGCTGTCGCAGGTCGTCATCTCGCTGCTCACGGTGGTCGGCGTGCTCGTCATGATGTTCCTGATCTCGCCGCTCCTCGCGGTCATCGCGCTCGTCACGATCCCGCTCACGATCTTCATCACGGTGCTGGTCGCCAGGCGGTCGCAGAAGCTCTTCGTCGCTCAGTGGAAGTCCACGGGCACGCTCAACGCCCGCGTCGAGGAGACCTTCTCGGGGCACTCGATCGTCAAGGTGTTCGGCCACCAGAAAGAGGTCGAGGCCGACTTCCTCGCCGAGAACGATGAGCTGTACAAGGCCAGCTTCGGTGCGCAGTTCATCTCGGGCATCATCATGCCGGCGATGATGTTCATCGGGAACCTCGTGTACGTGGCGATCGCGGTTGTCGGCGGGCTGCAGGTCGCGGCCGGCCTGCTGTCGATCGGCGACGTGCAGGCCTTCATCCAGTACTCGCGGCAGTTCACCCAGCCGCTGAGCCAGCTGGGCTCGATGGCCAACCTCCTGCAGTCGGGCGTCGCCAGCGCAGAGCGCGTGTTCGAACTGCTGGACGAGACCGAGGAGGAGCCTGACGACGAGCCCGCCGAGACGGCGCCCGAAGCGGCGAGCCACCTCGCCTTCGAGGACGTCTCCTTCCGCTATGTCGCGGACAAGCCGCTCATCGACGGGCTGTCGCTGGCGGCAGAGCCCGGCAGCACCGTGGCGATCGTCGGCCCGACAGGCGCGGGCAAGACGACACTGGTCAATCTGATCATGCGCTTCTATGACGTCGACTCGGGGCGCATCACCCTCGACGGCGTCGACACTCGTCGGATGACGCGCGACGACCTCCGCGCTCGCACCGGCATGGTCCTGCAGGACACGTGGCTCTTCTCGGGAACGATCCGCGAGAACATCGCGTACGGGCGACCGGATGCCTCGGAGGAGGAGATCATCGCAGCGGCGACGGCTGCGTATGTCGACCGGTTCGTTCACGCACTGCCCGACGGCTACGACACGCTGCTCGACGATGAGGCGACCAACCTCAGCGTGGGTGAGCGTCAGCTGGTGACCATTGCGCGTGCGTTCCTGGCCGACCCGCGCATCCTGATCCTGGATGAGGCGACCTCCTCTGTCGACACCCGCACCGAGCTGCTGATCCAGCGGGCGATGTCGCGGCTGCGGGAGGACCGCACGGCGTTCGTCATCGCGCACCGGCTGTCCACGATCCGCGATGCCGACCTGATCCTCGTGATGGAGGACGGCGCGATCGTCGAGCAGGGCTCGCACGACGAACTGCTTGCGGCAAAGGGCGCGTATTGGCGCCTGTACAACGCGCAGTTCGAGGCCGCGATCGACGACGTCGGCGGTCCCGTGGATCCCGAGGCTCCGACGCGGTCCTCTGTGCCCGGTCTGCAGTCCCCTGTCGGCGCGTCGCCGACCGGGGGCGCCGAGGGGGCGGCGGAGGAACCCACTAGTATATGAGGGCGCGGGGCCGATCGGCCCTGTCTGCTGGCCGATCGGGAGGACGAGGCGTGGCCGACACATCCACCCAGTCCCGTACCGTTGCGGTCCCCGGGGGTTCGCTCGATCTTTCGTGGGCGGCAGTCACCGACACGGGCCGACGGCGTGAGATCAACCAGGACGCCGTCTTCGCCACATTCCCGCTGTTCGTCGTCGCCGACGGCATGGGCGGTCATGTGGGCGGTGAGATCGCGAGCGCTCGCACGATCGAACGGCTGCAAGCGGTGGCCGACAGCGGCGTCGTGACGCCGAAGACGATCGAGAAGGCGCTCCACCGCGCCGTGAAAGACATCGCGGCACACCCCGAGGCCACCGACGACGGCACCGGGACCACGGTGACCGGCGTGTTTCTCGATACGTCGGGAGAAGCAGCACACTGGGTCACGCTGAACATCGGCGACTCCCGCGTCTACCTGCTGCGTGACGGCGCCATCGTGCAGATCACGACCGACCACTCCGTGGTGCAGGAGCTCATCGCGGCAGGCCGCCTCAGTCCCGAAGAGGCCGAGAACCACCCGTACGGAAACGTCATCACGCGCGCTGTCGGACCGAGCGACGGCGTCACTCCCGACTATGTCCGCCTCGACGTCGTGGACGGCGATCGCTTCGTGATCTGCTCGGACGGACTGACGAAAGAGCTCACCGACTACGGCATCCGTCATTTCCTCGAGGAGAATCCGGATCCCGCGGATGCGGTGACGGCCATGCTCGAGGCGGCGCTCGAGAACGGGGGGCGCGACAACATCACGATCGTCGTGCTGGACGTGCGCGACTCACAGTCCGCGGTCGACGCGCAGGTCTCCGGCTCCTCCCCAGCCTCGGACTGAGCAGCGCTGTCCACAGTCTGCTGCCTGGCCGTCTGACGATGGTCATGGCCGCGCTGAACTGAGGTCGTGCGTTCGACTCACTCTCGCGGGATGCCCGCTGCCGCTGTCCTGACGGAGAGGTCCGCGTCGCGCGCTCCGGGCGCGCTCGATGACGTGGACGACGAGTTGCCGGCACTGCCGGCCATGTGGGCGGATCCGCCCCGACCGCCGATTCCCGTCGTGGCGGCGATCGTTCCCGTGATCGGCGCGGTCGCCCTGTGGCTCGTGACCGGATCGATGATGGCGCTGTGGCTCGCCCTCCTCGGTCCGCTCGTCGCCGTCGCCACGATGCTCGACGCACGCCGCGGGGCTCGGAGAGATCGACGTCGCGCCGCCGTCGACGCGCTCAGCGCACGCCGGCTCGTGTCGGACGCCGTATCGCGCAGACACGAGGCGGAACGACGCCGGCTCTGGGTGCGGCATCCCGATGTCGCGCGATTCGCGGCACGCGACGACGAGATCTGGCGCAGCGCCACGGGCGCCCCGACGCTGGTCGTGGGCGAAGGCGAGGTCGCCAGCGCCGTGCGGGTGCGTGGGGGTGAGGGCGACCCGGATGCCGTCGAGGTGCGCCGTCGCGCCGCTCGGCTGAGCGCCGCACCGGTGACCGTCCCGATCGCCGACGGCGTCGTGCTGGTGGGGGAGGGCGTCGCCGCTGACGCGGTCCAGCGTGCGCTCGCGCTTCAGCTGTGCCTTGCGATTCCGCCGGGTGAGCTCCGCATCGTCGGAACCCTCCGGGACGACCTCGCGTGGGCCGAGGTCCTTCCTCAGCGGGCGCGGCCTGACGGGTTCGCGCTGGCGATCGTCGCACCGGGCGAGCAGGTTCCCGCCGACGCGGACGGCGTGATCGCCCGTTGCCGGCCGGGCGAGCCGTTTCCCCCGCGATGCACGACAGTGATCACCGTCAGCTCACCTGATGCGGCCGTTCTGGAGAGGGCGGGCGAGACCGTTCTGCTCCGTGTCGAGGCGATCGCGCGCGAGCAGGCCGAGACGATCGCTGCGGCTCTCGCAGAACGCGCCGAGCACAGCCTCGGCATCGTGCGGGGCATCCCCGCACCGATCCCGCTCGCATCGCTCGTCGCACAGGCGCCGCCGTCGTCGCGGGGCGCTCTCGCAGCGGTGATCGGCCTCGCCGGCGCTGATCCGGCGATCATCGACCTCGTGTCGGACGGCCCTCACGCGGTCGTCGCGGGTGTCACCGGATCGGGCAAGAGCGAGCTGCTGATCACCTGGATCCTGGCGCTGTGCAGCACCCACACCACCGATCAGGTCACATTCCTGCTCGCCGACTTCAAAGGCGGCACCGCGTTCGACCCGCTCGCCGGCGTACCCCACGTGACAGGTGTGATCACCGACCTCGATGGGGCAGGTGCGCGGCGGGCGATCGAGAGTCTTCGCGCCGAGATGCGCAGCCGTGAGGCCGTCATCGCCGGAGCCGGAGCGCGCGACATCCTCGATCCGAGGGTGGAGCTGCCGCGTCTCGTGGTCGTCGTCGATGAGTTCGCGGCGCTCCTGGGCGATCATCCCGAGATGAACACGCTGTTCGCCGACGTGGCAGCGCGAGGGCGAGCGCTGGGAATCCACCTGGTACTCGGCACGCAGCGTGCTGCCGGCGTGATCCGCGAGGCTCTGCTCGCGAACTGTCCTCTGCGGGTGAGCCTGAGAGTCACCGATCCGGCCGACAGTCGAGCGCTCCTCGGCACCGATGACGCGGCCCGCTTGCCGGGAGGCGTGACGGGGCGGGGGAGCGCACTCGTGCGCCGCGCGGGCGATGCGGCTCCGCAGAATGTGCGGATCGCCCTGTCCACGCCCGACGACGTCGCCTCTGCCATGACCCGCACCGGCAGTGCTCGGCCGCGCCGCCCGTGGCTTCCCGCACTGCCTCGCCGGCTCTCTCTCGACGATCTCTCGGCGCACGCGGCGCGAGGCGGGGCCGTGCCTGCCGTGATGCTCGGTCTCGCCGACGAACCGGAGCGACAACGACAGTGCGCCGTGGGTATCTCGCGTGCCGATCGGGCGCTGCTCGTCGTCGGCGGACCGGGATCGGGCCTCACGAACGTGCTCGATCTCGTGGAGGCGCAGGCCGGGACCGAGGTCGTCCGGCTGCCTGCAGGCGCCGAAGCGATGTGGGATGCCGTGGCGGCTCTCGCCGACGACCCTCCGCGGGGGACCAGTATTCTGCTCGACGACCTCGACGCGATGAGCACACGGTTTCCTCCCGAGTATGCGCAGATCCTGCTGGAGCGTATCGAAGCGGTGGTGCGCCGGGCCGGTGACGGAGATCTGACGGTCGTCGCCACCGCGCACCGCATGACCGGCGCGGTGTCGCGACTCGCTGAGCTCTTTCCTCGCAGGCTCGTGCTCCCTTTCGCCACCCGCGCCGACCACGCCGCAGTCGGCGGCGACCCGGCTGCGTTCGATCCGGATGCGCGGGCCGGGCGTGGACGCCTGGACGGCCTCGTCGTCCAGATCGCCCAGGCGCCGTCCCGCCCCGCCTTCGGTGAGGAACCCACTGCCCGCACCCCGCGATCGGCGTCACCTGCGGCGGGCGGCAGGGGAGCGGCGGACCCCTGGGTGCCCGTCGCGCACCTCACGGGATTCGTCGCGCGACGCTCGCCCGCCCCGCGTCGAGCGATTGCGGTATGGGAGGCAAGCGGCATCCACGCCGTCGGAATCGATGCCTATGCGGCCGCTCCCGAGGTCCCGACCGGCGCTCCTGTGGTCATCGTCGGCGAGCCTGACGACTGGCAGCGTCACTGGCGACTGCTGGCCGACGTGCGCGGCGATCACGATCTGCTCGTCGATGCGTCGTGTGCGGCAGAGTTGCGCGTGCTCGCGGGCGTGCGAACGGTGCCGCCCTACTGCGAGCCGGGCCGAGGTCGAGCCTGGCTGATCTCGGCCGGCGCCGAACCCGTCCGCATCGTCCTCCCCGATGACGATGTCCTTTCACTCCGTCGCGGCGACCTCCCTTGACCCCCTTCGGGTCGCCCCATACCGTCTGAGTTGTGGCTACCACTCCGATCGACCTGCAACGGCCCGACGGCAAGGGACTCGCTGCGGGGACGCTGGGGCTCTGGGGCTCGACCGTCATAGGACTCGCGTCCACTGCACCGGTCTATTCGCTCGTCGCAACCCTCGGCTTCGTCGTCCTCGCCGTCGGCGCACAGGCGCCGATCGCGTTCGTCGTCGCGTTCATCCCGATGCTGTTCATCGCTTTCGCCTATCGCGAGCTCAACAACGAGATCCCGGACTGCGGCACGACGTTCACCTGGAGCACCAAGGCCTTCGGCCCGTGGGTCGGATGGCTGGGCGGTTGGGGAGTGGCCGTCGCGGGGATGGTCGTGCTCGCCAACCTCGCCCAGATCGGTGGGATCTACCTCTGGGCGCTCGTGGACGGCATCGTCAGGAACCCCGAGGAGGCGCTCCTCTCCGACAACGTCCCGCTCGTCACCGCGACGGGCGTCGTCTTCATCGCCCTCATGACGTGGGTGAGCTGGCGCGGCGTCGAGATCGGCGAACGCATCCAGAATGTGCTCCTCGCCATCCAGTACCTGGCTCTGGCCATCTTCGTGGTGGCCGCCCTCTGGCAGTTCTTCGCGGGCACCGCCCCCGACCCGACACCGTTCGACTGGTCGTGGTTCAACCCGTTCGCGTTCACGGAATGGAGTGGCTTCGTCGAAGCGATTCTGCTCGCGCTGTTCATCTACTGGGGCTGGGACACCTGCCTCGCGCTCAACGAGGAGACCAAGGATCCGAAGCGCATCCCGGGGCGTGCCGCGCTCTTGACCACCGTCATCCTGCTCTTCACCTACGTGGGCGTGACGGTGGCGGCCATGATGTACGCCGGGCTCGGAGAGACGGGCACGGGCCTCGGGAACGAAGCCAATGCCGACGACTTCTTCCTTGCGATCAAGGACGGGCTGCTCGGCCCTGTCGGCTGGGTGCTGGTCGTGGCGGTCATGATCTCCGCGATCTCATCCACGCAGACGACGATCCTGCCCACCGCGCGCGGCACTCTCGCGATGGCCGCCTATAAGGCTCTGCCGCGGAGGTTCGCGGTCGTGCACCCGCGGTACAAGACCCCTTCGTTCTCGACCCTCGTGATGGGTATCGTGGCGATCGTCTACTACGTCGGCATGACCCTCATCAGCGACAACATCCTGCAGGACTCGATCCTGTCCCTCGGGCTCGCGATCGCGTTCTACTACGCGATCACCGGCTACGCCTGTGTCTGGTACTTCCGGCGCGAGCTCTTCACATCGGGCAGGAACTTCTTGTACCGCTTCCTGCTTCCCCTGCTGGGTGCGCTCATGCTGACCTACGCCTTCATCCAGTCGGCGATCGACATGTACGACGTCGACTACGGCTACACGGTTCTCCTGGGCATCGGCGGCACGTTCGTGATGGGCATCGGGGCACTCGCCTTCGGCGTGCTCCTGATGGTCCTCTGGTTCTTCTTCCCGCGCTCCAAGCCCTTCTTCCGTGGCGAGAGCCTCAATCGTGAGACCCCGGTGCTGGTTCCCGAAGACCCGGCCGACTTCGGCCGCTCCATCGACGGCGGCCTCACCTGAGCGACTGGTGCTCGAAAGGGTGATCAGGGGTACGTCGGAGCCTCAGTTGAGAACGCGCCGTCGGGTGGGAGCCCGGAAACGACAAAACCACAGGCGTGGAACCCGACGGGTTCCACGCCTGTGGATCTGGTGGACGCTATCGTCGCGTCGCTCGATTACTTCCCGAGGCTGGCGAACTTCGCGGTGAAGGAGTCGTAGTCCTCCTTCTCCGCCGAGGTCGACGAGTCCGCCGTGTACGGCTTCGTCGCGTTGTCGAGCGTGGTCGGGTCGTAGGGCAGGGAACCGATCGCCGACTCGCCGAACGTGGAGATCAGCATCACGCCGATACCGTTCGCCTCGAGGTAGGAGCGGTTGATGCCGAGCGCGGTCAGCGGGATCTTCATCTCGTAGATGGTGTCCTGCGCCTTGCTGTGACCCTGCTGCAGAAGATCGACGAAGTTCGCCGGGTTCGTCAGGTCTGCAGGCGTGTAGCCCTCATACCCGTTCTTCTTGACTCCCATCAGCTGCGAGCCGACGAAGCCGTTGCCGTACGCGAAGCTCACGCCCGCCTTGGTGAACGCCGTGACGTTGGCCGGGGCGTAGTCGAACTCGTTGCTCGCGTTGAGCGCGAAGACCGCCGGCTCGCCGACATTCGGCTTGCTCGAGAACATCAGGAGGTGATCGACCTCACTGTTCGCGAAGTCGTAGCGCATGCCCCAGACCCCCTTCTCGTCGGCGGTCACGATGCCGTCTCCACCGCGGGAGTTGACATCGAAGGCGAGCGCCTGCGGGATGTTCGCCTGGTAGGGCTTGCCATTGTCACTGATCGGGTAGTTCTGTGCAGGATCGACGACATCCGTCACGTTGGTGAACTGCCACATCAGATACAGGTTCGTGTCATCCCACGATCCGTACAGCGCGTACGGGTCGTACACGGGGCCCTCATGCGTGCCGCGGAAGCTGCGCGGATCGTCGTTCGCCACACCCTGGGCGATGATCATGTCGGAGGTCCACTCCGACGCAACACCGTCGACCGTGATGGTCTTGGCCTTGCCGACCTGAGCACTCGGGTTCGTCTTGTAGAGAGCGACCGAGTGATCCGTTCCCACGCGCGTCCCGGGACCGCTGGTAGGCGTGGGGGTGGGGGTTGTGGTGGGGGTGGGGGTGGCTGTCGGGGTGGTTCCGACGGGGGTGGCGAACACGGACGCGGTGTAGGCGGATGCGCCGTTGGCGTTGACCGCGCGGACCTTGAACCAGTACTCG
>NZ_JAGTTN010000006.1 GCF_020682705.1 Microbacterium allomyrinae
CCCGCGCCCGCCCGCGCTCGCCCGCGCCCGCCCGCGCCCGCCCGCGCTCGCCCGCGCTCGCCCGCGGTCGTCCGCGCCCGCTCACTCCGCAGACGCAACGAGACCCGCGACCCCCGAAGGGGCCGCGGGTCTCGCGGTGCAATGGGTGGACGGGCGCGAGCGTCCGTCCTGCCGGGCGGTGAAGCCCGGCGGATCCGACTACTCGGACTTCTCCTCGGCGGGGGCCACGACGGCCTCCTCGGCGACAGCCTCAGCGGCAGCGCCCTCTTCCTGCGACTCGGCGCCGGCGTCCTCGGCCGGAGCCTCCTCGACCGGAGCCTCCTCGGCGGCCGGGGCAGCAGCCGCAGCAGCGGCGGCCTTCTTCGCCGACTTCGGCTTCGGGTTCACGGGCTCGAGAACGAGCTCGATGACGGCCATGGGGGCGTTGTCGCCCTTGCGGTTGCCGACCTTGGTGATGCGGGTGTAGCCGCCCTCACGGTCGGCGACGAGCGGCGCGATCTCGGCGAAGAGCTCGTGCACAACGCTCTTGTCACCGATGACGGACAGCACGCGACGACGCGCGTGCAGGTCGCCGCGCTTGGCGAACGTGATGAGTCGCTCGGCGAGCGGACGCAGGCGCTTGGCCTTGGTCTCGGTCGTCTTGATCGACTTGTGGGTGAACAGGGCCGCGGCGAGGTTCGCAAGCAGCAGGCGCTCGTGTGCGGGGCCGCCTCCGAGGCGGGGACCCTTCGTGGGCTTGGGCATGTCTCAATTACTCCAGGATGAAGGTCGTACGTGGGGAAGGGATGCTTCGGATCGTTGCGCACGCTCAGTGCGAGCGCCCCGACGAATGCATCCGATCACACGGTCTCGTCGTCGTAGCCGCCGTAGAAGTGCGCGCCGTCGAACCCGGGGACCGAGTCCTTCAGCGACAGGCCGAGCGAGACGAGCTTGTCGCGCACCTCGTCGACCGACTTCTGACCGAAATTGCGGATGTTCATGAGCTGCGTCTCCGAGAGGGCGACGAGCTCGGACACCGTGTTGATGCCCTCGCGCTTGAGGCAGTTGTACGAGCGCACCGAAAGGTCGAGGTCCTCGATGGGCATCGACAGCTCGTTGGAGAGGACGGTCTCGACCGGCGCGGGGCCGATCTCGATGCCCTCGGCCTCGACGTTGAGCTCACGGGCCAGGCCGAAGAGCTCGGTCAGCGTGCGACCGGCCGACGCGACGGCGTCGCGGGGGGCGATCGAGGACTTCGACTCGACGTCCAGGACGAGCTTGTCGAAGTCGGTGCGCTCACCGGCGCGGGTGGCCTCGACGCGGTAGCTGACCTTCAGGACCGGCGAGTAGATCGAGTCGATCGGGATCTGACCGGCCTCGGCGTACTCGTTGCGGTTCTGCGTCGCGGAGACGTAGCCGCGGCCGCGCTCGATGGTGAGCTCGAGCTCGAACTTGGCGGTGTCGTTCAGGGTCGCGATGACGAGCTCGGGGTTGTGCACCTCGACACCCGCGGGAGCGGAGATGTCGGCAGCGGTGACCTCACCGGCGCCGGTCTTGCGCAGGTACGCGGTGATGGGCTCGTCGCGCTCGCTGGAGACGACCAGCTGCTTGATGTTGAGGATGATCTCGGTGACATCCTCCTTCACACCCGGGATGGTGCTGAACTCGTGGAGGACGCCGTCGATGCGGATCGACGTCACGGCTGCGCCGGGGATTGACGAGAGGAGGCTGCGACGCAGCGCGTTGCCGATGGTGTAACCGAAGCCGGGCTCGAGCGGCTCGATGACGAAGCGGCTGCGGAACTCCCCGACCTTCTCCTCGGTCAGAGTGGGACGCTGTGCAATGAGCACTATGTGTTCCTTTCGATCACGTGCCCGCTATATGACACGTGCGGTGGGTGAGGTGTTGAGTTTTGACCGGGATGCCTCGAGAAGAGGCATCCGACAAGTGTGAGGTTGCTCTTCAGCAGGCTCGGGGATCAGTCCCCGAGCCTGCCGAAGGGCGGGAAGTCAGACGCGGCGACGCTTCGGGGGACGGCAGCCGTTGTGAGCCTGGGGGGTGACGTCCTGGATGGACCCCACCTCGAGGCCGGCGGCCGTCAGCGAGCGGATCGCGGTCTCGCGGCCCGAGCCCGGGCCCTTCACGAAGACGTCGACCTTCTTGACGCCGTGCTCCTGAGCCTGACGCGCAGCCGACTCCGCCGCCATGCCTGCGGCATAGGGGGTCGACTTGCGCGAGCCCTTGAAGCCCACGCCACCCGACGAGGCCCAGCTGATGACAGCGCCCGAGGGGTCGGTGATCGAGACGATCGTGTTGTTGAACGTCGACTTGATGTGGGCATGGCCCAGCGCGATGTTCTTCTTCTCCTTGCGGCGCGGCTTGCGCGCGGCGCTCTTGGCCTGTGCCATGTTGCGTTCTCCCTAAAATCCTGGGGCGCCGGCGGAGGCCTAGCGCGCCTTCTTCTTGCCGGCGACGGTGCGCTTGGGGCCCTTGCGGGTACGCGCGTTCGTCTTCGTGCGCTGGCCGCGCACCGGCAGGCCGCGGCGGTGACGCAGACCCTCGTACGAGCCGATCTCGACCTTGCGGCGGATGTCGGCGGTCACCTCGCGGCGAAGGTCACCCTCCACCTTGTAGTTGCCCTCGATGTAGTCACGGAGCGCGACGAGCTGCTCGTCGGTGAGGTCCTTGACGCGGATGTTCTCGTCGATCTCCGTCGCGGTGAGGATCTCGTTCGAGCGGGTACGGCCAACGCCGTAGATGTAGGTAAGGGCGATCACCACGCGCTTATCGCGCGGGATGTCGACGCCGGCAAGACGTGCCATGCGACTCTCCTGGAGTGAGTGGAGGTGTGGAGCAGGATCGGTGCCCGGGCCTCCGCCCGAGGTGTCCCCTCTGAAGAGGTTCTGATCCTGCCTGTGTTGTTGTGTTCAGTTGTGCGATTCGACGGGCCCAGCAACCGATGGTCGCGGCGCCCGTCGAAGCGTCAGCCCTGGCGCTGCTTGTGACGCGGGTTGCTCTTGCAGATGACCATGACGCGACCGTGGCGACGGATGACCTTGCAGTGGTCGCAGATGGGCTTGACGGAGGGCTTGACCTTCATGATTTCTTCTCTTCGCTGTCTTCACCGGGCAGGCGCGTCCTTCGACGTGCGCAGGTACCGAGCCTGGGGTGTTACTTCTCGACCGGTCTAGCGGTAGCGGTAGACGATGCGTCCGCGGGTCAGGTCGTAGGGGCTGAGCTCCACGACCACACGGTCCTCGGGGATGATGCGGATGTAGTTCTGCCGCATCTTTCCGGAGATCGTGGCGAGCACCTTGTGTCCATTGGAGAGCTCAACGCGGAACATCGCGTTGGGCAGAGCCTCGGAAATGACGCCCTCGATCTCGATGACACCGTCTTTCTTCGCCATACGCTCGCTTACAGTTGTGCAGACCGGTCGATCTGCGGTGGATGGGATTCGGTGCGGCGACACGCCAATGAAGGCGCAACGCACCAAAGATCAAGCATACGTGATATCGGATGCCGCGGCAAACCTGTGTCGCAGGCCCCCAGCAGACGCCCAGCGACGCCGGCTTTCGGCATCCGCTCGCCTTCTTCTGGGGATACACCGCAAACGCGACGAGACAGCACGGCA
Source organism: Microbacterium allomyrinae (assembly GCF_020682705.1). GTDB lineage: Bacteria > Actinomycetota > Actinomycetes > Actinomycetales > Microbacteriaceae > Microbacterium > Microbacterium allomyrinae. The sequence continues at coordinate 3,614 of NZ_JAGTTN010000006.1, forward strand.
TCGGTGGTGTCTCGTCGTGTTTGCGGTGTATCCCCCTCCTCCCCAGGCGGCGGGCACGGGGGCGGGGGCCGGAGTTGTCCCCGGAGAGCGGCCGGAACGACCGACTCTGATGCCGCAGCCACGAGTATCGCGATATGTCCGAGTCGCTTGCGCGCACCGCCCGCGCCGCGCCCGTCGAGCTGTACCGCGTGCGCGACGCCGTCGCCGGCGCGCCGACGCTGCGTGCCGGTGGTCTTCACCATCGCGTCCGTGCTGGCACCTACGCTCCGCGTGCCGCATGGGACCGCCTCAAGCCGTGGGAGCGGTACCTGGCGCGGGTGCACGCCTACGCGCTCGTGAATCCCGGCGCACTGTTCGCATACGAGTCCGCCGCGTCACTGCTGGGTCTGCCGCTGTTCGGCGAGCCGAGAGACATCCACGTGTTCGAACTGGGCCGCACCAAGTCCCGTCGCTTCGGCGATGTCTTCGTGCACACTCGCACAGACGCACCCGACACCGTGACCCTCGGCGGCCTCACGATGACCTCCGCCAGCGACACCGCGGTCTCCCTCATGCGCGTGCTGCCCGCGCCCTTCGGTCTCGCCGTCGGCGACGCGGCGATCTCGCCCGTGCAGGGAGGGAGCGCGACACTCGATGGTCTCGAGCGCGTCGCCGAACGACAGGCGAACCCCCGCGGCCGCACGTTGCTGTTCCTGCTTCTCGCCACGGTCGACGCACGCTCGGAGTCGCCCGGGGAAAGCGTCGGCCGTAGTGTGATCATCTGGTCGGGCTTCGAGCCGCCAGAGCTGCAGCGCGAGTTCCACGCCGAGGGATTCACCGACCGTCCCGACTACGCATGGCAGAGCGTGCGAGCGATCGCCGAGTCCGACGGGTACGAGAAGTACCGGGCCGAGACGCGCGAGGAGACGGTGCGGCGGGTCATCCGCGAGAAGAAGCGCGAGGACCGCCTTCGACGGCAGTGCGACGCCTTCGGCAGGTGGGACATGGCAGCTGCGATGGCCGTCGCGCCCGTGGTGCGGGAACTCGAGCGCCTTCGCGTCCCGCGGATCGGCGCACCGCGCACGTTCCTCCTGAGCACGATGCGGAGCAATTCCCGCTCATTCCCCGAGGGGAAACACCGTAAACGCGACGAGCCACCATCTTCGACGTGATGTCTCGGCGCGTTTACGGTGTATCCCCGGCAGGAATCCCGAGGGAGCAACGACCGCGAGGCAACGGACACCGCGGGCGAGACGGATGCCGCGAGGCAACGGACACCGCGGGCTAGACGGATGCCGCGAGGCAACGGACACCGCGGGCGAGACGGATGCCGCGAGGCCGCGGCATCCGTCCGGTCACTCGAAGAGCGTTGCCAGCTGGCCGGGCTCGGGAAGCGTCGAGTTCGCGATGACCTCGCCGTTGACCGCGATGGTCGGAGTGCCGATGCCCGACGATCCGGGCTGGATGGGCGTGTTCTCGGTCATGGCGGTGACGAAGCTCGAGTAGGTGCCGTCGGCGACGCACGTATCGATCCCGGTGACGCCGACTCCGGCGGCGATCTCGAGGATCTGCTCGTCGGTGAGGCCGGTCGATCCCTCGTCAGGCTGATTCGCGAACATCGCCTGCAGGAAAGGCAGCGCCGCGTCACCGTCGACCGACGCGACGCAGTACATCGCGTTCGCGGCACGCGTCGAGTACTCGGTGCCCTGCGACTGGCGGTCCAGGATGGAGATCGGGTGGATGCCGAGCGTGATGGAGCCGTCGTCCACGAGGCCCTCGATCTCGGCACCGTACGCCTGCTCGAACGAGTTGCAGATGGGGCACATGAAGTCGATGTACGTGTCGAGACGGTTCTCGCCTTCACCCACGATGATCGCGCCGGTGTCGGTCTCGATGTTCGCCGCCGTCGGGGTCTCCCCCGGCTCCGGGTCCTCGGCCGAGTTGTTGAGCGTGACCACGAGGATCGTGACGAGGACGAGCGCGATCACGACCGCGACGCTCACCCAGACCGCGAACCAGTTGACCTTGCGCGCACCCTGTGCCATGTCGAGCCTCCTCAGGCGATCTCGCGAGGCGTCACGCCGAAGGGCTTCAAGCCTGCGGCACCGCCGTCGGGCGCTGTGAGCACCCAGATTCCGTCATCATGCACTGCGACGCTATGTTCCCAGTGAGAGCCGGCTGAACCGTCCAGAGTCGAGACCGTCCAGCCGTCGTCTTCGACGAACGTGGCCTGATCGCCGATGACGACCATGGGCTCGATCGCGAGCACGAGTCCGGGACGCACTTCGGGCCCCGGGTCGGAGACGCGGTAGTTGAACACAGACGGCGACTCGTGCATCTTGCGGCCGATTCCGTGTCCCACGTACTCGCGGAGAATCCCGTACGGAGCGTTGGCGGGCGAGTTCGCCTCGATGTGGTCCTGGATCGCTGCGCCGATCTCGGCGATGTGCTTCGCGGTGGCGAGGGCGGCGATGCCGGCCCAGAGCGACCCCTCTGTCACCTCGGACAGTTTCTGCCGCCCGGCCACGACATCCGGCCGCGTCTCGTCGGGAAGCACCACGGTGAAGGCCGAGTCGCCGTTCCAGCCTTTGAACTCCGCGCCTGCGTCGACCGACAGGATGTCGCCGGGGGCCAGCACGTGGCCGCCGGGGATGCCGTGCACCACCTGCTCGTTCACCGAGGTGCAGATGGTGTGGCGGTACCCGCGCACCATCTGGAAGTTCGACTTCGCGCCGCGGGCGGTGATGAGAGCGGATGCCGCGGCATCCAGCTCACCGGTCGTGACACCCGGTGCGACGAGCGCGCGCACCGCGTCGAGCGCCGCGGCGGTGATGAGGCCGGGTTCGACCATCGCCCGCATCTGAGCGGGGGTCTTGTAGATCGAGCGGCGCAGTGACACGGGTCAGACGGCGGCGGCGCGGACCAGGCCGCGCGCCTCGAGCGCCGCGATGATGCGGTCGGTGATCTCGTCCAGCGTGCCGATACCGTCGATCCGGTCCACCACACCGCGGGTGCGGTACACGTCGAGGATCGGAGCGGTCTCGCGCTCGTAGATCGCAAGACGATTCGCGATGACCTCTTCGGTGTCATCGGTGCGGCCCTGCTCGGCTGCACGCAGCGACAGCCGCGAGATGCTCTCGTCACGCGGAACGTCGAGTTCGATGACCGCGTCGATCGACTCGTCGCGCCCGTCGAGGAACTCGTCCAGATGCATGACCTGTGCCACGTTGCGGGGGTACCCGTCGAGGAGGAAGCCCTCCGCGGCATCCGGCTGCGACAGGCGGTCGCGCACGACCGCACTTGTCAGCTCGTCCGACACCAGGTCGCCCGCTTCGATGATCGCCTTCACCTGCTCGCCCAGCGGTGTGCCGGCCGCGACCGCGGCCCGGAACACATCGCCGGTCGATACGGCCAGGACTCCGAAGGTCGCGGCGATGCGCACCCCTTGGGTGCCTTTGCCCGAGCCTTGCGGCCCGACGATCAGCAGACGAGTCGCGGTCATCGAAGGAGCCCTTCGTAGTGGCGCTGCTGCAGCTGGGCGTCGATCTGCTTCACCGTCTCGAGGCCGACGCCGACGATGATCAGGATCGAGGCGCCACCGAACGGGAAGTTCTGGTTGGCGCCGACCGTGGCGAGCGCGATGAGCGGGAGCAGGGCGATGAGACCCAGGTACAGCGAGCCGGGAAGCGTGATGCGCGTGAGCACGTAGTCCAGGTACTCGGCGGTCGGGCGTCCGGCACGGATGCCCGGGATGAACCCGCCGTACTTCTTCATGTTGTCGGCGACCTCGACGGGGTTGAAGGTGATCGCGACGTAGAAGTAGGTGAAACCGACGATCAGCAGGAAGTACACCGCCATGTAGATGGGGCTGTCACCGTTCGTGAAGTACGTCTGGATCCACTGAACCCAGGCGGGGACCTCGTTCTCGGCGTTCGGCTGCATGTTGAACTGCGCGATGAGCGCGGGGATGTACAGCAGCGAGGAGGCGAAGATGACGGGCACGACGCCGGCCATGTTGACCTTGATCGGGATGTACGTGTTCGTCCCGCCGTACGTGCGACGGCCCACCATGCGCTTGGCGTACTGCACCGGGATGCGTCGCTGGGATTGCTCGACGTACACCACCAAGGCGACCACGACGATGCCCACCGCCAGCACGAGCAGGAACACCTCGAAGCCGCGCGACTGCCAGATCGCCCACATCGATGCGGGGAAGGCCGCGGCGATGGACGTGAAGATCAGGAGCGACATTCCGTTGCCGATGCCGCGCTCGGTCACGAGCTCGGCGAACCACATGATGAGGCCGGTGCCGGCGGTCATCGTGATGATCATGAGGAGCTGCGCCCACCACACGTCGTTCGTGAGGAGCTGCTCGCACTCGGAGATGCCCGTGGAGCCGAAGAGCTGACCGCTGCGGGCCACCGTCACGAGAGTCGTCGACTGCAGCAGTGCAAGTGCGATCGTGAGGTAGCGCGTGTACTGGGTGAGACGCGCCTGGCCCGACTGACCCTCTTTGTAGAGGGTCTCGAAGTGCGGGATGACGACGCGCAGGAGCTGGACGATGATCGTCGCGGTGATGTACGGCATGACGCCGAGCGCGAAGATCGACAGCTGCAGCAGCGCACCGCCGGAGAAGAGGTTGACGAGCGACAGCAGGCCCTCAGTGCCGGCGGACTGTCGGAGACACTCCTGCACGTTCGGGAAGTCGACGAACGGTGCGGGCACGTGGGCACCGAACCGGTACAAGGCGATGATCGCCAGGGTGAATGCGATCTTCCGCCGAAGGTCGGGAGTGCGGAAGACCCGCGCGATGGCGCTGAACAAGAGGATTCCTCCAGAAGGGATGCCGGTACGCACGGCGACGTGCCGACGTCCAGGGTAACCCAGTGGGGGCCGGAGCAAGCTCCGACCCCCACTGTGTGTGTACTACTTGACGGTGCCGCCCGCTGCGACGATCTTCTGCTCGGCGGAACCCGAGACCTTGTCGACCGCAACAGTGAGCTTCACCGAGATGTCGCCGGTGCCCAGCACCTTGACCTTCTCGTTCTTGCGCACCGCACCCTTGGCGACCAGGTCGCCGACGGTGACGTCGCCACCGGCCGGGTACAGCTCCGCGAGCTTTTCCAGGTTCACGACCTGGTACTCGACGCGGAAGGGGTTCTTGAAGCCGCGGAGCTTCGGGGTGCGCATGTGCAGCGGCATCTGCCCACCCTCGAAGCCGGCCTTCACCTGGTAGCGGGCCTTCTGACCCTTGGTGCCACGACCGGCCGTCTTGCCCTTCGAGCCTTCACCACGACCGACACGCGTCTTCGGGGTGTTGGCGCCGGGGACCGGACGCAGGTGGTGGACCTTCAGCACACCGGGACGCGACACAGGGGCATCCGCCTTGGCCGGAGCCTTCTTGGCGGGAGCCTTCTTCGCGGCGGGGGCCTTCTCGGCCTTGTCCGCAGCAGCGTCGGCCTTGGCGGCCTTCGGCGCAGCAGCCTTCTCGGCGGCAGCCTTGGGCGCAGCCTTCTTGGCAGGAGCCTTCTTAGGGGCCTCCGCCTCGACGGCGTCGTTCTTCTCGGCCTTCTCAGCCATCAGTCGATCTCCTCAACCTTCACGAGGTGGGCGACGGTCTTGACGTAACCGCGCGTCTGCGCGTCGTCCGGACGGACGACGGAGTCGCCGATCCGCTTCAGACCGAGCGAACGCAGCGTGTCACGCTGGTTCTGCTTCTCGCTCACCTTGGACTTGACCTGCGTCACCTTGAGACGCGCAGCCATCAGACACCTGCCTTCGCAGCGGCCGCGGCTTCTGCCTCGGCACGGACGAGACGGGCGGGGGCAACCTGGTCGAACTCGAGGCCACGACGTGCGGCGACCGCACGGGGCTCCTCGAGCTGCTTCAGGGCCGCCACCGTCGCGTGGACGATGTTGATCGTGTTCGACGAACCGAGCGACTTCGACAGCACGTCGTGGATCCCGGCGCACTCGAGCACGGCGCGCACCGGACCACCGGCGATGACACCGGTACCGGCAGCGGCGGGGCGCAGCAGCACCACACCGGCAGCGGCCTCACCCTGCACCGGGTGCGGGATGGTCGAGCCGACGCGGGGAACGCGGAAGAAGTTGCGCTTGGCCTCTTCGACACCCTTCGAGATCGCCAGGGGCACCTCGCGGGCCTTGCCGTATCCGACACCCACGACACCGTTGCCGTCGCCGACGACGACGAGCGCGGTGAAGCTGAAGCGACGACCACCCTTGACGACCTTCGACACGCGGTTGATCGTGACCACACGCTCGAGGAACTGGCTCTCGTTGCGGTCGCGACCGCCCCGCTCGCCACGGTTGGGGTTGCGCTCGCGACCGCCGCGACGCGGCTCGCGCTCACGCTCGGCGGGCGCAGTGGTGGCAGCGGCGTCGGCCGGAGCCTCGGCAGCAGCAGCCTGCTCGGTCACGTTGCTCTCCTTGATTTCGCTCACAGGTTCAGACCTCCCTCGCGGGCGCCGTCGGCGATCGCCGCGACACGGCCTGCGTAGCGATTGCCGCCACGGTCGAACACCACATCCGAGACGCCGGCGGCCTTGGCGCGCTCGGCGACCAGCTCGCCGACCTTGCGGGCCTTGGCGGTCTTGTCACCGTCGAACGCACGCAGGTCGTTCTCGAGAGTGGATGCCGAGGCCACGGTGTGGCCCTGGCTGTCGTCGACGAGCTGCACGAAAACGTGACGTGCCGAACGGGTCACGACCAGGCGCGGACGCTCGGGGGTGCCGACGACCTTCTTGCGAAGGCGGAGATGACGGCGCGTACGCGCCTGAGTCTTTGTCTTGACAGCCATGGTTACTTACCACTCTTTCCGGCCTTGCGACGAACGACCTCGCCGGCGTACCGCACACCCTTGCCCTTATAGGGCTCAGGCTTGCGGATCTTGCGGATGTTCGCAGCCGCCTCGCCGACGGCCTGCTTGTCGATGCCGCTCACGGTGACCTTGTTGTTGCCCTCGACCGTCAGGGTGATGCCGGCGGGAGGCTCGATGAGCACGGGGTGCGAGAAGCCGAGGGCGAACTCGATCGAGCCGCCCTTCTGCGCGACGCGGTATCCGGTGCCGACGACCTCGAGGCCCTTGCTGTAGCCCTGGGTGACACCGATGATGTTGTTGTTGATGAGCGTGCGGGTGAGACCATGCAGCGAGCGTGATTCGCGCTCGTCGTCGGGACGGCTGACGAGCACCTGGCCCTCTTCGATCTTGACCTCGATGGGGCGCGCGACGGTGAGCGCGAGCTCGCCCTTCGGGCCCTTGACCGCGACATCCTGACCGTCGACCGTGATGGTCACACCGGCAGGGATGTCGATCGGGAGACGTCCAATACGCGACATATCAGATCACCACACGTAGGCGAGGACTTCCCCACCCACGCCCTTCTGCTCGGCCTGACGGTCCGTGAGGAGACCGGAGGAGGTGGACAGGATCGCGACACCGAGGCCACCGAGCACGCGGGGGATCTCGGTCGACTTCGCGTACACGCGAAGGCCGGGCTTGGAGACGCGCTTGATGCCGGCGATCGACCGCTCGCGGTTCGGGCCGTACTTCAGCTCGAGCGTGAGAGTCTGGCCGACGCGTGCGTCGCTGACCTCCCACGAAGCGATGTAGCCCTCGCGCTTGAGGATCTCGGCGATGTGCGTCTTGAGCTTCGAGCTCGGCAGTGCGACGGAGTCGTGGTGCGCCGAGTTCGCGTTGCGCAGACGGGTCAGCATATCTGCGACCGGGTCTGTCATTGTCATGTGTTATTCCCTTTGTTCACGAGGTTTCGCCTGCCGTTACACGACAGTCGACCTTCTATGAGACTCGATATTCAGTTGTCGGCCCCTCGACGAGCTCGGGGCCGGGTCGACAGGCTCAGAGACCGGATGGTCGCTGAGCCTGTCGAAGCATCAGGCCTGCTGGTCCTCGGTGCGGAACGGGAAGCCGAGGTGGCGCAGGAGTGCGCGGCCCTCGTCATCCGACTTCGCCGACGTCACGATCGTGATGTCGAAGCCGCGGACGCGGTCGATCTTGTCCTGGTTGATCTCGTGGAACACGGACTGCTCCTGGAGACCGAACGTGTAGTTGCCGGTGCCGTCGAACTGCTTGCCCGACAGGCCGCGGAAGTCGCGGATGCGGGGCAGCGAGAGGTTCACCAGACGGTCGATGAACTCCCACGCACGGTCACCGCGAAGGGTGACGTGCGCGCCGATGGCCTGTCCCTCGCGCAGCTTGAACTGTGCGATGGACTTGCGCGCCTTGGTGACGATCGGCTTCTGACCGGTGATCTTGGTCAGGTCGTCGACCGCACCATCGATCACCTTGCTGTCGCGAGCTGCCTCACCGACACCGGTGTTCACCACGACCTTCACCAGACCGGGGATCTGCATGACGTTCGGGTAGCCGAACTCCTCCTGCAGAGCCTTCTTAATCTCGGTGTTGTACTTCTGCTTCAGGCGGGGCTGGATCTTGCCAGCCTCCACGGCAGTGGCGCTGCTCATATCAGAGGTCCTTGCCTGACTTCTTCGCGTAGCGCACGCGGACGGTGCGCTTGACGCCGTCCTTCGTCTGCTCCTCGACACGGTGGCCGACACGGGTCGGCTTCTTGGTCGAGGGGTCGACGAGCGCGACGTTGGAGATGTGGATCGGGGCTTCCATCGTCTCGATGCCGCCCGTCTTGGTACCGCGCTGGGACTGGCCCACGCGGTTGTGCTTGGTGACGAAGTTCACGCCTTCGACGATGACGCGGTTCTGCTCGGTCAGGATCTCGAGGACCTTGCCCTGCTTGCCGCGGTCTCCGCCGTTGGCCTGCTTCTTACCGTTGAGGACCTGAACCAGGTCGCCCTTCTTGATGTTCGCCATGATCAAATGACCTCCGGGGCGAGCGAGACGATCTTCATGAACTTCTTGTCACGAAGCTCGCGACCGACCGGACCGAAGATGCGGGTGCCGCGGGGCTCCCCGTCGCTCTTCAGGATCACGGCGGCGTTCTCGTCGAACTTGATGTATGAGCCGTCGGGACGACGGGTCGACTTGACAGTGCGGACGACGACCGCCTTGACGACGTCGCCCTTCTTCACGTTGCCGCCGGGGATCGCGTCCTTGACCGTCGCCACGATGATGTCGCCGACACCGGCGTAACGCCGGGCCGAACCACCGAGCACACGGATGGTGAGCAGCTCCTTGGCGCCGGTGTTGTCGGCGACCTTGATGCGGGATTCGTTCTGAATCACTTGTTACTCCTTGGGTTCCAAGCAAGCCCGAGGCTTACTTGGCCTTCTCGAGGATCTCGACCAGGCGCCAGCGCTTGGTGGCGCTCAGCGGGCGGGTCTCGTTGATGAGGACGAGGTCGCCGATGCCGGCGGTGTTGCCTTCATCGTGCGCCTTGACCTTCGACGTCCGACGGATGACCTTGCCGTAGAGAGGGTGCTTGACGCGGTCCTCGACCTCCACGACGATCGTCTTGTCCATCTTGTCGCTGACCACATAGCCACGACGGGCCTTGCGGTAGCCACGGGCGTCGACGTCGCGCACATCGTGCGCCGACGACTCGTGTCCGGCGGCCTGCTCGACGACGGCCTCGGCCTCTACGGCCTTGGCCTTCTTCGCGGGGGCCTTCTTCTCGGTGGTCTCAGCCATCACTCGGCCTCTTCCTTCACGGCCTCGTCAGCGGCATCCGCCTTCTTGGCCTTCGTCTTCTTCGCCTTCGTCGCGGTCTCCAGCGGCGCGGGAGTGGCACGGATGCCGAGCTCGCGCTCACGGATCACGGTGTAGAGCCGCGCGATGTCGCGCTTGACCGCACGGATGCGGCCGTGGCTCTCGAGCTGGCCGGTGGCCGACTGGAAGCGCAGGTTGAACAGCTCTTCCTTGGCCTTGCGCAGCTCCTCGACGAGGCGCTGGTCTTCGAACGTATCGAGCTCGCTGGGAGCGAGCGTCTTGGTGCCGATCGCCATTACGCGTCGCCCTCCTCGCGCTTGATGATGCGTGCCTTGAGAGGCAGCTTGTGAATGGCACGGGTCAGGGCCTCACGAGCAAGTTCCTCGTTGACGCCGGCGACCTCGAAGAGGACGCGACCCGGCTTGACGTTCGCGACCCACCACTCCGGCGAACCCTTACCGGAACCCATGCGGGTTTCGGCCGGCTTCTTCGTGAGCGGACGGTCGGGATAGATGTTGATCCACACCTTGCCGCCACGCTTGATGTGACGGGTCATCGCGATACGAGCGGACTCGATCTGACGGTTCGTCACGTAAGCGGGCGTGATGGCCTGGATTCCGAACTCACCGAACGACACCTTGGTGCCACCGGTGGCCTGACCGGAACGGCCGGGGTGGTGCTGCTTGCGGTACTTGACCTTGCGGGGAATAAGCATCAGGCAGACGCTCCTTCTGCGACGGGGGCCTCGTTGCGAGGGCCACGACGACGGTCGCCGCCACGGTCGTCACGACCGCGGGGTGCCTTCGGCGCGTTGGCCTGCTCGCGAGCGAGCTCCTTGTTGGTGAGGTCGCCCTTGTAGATCCAGACCTTCACGCCGATGCGGCCGAAGGTGGTCTTCGCCTCGTAGAAGCCGTAGTCGATGTTCGCGCGCAGCGTGTGCAGCGGCACACGACCCTCGCGGTAGAACTCCGAACGGCTCATCTCGGCGCCGCCGAGGCGGCCGGAGACCTGGATGCGGACGCCCTTGGCGCCGGCGCGCTGTGCGCCCTGCAGACCCTTGCGCATCGCACGACGGAACGCCACGCGAGCAGTGAGCTGCTCGGCGATGCCCTGCGCGACGAGCTGAGCGTCGGCCTCGGGGTTCTTGACCTCGAGGATGTTCAGCTGGATCTGCTTGCCCGAGAGCTTCTCGAGGTCGCCGCGGATGCGCTCGGCCTCGGCGCCACGGCGACCGATCACGATGCCCGGACGGGCGGTGTGAATGTCGACGCGGACGCGGTCACGGGTGCGCTCGATCTCGATGTTGCTGACACCGGCGCGGTCGAGCTGCGTCTTCAGCAGGTTGCGGATCTTGATGTCCTCGGCCACGTAGTCGGCGTAGCGCTGTCCGGGCTTCGTCGAGTCCGAGAACCAACGCGACACGTGGTCGGTGGTGATTCCGAGGCGGAAGCCGTACGGGTTTACCTTCTGGCCCATTACTTGCTCGCCTTCTTGGTCTGGGAAGCCGGGGCCGACTCAGCGACCTCGGGCGTCGAGAGCACGACCGTGATGTGGCTCGTGCGCTTCTTGATCTGGAACGCGCGACCCTGTGCGCGGGGGCGGAAACGCTTGAGCGTCGTGCCCTCGTCGACGTACGCGTTGGCCACGTACAGGTCCTGCTCGTCCAGGAACTCGCCGTCCTTGTCAGCCTTCACGCGAGCGTTCGCGATCGCGGCGGCGACGAGCTTGTAGATCGGCTCGCTCGCACCCTGCGGTGCGAACTTCAGGATGGCGAGGGCCTGTTCGGCCTGCTTGCCCTTGATGAGCGCGACGACACGACGAGCCTTCTGAGGGGTCACGCGGATGTGTCGCACGCGTGCGATGGACTCCACCATTTCTCTCTCCTCTCGCGTCCCCGCGTCAGCGGCGACGGCCCTTCTTGTCGTCCTTCACGTGGCCGCGGAAGGTGCGGGTGGGCGCGAATTCGCCCAGTTTGTGGCCGACCATGGTCTCGGACACGAACACAGGGATGTGCTTGCGTCCGTCGTGGACGGCGATCGTGTGGCCGAGCATGGCCGGCACGATCATCGAACGACGTGACCAGGTCTTGATGACGTTCTTGGAACCGGCTTCGTTCTGGACGACGACCTTGCGAAGCAGGTGCTCGTCGACGAAGGGGCCCTTCTTAAGGCTGCGAGGCATCTTCCTCTACTCCTACTTGCGCTTCTTGCCGGCGTTGCGACGACGGACGATGTACTTGTCACTTTCCTTGTTCGCGTGCCGGGTGCGGCCTTCGGCCTTACCCCACGGCGAAACCGGGTGACGACCACCGGACGTCTTGCCCTCGCCACCACCGTGCGGGTGATCGACCGGGTTCATCGCGACACCGCGGACGGTCGGGCGGATGCCCTTCCAGCGGTTGCGGCCGGCCTTGCCCCAGTTGATGTTCGACTGCTCGGCGTTGCCGACCTCGCCGATGGTCGCGCGGCAGCGCGCGTCGACGTTGCGGATCTCGCCCGAGGGCAGACGCAGCTGCGCGTATGCGCCGTCCTTCGCCACGAGGCGAACCGACACACCAGCCGAACGTGCCAGCTTCGCGCCGCCGCCGGGGCGGAGCTCGATGGCGTGGATCACGGTACCGGTGGGGATGTTGCGCAGCGGCAGGTTGTTGCCGGGCTTGATGTCGGCGCCGGCACCCGACTCGACGACGTCGCCCTGCTGCAGCTTGTTCGGCGCGATGATGTAGCGCTTCTCGCCGTCGAAGTAGTGCAGGAGCGCGATGCGCGCGGTGCGGTTGGGGTCGTACTCGATGTGAGCGACCTTGGCGTTCACGCCGTCCTTGTCATTGCGACGGAAGTCGATGACGCGGTACTGGCGCTTGTGGCCACCACCGATGTGACGGGTCGTGATGCGGCCCTGGTTGTTGCGACCACCGGTCTTGCTGAGCGGGCGGAGGAGCGACTTCTCGGGCGTCGATCGGGTGATCTCGGCGAAGTCGGCCACCGACGAGCCGCGGCGACCCGGGGTCGTGGGCTTGTACTTGCGAATAGCCATGTTCTCTAGTCCTCTATCCCGACCGTCAGCCGACTGCCGTGAAGATGTCGATGGTGCCCGACTTCAGGGTCACGATGGCGCGCTTGGTGTCCTTGCGCTTGCCGGTGCCGAAGCGGGTGCGGCGAGCCTTGCCGACACGGTTGAGCGTGTTGACCGCGGCCACCTTGACGCCGAAGATCTTCTCGATCGCGAGCTTGATCTCGGACTTCGAAGCGCGGGGGTCCACGAGGAACGTGTACTTGCCCTCGTCGATGAGCCCGTAGCTCTTCTCCGAAACGACCGGCTTCAGGATGATGTCGCGCGGGTCCTTGTTCACAGCGATGTTCGCGGTGCTCATGCCGAGACCTCCTCGGTGGCTGCGCTCTTCGACGCGATGAATGCGTCGTAGGCGGCCTTGGTGAAGACGATGTCGTCGGAGACGATCACGTCGTAAGCGTTCAGCTGGTCGGAATACAGCACGTGCACGTACGCGAGGTTGCGCAGGCTCAGCGCGCTGAGGTCGTCGTCACGGGTGATGATGACCAGCACGTTCTTCGTCGGCGCGAGCGCGGCGAGAACCGCAGCAGCGGCCTTCGTCGAGGGCGAGCCCTCGATCGCGAACGAGTCGACGATGTGCAGGCGCGAGCCACGAGCACGGTCGCTGAGCGCACCGAGGAGCGCTGCGGCGATCATCTTCTTGGGCGTGCGCTGCGAGTAGTCACGCGGCTTCGGGCCGTGGACGATGCCACCACCGGTCATGTGCGGCGCGCGGATCGAGCCCTGACGGGCGTTACCCGTGCCCTTCTGCTTGAAGGGCTTGCGGCCGGCGCCTGAGACCTCACCGCGACGCTTGGTCGAGTGGGTGCCCTGGCGAGCCGCCGCGCGCTGCGCGACGACGACCTGGTGGATGAGCGGGATGTTCGTCTTGACGTCGAAGATGGCGGCGGGCAGCTCCACGGAGCCTGCCTTCTTGCCGTCTGCCTTCAGAACGTCGAGCGCGAGAGTCGAGTCAGCCATGAGTTCAGGCACCCTTCACTGCGTTGCGGACGTAGACGATGCGGCCACGTGCACCGGGGACGGCGCCCTTGACGAGCAGCAGACCCTTCTCGGTGTCGACGGCGTGCACCTTGAGGTTGAGAACGGTCACGCGCTCGCCACCCATACGGCCGGCCATGCGCATGCCCTTGAAGACGCGGCTCGGGGTCGACGATGCGCCGATCGAGCCGGGCTTGCGGTGGTTGCGGTGCGCACCGTGCGAAGCGGAGACGCCCTTGAAGTTGTGACGCTTCATGACACCGGCGGTGCCCTTGCCCTTGCTGGTGCCGACGACGTCGACCAGCTGGCCGGCCTCGAACGTGCCGTCTACCGTCAGCTCCTGGCCGAGCGAGTAGTCAGCGGCGTCCGCGGTACGAACCTCGGTGAGGTGACGACGCGGGGTCACGCCAGCGGCCTCGAAGTGGGCCGTGAGCGGCTGGTTCACCTTGCGGGGGTCGATCTGGCCGTAGGCGATCTGGACGGCGTTGTAGCCGTCCTTCTCCGGCGTGCGAACCTGGGTGACCACGTTCGGCGCGATCTCGATGACGGTGACGGGAACGAGCTTGCCGTTCTCGTCCCAAACCTGGGTCATGCCGAGCTTGGTACCCAGCAGGCCCTTGGAAACCTTGTTGTTGATGTCAGCCATGTCGAGCCTCAGAGCTTGATCTCGATGTTGACATCGGCAGGCAGGTCGAGGCGCATCAGCGAATCGACAGCCTTGGGCGTCGGGTCGATGATGTCGATCAGACGCTTGTGGGTGCGCATCTCGAAGTGCTCGCGGCTGTCCTTGTACTTGTGGGGCGAACGGATCACGGCGATCACGTTCTTCTCGGTCGGAAGGGGCACGGGGCCCACGACGGTCGCGCCCGCACGGGTCACGGTGTCGACGATCTTCCGTGCCGACGAGTCGATGACCTCGTGGTCATACGACTTCAGGCGAATGCGGATCTTCTGTCCCGCCATTTGTCTGCTCACTCTCTTTACGCGTCTTACCGGCCCGGGGTGCCGGGGGCATTGGACGCACTCTGGCGCAGGGCGCCGTAGCACTTCTGCACTGCTTGCGCAGTGCGTTGCTGCACCGCTGTTCTTCTGTCAATCCGGATGCCGCGCCGAAGCGCCGCTCCCGGCATCCGCTTCCTTCCGCACGCTGAGCAGAGCTCCGCAGTGGAAGGATTCGAGATGTGGTGGTTCTGCTGCCCGCGGCCTAGGACCCTGCCCGCCCCGGTGAGGAGCGAGCCACCTATGCACTGCCCTGGCAGTGATCCGGTGCGCACCCAAGAGGGGCGCCGGAATGTGGAACCTCACTAGTCTACGTGCAGCCCGGGCGTGTCGCAAACTCGGGCGTGTCGCGCGACGAGTATCTCGGCCGCTTCTCAGCATTCGGATGCTGCGGGAGTGCAGCATCCGCCGGATCGCGCACCGCGAAGACGCGATCGAGCCCCTCGCACCGGGATGCGAGGGGCTCGATCGTTCATCGACGTGCGAGCGCGTTACAGCAGTGTGGGCTTGCTCTCGGCACGGCGTCGGCGGATCACGACCAGGGTCGAGGCGCCGGCCAGCAGGGCCAGAAGTCCCAGGATCGCGAGGAGCGGTGCGGGCTCTCCACCCGTGGCGGGAAGCGCCGACAGCAGCACCGTGGCATCGTCCGAGTCACGCCCGGGGTCAGTCGGATCCCCGAAGGTGTGGTAATCGACGACGGCCACGTTGGTCAGGACGCTGGCCGTGGATGCCGAGTACACCGTCGCCGCCAGGGTGATGGTCGGGGCTGCCGACGCTCCCCCGTTGTCGGAGCCGGCCGGCTGCAGCGGACCGAAGAGCACGCACTCGAGCGTGCCGCCGTAGCCGGAGCTGTTCTGACCCGTCACCGCGCACGAGTCCCAGTTCGGGAACACCGCGGCGTCGCCCTTGCCGGGCCACGTCACATTTGTGATCTTGAGGTCGGCGGGGATCGCATCCGTCACCACGACGCTTTCGGCAGCCGCGTCATCGCTCACGTTCTCGACCGCGAGGGTGTAGGTGAACGACTTGCCGGGCGCCGTCTTCTCGACGCTGGCGGTCTTCTCGATCTGCACGTCCGAGTGGCGTGCTGCGGAGCAGGTCTCGGTCGCGGCGGGGTAGGACGCCGAGAACGTGAGTTCCGGGTTCACCGTGAAGGTGATGTCGGTGTTGCCGCGCCAGGCGAAGTCGAGCTCGCTCGGGTCGAGGATCAGACCGTTGAACA
The DNA here is from genome assembly GCF_020682705.1 of Microbacterium allomyrinae. Lineage (GTDB taxonomy): Bacteria > Actinomycetota > Actinomycetes > Actinomycetales > Microbacteriaceae > Microbacterium > Microbacterium allomyrinae. Next base: position 19,521 of record NZ_JAGTTN010000006.1, read on the forward strand.
CGTACTCCGACTGCTCTTCCGGCGTCATCACGACGTCGGTTCCCGGCAGGTAGTACGCGGTCGGGGTCGATCCCGGCACGATGTCAGCGGCCACGATCGCACGCCAGCCCGGGTAGTCGATCGAGATGCCCGACGGCGTGAACGCCGTGCCCGGCCAGTCGATCTCATCGCTCCAGCTCGTCGTGCCTCCCGGCTGCGTGATGGCAACCTGGGCGGGCGTCGTCTCCGGCGTCACGTCGGAGTTGTTCGGCACCCAGAGGAACTCCACCGGCTGTCCCACCAGCGAAGCCGACTTGACGATCGTCCAGCCCAGGAGCGGGGCGTCGTTGACACAGCGGGTGTACACGACGGCGGAGATGTCCTTCGTCGTGACGGTGGCCTCGGCGCAATCGTTGTCGGGGTTCGTGTCGACCGTCGCCGATACGCACGCCTCGTTGAGCAGCGTGCTCTCAGGGAGTGCCGGCGGGGTCGGGGCGGGGTCGTCCTCGCCGATGAGCGTCACCGGCGGAACTGCGGCGGGTGCCACCACGACCGAGATCCGGATCTCCACGGACTCTCCCGGAGCCATCGTGGGCGTGCTGAGGGCGACACCATTGCCCTCGCCGACGAACGCGGGGGCGTAGTCGTTGGTCCAGCCCTCCGGCAGCGTGATCCCGGTGACCTGGAGGCGTGCGGGAACCGGATCGGTCACGGCCACGTCGGTCGCGATCGACGAGCCGTGGTTGGTGACGGTGAGCAGGTAGTCGAAGGACTCGCCGGCCTCGAGGGGCGCGGTGACCGGAACATCGCCGATGACGGCTTCCTTCTCGATGCCGACGTCACCGCCGCCCCCGCCGCCGCTCGACTTGTTGACGACCGTGCACGAGACGATGCCGTTGGCCGGCACGTCGACCGTGAAGGATTCTGCGTCGCCCTCGACGGTGGCGTTCACGCAGGTGACGGACTCGGCGGTCCAGCCCTCCTGCTGCACCTCGGCCACCGTGACGGCGCGAGGCTGAGCGGTGCCCGTGAAGTCGAGCGGGAAGTTCACCGAACCTTCGGTGAGCGCTCCGGTCTCGAGCGTCAACTCGTTCGTCATCCCGTCGGGTCCGACGATCCAGTCGCCCTCGGTCGATCCCGTGAAGGACCAGCCATCGGCCGACTCGTCGATCACGACGCCCTCTTCATCGACGGTCTGCTTGATGACCGTGAGGGTGCCACCGCAGTTGCGCGTGGCGATCTCGTGCAGCTTCGATGCGAGTCCGGGGAAGTCGGTGAGGTAGTAGTCCTCGTCCTCGACCGGTCCCGAGACCGCGATGAGGTTGAGGTAGGAGTTCGGCGTGGCCCCGATGCCGATAGCGGCGACCTTCGTGCGGTCTCCTGCCGGGCCGACCTGGTCCTTCAGCGCGTTCGCGGAGAACACACCCTCCTCGACGTTGCGGAATCCGACATTCGTGTCGACGTTGGACGCACCGTCGGTGCCGTAGGTCGTCGGGTCTCCGTCGCTGAGGAACAGGACGAGGTCATACCGCTCGTTCTCGGCGTTGAACGCGACCTCGCGGAACGCGTCGTCCCAGTTCGTGAATCCGGAGCCGCTGGTTCCGAGACCTTCATCGATGACCTGAGCCACCGTGTCCTGGCCCGCTTCGGACTGCAGCGACGTCGAGTCGAGAAGCTTGTACGCGGTCGTGCCGAATCCGTACAGGGCGACAGACGATGCCGTTCCGCCGAGGCCGTCAACGCCGACGAAGTCCGCCGCCGCCGCCTTCATCTGAGCCATCTTGATGTGATCGATCGACCGCGAGGTGTCGAAGACGAGAGCGATGCTGAGCCCGCACGACTCAGGGAAGGCGGGGTTGCTCCGGACGTCGGCGACGCCATCCTGCTTCGTCTTGAGCGTGAACCTGTTCGCCGCCGCATCGGCGTACGCCGCCGTCTCGGCGGTGACCTCGACGACGCCGTCGGACACCGGACCGGTGAAGAACATGTACGGGCTGGCGGTCTTCGGGTCGGTGTGCTGCCCTGTCGCCACCTGGGTCAGCCGCGACCAGCCTGCCGGCGCGGTGCCTTCGATGATCCAGTAGCCGTGCAGCGTCGCACCGGAGCCGCCGGTGAGAGCGGGCACCGCGATATCGCAGTAGCCCGTAGCGTCGGTCGTGCAGGTGTAGGGCGATGTCGCGTCGATGCTCGGCTGAGCCGCACGCGCACCGGCCACCGCGTAGAAGCTCGCTCCGGCAAGCGTGCCGACGGTGCCGTCCGAAGCACGCTGGCTGAGCTTCTTGATGCGGAGCGTCACCGGTTCAGCCGGGACCGCATCCTCGACGGGCGGTGCGGCGAGCCTCGCGCTGGCGCTCGCGTCGCCCTGATCTGCATCGTCAGACTCGGCGACCGGGGCGGCAGGCTCCTGGCTCGCGTCGGCGGACTGCTCCGTCGGCTCGCCGGGCTCGCTCGCCTCGGGGGCTGCGGTGGCCGCATCCGTTGCGGCCGCAGCGGCATCCGGGATCGTTCCGTCGGGCGCCGGTTCGGTCGCAGGTGCGCTCACGTCCGGCGTCGGCGTCGCGCTGGCGACGGCCGGAGCCTGAGACGGATCCGTGGTCGCCGCGACCGCGGCGGAGATGCCGCCGAGCGCAAGCGCGGCGACGAGAACACTGGCGAGGCCGCCCGCGAACCACCGACGGCGTCGCGCTTCGTGTCGCGCCAGCTCCCGGCGAGATCGAAGCACGCCGATCCCCGAGTCCCCAGTCTTACGGAATCCACGCATGACGAATTCTTCCCGTCCCCAATGACTGGCATGCCCGCCTAGGAGTCAGTGATCCCCAGGTGACGCCGCAAACGCGGAGCGAAGGTCCCGAACCCTCGCGATGCCGTGCCCCACGCTAGCATGACGACCCCACGCCGCAGGATTCGGATGTCGGCTGTGACATACGTTTTACATTCGACGTGCCGCCCGCGGAATCCGCGATCGCTGCGCGCGACGCGATGAGAGCGACCCGGGTCCCCCGGGCCGCTCTCATGATCTCGCACTCAGTGCGAGCTATTCGTGACCGACTGCACCGTCGACACTGCCCCGAACGCCATCGACCTTGTCGTGGTGCTCCTCGGGGACGACCTTCTTCGCAAGGTCGGCCGCTCCGTCGAGCACCTTGTCGCTGATGTCTTCCGCCTGCTCAGACTTCAAGAACTCCGAGACCTTGTCCTTGTTCTGCTCGTAGAGCTCTTTGCCTTGGTTGACCAGATCGTCGAAACCCGCCATCGCGCACTCCTTCATCCGCCCCGGACGAGACGTCATCTGCCATTCTGTCGGGGCGGATGCCGTGGCAAAAGACCGCACTCAGCGCGAAGATGCCGCCTGCATGACGTCGTGGCGTTCGATGACCTTGTCGTCGCGGGCCTTGACGACAGCGCGCAGCAGGACCGCGGCGAACACTCCGATGGTCGCGCCGATGGAGTTGGCGATGACGTCGTTGATCGTCGAGACCCGCTCATCGAGCAGGTACCGCTGCGCGAGTTCGATCACGCCTGACAGCGCCGGTCCGAGCAGCAGCGCGACGGGCCACCACTTCAAGGGCACGATGAGTCCGAACAACAGGCCCACGGGAACGAAGAGGAGCACGTTCGCCGCGGACTCGATGAAGGAGTAATCGACGAACGCGGGAACCCCGCGCTCGTGCATCTCGGCTATCGCACGGTCGAGGATGCCCTCGACCGGCTTGTCGATCGGGCTCGGCCAGAACACGACGAACGCGAGGAAGGCCCCGTATCCGACTGCCAATGCCGCGATCAATGCGTGTCGTGGACCGCTGGTGCTCGGCAGTCGGTCGATGCTCACCCGAACAGCCCCTCGCAGCTGGCATCGATCGTGACAGGCGTCTGGGTGACCGTCGGGGAATACCGTACCTCGAGCGGGCCGAGCTCCCCTTCGGGGATCGTGCTCGTGAACGACACGGTCTTGGTCTCGCCCATGGGGACCAGCATCGTCACGCTCTTCCCCTCGCGCCCGACCTCTGCTCCTGTTCGGGTCCACTTCGCGAAGTCGCCGCTCTCGGGATCGCTCGTGATCGTTCCGCCCGGAAGCGCGTACGAGAAGACATCGAGGATCATCGTCGTGCGCGGCAGCCCGAGACTGGCGTTGCGCCACGCCAATGTGTAGCCGCTCAAATCCGAGCCCGGGATCGAGTTGGTCATCGACAGCGTCGTGGTGATGGTGCGCGCCTGGGCGTCGCACGTGACCGACGTCGCGGTCGAGAGGTAGTACTCGAGCTTCGAATACGACGCATCGTTGAGGAAGACGCCGACCTGGGTCGATGCGGCGGTGTCGGTCGCGAGCGCACCGTCGATGTTCTGCTCGGCCACCATCGCCTGCTCGGCCGGTCGCGCGAACCAGGCGTAGATGCGCTGCTCCGCGACTCCGCGCTGCACCTGAGTGATCATGGTCATCGGGTCCCACGCTCCGGACGAGACAGTGTCGAACACACGACCCGACACGTCCGCGAAGTACGCGTCGGCGGCAAGGCCGTCCAGGCCGAACCTCTCGTAGGTCTCACTCAAGAGCAGCTGAACAGCGTTCTCGGAGGTGAGCTGTGAGCCGTCATCGAGCGGGATCGGCCCGGTCGCCGCCAGCATGTAGGAGAGCACCACCGGGTCGAGCGATATCACCCCGTCGATGTCACTTCCCATCGACTGCTGCCAGAGCGTGCTGTACATCTGAGCGGTGGTCGGGAAGTCGGCGAGGCGGGGGTAGTTCATGGTGTTGCTTGTGATGTCGCGTTCGAACATCGCACGCGTCGCGTCGGGCAAGTCCTGATCGGCGCGGCCGGTGATGCCGTCGATGAGGAACTCGGCGACCTGCTCGTCTTCAAGCTTGGTCACTCGACCGTTGTCGATCTCGATCACGGTCGATGTCGCACCGTTGCCGCCGGTCGCGCGGATCTCGGCATTGTTCTGGAAGAGGACGATGTAGCGGCGCGGACCCTCCGATCCAGCGAGTTGCAACGCAACTGGCAGATACTGCTCCGCGGTCTCGAGCAGTGGGCCGGCCTGGCCGACGACGTCGATGAGCTGCCCGACAGCATCGTCGACGATCGGCAGGAGCGCGGCTCGGTCGATCCCGGTGACCTTCCCTTGCGCCTGAGCGAGCACAGTCTTGATCTGTGGCAGCGTCTGTTGCGCCTGCTGCAAGGGCGCGAGATTGATACCGCCCCCTTCGACTTTGAGCTGGTCGGGCGACATCATGCCGAGCAGCTCGATTCCGGGCGGCAGGGCATCGCGCACGATGAGGTGGGTCGCCTCGGTTGCGAGCTTTACAGCGGCGACGTTCGCACCGACGACGGGAAGAGCGGATGCTGCGTCCCACAAGGGACCCTGCACCGTGGCATCGGCTTGGGTGGTGAGTTCGAGAACCTCGGTGCCCACTGCCTGCAATTGCGCTGTGTCGCCGGCTTTGTAGGCGTCGGTGAGGGAGCCGAGCTTCTCCTTTGCGGCAAGCAGGTCGTCGCGCACTTCGAGCGCCTGCAGGGCGAAGACGCCGCCTACCGCGCCCACTGCGCCCAGGACGACGAAAGTGCCGAGAAGCACCCACGGCCAACGGCGTCGGCGCTGCGGCGCCGGGGCGTGGTTGCCGGCGCGACCTTGACGGTAGCGCCCGGGGGGAGGCTTTCGGGACACCAGTGGATGCTATCGGGGCGGGCCTGTGACAGCGCCGTGAGACGCGCTCAGTGGGCTGACTCCCCCGGCGCGATGACCGCCCGGATCGTGCGGAAGAGGATCTGGATGTCTTGAGTGAACGACCAGTTCTCGACGTAATAGAGATCGAGACGAATCGCGTCGTCCCACGAGAGCTTCGAACGGCCGCTCACCTGCCACAGCCCACTCATTCCGGGCTTGACGAGCAGCCGGCGGTGCGCGTCGTCATCATAGAGGGCCACTTCGGCCGCCCGCTGCGGCCGTGGCCCCACGAGGCTCATCTCCCCAAGGAAGACATTGAACAGCTGCGGGATCTCGTCGATCGAGTGCTTGCGCAGGAAGCGACCGACCCTCGTGATACGCGGGTCGTCCGTGACCTTGAAGAGCGGCTGGTCGGTCGTGCCCTGCACATCGAGCAGACTCGCGAGCTGGTCGTCGGCGTTCGCGATCATCGAGCGGAACTTTCGCATGCCGAACTCACGTCCACGGCGCCCGATGCGCGTCTGCTGATAGAAGATCGGCCCAGGGCCGTCGACTCTGATGGCGATCGCCGTGACGAGCATGATCGGCGAGAACACTGCGATAAGCAGTGTCGCGCCGATGATGTCGAACGTCCGTTTGGCGAACCGCTTGTAGCCCTCGAGCACGGGGAACTCCACGTGCACGAGCGGCAACCCGGCGACGGGTCGGGCATGAATCCTCGGACCTGCTACGTCGGTGAGCGCAGGGGCGACGACCCAGTCCACATCGCGGTCGGCCATCTCCCAACCGATACGACGCATCGCCTTCGGGTCGAGGGCATCGGCGGACGAGACGATCATCGTGTCAGCGCTCAGTGACTCCACAGCGGCACTGGCGGAGGTGAGTCCACCGACGACGGGGACCCCTGCAAGCGACTGATGGTCCTGCGAAGGTGTGAGCGCTCCGACGATGATGTATCCCGAGTCGGGTGTGCGCTGAATCTGTCCGATGATGTGCGCCACCTTGGCGGGTTCACCGAGGACGATCGCCCGGTAGACGTACTTGCCCTGTCGTTGGTGGCGGCGCAGCCACTGACGCCAGAGCCATCTCGACGTGACCAGGAGAATCAAGCCGACTGGCAGCGCGACGATGAAAAGCGACCGCGCAACATCCATCCTCGCGAAGAACGCAATGGCCACAAGAAGCGCGAACACCGCGAGCGTGGCGTTGACGAGACGTCTGTACTCGGTGATCCCATGACCCACGATGTGGCGATCGCGTGTATCGATGACGTCGAGTCCGAGCAACCAGAAGACGGCGACGAAGACGAGCAGACCCCAATATGGGAGAACGAATCCGCCCGGCCAAGACACCGGCTCCGAGATCTCATCGAGAGCCACCACCGAGTAGACCGCGAATGTGAGCGCGATTACTGCCACGTCGGTGTAAAACAAGCGACTCGCGTACCGTCGCGGCCAATCGTTCCGGCGGTCTCGGATACCTCCGCTGACTCGGATCGGCTGCCGGTGCAGGGAACGCGTCTCGGGTCCAGTCAACTCGTCCACGAGACCGGGCCTACCCGCCTTCAGTTCCACTTCTCCCCAACCAAGCTCTTTTCACGCCTTCTGTAGCGATGGCTCAGAAAGCGGATTCCCCCGGCTAGGGTAACCCATCGGGTCGATCACTCAGTACTGGGTGGAGTAGAGCTCAAGTAGTGCACTCGCTGACCGGGCCCAATCCCAGGCATAGTCAGGGACGCCGGGACCGGTATCGGAGGTGCTCTCGCGCGCGGCAAGTTCGAGTAGCGAACGCAGAGCGAAGCCACCGGTGTATGAGACGTGTGCCGGAAGCCAGTCCCGCGAGTTGCCATTGGGCACCGACACCACGCGAGTTCCCAGATGCGCCGCCTCGAGATCCACGAGGCTCTGCACTTCCACCCATGATGCGTTTACAAGTGTGCGCGAATGGGCGATCAATTCCAACGCGGTTGCGTGATCAACGGGGCCTCGATAGTCCGCAAAAGGCGACGTTCGGGTGAGCTCGGTGAACTGCCGGCCATACGTCGAATCAGGATCACCCAAGGAGCCGACAAAGACGACCGACGTCCTGTGATCGTGAGCCTCGCGGGCCAACTCGAGCGAACGCTTCCGGGGCTCGATTCTGCCGACCGCGATGATCGGAATCTCGCGATTGGCCCAAGCAACGAGATCAGCGTGATCTGGGCGATCCGGTTTCCCATTTGGGACCAGAACCGCGTTCTTACCCGACCAACCGGTGTCAACGGTGAGGTCGGTGCCCTCCCCTGGAGCGAGAAGGGCCACGTGACCGCTTCTGTCGAGCGCATCACCGACTCGACGCCAGAGTCCAGGTACGAGAGTCGACGTCTTGAGAGCGTTATCGACAGATGTCCGCCGCTCGTTTGCCGTCTGGGAGGCACGTTGAGTTCGGACGGCGGTCGCCATCCACTCACGAGCCGCTTCCGGCATGATGCGATCGACCGCTGACCTCACCCCGCGTCCGCGTTCTGCGCCTCGCATCCGCCTCACCCGGATCAACGAGTGGTGAATCGGCGAGACGATGGTCGGCCGTGCGCCGGCGAGCTGCATCGTGCGGAGAAAGTCGAACGGCCTGTCCACGTTGACGTAATGAATCAGGGCGTTATCGCGCAACTCCATCGCCGGATGGAACGGGACGACCCGAAGGTCCACGCGGCCAGCGAGGTGCCGTTCATACTGCTGGACCTGCTCGACATCGCCGCCGAACTTGACGTTCGCGTCTGATCGCACCACGACATCGACAGTGATCATGCGTCCGACCCTTCGAGGTCCGACCGCCGACGACTCGGCGCATCGAGCCAGGCGACCGCGACGAGGAACCAGAACAGCACCATCGGCCTGAGGGCGAAAAGCAAGTCGATGACCGCCGACCCGATGAGCAGAGTCGTGAGGACCGCCAAAATCCACACACGCGCGCCCTGGACCGAGCGATAGAGCCAGTATCCCCAGGCGGCCAGGCCTGCAAGACCGAATTCGACGACGATCCGGAGGAAGGACCCATCGACGGACGGGCCTGCGAAGGAGGGACCCAACCCGAAGAACACAGCGAGAGGCGAAGCCGCGATCGCTGCGATCAGCAGCTGCCACCTGAAGAATCGAACGACGTTGCTGACGTCGTCGATGAGCGCACCCTGAAGTACGACGTCGATCTGCCCATAAGCGACGCGGCCAAAGTCCTCCGCCGTCGCAGGCGGCGGAATGGACTGCGAGAAGCGTTGCGCATCTTCCCAGGCCGCAAAGATGCTCGTCCCTGCGAGCCGATCGACCACCGGTGCCCCAAACCAGGTCACGGTCGCCACCGAAACCACCAGGAGCCCGCCACCGACCAGAAGCACCGTGGCGCGATGATTGCGCCAGAGCCCGGACAGTGTCCGCGCGACTGCCTTTCGAACTCCGAGCAGAAGCACCACCAGACCGAACGCGACCGCGACAATCGATACCCGCGATTGAGAAGCAACCAATCCTGCGAGTGCCACCACCGCGAGCACATACTGGCGTCGGAAGAGCCAGAAGCAGGCGAGCATCGCGCAGATTGCACCGAGCTCGTATGGGCCAGCGGTCAAACCCGCCGCCCGCTCGTACGTGAATTTGGAGAACCCGATCGGAATTCCCGCGATCTGAAGCATGCCGACCGAAGTCTGAAGCACGGTGACGGCGCCGAGCATCAGCACGATTCGGCGGGTGCGACCGGCAACGGTTCGAAGTCCGAGCAAGACGGCCGGCAGAACGATCCAGTACTCGAGAGGCCGCAATGCGTAGAGCAGGCTCGGCGCGATCTCGACACGGCCGCTGATGACTCCGAGAGTCGCACTGATCAGACCGACGGCCAGCACTCCTGCAGTGGCGATCAGCATTCCGGTGCCCAGAGTGTCGCGGATTCGCCGCCAGCCGGAGACCGCGACGAAGATGGCGAGCGCGACGAAGATGACATCCTCGAGGCGGATTGAGGAGGAGGCGAACGGAATCAGCTCGACCCTCGGCCCGATCAGGAGCCATGCAACGGCGAGAAGTACTGCGATGTCGATCGAAAGCCAGTCACGCCACCGGGACCGGCGTGACGAAGAGCGATCTGTGGGAGCGTCAGACGCCATCAGTCGCGCCTCGGTCGATTCGTCGCGCGGGAACTCCGACCAGTGTGGAACCGTCCGGGAAGCTCTTGGTGACCACAGCGCCAGCGCCTACCACGCAATTCGACCCGAGGGTCACCCCGTCCAGCACTGTCGCGCGGTGACCGATCCACGTCCCAGAGCCGATCGAGATTCCGCGCCGCGTGACTTCACTTGCACTCACGCCAGCTTCTGTCACATCGTGATTCTCCGCAATCAGAGTTACGCCAGCGCCGAATTGGCACCGTGGTCCGATCTCGATCGGACCTCCGACTCCGATGACGCTGTAGGGCCCGATATACGTGCCTTCGCCGATCGATAGGCTTTGGCCCGGGTTGTACGGACTTGACGCGCATTGAATCCACGCGTTCTCCCGGATCGTCACACGATCCCCGATCCGAATCCCGTCGAGCGACAGGGCGAGCACGCGCGACCGGTCGCCGAGATAGAAGCCTCTACCGACTTCGATGCATCGGGCGTACTGCACGCTCACACCGCGCCCTACGAACAGCGGAAACCGTGCTCTCTTGAACCTGAGCCCGTACCACAATCCCCGAATGGCTGGAAAGACTCCCTTACGCGCGTACCAGCCGAGGAGAGCGGCCGGTGACACGTTGGCCATGCCATCGCTTTGCGCAACCGGTCGCACCCGATTTACGAGGCGGCTCACAATCGTGGTCAAAGTCATCTCCCCTTGCGCCCGGCAACCACCGCGATCAGGGTGGCGGACCCATAACTGACGATCGCGGGTATCCCGAGTGCCCATGCGGGCGCCCCTGGCCACTGGACGCCCAAAATGAGCGACATCGACACGATCAATACGACCGCAATCACCGACGCTACATTGACTGCTCGATTGCGTCCATTCCAGCTCTGCCGAGCAGCGACGAGCGTGAACAAGGCGCCGAGCAAGCCCGCCACAGACGTCACAATGAAGGCATAACGTGTCGCATCAAAACCGGCCCCGAAGAGCAATGGCGTGAGCGCGTAGCCCAACAGTGCTCCGACCGCCGCGCATATAGTCAGCCCTGCAACCACGCCAGCGACGACACGTCGCCCCGCACGCACGACAGTGCCCTCAATGGTGAGCGCCACGAGCAACATCACGTTGATGGCAAGCTTGGCCACTGAGTACTCGCCGAGGACGGCTGTAGGCACGAACCAAGCGAAGACGATCGTGTCTGCGTTCGCGACGAGGATCGGAAGAAGTCCGACCGGCGAGAGCACGAGTATTCTACGCGTGACATCGAGAGCGGGTACGGTGCGATCGCGATCTCGGCGTCGAAACGATGCACCGACAAGCCCTCTGAGAACCTCTGAGACGGTTGTGACGGCGATCGATGCCGTGACGGTCATCTGCTTGACGACGAGAAGGATCAGCGTCGCCACCGACTCGAACAATGCGGGAGTCGACGACAGGGCGGCAACTCGCTTCCGTTTCAGGGCGGACTGGGCCTCTGCGAGTTCGGTCTGGGTGAGGAGCTGGACCGGGGAGATGGCCCAGGCTATGAGCAAGCCGACGATCACAGCCACGGACATCGATCGTGCGCCGACTGCGACAAAGCCGATGGTTGCCAGCCCCGCGGTTCCGTAAGCGAGCGCGACCATCCGCGGTGCCTTCAGATGCACACGCATGCCTCGTTCGGACCGCACCTCGTAGTACGCGTACCTCACCCCCAGCGCGGCACACGCGAGGATGATGGTGAACGCCGCGCCGAAGTATCCCACCTCTCCTCGCCCGCTGGGGCCCAGAGCTTGCGCCTTCCATGGCGTCAGAAGGAAGGGAAGCGCCGCCGCGACGATCACAGTCGCCGTCAGGCCGATCTGGCCCCGAGAGTCCGTCATCGTGCCCGCTTTGCGCGCGCCCGGGCGGTCGCCGCAACACTGGAACTGATCAGGAGACGTGCCCACACCGCACTCCAGACGAGCGCGCGATCGATCGGCGAGATCGAGAGATTCTTGCGGTAGTAGATGTACATCGCGTCGTGAAACGCGCGGTTGCTTTTCCACGAGCGCGGGAATCCGCTTGAGACTCCTTTGACATGAATCGACGGGCGCCGCTCGACGATCGCAACCGCTCGGTTCGAACGCTGAGCGCGGAGGCAGAGCTGAAGATCCTCTCCGTACATGAAGTAGTCGCGGTCGAAGATGCCTTCTTCGACATTCTGTAGCTGCGGCGCGACCAGCATGAGTGCACCAGTCGTCGCCTCCACACGTGTGATCGCGTGCCCCGCGACGAGCTCTCCCCCGGCGGTCGACTCGATCTGGTTGTATCGGAACTTCGAAGGGACCAACTTCCCCAGGATCGAATAGAGGGCACCCGTCGTCACTGTCGGCAAGCGACGTCGCGACGCGGAATCCTCGATGCCCTCCGTCGAAACGAGCGTCGACGTCACGATGCCGGCTTCTTCTCCCAATCCTTGGAGTACTTCGATCATGTCCAGAAGGGCGTCAGCGTCGAGCTGTACGTCCGGGTTGAGGCAGAGCGTCGGGAGCGTCGGGTCATCGAAGCTATCCCGCGCCTCCCAATGCCCACCCGCGAACCCCGTATTCGCCGCGCGCAGGACACGACCCCGAAGCCCCGATTCCGCCAAGAGCTTCCGAGCGGTCTCCGCAGACTCATCTGCGCTTGCATTGTCGACAAGAGTCACCGATGCGATACCAGCTCGATTCGCCACCATGCCGTCGAATAGCGCGGGCAGAGTCGACTCGCTGTTATACATAACGACAATGACGTTGGCTCTCGCGCTGCGCGGTCTGTCGCAGTGTTCCGTCATGAGTCCCCTCCTGGAGAAGCCTGGTCATTGTTCGCGCGCTGGCCTGTGGGCCGGCCTTCCGCGACAGCTGTCTCGACACGCTCCGGCCGGCTCGCTGGCGTACCGCGCGGGGGCCATTCGAATAGCAGGCGCACCGCGGGCACTCGCTCCGATGCGAATGCCAACGCGGTCGTGCCGGCCGCGGTGACGGCGAGCGACGTCGTCACTATCGACCACGCGGACATGCCTGTGCCGTCCGCGAGCATTCTGACCGAGAACAGGACGATGGGCCAGTGAGCTAGATAGAACACGATGGATTGCCGGCCGACGTACGCGAGCGGCGCCAGTATTGGCGCCCGCTGGCACATTCTGACTAGTCCGGCCAATCCGACGAAGAACCAGAACGCCACAACCACATTCCACGGGGCGGCCGGAAGTCTGACCGGAACGCCGAGCACCGGAAGCGCCGTGAGAACGCCCACAGAGACGACGGCGAGCACATTGAGAGCGAAGGAACCGCTCATACGATCCATCGCGGCGGGAATCCTCCCGGCGAGTACGCCGACGAAGAAGAACACCGCGAAGCGCCAGAAGACCTCCCACTGCCCATCCATTGGTATCGCGTAAAGGACCAGCGAGCAAGCAACCGGAACGAACGCGTGGGTCTTGGAGACGAGGAGCGCAATGACGTAGAAGAGGAAGAGGTATGCGAGGAACCACAGATGCTCGATCGGGTCGTAGACGATCCGAAGAAGGCTCGTGAGCGGTGAGACATCCCAGGCCAGGAAGTACCCGCCAATTGCGAGTAGCGCCACCATGATCAGTGACCAGATCACGTACGGGTACGCGATCAGACGCACCTTGCCATTGATGTATCTGGCTGACCCCTTACGCAGGGATCGAGGAACGAGTAGTCCCGACAGGAAGAAGAGCAGAGGCATCCGAAGCCCCTGCACCGTCTCCAGGAATCCGGTCAGCCGGGTGAACGTGTGACCGGAGTACGCCTCTGTCACCGTCACCACGTGAAAGACCACGACGAGCACGATCGCCGTGCCCCGCATCAAATCGACCCACGTGGCGCGAGTCGCCGACGGCCGGCCGTCGAGCGCCGAAAACATGCCGCGAGCCATCTAGAGGGAGCCTTCTTGACGGGCATCATGAACAGTCGATCGCGACCTATCTACGGGAGCTGATAGGCCGCCATACTTCTTGCGTGTCCCCGTGCGGAGAGCATTCGGCACGATGCCCGGCTGCGTCCCCGACACGCCATTCACCACACACCCCAGATTGTGCTCATAAGAAAAGCAGAGGGGGCCGGGCGGATGCCCGACCCCCTCCGAAACAGCTAGTCGAAGATTACTTCAGGATCTTCGTGACCGTGCCGGCGCCGACGGTGCGGCCACCCTCACGGATCGCGTAGCCGAGGCCCTCTTCCATGGCGATCGGCTGGATCAGCTCGACTGCCATGTCGGTGGTGTCGCCGGGCATGACCATCTCGGTGCCCTCGGGCAGCGTGATGACGCCGGTGACGTCGGTGGTGCGGAAGTAGAACTGCGGGCGGTAGTTCGTGAAGAACGGGTTGTGACGGCCGCCCTCTTCCTTGGACAGGATGTACGCCGTGCCCTCGAAGTTGGTGTGCGGGGTGACCGAACCGGGCTTCACGACGACCTGGCCGCGCTCGACGTCGTCACGCTTGGTGCCGCGCAGGAGCAGACCACAGTTCTCGCCGGCCCATGCCTCGTCGAGCTGCTTGTGGAACATCTCGATACCCGTGACGATGGTCTTCTGCGTCGGGCGGATGCCGACGATCTCGACCTCGGAGTTGATCGCGAGGGTACCGCGCTCGGCGCGACCCGTCACGACCGTGCCACGGCCGGTGATGGTGAAGACGTCCTCGATGGGCATGAGGAACGGCTTGTCCTTGTCACGCACCGGGTCGGGGATCGACTCGTCGACGGCTTCCATGAGCTCGACGATCTTCTCGACCCACTCGGCGTCGCCCTCGAGCGCCTTGAGGCCCGAGACGCGAACGACGGGGGCGTTGTCGCCATCGAAGTCCTGGCTCGAGAGCAGCTCGCGAACCTCGAGCTCGACGAGCTCCAGGATCTCCTCGTCGTCGACCATGTCGCTCTTGTTCAGCGCGACGAGCAGGTACGGCACGCCGACCTGCTTGGCGAGCAGAACGTGCTCACGGGTCTGAGCCATCGGGCCGTCGGTGGCGGCGACCACGAGGATCGCGCCGTCCATCTGAGCGGCACCGGTGATCATGTTCTTGATGTAGTCGGCGTGGCCCGGCGCATCGACGTGCGCGTAGTGACGCTTCGGGGTCTCGTACTCGACGTGCGAGATGTTGATCGTGATGCCGCGCTGACGCTCTTCGGGAGCGGAGTCGATCGACGCGAAGTCACGCTGCACGTTGGTGGCCGACGGGTACTTGTCGGCGAGCACCTTCGAGATCGCTGCGGTGAGCGTGGTCTTGCCGTGGTCGACGTGACCGATCGTTCCGATGTTCACGTGCGGCTTGGTGCGCTCGAACTTGGCCTTAGCCACTGGGTCCTCCTCAGGACGTTCGTGTAGAGGTTTCCGGACGCTGGTGTGCGCCGGATCTCTACGGGGATTTCTCTAGCTTAGTAGAGAGATTTCGATTGAATCTGTGTGAAGTTGTGAGCGGATGCCGGGGCCTGGGCCCCGGCATCCGAAAGGGTTATTCGCCCTTGGTCTTCTGGACGATCTCGTCCATGACGGCACGCGGGACCTCTGCGTAGCTGTCGAACTCCATGGAGTAGACGGCGCGGCCGGAGGTCTTCGAGCGCAGGTCGCCGATGTAGCCGAACATCTCGGACAGCGGCACGAGAGCCCGCACGACCTTGACACCCTGAGCGTCTTCCATCGACTGGATCTGCCCACGACGCGAGTTCAGGTCGCCGATGACGTCGCCCATGTACTCCTCGGGAGTACGCACCTCGACCGACATGAGCGGCTCGAGGATGACGGGGTTGGCCTTGCGGACAGCCTCTTTGAAGCCCATGGAGCCGGCGATCTTGAACGCCATCTCGGACGAGTCGACGTCGTGCGATGCGCCATCCATGAGGATCGCCTTCACGCCCACCATGGGGTAGCCGGCGAGCACGCCGACGTTCATGGCGTCCTGGAAGCCCTGGTCGACCGGAGCGATGTACTCGCGCGGGATACGGCCACCGGTGACCTTGTTCTCGAACTCGTACGTCTTGTCGGCTGTGACCTCGAGGGGCTCGATCGCGAACTGGATCTTCGCGAACTGACCCGAACCACCGGTCTGCTTCTTGTGCGTGTAGTCGTGACGCTCGACGGCCTTCTTGATCGTCTCGCGGTACGCGACCTGCGGCTTTCCGACGTTGGCCTCGACCTTGAACTCGCGCTTCATGCGGTCGACCAGGATGTCGAGGTGAAGCTCGCCCATGCCCTTGATGACGGTCTGACCGGTGTCGGAGTTCTGCTCGACGCGGAACGTCGGGTCCTCCTCGGCGAGCTTCTGGATCGCGAGACCCAGCTTCTCCTGGTCGGCCTTCGTCTTGGGCTCGATCGCGACCTCGATGACCGGCTCGGGGAACGTCATCGACTCGAGCACGACCTGGTGCTGCGAATCGCAGAGCGTGTCGCCCGTAGTCGTGTCCTTGAGGCCGATGACCGCGTAGATGTGACCCGCGGTGACCGAGGGCACCGGGTTCTCCTTGTTGGCATACATCTGGAAGATCTTCCCGATGCGTTCCTTCTTGGACTTCGTCGAGTTGACGATCTGCGCACCGGAGTCGAGGTGACCGGAGTACACGCGGATGTAGGTGAGACGACCGAAGAAGGGGTGCGTCACGATCTTGAACGCCAGGGCCGTGAAGGGCTCCTCGCGGTCGGCGTGACGCTCGATGATCGTCTCTTCGTTCTTCGGGTCGTGCGCCTCGATGGCGGGCACGTCCAGCGGCGAAGGCAGGTAGTCGATGACCGCGTCGAGCATCGGCTGCACGCCGCGGTTCTTGAACGCCGAACCGCACAGCACGGGGTAAAGCTCGCTGTTGACGGTCATCTTGCGGATGGCGCCCTTGATCTCGGCGACCGTGAGGCCCTCACCGCTGAAGTGCTTCTCGAGAAGCACCTCGTCGGACTCGGCCACGGTCTCGAGGAGCAGCTCGCGGTACTTGGTGACGACGTCGGCCATGTCGGCCGGGATCTCCTGCACGTCGTACTTGGCGCCCATGGTGACATCACCCTTGGAGTCGCCCGCCCAGACCAGCGCGCGCATCTCGACCAGGTCGACGACACCGACGAAGTCGTTCTCGACGCCGATCGGCAGCTGGATGACCAGCGGCTTGGCCTTGAGCTTGTTGATGATCGTGTCGACCGTGAAGTAGAAGTCGGCGCCGAGCTTGTCCATCTTGTTGACGAAGCAGATGCGCGGGACGTCGTACTTGTCGGCCTGACGCCACACCGTCTCGGACTGGGGCTCGACGCCCTCCTTGCCGTCGAAGACGGCAACGGCGCCGTCGAGGACGCGAAGCGAACGCTCGACCTCGACCGTGAAGTCGACGTGGCCGGGGGTGTCGATGATGTTGATCTGGTTCTTGTCCCAGAAGCACGTCACAGCAGCAGAGGTGATCGTGATGCCACGCTCCTGCTCCTGCTCCATCCAGTCGGTGGTCGACGCGCCGTCGTGCGTCTCGCCGATCTTGTGGTTGGTTCCCGTGTAGAACAGGATGCGCTCGGTCGTCGTCGTCTTGCCGGCATCGATGTGCGCCATGATGCCGATGTTGCGGACCTTGTTGAGGTCGGTGAGCACGTCTTGTGCCACGGGGTTTCCTTACGTGTGGTGACGGATGTCGCGGGTCCGCCGCTCCCGTGGGGTGCACGGGAGCGGCGGAAGAGCTGTTACCAGCGGTAGTGCGCGAAGGCGCGGTTCGACTCGGCCATCTTGTGGGTGTCTTCGCGGCGCTTGACCGCGGCACCCAGGCCGTTCGAGGCATCCAGGATCTCGTTCTGGAGACGCTCGGTCATCGTCTTCTCACGACGACCCTTCGCGTAGCTCACGAGCCAGCGGAGCGCGAGCGTGTTGGCGCGGTGAGGCTTGACCTCGATCGGCACCTGGTAGGTCGAGCCACCGACGCGGCGGCTCTTGACCTCGAGGGTCGGGCGGACGTTGTCGAGCGCCTTCTTGAGCGTCGCGACGGCATCCTGCCCGCCGTTCTTGGCCTCAACACCCTTGAGGGCGGTGTAGACGATCGACTCGGCGATGGACTTCTTGCCGTCCACGAGGATCTTGTTCACCAGCTGGCTGACGATCGGAGCACCGTATACCGGGTCGTTGACGACGGGGCGCTTGGTGACGGGACCTTTACGAGGCATCTGACTCAGCCCTTCTTTGCACCGTAGCGGCTGCGAGCCTGCTTACGGTTCTTGACGGCCTGGGTGTCGAGCGCACCGCGGACGATCTTGTAGCGGACACCGGGGAGGTCTTTCACACGACCGCCTCGGACGAGGACGAGGGAGTGCTCCTGCAGGTTGTGGCCCTCGCCGGGGATGTAGGCGGTGACCTCGGAGCCGTTGCGGAGCTTGACACGGGCGACCTTGCGCATCGCCGAGTTGGGCTTCTTGGGGGTGGTCGTGTACACGCGGGTGCACACGCCCGCCTGCTGGGGGTTCGACTTGAGTGCGGGCGCCTTGGTCTTGGTGACCTTGGGCGAGCGACCCTTGCGAACCAACTGCTGAATGGTTGGCACGTTCTCTCCTTGTTGTGCTGCGCGGTCCGGTCTTGCTCCGCACAGTGCTGCACGGTGACAGCGTTCGTGTTCTCACCCGCAGCGTCCGGATCTTGCGATTCGTGACGCGGCGGGCTCACATTCACCCACCGGCGAGGCATGATGGTGCCGCGCGTTCTGTGGTGGATATGCCGTGGGGGCGACCTGTTCGCAGGCCGATCCCTGAGATGTGGTGCTCCGCGCCATCCGCAGCGCCGAGGCGCGGCTGACGGCGCGCAAGAGCGCACACCCGATCAATGATACGTGGGATTGCCAAGTCCGCCAAACGAGCGGATGCCGGGGCCTCTGTCAGGAGGCGGGAAGCTGCCAGCGCAGGGTACTGAGGATGACGTCCCCGGTCTCGAGCAGCAGCTCGGTGCGGACTGCCGCGGATGGCGCGTCCGCTTCGTCCGATGGCGCGACGCGCGCGCGGCTTCACCTACCGCCGCGAACAGCACGTCGGCGTCGATCACGCGCGCATTGACTGCCGCCGGATCGTGGTCGTTGGTAGCGACGTAGCAGACCCAGTCGCGCGCCACGCCGAGCCACTCGATGCGCGGCATCGCGGCGGGCTCGGCGTCGGCCTCGCTGCGAACGACCGGGGCGATTGTCTCGGCGTCCGGACGGCCTCGCGTCGCTTCGCCGGCGATCCACTCCGCCCACTGCGCGGCGTCCGCCCACCGGGTATCGACGTAGTCGAGCGGAACGCGGATCCAGAGATCCGCGTCGTACTCGACGCTCACCTGGTTCACGAGGCGTCTCCTGCCCACACGACCGGCGGATTCTTGCGCCGGAGGCGCCGGGCATCCTGCGCGCGGATGATCCCGCGCTCCTCGAGGACCGTCAGCGTCAGCTCGTACGACTTGTCGCCCGCGCCGCGCTCTGCGGGACTCAGTTGGCGGGCGACGTTCGCCCACCACTCGGCCACCGGATCCACCCATACTGCGGGATCCACTCCACCGGCGTCGGCGACTCCCGCCCAGTACTCGCGTTCGACCCGCCGGGCGCGGACCCACAGCACGAGCACGCCGACGATGGACAACACCAGCATGACCATGCCGATGATCGGCACGAGCGGTTCGTAACGATCCACGTCGTCCCAGTTGAAGAGGATGTAGACGAGCGTCAACGCCCAGATGACCGCGAAGGCGCTGAAAAGTCGGGACCCACGACCCCGCGGATTCAGATACTTCGACGCGAGTTGATCGCGACTGATCACGACGCTGCAGACGAAGGCCGCGACGGCCCAGACGCCGACCCAGATCGCTCCCTGATCGACGTCCAGCGCCGGCCGACCGTTGCGCGGCGACGGCAACACCATCGCAGGCACGAGAGCTCCGAAGATCGCCACGAGAACCACCAGCGTGGTGTGACCCCGGCGCGGACCGGCAGGACGAAGAGGGAGCTCAGCCCGATTCGCCGTCGCCGAATCGAGACTGGCCGTCATCCGCGGCACCGCGGCGAGGAGCGCCTGGCGCGAGGCCTCCACCACAGCGTCCAGCCGCTTCACACCTGCGAGCTCGGTCGACCGCCGATCGATCTCGGCACGGACGGTCGATTCCAGATCAGCCATGGTCACCTTCTACCGCGCGAGCGGGTTGAAATCGAGGAACGGAAGGTCGGACAGCGTGGGGAGCTCGCCCCCGGCCCAGCCCACACCGACACTGGCGGACTGCTCGCTGCCGTAACCGAGGTTGAACACGTCGAAGCCTTGGATGACATTTCCCGGCGAGGCGACATCCGTCACCCAGTTGAGGGCGGCGATCCTGGGGGCGCCGCTCGTCGGCCACGCCGAGAAGATCCGCTCCGACATCGACAGCGCCTGGCCGTCGAGCTGCGACCCACCCGACCGGATGGCGTTCCACGCCTGGCTGCCCCACCCGCCGATGCTGTTGCGGAGGAAGTCGTCGGCGAGACCCGTGGCCCGCGTCGCGCGCGCCGCCTGCCCGCCGCCTGCCCGCCGCCGATCGCGCCCGCGCCCGCGATCGTGCGAAGCCCGTCCTCGACCGCGTTGCGCCGCTCAGCGGCCAATCCCTGAGATGTGAGGCTCCGCGCGATCCGCCGCGCCGAGGCGCGGCGGACGGTGCAAGGTCGCACACCCGATCCATGACACGTGGGTTTCGGGGGCCGGGCAAACGCGGAGGTGGATGCCGGTGGCTCGGCACTCCTGGCGGCTCCCGATCCGCGACGCAGGTCACGCCTTCGGCGGCAGCCAGCGCATCGTGCTGAGGATCAGATCGGCGGCGTCCAGCAGGAGTTCGGTGAGCGACGCGTCGGTGGCGGCATCTGCATCCCGCTCCGACTGGGAACCCGGGTCGAGCACGGTGAAGACGAAATGGAGCGCGCGCGTCGGGCGCTCGCCTTCGGGCACCGGAACGACGAAATGGCGCGCGCGAGAGTGCACGACGGGTTGTTCGGCGTCCTCGAAGCGCTCCTCACGTGTCCACACCCACATCGCCGTCTCGGCGAAGTCCGCGATCGCGATGGGAGCCCCCTTCGCGAGGCGGTTGAGCGCACCACCCCAGTCGGCTCCTGCGGGCAGCACGAAGGACGAGACCGTGAGCACCGCCGGTATCGCGTTGCCATCGACGAGCGGGGGCAGATACGCCTCGAGGACGTTCGCCCGCAGCATCGAGCGGTGCTGCATCGCCGCCAGCGATCGCAGCTGAAGGAGCAGGTCGGGCCTTCCGAGGCTCTTCAGCCGCTCTGCGGCGACCTCGGTCAGCTCGGTGCTCAGCGCTTCGGGCGCGACCCTGCGCCAGCCGGGCGGGCAAAGGATCCGGAACGGCGTCGGGGTCGGGCCGGTGCCGGCGAGTTCGTCACGGAGTGAGATGGCCATCGCCTCCCGCCTCCCAGGACGCGTCGAGAGCGGCCGCACCGAAAGAATGGAACAGGAAGTCGATGTGCGGCTCGCGCTGGTTGGAACGCTCCGGGGTGATGTCCTGCGTCACCGCGTAGCACACCCATCGCTCGCCGATCCCCAGCCATTCCACCTGCGGCATCGCAACGGGGTCCGCGTCGTCTCGCGGGACCATGACGAGGGTGCGCCGGCGAACCGCACTGGCGAACCCCTCGACGACGAGTGCGTCGACCACCGGCATGAGCGCGACCGGTTCGAGCTCGGGGAGCAGCTCCTCGGCGAGCGTGCCGTCGGCGACCCGCAGCTGGACGAAGACATCGACGAAACCCGAAGGATCGCCATCGATCGGGAAGAACCAGAAGCGACCCCACACGTGGGCCGCAGGATGAAGCGCGATCGACAGCGCGTTATCACGGATCTCGGCGCGCATCGCCGACGCCGTCGGACGACCGGCGGTCGCGGTGTCTGCCAGCCACTCGGCCCATGCGTGCGCGTCGTGCCACCGGGTGTCGACGTAGTCGAGCGGCACCCTGATCCAGGTGTCGGGGTCGTAGTCCACGTTGACCTCGTTCACCCGGAATCTCCTGCCCAGACAAGCACCGGGCTACGGCGCTGCAGCCGACGCGTGTCGGCAGGACGGGTGATGGCGAGCCGCTCCATGCCGTCCAACGCCGCAGCATACGACTGCTCGGCGAGGGTGGCCTCACGCCCGGACATCCGGGAGGCGGCATTGGCCCACCAGTCGTCCACGGGATCGGTCGCGATCGCTGTGGCAGACGGCGCCGAGGTGCGATCGGTCCGGCGCGCGCGCAGCCACAGCACGATCATGCCGCCGAGCGCGAGGGCGAAAAGGGCGACACCGATGTAGGGCAGGATGCCGTCCGACAGCGCGTCCTCCCAACTCGCGATCATGTACACCAGCACGATCAGCCAGATGATGGCCAGCGTGAGATACACGCGGCGCGCATCGCCCCTGGTCTGCACGCCGAGGTACTTGGAGCGCGGGCGATACGACTCCTGCGACGCGAGCAGCGCGATGCCGACGATCGCCACTAGCCCCACCCAGAGTGCCCCCTGGCCGACGTCGAGCGCAGGACGCCCGGTGCGCGGCGACGGGAACACGAGAGCGGGCGCGATGATCGCGAACAGCAGGCCGACGAGGATCGCCGCCTCTCGTCCACTCTCGAACGCCGCGCCCGTCGGACCATCAGCCGCTCGCAGCTCGTCGCGGCGGTGCTCCGCCGCCGACAGCCCCACCGCCATCCGCGGAACCGCGACGCACAGCGCCAGCCGCGAACCCTCGACGATGGCACGGGAACGGCGGAGGGAGGCGAGGGTGCCACGGTTCGCCTCCAGCTCGGCGAAGACGGATTCTTTCATCGTTGCCATCTCAGAGCGGCCTCGCGAGCGGGTTGTCGAGCCCGGGAAGATCCGACAGCGTCGGAATGTCGATGCCGAACGGCGACGCGATGGCGCTCACGCTCTGCTCGAGCCCATAGCTGAAGTTGAAGACGTTGACACCCTGCAGCCACCCGGCCGTGCCGGCCTCCTGCGCCCAGCGGGTCGCCACGATCCGTGCGCTGCCGCTCGTGGGCCACGCCGAGCCAACGCGTTCCGACATCGACAGCAGCGTACCGTCGAGCTTTGCGCCGCCGGAGCGGATCGCGTTCCACGCCCCACGCCCCCAGCTCCCGGTACTCTCCGACAGGAAGCGGTCCGCGATCCCGCCGGCATTCGCCGCACGCGCCGCCTGACCGCCGTTCACCCCGCCGGCGCCGGCGATCGTGCGCAGTCCGTCCTCGACCGCATTGCGGCCGACGTTGAGCACGCTCCGGGTCGCCGTGCTGCCACCGGCAGCCGAGATGAGTGCCGGGAAGAACCGCGTTCCGCCCTTCAACGCCTTCACAACCCCTCCGCCGAACGGGACGAGCGCGACGAGGTCGAACGCGATGTCCCAGCCGTTTACCCGATGCGACCCTGCCGCCATCATGCTGACGTGGATCACCAGCGTCGCGAGGGCAGCGACCGTCGCGACGGCCAGCGCGATGAGTGCGATCGGTCCGGTTGCGACGATCGCGATGATCACGGCGATCGTACCGATGACGGTGAGGACGCCGGCCAGACCGTCGAAGAAGTCCTCCCACGGGTTGTCGCTGATCCCGCTCGCGTCGTACGCCTCCTGCAGGTCATGGACGGCTCTGTTGTATGCGTCGAGCCACGTCGAGCAGCCGCTCTCGAACGACTCCCACAGATCCTCCAGCTCGGCCGCGCGCGCCCGCTCAGTCGCTCGCGCGTCGGACGCGTCCTGCTCAGCCGTGTCGACATCGCCCTGGGTGGTGTCAGGACTCCACGACATCGCATTGAGCGTGTCGCCGGCGGCCCACTCCGCGTCCTCGCGGTCGCTCACGGCTGACGCGTGGCGATCGAAGGCGACCAGGATGGGCTCGACGAGCGGGTTCACCACCCGCTGCGCATCCCGCAGCCCGATCGAGTACTCGACCAGCACCGGTCCGGTGCCGGAGTATCGCTCCGCAGCCTTCTTCAGCTCGCCCGACAGCTCTCCGGCGGACTCCCGGGCGGTGTCGACCGCCTTGGACTTGTACTTCGTGGCGTTAGCGAGCTTGCTCAGCTCATCGGCCGTCCAGGTCATCCGACTGCCCATGCGCTGGTACTCGCGTCCGGCGGATTCCAGTGTGTCGGCATCCCCCGCCATGCGGACGAGCTCGAACCCGTACCGCGGTGATGTGATCCCCATCAGTGGTCCTTCGCCAGCTCTGCATCGGTCCGACGGAGTCCGTCCGCGATCTCTTTGAGGTGCTGATACACGGTATCGAGGTCTTCTGAGAGGACTTCGCGATTGCCGTCCCACCCGGACTCGAAATCGGTCAGCTTGTCGCGCAGCCCGGCGCGCCCCTGTGGCGCTCCCGCAGCTCCGGACACGCCGCGGGTGCTGTCACCCAGCGACTCGAACTCGGTCTGGAACGACTTCAATCGTGCGACGACCAGATCGAGATCGTCGAGGTCGACATCGACATCGTCTGCCATGGCTGTGCCCCTCAGGCTAGCGAGTGGATGCCGCGGGCCGGGGCCCGCGGCATCCACTCGGCCGAATCAGTCAGTTGCCGGCGAGTGCCTGGTCGGTGTCCTTGATCGCCTGCTGCATCTTGCGCAGCGACTCACCCATGTCGGAGATGCCCTCGATGGCCTTCTCCAGACCCGTGGTCAGCTCCTGGTAGCCCTCACCGAACTTGCCCGACGCGTGCTGCGTCTTGAAGTCGTCACCGAGAAGACGGTCCACATCGCTCTTCAGACGACGCAGCACATCGCCGATCTCCTCACGACCGCTGTCGAGCTTGCCCGACATGGCCTCCATCTCGCCATAAGAAGCCTTGAAATCCGCCATGTCACGATCCTCTCGAAAACCACGGGCCCGATCAGGCCCGCCCACAGGCTAACCCGAACCCCCACCCCACCCCCATGGGGAACAATCCCCATGGGCGGAGCCCTCGACCACGGTGCTGCGCGTCTACTCGGCCTGAACTGCGGCCTGCGCGCGGATCCCGCGGATGGGCGGTCATGGGCAGAGTAACCGCGTCGTCGGCGTCCAGAGGGGGTCAGGGCGCTCGGTCAGGCTCGCGGTCCAGACCCAGGGATGTCATACCGAGCGGCGGCCCAGCCGAGCGCGCGCAGCCGTTTGGCCGACGGCGACGGCAGGATGCCGCGGCGGAGGACCGCGGCCACAGCCGCCTCATACGCCTCGTCGAAGTCGGAGCGAGCAGACTCATCCAGCACCGCGAGCTCGTCGTGAGCCCGGTCCTGAGCGGTCTCGCCGGCGCTCAGCAGCTCGTTCCGCTCGCGCGCACCCGCCTTCGGTCGAGCCTCAAGCCCGACCGGGGCGCCGGCGCCCGCAAGACGCTGGGCGGGGATCGCGAGGATGATGGCACCGATCAGGGCGACGACCGTCGCGACCAGTCCTGCGACGGCCACGGCCGTGACGCCCTCGGTCGCGAATCGTACGATCATGGCGATCGAGGCCACCGCCGACCAGATGCCGACGAGCCACAGCATCACCGCTCGCGCGGACGAAGCGGCGCCCTCTCGCCGTGCGACGAGCGCCCCGACAACCATCGCGACGACCGCGATCAGCGCGCAGATCAGAACGGTGGGTCCGACGATCGGCAGCTCACTGATCGGGGTGGACGGGGCGACCCGGCCCGCACCGAGGGCCGAGATCGCGCCGAATCCGGCCGCGAACATGCCGATCATGTCGGGCAGCGGCGTGATCCGCCGCTGCCGGGGCGCGGACGCGCGAGCCGCGACGAGCTCGCGCTCGATCGTCGCGGTGAAGAGGTCGAAGTCGCGGTCGACACGGGTGATCCGCTGCGCCGTGCGCTGGTCGATCGCGTGCAGGGCGGCATCCTGCACCTCACGGGCGACCTGCCGCGGAGTCCGGTCAGCCGTCAGCGGCATCGTCGACGCCCGTTCGACGGCTCGATCATGTGCGAGGGTCATCATTCCTCCAGGCCGACGCTCGAGACCAGTCGGTCTGCGAACGGCAGCATCGCGGTGGCGTACGTGACGCGGTCGGCGATGGCGGTCGCGAGGAGCACCGTGCCCTGCCGCTCGAACGCGTAGTTGAAGCGACCGGCGGCCGCGCCCTCGGCGGATGAGGCGGTCACGACGGCGGCACGGCGTCCTTCGCCCCACATGGGGCTGACGATCGAGTCGACGGTCGGCGCGATCATCGCGGTCGGGTCGTGGGCGACGGCACGGTCGAGGTCGGTCGGCTCGTCGACCTGAACCACCCGCAGCGCGAGCAGCCCGACGACCGGTGTCATCGCAAGGGGGCAGAACAGGAACAGCTCGTGCGTGTCATCGGTGCGGGCTGCACCACACACCTCAGCGAAGGCGCGCACCCGATCGGCGAGCGCGCCTTCGAGCGGTCCGAGTCGACGCTCGTAGCGCGCGACGACCTCGTCGGGCCAGGACCCGTCGTCGGCGACGGGCACCCGCACCCAGACGTCCTCGTCGTAATCGACCCGGTAATGCATCAGACCTCGGCGGGCTTCCATGTGAAGGTGCTGACCATGAGGTCGCTGAGGTCCACGAGCGCCGAGACGACCTCGGTGACATCGTTTGCCGGCACGGGGATCACCGTTGTGAACTGGAGCGCATCTCGGCGCCGGCTTCCCGGAATCGGGATCAGATAGTCGACCACCTGGGCGCGTCCCGCCTCCGCCCCGGCTTTCACGTCGGCCGGAGTCTCCCATCTGATGATCGTCCGGTCGTCGCGGAGGAACCCCGCGCCCCGGTCGCGGATCAGCCCCGCGACCTGGCGATCGAGAGTCCCCCCGAGCTGACCCGAGACGACGGACGCCGTGATCGACATCGGCAACGGCATCTGCTCGGCGGACGTCTGCACGTATACCGCGAACGCGCGCCCCTGCTTCATCTTGCGATAGGCGACCTCGAGCATCGTGCGAAGCTGCGCATCGAGATCAGGACGATGCTGCGCGCGAAGCACGGCGGAGCTGCGGCGGATCAGCGCGTCGGTGCCGGAGCGATCTGCGGGAAGCTCCTCCCACCCGTCGGGCAGGATCAGTCGGAACGGCGGGACGCCGTCGGGTGTGGTGTGCATCGTCCGACCACGTTACCCGGCGAGATGAGCGCGCCACGCATCCTCGGATGACCCGGTGAATGCCTCGTACGCCACACCCCATGCATCGTTCGCGGCCGAGTACGTCTTCAGACCCATATCGCCCGCGTTGAAGATCTGCTGTCCGATGTTCGGCAGGTCGGACAGGCTGTCGACCAGCCCACCCGAGCCGGAGACGGTGCGGATGGCGCCCTGGTGGTGAGCCGTGTAGTTGCCGAGATCAGCGAGGATGTTCGCACCCCAACCGCCGTTGCTTCCGCGCAGCAGGTTGTTGACCGCCGTCGAGCGCGAGCCGATGTCGCCCCAGCGGATGCCCGCGAACGTATCGGCGACCCGCGAGGCGAGGCCGGACCGCGCGGCGCTTCCGAGCCCGTTGCTCGTGCCTGAGGCGATCCCGCTGACGAGTCCTCGTGCAGACCGCAGAGTGCCGACCTGCTCGGCGATCTCGAAGATCGGCCCACCGAGGAACTTCAGCGACTGCAGTCGCTGACCGGACTTGAAGAGCATCCCCAGCTTGCCGAAGGGGAGCACGCCGACGATGGACCACAGCAGCTGATCGAGACCCGCCCGGCCCTTGAAGTAGAGGAAAGCCGTCGCGAGCAGGGCGATGACCCCGATGACGGCGCCGATCAGCGCCAGGATTGGGCCACCGATGATGATGGCTGCGATTGCGACGACGAAGCCCACGACGGCGAGGACGTCGACCACCACCTCGGCGACGCCGGCCAGGTCGTCGGTCCAGTCGTCGGTGATGTTGCCGGACGTTGCGTCATTGATGCGTCCGAGCGCGAGGTCGTACGCGGCGTCCCACGTGTCCCATTGCGCGTCGAAGTCATCGAGGAGCCCGTCGAGGTGGGCTTCGGCGTTGTTCACGGCGTCGCCGGCATCCCGCGCCTGCCAGTTGTCGGCCTGGTGGCGGCTGCGTGCGGCATCATCGCTCGCGTCGAAAACCTCGGATGCCTCGGCCGCCTCAGCGGCGTCGGCGGCGACGTCGCGCTTGCTGTCGAGCCGCGCCTTCGCCGTCTCGATCTCGGTGACGAGCGACCTCAGCACGGCCTGAACGTTACCCAGCGAGGACCCATACTCCTTCATCGCCGTGCCGGTAGGCCTGTAGCGCTCACCCGCCAGTTTGAGTTCGGCGTGGGCTTCACCGACCTCGTCGCGGATGCGTTCGATCGAGCGCCCCTTCTCCTCGGTCGCGCCTTCACTGATCGCTTCCAGGACACCGGCCGCGCCGATCATCTGCCGACCGAGGTTCTCGATCTCACGGCCACGGGCCATGATGCCGTCGGCGTCACCCTCGATCACGTGGACGCGGTGCTGTCTGTTCGTGTGAATCGCCATCGCGTGTCCTATCGGGCCGGCAGGGTGTCGCCCGCCGACTCCTCCAGGGCGACGCTGCGGGAGAGTTCGAGATCGAATTCCTGCCAGCCGGTACACGTCTCCTCGACGGCGACCTGCAGATTCGAGAGTTTGTCGATCAGCGCGTTGCGACGGTCGTCCCAGCCGCCCTCGAACTCGTGGGTGCGGTCGCGGAGACCCGAGCGACCGTCGGGACGGCCGATCAGGTTCTGAAGGGCGTCCGTGTTCCTCGCCGCGTCGGCGAACTCGACCAGGATCTGCTTGAGCGATCCGTTCAGCCTGTTCAGGTGATCGACCTTGATATAGACGTCGGTCATCGTCTCTCCTCAGCGACCGTGGGACGGGGCACCGAAGCGCCCCGTCCCATCAGGTGGTGTCAGTTGCCGGCGAGTGCCTGGTCGGTGTCCTTGATCGCCTGCTGCATCTTGCGCAGCGACTCACCCATGTCGGAGATGCCCTCGATGGCCTTCTCCAGACCGGTGGTCAGCTCCTGGTAGCCCTCACCGAACTTGCCCGACGCATGCTGCGTCTTGAAGTCGTCACCGAGAAGACGGTCCACATCGCTCTTCAGGCGACGCAGCACATCGCCGATCTCCTCACGACCGCTGTCGAGCTTGCCCGACATCGCTTCCATCTCGCCATAAGAAGCCTTGAAATCCGCCATGATCCACAATCCCTTCGAAACCCACGGACCCGATCGGGTCCGCCCACAGGCTAACCCGAACCCCCACCCCACCCCCATGGGGAACCATCCCCATGGGGACGAGCGGATCACTCCGCGCCGAGCGGCAGCTGAACCGTGACGAGCTGACCGTTCTCGACGAACAATCCGCGTCCGGCCGGGAACTCGTGGCGCTGCACCTTCGGGAACGGGACCTTGAAGAGGGAGTCGCCGTCGTAGCTCTCGGGCCGGAGCGCGATGCCGTGGCGGCCCGCCTTCAGTTCGCCCACGAGTCCGTACCCGCTGCTCAGCTGCGAGACATCCCCGTCGGCGACGAGGAAGTGATCGCTGCGGTTTATCGCCTGGAAGAGCTCTTTGAGGGGGCGCTCGGCATCCGTGTCGCCGAACTCGGCGATGTTCTCCACGACGATCGCGATCCTCTTGCCGACGGACTCGTCGGCGACGAGGTCTTTCAGCTCCTTCGCGAGCGCGCGCACGTCTTCGATGCCCGAGACCGCACGCCGCCACGAACGGAAGTCGCGCAGGGCTGCGCGCCGGCCGCCGATGTGGAACAGCTCGACAGCGGGATCGAAGCGCTCCAGCGACGAGACGATGCCGCGCACCGCCGTCGTCTTGCCCGACTGCGGCGGCCCCGCGACGACGAACGTGCCGATCGGCTCGAAGCCCTTGGGGCCCAGCGTGTCGTCGCCGATTCCCAGCGTGGGAAGCTCCCCCACTCGCGTGGGAAGCTCCGACAGCGCCAGCTCGATCGGCAGCGACCCGATGTTCTTGGCCTCGATGGCGCCCGCGGCGCGCAACGCCGCGGCGAACGCCTCAGCCGCGGCATTCTGCTCGGCGACGTTGGTGGTGCCGCCGATGACGGCCACCTGCGTCTCGAGGCCGTCGACGATCGCCCGGCCCGGTGCGCTGCGCTCATTGAGCACGTCCTTCGCGACGCCGAGGATCGAGTACGCGCCCTCGTCCGACATCCGCAGCACGATGCGCTTCGTGACATTCGCGCTGACGGCGGTCGGCACCGCTCCGTAGCGGTCGGCGGTCGCCACGACGTGCACGCCCAACGGTCGCCCCTCGCCCAGCATCCGCATGAAGATGGCGTAGTACGGCGCTCGCGCAGACACGGTCTCCCAGTCCTGCTTGAACACGCCGAAGCCGTCCAGCAGCACGATGATGCGGGGCTCGGCGGTGTCGCCCGTGATCTGGCGGTACTCGGTGAGAGTCGCCGCATTGGTTTCGGAGTAGCGCTTCGCGCGATCGTCCAGGATGCCCCGCAGCGTGCGCAGCAGCCGCTGCACACGCTCGGCGTCGTCGCCCTGCACCACCGAGCCGACGTGCGGCATGGTCTCGAGCGATCGCAGCGCCCCGGTGCCGAAGTCGATGCCGTACACCGCGACCCGTCCGAGGTCGGGCCGGGCGCCGGCCGCGATGCCGATCGTGCGCAGCGCCGCGCTCTTGCCCGCACCACTCGTCCCGTACACCAGCATGTGGCCGTCGGTGTCGGGGCGGAAGAACACGGCCTCCTGCAGCTGGCGCTGCGGAATGTCGGCAAGTCCCACCGGGATGCTCGCGTCGCCCTCGAGGGGCAGGTCGCGCAGGTCGATCGTCGTCGGGAGGTCATCGAGCCACGGCCGCCGCGGAGCGGGGATGCGCGCGACGGACGCGGCGTTGCCCAGGTTGGCGACGAGCCGCTTCTGATCGTTCGGACCGAGATCCTCATCGTGCGTGTCGGAGTCGTTGTCACCCTCGCTCTCCCACAGCGTCACCGAGCCGAAGCGCAGTTCGGCCACCCGCACCTGTGCGCGGTCCGGCTCCTCTGCCGTCCAGCCGCCCGCGTAGCCGGACTGGAACGGCACGAGGCGTCCGGGCCC
The DNA here is from genome assembly GCF_020682705.1 of Microbacterium allomyrinae. Taxonomy (GTDB): domain Bacteria; phylum Actinomycetota; class Actinomycetes; order Actinomycetales; family Microbacteriaceae; genus Microbacterium; species Microbacterium allomyrinae. The sequence continues at coordinate 50,248 of NZ_JAGTTN010000006.1, forward strand.
CGTCTTGGCGATGCCACGACCCGGCAGCGACGGGTCGAAGGTCGACGCGACGGTGTCGCCGACGACATCGTTCGAGTCCGCGGCATCTGCCATGCGCAGCGCCACACGCAGGTTCGTGTTCGCGCGCAGGTTGTCCTTGATGACTCCGGCGGGACGCTGCGTCGCCATGATCAGGTGGATGCCGAGCGAGCGGCCTCGCTGGGCGATGTCGACCACACCGTCCACGAACTCGGGCACCTCGGTCGCCAGCGCGGCGAACTCGTCGATCACGAGCACGAGCGCGGGGGGCGTCTCGGGGTCCTGACGCTTCTCGAGCTCGAGAAGGTCCTTGGCCTTCTTGCGGTTGAAGAGGTGCTCGCGGTGGTGCAGCTCTGCGCGCAGGCTTGTGAGCGCCCGGCGCACGAGGTGCGGGCTCAGATCGGTGACGAGACCGACGGTGTGAGGCAGCTCGACGCAGTCGGCGAATGCCGAGCCGCCCTTGTAGTCCACGAACAGGAACGTCACACGGTCGGGGCTGTACTCGGCCGCCATGCCGAGCACCCATGCCTGGAGGAACTCGGACTTTCCCGAGCCGGTCGTACCGCCCACCAGGGCGTGAGGGCCCTGCGTGCGCAGATCCAGCGACATCGCGTCGGGGCTGCCCTGGCCGACATACGCCTTGAGAGTGCCCGCGCGCTTCAGCCGCGGACGGGTGCCGCGCGTCCGATCGATGATCGAGTTGTTCTGCCGCCACCGCTCGATCGCCGTCTGCGGGTCGGCGGCCATGTCGGTGCCGATGAGTCGCAGCAGCGGAACGCTGGCGGGCAGGTCGGACGAATCGGCGGCGACCGAGCTGGAATCGACCACCGGAGCCAGCCGCTTGGCGAAGATCTCGGCGTACTCCCGCGAGACGCCCTCGATCCGCACCGTCTCGGCGCGGTGTCCGGCGCGCACCCAGCCCACCGAGGCCAGATCGAGTCCGTCCGAGACGTCGATGAACGTGCGGCACGACGCGGGGAGGGATTCGACCGTGGGCGCCACGAACACCGTGTACACACCGGCATCCGGGCCCCGCTCGATCACCTGGGTGAGACGCGCGCGGTCGACCGGCGCATCGTGGGTGACGAACAGCACGAGCGAGACGTCGCCGACATCCGACGAGGCACCGCCCACGCCGTCGCCCACGTGCTTTCCCAGCGTCATCGACGAGTCCTTGGCCGACAGCGGACCGCGGCGCGTGGCCGTGCCGCTGAGACGCTCGAGGATGGCCTCCTCCAGCCCGTTGAGCAGCGCGGTTCCGGCCGACTGGCTGTCGGCGAGCGCCATCTCGGCGAACGGAGACCGCGGGCTGGTGGTGTGGGGAAGCCACTTCATCCACTCGATGTCGCCGGTCCATCCCGGATCGACGATGGCCGCGGTCACGACCTCGTTCGGGGCGTGGAGGCCGAACAGCTGCACGCCGAGGCCGCGCACGACGTCGGCGGCGAGCTCGCGCGGACCGGCGATGCCGATCGCGCCCGCAGAGGGCAGCAGCTCGATCACCGGCACATCGTCGACGTGCGAGAAGCGCTCGCGCAGGCGACGCACCTGCTGCGCGTACAGCGCGATGCCGCGCTGGTCGGTGGGCTCCTGCACGGTGTTGCGGCTCTCACCCGTGCCGACGCCGAGGCGCAGCCCCAGGAAGTTCCAGTGCTCCGGTCGCCGCGTCCACAGCAGCGGCCCGAGCGACATCGCGTTCTCGTACACGGTCGCGGTCGCGGGGGCCTCGGCGCGCCGACGGGCACGCTCGACCTCCTCTTCGTGACCGAGGGTGTCTTCGAGCTCGTCCAGCTGGGTCTCGAAGGTCGAGATCTCGAGCTGCAGCTTCTTGCCCTGCTGGGTGCGCTGCCCGACGAAGTTGCCGAGCATCATCAGCGGCGCCATCACCACGATGAGCAGCGAGGTGGGGCGCTGCGTCATCGCGAACATCGCGAGTCCGAGCAGCACCGGCGCCATGATCATCGGCCACGGGAAGATGCGGGGGTCCGCCTCGTTGGGGATGATCGGATGCTTGAACTCCTGGCCCGCATAGCGATCCTCGACCCGGGGCGACCGGTTGAACAGCAGCGCGCCGCCGCGTTCGAGCACCTGCGAGTCGTCCATGTGAGTGCGCGGCACGAGCGTGAAGGAGACCTCGGTGGCGCCGATGGTGATCTTCTGGCCCGGCACCACGCGCACGCGCTGCACGAGTCCGCCGTCGACGATGAGGCCGTTGGCCGAGTTGAGGTCGACGAGTTCGATGCCCTGATCGATGTCCACGCGCGCGTGGCGCTTGGACACCAGTGGGTCCTCGAGCACGACCTGGGCCGGGGCGACGCGGCCGATGACGCTCGACCCGGCGCTGAGCGACACGGTGGTTCCGGCGCCCGGGCCGCTGAGGATGCGCATCACGGCCGCGGCATCCGCGCCGCCGACAGCACGACCGGGCCCCGCGGGAACCACCGAGGCGTCGAAGCCGGAGCCGATCGGCGCGTCTGCGATGGGCATCGAGGGGTCGAGCTGCACCGGGCGCCCGGCGGGCGAGGCGACCAGCAGTGTGGGGTCGTCGCTCGCGTTCACGGCGCCGGGAGCGGCGAGCGCGTCGCCCTCCGCGAGGGCGCGCGCGACGTCCTGCACGGTCGCGGTGGAATCCGCCGTGACCAGCACGTCGGCGGATGCCCCGACTCCCCGCCTGAGGCTCAGCTTGAGCTTCACGAATCAGCACCTCTCGCGACGAGTTCGAATGTCCTGCCTCCCACATGGACCACCCATCCGAGCGGCACGCGGGTGCGTTCTCCGGCGGGGATCGTCACGACGTCGCCGCCGGGAGAGGTCAGCTGGGTACCGTTTCGCGATCCGCGGTCGATCACCCAGACGCCCTCGGCATCCTGGCCGAATGCGGCGTGCGTCTTGGAGAGCAGGCGCTGCGGGTCTTCCAGTCGCACCAGTGCGTCCACCTGCTCGCCCGCGCCCGGTGCGGGATCGCGGCCGATGAGGCCGAACGCCGGGGCGCGGAGCACCGAGCCGTCGTCGAAGCGGAGAGTGGCCTGCGACCGGCGCCTGCCGCCCTGTGGCGGGGATCCCACCGCGGGCGGCGGCGTCTGCGCGGGCGGGGCCGTCTGGACGGGCGGGGCGGCAGGTGCGAGCGGTGCCGACTGGACGGGCGGCGCTGCGGGTGCGGGAGCCGCGTGAGGCACCGGGGCCGGGGCCGGGGTAGCCTCAGGCGCGACAGGTGCTCCGACGGTCCCTATCGGGGCCTCGCTCGCCGACGACGGCGGCCCGGCGAGGGGCACGCCCGCGATCACCTCGAGGGGACCCGCACCGGCGATGGTCGGCCACTTGGCTCCGGTGCTGCCCGGTCCGACGACACCGGCGCGCGAGCGCGAGTCGGGGATCCGCATGCTCGATTCGGCGTCAGCGCCCGTCTTCATCGCCGGCAGGTTCTCGCTCTGATCGGGCCGGCCACGCAGCTCTCGGCGCGCGTGACGCATCGCCTTGGCGTCGAAGGGGTCAAGGCCCGCCCGTGCGTCGATCACCCAGCAGCCGCCGACGCGGTCCAGGATGCTGCGACCGCGCTGCTGCGGATCCCACAGCCCCGACAGGAACATCAGCGCGGGTCCGATCAGCGGGACGATACCGCTCAGCCAGAGAACGAGCACGCGGAGCACGACATGCCAGAACCCCGGCGCTCCGAGATCGGATTCTCGAACCGACCTCAGACGCATGGCCGCCTTGCCCACGGTCACCCCTCGCCGTCCGTGGGCGATGAGCTGCAGCAGTCCGAAGAGCGCGGGAAGGACGAGGCCGATCCCGATGAGCAGGACCGGCACGAACGACGTGTCGCCGAGCGCGAGCATGACGGCGCCGAAGACGGCCGGCGCCGCGAGCACGACCCAGATCGTCGCGTCGATCGCGAAGGCGAGCGAGCGGAAGCCCGTACTCGCAGAAACGACTCCCAAGGCCGCGACGAGCGCGGGATCGGAGTCGGTCGCATCGACGTCCAGGGATGGCGGGGCGGTGGCGAGGTGGGTCATCGTCGTCCTCGGAGATCAGGTCAGGAGCAGAACAGTCAGCGCGGCGACGGCGGCGACCACCAGGACGGCGCCGACCGTCACCAGGATCGCGAGCCGCCGGCGGGCGCGGGCCCGCCGCGAGCGGGTCACGGCGTCGTGGGAGCTCGAGGAATCGTGCGGGTCGGCTGAGGGGGGCGATGGCGTCGTCGCGCGCTGCGCGATCGGCGGGGGTTCGCGCGGAGCGCGCCGGTCGGCGAGGACGGCAGGCTCGGGAACGTAGGCCTCGCGCACCACGCCGATCGGCTCGGTATCCGTGGTGGCGGCGGACCCGGATCGAACCGTGCGCAACTGCGTCTCATCGTGCGCCACCGCGTCGTCGATCGGCTCGGATGGCCCCGCCTCCGCGACACGCGACGGCGGGTTTCGACGCGTGCGCTCCACGCGTACCGTCCGGTCCTGCAGCGGGTCGGCATCCGCGGTCACACCCCGCCGCGACAGCATCGTGTCATCTTCCGGCGATCGGCGCGACGACAGCACGGTGTCGTCCTCGACGTCGTCGGCGGGCGGAGGCGACGACATCCGCCTGCGTGCCGGTTCGGTGCGGTCGTCGGCCTCGTCCGTCACGCCTCGCTCCGCTGGAGCCGGATCTCGGCGTCGCCCAGCAGGAATCGATCGCCGGCCTCGACCTCGACGCCCGGCGTCGCCTCGACCTCGGTACCCATCAGCGTCGCGAAGAACACGCCGTTGGTGGAGTCCAGATCGGTCACGTACCAGCGATCGTCGCGCAGCTGCAGCCGGGCGTGGGTCTTGGAGACGGTGCCGTCCTGGATGGAGATGAGCTGGGCGCCGGGGTGAGCGGGATCCGCTGCCGGACGGCGTCCGAGGATCACCGTCTCGGCGGAGAGCGGAACGGGGTCGCCCGTGGGCGGAACGAGCGACCAGTCGGTGCGCCGGCGACGGGCGATGACGGTCTCGTCGATGACGTCGTCGGGGATCTCGGGCCTGGCGTGGAAGGCCGACACCGAGGACCGCGCGGAACGAGGCGCTCCGGCGTCGGGCGCACCGGCGACCGCCGAGACCTCCGCCGACGCCTCGGGGAACGCGTCCGGATCGCTCATCGGCGTGCGTGCGGGCACCCACGGGTCGCGCTCGTCGCCTGGCGCGCTGCCGGGAGCGGGAACACGGGTGACCGGGGGCGTCGCACTGACCCCGGTGTCGGCGATGTCCGCCTCGGGCGTGTACGGGGTGCGTCCACGAAGGGGACCGTCCGCCGACACCGGGGTCACCGGCGGCTGCAGGGACGGCACCGCGGAGATCGGTGCGGGAGCACCGGAGACGGCGCCGGTCACCTCGCCGGTGAGGTCGGTGATCTCGATCGCACCGCCCTCCCACACGTCGGGGGCCACGTTCTCCTTCGGACGCGACGCATCCGCGAGAGCGGCGAACGACGCGGCGTCGCGCGTCTCGTCGACATCGAAGGCGCCTTCCACCGTGGCACCTGCAGCTCGTGCTGACGAAGGTTCGGCCGGGAGGGGCGGAGGCGTCCAGCCACCGGGCGGGGGCGAAACAGCAGAAGCGACGGGCGCGGGCGCGGCCGGGGCGGGCGGAACGGGCGGAATCGGCGGGAGCGCGGCAGCCGGTGCCTCGGGCAGGGGTGGCACCGCCGCATCCGGCGTCGCGTACGCCGGCGTGGAAGGCGCTGGGCCGAACGTCGCCTGGGCCGCGCTCGCGTACCCGGGCGTCGCCCACGAGCCGAACGCGGAGGAGTCCTCACTCGAGAGCAGGGCCGGCGAGGGCATCAGCGGCGTCGGCCAGGCCGAAGGATCCGGAGTGCGCCGGACACCGGCATCCGCTTCATTTCCGACCCAGCGGGCGCTCCCCCAGCCGATGATCGACGCCCACACGGGGACGACCAGGATGCCGAGAACGGTCATGCCCGCGCCGAATCCGAAGGCCACGCTCAGCCGGTAGATCGCGATCGCGAAGACCACGAGGAACGCGAGCTGTCCGAGGATCGGGATCAGAGCCAGCAGGATCAGCCACGGCGACAGCCCCGCGAGCTGCAGGAGGACGATCGTGTTGAAGATCGGGATCCACGCCTTCCACGGCTCGACGCCGGACTTGCGGAAAACCGCGGCGAGGGCGAGCGAGACCCAGATGTAGAAACCGGCTGTGAGCAGGAGGCTGAACAGCGTCCCGAAGACGGCGGCAGAGGCATCGGTGGCGGTCATGGCATCGGACGCACCGGTCGGGTGCGTCCTCTCCCCCTCTCGGCGAATCGCGATTGGGCACCCGTTTCGGGCGCCAGCGGTCGAAGCAACGATCTCAACGATACGGTCGCGAGCAGTCCGCGCCAGACTCCACGCTCCCGTCGCAGCCGTCGGCGCTCATCGTCGACGGCGTTCCAGTAGTCCTGTGCGTCCTCTGCGGCCAGCAGCGCGTGCGAGAACACCGCCCGGTCGGCGCTGCGTGCGAGGTCCGCACCGACGGGGCCCGCGAACGCGCCGGCGAGCTCGGAGCGGGTGAGTCGGCGCGGGGCGTCGTGCCCGGCATCCACCGCCGCATCGACGTACTCGTCCCATCCGCCGGCGACCCGCGCCGCCGGTGTCCCCGTCAATCGGCGCGAGCGCCGTCGGGCGGCCTTCGCGCCGAGGATGATCGCGAACGGCCCGAACGCGAGCAGCAGGAGCAGCAGCACGACGCCCGAGGCGCGCAGCACCGGCCACAGCCACGCCAGGTCGGTGCCGGCGTCGTCGTCCGCAGCCGGGTCCGACGCGGAATCCTCCTGCGCAGGATCGGGCGGCACGACCTCCTCTACCGAGTCGGGACGCACCTCGGTCACGTTCTCGGGATCGCGCTGCTCTGTGACGTCCAGGCTCGGCGACTGCGCGTACTGCGGGGTCACGTCGACGGCGATCCACTCGCCGTCCGCGGACTGCACCTCGGTCCACGCCGCGAGATCCTGGGCGCGGCAGACGCCCGCACCGCACCCCGCGAGACCCGGCTCGGGCGTGAGCCGGGCGCCCACGACGACGCGCGCGGGAAACCCCAGTTGCCCCGCGATGAGGGCCACCGCGGTCGCGAACTGCTCGTCGTCGCCGACCGCCGCGACGTAGTTGCCGGATGCCGCGGCCCGAGGATCGGACTCCCGCTCGAGGAGCCGCGCGAACATGGTGTCGATGCGCGCGAGAGAGTGGCCGGACGCGCTGGGCTGGAACGCGTAATCCGACAGCGCGGTCGTCCACACCGGCGCGACATCGCCCTCGACCAGTCCGTGGCTCAGATACCCGCGGTCCCGCAAGAGCTCCACCAGGCCGGCGAGGGCCGGTCCGTCGCTTCCCACCACATGCTCGTCCACCCAGGTGCGCAGAGTCTCCGGCACCGGCACCTCCGCGGACAGCCCGCCGGGAGCCTGCACCTCGGCCAGGTCGGCCGTCTCGGGCTCGACGCCCCGCACGACGTACGCATCGCCTTGCTCGAGTCCCCCGCCCGCGGTCTGGACGCCCGCGGCCGCCGCGGCGTTGTAGTAGAAGCGGTCGGCGAGCGACGCGGCACGGCCCCCGCCGAACTCGACCGCCTCGAGGCGGCCGGCGGTCGGCATCCAGACTCCGTCGAGCCCGTCGATCGCGATACGCGCCGCGACCGGTGCACCGTCGCCCGCGTCGAGGGTCGACGGCACCCGCACGAAGCGGCCGGCATCCACCGCGCCGGCACCACCGGTGCGGAACACCTCGCCGTCGTAGGCGTCGAGCGTGGCGAGGCGCACCCGCTCGGGCAGTTCTCCCCCGGACGGCTCGACGGTGAACAGCACGTCGTCGGCGCGCTCGTTCGAGAACAGCGCGCGGTACTGCGCGAGCGGGCTGACCTCGGCCGACAGGTCGACGTCGGGGCCGATCGCCGAGCGCAGCACCTCGCGCTCGCTGCCCCGCGCAGCGAAGGGCACCACCGCGACGGCGATCACGAGTGCGCCGACCAGGATCCCGCCGCCCAGCAGGGTCCGCCGGCGATCGACCCGCGACGGGCGCCGCGAGATGCGCACCCCGCTGGAGGCGGCGGCGCGCTGCAGCGCGCGGATGCGCTCATCGTGCGTGCGCCATGCGAGCCACAGCAGGCACGCGACGAGCGCCGCGACCCCGATGGCCGTCTCGACCGGCGCGTAGAAGGCGAGGGGGCCGAGCCGGAGCGGGGCGCTCACGGTCGTGCGTCCGAAGAACAGCCCGAAGGAGACCATCGCGAGCGCCACCGGCACCGCGCCGTACGCCGCGCGGTCTTCGCGCCACGCCAGCAGCAGCATCACGCACGTGCCGACCAGGAAGATCACGAGCGCGGGCACGAGCAGGTTGCGGTACGAACCGACGGCCAGCTCGACCGTCACGAGGTCCTTCCAGCCGAGCACGAGACCGCTGGCGAGCTCGCCCAGGCCCCGCACGATCTCGGCGGGTCCGCCCAGCCGAGACGGCACGGCGAGGGGAACGCCCAGCACGAGGATCGCCGCCGCGAGGAGTGCGGCCACCAGCCAGCCGCTCCCGCGGCGGAGCCACACCGCGACGGCGATACCGGCACCGACGAGCGCTCCGGCCACCACGAGAAGGACGAAGCTGCCCGCCTGATAGATCGGCCACGCCGCCACCGCAGCGATCAGCACGATCACGGCGGCGAAGGCCGCCCCCACGGCGATGCGCGGCACGACGCGCCCCGCGTGCAGGCCGCCGCGGGAGGCATCCCGATTCACGCTCATGACGTCGCCCCCCGCAGCAGGAGGCCCGAGAGGTCGTCGACCGTGCCGACGGTGAGCACGGTCATGCTCGACAGCTGCTGCATGCGCGGGTGCGCGCGCTCGTCGCAGATCACGCCGACGACCACGGTGTCGACGGGGAACGCGAGCGCGGCCTGCTGCAGACGCGTCAGCGAGACACGCGAACCCACCACCACGAACGCGATCGACAGCCCGTCGCCCGACTCGGCGGCCAGACGGCACACCTCGCCCACGGGCATCGTGCTCTCGAGCCGATCGACCGCACTGAACCCGTCGAGCATGGTCCGGGGCGACTCGGCCGGGATGTGGCGGATCGCACGCAGACGCCCGCGCACGACGCGCGGGATCTCAGAGCCCGTCACGATGGCGACGTCGCGAGCGTCGTGGACGGCGCGAAGCCCCAGCGACGCCGCACACGACACAGCCAGTTCGAACTCGTCGGGATCGGCGAACTCGGCCTCTGCCACCGCGAGGATCACGGCCATGCGCGAGCGGCGGGACTCCTCGTACTGGCGCACCATGAGGCGCCCGGTCTTGGCCGTGGAACGCCAGTGGATCTGGCGCTGCGAGTCTCCGGGTGCGTACTCGCGGATGGCGTGGAACGACATGTCGGCGTCGACCAGGCGCCGCGTGGGGCTGCCCTCGAGATCGCGGATGAGCCCCGCGCTGGTGGACGGCAGCGACGTGGTGCGGGGGTGGACGAACACGTCGTGGACGTCCTCGAACGCGTGCTCGCGACGCAGGAGCCCGATCGGGTCGCTGCGGACCGTCGTCACCGGACCGACCGTAACGATTCCGCGGCGCAGGCCCGGGATGTCGAGGGGCTGCGCGATGCTGTGCCCCGGGCGCAGCAGCGGCACGCCGAACTCGACGAGACCGCCGCCGACGGGTACGTCGAGGCGTCCCGGCAGCGCGATGCGGTGCCCGTCGTTGCGCACCACGATCTCGCCGTCGATGCCGTCGCCGGCGACGACGCGCCCGTGCGAGAGCGACAGGTCCACCTCGTACGACCGCGCGCCGAATAGGAACGGAACGGACGCGAGGAGCAGGACGATGGATGCCGCGCCCGCGACCATCCACTCGACCCAGCCGAACACGAGCCCGAGCACCAGCCCCGCCGTGGCGGCGACGGCGACCAGCGCGCCCGCCGGGCGGACCGTGCGCGCAGCCCACTGCACCGCCGCGCGGACCGCTGAGCCGGCTGCCCGCCACGCCCCCGCCCACCACACGACGGCGCGCACCAGTGCGCGGCCGCGGCTCGACGAAGTGACGCTCGTCGACGTGACGTGCGTTCGCCCCTCGGGCTCGGTGGAGTGGACGGTGCGTGTGAGGCGCGCCTCGGCCGTGCTGAAGGAGTCGCGCTGCCGTTCGGCTGTGCTCATACGGCCTCGCGCCTGCTGGGTGGTGCGATGTCGAGCAGGACCTGGCCGATCACGGTCTCTTGCGTGACCCCGTCGAACTCGGCCTCGGGGTGCAGGATCAGGCGGTGCGAGAGCACCGGAACGGCGAGCGACTTCACATCGTCGGGTGTCGCATAGGTCCGCGCCTGCGACGCGGCCCGGGTGCGCGCGGCGCGCGTCAAGGCGAGCGCCCCGCGGATGCTGACGCCCAGCCGCACCTCGTCGGCGGTGCGCGTGGCGTCGACGAGCCGGGCGATGTAATCGAGCACGAGCGAGTCGACGTAGACCTGCGCCGCGAGATCCGCCATGCCCACCAGCGCCTGGGGCGTGATGATCGGCGTGAGCTCGTCGGTCGAGACGGCGGCGCCGTCGAGGATCCGCACGGTGGCGGCGTGGTCGGGGTAGCCGAGCGAGGCGCGCATCATGAAGCGGTCCAGCTGCGCCTCGGGAAGCCGGTAGGTGCCCGCCTGCTCGACGGGATTCTGGGTGGCGAGCACGAGGAACGGCACACCGACGGGGCGCGAGACGCCGTCGATGGTGACGCGCCCCTCCTCCATGACCTCGAGCAGCGCCGACTGCGTCTTCGGGCTCGCCCGGTTGATCTCGTCGGCGAGCACGATGTTCGCGAAGATCGGGCCCGCATGGAACTCGAACACGCCCTCCTTCTGGTCGTAGACGCTCAGTCCGGTGATGTCGCTCGGCAGCAGGTCGGGCGTGAACTGGATACGGGTGTTCGTTCCCTGCACCGACTGCCCCATGGCGCGCGCGAGCGAGGTCTTGCCCGTTCCCGGCACATCCTCGAGGAGTACGTGGCCGTCGCTCATCATCGCGGTGAGCACGAGCTCGACGACGTGGCGCTTTCCCAGCACCGCGCGCTCGACGTTGTCGGCGATCTGTGCGAACGTCTGCGCGAACCAGTCGGCCTGCGGCTGGGTGATGGTCATGTGGTGTCCTCTGGCGTGCGGTGGTGCGTGGAGAAGGGCGAGCGGATGCCGATGCTCACGGCGTCGGCGTGGGATCGGGCGGGTCCGGCGGCACCGGCGGCCGATTCGGGTCGCACTCCGCCGCGAACGTGGTGCTCGCAGGCGTCAGGCCCCAGCCCTGGGCATCCCAGTTCACCGAGACGGCGATGCCTTCGACGTAGGCCGCGCCGACCGGGACGGTCCAGGTGGCGGCTTCGTGCGGCAGCACGGCGCCCGACTCGTCGTAGTAGCGCAGGCCTGCGTTGCCGAACGTGACGGCCGCCTTCGCGCCGCTCGAGGCGTTGGAGGAGTCCCATGCCGTGGCGAGCGTGCCGCCGCCGACGCACGACGTCACGCTCCAATTGGCCTGCACCTGATAGGGCGCGCTGCCGCTCGCTGGCACCGCCGTCGCCCACGGCGTCGACGGCCCCCACCACTCGTGCACGTAGCGCACCTGGATACCCGGGTCACGCCCGAAGACGCTCGACGGCGGGCCGCCCTGGATCTCGGCGTAGTTGCGGTTGGGGATGCGCTCGGTCGATGTCGGCTGGGCCCGGATCACCCATTGCGCGCTCTGCGCCGAGACATCCGGCGCCGCGTCGACGGCGAAGGTCCATCCGCGCGGCGCGCGCCCCGACTGCTGCGCCCGCACCGACGCGGTGGTCTCGGCACGTCCGAATCGCTGGTCGCCCCACCACGACTCGACGCACAGCGTGAAGGTGTACTCGTTGCCGTCGGCGAGGCCCGGGAACGTCGCGACCGCCCCGTCGACCGACGTCGTGCAGCTCTGCCCTTCGCGCACGATGCCGTAGCGCAGCGTCGAACCGTCGCCGTTGAGGGTCGCGGTGGCCCGGCCGGTCACTGTGACCGTGCTTTCGCCGTCCGAGGCGGCGCTCAGCGCGAGCTGAGGCGACAGCGGTGCGCCGACGCCGTTCGTCTGCACCGTGGTCGCCGCACCCGCCGCACTGCCGCCCAGGCCCGGAGGAAGCTCGAAGCGGGAGTAGGGCGTCACCGTGACGATGGCCGCGGTGTTGGTGCCCACGCGGTACGAGGGCACGACGATGCGGGTGTCGTTGCGGCCGATCGGTACGCGGGCGAGCTCCCCGTCGGGGCTCGAGATCTCGAAGCTGCCCGTCTCGCCGGGCTCGATGCCGTCGAGCACCAGCGAGACCACGCCGCCCTCGCCGGAGGTGACCACCGGGCGGGCGGTGATGCTCCTCGGGGCCGGGGGCGTGTCGTACGCCCACGCGACCGTGCGGACGCTCGCCTTCGACTCGCCGACACCGTTGACGGCCCAGGCTTCATAGGTGCGCTGCTCGCCGTTGGGCGCCGTGATCGGGGGGCACACGCCGACGGCGGTGCAGCGCGCGACCTCCTGGCCTGCGGAGCGGATGACGAAGCCGGCGAGTGCCGGGTACGCCAGGCGTGCCTCTCCGGGGTCGACGCGCAGGGTCACCGTGCCGTCCGCATAGGACGCCTGCACCACGCTCGACGGAGCCTTCGGGAAGCCGAGCAGATCCAGCAGCACCCGTCCGTCGCGCTCGGAGTTCGTCATACGGCCCTGCGCGTCGCGCACCGAGAACGTCGCGCTGCACGTCGCCCCCGGGGCGTCCTGCGTCCACGACGCAGTCACCGACGTCGCCGACGCGACCTGGAAGCTCACCCCGACGCACGCACCGGCGGTGCGAACCCCGACCACCTCGAGCGGGGTGCGCGGCAGCGGGTTGACCTCTCCCTTCGCGCCGATGACCTGGATCATGCACGAGGAGCCGGCGGCCTGAGAACACTGCTGCGCGGTGGATCCGCCCTGCGGAAGCGTCGACGGCGCGGCGCCGACACGCAGGATGAGACGGGCGGAGGCGACCGCAGGGTGGCTCGTGACCGAGACGATCGCAGCCTCTTCGGCCCCGGGGACCGCCCGGTCGGCGCCCGTCACCGTGAGGAGGGAGCCCTCCTGCGTCACCTCGAACGCGGTGCCGCTGTGCTGGAGGTCGTAGACGATGCCGTCCCAGTCCTCGCGCAGCTGCCACGTGGTCATATTGCGCAGATCGAACGTCGCCGTCTCGCCCGGTCCCACCGTGACGGAACCGGGCCGGAGCTCCGGCTGCGGGTCGAGCGGATGCACGACGATCGGCACCGACAGATACGTCCAGTCGTCCTGACCCACCAGACGCACCGGCACCTGGCAGGCATCCGCCCACGGCGCGCCGGCACCGGCCTCGTAACGCACCGTGGATCCGGATTCGACCGCGCAGACCGCGTCGGCGCGGGCGCCCGAGACGCGCACCTCGGTGCCGACCTCGATCCGGCTGCCGCGCGGCCGGGCGACCAGCTCAGCCATGTCGAACGTCGTCGACTCGAGCTCCTGGACATCGGGCGCAGCCGTGCCCGCCCGGATCGTGAGCGCGAGATCGTCGTCGCCGGGCACCTTGAGGAACGCGTAGGTCGTGACCTCACCCGACGTTCCTTCGCCCGTGACCGCGAACGGGATGAGCCGGGTCGTGGCCGGAAGGGCACCGCGCAGCCGCGTGCCGTCGACCGACACCCCGTCGGCGTCGCCCCACAGCGAGACCTCGAGATCCGACACCTCACCGCCCGACCAGATCGCCTTGTCGGCGAGCACGTCGACGCCGCGGGGGAACTCGTCGCGCGACTCGACCGTGAGGATCGTGTCGGCGACCACCGGGTAGTCCGGCACCGTCTCACGCACCACCCTGACGACGATCAGGCCGCGACCCGTGTTGCCCGACGTCGACTCGACGTCGTACAGGAACGACATCGTTGCGGGCTCGTCACCCGCCTCGATCACGACCGTGGCGTCGTCGACCGTCTGGATGCGCGCGTCGAGGCGCGCGTAGTCGGGGTTCTCACTGCCGTCCAAGAGGGCTGTCGGGGCATCGGGGCGTATGTCGGTGAGCTGGAGAGTGCCCATCGTCGGATCGAGGTCGTTGGAGAGCGGACTCACCCGGATGGTGTTGCCCTCTCCTGCCTGCACCTGCACATAGTCGGTGAAGGTCACCGGGCTGGGATTCGCCTGGCCGTCGAGCACGCCCACGCGCACCGTGCCCTCGGCGGTCTCGCCGAACGCGTCGATCACCCGGTAGCGGAACGACGCCTGCCCGCTGTCGCCGGGGACGCTGGTGTAGAGGATCGAGGCGCCGTCGGCCGAGATCGTCGCCGAACCGCGCTCGGGCTGCGCCACGATGCGGTCGAGCGTGACGACGTCGCCGTCGGGGTCCATGCCGGACCCGTCGAACTCGATGAGGGAGGACTGCCCGCTCAGCACGCGCCCTTCGAGCGTGTCGGCGGTAGGCGCGCGGTTGGCGGCGTCGTCGATGACGCGCACGCGCACCGTCGCAGTGTCGGCGAGGGCGGGCGCACCTGTCGTGAACACCGAGTACTCGATCCCGTACTCCCCCGGCTCGCCGGGGGCGAGGTATCGCAGCACGTCGTCCGACGCGAAGGCGAGCGCCGCCCCGGACGAGGACGTCACCGAGGCCGGGTTGAGGGTGGGGCGCCCGCCGGCGGGCGAGATGTCGTTCTCGAGCACAGGGATGTCGATCTGCGCGCCGGCGCGCACGACGACGGTGTCGTCGACCGCGATCGGTGCGAGCTCGGGGGCGGGCGGGAGCAGATACACGGTGGCTTCGCCCACGACCCGCGCCCCGGCATCCTCGGAGCCGTCGCTCACGACGTACGACACCGTGCCGAGGCGGCCGGCCGCTCCGCTCGCGGTCGTCCCCGACACCCGGAGATGGTTCTGACCGACCGCGTCCACCGACAGCGACGCGCCGGCATCCGCCCGGGCGACGACGTCGCTGAGCAGCAGCACGCGCCTGGTCGGATTCGACACCGCGTCGAACACCTCGAGCGTGGCGTCTTCCTGGGGATGCACGAATGCCACGACCGGTGAGGTCGCCAGCTGCGCCGGCGCGTCCGCAGCGAGGAGTGTGATGCGCGCGGTGCCGGTGGCCTCGCTCACCCCGTCCGTCACGGTGAAGTCGACGCGGAACGTACCCGGATCCTTCGCGGTGAAGTCGAACGACGTCGATCCGCCCGCGGCCGTCGCCGTCGCCGTCGCGTCGTCGAGCACCCGAACGGAGTCGAGCGACACGGCGCCGGCAGTGCCGGTGACATGGTCGGCGACGTCGACCGTGATCCCCGACCCGACGGTGTCGACCACGGCGAAGGACTGCGCCTGGATCTGCGGCTGGGGCGACACCTTGACGATGAGGGACTTGACCGCGGTCTGGCCCTGGGTATCGGCGACCGTGACCGCCAGTTCGATGAGCTGCTCCCCGCCATCACCGCTGTCGCTGTGCTGGTACACCACCTCGCCGCCGGGTGTGGCCGCCACGGTGCCGGGGCCCGTCACGTTCTGCACGGACAGCAGCAGCAGCGGGTCGCCGTCGGGATCGACCCAGCCGGGCAGGACGGGCACCGTCACGGTGCCGCCGCGGGCGACCTCGGGCTGGGGCCATTCCACGAGGCAGCGTTCCACACCGCACCACTCGGGTGCGGTCTCGACGGAGGGGGGCGCCACGGTGAGCGTGACGGTGGTCGGCTCCGACAGCAGCCCGTTCGCGGTGGTGCCGTCGGCGACCGCATAGGAGAAGGATGCCGACCCGCTCGCGCCCGGCTCGACGCGTACCGCGAACCGCTGTCCGTCGTCGGTGATCGTCACGGTCCCGAATCCGGGATCGAGACCGGTGACCGACGTCGGATCGATCGCGAGCACATCCTCGTTGGGATCGTGGTCGTTCATCAGCACCGGCAGAGTCACGAGGCTTCCGGCGCGCACGCCGAAGGCGTCGGGCTCGGCGATCGGAGGCTTCGGGTCGAGCACGACCTGCAGCTGCTCCTCGCTGGGGACGGCGTCGGGGTCGGTGCGGTCGTCGAGAGACCAGTCCTGACTCGAGGCGATGAGTGCGCCGTCGGGCACCGACCAGGCCCACCCCGACCGGGTCTCGTTCAGGATCACGGCGGAGTCGCTCGCGACGAAGACCGGTCGCAGCTGATCGGGCATCGTCCCTGCGGCGTAGTCGAGGGCCACGGTCTCGCCGCCCGATCGCCACAGCAGCCCGTCGGCATCGCCCTGCGGCAGCCACGCGGCGAAGGTCTCGCCGTCGTGGGGGATCGGCTGGGCCGGGGTGCCCAGCACGGTCCCGTTGCCCGCGCCGACCTCTACATCCATCTCGGACCCGTCGGACGGCACGCGCACGAGCGAGGTGTCGTCGGCGAGGAAGATGTCGGTGCCCGTGGCGTCGGGCCGGCCCACCACCACGGTTCCCGTCGTCGGGGCCGAGGCCGCGGCATCCGCTCCTCGCAGCCACACGTCGCCGTCCTCGGTGTCGACGACCGCCCAGGTGTCGCCCGCCGCGGTGATCGCGGGCGACGCGATCGTCTGGGTGTCGAGCGCATCGCGGGCGCGCACCGAGGACTGGCGGATGTCGTAGCGCAGCACCGACCCGTCGGCGCGCGAGTACGCGAAGAGCACTCCGCGGTCGTCGAGGGCGATCGCATCGGCCGCGTACTGCGGGGCGTCCTCGTCGTCCGTGGCGAACGGGTCGAGCTGTGCGGCGGATCCGGCCGACAGCAGGCCCGCGAACACGGCGCCCGAGTCGGTCAGATAGGCCACGAAGTCGCCCGCGGTGACGACGTCGGTCGTTCCCGGAGGCGTCGAGGCGGAACTCTGCAGGGCCTCCTCGTCGATGTCGGCGGGCATCGTCTCGTCGATGCGGGTCAGCTTGGAGTAGCTGTCGCTGAACAGATAGGCGGCGTCACCCGTCTGCACCACCTGATCGGGGTTGCTGATGCTGCGCACCGTGTCGAGCTCTCCGACCGACGTGTTGATACGCGCATAGCGGCGCCCCTCACCGGTCTGCAGTGCCCACACCGAGGTGTCGACCTCGGGGGTCTCCTGCGCGTCGAGGCCGGGCCAGACGACGCTCGCGCCGATCACCACCGCGACGGCGGCTCCCGCTGCGACCAGTCCGGCGAGCGTCCGGCGACGCATCAGAGCGCCCCCATGATCAGCAGGGCGGCGACCACCGCGCCGACGCCCAGCACCATGCCGGCGCCGATGCCGACGGCCCAGGGCAGAACGCTCTGCCGCGACCGGGCGGGAGCCGAGAACTCGGTGTCCTCGTCACGCGCGAGAGAGGCGACGCCCGCGCCCGCACGCAGCTTGCGAGACGTGGGGCGCTCGACGTGCGAACGCCCGGGTCCGCGCAGGGCCGAGTCCGCGAAGTCGACCGGGACGGATGCCGGCGCCCAGTCCGCCTCGGGGATCTCGAGCGGCGTGGGAGAGCGGCCCAGTTCGACCTGCACCGCGTGCAGCGCCTCGGCGAAGGCGCGGGCCGACGGCTGCCGTCGTCCGGGATCGCGACTCATGGCGGTGGCCAGCACCCGCTGCAGGGACGCGGGCACATCGGTGCGGGGGATCTCGACGTAGCTCGCGCGCGCGATCCGCTGTCGCAGCAGATCCTTCGTGTTCTGCCCGCGCTCGCGGCGCTCGAACGGGCTGTGCCCGGCCAGCAGCGAGTACACCGTCGCGCCGAGACTCCACACCTCGCTGGTGACGGTGCCCGCCGTCTGTTCGGCGATCACCTCGGGAGCACTCCACGGGATCGACATCGCGAGGACCTCGTCGGCGGACTTTCGCTGCAGGGACGACGAGATGCCGAAGTCGGCGAGCACCGGCGTGCCGAAGGTGGTGATGAGGATGTTGCTCGGCTTGACGTCGCGGTGCACCAGTCCGGCACGGTGTGCGGACTCCAGCGCGCTCGCCATGCGCACGCCGATCACGAGCACCTCTTCGACCGGGATGCGCTCGACCCGGTAGCGCTGCGCGAGCGACCCGGGGCAGTACTCCATGACGATGTAGGGGCGACCGTCGGCCGAGATGCTCGCCTGATACACCGTCACGATCGACGGGTGGGCGGAGAGGTGGGCGAGGACATCGGCCTCGGCGTTGAACATGCGGCGCAGCTCGGGGTCGCGCACGTCGCTCGGCATGACCTTCACCGCCACGTTGCGACGAGGCATGTCCTGCTCGTAGAGGAAGACATCGGCGAAGCCGCCCGACCCGAGCGGACGGATGTAGGCGAGCCCGGGAAGGATGGGGGGCGCCGAGGGAAGCCGTGTAGCCACCGCACCTCCTGCGTGCCGATACCCCGAGAACGACGGATGCCGACGATGCAGCAAACCCGGCCATGCTAACAAAGCCGCCTCGGAATCTGGGACCAGACCCGGAGCGGTGTGGACAACGCTCGCCGGCGTCAGCCGTCGCGCGGATCGTGCGGGTCGAACGGGGCGTCGAGGAAGCTCGTCAGATCGGCGAGCATCGCCTCGATCTGCGGTTCGACGAACTCCGCGATCGCTGCCTGGATGCGCAGGCGGTGGTGCAGCAGGATCGTGCACACCTCGCGCCCCACCATGTTCGCGTAGTCGTCGGCGAGGCCGACCTCTTGACGCAGAGCCGCCTTCGCCTCGTCGCTCAGCGGAGGAAGCGCCGGAACGACGGCGTCGGCTTCCTGTTCGAGCCCGGCGATGGTGAACAGGAACGGCGCGCCCGGCACGGGGTCGGGATCCAGCGGCAGCCCCTCGAACTCGGGGTCGAGTCCCTCAGCGGGGCGGTACGGCCGCGTGCCGTTGCGTGCAGCCTGCTGGTCGAGCTCGGCCTGCAGCATGGGAAGGTTCAGTGCCGTGTACGCGGCCACCGCGCGGTCGACGATCGTCTTGATGCGCGTGGACAGCCCGTGCTGCACGCCATGCGGCACGTCGGCGCCGAGACCGGCCGCAGACAGCACCGGTGACCCGAAACAACGGCGGCAGGGAGCGATGCGCCCGCGGTGGGTCGCCGGCTCCCACCGGGGCAACCAGACCAGCCAGGCGTCCACCGCCTGGCTCACCTGCGTCTCGAGCGAACGCTCCACGTGCTCCACGGTAGTACCCGGCATCCGATTCCGCCCGGATTTCTGCGGATCGAACCCTCCGGACGACGTCGGCTACTCGTCGTACTCGTCCTCCCACGGCCACCGCGGGCGATGCGCCCGGGTGCGGACGAGGGCGATGCCCGACCACGCGCAGACGAACGCGGCGCCGGCGATGACCAGCCCGAACCACGATGTGGCGAGCCGGCCGGCGATCGCCGTGGCGACGGCCAGGTCGGAACCCGTCACGAGGGCGGCCAGCCACACTCCGCCGATGTAGGCCAGGAAGCAGGCCACGGTCGTCCACGCGGCTCCCCAGAACGACGGATGCCGCGTGCTCGCGGCATCCGCGTCGGCAGGGCCGGACCCGGGCACAGCCGTGCCTCCGCCGCCTCCGCCGATCGCCGCCCAGAGACCGGCCGCGAAGGCGAGTGTGGCCAGGACCATCCCCGTGATGCCGGGCGTCTGACCCAGGCCCGGCGTCGCGATGACATCCTGGCCTGTCACGAGACTCGTCATGCCGAGACCGAAGATGGCCAGGGCGACGAATCCCATCGTCGCGAAGGCGAGCGCCGTGAGAGGGCGGACCTGTCCGCCATTGCGCCCCGGCGCCGAGGACATCTACGGACGGACGAGCTGCGGCCCGGCCTCGAGGGTGCGCTCGTACTCGCGCTGCGCCTCGACGTTGAGCTCGGTCACGCGCTTTCCGCGCGCGGCGGCCCAGGCGCCGAACCAGATCGTGAGCTCGCGCGCGATGACGAACGCCGCGATCGCGAGCGGGGCGAGCAGCTCCGCCTCGACCAGCGTCGCGCCTTCGCTGGCGGTCAGCGTCCAGAACGGGGCCTGGAAGAGAGCGCCGAGGATGTGCCCGCCGTATGCGGCGACGCCGACCAGAAGGCCGAAGATCACCCAGGCGCCCCAGCGTCCGCGGTTGATGATGGCGCCGAGCAGCCAGAACGCGATGAAGAACACGACCACCGGGACCCACAGCGACCACGTGCTGAGAGCTGTGAGGGCCGTCGAGCCGACGTTCTCGCCGGTGACGTCGCCGGCCAGCGCACCGAATCCGAGCCACGCGCCGAGGTACAGGACGGCGAACGACAGTGCTGCGAGCAGGCCGATCGCGCCGACGGCGGCACGGTTGCCGCGCGGATGCGGAGCCTCGGGAGCCTGGACGAAGATGGGCTGCGGCGCGTAGGCGGTCGCAGCGACGACACCCGCGGTTGCGGGGTCGATGACCGGCTCGCTCGGGGTGACGACGGGGGCGACGACCACGGTCGGCGCCTCGTCAGCGGCCGAGGTGTACACCGCGGTGTCGGCGGCGGCACTCTGGTAGTCGAGCGACGAGGCCTCGGGCGAGTCCCACGGATCCGGCTCAGCCGCGGGTGCCGCGACGGCCGCCTCGGCGGGAGCGTCTGTCTGGGCAGCGCTCGGGGCGGGGGTCTCGCTCACGACGATCGGTTCCTGCTCTGCGGGGGTGGCGGGCTGGTCTGCGGCGGCACTCTCGGTCGACTCGGCGTCGGCATCGGCGACGGCCTCGCGACCGGCGGCCTCGGCCTCGGCAAGGCCTTCCTGAGCGCGCCCGACCACGTCGTCGACGTCACCGGGCTCTTCGACGGGTTCGCCGTAGGTCGACTGGGGGTCACTCATCGCGGGCACTCCTCACGCGGGGCCAGATCCCCACAGTGCGAGGGTAACCCCCGCATCGGCGCCTGTGACGGAGGCATGCCGAGCGATTCTCGGGCGCACGCGCAGAGAACCGCGGGCGATCCTCCCCCGGCCCGCTCCACACCTGCACCGTCTTCTGGCGCGATGACATCCTCATCGACACCGCGACTCCCACCCGGCACCGTCCGGGTTCACGGCCGCGATCGTCGAGAGCGTCTACGGCTGATCAGCCGTAGACATTCCTGTCGAGGCGCGCGCCGTAGCCGTCGGGGTGCCACTCGGTCTCGACGCTCGCGAGCCACATCCCGTCGCGGAAGCTGTGCTCCTCGACGACGCTGCCCTGCGTCCGCGTGCACACGACCTGCGCGTCGTTCGACTCGCATGCGAATCCCTGCCCGCGCAGTGCCGCGTCGGCGATGCCCACAGCGTCGTCACCCACACGCGACAGCGTCGTGACGATGCTGCCGCCGGTCTCCAGCCGCCACTGGCACGTCACCAGCACCTCGGGAGCCAGGGCATCGGTGAGCGAGGTCACCTCGGTGACCGGAGCCGTCACCGTCTGATTCAGCAAGGCGGCCCGGTTCCAGACGAGCTCGTTCCACAGCTCGTCCGGGTACAGCGTGCGGCAGTCGATCGCCCCGCCCGCGATCGCCAGCTGTGCGGGCGTCTCGCTGGGGGCGACGGCCGGCTGGGGTTCGGTCGATCGACGCAGCGAGTCGCCGAGCCACGCGACAGTGACCGGGATCATCGGCAGAGACAGCCACACCAGCGCCCCCACGATCGCCGCGCACACGAGGCCTGCGGGCACGGCGATCCACGAGTTGCGACCGCCGACGCGTGCCATGGCCCCCACCTCCGATCCAACGGTAAACCGCGACGACCGGATGCCACTGCGCGACGCGCAGCACGACGAAGGGCCCCGGCGGAACCGGAGCCCTTCGTGTGCGTCCGAGCTATCGGACGAGAGCCTGCGAGATCTCGATACGCTCGTTCCTCGCTACTCGATCTAGACCCGCCTCGCGTCAACGCTCGCTAGCGCTCGCATCGACCCGAGTCGCGTCTAGTTGTAATCGGTCGTGAATCCGTCGGTCGAGAAGCTGTCGAAATCGACGTAGCTCAGGTCGGCGTCGGTGTACGCGCCGTCCGAGGCGAAGATGCGGTTGGGGTACCGCTCGCTCTTGGCCTCTTCCGTCGCCTCGACCACGACATCGCGGTACTTCGCGAGTCCGGTTCCGGCGGGGATGAGCTTTCCGATGATGACGTTCTCCTTGAGGCCCATGAGCGGGTCGCTCTTGCCCTCCATCGCCGCCTGGGTGAGCACGCGCGTCGTCTCCTGGAACGACGCGGCCGACAGCCACGACTCCGTCGCGAGCGACGCCTTCGTGATACCCATCAGCTCCGGACGACCCGATGCCGGGCGCTTGCCCTCGGCGACGGCCGCACGGTTCATGTTCTGGTAGCGCTTGAAGTCCACCAGCTCACCCGGAAGCAGCGTCGTCTCGCCGTGGTCGACCACGGTGACCTTGCGCAGCATCTGACGGACGATGACCTCGATGTGCTTGTCGTGGATCGGCACGCCCTGCGAGCGGTACACGCCCTGGACGCCGTTCACGAGGTACTTCTGCACCTCGCGGGCACCCATGACACGCATGACCTCCTTGGGGTCGAGCGTTCCCACCAGGATCGGCTGGCCGACCGTGACGCGCTGGCCGTCCTCGACCAGCAGCGTCGCGCGCTTCAGGACGGGGTAGACGTGCGGCTCGTCGCCGTTGTCGGGCGTGAGGATGACCTTCTTGGCCTTGTCGGTCTCGTCGATCGTGATGCGGCCATCGGCCTCGGCGATCGGCGACGCACCCTTGGGGGTGCGGGCCTCGAACAGCTCCTGCACGCGGGGAAGACCCTGCGTGATGTCGTCTGCCGACGCGGAACCACCGGTGTGGAAGGTACGCATGGTCAGCTGCGTGCCGGGCTCACCGATCGACTGCGCCGCGATGATGCCGACGGCCTCGCCGATGTCGACGATCTTGCCGGTCGCGAGCGAACGGCCGTAGCACTTCGCGCAGACACCGACGGCCGACTCGCAGGTCAGCACCGAGCGGACCTTGATCGTCTCGACACCCAGGTCGACGAGCTTGTCGATGAGCACGTCGCCCACGTCGTCGCCGGCCGAGGCGAGGACCTCGCCCTTCTCGTCGACGACATCCGCCGCGAGGGTACGGGCGAACACCGAGTTCTCGACGTTCGCGTCGCGCACCAGCACGCCGTCGGCGCCGGGAGCGGCGATCGTGAACTCGAGGCCCTTGTTCGTCGAGCAGTCCTCCTCGCGGATGATGACATCCTGCGAGACATCCACGAGACGACGCGTGAGGTAACCCGAGTCGGCCGTACGGAGGGCCGTGTCGGCCAGACCCTTGCGGGCACCGTGCGTCGCGATGAAGTACTCCGCCACCGACAGACCCTCGCGGTACGAGGAGATGATCGGACGCGGGATGATCTCACCCTTGGGGTTGTTCACCAGGCCTCGCATACCCGCGATGTTGCGGATCTGCAGCCAGTTACCACGAGCACCCGACGACACCATGCGGTTGATGGTGTTGTCCTCGGGGAAGTTGTCGCGCATCGCCTTCTGGACCTCGTCGGTCGCCTCGGTCCAGATCTTGATGAGCTCCTGGCGACGCTCGGCGTCGGTGGTGAGACCCTTCTCGAACTGCGCCTGGACCTTCGCGGCCTGCTTCTCGTAGCCCGCGACGATCTCGCCCTTGTTCGGGGGCGTGAGGATGTCGCTCAGCGCCACCGTGACACCCGAACGGGTGGCCCAGTAGAAGCCGGCGTCCTTGATGCGGTCCAGCGAAGCTGCGACCTCCACCTTCGGGTACTCCTCGGCGAGCTTGTTGACGATCTGCGACAGCTTGCCCTTGTCGGCCTGCTCGCGAACGAACGGGTAGCCCTTGGGGAGCGTGTCGTTGAAGATCGCCTGGCCGAGCGACGAGTCCACGAGACCGTGACGCTCGTAGCCCTCGGGCGCTTCGCCCTCGAGGAAGGTCAGACCCGGAACGCGGATGCGGACCTTGGCCTGCAGGTCGAGGGTGCCCTCGTCCTTCGCGAGGATCGCCTCGCCGACCGAGCCGAACACGCGACCCTCGCCCGATGCGCCGACCTTGACCGTGGTCAGGTGGTGCAGGCCGATGATCATGTCCTGCGAAGGCAGGGTCACCGGACGGCCGTCCGACGGCTTCAGGATGTTGTTCGACGCGAGCATCAGGATGCGCGCCTCGGCCTGAGCCTCGACCGACAGCGGCAGGTGCACGGCCATCTGGTCACCGTCGAAGTCCGCGTTGAAGGCGGCGCAGACGAGCGGGTGGAGCTGGATGGCCTTGCCCTCGACGAGCTGCGGCTCGAACGCCTGGATACCCAGACGGTGAAGCGTGGGCGCGCGGTTGAGCAGCACCGGACGCTCGCGGATGATCTCTTCGAGCACGTCCCAGACCTCGGGGCGCGTGCGCTCGACGGCACGCTTGGCGGCCTTGATGTTCTGCGAGTGACCGAGGTCGATGAGGCGCTTGATCACGAACGGCTTGAACAGCTCGAGCGCCATCTGCTTGGGCAGACCGCACTGGTGGAGCTTGAGCTGCGGGCCCACGATGATGACCGAACGGCCCGAGTAGTCCACGCGCTTGCCGAGCAGGTTCTGGCGGAAGCGTCCCTGCTTTCCCTTGAGCATGTCGCTCAGGGACTTCAGGGCGCGGTTGCCGGTACCGGTGACGGGGCGACCGCGGCGACCGTTGTCGAACAGCGCGTCGACGGCCTCCTGCAGCATCCGCTTCTCGTTGTTGACGATGATCTCGGGAGCACCGAGGTCGATCAGACGACGAAGACGGTTGTTGCGGTTGATCACGCGACGGTAGAGGTCGTTGAGGTCGGAGGTCGCGAAGCGGCCACCGTCCAGCTGCACCATCGGGCGAAGCTCCGGCGGGATCACCGGAACGACGTCGAGCACCATCGAGGCCGGGCTCATGCCGGTCTGCAGGAACGAGTTGACGACCTTCAGGCGCTTGATCGCACGGATCTTGCGCTGGCCCTTGCCCTCCGAGATCTGCAGGTGCAGGTTCTCGGCCTCGGCGGCCAGGTCGAACGCCAGCAGGCGGCGCTTGATCGACTCGGCGCCCATGTGGGCCTCGAAGTACTGACCGAAGCGGTCCTGGAGCTCGTGGAAGATCTCGTCTTCACCCTTGAGCTGACCGACGTCGAGGGTGCGGAAGTCCTCCCACACCTTCTCCAGGCGGATGACCTGGTCGTCCGCCTGCTTGCGGATGAGCGCCATCTCCTTCTCGGCGGCGTCCTTGACCTTCTTCTTCTGGTCGGCCTTGGCGCCTTCCTCCTCGAGCGCGGCGAGCTCCTCCTCCAGCTTCTGCAGGCGGGCGGCGACCTTCGCATCGCGACGGTCGGCGAGCGTCTTCAGCTCGAGACGGATGTTGCTCTCCTGCGTCGCGAGGTCGCGGTGGCGAGCATCGGTGTCGACGGAGATGACCATGTACGCGGCGAAGTAGATGACCTTCTCGAGGTCCTTCGGCGCCATGTCGAGCAGGTATCCGAGGCGCGACGGGACGCCCTTGAAGTACCAGATGTGCGTGACGGGCGCGGCGAGCTCGATGTGGCCCATGCGCTCGCGGCGGACCGAGGACTTGGTGACCTCGACGCCGCAGCGCTCGCAGACGATGCCCTTGAAGCGGACGCGCTTGTACTTGCCGCACGCGCACTCCCAGTCGCGCGAGGGTCCGAAGATCTGCTCGCCGAACAGACCGTCCTTCTCGGGCTTGAGGGTGCGGTAGTTGATGGTCTCAGGCTTCTTGACCTCGCCATACGACCAACGACGGATGTCGTCAGCGGTGGCCAGGCCGATTCGAAGCTGATCGAAAGTGGTTGATTCGAGCACTGGTTCTCCTGTGTCGGAATTCTGTTCGTTGCCTGGCCGGGTCAGATCTCGTCGATGGACGAGGACTCGAAGCGGCTGGAGATGTTGATGCCGAGCTCTTCCGCGGCGCGGAATGCATCGTCATCGGTGTCGCGGAGGTTGACCGGGGTGCCGTCTGCCGAGAGGACCTCGACGTTCAGGCAGAGCGACTGCATCTCCTTCATGAGCACCTTGAACGACTCGGGGATGCCGGGCTCCTGGATGTTCTCGCCCTTGACGATCGCCTCGTAGACCTTGACGCGGCCGAGGATGTCGTCGGACTTGATCGTGAGGAGCTCCTGCAGCGCGTACGCGGCGCCGTAGGCCTCGAGGGCCCACACCTCCATCTCACCGAAGCGCTGACCGCCGAACTGCGCCTTACCACCGAGCGGCTGCTGGGTGATCATCGAGTACGGGCCCGTCGAGCGCGCGTGGATCTTGTCGTCCACGAGGTGGTGCAGCTTCAGGATGTACATGTAGCCGACCGAGATCGGTGCCGGGAACGGCTCGCCGGAGCGACCGTCGAACAGCAGCGTCTTGCCCTCGGAGCCGATGAGGCGCTCGCCGTCACGAGTGAGGTTGGTCGAGTCGAGCAGACCCGCGATCTCCTCCTCGGCGGCACCGTCGAACACCGGGGTCGCGACCTTCGTGCCGGCGGGGGCCTCGAAGGCTTCCTTGGGAAGGTTCGTGGCCCACTTCGGGGTGCCCTCGACCTTCCAGCCCTGCTGTGCGATCCAGCCGAGGTGAAGCTCGAGCACCTGGCCGAAGTTCATTCGACCGGGGATGCCGAGCGGGTTCAGGATGACCTGGACCGGCGTGCCGTCCGCGAGGAACGGCATGTCTTCGACGGGGAGGATCTTCGCGATGACGCCCTTGTTGCCGTGGCGGCCGGCGAGCTTGTCGCCCTCGGTGATCTTGCGCTTCTGGGCGATGTAGACCACGACGCGGCGGTTGACGCCCGAGCCGAGCTCGTCGTCGCCGTCCTCGGCGTTGAACTCCTTGACCGCGATGATCGTGCCCTGCTCACCGTGGGGGACCTTCAGCGACGTGTCGCGGACCTCGCGGCTCTTCTCGTTGAAGATCGCGCGGAGCAGGCGCTCCTCGGCCGACAGCTCGGTCTCGCCCTTGGGCGTGACCTTGCCGACGAGGATGTCGCCGGGACGGACCTCGGCGCCGATGCGGATGATGCCGCGCTCGTCCAGGTCCTTCAGCAGGTCGGGGCTCACGTTCGGGAGATCGCGCGTGATCTCCTCCTTGCCGAGCTTCGTGTCACGGGCGTCGACCTCGTACTCCTCGATGTGGATCGAGGAGAGGGTGTCGTCCTTCACGAGGTCCTGGCTGAGGATGATCGCGTCCTCGAAGTTGTGACCTTCCCACGTCATGAACGCCACGAGGAGGTTCTTGCCGAGCGCGAGCTCGCCGTTCTCCGTCGCGGGGCCGTCGGCGATGACCTCGCCGGCCTCGATGCGCTCCCCCGCCGAGACGACGACGCGCTGGTTGTAGCTCGTGCCCTGGTTGGAGCGGTCGAACTTGCGCAGGAAGTAGTCCTGCGTGCCGCCCTCGTCCAGCTGCACGGTCACGACGTCCGCGGACACCTCGACGACGACACCGGCCTTCTGGGCGGTGACCACGTCACCGGCGTCGATGGCCGCGAAGCCCTCCATGCCGGTGCCGACCACGGGCGACTCGCTGCGCAGCAGCGGGACAGCCTGACGCTGCATGTTCGCACCCATGAGGGCGCGGTTCGCGTCGTCGTGCTCGAGGAACGGGATGAGCGAGGTCGCGACCGACACCATCTGGCGCGGCGAGACATCCATGTAGCCGATCTCGTCGGCGTGGAACAGGTCGACCTCGCCACCCTGGCCGCGACGGGCGAGGACGCGCTCCTGCGCGAACTGGCCGTCGGCCTTCAGCGGGGCACCGGCCTGGGCGACGATGTAGTCGCTCTCCTCGGATGCCGTGAGGTAGTCGATCTGGTCGGTGACCCGGCCGGTGACGACCTTGCGGTACGGCGTCTCGATGAAGCCGAACGCGTTGATGCGCGCGAACGACGCGAGCGAGCCGATCAGGCCGATGTTCGGGCCTTCCGGGGTCTCGATCGGGCACATGCGGCCGTAGTGCGAGGGGTGGACGTCACGGACCTCGACGCCTGCGCGCTCACGTGACAGACCACCGGGGCCGAGCGCCGAGAGGCGGCGCTTGTGGGTCAGACCCGCGAGCGGGTTGTTCTGGTCCATGAACTGCGACAGCTGCGACGTTCCGAAGAACTCCTTGATCGCGGCGACGACGGGACGCACGTTGATCAGGGTCTGCGGCGTGATCGCCTCGATGTCCTGCGTGGTCATGCGCTCGCGGACGACGCGCTCCATGCGCGACAGACCGGTGCGGACCTGGTTCTGGATGAGCTCGCCGACGGCGCGGATGCGACGGTTGCCGAAGTTGTCGATGTCGTCGATGTCGAGGCGGATCTCGGCGGGCTTGCCGCCGCGGATGCCGTCGAAGACCACGTCGCCGCGGTGCAGGCGCACCAGGTACTTGATCGTCGCCACGATGTCGTCGACCGTGAGCACCGAGTCGCTCAGCGGCTTGTCGAGGCCGAGCTTCTGGTTGATCTTGTAGCGACCGACCTTGGCGAGGTCGTAGCGCTTCGAGTTGAAGTAGAAGTTGTCCAGCAGCGCGCGGGCGGCCTCGGCGGCGACCTGCTCGCCCGGACGGAGCTTGCGGTAGATGTCGCGGAGGGCGTCCTCCTTGGAGAGGATCGTGTCCTTCGAGAGCGTCTCTTCGATCGAGTCGAAGCCGGCGAACTCGTTCATGATGTCTTCGGTGGTCAGGCCGAGGGCCTTGAGGAAGACGGTGACCGACTGCTTGCGCTTGCGGTCGATGCGGACGCCGACCTGGTCGCGCTTGTCGATCTCGAACTCGAGCCATGCGCCGCGGCTGGGGATGACGCGCGCCGAGACGATGTCCTTGTCGGACGTCTTGTCGGGGGTGCGGTCGAAGTACACGCCGGGCGAGCGGACGAGCTGCGACACCACGACACGCTCGGTGCCGTTGATGATGAACGTGCCTCGCTGCGTCTGCAGCGGGAAGTCGCCCATGAAGACGGTCTGAGTCTTGATCTCACCGGTCTGGTGGTTCATGAACTCGGCCTCGACGTAGAGCGGGGCGGCGTACGTCTTGCCGCGCTCCTTGCACTCCTCGATGGAGTACTTCTCGGGCTCGAGGTACGGGTTCGTGAACGAGAGCTGCATGGTCTCGCTCAGGTCCTCGATCGGCGAGATCTCCTCGAAGATCTCCTCGAGTCCGCTGATCTCGGGCACGTCGGTGCGACCGACGGCCTTCGCGTCGGAGACGCGAGTCTTCCACGCCTCGTTGCCGACGAGCCAGTCGAAGGACTCGGTCTGCAACGCGAGAAGGTCAGGGACCGTCAGCGTGTCGGAGATCTTGGCGAACGAGAGGCGGGATGCTCCGCGTCCGTTCTTGGGGGTGGTGGTGGATGCGTTGCGCGCAGCAGCCAAGGGGATTACCTCCGTGGGCCCGTGTGGGGCTCGTTTCCTTGTTATCAGGTGGAGTGCTCGATCGTCCCCAAAGCCCGCGCGACACACCTCGCATTCTCCGAGCTCGGAGAAGCGGGGGGCGCAGGGCACAGCCGACCACCATATGAGGGCAGGGGGAATCCAAGAGCGCAACTACCTACTATACGGGGGAGGTGGCGATCTGTCCAGCCGGATTCTTGAAATGTTCCGTGGGCTGCGGTATAAGGCCGCGATTGCGCGGTCTCATCGAGCCAAAGCATGGCGAGAACACGTCCAGAGGGCCATTATGTGCACATGACTGGGGTACGACACCCCGTGATCCGCACTCCCGACCAGCGGATCCGGGTGTTCGTGAGTTCCACTTTGCGCGAGCTCGCTGGGGAGCGTCGCGCTGCTCGCGCTGCCATCGAGCGGATGCGGCTCGCCCCCGTCATGTTCGAGCTGGGCGCGCGGCCTCACCCGCCCCGCGAGCTCTACCGCTCCTACCTCGATCAGAGCGACGTGTTCGTCGGGATCTACGCCGAGAGCTACGGCTGGGTCGCTCCGGGTGAGGACGTGTCGGGTCTCGAGGACGAGTACGACCTCGCCCCGGCGTCGATGCCGAAGCTGATCTACATCAAGACGTCCGAGCGGCGCGACGAGCGACTGTCGCAGCTGATCGCCCGCATCCAGGCAGACGACACCGCGGCCTACCTGCACTTCGAGACCGCCGACGAGCTCGAGGAGCGGATCACCGGCGACCTCGCGACGCTCCTCGCCGAGCGGTTCGATCAGTCGCGCGGCGAGGACTCGCTCCTCACCGCCGAGCCGTCGCTCGCCGCGCGCATCCCCGCGCCCTATACCGAGACGATCGGCCGCGAGGGCGAGCTCGCCGAGATCCGCGCGCTGCTGGCCGGCGGCATCCACCGCGTCGTGAGCCTGATCGGGCCGGGCGGCATCGGCAAGAGCCGGCTGGCGATCGAGGCAGCCCACGCGGATGCCGACCTGTTCCCCGACGGCACCTTCTTCGTTCCGCTCGAGGGCGTGCTCGAACCGGGACTGCTGCTGCCGACGATCGCGTACGTGCTCGGCATCCGCGACACCGGCGCGGCCGCGCTCGAGGAGCGCATCGCGCAGGCGCTCGGCGACCGGCACGTGCTCATCGTCCTCGACAACTTCGAGCAGATCATCGACGAGGCCCCCGTCCTGGTGCGGCTGTACACCCTGGCCCCGCGGGCGTGCTTCCTGGTGACCAGCCGGAGCGTCCTGCGCATCCGCGGCGAGCAGGTGTTCGACGTCGAGTCGCTGCAGACGCCCGAGACCGATGCGCCGATCACCCTCGCCCAGGCGCTCGCCTCCGCCGCGTGCGTGCTGTTCGCCGAGCGCGCGGAGGCTGCGCAGCCGGGCTTCGCGCTCACCGCCGACAACGCGCGCGACGTCATCGACATCTGCCGGCGCCTGGACGGCCTTCCGCTGGCGATCGAACTCGCGGCGGCGAAGATCCGGCTCCTGTCGCCGCATGACATCGCCCAGCGGCTGGAGCGGAGCCTGCCGCTGCTGTCGAGCGCCGCCCGCGACCTCCCCGATCGCCATCGCACGATGGGGGCGACCATCGACTGGAGCGTCGGACTCCTGACCGATGTACAGCGCGACATGCTGCAGGATCTCGGAGTCTTCGCGGCGAGGTTCACCCTCGAGGCGGTCGAGTCCGTCGGGAGCGGACGGTCGTGGGGCGACGACGCGATCGAGACGCTCGCCGCGCTGATCGACGCATCCCTGGTGCAGCGGATCGACTCGGCGGGACGCTCCGTGTTCTCCCTCCTGGCCATCGTGCGCGAATACGCGATCGACGCGCTGGAGGCCCGAGGCGAGGCGGATGCGATGCGGATCGCACACGCCGACTACTACCTCGGACTCGTCCGCCGCGTCTCCCCCCGGCTGCGCGGCGCAGCGCAGGTGGATGCGGTCGCCGAACTCGGTCTCGAAGTGCCGAACCTGCGTGCCGCCGCCCGTCACCTCGTCCTCACGGATCGACTCGACGACGCGGGCGACTTCGCCTGGACGCTGCTGGCGTACTGGTGGATCTCGGGATACTTCGCCGACGTCAGCCTGTGGATGCTCGAGCTGCGGGCGAAGGAGGGGGCGATCACTGAGCGCACCCTCGCCATCGCCACCTTCTTCCCGCTGTGGGCCGAGATGTGGCAGCGCCCGAGCGATCAGGTGGTCGCCGGGCTCGGCGAGTGCGTGCGGCTGTTCACGATCAGCGGCGACGAGCAGGCCGCCGCGATGACGCTGGCCGCACGCGCCTCGACGCGGCTGCAGTTCCCCGACCTCGATCCGGCGCTGGCCAGGACGGAGCTCGACGACGCCACCGAGCGGCTCCACGCCCTCGGCGACGGCTGGGGCGAGGCGCTCGCCGAGGTCGCGCTCGGCCTGCTCGGCGTGGTGCGGCGCGACATCGCCGAGGCCCTCGCCCACTTCGACCGCTCGATCGAGATCGCAGACGCCTGCCAGGACCCGTTCACGCGAGTCGTGGCGGGGAACAACCGCGCCCGGGTGTACTTCGCCATGGGCGACCTCGACGCGTCCGAGCGGGAATTCCTCCTGACGCTGCGCCTGTCCACGCGTCTGCACTTCGTGGAGGGCGCCGCGTACGGCATCGAGGGGATCTGCGCCATCGCCGCCGTCCGCGGCGAGGCGTGGCGGGCCGGCGCCCTCGCCGCGGTCGCCGCGACCATCCGCGAGACCACCGGCCTGTTCGACGTCGAGGGGTTCGCGGTGTACCTCGAGCCGCTCGCCGCTTTGCGGGAGACCGACCCCGACGGTGTCGCCGAGGGCGAGCGC
Source organism: Microbacterium allomyrinae (assembly GCF_020682705.1). Taxonomy (GTDB): domain Bacteria; phylum Actinomycetota; class Actinomycetes; order Actinomycetales; family Microbacteriaceae; genus Microbacterium; species Microbacterium allomyrinae. The sequence goes on from NZ_JAGTTN010000006.1 coordinate 82,288, forward strand.
GCGGGCGTCGAGCTGAGCCTGTCGCAGGCGGTCCGGCTCGCACTGCCCGACGCCGACCTCGAGGAGGCGGTGGCGGCATGGTGACGCCTCATATGCACCGCAGCGTCATCCGCACCCCCGATCAGCGGATACGGGTGTTCGTGAGCTCCACGCTGCGAGAGCTCGCCGTGGAGCGCGCGGCGGTGAAGGCCGCCATCGAACGCCTCCGGCTGGCGCCAGTGATGTTCGAATTGGGGGCCCGGCCGCATCCCCCGCGAGAGCTCTACCGGTCGTATCTCGCACAGAGCGACGTGTTCGTCGGCATCTACGGGGCGAGCTACGGCTGGGTCGCTCCCGACGAGGAGGTCTCGGGGCTCGAGGACGAGTACAACCTCGCCCCCGCGACCATGCCGAAGCTCATCTACATCAAGTCCACCGAGCAGCGCGATGAGCGCCTCGCCGACCTCATCGCGCGCATCCAATCCGACGACACCGCGGCGTACCTGCACTTCGAGACGGCCGACGACCTGCAGGATCAGGTCGCCGGAGATCTCGCGACGCTGCTCGCCGAGCGCTTCGACGAATCACGGATCGACGGCGATGCCGAAGAGAGCGCCGCATCGCTGGTCGGCCGCATCCCCGTGCCCTACACGACCACCATCGGCCGCGACCGCGACATCGAAGCCGTGCGGAACCTGCTCGCCCGCGGCACCGACCGCGTGGTGAGCCTCATCGGTCCCGGCGGCATCGGCAAGAGCCGCCTCGCGATCGAGACGGCATTCGCCTGCGAGGACCTCTTTCCCGACGGCGTGTACTTCGTCCTGCTCGAAGGCGTGCTCGAGCACGGACTGCTGCTTCCGACGATCGCGTATCACCTCGGCATCCGCGACAACGGCGAAGCCGCACTCGAAGAACGCATCGCGCACGCCCTCGCGGGCCGCCGGGTGCTGGTCGTCCTCGACAACTTCGAGCAGATCGTGGATGCCGCGCCCGTGCTCGTCCGGCTGTACACCGTCGCGCCGACGGCGACGTTCCTCGTCACCAGCCGCATCGTGCTGCGCATCCGCGGCGAACGCGTCTACGAGGTGCCCACGCTCTCGACTCCGCCCGACAACGCGCCGGCGAGCCTGGATCGCACCACCCGCTCCGCGGCGGTCGCGCTGTTCGTCGATCGGGCGCAGGCGATCGATCCGCGTTTCGACGTCACCGGCGACAACGCGAACGACCTGGCCGACATCTGCCGGACGCTGGAGGGACTGCCGCTGGCGATCGAGCTCGCCGCCGCGAAGGTGCGGATCCTGACTCCCGCGGGGATCGCACAGCGTCTCGGGCAGAGTCTCCCGCTGCTCACCGCAGCGGTGCGCGACCTTCCCGAGCGGCACCGCACGATGCGCGCGACGATCGATTGGAGCGTGAGCCTGCTGCCGGATTCGCAGCGCGATCTGCTGGAGGATCTGGGCGTGTTCGCCACCCGCTTCACCCTCGACGCGGTGGAGGCGCTCGGCCACGGGCGCTCGTGGGACGGCCAGACCATCGATGCCCTCGCCGCACTCGTGGACGGTTCGCTGGTGAAGCAGTTCGAGATGGGCGGACGCCGGGTCTTCTCGCTGCTCGCGATCGTTCGCGAGTACTCGATCGGACGCCTCAAGGCCCGCGGCGACGCGGCACGGGTGCGGGTGGCGCACGCGGACTACTACCGCGATCTCGTCCAGCGCATCGCTCCCGACCTCGGCGGCCCGGGGCAGGCCGACGCCGTCGCCCACCTCGGGTTGGAACTGCCCAATCTGCGCGCCGCGGTGCGCCACCTCGTCTACACGAACCGCCTCGACGACGCCGGCGACTTCGCCTGGAGCCTGCTGATCTACTGGTGGATCTCCGGCTTCTTCGCCGAGGTGCGCCTGTGGATGCTCGAGCTGCTCGAGAAGCAGCACGAGCAGCCGATCTCGCAGCATACGCGCGCGATCGCCTGGTTCTTCGCGCTGTGGGGCGAGATGTGGCAGCGTCCCAGCGAGCAGGTCGTGGCGGGGCTGGGCGAATGCGTGCGGCTGTTCACCGAGAGCGGCGATGCGGATGCCGCGGCCATGGCGCTCGCCGCGCGCGCGACGGCGCGCGTGCAGCTGTCGGATCCGGACGCCGACAAGGCGGAGGCCGAACTCAGGGAAGCGGTCGTGAGGCTGCGCGAGCACGGCAACCACTGGGCCGAGGCGATCACCGAGGTGTCGCTGGGCAGGCTGGCGTGGGTGCGGGGCTCGACGGCGGATGCCCTTGCGCACTTCGACCGCGCGACCAGCGTCGCCGAGGCCGGCGGCGACCTGTTCACGACGTCGGTGGCCGGAAACCTGCGCTCGCGGCTGAACTTCCAGCTCGGCAGGTTCGAGGCGGCCGAGCACGAGTTCCTGCGGACGCTCCTGCTGTCGGTGCGTCTGCACTACGAAGAGGGCATCGCGTACGGCCTGGAGGGCGTGTGCGCGGTCGCCGCGGCGCACGGTGAAGCGTGGCGGGCGGCAGCTCTGGCGGTATCGGCCGGGGTGATCCGCCGGCGCATCGGCATCTTCGACGTCGAAGCGTTCACCGTCCACACGCCCTACCTCGACATCCTGCGTGGGCGGGATCCCGCGAGCGTCGCCGCGGGCGAAGCGGCCGGGGCCGAGCTGACGGTGGCGGAGGCCGTGCTGCTCGCACTCCCCGAATCCGAGCACGAGGCCGTGGCCGAGGCGCTGCGGGGCTGGTGACAGCGGGGCGGGTTCCGGGGCGCCGCGGCATCCGCTCGTATCAATCGCCGCCTCGCGGGCTCTGGTGGGGTGAGGGGCGCGCTCATATGCTGTGCACGAACCGCGCTCCTCGGGTTCACGTGGCGATGGGTCCATCCGGTGGTCGGACACCGGTGCGAGGGGGTCGAGATGACTCGTGGGTCGAGCCTGCCGCGCGCCGTCGTCGAGGTCGACGGCGCGGACCTCGAGGTGCGGATCGATCCGGCACCGCCGGATTCGGAGACGAATGAGTTCGGCATCCGAATGCTGGCGGATGTCGTGGTGAGAGCCCGGGAGGACACCGTCGCGACCGTGCGGGTGCGCGGGAGCGACGAGTTCCACTACGCGGCGATCGTGATGCGCGCCATGGCGGGCGAGCTGGTGCACCTCGAGCGGGACGACGGTACATTCACCGCCCGGATCGCCGTTCCCGCCGGAGCGACGCTGCATCTGACGGTGGTCTCGAGCGAGTTCGAGACCGGCATCGCGTGGCTGGAGCACCGGGTCGGGCAGGGCGGCATGGGCATGGGCGGCGGCCGCGAGGTCCAGATGGTGGACGACGTGGTCGCGATCGACAGCGACGGAATGCTCGAGGCGATCCCCCTTCCCCCTCCTGCCGCCGAGGCACCCGCGTTCGACCTCGACGAGGCGATGGCGGGCGAGGACGCGATGGCGGCTGATGACGCGGGGGCGGGCGAGGGCGGTGAGCCTGCGATGCCCGTTCCGGCCGGGCCGCCCGCGCCTGCCCCGCCGGCTGCGCCCGCCGAGCCCGCGGTGGCGAACGTCCTCGCGGAGATGCCGGCGCGGGTGCGGCGCGAGGCCGAGTTCGTGCTCTTCGTGCGCCTCTCACGCGAGAAGCTGCTCGCCGCGCAGGGCATGGCCGTCGGCAAGGCGGTCGTCCCGGTCGACGCGGGGCGCGACATCCGGATCGCGGTGAGTCTGCGAGGCATGGAGTTCGCCCCGGGTCAGGATCCCGCGGTCGATGTGCGGCTGCCCGCGCCGGGCGCGCCGCCGCTCGACGTGCCGTTCCGGATCATCCCCGCCGACGAAGGCCGCGGCCACGTCTCGGTCGCGGTGACCCAGCCGCCGGTCGCGACGCCGCTCGCCACCATCAAACTGAGCGCGTCGATCGTCGATCCCGACGACGACGGAGACGGGCAGCTGCGGGCGGATGAGCCGCTCACCGCCGAGGCGTCCCTCGTCGCGGCCCCCCGTGAACTCGCGTCGCTGCCGACCATCTCGATCGAAGAGGCCTACGCGCGGCGGAAGTCGCACCTGCGGATCACCGCCACCGTCGGCGACAGGACGGCGACGCACATCGTCGAGATCGAGAAGGCCCGGTTCATCGACGACGTCTACAGCGATGTCGCGCGGATCCGTCGCGATCTCGGCAATCGCCGCGATGCCGCATCCGTCGCCGATGCCCGCAGCGCCCTGCGCGACGTCGGCTCGCGCATCGCCGAGCGCCTTCTCGGCGGCGATGTCGGAGCACTGCTGTGGCGTCGCCGGCAGCGGCTGTCGCGCCTGGTGGTCCAGAGCTCCGGCGAAGTCGACATCCCCTGGGAGATCGTCCACCTCGTCCCCCCGGAAGGGCAGCCGGGGGACTCGCACACCCACTTCCTCGGCGACAAGGGCCTCACCCGCTGGGTCTACGACACGGCTCGCCCGATCGAAGTGCCCGTGCGGACGGCGCGCGTCGTCGCCGTGGCCCCCGAGTACGCCGACCCCGGGCTCCAGCTCGCACGGACGCAGGAAGAGGTCAAGGCGCTGCGCACCGAACTGGGCGAGGACGGGCGCACCGCCGCGACGCCGGCGGAGCTCAGCGCGCTGCTCACCGAGGGCGTCGACCTCGTCCACTTCGCGGGCCACGGGCGGTGGCGCGAGGGTGAGCCGAGCGGTCAGGAGATCGCCTTCGCCCAGTTCATCGAGGCGCAGGACGACGGCTCGGCGTCGTATCGCGACGTCGACGCGCGGCGGGACCTGCCCGAGCTCGACGACCCGTCGAAGGCGAGGTCGACGCCGTTCGTGTTCCTCAGCGCCTGCGATGTCGGGCGCCTGCGCTCGGGATCGACCGGGCTCGGCGGATTCGCCGAGGTGTTCCTGCGCGGAGGAGTCGGCGTGTTCATCGGCTGCAGCTGGGCCGTGCAGGACGACGCCGCATCCGCCTTCGTCCGGGCCTTCTACCGCGAGGCGTTCCGCGACGGCGCGACGCTGGGCGACGCCACGCTCGCCGCACGCCGCGCCGCGCACCGGGCGGGCGACCTGAACGCACTGGCCTTCACCGTGTTCGCCGATCCGCGCGCACGTCTCGTTCGACAGTGATCTCGAGAGGACCACGCCATGCCCGACACCACCACGACTCGCTCGGGTTTCGCACCCTCGGCGAAACAGCTCGCCGCTCTGCGAGGACACATCGTCCACACCCGAGACGGACGGCTCTCCGACACGCCGAAGGCCCGGCCGGCGAGGATCGACGAGTTCGTGACCACGCCCGACGACGTCCGGCGCATCGTCACCGAGGACCTGCAGGCGTTCGTCGACGCACAGGGCGGCCGGACCGTTCCCGTCCTCATCTGGGCGCACGGCGGCCTGGTGAGCAAGGACGCCGGATTCGAGACCGCCCACCATCAGGTCGACTGGTGGAAGAAGAACGGCGTCTACCCGATCCACATGGTGTGGGAGAGCGGACTGCTGACCTCGCTGTCGGACGTGATCCGCGGCAAGGCCCCCGGCGAGCGCGGCTTCACCGACCTGACCGATGGCGCGATCGAGGCCATCGCCCGGGTGATCGGCGGGCGGAGCGTCTGGGAGGACATGAAGCTGGACGCCGCGGCCGCCTCCGTCGACGGCGGGGGCGCGGCGCTTCTCGCGCAGGAGCTGCGAGCCTTCGTCGCCGCGAACCCCGGTGCGATCTCGCTCCATGCCGCCGGCCACAGCGCCGGCTCGATCTTCCACTCCCACTTCGTCCCCCGCCTGTTCGACGGCGACGACCCGGTCGAACGCATCGACACGGTGACGCTCCTGGCACCCGCGGTGCGCCTCGACACCTTCGAAGACACGCTGCTCCCGCTCGCCGAGAGCAACCAGATCGGCGAACTGTCGATCTTCACGATGAACGACGAGACCGAGCTGAAGGACCACACCGCGACGCTCTACCGCAAGTCGTTGCTGTATCTGGTGTCACGATCCTTCGAGCCGGAGCAGGATGCCGCGATCGCCGGCATGGCGAGATTCCTCACCGCCTCGGGCAAGTCGATGCGCTATCTGGGTGAGAAGCCCGAGCGGCTGGTGCTCGGCCCGAAAGTGTGGGACGACCGACGCGCCACCCTGTCGAAGTCGCACGGCGACTTCGACAACGACCCGCCCACGATGGAGAGCCTCGCCCGCCGCGTCACCCAGCGCGACGACGTGGTCGATTTCCCCAGGAAGGCTCGCGAGATCGCACCGCCACCGGCGCCGGTGCCATCGACACCCGCGTCCCGCGCCGTCACGCTCCGGCGACGCGCCCTGTGCATCGGCATCGACGGGTACCCGCAGGATCCGCTGGGCGGCTGCGTCGCCGATGCGGACGCGTGGGAGGCGGCGCTCGGCGCGAACGGGTTCGAGGTGCGATCGCTTCGTGACGGCGAGGCGACCCGTGAGGCGATGCTCCGCGCGATGATCGACCTCGTCACCGGCTCGACCCCCGGCGACATCCTCGCGATCCAATTCGCCGGCCACGGCACCTTCGTCCCCGACCTCGACGGCGACGAGACCGACGACCTCGGGCCGTCCGACGAAGCACTGTGCCCGGTCGACTTCCGCGAGGGGAGCCTCATCGTCGACGACGACCTCGCCGTCATCTGGGATCTGATCCCCGAAGGCGTCTCGGTCACGCTGATCTTCGACTCCTGCCATTCCGGTACCGCGAGCCGGGGCCTCTCGCGCCCCGATCTCGAGAAGGTGCCGGTTCCGGCGGGCACGAAGCGCCGTCTCGCGCCCCTGGACGCGGACGCGATCGCCGCCTACCGGGCCGCACGCTCGGCTCCGATCTCAGATGACCTCCGCGGTGCGGCGCACCGCAAGGTGGTGCAGGTCGAGGCGGGCCGGAGCATCAACACCACACGGGTGCGGCCGGACGCTGCTCGCCGCGAGGTGCTGATCGCCGCCTGTCAGCCCGACGAGGTGGCCCTCGAGACCAACGGGCACGGCGTCTTCACGTCCGCCGCGCTCGGCGTCTTCGCGGCGAGTCCCGGACTGAGCAATCGCGACTTCGTGAAGGCCGTGGTCGCTGCGATCGACGGTCGGTACGACCAGACGCCGCTGCTGACCGCGGACGAGGCCCGCGCAGGGCTCGCGCTGCTGTCGCCGGTCGTGGTGGCCGACGGCACGCAGCCTCCGCCCGCGGCGTCCGCCGCCGTGCGCGAGCCGACTCCCGCCGAGAAGCGCACCGCCGCGATCGTTTCGATCCTTCGCGCGACGGCCGATCTGCTGGAGGAGGGCGGCGCCGAGTGAGCAGGGCTCAACCGCGCGGACGCGCGTGCCGGAAACGGATGCGCGTGCCGGGCCGCGCCTGCGCGATCAGGTCGAGGCCGGCATCCGTCATCACCGCGATCACCGGGTAGCCGCCCGTGACCGGGCCGTCCGCCAGGAGGATGGTGGGCCGCCCGCTCGGCGGGACCTGCAGCGCGCCCGGCACCATGCCCTCGCTCGGCAACTCGCCCTCGCGCGTGCGCCGCAGCTCGGGGCCCTCGAGGCGGACGCCGACGCGATCGGCACTGTTCGAGACCGTCCACACCGCATCGAACAGCTGCGCGACCGTGGCGGGAGCGAACCAGTCCGCGCGAGGGCCGGGGGCGAGTTCGAGCACGAGCTCGTCATCGTGAGGAGCGCCCCACGGCGACGGCGGTGCGACCGGGATCGGCGCGATCTCGTCGGTACGCACGCCCACCGTGTCGGCGGCCCGCAGCGCCGCCGGACCGAGGCCGGCGAGCAGATCCGTCGAGCGCGAGCCGAGCGCGCTGCGGGCGTCGAGACCGCCGCGCACCGCGACATACGCGCGCGCCCCGTGGGTGAACCAGTCCACGTGCAGCTCCGTGCCCGCGGGCCACTCGTGCGCCTGGTACGGATCGACCGCGCGACCCGCGAGCCGGATCGTCCCCCAGGCTCCGGTCACCGCGACCCACAGGTCGCGCTCGGCGACGGCGCGCAGGCCACCCATCGTGACCTCGATCGCCGCGGCGCCTTCGGGGTTTCCGAGGAGCCTGTTGGCGGTCCGCAGCGCGGTGCGGTCGAGTGCTCCCGAGACAGCGACGCCGACGGATGCCGCCCCCGCCCGGCCGAGATCCTGCACCGTCGCCAGCAGCCCGGTCTCGACGATCCGGATGCCGCGGCCCGGCGACGTGGCCGCGGCAGCCGGCACCTGCGCCCGCGCACCCGGAACACCTGATCCGCCCGACACGGGCCCGTCGGGCGCAGAATCACCTGCCGTCGTCGGCGCACGAGTTGCCGCGGCATCCGGCACCTGCGCCCGCGCACCCGGGACCCCTGATCCGCCCGGCGCACGCCCGTCGGGCACGGGATCCCCAGCCCTCGTCAGAGCACGAGTCGGTGCGGCATCCGGCACCGAGGCCGTGCCGCGCGCCACCGCTCGGAAGCGCACCCGGGTGCCCGGCGCGAGGAGAGCGGGGGACGCGGCATCCGGATCGAAAAGAGGTGCGCGAGTCGTGCCGATCAGTCGCCACCCGCCGGGGGTCTCCCGCGGATACGCGCCACTGAAGGCGCCCGCAAGGCCCACCGCACCGACCGGAACCCTCGTGCGCGGGGTGGCGAGCCGCGGCACGTCGAAGGGCCAGCCTTCGCTGACGAGGTATCCGAAGCCGGGCGCGAAGCCGGTGAACGCCACCACCCACGCCGCGTCCGAGTGTCGGCGGATCAGCTCGTCGGCGCTCACTCCCAGCAGCGCCGCCGTCTCTTCCAGGTCGGCCCCGTCGTAGACGATCTCGAGGTCCGCGACCGGTGATTCGGCGGACTCGCTCCGGTGTGTGCCGGCGCTCTCTGCGCCGGCGCGCGCCCATGCTCGCGCCGCGCTGGCGTCGAGCACGCGCAGGTCGATCCGCACGAGCACCGTCCGCGCGGCAGGAACCAGGTCGACGACTCCTGTAGGGCGGGATTCCGCCAGCGCCGCATGCACCGCCAGCACTTCCCGAAGCGAGGCGACCTCGACGAGGAACGCGCGCTCCCCCATCGGCAGCAGCCGCGCACTCACCATGGCGCCCGCACCTCGACGCCTGCCCGATCCAGCGCGGCGCGCACGGCGCGGGCCATGGCCACCGCCGCGGGAGAATCGCCGTGCAGGCACAGCGACGCGGCGGCGCCCCCGACACCCGACGCTCCGATCGACGTGCGTGGGCCCGCGCCCACGATCGACCCGTCGATCGCCTCGACCTCGCCGGTCAGGGCGAGTCGGACGGCGCGCGCCGCGACCTGGTCGGGGTCATCGAGCAGGGCACCGGGCCGACCGCGCGGCACGAGGCCGCCGTCCGGCAGATAGCCGCGGTCCAGGAACGCCTCGCGCACGAACGGAAGCCCGACAGATGCCGCCGCCGCCGCCATCGCACCGCCCAGGCCGAGCATCGGCAACGGCCTGCCGAGGCTCGCCGCATGGCCGGCGACGGCGCGGGCGACGGCATCCGCCTGCCGGGGGTCCGTCGTCACCGCGTGATAGAGCGCGCCGTGAGGCTTGACGTAGCGGAGGTCGGCGCCGGCGGCCACGAGGGCGGCCAGCTGCTCGGTCACCGCGGCCTGGAGACCGGCCGGGTCCATCGACACCGCCACGCGACCGAAGTTCGCACGATCCGGATAGGAGGGGTGCGCCCCCACCGCCACCGAGAAGCGTTCGGCACGGAGCACGGCCTCGCGCATCGAGGCGGCGTCTCCCGCGTGCCCGCCACAGGCGACGTTCGCGCTCGAGATGACGGCGAACAGGGCCTCGTCGTCGGCCGTGGGAACGCCGTCGACGGTCTCGCCGAGGTCCGCGTTGAGGTCGATCGCCGCCATGGCTTCCACGGTACTGCGGCTCTCGGCGAGCGAGTCGGCAGAACTCCACGGATCCGCAATGCACAGCCCCGGACAGCTGCGCAACCCGGGCGTCGGGCGCTGACTCCGTGGAGTTCTGCCGGGCCCGCCCGCGCCGCGGCGGCGCACCGCGCGTTACGGATGAGTAAAGGCTCACCGCGGACCAGTGCGCGAACCACACGCGCCGGGCAGGATGGGGGAATGGCCCGAACCACCGAACGTCTCGCGGCCGGAGCGCCGCTGCTCCAGGTGCGCGACGTCGCCGTCGAGTTCCAGACGATCGACGGCCCCGTGCACGCCGTCGAGGGCATCGACCTCGACCTGTCCGCGGGCGAGACGCTCGCGATCGTCGGCGAATCGGGCTCGGGCAAGTCGACCACGGCGATGGCGGTCATCGGCCTGCTGCCGGGCAACGGCAAGGTCACCCAGGGCAGCATCATGCTCGAAGGGCAGGATCTCGTCGGCGCTCCCGAGAGCATCATGCGTCCGATCCGCGGCCGGTCCATCGGCCTCGTGCCGCAGGATCCGATGTCGAACCTCAACCCCGTCGCCAAGATCGGCACCCAGATCGCCGAGACCCTGCTCGCCCACGGCCTCGCGACGCGTCGCGACGTCGACCGAAAGGTCGTCGAGACCCTCGCCGCTGCCGGTCTGCCGAACGCCGAAGAGCGCGCCAAGCAGTACCCGCACGAGTTCTCGGGAGGCATGCGCCAGCGCGCGCTCATCGCCATCGGCCTGGCGTGCGACCCGAAGCTGCTCATCGCCGACGAGCCGACGAGCGCCCTCGACGTGACGGTGCAGAAGACGATCCTCGACCAGCTCGAGCGCATGACGGGCGAGCGTGGCACGGCCGTCATGCTGATCACGCACGACCTGGGTCTGGCCGCCGAGCGCGCCGCGCGCGTGGTGGTCATGAACCGCGGACGCATCGTCGAGCAGGGCCCGGCCCGCCAGATCCTCGAAGACCCCCAGCAGCCCTATACCCAGGCGCTCGTGCGTGCGGCCCCGTCGGTCGCGGCGGTGCGGCTGCGCCCGGAGGTCTTCCGCACCACGGTCCCCGGCATCCCCCGCCCCGACATCGCGCCGGTCGAGACGACGGCGGATGCCGCGGTCGAGACGACGCATGCCGCGGCGACCGAGACGACGAATGCCCCGGCTGTCGAGACGGTGACGGATGCCGCGGCGGTCGAGACGCTGACGGATGCCCCGGCATCAGCACTCGCGTCCGCACACGTCCCGTCCACGGATGCGTCATCGGCCGACGCAGCGCGAGCCACAGGGCCGGCCCCCGCTGCGCAGACGACGCCCCGCGAACCGCGGGCCGCGGCATCCGCCCCCGACTACATCGTCGAGGTCGAGGGGCTCACCAAGATCTACAAGGTGCGCGGCAGCAAGGAGGACTTCGCCGCCGTGAACGACGTGTCGTTCTCGATCCCGCGCGGCGAGACCGTCGCCATCGTCGGCGAGTCGGGCTCGGGCAAGACCACGACCGCCCGGATGATGCTCAAGGTCATCGACCCGACGGCGGGTTCGATCCGCTTCGACGGCCACGATGTCGCGACGCTCAAGGGGCGCGAGCTCAAGTCGTTCCGCCAGCGCGTGCAGCCGATCTTCCAGGACCCGTACTCATCGCTGAACCCGATGTTCTCGATCGAGCGGATCATCTCCGAGCCGTTGGAGTTCTACAAGCGCGGATCGGCGAAGGAGCGCGCGGTGCGGGTGCGGCAGCTGCTCGACGACGTCGCGCTGCCGCAGTCGATGCTGCGCCGCTATCCGTCGGAGCTGTCGGGCGGTCAGCGCCAGCGCATCGCGATCGCCCGCGCTCTCGCGCTGTCTCCGGACCTCATCGTCTGCGATGAGCCGGTCTCGGCCCTCGACGTGCTCGTGCAGGACCAGATCCTGCGCCTGCTCGGCGACCTGCAGCGCGAGTACGGCCTGAGCTATCTGTTCATCTCGCACGACCTCGCGGTGGTCCGCCTCATCAGCGACTACGTGTGCGTCATGAAGGACGGGCAACTCGTCGAGGCGGCATCCTCCGAAGAGATATTCACCAACCCGCGTGATCCGTACACGCGGCGCCTGCTCGCGTCGATCCCCGGCAACGAGCTCGACATCGCGGTCTGACGCGCCCGCCCGCCCGCCCGCCCGGACGCGTCAGCGCGCGCGAGTACGCGGATCCATGGCTTCGCGCAGGGCTTCGCCGAGGAGCGTGAAGCCGAGCGCCGTGACCGTGATGCAGATGCCGGGCAGGATCGCGATCCAGGGGTTGACCGCCAGCTCGAGCTGCGCGTAGGTGAGCATGCGGCCCCATTCGGCTGTCTGCGGGACACCGCCGCCGAGACCGAGGTACGACAGGCCCGCCGCCTCGATGACGGCGGTGGCGAGGGTGAGCGTGGCCTGCACGATGACCGGGCCGACCGCGTTCGGCAACACATGGGTCATCGTGATGCGCCCGCGCCCGAGGCCGAGGGTCGCCGCCGAGAGCACGTAGTCGCTGGAGCGCTGCTGCAGCATCGAGGCGCGCAGCAGACGCGCGAAGATCGGCACCTGTGCGGCGCCGATGGCGATCATGATCGCAAGCGGGGTCTGCCCCATGAGCGCGGCGATCGACACCGCGAGCAGAAGCGACGGCACCGACAGCAGGATGTCGACGAAGCGCATGATGAGGGTGTCGACCCAGCCGCCGAACGTCGCAGCGACGAGCCCGAGGATCATGCCTCCGATGAGCCCCAGGAGCGTCGAGACGATGCCGATCAAGAGCGACGCACGGGCGCCCCAGATGAGCTTGGAGAGCATGTCGCCGCCGAAGCGGTCCAGCCCCAGCGGGAACCCGGGGATCTCGCCGGGACCCGGGATGTGCCCGGGGGTGATGTACTGCTGGCCCGGAAGCTCTTCGGGACCGTAGGGCGCGAGCCACGGCGCGAAGACGGCGACGAGCACGAAGATCGCGATGATGACGGCGCCGACCCACGCGCTGGAGTTGCGGCGCAGCCGCCGGAAGACGTCGCGCCAGAAACCTCCGCCGCGTGTCTTCGCCGCCAGGAGCTCCTTGTCGTCGACGGAGGTGTCGTCGACGGGTCCGCCGCTCGGGGCGGGGGGAAGCATTGCGGACGTCATGCCGCACCTCCGATCGGTTCGCTGATCAGCCGTGTGCGCACCATCACTGCACCCGCACTCTCGGGTCGATGAAGCTGTAGGACACGTCCACCGCGAGGTTGATGAGCGCGTAGATGACGGCGATGAAGAGGATGAATCCCTGGAGGACCGGGTAGTCGCGGGTGAAGATCGCCCGCGAGAGGAAGGATCCGATCCCGGGATACGCGAACACGGACTCGGTGAGGATCGCTCCCGACAGCAGCAGCCCGAATTGCAGGCCGATCGTCGTGACGACCGGCAGCAGCGAGTTGCGCAGGATGAAGCGCCCGCGGATCGTGCCGCGAGAGATTCCCTTGGCCATGCCGGTGCGCACGAAGTCCGAGTTCTGCACCTCGAGCACCGATGCCCGGGTGATTCTCGTGATGATCGCGAGGGGGATGGTCGCCAGCGCGATTCCGGGGAGGATGAGGTGCAGGAAGGCGTCCCACGCGGCATCCCACTCCCCCGTGATGATCCCGTCGAAGATATAGAAATTCGTGTAGTGCGTGGCGTCCAGGCGAGGGTCCTGCCGCCCGTCGGACGGGAGCCAGCCCAGCTGGACGGCGAAGATCCATTTGAGGATGACGCCCAGGAAGAACACCGGGATCGTGATCCCGATGAGGCTCGCGAACACCGCGAAGTGATCCCCGGCCCGGCCATGCCGCCGCGCCGCCCAGTACCCGATCGCGACACCCAGGCCGACCGCGAGGATGATCGCGAACATCGTCAGCTCGAGGGTGGCGGGAAAGCGCCGCACGAACTCCTCGGTCACAGGCCGCTGCGTCTGGATCGAGACGCCGAAGTTGCCCTGCAGCAACTGGCCGAGCCAGGTGAAGTACTGCGCGACCAGCGGTTCGTTGAACCCGTACAGCTCGTTGATCTCGGCCACCCGCTCGGGCGTCGCCCGCTCTCCGAGCAGGGCCACGGCGGGCCCGCCGGGCAGCGCCCGCACCCAGAAGAACAGCAGCAGGGTCAACCCGAACAGGGTGGGGACGAGCAGCAGAAGGCGTCTGCCGATGGTGCTTAGCACGAGATCTCCGGGACACGGGCGCGGCGGGTGCCGCACGGCATACGAGCGGGGGCGGATGCCTCGGCCCGGCGGGTCGCGCCAGGCCGAGGCATCCGTCGATTCAGCGTGTCACTCGCTGAGCTCGACCATGTTGTAGACCTCGTCCTGCACGGGGCTTGCCGGGTAGAACGTGACGCGCGAGTCGAACGCGAGCGTCGGGACCGGGTGCGCCAGCGGCACGCCGGGCAGGAACTCCATGATCTGCTCGTTCACCGCCTCGTACGCCGCGGTCTGCTCCTCTTCGGTGGCGAGGCCGCGCGCGGCGCTCAATGCGTCGAAGAGCTCGGTGTTGTCGAAGCCCCACTCGTTCGTCGGCAGTCCGAAGAACGTGCCGACGAAGTTGTCGGGGTCGTTGTAGTCGCCCGTCCAGCCCAGCAGGTGGATGCCGTGATCCGCGCCGCCCTGGATGAGGTCCAGGTACTCGACCCACTCGTTCGTGACCGGGTTGAGCACGATTCCGACGGCCTCCAGCTGACTGGCGAGGTTCGTGAAGATCTGCTCGGGGTTCGGCATGTACGGCCGCGAGATGTTCACCGGGTAGTTGAAGGTGATCGTCAGCGGGTTCGCGTCGGTGTAGCCGGCTTCGGCCAGAAGCGCCTTGGCGGCGTCGGGGTCGTAGTCGTACTCGGTGACGCCGTCGTTCCAGCCGATGACGGTGTCGGGCATGAACTGCGTCGCCGCCTCCGTGCCCTCGGGCAGGATCTGCGCGATGAGCGCGTCCTTGTCGATCGCGTGCGCGATCGCCTGACGCACCTTGATGTCGGACAGCCCGGGTGCGGCCTGGTTCATGCCCAGGTACAGGACGTTGAACGGCGCACGGTTGACCAGCGAGAAGCCGGCGTCTTCGAGCGAGGTCAGGTCGGCGGGTGCGACGAGGTCGTAGCCGTCGATGCTGCCGGCCTCCAGCGCCTGACGGCGGGCCGTCGTGTCGCCGATGACGCGGAAGATGATCTCTTCCACGACACCCTGCTCGCCCCAGTAGTCGGGGTTGGCCGTGAGGATCGTCTGCTCACCGGGAGAGATCGAGTCGAACACGAACGGGCCGGTGCCGGTGGGGTGCTCCTGGCCGTACTCGCTCTGCACGGGAGCCTCTTCGGTTCCGCCGATGTCGTCGGCGCCGTACTCCTCGAGGGCTGTCGGGCTCTGGATCGAGAAGGACGGCAGCGAGAGGGCGGGGATGAATCCCGCGAACGGCTGCTTGAGCGTGATGGTGGCCTGGTAGTCGCTGTCGGCGGTGCAGGAGTCGTAGATCGACTCGTCGCCGAAGCCGCGCATGATGACGCCCCAGTAGTACGCCATGCTCTGCGAGGCGGCGACGCCGGTGAACGCGTTCTGCCGGTCGAAGTTGAAGCAGACGGCCTCGGCGTTGAAGTCGGTGCCGTCGTGGAACGTGACGCCTTCTTCGAGCGTGAACACGTAGGTGGTGTCGTCCGGCTGCTCCCAGCTCGACGCGAGGAGGGGCGCGGGGTCGGCGGTGCCGGGCACGGTGCCGACCAGGCCCTCGAACATCTGGCGTGCGACCCGGAACGTCTCGCCGTCGCTCGCGAAGGCGGGGTCGAGGCTGGCCGGGTCTCCGGACGCGCCGAACACGAACGTCGTGTCGACGTCGCTCGGCGCCTCGGTGCCGCCGCCTTCGTCGCGCTGACTGGCACAGGCGGTGAGAACGAGCGCCCCGACGGCGATCGCCGCGGCGCCGGTGAGCCAGCGCCTCTTCGAAATGTGGAGCATGTGCTGTGCACCTTCCATATCGTGTGGGCCTTGCTGCACGTCATCGTGGAGCCAGGTGCGCTCAGCCCTCAGCGGGGTGTGATGCCTTGACGCTACCGGCGCAGGGCCGCACCGACGGTTACACCTGTGTCTCGATTGTGTTTCGACCCGTCCGGATGCCGATTGCTCAGCGATCTGCGCGACGCCGGCGCTGATGCGGGGGCAGAAGTGTCAACCCGGCCTCGCCGGATGCCCCGGTGCCGATAGCGTTGAGCCATGGCGCGGACACGGGGCGAGACACCGGTGCCCACCGCCCGTCTGTCGGACGGGACGCTCGCGCGGATCGTCCCTTCGAGCTTCGGCGGCGGCTGGGAGCTGGACGTCGACGGCACCCCCCAGTCGCACGTGGATCTGGACGATCCCACCCACCTCCACTTCGAATACATCGCCCGCATGGGCGCGGTGATCGACCGGCTCCGGATGCCGCGCCAGCCCTTGACCGCGATCCACCTCGGCGCCGGCGCCCTGACCATCCCGCGCTACGTCGAGGCGACCCGGCCGGGTTCGCGCCAGCAGGTCGTCGAGCTCGAGCCCGCGCTGTGGGACCTCGTGCGGGAGAACCTCCCCCTGCCCCGCGGCGCGACGATCCGGGTCAGGATCGGCGACGCCCGCGAAGGACTCGGACGCCTGCCGGCCGGGCTCGTCGGCGCCGCGGACCTCGTCGTGTCGGACGTCTACTCGGGCGCCCAGACGCCCGCGCACCTGACCACCGTCGAGTTCTTCACCGAGGCGGCGCGGTTCCTCGCGCCGGACGGCGTGCTCCTGGTAAATGTCGCCGACGGCGCCGGCCTGGCGTTCGCCCGGCGCGAAGTCGCGACCGTGTCGGCGGTGCTCGAGCACGTCATCGTGCTCGCCGAGGTGCAGACCCTCAAGGGCCGCCGCTTCGGCAACCTCGTGATCGCCGCATCGCGGGCACCCCTTCCGACCGAGTGGCTGCCCCGGCTCATGGCCGCCGGTCCTCATCCTGCGAAGGTCGCCGAGGGGCGCGAAGTCGTCGAGTTCATCCGCGGCACGAGGGTCGCCACCGACGCCGATGCGACGGCCTCGCCCAAGCCCTCGGCATCCGTGTTCGATCGCTGACGGATGCCGGCGCGCCCGGCGCGTGCGTCACGACCGGCGTGGCACGCCGCACCCCCATTCGCGGCGGGGCACACTGGATGAGCGGTCCCGGGCAGCGCGGGCGAAGGGAGTCAACAGTGAGCTATATCCGCGGGTACGACCCCGACACACTGCGCGAGCAGGTCGACGCCCGACAGTGCCGCGAGCGCCTCGAAGAGATCGGCGATCAGCGGAGCCTCCCGGCCCTGCTGGAGCGAGTCTGGCTGTTGAAGGTGCTGGAGCGCCCCGACGATGCGATCGGCATCTCGGAGCAGTCCGTGAGGGTCGCCCGCATGGCCGGCACCCGCCGGGATCTGCTGCGTGCGCGCATCCTCCACGCCACGATCCTGCAGGCGCGCGGCGCGTACGCTGCCGCCGATCAGGAGCTCACCACCTGCGCCGAAGAGGCCGAGGGTCAGGGATGGGCCGGCATCGCGGCATTCGCCTACCAGCACCGCGGCAAGGTCAACTTCGACGACGGCGATTTCGAGGGCGCCCGTCGCGACTTCAAGCGCGCCCTGTTCCTGCGCCAGGAATCCGGCGCGACCGATGAGCAGCTCGAGTCGACACTGCTGGCCATCGACGCCGCAGACCGGCGCCGAGCCGCGGCTGGGCCCCCGCACCCCGAGGCTCGGGACGACGCGCTCGCGGCGTCTGGAGTGGGCGCAGGGACCGTAGCGAGTTGAACGGGGCGCGACGCGGCGATTCGATCGGCTGCGGAGAGGACTCGCCCGCGTTCTTGCCGCCAGTGTCGTAGATACGTTCTAGTCTCACCATCATGTCGGAACTTCACCGCGTGCGGCACTGGGCCGAT
Organism: Microbacterium allomyrinae; assembly: GCF_020682705.1. Taxonomy (GTDB): domain Bacteria; phylum Actinomycetota; class Actinomycetes; order Actinomycetales; family Microbacteriaceae; genus Microbacterium; species Microbacterium allomyrinae. The sequence goes on from NZ_JAGTTN010000006.1 coordinate 99,956, forward strand.
GCCCTCATCGCCGCCCACCTCGACCCCTCGTGGACGTTCGCGTTCGACAACGCGAAGCGCCGCGCGGGGCTGTGCGACTACACGCACAAGCGCATCAGCCTGTCGCGCTACCTCACGGCGCGGTACGACGACGACACGAACCATCAGACTCTCCTGCACGAAGTGGCCCACGCGCTCGCCGGCGCCGGCGCAGGTCACGGCCCGAAGTGGAAGGCCGTCGCGCGCGAGCTCGGCTACGTCGGCGGCACCACCCACCACGGCGAGACCGCCACAGAGCTCGCTCCTTGGATCGGAGTGTGCCCCGCCGGGCACATCGCCTACCGTCATCGCAAGGCCACCCGCCCCACGTCGTGTGCGAAGTGCGCGCCCCGATTCGACGAGCGCCACGCCTTCGTCTGGACGCGTCGCGAGATCACTCCCGCCGCCCGTCTGGCGGCACTGACCCCGCGGTAGCAGCCCGCTCAGTACGCGACGAAGACTCCGTCGCGCAGGACCGGGACGATGGATGCCGCATCCACCTCGGCAGCGGCGAGCACCTCGTCGCGCATGCCTCGGTCGAGCAGCTCCTGACCCGACCCGCTCGCGGTGAGCAGGTGCCGCAGAGCGCCGCGGAGCCCGCGGAACGCCTCGCCCGCGGCGGCAGCCTCGGGCGAGGTGTGGTCGATGCCCAGGGCACCGAGTGCGTCGATGATCGCGCCCGCCCCGAGGTGATCCTCGACGGCGAATCGGAGCGCCACGCCATCCGATCCCCGAGCCTGTCGAACCGCGCTCCCCGTGAGCTCGCCCGCGGCGATGATCGCGACGCTCGTGCGTGCACCTCTACGCTCCTGCTCGGCGAGCACGGCGCGCGCCACCGCCGACGCGTTGCGCAGGCAGCCGAGCATGACGACCCCTCCGGTCGAGGCGGCCGCGGCGGCGACGGCGGCGCCGTTCAGCGACACCGCATGCGCGGAGGCATCGAGAGGCACACCCGCGGCGGCTCCGACCCTGGCTCCGCCCTCGACGCCATCCCCTCGCGGCGCCTCGCTGTTCGCTTCGAGGGCGTCGGTCACGGTCGTCGAGAAGCGCAGCACGTCGACGACGACGACGATCTCGGCGGGCGCGAGAGCTGCCAGCCCCGACGCACCCCACTCGTGGCGGACCTGATATCGCCGCTGGTCGAACGGGCTCTCGGGCATCGCTCCAGCGTACGTCGCGGCATCCGTCGTCTATCTCCGCCGTGGCGCGCTCCTCCAGGCGAACTCCCCAGTTCACTTCATGTGCTCTCGCCGAGCGCACACCTCGCGAACGCGCCGGACGTGTGCGTTCGGTGAGAGCACATGAAGTGGCCGGTCAGGAACGGATGCCGGTGCAACACTGGAGCATGCGGATCCTGCTGAAGCTCGTGATCGACTGCGACCCGGACGCCGCGTGGCGCGCAGTGCACTCCCCGCGCGCGGTCGCCGAGCTGTATGGACCGCTCCTCGACCTCGAGCCCCTCGTGCCGAACGGGCTGCCGACGGCGTGGAGTCCGGGCGACGACGTGCCCGTGCAGCTGTCGGCACTGGGCGTCGTGCCCATGGGGCGCCAGCTCATCCACATGAGCGAGCGCCACCTGGACGAATCCGCGGGCGGGGTGCGGATCTTCCGCGACAGCGGCATTCCGCTGACCGGTCCGCTCGCCAGCCTCGACGTGTGGGATCACCAGATGGCGATCTCCGCCGCGCCGGGCGAGCCGGGCAAGACGCTGTGGCGCGACCGGCTCGTGATCGGCGGCCCCACCGCCCTGGCACTCTGGCCCGTGCTGTGGGGCATGTGGCAGTGGCGTGGCGCGCGCATCCGAGCGCTCGCCCCGACCTGGGCGCACGACCCCGAGCCCACCGAACCCGAGCCCGCCGTCTCCGAGCCGGCCACCCCCGAGCGGGCCACCCCCGAGCCGAGCGCAACGGGGTCGACGACATCCGAGCCCGCTACCCCCGGACTAAGCGCGACCCGATCGAGGAGGTCCGGGTCGAAGCCACTCGAGCCCACCACCGACGTCACTCCCTCCACGCCCGATGAGTGACGTGGTCGTCCGGATCGCGACGGTCGACGACGCTCCCGCGATCGCGCGGGTGCATGTGCAGGTCTGGCGCGAGACGTATACGGACAAACTGCCCGCCCCGATCGTGAAAGGGCGCCCGGTCGCAGAGCGGGCGGCGGCGCTGCGGCGCCTGATCGCGGGTGAGAGTGCGCTGGGTCCGCAGACGATCTGGGTCGCCGAGCGGGCCGGTGTCGTCATCGGCTTCGCCTGGGCGGGCGACTCCCGCGATGCCGACAGACCGACCGATGCCGAGTTGTACGCGATCAACGTCGTGCAGGCGCATCACGGCACGGGCGCGGGGCAGCTGCTGCTCAGCGCCTCAGTGGGCGACGGGCCGGCGTCGCTGTGGATGCTCGAGGACAACCCGCGCGCCCGCGCGTTCTACGAGCGCAACGGCTTCGTGGCCGACGGCACCACGAAGGTCGACGAACAGCTCGGCGACGCGCGTGAGATCCGCCTCGTGCGCACGGAGCCGCGCGTCACGGCCGGGGGATGACGGTGAGCACGCGCGCGGTGTACTCCAGGAACTTCGCCATGAAGGTCCGCAGGAACCCCTCGGTCGCCGGGACCGTGACCTCGCCGTCGGCCTCGATCAGTCCCGGCGTGAAGTGGATGTAGGCCTCGGGCGTCGTCATCTGCCGCGCGTTGAGGAAGCTCAGGGTCGCGCGCAGCGACTGCTGGCCGACCGCCGTCCCGATCTGACCGGGTGAGGCGCCGATGACGGCCGTCGGCTTGTCGGACCACGCGTTCTGGCCCCACGGACGGCTGCCCCAGTCGATCGCGTTCTTCAGAGCACCCGGGATCGAGCGGTTGTACTCGGGCGTGACGAACAGCACCGCGTCGGCCGAGCGCACCGCCGCCTTGAAGTCGAGGGCCGTCTGCGGGTAGTCCGCGTCGAGGTCGCGGTCGTACAGCGGCAGGTCGGCGTACGAGATCTCGAAGAACTCGAACTCGGGCGGTGCGACGCGCTCCAGCGCCGTCGCCAGACGCCGGTTGATGGACTCGCGCGACAGGCTCCCGATGATGACGCCGACGCGATAGGGGGGCTCGTGCTCCACGATCTCGATCTGCATGCCTTCAGCCTGCACCTCCCTCGCGGAACCCGCCACCGGTCGGGCCGTCCACGCCCACCACGACGAGCGGATGCCGCCGCGCGAAGCCTGCGCGGCGGCATCCGCTCGTCTGTCAGTCGGCGAGCGCCTCGACCGGTGCGACGCGCGTCGCGAGGCGGGTCGGCACCACGGCCGCGATCAGGGTCAGCACCGCCGTCGCCACCACGATGATCGCCACCGGGACCCACGGCACGGCCGGTGCGACGAGGGTCGGCGCCGAGAACGCCGGCGGCACGGGCACGGCTCCGAGCAGCGACTGCGCCCCCGCCCAGCCGTAGACGACGCCGAGCACGAGCCCGGTCACGGTCGCGGTGATCGTGATGTGCGCCGCCTCGAGCAGCACCATGCGCCGCACCTGGCCGGTCGAGACGCCGAGCGCGCGCAGCAGCCCCAGCTCGCGACGCCGCTGCACCACGCCGATCGTGAGCAGGTTCACGAGGCCGACGGCGGCGATCACCGCAGACACCGCCACGAGACCCATCATGATTCCGGCGAAGGTGTCCATCAGGGTCGTCAGGTCCGCCGGCAGCGGGCCGTCGGCCGAGGCCGCGAAGACGGCTTTCACCGTCTCGAGCGCCACGGCGAACATCGTCACCAGGGTGACGCCCATCACCACTCCGATCGCCATGCGACTGGATCGCTCGGGATAGCGCAGGGCGTTCTCGGCGGCCAGGCGCGCCGTCGCCGAGCGGCCGAACATCCGCCCGACGAGCCGCAGCACCGGCGGCATGACCAGTGTCGCGCCGAGCGCCAGCCCGGTGAACGACAGGATGCCGCCGAAGAACGCGACGATCACGCCCAGGGGCGACACGAGTCCGAGGCCGATCCCACCCGCGAGCAGCGCTCCGCCGGTGGCGAAGAGCGCGATCGCACCCCCGTTGCGCACGCCGCGCCGGGAGAAGGCGTCGTGGGGCGCTTCGACCGAGCCGCCGAGCGCCTGCAGCGGTGTGACCGTCAGCACGCGCCGAGAGCCCGCCCAGGCCGCGGCCCACGTGGTGAGCGCGACGACCGCGGCCGGCACCAGGAGCACCGGCTGGACGACGGCGTACTCCACGCCCTCGATTCCGAGCAGCTGCGCGGCGAGCGCGACGCCTGCTCCGGCCGCGAGGGTTCCGGCGACGAGTCCCAGCACCGCTCCGATCACTCCGACGATGAGGCCCTGGCGCGCGATCTCGGCGCGCTGCGACCGCGCCGAGGCGCCGATCAGCCGCAGGAGCGCGATGCGCCGAGTACGCCCGGCCACTACGGTGGCGAAGGTGTTCGCCGTGACGATCGAGGCGACGTATACGGCCACGCCGACCAGCAGGAAGCTCATGATCGCGAGCACCGCGGCGAGCAGCTCGCTCTCGCCGATGTACGGATCCGCACGCAGCAGCGCCGCGATGAAGCCGGTGGCGCTCAGCAGCAGCGCGCCGAAGGCGCTCGAGATCGCCGCCACGAGGATGCTCGCCCCCATCCCGCGCTCCCGGAGCCACGCACGTCGCGAGGGCACGCGCTGCACTCCCGCGGCGACAGCCGAGTCGGGGCGGCGCTCCCCCGCGGCGAGCTGTCGGTCCACGGCTCCGCCGCCCGCACCGTGCCGCGGGGCAGCGATCCGGGAGCCCTGCTGCGGCGAGGCCGTTCGTGTCGTCGATGGCTCGGCGCTCATGAGGTCGCTCCCACCACGGCGCCTGCCGGCTCGGAGGCACCCGGCTCGGAGGCGCCCGGTCCGCCCGCGCCCAGCTCGGAGGCGAGCATGTACGCCGAGATCTCCTCGGGACTCTGCCGGGGCTTGTCGGCGACGATCCGTCCGTCACCGAGGAAGAGCACGCGGTCGGCGTGAGAGGCGGCGACGGGGTCGTGCGTGACCATGGCGATGGACTGACCGTGGTCGCGGCTGGCCGCCGCGAGAAGACCCAGCACCTCGCGCCCGCTGCGCGAATCGAGATTGCCCGTGGGCTCGTCGGCGAACACGAGATCGGGAGCGGTGGCGAGGGCGCGCGCGATCGCGACGCGCTGCTGCTGCCCGCCCGACAGCTGGTGGGGCCGGTGACCGATGCGCGACGCCAGTCCGAGGGTGTCGACGAGCCCGTCGATGCGCGAACGCTCCAGTGCGGACGGACGGCGGCCGTCGAGGTCGAACGGGAGCAGGATGTTGCCGATCGCGTCGAGGGTGGGCACCAGATTGAAGGCCTGGAACACGAAGCCCACGCGTCGGCGACGCAGGATCGTGAGCTCGAGGTCGGACAGTTCCGTGATGTCGGTGTCGCCGATCCACGCCCGCCCGCCCGTCGGCGCGTCGAGGCCCGCCATGATGTGCATGAGCGTGGACTTGCCCGACCCCGACGGCCCCATGATCGCGGTGAACTCGCCACGGCGGATGCCGACGCTGACGCCATCGAGCGCCCGCACCGTGCTCTCCCCGGTTCCGTAGGTCTTGGTGAGCTGCTGCACCCGGGCGGCGAGGCCCAAGTCGGTCGATGAGATCTCCATGCCATCGACGCTATGGATCGGCCCGTCCTGTCCGCGTCGGCCGGGAGAGGCATCCGTCTACATCGCGAGGATGATCCCTTCCGGCCGGAGCCCGGCGGGACTATCGTCTCGACAGACCCACGAAGACGAGGAGTCGCCATGTCCGCCACGCCCCTGCCCTCGAGCGGCGAGCCGCCGCGGTCGGGTCCGAAGACCTGCGATGCGAGCGGGATGGTCGAGATCCATCGCCTCTTCCGGCGCGGTTTCGGTGAGGGTCCGCTGCTCGTCCGGCTGGTGGCCGAAGGCGACATCCCGCACGCCCATGCCGTCGCGACGCAGCTCGAGACGATGTCGCTCGGACTCCACGCCCACCACGAGGGCGAGGACGAGCGACTGTGGGATGCTCTCGACGAGCGTGCGCCGTCGTGCGGGGAGCATGTCGCGCGGATGAAGGCCCAGCACGCCGAGCTGCTCGTGCACCTGACCGCCTTGGATCTCGCACTGCCCGCCTGGCGGGCGACGGCGAAGGCGACGGATGCCGCACCCGTCCTGGCCGCGCTCGACGGGGTGAACGCGGCGATCGCGGTGCATCTGCCCGACGAGGAGACGAACATCGTCCCGGTGATGGAGTACACGATCACCGAGGCCGAGGTGAAGTGGTACGCCGAGCACGGGCGCCGCTCGATCCCGAAGGGGCAGACCTGGCAGCAGCTGGGCGAGATCCTGGCCTCGCAGCCCGATGGCGGAGACGAGTGGCTCCACAAGCACATGCCCGCCCCGGCACGGCTGGCATGGCGGTTCGTCGGACGACGCACGTACGCCCGCCACCGCGCTGCGCTCGAAGGCGGCTGAGCGCCGCGCGCGCCACCGCGGCGCACGTCGCCTGGTGAGACCGGGGATTCTCGCCGAACCCTGGGGCATCGTCCTCGGGTTCGAGCAGAATCCCCTGGTTCGATGCGAACGGCGCCTACGCCAGCCCATGCTCGAAGGCGAAGACGACGAGCTGCACGCGGTCGCGCAGGCCCAGCTTCGCGAGAATGCGGCTGATGTGCGTCTTCACCGTCGCCTCCGACAGGAACTCGCGCGCTGCGATCTCGGCGTTGGAGAGCCCCCGCGCGGCGAGCGCGAAGATCTCCCGCTCGCGCTCGGTCAGAGCGTCGTAGGCCGGCGGGACGGGCCGAGGCGCGGCATCCGCGAATCTCTCGAACAGCTCACGGGTGGCGGATGCCGCGATCACGGCCGACCCCGCGTGCACGGTGCGGATCGCGGCGAGCAGGAACTCGGGGTCGGCGTCCTTGAGCAGGAATCCGCTGGCGCCCTGCCGGATCGCGCGGGCGGCGGCTTCGTCGAGATCGAAGGTGGTGAGCATCACGATGCGCGGCGGCTGGGCATCGGTGAGCAGCTCCGCGGTCGCGGCGAGGCCGTCCATGACGGGCATGCGGATGTCCATGAGCACCACGTCGGGCCGGGTCGCGCGCACGACGGCGAGCGCCTCGAGACCATCGGATGCCTCGGCCACGACCTCGAGATCGGGCTGCGAGTCGACGAGCATGCGGATGCCGGCGCGAAACAGCGCCTGGTCGTCGACGAGCGCGACGCGGATCACGGGGTCTCCTCCGATCGGTTTCGAGGATTCAGGAAGAACGCCGCGCCATGGGGCCGCACAGCTCTGTTCATCGTCGTCTCTCCTGAATGCTCGACGCTCTGACCGATTCTCTCCGCTCAGCCGTCACCGCAGGCCTCCGATGGGGAGGGTGGCCCGGACGATGAACGAGCCGCCGGTGCCGGCGTCCGGCTCGGCGCCCGCCTCGAGCCGGCCGCCGACGAGCTGCGCGCGCTCGCGCATCCCGATGAGCCCGTGCCCCCTCTGCGGGGCCCCGCCCTGCGGATGCCCGCCCTGCGACTGCCCGCTCTGCTCACCCGTGGTGATGCGCGGCTCGGGCTGTACCGCGCCCGCAGGGTGCCGCGGGCCAGCGACGGGGAGCGGGTTGCGCACCGACACGTCGACGCGGTCGGGGTGCCACGACAGGCGCACATCGACCGGGCGGCCCGCCTCGCCGTGGCGCAGGGCGTTGGTGAGGGCCTCCTGGAGGATCCGGTAGACGGCGAGCTGCACGGCTGCCGGCGGCTCGCCCGGCGGCACCGGGTCGACGTCGACCCGCAGCTGCACACCGGCGGCGCGCACCTGCGCGTACAGCCCTTCGAGATCGGCGATCGTCGGCTGCGGACCGGCAGCCTGACTATGGCGCAACTGCGTCAGCAGCAGACGCACGTCGGCGAGCGCCGAACGCGCCGTGGTCGAGATCGTCCCGAGCGCCGTCGCGGCGAGCGCGGGATCGGCGGGGGACGCCGGGCCTGCGGTCTGCGCGGCTGCCAGCGCATAGCGCGCGCCGTCGGCCTGCGCGATCACGACCGCGAGCGAGTGCGCCACGACATCGTGCATGTCCCGCGCGATCCGCACCCGCTCCTGCTCGGCCGCCGCCTCGGATTCGGCGCGCTCCTGGGCCGCGCGGTTCTCCCTCGCCCGAACCGCGCTGCGCACGAGAGCGCCGACCGTCCACGACAGCCCGAGCGCGAACACCGCGGCGACGAGCATGACGAGCGCGAGAGGAAGGGTCTGCCACGAGAGCCCGCCGCCGGCGAACACCGGACCGGCCATGAGGTAGACCGTGATGACGAGCGCACCCCCCAGCGCCGAGCCGAACCCGGCCCAGTAGACCCGCGCCGAGCCGTAGGCGGCGGTGGCGTACAGCACGGCGAAGATCGCGACGTCGGCAAGACTCGGCGGCCTGCCGAGCCCGACCTGCAGCAGCGCCGCCGCCCAGGCGAGCCCGAGCGCCAGCGCGGGCGAGAGCCGGCGCACCGCGAGCGCGCCGCTGAACAGCACCACGATGACGACGGAGGCGAGCTGTGTACCCGAAACGCCGACCGCCGCCTCGGATGTCGTGCCCGCGATCGTGATCAGCTCGACGGGGGCGGCGACGAGGAAGAACGCGCCGGCGAGCACCACGTCGATGACGATCTGGTGGAGTCTGAGCCGGCGGAACACCGTTTCACGGTACGCGAGACCGCGGAAGGCGGCATCCGTCCTGCGATGTAACCCTGCGCTGCGGCATCCGTCCTGCGGTGTATTCGCCGCCTCTGCCCTCCGGCGTGCGGGAGCGGCCATTGCCCCGCACCGTCGCCAGGCTTTACTGTCGCGTCACAGGCCGAAACCGACGGGAAACGTCGTATCGACAGGATCAGGGAGCGGGGCTGCTCCTTCGATCCCACCCCGTCGGTCCCGCCCGAGGGACGATCCGACAGATGGATGGAGACACGATGACGACCGTACGCGCAGCGATCTCGCAGACGACCTGGACGGGAGACAAGGCCTCGATGCTCGACAAGCACGAGGGCTTCGCACGAGATGCCGCAGCGGACGGGGCGCAGGTGATGTGCTTCCAGGAGCTCTTCTACGGGCCCTACTTCGGGATCACGCAGGACAAGAAGTACTACCGCTATGCGGAGCCCGCGGACGGCCCGATCGTGCAGCGGTTCCGGTCGGTCGCGAAGGAGCTCGGCATCGTCATGGTGCTGCCGATCTACGAAGAGGATCAGACCGGCGTCTACTACAACACCGCGGTGCTGGTGGATGCCGATGGCACGGTGCTCGGCAAGTACCGCAAGAACCACATCCCCCACGTGGAGAAGTTCTGGGAGAAGTTCTACTTCCGCCCGGGCAACCTCGGCTATCCCGTCTTCGACTCCGCCGTCGGCAAGGTCGGGATGTACATCTGCTACGACCGGCACTTCCCCGAGGGATGGCGCGAGTACGGCCTGAACGGTGCGCACATCGTGTTCAACCCGAACGCGACCAAGCCCGGGCTCTCCAACCGGCTCTGGGAGGTCGAGGGCCCGGCGGCCGCCGTCGCCAATGGCTATTTCGTGCTCCAGCCCAACCGCGTCGGGCGCGAGGACAACGAGTACGGCGACGAAGCGGTGAACTTCTACGGCACCAGCAACGTGATCGATCCGCGCGGCAACTTCGTCGGCGAACGCGGATCGGGCGAACACGAGGAACTGCTCGTGCGCGACCTCGACATGGACATGGTCCAGCAGATGCGCGACGACTGGCAGTTCTACCGCGACCGTCGCCCCGACACCTACCGGGAGATCGCCCTGCCATGAGCACCACACTGATCACGGGCGGCACCGTCGTCTCGGCGACCGGCCGCGGCGACGCGGACGTCCTCATCGACGGCGAGCGGATCGTCGCCGTGCTGGCGCCGGGCTCCGAGCTTCTCGGGACGGATGTCGCGGCATCCGTCGATACCGTCATCGACGCCACCGGCAAGTACGTCATCCCGGGCGGCATCGACGCGCACACCCACATGGAGCTGCCCTTCGGGGGCACCAGTGCGTCCGACACGTTCGAGACCGGAACCCGCGCCGCCGCCTGGGGCGGCACGACCTCGATCATCGACTTCGCCGTGCAGCGGTACGGCGAGCGCGTGCAGGATGGCCTCGCCGCCTGGCACGAGAAGGCGCGCGGCAACTGCGCGATCGACTACGGCTTCCACCAGATCGTCGGCGGCGTCGATGACGACTCGCTCGCCGCGATGCGGGGACTCCTCGACGAGGGGATCTCCAGCTTCAAGCTCTTCATGGCCTACCCGGGCGTCTTCTACTCCGACGACGCGCAGGTGCTGAAGGCCATGCAGGTGTCGGCCGAGACCGGCCTGCTCACGATGATGCACGCCGAGAACGGGCCCGCGATCGACGTGCTCGCCGCGCAGCTCGCCGAGGCCGGCAAGAAGGCGCCGTACTACCACGGCATCGCGCGCGCCTGGCAGATGGAGGAGGAGGCGACGCATCGCGCGATCATGCTCGCCAACCTCACCGGCGCACCGCTGTACACGGTGCACGTGAGCGCCAAGCAGGCGGTGGACCAGATCGCCTGGGCGCGCGACCAGGGCTGGAACGTCTTCGGCGAGACGTGCCCGCAGTACCTCTACCTGTCGCTCGAGGAGCAGCTCGGCGGATTCAGCGAGGAGTGGGGCCAGTTCGAGGGCGCCAAGTGGGTGTGCTCGACGCCGTTGCGCAGCTCGAAGGACGGCCATCAGCACCACATGTGGCAGGCGCTTCGCACCAACGACATCCAGATGGTCTCGACCGACCACTGCCCGTTCTGCATGAAGGGGCAGAAGGACCTCGGCCTCGACGACTTCCGAGCCATTCCGAACGGCATCGGCTCGGTCGAGCACCGCATGGACCTCATGTACCAGGGCGTCGTGACGGGCAAGATCACCCTCGAGCGGTGGGTGGAGCTCACCTCGACCACCCCGGCGCGGATGTTCGGCCTCTACGGCCGCAAGGGCGTGATCCAGCCCGGCGCCGACGGCGACGTCGTCGTCTACGACCCGCACGGTCACACCAGCATCTCGGCGGCGACGCACCACATGAACATGGATCACTCCGCCTGGGAGGGGTACGAGATCGACGGGCACGTCGACACCGTGATCTCGCGGGGCAAGGTCGTCGTCGACGGGGGGAAGTACCTCGGCTCCAAGGGCGACGGCCACTACCTCAAGCGCGGCCTCTCGCAGTACCTCATCTGACCCTTCGACAGGCTCAGGACCGAAAGGGATCAGATCATGGACTTCGGAGTCGTCCTCCAGACCAATCCACCGGCGGCGCGCACCGTGCAGCTCGCGAAGCTCGCCGAGGCGCACGGCTTCAGCCACGTGTGGACCTTCGACTCGCACCTGCTCTGGCAGGAGCCCTACGTCATCCACTCGGCGATCCTGGCCGAGACCAAGCGCATCACCGTCGGGCCGTTCGTCACCAACCCCGCGACACGGGACTGGACGGTCACGGCATCCGTCTTCGCCACCCTCAACGAGATGTACGGCAACCGCACGATCTGCGGCATCGGCCGCGGCGACTCGGCGGTGCGGGTCACCAACGGCAAGCCGGTCTCGATGGGCGAGCTGCGCGAGTCGATCCACGTCATCCGCGAGCTCGCGAACTCGCGCCCCGTCGAGTACAAGGGCGCGACGCTGCAGTTCCCGTGGAGTCGCGGCTCCGAACTCGAGGTGTGGGTGGCCGCATACGGTCCGCTCGCCCTGAAGCTCACCGGCGAGGTGGGCGACGGCTTCATCCTGCAGCTCGCCGACGTCGACATCGCCGCGTGGATGATCAAGACGGTGAAGGATGCCGCGGCGGCGGCCGGACGCGACCCCGAATCGATCGCGTTCTGCGTCGCCGCCCCGATGTACATCGGGGACGACTGGGAGCACATGCGCGAGCAGTGCCGCTGGTTCGGCGGGATGGTGGGAAACCACGTCGCCGACATCGTCGCGAAGTACGGGGTGCACGGTCCGGTCCCCGACGCGCTCACGGAGTACATCGCCGGGCGCACGGGATACGACTACAACACGCACGGCAAATCCGACAACGACCACGTCGACTTCGTGCCCGACGAGATCGTCGACCGCTTCTGCATCCTCGGCACCGCCGACGAGCACATCGCGAAGCTCGAACAGCTCCGTGCGCTCGGGGTGACGCAGTTCGCCGGCTACCTCCAGCACGACAACAAGGAAGAGACGATGCGGGTCTACGGCGAGACGGTGATCCCGGCGCTCTCGGCCCACGTGGCGGCCAAGACATGACGGCATGCAGATGACGGGGCGGACATGAGGCCCGCGCGCTGGTCGGCGCGGCGACAGAGCGAGCTGCGAGGCTGGATCGCGGCAGGCTGGGGTGCGATCGGCGTGCTCGCGGTGCTGGTGCTCTGGGAGCTGTACAAGTTCCTCGGCCCCGCCGAGGGCTTCGTCATCGGCGCGGTCGCGGGCGAGTCCGGGTCGGGCGTCATGATCCTTCCCCGCACGCACGACCGGGCCATGCCGCACATCTGGGACATGGTGGCGCGTCTGTTCGAGCCCACGAGCGGCGGCAGCACCCCGCCGCTGTGGGTCGCGGTCGCGAGCGCCGCACTCGTCACCCTCGGCATCGCGGCCGTCGGCTGGCTCATCGGCGTCGCGGTCGGAGCGTTGCTGGGCCTCGCGATGCAGCGATGGCGCCTGGTCGAGTGGGGCCTGCTCCCCTGGATCGTGGTGAGTCAGATCGTGCCGCTCATCGCGTTCGCACCGGTCGTCAACGCGATCGGCAACCAGATCGACCGCGGCGGCGGCACGTGGCCGCAGTGGCTGTCCGTCGCCGTCATCGCCTCCTATCTCGCGTTCTTCCCGGTCGCCATCGGAGTCCTGCGCGGGCTGGCGTCACCCGACCGCATCCACCTCGACCTCATGCACAGCTACGCGGCGGGCTACTGGCCGACGCTGCTGCGACTGCGCCTGCCGGCCGCCGTGCCGCATCTGCTGCCCGCGCTGCGACTGGCCGCGGCGAATGCGGTCCTCGGCGCCGTGGTCGCCGAAGTCTCGATCGGCATGCGCGGCGGAATCGGCCGCATGCTCATCCAGCTCGCCGGCCAGGCGTCGAGCGACCCCGCCGCACCGTGGGGTCCCACGTTCGGCTCGATCGCCCTCGGGCTCATCGCCGCAGGCTCCGTCGCTCTCATCGGCCTCGGTCTCGCCAACTACCGCAGAGGAGAGGCCGCCGCATGACGGACCTTGCCGTCCACGCATCCGGAGTCGGGAAAGTCTTCCCCACGAACACCGGCGAGGTCGTCGCGCTCACCGATGTCGAACTCGAGGTGGCCGCCGGAGAATTCGTGTCGCTCATCGGGCCCTCGGGCTGCGGCAAGTCGACGCTGCTGCGCCTCATCGCCGACCTCGACCCGGCGACGACCGGCACACTCGAGATCTTCGGAAAGCCCGCCAAGCGCGCCCGCATCGACCAGGACTACGGCATCGCGTTCCAGCAGGCGGGCCTGCTCCCCTGGCGCACGGTCGCCGCGAACATCGGCCTGCCGCTCGAGCTGCACGGCACGGGCAAGGCCGCGCGCACCGCCCGCGTCGCGGAGCTTGCCGAACTCGTCGGCCTGACCGACTTCATCGATCGCTATCCCGATCAGCTGTCGGGAGGCATGCAGCAGCGCGTCGCGATCGCCCGGGCGCTCGCTGCCCGCCCCCGGCTGCTGCTGATGGACGAGCCGTTCGGCGCGCTGGATGAGATGACCCGAGAGTACCTGCAGTCCGAGCTGACCCGCATCGCCGCCGAGACGGGCGCGGCCGTCGTGTTCGTCACGCACTCGATCCCCGAGGCGGTGTTCCTCTCGGACCGGGTCGTGGTGATGAGCCCGCGCCCCGGTCGCATCACCGACGTGATCGTCACCGGTCTTCCCGATGCGCGCGACGACGCGCTGCGCGAGTCGCCCGAGTACTTCGACCGGGTGACCGCCGTCCGCGAAGCCCTCCACGGCACGCGCATCGAGAGGGCGAACGAGAGATGACCGACTCCGTCACGACGATCCTGCCGCCGCCCGGCGCGGCCGGCAGCGCGCCGCCGGCCGGCGCCGAGAAGGAGCTGCCCGGCTGGCTGCGCTTCGTCGCCCCGGTCGTGGTCGGCGTGCTGATCATCGCGGCGTGGATCTTCTGGGTCGACGTGCTCGGCACCGCTCCCCGCATGCTGCCCAGCCCTGTCGCGATCGCCGAGGAATTCGTGCTGCGGTGGCCGATCATCGCCGAGGACATGGCGATCACGGCGACCAACGCGCTCGTCGGGCTCGTCGCCGGCTCGATCCTGGCGGTGCTGTTCGCCGGACTCGCTGCGGCCGCCCGGCCGATCGACGGGATGCTGGCTCCCCTGATCTCAGCGCTGGCGGTGATCCCGATCGTGGCGATCACCCCCATCCTCAACACGATGTTCGGCGCATCGAGCCAGTTCGGCCGGCAGGCGGTCGCCACCATCGCCGCGTTCATCCCGGTGTTCGTCAACGTGCTGCGGGGGCTGCGCCAGACCCGGCCGGTGCATCGCGACCTGATGCGGGCATCCGGCGCGTCCAGCATGCAGACCTTCCGCATCCTGACGATGCCGACCGCGCTCCCCCACCTGCTCACGGGCCTGCGCATCGCCAGCTCGCTCGCCGTCATCGCCGCGCTCGTCGCAGAGTACTTCGGCGGTCCCGCCGACGGGATCGGCACCGCGATCGCGACCTACGCCAAGTCCGGCCGCGCCGCGCTCGCCTGGGCGTACGTGGTGGGCGGCATCCTGATCGGCCTCGTGTTCTTCCTCGCGACCTCGCTGCTCGAGCGGCTGGCGACGAGGCGGCGGCCGGTCTGACCGGCACTCGCAGTACCCGACGCACCACACGAAAGGAACGCCAATGAGACACAGCACCAGACGCGGCCTGGCCGCGGCCTCCGTCGCCACCGTTGCGGCCCTCGCGCTCGCAGGATGCTCCGGATCGGCTGATCCCGACACCTCCGACGGCGGCGGCGAGGACTTCGAGCCGCTCTCCTCGATCACGCTGCAGCTTCAGTGGCTGCCTCAGGCGCAGTTCGCGGGCTACTACGTCGCCCTCGATCAGGGCTACTTCGAGGAGGAGGGTTTCGACGAGGTCGAGATCGTGCCGTCCGGCGGCGACATCGTGCCGCAAGACGCTCTTGTCGCCGGAGACGCCGACTTCGCGATCGCGTGGGTCCCCAAGGTGCTCGGCACCCTCGAGGCATCGGGGGTCGAGCTGACCGACATCGCGCAGGTCTTCCAGGAGTCCGGCACCCTGCAGGTCTCGTGGAAGGGCGACGGCATCGAGTCGGTCGCCGACTTCGAGGGCAAGCGCATCGGGTCGTGGGGCTTCGGCAACGAGTGGGAGATCTTCGCGGCGATGGCCGCCGAGGACCTCGACGCCGGCACCGTGTCGATCACGACGCAGGACTTCAGCATGAACGCCCTGCTCGACCGCGACGTCGACGCCGCCCAGGCGATGACGTACAACGAGTGGGCGCAGATCCTCGAGGTCGTCAACCCCGAGACCGGCGAGCTCTACCAGCCCGAGGACTTCGACGTCATCTCGTACGAAGAGACCGAGGGCGCGATGCTGCAGGATGCGATCTGGGCCGACACCCAGCGCCTCGCAGACGATCCGGCCTACGCCGACGCAGCAGTGCGCTTCCTCAAGGCGGTCACGAAGGGCTGGATCTTCGCGCGCGACAATCCCGAAGAGGCCGCGACGATCGTCTACGACATCGCCTCCAACGCCGAGGCGGCCTTCCCGGTCGGCCCCACGCACCAGCTGTGGCAGATGAACGAGGTCAACAAGCTCATCTGGACGGGTGCGGACTTCGGCCTCATCGACGAAGGGGCGTGGAACAAGACCGTCGAGGGCGCCCTGTCTGCCGTCAACCAGGACGGCCTCGAGCTCATCACGACGGAGCCTGCCGAATCGGCGTACTCGAACGAGTACATCCAGCAGGCGCTCGCCGAGCTCGAAGAAGAGGGCATCGTGGTCGGCGGCGAGTACACGCCGATCGACGTGACGCTCACCGAGGGCGGCCAGTAGCCCGCTTCGGGGGCCCGGCGGCGCTCAAGCTCTCGTGAAGAATACGCCCCGGGGCGCAACCGTGCGACATCCGCCCCGGGGCGCCACGGCGACGAATCGTCCCGGGGCGCATTCGTCACGGTGGGGCGGGATCTTCCCGCCCCACCGTGGGAGATCCGCCCCGGGGCGCTCCCACCCGGACCGACGGATGCCCCGGACCGACGGATGCCCCGGGCCGACGGATGCCCCGGGGCGGCGGACGGATGCCCCGGGGCGGCGGACGGATGCCCCGGGGCGGATTCGTCACCGTGGGGCGGGATTCTCCCGCCCCACGGTGGAACATGCGCCCCGGGGCGTTCCCCGGGCGGGGACCTCCTGACCGCATTCCTCGCTTGACCTCGGGTCGTCCAGCGACGAACGTTGCACCAGACGACTCGTCACACGCCGGAGGACCCACATGACCGAAGACCTCGACGCCCGCGCCCGGGAACTCGACCGCGCGCACGTCTTCCACTCCTGGTCTGCACAGGCCGGGCTCGACCTCATGCCGATCGCCGGCGGGTCGGGCACCACCGTGTGGGACCACGCCGGCACCCGCTTCCTCGACTTCTCGAGTCAGCTGGTGAACGTCAACATCGGGCACCAGCATCCGGCTGTCGTCGCAGCGATCCGCGATCAGGCCGAGACGCTCGCGACCATCGGACCCGCGACCGCGAACCTCACCCGGGGCGAGGCGGCCGTACGCATCCTCGACAAGGCGCCGGCGGGGTTCTCGAAGGTCTTCTTCACCAACGGCGGCGCCGATGCGATCGAGAACGCGATCCGCATGGCCCGCCTTCACACGGGCAGAGACACGATCCTCTCCACCTACCGCTCGTATCACGGCAACACGGGCGCGGCGATCGTCGCGACCGGCGACTGGCGACGGATGCCGAACCAGTACGCCCGCGGACACGCCCACTTCTTCGGGCCCTACCTGTACCGCACCGAGTTCTGGGCGACCTCGCCCGAAGAGGAGTCGGCGCGAGCACTGCAGCATCTCGAGCGGGTCATCCAGTCCGAAGGTCCGTCGACGATCGCCGCGATCCTGCTCGAGTCGATCCCGGGCACCGCGGGGATCCTCGTGCCGCCGCCCGGGTACCTCGCGGGCGTGCGCGCTCTCGCCGACAGATACGACATCCTGCTCATCCTCGACGAGGTGATGGCCGGCTTCGGCCGCACCGGCCGCTGGTTCGCGTTCGACGGCCACGGCGTCGTGCCCGACCTGATCACGTTCGCGAAGGGCGTGAACTCCGGGTACGTCCCCGTCGGCGGCGTGATCATCTCCGACCCGATCTCGGCCACGTTCGACGACCGCGTCTTCCCCGGTGGCCTCACGTACTCCGGTCATCCGCTGGCGGCGGCATCCATCGTCGCGGCGCTGGACGCCATGCAGTCCGAGGGCATCGTCGACAACGCCCGTCGGGTGGGCGCCGAGGCGATCGGCCCGGGCCTCGCGGAGCTCGCCGAGCGGCATCCGCTCATCGGCGAGGTGCGCGGGGAGGGCGTGTTCTGGGCGCTGGAACTCGTCGCGGACCGCGACACGCGCGAGCCCGTCGGGGCACCCGTGATCGGGCGGCTGAAGAAGGAGCTCGTCTCCCGCGGGCTGATTCCCTTCACCGCCGACAACCGCATCCACGTCGTACCGCCGTGCGTCGTCACCGACGACGAGGTGGCCCAGGCGATGTCGATCTACCATGAGAGTCTGACGAGCGTCGAAGACGACCTCTTCTGACGCGTGCACGCGCCCTCACAAGGAGCGCTTCCGAAGGAGGAACACGATGACTGACACCACGACCCTGGCCCCGCAGACCGCGGGGGCCGAGACCGCGGTCCTGGATCACTGGGTGAACGGCGCCCCTTGGGCCGGGGCATCCGATCGCACCGGCCAGGTCTTCAACCCGGCCCTGGGCACCGTGCAGAAGCACGTGCGCTTCGCATCTGCGGCCGATGTCGGCGCCGCGGTCGATGTCGCGTCCGCGGCGGCGGCGGCGTGGCGCGACGCGTCGATCGCGAAGCGCCAGACCGTGCTGTTCGCCTTCCGCGAGCTGCTCAACGCGCGCAAGGGCGAGCTCGCAGAGATCCTCACCTCGGAGCACGGCAAGGTGCTCGCCGATGCGCACGGCGAGATCGCGCGCGGCATGGAGGTCGTCGAGTTCGCGTGCGGACTGGGCCACCTGACCAAGGGCGCGTACTCCGAGAACGTCTCGACCGGCATCGATGTGTACACGCTCCGCCAGCCCTTGGGCGTCGTGGGCATCATCAGCCCGTTCAACTTCCCGGCGATGGTGCCGCTGTGGTTCTTCTCGATCGCGTTGGCGGCGGGCAATGCGGTGATCCTCAAGCCCAGCGAGAAGGATCCGACCGCCGCGAACTGGCTCGCGGCGCTGTTGACCGAGGCCGGCCTGCCCGACGGCGTGCTCAACGTCGTGCACGGCGACAAAGAGGCGGTCGACGCACTGCTGGAGCACCCCGACGTGCGGGCGATCTCGTTCGTCGGCTCGACCCCGATCGCGCACTACGTGTACGAGACGGCGACCCGCAACGGCAAGCGCGTGCAGGCGCTGGGCGGTGCGAAGAACCACATGCTGGTGCTTCCGGATGCCGACCTCGACCTCGCCGCGGATGCCGCGGTCAACGCGGGCTTCGGCTCGGCGGGCGAGCGCTGCATGGCGATCTCGGTCGTGCTCGCGGTCGACACGATCGCCGACGAGTTCGTGCAGAAGGTGTCGGAGCGCATGGCGACCCTGCGCACCGGCGACGGCATGCGCGGCTGCGACATGGGGCCGCTCATCACCGGACAGCACCGCGACAAGGTGACGTCGTACATCGATGTCGCGTCAGCCGATGGCGCCGCGGTGGTCGTCGACGGGCGAGGGATCGACGTGGACGGCGACCCGAACGGCTTCTGGCTCGGACCCACGCTCATCGACAAGGTTCCGACCACCTCGACGGTGTACCAGGACGAGATCTTCGGCCCGGTGCTCTCGGTCGTGCGGGTCGAGGGCTACGAGGACGGGCTCGGCATCATCAACTCCAGCCGCTACGGCAACGGCACCGCGATCTTCACGAACGACGGCGGCGCCGCGCGGCGCTTCCAGCGTGAGGCGCAGGTCGGCATGATCGGCATCAACGTGCCGATCCCGGTGCCGGTCGCCTACCACTCCTTCGGGGGCTGGAAGGCGTCGCTGTTCGGCGACGCGAAGGCCTACGGCCCGCACGGCTTCGAGTTCTTCACCGCCGAGAAGGCCGTGACCTCGCGCTGGCTCGACCCGTCGCACGGCGGGCTGAACCTGGGCTTCCCGCAGCACGACTGAACGCGAGAGGGTGGATCTCCGCGGCACCGCGTGCGGAGGTCTACCCTTTCGTGCTGCCGGGGGGCGGCGCGAAGACCTCCACCGCGCGGGGGATCGCGACGCAGCGAAGAGTGAATCCCGCGGGCGGCTGCTCCTCGAGCTCGCCGTCGTGGACGTAGACCGACGGATGCCCCTCGCCGGGCCGCACGGTCAGCTCGAACTCCCCCACGACCAGCCGCTCGACGTCCAACCGGGGCGGCATCAGCCCGAGCGCGCGCAAGACGGCCGCCGTGCGCTTGCCGAAAGCGAGCGACGCGACCGCACGCAGCCGTGAGCCGCGCGCGTGGTGGATGCGGACGTCGAGCGTCGGCTCGACGAGCGTTTCGCGCTGCATGGTCGCGACGCGATCGGGGTCGTTGCGGCCGATCCCGACGAACACCGACCACACGTGCGCCCGCCGGCCGTTGCGCACGATCGTGAGCGGCTCCGCGGTGCGCAGCGCCCGCCAGGCGGCGACGATCCCGCCGAGCCATTTGCCGAGGCTTGCGCGGCGGCGATCGCGCTCATCGATCAGCTCGGGGTACGCGCCCAGCGAGACGGCGTTGAGCGCGAGGATCGCTCCACGCTCGCCTGCCCGCGCCTCGATGGCGCTCACCGCGACCGTCGTGCCGCGTTCCAGCGCATCGATCGCGGTGTCGACGTCGGCGATGCCCGCCGAGCGCGCGAAGTGGTTGAAGGTCCCGCCCGGCATGACCAGGAGGGGGCGCCCGTACTGCCGTGCGAGGGCTGCCATGCGCGACACCGATCCGTCGCCGCCGTATACGCCCAGGACGACGGGCGGGGCATCCGACGCCATCGCCGAGAGGACCGCATCGGCGAGATCCTCATCCTCGGCGAGCTCCTGCACGACCGCCTCGGGCAGCCGCGTCGCAAAGGTGTCGGCGGGGTCGGCCCGCACCACGGCCGTGCCCGAGGCTGCGTTGCGGATGATCAGCACTCCTCTGCCGCGCACGAATTCGGACGGCGCGGACGAGGGGGGCATGGGCCCGAGGCTACGCCTCACATCACGCCGGCAGGACCGGGCGGTTCTCGTAGAACGTCTGCAGCACGATGGTCGTGCGCGTGTTGACCGAGGCGGCGGAGCGGATGTCGCGGATCAGCGACTCGAGGTGCCGCGGCGATTCGACCCGCACGAAGAGCATGTAGCTCGCGTCGCCGGCGATGGAATGGCAGGCCTCGATCTCGGCGAGGTGCTCCAGCATCTCGGGTGCGTTGTCGGGTTGAGCGGGGTCGAGCGGCGTGATCTCGATGAAGGCCGACAGCGGCTTGCCCACCGCCTCGGCGTCGACCGCCGCGCGGTACCCGGTGATGACACCGCGTGCTTCGAGCCGGCGCAGCCGCGACTGCACGGCCGAGACCGACAGTCCGACCGCTGCGGAGAGATCGGCGAGCGTCGCGCGGGCGTTGAGCGAGACCTCGCGCACGATTCCGACATCGATCGGGTCGTCCAGCCGCCCGGGCGCGGTGGTCTCGTCGGGTGCAGCCATGCTCCGAGACTACCGGTCCGGTCACCCCTCACAGGAATGCTTGCTGCTCTTGTGGTGAATCACCGGAATTTCTCCCGTAGAATCCTACTCACGCGACCGAGATCGGAGGTTCACCATGCCCATCAGCCCCTTCGCCCGCACGAAGGTCATCGTCGGCGAACCCGAGGTCGTCGAGGACGGCTTTGCTCCGGCGGTCGAGAACACCGGCGCATGGCTCGACCTCAAAGAGGCCGCGACAGCCCTCCAGCGCATCCAGATCAAGGACGGCTCGGTGCCGGACGCGTCCGATCGGGAAGCGGCGCGAACGTTCGTGGCGACGATCGTCGACTCGATCCGGGCGCTCACACCATGGTTCCCGCACGATGCCGAGTACCTTGCGGCATCCGTCCGAGACTTCGAGCGCTGGGCCGCCGAGGGTTTCGGCGTTCCGGACTTCCTCGACTCGCTCGTCGCGTTCCAGCCGCAGCAGCACCGGGTCGACGGCATCCGTCATCTCGTCGTCTTTCCGATGTACACGCAGAACGGCTCGACGAACCGTTTCGTCGAAGCCCTCATCGTCGAGACCATCTGGCCCGAATTCATCGCGCAGCTCGAAGTCGAGTACACGAACAAGCTCTTCGTGTCTCTGCGACTCGTCGACTTCACCCCCGGCTACGACACGAACTCGGCGGTGCTGTTTCCCGAGACGGTCGCGATGCGCGAGATCCCGACGTTCACGTGGGGTGCGATCTTCCAGGATCGCGAGGCGGCGCGCTACCGCCGAGTCACTCGGGCGGCGGCCGGGATCACGAAGCTCGACCTGCCCGCAGACGCGCTGCGCATGCTCGATGACCAGGCGCTCACCGAGAAGACGTTCGTGATGTGGGACATCATCCACGACCGCACCCACATGCGCGGCGATCTGCCGTTCGACCCGTTCATGATCAAGCAGCGGATGCCGTACTTCCTGTATTCGCTGGAGGAACTGCGATGCGATCTCACGGCGTTCCGCGAGTGCGTCGCGATCCAGACCAGGCTGTCCACCCGCGCCGGGGCCTTTGCGGGCGGAGAGCCCGTCGAACCGCTCCCGGCCGCCGAGGCGGAGATGCTCGAGCACGCCGTGCTCGTGCAGTACGCGGTGATCTTCGACCGGATCTTCCGGTTCTCGATCACCGGCTCGCGCGTGCGCAACTACGACGGACTCGGCGGGCAACTGCTCTTCGCGTGGCTGCACCAGCGCGGGGTGCTGCACTGGACCGACACCCGGCTGACCTTCGACTGGGCCGGTGTGCCGGCCGCCGTCGTGGCCCTCGGCGATGCGATCGACGAGCTGTACTGGCGCTCGATCGACCGGCCGAAGACGGCACACTGGCTCGCGGCGTACGACCTCGTTCGCGGCACCGTCGCCCCGAATCCGGCATCGGCATGGGCACGGGGGCTGCCGGACGAGATCCTCGCCGGGGTGCCGAAGGGCTACACCGATGCCGTGATGGACGACGAGTTCCCGCTGTCGATGTTCTTCGAGGCGCTCGAGAAGAAGATGAAGCCCGTCGTCGAATCGACCGCGGGCATCACGGGTCGTGACGGGTGAGCGGGTGATCGTCCTCTCCCGCCGAGCACGAGCGGTCGATTTCATGTGCTCTCGCCGAGACCACCTCTCGTGCGCGGGGGCAGCGTGTGCGCTCGGCCAGATCATGTACGCCGGACGCCGGGAGAGGCTATGAGCGTGGCAGACAGACTCGTGCTCATCGCCGGCGCGACCAGCCCATCGGGGCTCGCGGCCTCCCGGGTCCTGGTTTCGGCCGGGGCCCGGGTGGTCGCCGTCGGGAGGGACGCCGCGAAGCTCGACGAGCTCGCGGAGGCCCTCCGACCGGCCGCCGGACCGGGCTCGCTCCGCACGGAGGTGTGCGATCTCACCGACGAAGCCGATGTCGCCGAGCTCGTCGCACGCGTGCACGCGGCAGACGGGCCGGTCGACGGCATCCTGCACCTGGTCGGCGGATGGCGCGGCGGAGGCGGACTGGCGGGCCAGACCGACGAGGACTACCGCTTCCTCGAACGGTCGCTCACGGCGCTGCGCCACGTCACTCGCGCGTTCGATGCCGATCTCCGGGCCTCCGATGCCGGGCGCCTCGCGGTCGTCTCATCGACCTCGGTCGCCCGTCCGCTCGCCGGCGGTGCGAACTACGCGGCCGTGAAGGCCGCGACCGAGGCCTGGGCGCGCGCCGTGGCGCAGGGCTTCGCGAAGGATGCCCGGGATGGCGGGAAGCCGCTGGCCGCGGCATCCGTCGTCTTCCGGGTCACGGCTCTCTCAGGACTCGAGGACTCGCTCGCCCAGCGGTTCGCGGACCTCTGGGCGAGCGACGCCGAGGCCGTGAACGACACCATCGTCGAACTCACCGACCCGAGCCTGTGAAAAGCCAGGCGGCTGCCCGTCACAGCTAGATTGGACAACCGTGACCACGATCCACGACCCGAACCTGCGCGGTTTCGCCTCCGACAACTACTCCGGCATCCACCCCGAGGTGCTCGCGGCCATCGCCGCCGCCAACGAGGGCCACCAGGTCGCCTACGGCGAGGACGACTACACCGGGCGGCTGCAGCAGGTCTTCGCGCGTCACTTCGGCGAAGGCGCCGAGGCGTTCCCGGTCTTCAACGGAACCGGAGCCAACGTCGTCGGACTCCAGTCGATGCTGCCCCGCTGGGGCGCGGTGATCGCCGCGAGCACGGCGCACATCAACGTCGACGAGGGCGGGGCTCCCGAGCGGGTCGGCGGCATCAAGATCCTGGGCGTCCCCACCGACGACGGCAAGCTCACCCCTGAGCTGATCGACCGCGAGGCCTGGGGCTGGGGTGACGAGCACCGCGCGCAGCCGCTCGTCGTGTCGATCACGCAGTCGACCGAGCTCGGCACGCTGTACTCGGTCGACGAGGTGCGAGCGATCGCCGAGCACGCCCACGGCCTGGGCATGCACCTGCACATGGACGGTGCGCGCATCTCGAATGCCGCGGCGTCGCTCGGCCTGCCGCTGCGCGCATTCACGCGCGACGCCGGTGTCGACGTGCTGAGCTTCGGCGGCACCAAGAACGGCGCGATGCTGGGCGAGGCCATCGTCGTGCTGAACCCCGAGGCGTCGACGGGGCTGACCTACCTCCGCAAGCTCGACATGCAGCTCGCCTCGAAGATGCGGTTCGTCTCCGCGCAGCTCGTGGCGCTCCTCGAAGGCGACCTGTGGCTGCGCAACGCGTCGCATTCCAACGCCATGGCGCAGCGGCTGCGCGCGGGCATCGAGGCGGGCATCGCCGCCGGGTCGATCCACGGAGTGGAATTCACCCAGCGGACGCAGGCGAACGGCGTCTTCGCGACGCTGCCCGACGGCGTCGCGGACCGCCTCCGCACGTCCTTCAGGTTCTACGACTGGGATGCCGCGAAGAACGAAGTGCGCTGGATGTGCAGTTTCGACACCTCCGAGAACGATATCGACGCGTTCCTGGCCGCGATCGCGCGCGAGACCTCGGCCGCGTAGCGGGCTCCGCGTACGCGCGCAGCGCGCGGCCGCGCGCCGGCACCCGGCCGGAGGCACTCCGAATGGAGTCAGGACTCGGCGCGCTCGAGGTCGTCGTCGGACGAGTCCTCGGCGCCGGCGCCGTCAGCCTCCGTCCGGTCCCCGCCGGCCTCGGCCTCGCTCTCAACCTCGGCGTTCTGGGCCGACGCGTTCTGCTCGACCAGCTGCGCCAGTTCGGCGTCGACGTCGTCTGCCGACACGTCGTCGTCGGCAGCGGCCTCCGCGGCGGGTGCCTCCACCCCCGGCTCGATCGTGACATCCCCCGTCGACGGGGCGTCGGCATCCGTCGTCTGCTCGCGCGCCGCGGGGTGCACCGCACTGAGCGGACCCTCGGGACGGATGAGCTCCTTCACCTCTGACATGAAGCTCGTGAGCTGGTGCTGCTGCCAGCGGAGCTGTCGGGTGCGGTCCTCGGCGTCGCGCAGCACGGTCTGCGAGTGCGACGTGACGAGGTCCATGATCTTCTGCGCCTTCACCCGCGCCTGATCGAGGTGCTCGCGAGCGCGGAGCCTGGCATCTGCATCGATCTGCTGGGCCTGCGCGCGCTGGAGTCGCTCGAAGTCCTCCGCCTTGGACGACACCCGCTGGGCGTGGTCGAGCGAGGCTGCGACCTGCTCGTTCGCGTCCTGCGTGATGCGCTCCGCGTGGGCGACGGCCTGGGTGTGCAGCACGAGGAACTCCTGGTGCGCGTCGTCCTGCCGACGGGTCAGGCTCTCTTCGAACTCGAGCGCCCGCACGCGCAGCTCGCGCACCGCCTCTTCGGCTTCGGAGCGGTCGCGCTCGGTCTCGCGGGCCACCATCGAGCGCAGCGCCGCCGCACCCTTCTCCGCCTCGGAACGGATCGCCGTGGCCTCGCGCTCGGCCTGGGCGACCTTCTCGGCGGCGTGGGCGGCCTCGCGCTCGAGGGTCGCCTGGTGGGCGGTCAGCTCGGTGTCGATCTTGAGACGCGCCTGCTGCGAATCGTGGTGGGCGTGAGCGAGGATCGCCTCTGCTTCAGCGACGGCAGCGGTGCGGCGGTTCGCGTTCTCTGCGCGAGCGGCTTCGAGCAGCCGATCGCCCTGCACGCTGGCGTTGCGGATCAGCACGCTCGCCTGCTCTTCGGCGACCCGCAGGATCTCTTCGAACTGATGACGGTTCGGCGTCTCGTCGGGCGTGGCGACGAGTTCTTCGCTCAGCGCCTGCACCTGCTGCTCGGCGTTCGCCACCTGCACGCGGGCGGCGGCGAGTTCGATCTCGAGGCGCTGCACGACGTCGCCGTCCTGCGCCCGCGCGGCCGACACCTCGGCCCGCAGCCGCGCGATGTCGTCCTGGTGCTTCGCGTCGGCGGCGGCGAGCTGGTCCGTGAGGCGTTCGATCTCCGCGCGGCCTTCGGCGGCGGCATCGTCGACGGTCGTGGTGCGCTGCGCCTTCACCGCTTCGAGTTCGGCCTCCAGGCGATCGGCCTTCGCGCGGCTCTGCGCGACGGCGGCGCCGGCGCGGCGCTGGTGCTGCTTGAGCTGCAGCACCTCGTCGTCGGTCGCCCGCATGCGCGAGCTGAGGCCGGAGATCGCGGCGTCCACCTCATCCTTGTCGTAGCCGCGGAAGGATGTCGTGAAGGCTGCGCCGAAGGCGGTCGCGGCGTCTGCGATCAGGCTGTCGAACGGCGTCGCCTCTTCGCTGCCGCTGGAGTCTGCAGGAACGGTGGATTCGGACATCGGGTGTCTCCGCTTCTTCGGATCGCGGTGTCGGCGATGACGGGGACAGAGGCGGCACGACCGTGCGCATCTCGCACCAGCGGAGGGGGTGGACGCCTGCTGCGGGACTCACGGAACGCGACGCCCTCGACGACACCGGGGGGTTGCGTCGCAGGGTGACTGCGGGTCGGGTAGGTGGAACAATACCCGCCCGACATGTGTCTGCGAAACGCGCGAACGCCCCGGCGCGGGGACGCACGCGCGGCCGCCCGGCACGGGCACTCCGGCGGCGGGATCAGGGACGCTGCGGGGAAGGCGTCACTCGCCCGCGAGCCACTCCCGATACGCCGCGAATGCCGTCGGACGCCCCAGGAAAGCCTCGACGAGCTCGGTCGCGTCGCGCGATCCGCCGCGTTCGAGCACCTCGGTGCGGTACCGGCTCGCCGCCTGGGGGTCCATGAGTCCGTTCGAGAACCCGGTGAGCAGATCGCGCGCGATCACGAGGCTCCACTGGTACGTGTAATAGCAGGCGCCGTAGCCGGTGAGGTGCCCGAACCCCGCGTACGGGTGCAGGCCGGGCAGCGGCTGCACCGGGCTGGACGTGGCGTAGAGTCGCTCGGTCTCGGCCTGCAGGTCGGCCGGTCGATCGACGTGCAGATGGTACGAGACGTTCGCGTGCCCGAGCTGGCGGCGCACCTCCAGCGCCCGCCCGAACGCATCGGCGGTGCGCATGCGGGCGACGAGATCGGCCGGGATCGGCTCGCCCTCGGCGTTGGCGGTGAACGACGCGAGCACGTCGGCATCCCACGCCCACTCCTCGAGGAGCTGGCTGGGCGCCTCGACGAAGTCCCACTCGGTCGCCACCCCCGAGAAGCTTGCGAAGCGCTGGGCTCCGCCGAGAATGTCGTGCACCAGGTGCCCGAACTCGTGGAAGAACGTCACGACCTCGTCGTGCTCGAGCAGGCCCCGCGAGAAGTTGCACAGCAGCGCGGCCTCGGGCATGACCCGGCCGGTGACTCCCGGCGCGAGCGGGAAGCACGCGGCATGGCTGAACTTGCCGTCGCGCGGGTGAAGGTCGAGGTGGATGCGCCCGATGCGCGCGCCGTCGCGCACGACGTCGTACGAGCGCACGTCCGCGTGCCACGTCGGCACATCGACCGGCTCGTATCCGACGTCCAGCAGGCGCCCGGTCACGTCGAGCACGCCGCTCACGACTCGCTCGAACGGGAAGTACGAACGCACCAGCTGCGCGTCGACGTCGTACTCCTCGCTCTTGAGCGTCGAGAGCACGTGCCAGAAGTCCGCGATGGTGACGCTCTCGGCATCGGGGACGTCGCGCCGCAGCCTTTCGAGGAGCAGCGGGTACTCCGCTTCGGCGGCGGGGGCGGATGCCTCGTCCAGCCGCGCGAGGAAGGCGCGAATCTCGGCACCCGAGCCGATCATCCGGGTCTCGGTCTCGTAGTCCGCCCAGTCCTCATAGCCCAGGAGCGCGGCGCGCTCGGCCCGCACTGCGAGGAGCTCGGCCAGCACCGGCTCGTTGTCGGGCCAGGCCATGTCGTTGTACGCGGCGATGATCGCCACCCGCGTCGCGCGATCCTTCGCGTACTCGCGCACCGGCATCAGGTCGGGGTAGTCGGTCGAGAGGGTGACGTCGCCATGCTCGTCCACCGGATGCGCGTCGATGAAGTCCTGCGGCAGCCCCGCGAGCCCCGCCGCCGGCACGGTGACCTCGCGGCGTCCGTCGCGGACGTTGCGGGAGAAGGTCAGCGACAGCTCGGTGTCGCGGTCGGCGAGCTCGCGCACCCGCTCGCGGTCGGCATCCGCCAGCTGCACGCCGCCGCGCCGGAAATCGCGCAGCAGGTGGGCGAGAAGGCGTGCCTGATCGGCGTCGAGACCCTCGGTCGAGGACTCCGCGAACGCATCCCACAGCTCGCGGTCGAGCAGCCGAGCCGCCGACAGCGATTCGATCCGCTGCACCTGACCCTCGGCGATCTCGCGCACGGCGGCGTCGGAGTGTGCCTCGCTCACGACGTACGCCTCGCTGAGCGCGCCCCTGAGCGCGATGTCGGCGTCGTTCCACAGCTCGAGGCGATCCTGGATCGACAGCGCGGGCTCGCTCTTCAGGCGGGCATCGATGTCGTGCACACGCGCGAGGGCCTCGGCCGGACGATCGGTCGCGAAGGCGGTCCATCCGGAGGCGTCGGCGGGGAAGGCGAGGGGCTCGAAGGTCACCGTTCGAGCCTATGCGGGCTTCGGTCCGCTTCGCGGGAGCATGAGCGCACCCTCATGTGCGCAGGTCGGTGCCGTCGCCTGCCGTGCGGATCAGCGCAGCGCCCCGACGCTGGCCAGGGCGAGCCGGATGAGCGTGCCCCTGCCGCCTTCCATCTCGGCGGCGAGCGCGTCGGATGCCGCCTCCTGGGGCGCCATCCACGTCACCTCGAGCGCATCCTGACGGGGCTCGCACGTGCCGGTGACCGGCACCACGAACGCGAGCGACACCGCATGCTGACGGTCGTCGTGGAACGCACTGAGGCCGGGCATCGGGAAGTACTCGGCGACAGTGAAGGGGTTCGGCTGCGGCGGCAGGAGCGGAAACGCCATCGGGCCGAGGTCGTTCTCGAGGTGGCGGAACAGCGCGTCGCGGACGGTCTCGCCGTATCGCACACGGCCCGACACGATCGTGCGGGTCATCTCCCCGAGCGGGGTGGCGCGCAGCAGGATGCCGACCTCGATGACGGTGCCGAGTCCGTCGGTGCGCACGGGCACGGCTTCGACGTAGAGGATCGGCATCCGTCGCCGCGCTTCGGCGAGTTCGATGTCGGTCAGCCAGCCGGGGTTCGCGGAGCTGCCCGGGGTGGGCGAGCCGAAGGATCCGTCGCCGACGGGGTGCCCGGGGTTCGTGAAGGAGGCGCCCATGCCGCGCAGCGGATCACGCGGCGTCCCGTCGTCATCGCGCTCGTTCGGATCGGGGTCAGGCGTTCGGACCGGCATGTGTCCTGTATACCCCGCCACCGCCCACTAAGCACCATGCCGGTCCGTGCGGGTGCCGACTGTCGGTGTGCACGGGCAGGATAGGGGGGTGGTGATGAACGATTCCCTCGACGCCGATGCCGTGCTGTGGTCACACGCCTCCGCCGAGCGGGACGAGCGCCCACTGCTCGTGCTGCTCCACGGCTACGGCGCCGATGAACGCGACCTGTTCGGCCTGGTCCCGTATCTGCCACCGGACTTCGCGGTCGCCGCGCTGCGCGCGCCGCTCGCCCCGCCCTTTCCCGCACCGGGCTACTCCTGGTACCCGATCGAGGGCCTCGAGAGCCGGGATCCGCGTCATGTCACCGCCGCCGCCAGGCGGGTGCTCGAGTGGACGGATGCCGTGGCGACAGGTCATCGCCCGATCGGGCTGCTCGGCTTCTCGCAGGGCGCCGCCGTGTCGCTGCAGGCGATGAGGCTCGCGCCCGAGCGATTCGCGTTCGCCGTCAACTTGTCGGGGTACGTGACACCCGGCGATGTGGCCGGCGACGCCGCACTCGCAGAGCGCCGGCCGCCGGTCTTCTGGGGCCGGGGAACCAACGACGACGTGATCCCCGCGTTCCTCGTCGAACACTCCACCGAGTGGCTGCCCGGCCACGTCGAGCTGAGCGGGCGCGTGTACTCCGGGCTCACCCACAGCGTGTCCGAGCAGGAGCTCGCCGACGTCCGCGTGTTCCTCGACAAACGGCTCGAAGCGCTCGCCGCAGACGGCTGAACCCACTCACGAGACATTCGCCACGGCATCCGCTATCGTGTGTTCCGGCCTTTGTCCCCTCTGTGAGGAACTCCGTTGAAGCTGATCGCCGCGACCGCGCTGTAATCGCGCTGCTCCGTCGATCCCTCGACGTGCCAGCGCTCTGATTCGCGCTGACCGTCGATCCTGCCGCTTCCTCCTCGGCTTCTGCCGGCTCATCCGCCGGCGTCGGGTGATTCGCGGCATCCGGTGTCAGCGCATGACCGACACCACGGAGGCCTCATGCCCGCTCCTACCCTCACCCCTGCCGTCGTCCTCGATCGCGTCTCGTTCGCGTGGCCGGACGGCACCACTGCCCTCACAGACGTCTCGGGCTCGTTCGGCTCCGGCCGCACGGGTCTCGTCGGCCGCAACGGCTCGGGCAAGTCGACGCTCCTCCGGCTCATCGCCGGCGAGCTCGACCCCGCCACCGGCCACATCGCGAGAACCGCAGATGCGGCGTACCTGCCGCAGCGACTGACCCTCGATGTCGACCGGCCCGTCGCCGACCTGCTCGGCGTGGGCGAGACCCTTCGGGCGCTCCGCGCCATCGAGTCCGGCGACGCCGATCCCCGCCACTTCGACGCCGTCGGCTCGGACTGGGATGTCGAGGCCCGCTCGCACGTCGCGCTCGCCGAAGCGGGCCTCGCGCCCGACATGCTCGATCGCCGCGTCGGACAGCTGTCGGGAGGCGAGGCGGTGCTGACCGCGATCGCCGGGATCCGGCTGCGCGACGCGCCCATCACGCTGCTCGACGAGCCCACCAACAACCTCGACCGCGAGGCCCGCGCGCGTCTGTACGAGATGGTGCGCGGGTGGCGCGGCGCGCTCGTCGTCGTCAGTCACGACACCGCTCTGCTGGAACTCGCGGACGACACCGCCGAGCTCTACAGCAGCACGCTGTCGACGTTCGGAGGCCCGTACTCCGAGTGGCGCGCGTGGCTCGACGCCGAACAGGGCGCCGCGCGCGACGCCGAGAGCGCGGCCAAACAGGTGATGCGGCGCGAGAAGCGCCAGCGCATCGAGGCCGAGACGACGATCGCCCGCCGCGCCGCCATGGGCCGCAAAGCCCAGGTCGAGAAGCGCGTGCCCGGGATCATCGCGGGCGGCCGCAAGATGGCCGCGGAGGTCTCGGCGGGAAAGCTCCGCGGCGAGAAGGCCGACCGCGAGGCATCCGCACGCGCGGCGCTGGATGTCGCCGAGCGTCGCGTCCGCGACGACGACACCGTGAAGATCGACCTGCCCGACCCCGGGGTCCCCGCGGGTCGCCGCATCGCGACGCTCGGAGACGGCGAGCGGTCCTGGGTGATCCAAGGGCCAGAGCGCGTGGCGATCATCGGCCCGAACGGCGCCGGCAAGACCACGTTGCTGGAGGGGCTGGTCAGGCATGTCGTCCACAACTCCTCCGAATTCGGCGACACGGAGGCCGATCCGGCCTCTGACACGGGTCGCGAAGGATTTCTGAGGGGTTCGGCGCGCGGGTCGCTGCACACCGACCTCGTCGGGTACCTCCCGCAGCGAGTGGACGGGCTCGAGGAGTCCGCCTCGGTGCTCGACAACATCGCGTCGGCGGCGCCGCGGGTCAGCACGGTCGAGCTGCGCAATCGGCTCGCGCGGTTCCTCATCCGCGGCGCCGCCGTCGATCGCCCGGTCGCGACCCTGTCGGGCGGTGAGCGCTTCCGGGTGGCCCTCGCCCGGCTGCTGCTGGCCGACCCGCCGCCGCAGCTGCTCGTCTTCGACGAGCCGACGAACAACCTCGACCTCGACACGGTCGACCAGCTCGTCGAGGCTCTCGCCGTCTACCGTGGCGCCGTGCTCGTGGTCAGCCACGACGATGCGTTCCTGAAGCGCCTCGGGGTCGGCCTCGTCCTCGAGCTCGACCGAGACGGCACGTTGACCGAGCGGTAGCGCGTGGCCGCGGCATCCGCTCCCCTGTCGAACGGATACCGCGGGCGCGGGGCACCGGGAACATCCGTCACGCCCAGACCTATCGGCGCGGGGACGGATACGGCACCATGGACGCCATGGCCCAGCTCGTACGTCCTCGCTCCGGTCGCGTCATCGGCGGCGTGTGCGCGGCGATCGCGAATCGCTTCGAGATGAGCGCCACGGTGGTGCGGGTGCTCATGGTCGGCTCGATCCTGTTCTTCGGCCTGTCGATCGGGCTGTACCTGATCCTGTGGCTGCTGATCCCCCTCGACCGCAGCTGACATTCATCGTGCGTCACCCGACGCCGGGTGTCCGGTCCCGCAGCCGCCGCCCCGCAGCCCCGATGTCGGCGCGGGCGACGAAGATGGAGTGATGAGCCACCCGGCGGGCTCGGCGCACCACGTGCTCGAGCGATTCGGTCCTGCCACGCAGGATTGGTTCCGTGGCGCCTTCTCGGCCCCGACGAACGCGCAGACCGGCGCGTGGGAGGCGATCTCCCACGGCAAGCACGCGCTCGTGGTCGCCCCGACCGGATCGGGCAAGACCCTGTCGGCATTCCTCTGGGCGATCGACCGGGTCTTCCGCGAGAAGCAGCCCGAATCCTCGGAGCCGCCCGCGAAGGGTCGCCGGCGCCGGAATCCCGAGTCGCCCGCCACGCGCATCCTCTACATCTCGCCGCTCAAGGCACTGGGCGTGGACGTGGAGCGCAACCTGCGCTCCCCCCTCGTGGGCATCGGTCAGTCGGCCCGCCGCCTCGGGATCGCGGTACCCGATGTCACGGTCGGCGTGCGCTCCGGCGACACGACGTCGAGCGACCGCCGCAAGCTGGTGAGCCATCCGCCCGACATCCTCATCACCACCCCCGAATCGCTCTATCTCATGCTCACCAGCCAGGCGGGAGAGACGCTGCGCGACGTCCACACCGTCATCGTCGACGAGGTCCACGCCGTGGCCGCGACGAAGCGCGGAGCCCATCTCGCGGTGAGCCTCGAGCGGCTCGACGCGCTGCGGCAGTCGTTCACGCCGGCTGCCCCGCCCGCACAGCGCATCGGGCTCTCGGCGACCGTCCGGCCGATCGATGAGGTCGCGCGTTTCCTCGGCGGGTCGGCGCCCGTCGAGATCGTGGCGCCGCGGGCGACGAAGGCCTTCGATATGAAGGTCATCGTGCCGATCGGCGACATGCTCAACCCGCCGCCGCCGCCGAGCCCGTGGCAGTCGGGGGCCGATCCGGCCGGGAGCGGGACGGATGCCTCGGGCGAGGCATCCATCGATGAGGACTGGTTCGCGGACGGCACGGCGGGCGCGGGGGGCGGGACCGGGCGACGCGCGAGTGGCGCGGGCGAAACGGAGTTCACGGGTTCGGTCTGGCCGCATGTCGAAGAGGCGATCGTCGACCGCATCCTGCAGCATCGGTCGACGATCGTGTTCTGCAACTCGCGGCGCCTCGCCGAGCGCCTGACGGGCCGCCTCAACGAGATCTACTCCGAGCGGCTCGGTCTCGATCTTCCCGAGCCGAACGTCCCTGCCGCGATGATGGCGCAGGCCGGAGCGACAGCGGGCGCGGAGCCCGTGCTCGCGAAGGCCCACCACGGATCCGTGTCGAAGGAGCAGCGCGCCCAGGTCGAGGAGGAGCTCAAATCGGGGGTGCTGCGGTGCGTCGTGGCGACCAGCAGCCTCGAGCTGGGCATCGACATGGGCGCGGTCGACCTCGTGATCCAGGTCGAGGCACCGCCGAGCGCGGCATCGGGGCTGCAGCGCATCGGCCGTGCGGGCCACCAGGTGGGCGAGGTCAGCCGGGCCGCCCTGTTCCCCAAGCACCGCAGCGACGTGCTGCACACCGCCATCGTCACCGAGCGCATGCTGGCAGGTCAGATCGAGGCGATCGCGGTGCCGCAGAATCCGCTCGACATCCTCGCGCAGCAGACGGTCGCGGCATCCGCCATCGGCCCTCTCGATGTCGAGGGCTGGTACGAGACGCTCAAGCGCAGCGCGCCGTTCCGCTCACTCCCCCGGTCGGCCTACGAAGCGACCCTCGACCTGCTCGCCGGCCGATTCCCCTCGGACGAGTTCGCCGAGCTGCGCCCCCGCCTCATCTGGGACCGAGATCTGGGGGTGCTCACCGGCCGCCCCGGGTCGCAGCGCATCGCCGTCACCAGCGGTGGCACCATCCCCGACCGCGGCCTGTTCGCCGTCTACGTCGCGGGCGAGTCGTCGAACGCCCGGGTCGGCGAGCTCGACGAGGAGATGGTCTACGAATCGCGCGTGAACGACGTCTTCACCCTCGGCACGACGAGCTGGCGGATCGTCGAGATCACCCATGACCGGGTCAACGTGCTGCCGGCGTTCGGCCAGCCCGGCAAGGTGCCGTTCTGGCACGGCGATGGGATCGGGCGGCCCGCCGAACTCGGCGAGGCGCTCGGCAAGTTCTCGCGCGAGGTGTCGACGGCCAAGCCCGAGAAGGCCGACGAACGCCTGCGAGAGGCCGGTCTCGACGAGTACGCCCGCGACAATCTGCTCGCCTACCTGGCCGAGCAGCGAGAGGCCACCGGCACGCTTCCGACCGACCGACAGCTCACCGTCGAGCGAGGCCGGGACGAGGTCGGCGACTGGCGGGTGATCCTGCATTCCCCGTACGGCATGCAGGTGCACGCACCGTGGGCGCTGGCCGTCAACGCGCGCATCCGCGAGCGGCTGGGAGTCGACGGCTCGGCGGTCGCGAGCGACGACGGCATCATCGCGCGAATCCCCGATGCCACGGCCGAGCCTCCCGGCGCGGACCTGTTCGTCTTCGATCCCGACGAGCTCGACCAGATCGTCACCGAAGAGGTGGGCGGATCCGCGCTGTTCGCCTCGCGCTTCCGCGAGTGCGCGGCGCGTGCGCTGCTCATGCCGCGGCGCGATCCCGGCCGCCGCACGCCGCTCTGGCAGCAGCGGCAGCGCTCCGCGCAGCTGCTCGAGGTCGCGCGCAGATACCCGACCTTCCCGATCATCCTCGAGACGCTGCGCGAAGTCCTGCAGGACGTCTACGACGTGCCGTCGCTGCTGCGCCTCATGCGCGGAATCGGCGACCGCCGCATCCGCCTCGTCGAGACCGAGCCCGCTCAGCCGTCCCCCTTCGCGCGCGACCTGCTGTTCGGATATGTCGGCGCGTTCATGTACGAGGGCGACTCGCCGCTCGCCGAGCGCCGCGCCGCCGCACTGTCGGTCGATCCGGCGCTGCTGAGCGAACTGCTCGGCAAGATCGAGATGCGGGAGCTGCTCGACCCCGACGTCATCGCCCAGTTCGAGCGCGAGGCGCAGCGCCTCGATCCCGAGCGCCGCGCGCGCGGCATCGAGGGCGTCGCCGATCTGCTGCGCCTGCTCGGCCCGCTCGACGCCGGCGAGGTCGCGCTGAGGCTCGAGGCGGCCGACCTCCCGTCGACCGACCTCCCGTCGACCGACCTCCCGTCGCCGGACGCGGAGTATGCCGCCGCGACAAGGCGCCCCGAGCCTGCGCACGCAACCGTGGCCGCGGCATCCGCTCTGCTCGACGCGCTGGTCGCGGCGCGACGCGCCATCCGGGTGACCATCGCCGGCGTCGCCCGTGTCGCCGCGATCGAAGACGCCGGCCGTCTGCGCGATGCGCTGGGCGTGGCGCTGCCCGTCGGGATCCCGACGGCGTTCCTCGAGCCGCTCGCCGACCCGCTCGGCGACCTCGTCGCACGTCATGCGCGCACTCACGGGCCCTTCACTTCAGATGCCGTGGCCGAACGTCTCGGCATCGGCGTCGCCGTCGCGCGCCTCACGCTGCAGCGTCTCGAATCCCAGGGCCGGACGACGAGCGGATTCTTCCTGCCCGACTCCGCTGCACACACCGGTGCCGGATCGCGTTCCGACGAGGTCGAGTGGTGCGACACCGAGGTCATGCGGCGGCTGCGAATGCGGTCTCTCGCCGCGATCCGCGGCAGTGTCGAGCCCGTTGCCCAGGACGCCTACGCGCGCTTCCTGCCGGTCTGGCAGCACGTGACACGTCCCCTCGAAGGGATCGACGGGGTCGCGGCGGTCATCGAGCAGCTCGCGGGCGTGCCGATCCCGGCCAGCGCGTGGGAGTCGCTGATCCTGCCGGCACGCGTGGCCGACTACACGCCGAGCATGCTCGACGAGCTGACCGCGACCGGCGAGATCGTCTGGTCGGGGCACGGGAGCCTCCCCGGCCGCGACGGGTGGATCGCCCTGCACCCGGCCGACACGGTGCCGCTGACCCTCGCACCCTCGGACGCCGTCGACGAAGTCGCACCCGGCTCGCTCGACGCGCAGCTGCTGGCCGCGCTCGGCGGCGCTGTTCCCGGCAGCGGGGGCGCGTTCTTCGCCGCCCAGCTTCGCCAGATCACCGGCGCGGAGAACGACCAGTCCGTGATCGACGCGCTGTGGCGCCTCACCTGGTCGGGTCGTGTCACGAACGACACCTTCGCTCCGGTTCGCACGCTGGTCGCGGGCGGGTCGCAGGCTCATCGGATCAGCCGCCGCGCCCCTCGGACCCGGCTCTACCGCGGCGCCGCGGTGCGCGCGGTCGCGGCATCCGTTCCCCCTCGCCCGCCCTCGATCGGCGGTCGCTGGTCGCTGCTGTCGACCCCCGAGGCCGACGCCGCGCTGCGGGCGACCGCAACGGCGAGCCTGCTGCTGGACCGGTACGGCGTGGTCACGCGCGGCGCGGTGCAGGCCGAGGGCGTACCCGGCGGATTCGCGCAGACGTATCGCGTGCTCGCCGGATTCGAAGAGGCCGGCCACTGCCGCCGCGGGTACGTGATCGAGAAGCTGGGCGCCGCGCAGTTCGCCGCGTCCGCCACCGTCGACCGCCTGCGAGAGTTCGCGAACCTGCCCGACCCCGCACCGCTGCGCGCCGTGACGCTCGCCGCGACGGACCCCGCCAATCCATACGGCGCCGCGCTCGCCTGGCCACCGCTGGAGGGAGTCGGGCATCGGCCAGGACGCAAGGCCGGCGCCCTGGTCGTGCTGGTGGACGGCGCGCTCGCGCTGTACCTCGAGCGCGGCGGCAAATCCGCGCTCGCCTTCACCGGCGACGAGGCGGTGCTCGCGGCGGCGACGCGCGAACTCGCCGCGACCGCCCGCGCACGTCACCTCGACACCCTCACGATCGAGCAGGTCAACGGCGTCTTCGTCTACGGCACGGGCGTCGGGCGGGCCCTGCGCGATGCCGGTTTCGTCGAGTCGCCGCGCGGACTGACACTGCGCCGCCTCACCGCGGGCGACGCCGAGCGCGCCGCGCGGCAGGCATCGGACCGACCCGGGGCCGCACGTGGATGAGCGGGAGCCCACCGCGGCGTGCAC
Organism: Microbacterium allomyrinae; assembly: GCF_020682705.1. Taxonomy (GTDB): domain Bacteria; phylum Actinomycetota; class Actinomycetes; order Actinomycetales; family Microbacteriaceae; genus Microbacterium; species Microbacterium allomyrinae. The sequence continues at coordinate 137,124 of NZ_JAGTTN010000006.1, forward strand.
GGAATCGGACCACCCGCGCGACACGTCCTGCCGAGCCGCCCGCTCCCGGCGCGTCCTCGGTGATCTCCGATCCTGTGCCCACGCCCTCCCGGCATGACGAGCGCGAGACGAACAGATGCCTGAGGGCGACACGGTCTTCCGCACCGCGCATCGACTCGACGACGTGCTCGCGGGAGCCACCGTCACCCGCTTCGAGCTGCGGGTGCCGCAGGCGGCGACGGTCGACCTCCGGGGAGAGACGGTGCATGGCGTTCTCTCGCGCGGCAAGCACCTGCTCCACCGCATCGGCGAGAACACGCTCCACTCGCACCTCAAGATGGAGGGCGAGTGGCACGCCTACCGACGCGGTGAACGCTGGCGCAAGCCCGCTTACACGGCCCGCGCGATCATCGGCGCGACGGCTCCCGACGGTGCCGAATGGGAGACGGTGGGGTTCGACCTCGCCGACATCTCGGTCGTGCTGACGCGCGACGAGGATCGTCTCGTCGGCCATCTCGGACCCGATCCGCTGTCGGACGACTGGGATCCCGCCGAAGCGGCGAGACGACTCGGAGCAGACCCTCGACCGGTGCACGTGGCTCTGCAGGACCAGCGCAGCATCGCCGGATTCGGCAACGAGTACGTCAACGAGATCCTGTTCGTGCGAGGCGTCCTTCCCACGACTCCCGCAGACGAGACGGATGCCGCCGCCATCGTCGATCTCGGAGCCCGCATGATCCGCGCCAACCGCGATCGCAGCGACCGCACGTTCACGGGCGACGCGCGCCCGGGGCGGACCACCTGGGTCTATCGCCGCGACGGACGTCCGTGCCGGCGATGCGGCACGCTGATCCGCCGCAGCAGTCTCGGCCCCGACCCGTCGCGCGAGCGCATCATCTTCTGGTGCCCTCGCTGTCAGCGCTGAGCCCTCTCCCCGAAGCAGACGATCTGTCGGCCCCCTGCGAGGCATCCGTCTCGATGGATGGTGTGCCCGTCGAAACCGCGCGGTTTCCTGTCCGTTACACAGGGCCGGACGATCTGTCGGGGTGGGAGGTTCCGCACCGCGGATCGTCCGGTTCGCGGGTGCGCGCGTTGCGGGGGGCGAGAGCGCCGATATTGAATACCCCACACATCCCACCCGACCGTGCACCGTCGCGCGGCCCGCGATCAGGAGGACCTCACGAGGTGACCACGGCGACCGATGCGGAGACTCCTCCCGCGACAGACCCCGTCTCGCAGGACGGCGGGAACGCTCCACGCGGAGCCGTCGTGCTCTCGGGCGTCACGAAGCTCTACGGCGACCAGCTCGCCGTGGACGACCTCTCGCTCACGATCCAGCCGGGCGAGTTCATCTCTCTGCTCGGCCCCTCCGGGTGCGGCAAGACCACGACGCTGCGCATGATCGCAGGCTTCGAGCATCCCGACGCCGGCGACATTCTCATCTCGGGGCGTTCGGTGCTCAACGCCCCGCCGTACCGGCGTGATGTCAACACGGTGTTCCAGGCATACGCGCTGTTCCCGCACATGTCGGTGGCCGAGAACGTCGCCTACGGCCTGCAGCAGCGTCGGACGCCCAAGTCCGAGATCCGCGACCGCGTCACCCAGGCGCTCGACCTGGTGCAGATGCGCCGGTTCGGCGACCGCCGCCCCGCGCAGCTCTCGGGCGGCCAGCAGCAGCGCATCGCGCTGGCGCGCGCCCTGGTCAACCGCCCGTCGGTACTGCTGCTCGACGAGCCCCTCGGCGCGCTCGACCGGCAGCTGCGCGAAGAGATGCAGCTCGAGCTCAAGCTCCTGCAGTCGCGGCTGGGCATCACCTTCGTCTTCGTGACGCACGACCAGGGCGAGGCGCTGTCGATGAGCGACCGCATCGCGATCATGCGGGCCGGCCGCATCGAGCAGCTCGCCGACGCCGACACGGTCTACGCCCGTCCCGCATCGGCGTACGTGGCCGCGTTCGTCGGGCAGCAGAACTTCTTCCGTGGCGCCGTGACGGAGTCCGGCGCCGCCGTCTCGTCGACGCACGCGCTCGTGCGCGGCACCGCCCCGGTGCTGGTGAACGCCGCACAGGGCGAGGCCGCGGTCCGCCCGGAGTACGTCCGGATCGAGAAGGACCCGCAGGCCGGCTCGGCGACGGCCTCGACCGACCTCAACGCCGCCCGCGGTGAGCTGATCGGCGTCGCGCACCTCGGCGACACGATGCAGTACCTCGTGCGGCTGGGCGACGACCAGAGCCTCATCGTGCGGCGGCCGACGCCCGATGCGCCCGCTCTGACCGTGGGCGATCCGGTGCTCTGCACGTGGGCCGCGCACCACGTCCTGCTCTTCCCCGCCGATGACGCGGCACAGGAGGGCGGCTACGTCGCCCCACCGACCGAGTGACCCCGCCCGATCGCCCCGCCCCATACCCTCCGCAGCACCTCACCGCCCACAGCCGCAGCATCCGCACCACCGGCTCCCGACCCGAACCCGGAGACACCGATGACCCTGAAGAGCGCTATGAGTTCGTCGCGCAGCCCGCTGCGTATCCTCGCCCCCGAGGCGTCGGGCCCCGCCATCGTCCGCGAGCTGTCGCGGCGGCGCTTCCTGAGTCTGGCCGCCCTCGCCGGCGGCGCCACCGTGCTCGCCGCCTGCTCCCCGGCCGGCAGCGGGTCGCCCGCGCCGCAGGCCACCGGCGGCACGCTCGAAGACAACCTGTCGGTCTACACCTGGGGCGACTACGACTCGCCCGACGTGGTCTCGGCCTTCACCGCGGAGCTCGGCCCCAAGGTCACCCTCGACTCGTACTCGTCGAACGAAGAGCTCATCGCCAAGCTCATCGCGGCGAAGGGCACCTCCGGCTACGACATCGTGGTGCCCACGGGCGTGTTCATCCCGCAGATGATCGAGAACGGCCTGCTGACCGAGTTCAACAAGGATCTGCTCCCCAATCTCTCCAACATGGACCCGGCGTACCTCGGCCGAGCCTGGGATCCGGGCAACGACTACTCGGTGTGCAAGGCCTGGGGCACGACCGGCTTCGTATACGACAAGACCGTCATCACGCGCGAGCTCGCCACCTGGAACGACTTCTTCGACGCAGCGCAGAACGAGGCGAGCGGCAAGACCTCGATGTCGGACGACCCCGCGGGCATCATCGGCTCGTACTTCTGGGCGAACGACCTCGACTGGAACACCACGGATCCCGACGAGCTCGAGGCGTGCCGCGTCTTCCTGGTCGAGCAGATCGCCCCGCACATCTCGGCCTTCGACTCTTACCCCGGGACGAACGCGATCCCGCAGGGAACCCAGGTCCTGATGCAGGCGTGGAACGGCGACGCGCGCCTGGGCTTGCTCGAGTCGAGCGAGCCGGAGCGCTGGCAGTGGGTGCTGCCGGGTCCGCAGACCGAACTGTGGATGGACAACTGGGCGATCGCGGCGGGTGCCCCGCACCCGGAGGCGGCGCATGCGTTCATCAACTTCTCGATGTCGCCCGAGAGCCTGGGTCTGAACCTCGACTACATCGGCTACAACGTCGGAGGCCAGGGCCAGGAGCAGACCGCGGTCGAGTCCGGCCTCGAACTCACCGACCTGATCTTCTTCACCCCTGAGCAGCTCGAGACGATGCACGAGCAGGAGCTGAACGACTCGCAGACCGTGCGCGTGGAGATCTGGAACGAGATGAAGGCCGCCGCTGGTGCGTAGCCGCTCGGCAGGAGCCGCCCTCGCCGCTCCCGCGTGGGCGTGGCTGCTCCTGTTCTTCGTCGCCCCCGTGGCGATGGTGGTGTGGTTCAGCTTCGGCTACAAGCCGGGCATCTTCGGCACGCATGCGAACGACATCCTCTCCTTCGATCGCTACGCCGAAGCGATGTCGCCGACGTTCTTCGCGACGTTCCAGAACACCCTCTGGGTGGGCGTGATCGGCACGGTGCTGTGCTTCGCGATCGGCGCGCCGGTGGCGTATTGGATGGCGTTCAAGGTCAAACCGGAGCGCCGGGGCATCCTGATCGCTCTCGTGCTCGTGCCGTTCTGGACGAACTTCCTCGTGCGCACGATCGGCTGGCAGGTGATCATGGCGCCCGAGGGATGGCTGTCGACGGCGCTGCAGGCGATCGGCGTGCTGGACGGCCCGCTCGATCTGCTGTACACGCGCACCGCGGTGATCGTCGGCGTCGTCTACAACTATCTGCCGCTCATGGTCCTGCCGCTGTTCGTCGCGTTCGACCGGGTCGGTCCGGCGCTGCGCGAGGCGTCGAAGGACCTCGGCGCCGGCAAGCTGTCGACGTTCTTCCGCATCACGCTGCCGCTGTCGCAGCCGGGCATCATCGCGGGCGTGCTGCTGGTCTTCATCCCGCTGATGGGCGACTACATCACCGCGACGGTCCTCGGCGGCGCGAAGGGGAACATGGTCGGCCAGCTGGTCGCGAGCCAGTTCCAGACCGCGCAGAACTGGGCGCTCGGCTCGGCGATGGCGGTGCTGCTCATGCTGGTGATCATGTTGACGATCGGCGTGGCCGCCGGCATCATCTGGCTGGTCACGCTCCCCTTCCGCTCCCGCAGCCGGCTCGTCCTCGGGCCGGCGCCGCAGGAGATGCGGGTGGATTCCGTGACCCGGAACGCGCTGGAGGTGACGCGATGACTCGCCCTGAGACCATGACGGCGACCGAGACGATCCTGCGCGCACGCGACGACCAGTCCGCCCCGGCCCGGCCCGTTCGCCGGCGGGCCCGGCGGTCCTGGTCCGACATCGCGTTCGCGGTGTGGGGCGTGGCCGTGATGCTCTTCCTGTTCCTGCCGATCATCGTGATCGTGATCTACTCCTTCAACACCGGCCGGCTGCTGGTGTCGTGGGACGGGTTCGGGCTCGACGCCTTCGCGACGATCCTCGAGAAGCCCGCGATCCAGAACGCGGTGCGCGTATCGCTGATCACCGCCCTGTTCGCCGCGGTGATCGCGACGGCGCTGGGCACGCTGGCCGGAATCGCCATGGCGCGCCACCCCGGCAAGTGGACGTGGTGGTTCCTGGGCCTCCTGCTGCTCGTGTCGGTGACGCCCGAGATCGTCGACGCCGTCGCGCTGCTGCCGTTCATGGTGTTCCTCGGCCAGGACCTCGGCCTGAGCATGTTCAACGACGGCATCGTGCGCCTGTCGGTCGGCTCGTCGCTGTTCGCGACGGCGGTGGTGTCGTACATCGTGCGCGCCCGCCTGGTGGGCCAGGACGCGAACCTCGAAGAGGCTTCCGCCGACCTGTACGCCAAGCCGCTCACGACGTTCCGCCGCGTGACCCTCGCCCTCGCGATGCCCGCGGTGCTCGCCGGTTTCCTGCTGGCGTTCACGCTCAGCCTCGACAACACCGTCGTCGCCGCCTTCGTGCAGGTGTCTGGCACCACTCCCTGGCCGGTCTACGTGCTGAGCGCGGTCCGCTCGGGCCTGCGTCCCGAGATCGCGGCGGTGTCGACGATCATGCTCCTGCTGACACTGGTGGCCTTCGCCCTCGTCGCGCTCGTGCTCAAGCGCGCCGGCGACTCGGCGACCCAGATCGCCCGGACGATGACCGGCGGCTGAGCTCGCGGCATCCGCTCGCCCGTCCCGCCGCTTCGCGTTGCGCTCCTCGAGGGAAGAACCATGACCTACGCCGACCTCGTCTTCACCGGGGGGCCCGTGTTCACGGCGAACAGCGTGCGCTCGCGCGCGGGCTCGGTCGCCGTCAAGGACGGCCGCATCATCGCGGTCATGCCCGGCGACGCCGCCGATCTGGTCGGCCCGCGCACCGAGATCGTCGATCTGAAGGGGCGGATGCTCCTCCCCGGCTTCCAGGACGCGCACGTGCACCCGGTGTGGGGCGGCCTCGACATGCTGCGGTGCGACCTCGCCGCGTACGGCACGGCACCGGAGTACCTGGACGCGATCGGCATGTACGTCGCCGCGCATCCCGAGGGCGAGTGGGTCCTCGGCGGCGGCTGGCAGATGTCGGCCTTCCCCGGCGGCACGCCGACGGCGGCGGCGCTGGACGCGGTGACGGGAGACCGGCCGGCGTTCTTCCCGAACCGCGACGGGCACGGCGCGTGGGTGAACTCCGCCGCGCTGCGGCTGGCCGGGATCGACCGAAGCACTCCGGATCCCCCCGACGGCCGGATCGAACGCGACGCCGCGGGCATCCCGACCGGCACGCTGCACGAGGGCGCGATGGGCCTCGTCAACCGCCTGCTTCCCGAGGAATCACCCGAGCGCCTCACCGAGGCGCTGCTGGTCGGTCAGCGCTACCTGCACTCGTTCGGCATCACCGCCTGGCAGGACGCCATCGTCGGCTCGTACGGGGATGCCGGAGACCCCGGACCCGCGTACCTCCGGGCCGCCGCCGACGGAACACTGACGGCCCGTGTCGTCGGCGCCATCTGGTGGGATCGCGGAGCCGGCCTCGAGCAGATCCCGTCGATCCTGGAGCGGCGCGAGCAATACCGCGGCGGGCGATTCGCGGCGACCTCGGTCAAGGTCATGCAGGACGGTGTGGCCGAGAACTTCACCGCCGCCATGCTCGAGCCCTACGGCGACGGGCACGGGCACTTCACCGACAACTCGGGCATCTCGTTCGTCGATCCCGCGGTGCTGAACGAGGCCGTGCCGATCCTGGATGCCGCGGGCTTCCAGGTGCACTTCCACGCCATCGGCGACCGCGCGGTGCGGGAATGCCTCGACGCCGTCGAGCACGCGATCGCCCGCAATGGGCGCCGCGACAACCGCCATCACATCGCGCACATCCAGGTCGTCCATCCCGACGACATCGCGCGCTTTCGCGATCTCGGCGTCGCAGCCAACATGCAGACGCTGTGGGCCGCTCTCGAACCTCAGATGGTCGACCTGACGCTGCCCTTCCTGGGGTCGCCCCGCGACGCCTGGCAATACCCGTTCGGCGATCTGCTGCGGGCAGGCGCCGTGCTCGCCGCCGGCAGCGACTGGTCGGTGTCGACGCCCGACCCGCTCGCCGCGATCCACGTCGCCGTCAACCGGATCGCCGCGCCGGGTCACGAGGAGGGCGAGTACGACGCCTTCCTGCCCGAACAGGCGATCGACCTGGCCACCTCGCTCACCGCGTACACGGCGGGGTCGGCGTGGGTGAACCACCTCGATGACACCACCGGCACGATCGAGGCCGGCAAGTACGCCGATCTCGTCGTGCTCGACCGAGACCCCTTCGCCGGCCCCGCCGACGAGATCGGCGGGGCACGGGTGCTGCAGACCTTCGTCGAGGGCGAGCGCGTCTACGCGGCCCCCGGCGTCTAGACGACCGCCGCGCGCCGGTCGAGCGCTCGCTCGCCGAGGACGCTCGCGTGCTCCGGGATCCAGCCCAGCGCCCGCGCCTCGGCGCCATCCGCCTGCTGGTCGAGCAGCAGCGCGTCGGCGAACGCGGCCCCGAGGCGCGCCCGCGTAGCCTCGATCGGTTCGGACACGGCGCGGGATCCTGCCGCCTCGGCGACCGCACGCACCGTCTGGGATGCTCCGTCGCTCGCGATGACCCGGCCCAGCGCTGCGGGGTGTTCGAGCACGCGGAGGTACAGGCGGGCGAGGTCGTCGACGTGGACCCACGTCCAGTGCTGCGCGCCGTCTCCGATGAGAGTGAGTGCTCCGTCGGCCGTGCGGGGTGCGTCGACGATGAGCGACAGCAGGCCCTTGTCTCTCCCGTACACCACGCCCGGCACGATGATCGTGGTCGCCACCGCCGAGGCGAGCAGCCGCTCCTCGATGGGCACGCGCCACGCGACGAGCGCAGGCGGGTTCGGCACATCGTCACCACGGATGTCATCACCCGCGCCGTACTCCCAGATCCCGCTCGTGAGGATGAAACGCCTCCCTGTGCCGCCGTACTCCTGCTCGACCGCCTCCGCCACCGCGAGATTGAGCCGGGCGGAGTCGTCCGAGGCCGCCACGTGGATCGCCGCGTCCGTGTCTGCGAGCAGGCCCGCAGACCATGCGACGTCGCTCAGGTCGCCGACGGCCGCGGTGGCGCCGCGTGCCGTAACGACGGCCGCGGCGGATTCGCTGCGCACGGGGGCGAGGACGCGATGTCCCGCCTCGACGAGAACGTCGAGAACGGCGGAGCCGATGTATCCGGTTGCACCGGTCAGTAGGATCTTCATGCCATCGACGGTAGAGCCCGACCCGCCGGTTACCGCAACGGAACTACTCCCGAGGTAACTCCACCGGCCGTGCCAGGAGGACCGCATGACAGAGATCGCCGCCGACAGGAACGTCCTCGCGCTCACGTGCCCGAGTCGTGTGATCTTCGCGCGAATCGGCGACCGCTGGACGATGTTCATCGTTCTCGCCCTTGCCGATCGCACGATGCGGTTCACCGAGCTGAAGAACAGCATCGGCCCTGTGGCACCGAAAGTCCTCACCGAGACGCTGCGCGCGCTCGAGGACGACGGACTCGTCGCGAGAGACTCGTTCCCCGACTCACCGCCGCGCGTGGAGTACTCCCTCACCGACCTCGGCCGGTCGCTGCTCGAGCCCATCGCCGCGATGCGGGCATGGGCCGAGCGTCACGTTCCCGAGGTGCTCGCCTCACGCGAACGCGCGCTGGACTGACGCGCACCCCGCCCGCCGACCACGCGCAGCCCCGCCGCGACCGGCTCGCCCGCGCCGTGATCGAGGGTCTTAGGCTGATGCGGTGACCCGCCTGCTCCTGCTCATCGACATCCAGCGCGACTACTTCCCGGGTGGGCGGCATCCGCTCGTCGATTCGGATGCCGCAGCCGACGCCGCCGGGCGCCTGCTGGCGGGCTTCCGCACGGCGGGCGAGCGCGTCGTGCACGTGCAGCACGTGTGGGACGGACCGGATGCAGCTTTCTTCGCTCCGGGAACGCCGGGCGTCGAGTTCGACCCGCGCGTGGCGCCCGATGGTGCGGAGCAGGTGATCGTGAAGGCCCGCCCCAACGCGTTCCTCGGCACCGGGCTGGAAGCACTGCTGCGGGCCGCTGCCCCCGACGAGCTCGTGGTGGCGGGAATGATGTCGAGCATGTGCGTCGATGCGACCGTGCGCGCGGCATCCGATCTCGACTTCCCCGTCGCCGTCGCGCAGGACGCGTGCGCCGCGCCGGATCTCGCGTTCGGCGGCACGGTCGTCCCGGGTGCCCAGGTGCACGCCGCATTCATGGCCGCCCTCGACGGCACCTACGCACGCGTGACCGATGTCGACGCGTTGATCGGCAAGCCGGTCGCCGGCTGATCCCACCCCGGCGGCGGTGCGCAGACGGGATCACCGACTTCCCCGCGAATTACCGTCACCCCGACAGGCTGTCCGGCCGGCCCGGCACCTTCCGACATCCACCCCGTGCCGCCGCGACCGTCCCCGCGCGATGATGGAGGAAACATCGCATCGGAGTTGATACCCGTGGGCACGACCGTCTTCGAACGACAGCGGCCGGCAGCATCCGTCGTCCGTCATTCCCTCGCCGACACGAAGCACTCCGTGTTCTGGCGAGACGATCTTCCGGCCGGCCTGCTGCCCGATCGTCCGCCCCTCACCGGAACCCACCGCGCCGATCTCGTCGTGGTCGGCGGCGGGTACACGGGCCTGTGGACCGCACTGCTGGCGACCGACCGCGACCCGGGCATGAAGGTCGTCGTCGTCGAGGCGCAGCGCGTCGGCTGGGCGGCCTCCGGACGAAACGGCGGATTCTGCGAGGCGAGCCTCACCCACGGCCACGAGAACGGCGTGGCGCGCTGGCCGAACGAGATGCCGACGCTCGACCGGCTCGGCCGGGCGAACCTCGACGCGATCGAGGCCTCCGAGGCGACGTACGGCATGGACTTCCAGTTCGAGCGCACCGGGCAGCTCGCCCCCGCGACCGAGCCGCACCAGGTGGAGTGGCTGAAGGAGTGGGCCGCCGAGGGCGAGGGGGGCGTGGTCTTCCTCGACGAGGCCGAGGCCCGGGCATCCATCGCGTCGCCCACCTACCTCGCGGCGGTCTGGGAGCAGCAGACGTGCGGCATGGTGCACCCGGCGCGCATGGCGGCCGAGCTGGCGCGGGTATGCGAGGAGCGCGGCGTCGAGATCTTCGAGCGTTCGCGGGTGACGGCGCTCGACACGAACGGCCCGGGCGTCGTCGTCGCGACCGAGACCGCCCGCGTCGAGGCATCCCGTGCCGTGCTCGGCACCAACGTGTTCCCGTCGCTGCTCACGCGCAACCGGCTCATGACCGTGCCCGTGTACGACTACGTGCTCATGAGCGAGCCGCTGACCCCCGACCAGTTGCGATCGATCGGTTGGCGGGACCGCCAGGGCGTCGGCGATATGGCGAACCAGTTCCACTACTACCGGATCACGAAGGACGACCGGATCCTGTTCGGCGGCTACGACGCGATCTACCACTACGGCCGAAAGGTGCGTCCCGAGTACGAGAACCGGCCCGAGACGTGGGAACGTCTCGCGAACCACTTCTTCACGACGTTCCCGCAGCTCGCAGGCCTTCGCTTCAGTCACCAGTGGGCGGGCGCGATCGACACGTCGACGCAGTTCACGGCGTTCTTCGGCACTGCCCGCGAGGGGCGCGTCGCGTACGCCGCGGGCTTCACGGGCCTCGGCGTCGGGTCGACGCGCTTCGCCGGCGAGGTCATGCTCGACCTGCTCGACGGCGTCTCGAACGAACGAACCGCACTCGAGATGGTGCAGAGGCGCCCACTGCCCTTCCCACCCGAGCCCGCCGCCGCGATCGGCATCAACGCGACCCGCTGGTCGCTGGATCGTGCCGACCACAACCGCGGCAAGCGCAACATCCTGCTGAAGACTCTCGACGCGCTCGGACTGGGATTCGACTCATGATCGCGGGCTACGTGACGGATGCCGCGGCGCTCGCCCTTCGGCACGAGCCGGTGCCGACCGAACAGGTCGTCGCGGGCGCCCCCACCACCGCCTCCGTCGAGCTCGACACCATCGGCGACGTCGAGGTCGGGGTGTGGGAGATGACCCCGGGCGCGATGCGCGACGTCGAGGCCGACGAGGTGTTCATCGTGCTCGCGGGCTCCGCCGACGTGGTCTTCGACGACCCGGCGCTGCCGCCGATCGAACTGCGCCCGGGCTCGGTGGTGCGCCTGACCACCGGCATGCGCACCGTGTGGACCGTGAGCGAGACCCTCCGCAAGATCTACGTCGCGGGCTGAGGCGGGGATTCAGTGGCCGGCGCTGCGGCGAACGAGCAGCGCCAGGTGCAGCGCCGTCTGCGTCTCGCCGTCGTCGAGGTCCGAGCCCAGGAGGTCTTCGATGAGAGCGATGCGCTGATAGAACACCGAGCGCGAGAGATGGGATGCCGCGGCCGCCGCCGTGCGATTGCCCGGGTGGGCGAGCATCGCTTCGAGCACGTCGAGCAGGTCGCCCGAGCGGCTCAGGTCATACGCGATCAGCGGCGCCAGCATGCGCTCGCCGTGCTCGATCACCCGGTGGTCGTCGCGCAGCGCCGTGACCAGCTGAACGAGGGGCCGGTTCTCGGCGCGGCGCAGGTGCGGCCCCCGGACGGACCGTCGCCGCCGCCCCCGTGCGAGCCCGACGGCCTCGTGCAGCGAGGCGAGAGCCGGATCGATTCCTTCGGCGCTGCGCCCGACCGACACCGTCACTCGATCAGCGTCGGCGCCGTCGACCAGCGCGCGGGCGAAGCGCAGTACGGTGTCGTCGTCGAACACCGTGTCGGCGGGAAGAGAGAGCAGCATCGCCGCGGCCGGAGCGGGCACGCCATCGGGCGCAGAACCTGCGAGCGCGCGCCCGCGCAGGCTGCGGGCCGCGGCATCCGCTCGTTCCGTCGCGATCGCCGCTCCCGACACGACGATGCCGTACAGCTTCGCCCCGCGAAGCGGCATGCCCGCCGCCTCGAGACGCGCCGCCGCACCCCCGGCGCCCGCGAATCGTCCGGCCAGCAGCCCGTCGACGAGGCGCCGGCGGCCGATGCGCGCCCACTCGTCGCTCTCGCCGTCGGCCAGGCGTCCGACGGCCAGTGCGATCGCTCCCTGCTCGAGCACGGCCGTGCGCCCGGCCGCATGGTCGGGCCCCGGCAGCGCGATGAGATTGCCCCACCGGATGCCGCGTGCCTCGACCGGCACGATCAGCCAGTCGTCGGCGCCCGGTGACGCGCCGCGTTCGCTGCGCTGCTCGGCGCGGCGGTGCGCCGAGCGCGACCGCAGCTCCCATTCGGTGAAGAGGTCCTCCTCCATCGCGAGCGGCACCTCGACCGAGACGACCTCGTGCGCGAGGTTCTCGAGCACCACCGGCGCGCCGAGCGTCTGCGCGAGCTGGTGCACGATGAAGTCGGCCGGCGAGCCGCGCAGGACCAGCGCCGTGAACCGCTCGCGCACCTCGTCACGGGCACGCAGCGCATCGTTCTGCCCCGCGATGATGCGGCTGTGCACCGCCTCGGTGACGGTGACGAACTTCACCTCGCGGTGCAGAACGACAAGAGCGAGGCCCTGCTCGGCAGCCGCCTCGATCACGACGGCCGGCACGTAGCGGTAGTGCACGCCCAGCTCGAGCACGAGTCCGGCCAGCCCCGCCTCCGACAGCGCGCCGATGAAGCGGCGGAGGTCGGCGGGCTCGGCGGGCCACGACGATCCGGTCGACAGCAGCAGCTCGCCGCCGTCGAGCAGACGGGCGACACCCGCACTGTCGGACACATGCAGCCAGCGCACGCGCGCGTCGAGCGCGTCGTCACCGACGAGCACCTCGGGCACGCCGTTCGCCACGGCGTCGAGCGCGATCACTTCACGCACGGTGGGAAGGGTCTCGTTGGTGGATCGATGCGCCGGACGATCCGTTTGGATCGTCCGATCTTCGCGACGGTCGGGCACCGTGGCCGCCTCTTCTGCTCTGACAAACTGGGTCGCATCAGCCTACGGGATCGCCACACGATCTGTCCGGCCACGAGAGGATCTCGCATGACCATTGCCGAAGCCGCCGTCGATTCACCCGGAACGGATGCCGATGCGCGCGTGATCTCGCACTGGATCGACGGCGCGGAGCACCCGTCGTCGAGCGGCCGCACCTCGCCGGTCTACAACCCCGCGACGGGCGCGGTCTCGGCGTACGTCGCGCTGGCCGATGAGGCGGAGATCGCCGCGGCGATCTCGTCCGCCGCGCGCGGCTACGAGGTCTGGAGCGGGTACTCGATCGCGCGGCGCCAGGGCGTGCTTTTCGCGTTCCGCGAGCTGCTCAACTCCCGCAAGGGCGAGCTGGCGGAGATCATCACGGCTGAGCACGGCAAGGTGGTCTCCGACGCGATGGGCGAGATCCTCCGCGGCCAGGAGGTCGTGGAGCTCGCGACCGGCTTCCCGCACCTGATCAAGGGCGCGTTCACCGAGAACGCGTCGACCGGTGTGGATGTGTACACGCTGAAGCAGCCGCTCGGCGTCGTCGGCATCATCAGCCCGTTCAACTTCCCCGCGATGGTTCCCATGTGGTTCTTCCCGATCGCGATCGCCGCCGGCAACGCGGTGGTCCTCAAACCGAGCGAGAAGGACCCGTCGGCGGCGCTGTGGATGGCGCAGCTGTGGAAAGAGGCAGGGCTGCCGGATGGCGTGTTCACGGTCCTGCAGGGCGACAAGCTCGCCGTCGACGGGCTGCTGACCAGCCCCGACGTGGCCTCGATCTCGTTCGTGGGATCGACGCCGATCGCTCAGTACATCTACGAGACGGCCTCCCACCACGGCAAGCGGGTGCAGGCCCTGGGCGGTGCGAAGAACCACATGCTGGTGCTTCCGGATGCCGATCTCGACCTCGTCGCCGACCAGGCCGTCAACGCCGGCTACGGCGCCGCCGGGGAACGCTGCATGGCGATCTCGGTCGTGCTGGCGGTCGAGCCCGTCGCGGACGAGCTGATCGAGAAGATCACCGAGCGCATCGGCCGGCTCCGGATCGGCAACGGTGCGGGTGCAGACGGCGTCGAGCCCGACATGGGGCCGCTGATCACCGGCGTGCACCGCGACAAGGTCTCGTCCTATGTCGACATCGCCGAAGCCGATGGAGCGAAGATCGTCGTCGACGGCCGCGGATTCACCGTCGCCGGTCTCGAGGACGGCTTCTTCTTCGGCCCCACGCTGATCGACGAGATCCCCACCACGTCCCGCGCGTACCAGGAGGAGATCTTCGGCCCCGTGCTCTCGGTCGTGCGCGTCGCCTCGTACGACGAGGGCCTGGAGCTCATCAACTCGGGTCAGTTCGGCAACGGCACCGCGATCTTCACCAACGACGGCGGCGCAGCCCGCCGCTTTCAGAACGAAGTCCAGGTCGGCATGATCGGCATCAACGTACCCATCCCGGTGCCGGTCGCGTACCACTCCTTCGGCGGGTGGAAGCAGTCGCTGTTCGGCGACGCGAAGGCCTACGGCGTTCACGGCTTCGACTTCTTCACCCGCGAGAAGGCCGTCACCAGCCGCTGGCTCGACCCCGCCACGCGAGGTCTCTCCGCGCAGCGCGGGATCAACCTCGGCTTTCCCCAGAACCACTGATCCCGCCCGATCGCCGACCCGCGCAGACCGAGTCAGGAGAATCCCATGACCGACATCCTCACCTCCGCCCGTGCCGATCTCGAGGCCGATGCGCGCGTGCGCGCGGACGACCGCGGTCACGTGTTCCACTCGTGGAGCGCGCAGGCGCTCATCGATCCGCTCCCGGTCGCGGGCGGCGAAGGCTCGACCTTCTGGGACTACGCCGGAAACTCGTACCTCGACTTCAGCTCACAGCTGGTGAACCTCAACCTGGGCCACCAGCATCCGGATCTCGTCGAGGCGATCCAGCGGCAGGCCGGCCGTCTCTCCACGATCCAGCCCGCGATGGCCAACGACGTGCGCGGCCAGCTGGCCCGTCGCATCACCGAGGTCGCCGGCGACGGATTCGAGAAGGTGTTCTTCACCAACGGCGGCGCCGACGCGAACGAGAATGCCGTGCGCATGGCGCGCCTCGTGACCGGACGCCGCAAGGTGCTGTCGATGTATCGCAGCTACCACGGCAACACGTCCACCGCCATTGCGCTCACCGGCGACCCGCGGCGCTGGCCGAACGAGCCGGCCGATGGCTCGACCGCGAAATTCTTCGGGCCTTACGCGTACCGCTCGGCGTTCCACTCGTCGAGTCCCGAGGAAGAGGCGCAGCGCGCGCTCGAGCACCTCGAGCAGACGATCATCCTCGAGGGCGCCGCCACGATCGCGGCGATCGTGATCGAGACGATCGTCGGCACGAACGGCGTGCTGGTGCCGCCGCCGGGCTATCTCGCCGGTGTGCGAGAGCTCTGCGACCGCTTCGGCATCGTCTACATCGCCGACGAGGTCATGGTCGGCTTCGGCCGGGTGGGCGAGTGGTTCGCCTTCCAGGCGTTCGACGTGCAGCCCGACCTCATCACGTTCGCCAAGGGCGTGAACTCCGGCTACGTGCCGCTGGGCGGCGTGGTCATCTCCGACCGCATCGCGTCGCACTTCGACACGGTGGCGTTCCCCGGCGGCCTGACGTACTCGGGTCACCCGCTCGCCTGCGCGGCCGGCGTCGCGACGTTCGAGGTGTTCGAGCGCGACGGCATCCTGGAGCGCGTGCGCGACCTCGGCTCGCGGGTAGTCGAGCCGCGTCTGCGTGAGATCGCGTCGCGGCATCCGTCGGTCGGCGATGTGCGCGGGCTCGGCCTCTTCTGGGCGATCGAGCTGGTCTCGGACCGAGAGACCCGCGAGCCGCTCGTCCCCTTCAACGCATCGGGAGCGGATGCCGCACCCGTTGCAGCGGTCGCCGCAGCGTGCAAGCGCGAAGGGGTGTGGCCGTTCACCCACTTCAACCGGGTGCATGTCGCGCCTCCGCTCGTGATCACCGAGGACGAGCTGGTGCGCGGGCTCGATGTGATCGACCACGCGCTGACCGTGGCCGACGAGCACGCCTCGCACTGAGCATCCTTTCCCTGTCTACTTCATGTGCTCTCACCGAGCGCTCACGACGTTCGCGCGCACAACGTGCGGTTTCGGCGAGAGCACATGAAGCGCACGTTGAGTGGGTGACGCTCGCGCGGGTGGACGCTCGCGCGGGCGCTCGGGAGGGTGATGTGAGGCTCGCAGGGCGGGAAGTCGAGCACGCTGCGAGGCCGTCTTCGAATCGTTCCGATGCACGGGAATGAATCGGCGGAAACCGCGGTTATTCCTGTACTCAGCACCGAACAGATGCTGCCGGAGGGGATCGTGGGCAAGAACTACGTCGACATCGAGAACGACCGGGGCGAGACGCTGCGCTACCGCAAGCACGTCAACGGCCGCGGACTGATCGCGCACGGGGCGAAGGTGCACCCCAGCGCCATCGTCGAAGCGGGGGCGTATGTCGAACCCGGGGTTCAGATCGCCGCGGGCGCGCACGTCGGCCGCGGCGTATGGGTGGAATCGGATGCCGTCATCGGCCCGGACGCCGAGATCTCGCCCCACGCGCACATCGGCCCGCGCGCGGCCATCGGCGCCGGCGCGAAGATCGGCGTGCGCACCCAGGTCGGCTCCGAGGCCCGCGTGGCCGTCGGCTCGCTGATCGGAGACGACGTCACGATCGGCGACGGCGAGCGCATCGCGACCGACCGCCGCGGACTGCACCTGGCCGCCTGACCCGCGCGCCGCGGCGCGCCGCGCAGGACGCTGCTTGTGCGCCGCGCTTGCGCACGCCGTGCGCGCGAAACCGGGGATTCCTCGCGAAACCGAGGACGACGCCCCTTGGCTCGGCGAGAATCCCTTGGCTCGACGCGAATCGCCCGGCGTGTGTGCGCGCCGGGTCTGCGCGCGCCGCTTGCGCGCGCCGTGCGCGCGAAACCGGGGATTCCTCGCGAAACCGAGGACGACGCCCCTTGGCTCGGCGAGAATCCCTTGGCTCGACGCGAATCTCCTGGCTCGACGCAAATCCCCGACGCGCACCGCGTGCGCGCGAAACCGGGGATTCCTCGCGAGACGGAGGACGACGCCCCCGGGCTCGGCGAGAATCCCTTGGCTCGGCGCAAACCCCGGGCTCGGCGCAAACCCCGGGACTCGGCGCAAACCCCGGACTCGGCGCAAACCCCGGGACTCGGCGCGAACCCCGGACTCGGCGCAAACCCCGGGGCTCGACGCAAACCCCGAGGCTCGACGCGAACCCCGGACTCGGCGAGAACCCCCGGGGCCGGGCGCGCTGTCGACGGATGCCGCTACCCTGGCGCGGTGGCGCGGTCGAGGCGATTCAGGAGAGCGGTGGTCGTGCTCGCCGCACTGGCCCTCGCCGGAGTCCTGGCGTGGCTCGTGCTCGACGGCCGGCTGCCCTGGGCGGGCGGCGACGCCGCCGCACCGGCGGCGACCGATCCCGCGGCGCCGGGAAGGGGCATCCCGGCACGTCCCGACGATGCCTTCGCGCTCACCGTGACCTACGTGTTCGACGGCGACACGATCGAGGCGAGGATGCAGGAGCCGAACGACATCGTCACGACGGCGGATCCGATCCGCATCCGTCTGATCGGCATCGACACGCCCGAGGGCGCTCCCACGCCGGAGTGCTGGGCCGAAGAGGCCCGCGCGCATCTGATCGAGCTGCTGCCCGAGGGCGCCACCGTGTGGGCGGCGCCCGACGCCGACACGTGGGACGACTACCAGCGTCGGCTCTTCAATCTCTGGACCGACGACGGCCGGTTCGTGAACCACGAGCTCGTCGCGGCCGGCAGTGCCGAGGCGATCCGCGTGTGGCCCAACGTCGCGTTCTACGATCTGCTCGACGATGCGCAGACTCACGCCGAGGCATCCGGAGCCGGACAGTGGGGCGCGTGCCCCTGAGCGCTCAGGCGAAGAGGAAGAGCACGAACCCGATGAGCGGCAGCGTGCCCTGGATGAGCGCCGCCCGCAGGTATTTGAGGCCCGTGGTGAGCAGCACCAGCGAAGCGGCGACCATCGAGCCGAGGCTGAAGAGCACCAGCGCGAGGCCCGCCGCGCGCACCGGCGCAGCATCCGCGCCGGCGAAGATCAGCACCAGCCCGATCACGACGCCGATCGCCAGGAACAGGTTGTAGAAGCCCTGGTTGTAGGCCATCGGCTTCGTCACCTCGGCGGCCGCCTGGTCGGCGACGCCGAAGCGCTTGTAGATCTTCGGCTGCGTCCACTGCACGCTCTCCATCACGAAGATGTACACGTGCAGCAGCGCCGCCAGCGCCGCGAAGACCGTTGCGAGGATCGCCACCATGAGCGAACGATAGCGCCCCGGCTACGCTGAACGGTATGAGCAAGGGCGGCAGTTCGCGAGGACGCACGGGCAAGCCGCGACGGGATGCCTCGGCCACGCGCTCCGGCGGTGCCAAGAAGTCAGGCGCCAAGCCCGCCCGCGCGCAGCGGCCCACGCCGCGCCCCTCCCCCGGTCCGTCACCGGTCGCCGAGTCCGTCGAGGTTCCCCAGGCGTTCACACTCGGTGCGATCCCAGGAGCCACGCCCGGGAAGTGGATCGACGTGTGGAAGGAGCGGATGCCGCTCACCGCGCTGGAGCTCATCCCCCTGTCGTTCGCCGAACAGCGCCGCGCGCTCGTCGACGGCGACGTCGAAGCCGCACTCGTGCGCCTGCCGATCGATGCCGAGGAACTGCACGTCATCCCGCTCTACGACGAGGTGCCCGTCGTCGTGACCTCGACCGAGTCGCACCTGACCGCGGCCGACGATCTCGCGCTGTCCGACCTTGCCGGCGAGGTCGTGATCGTGCCGCAGGACGACGTTCTCGGGCTGACGGTGCCCGGCGGGGTCGCGGCATCCTTCGCCCCTCCCGCCGACACCGGCGAGGCCGTCGCCATCGTCGCCGCCGGGGTCGGCGTCGTCATCGTGCCGATGTCTCTCGCGCGTCTGCATCACCGCAAGGACGCCGAGTACCGCGTGCTCCGCGACGCTCCGGTGTCGACCGTTGCCCTCGCCTGGGTGGCCGAGCGGACCACGCCGTCGGTCGAGGCCTTCGTCGGCATCGTGCGCGGACGCACCGCGAACTCTTCGCGCGGCTGATCGCGTCCGTTCACCGGGAACGGATGCAGGGGATGTCGCCGACCTGGGCCCCTGCGACATCCCCCGTGGATCCGGCTCCGGAGATCTGCGCGTCAAGGACGCGTCCCCATTTCGATCTCCTGCCCCCAGTATCCGAAGCCCCCCAGCTCGGACTGCAGGAGCCGTTCCACAATGAGGGAGCGTGGCGAAGGGGCGGTGATACACGTGTGGCCAGTGAGCCGCTGAAGAAGGGCGCCCTATCCGGGACGCCCTTCCGATGCACCGAGGTCAGTTGGTCATGCCGTGCGGGTTGATGGCGGACCCGTTGCCCGTGAACGGGTTCGTGATCGATCCGTTCGTCTTGGAGTGCGGGTTGATGACGTCGTTCGTGGAGCCGTACGGGTTCACGACCGACCCGTTCGACTGTCCGAACGGGTTCGTCACCGACCCTCCCGGTGCCGCCGTAGCGACCGCAGGAGCGCTGAGCAGCGCGATGACAGCGGCCGACGCCAGGCCGAGAGTGATCTGCTTCTTCATTGAGCGTGGTCCAATCTTCGGGGGAAAGGCGCCGGGGCGGCGCCGGGCTACACGCTAGCGCCCGCCTCGCCCACAGCGGAAGGCCTGATCTCCGGTGTCTCAGAAGCCTGCGCCGTGCACCTGGAACGGCGCGACGATTCCGGTGCGCTCGGATGCCGCGGCCAGCGCCTCGGATGGCGAGACACCCGCAGCGAGTCCTGCGTGCATCGCACCCAGCAGCTCGCAGGCATCGTCGTCGGCCACGACCACCGGCGTTGCGACCACGCATCGCGCGCCCGCATGAAGCCAGATTCGTGTCATGCCCACGGCTTCCTCGCCCCAGCGCACCGAGGAACGACCCACCTTGCAGGCGGAGAGAACGACTGTGTCCGGGAGCGTCGGGATGAGATCGATGTCGTAGCCGAACAGCGTCCCGTCGGAGAGTTCGAGACCAGAGAACAACGGGTTGTCGATCGCGTGGCGCCCGTGCGCCGCGACGTGGAGCACGTCGGCGCGCGACGCCATCACCGTGACCCGCTCAACTGTCGCAGCATCGGCGGTGACCGCTGTGGATCTCGTCCAAGCAGCGACAGCGGTCTCGATCTCCTCCTCGGCACGGGTGACGCGTGGGCCTGCGGCGAATGCGGCCATGTCGTGCGCAAAGGGACCCCGCCGGCGCATCCGCTCCCACCGGGTCGCCGATACGGCGACGGTGAACGCCCTTCCGGCCATGCCGGGGAGCATCGCCCACGGAATGCCGTTCAGGATGCCGGGGGCAGTGATGACGAGCCTGTCCGCGTCCGCGACGCCGGCGGGCCCGTCCAGCACCGAGCGCGACAGGGACGCGAGACGGTCACTCAGCGAACGCGCAACGACCCCGGCCACAGGCCCCGTCCGCATGGTAGCCGCCATGTCGAGGTCCGCGCGCAGGCCGGGAAGGGAGTGCGCCACGGCGGCCCAATCGCCGAGTGCCACCAGCTGCGCCCGGTCATGGCGGACGACGACCGCGGCGAGCGCATCACCGGTGAACACATACGCGATGAGGGCTGTCCTCGCATCGAGCTCGGCGCGCACCGTATCGATATCGATGCGCGCCTGCACTCCGCGCGATCCGGTGCCGCTCCATTGGCGCTCGCGCGCCCGATCGCGCAGACGCTCGGCCTCGGCCGATGCCTGCCA
This sequence comes from Microbacterium allomyrinae, assembly GCF_020682705.1. Lineage (GTDB taxonomy): Bacteria > Actinomycetota > Actinomycetes > Actinomycetales > Microbacteriaceae > Microbacterium > Microbacterium allomyrinae. Next base: position 157,737 of record NZ_JAGTTN010000006.1, read on the forward strand.
TGCTCCGGACGGGTCGTCTGCGCGCATCATCCGCAACTGCGCGAGATCGGAGGCGAGCTCCTCGTCGGGCAGACGACGCCTTCGGTCGACGCGTTCGTCGGCGTCGTGCGCGGACGCACTGCGAACTCGTCGCGCGCCTGACCGCACTGCGTTCCGCGGCCGCTACGGCTCCTCGGTGGGATCGGGCGACGGGCTCGGAGTCGGTTCCGTCTGCGAGAGCTCGGAGAGCGCCTCGTGGAACGCGGTGACGGTCGCGGCGTCCACCGTGCCCGTGGGCGGAACGTCCAGCTCGGTCTGGAACGCGATCACGGCCTCGGTCAACGCCGGTGTCCACACGCCATCGACCGGACCGTCCCAGAACCCTGCGAGCTTCAGTGTCTGCTGGATCGCGGCCGTCGTCGCCACCGACTCCTGAGCGGCAGCCCCGCCCAGCGCCGCCAATTCGGCCTGCAGGGCTGCGGCGGTGGCTTTGTCGACCGCGCCCGTGACCGGCAGCCCGTTCGCGGTCTGGAGGTCTTCGACCGCCCCGACCGTCTCCGGTCCGTAGACGCCGTCGATAGCGCCTGCGTAGTACCCCGCATCAGCGAGATCCTGCTGGAGCGCGGTCGAATACGCGCTGACTGCCGCTGCGGCTTGCTGCGCCTGCTCGTCGGGCACGCACCCGGCATCGACGAACAAGCGCAGCCACGCCATCTCGAGTGCGACGGCGGCGCTGTTGAACTGCTCGGATGCCGCGGCCAGCGGCGTCTGGTCGGTGATGGCGCCCTGCGCCGCCGTGAACTCCGCCTCGGCCTGCGTGACGCGGTCGACCGTCGCCGTCGGCACCGCAGGCGCGGTGGTCGCCGATGCGGTGTCAGGTTCGCTGGGCGCGGCCGACGCGCCGGCCTCTGCCTCCGCCTCGGCGAGCGCCACGCGGGCTTCCGCGAGCTCCTGCTCCGCCGCGGCGACATCCTCCTGGGCGGCGACCGCGGCCTCAGCATCGGTGAAGGCATCCTCGCGCGGCTCGGTGAGGTCGGCGCCGGCATCCCTGACATCGCCGACCGTGGGTGCCGTGGCGTTCAGCACGTCGCCGTACTGATCGAGTGCCCCGATGTAGGTCTCGCTCGCCTGGCAGAAGGCCTCCGACGCCGCAATCGATTCAGCCTGGGCGTCCGCCGCGGCTTTCTCTTTCACACTCACCTGGGCCTGTGCCCGCTCGACGCTGCTGACGCCGTCCGCGCAGCCGGCAAGCCCGGCTGCGGCGAGCGCAAGCAACAGGACCGCTCCCGCCCGTGTTGCGCCGGTCGATCTCGCTGTTCTCATGTGGGGACCCTCCGTTGCCGAGGTTATCGGCCACGGCCGCGCAGTCGTCATCCACATCGGGTGATCCCTCGGACGTGATGCGGGGGGCGTGATGCGGGGGATGTCGCCGACCTGGGTCTCTGCGACATCCCCCGTGGATCCGGCTCCCGGAGATCTACGCGTCACCGACGCGTCCCCGTTTCGATCTCCTGCCCCCAGTATCCGAAAGCCCCCCGGCCTCGGACTGCAGGAGCCGTTCCATCGTGAGGGAGCGTGGGGTGGGTGCGCTGATACATGCGCCGGGGAGAAGTTTTCAGAACCCTGCCCCGTGCACCTGGAACGGCGCGACGATGCCGGTGCGCTCGGATGCCGCAGCCAGCGCCTCGGAGGGCGAGACACCGGCGGCAAGGCCCTCGTGCATGACACTCAGCAACTCGCACGCGTCGTCATCGGCAACGGCGACCGGCGCGGCGACGACGCTGCGTACGCCCGCATGGAGCCACACGCGTGTCATCCCAATTGCCTCCTCGCCCCATCGGATCGACGATCGCCCGACTTCGCAGGCCGAGAGGACGACCGCGTCCGGCATGTCGCGAATGAGGTCGATGTCGTATCCGAACAACGTGCCGTCGGCCAGCTCGAGGCCGGAGAACATCGGGTTGTCGGCGGCATGCCGACCGTGCGCAGCGACGTGGAGGACGTTCACTCTGGAGGCGATCTCCGTCAGCCGCCGCGCAGACGCGCCGGCACCGTGCTCGACGACAGGAGCACACCACGGCGCTGATGCGCGCGCGAGCTCCTCGACGCCGCGCGCGACGCGGGGCCCAGCCACGAATCCTGCGCGAGTGGGCGTTGGTCGCGGAGTCCGCGCGAACCTGGCCCACCGTGTCGCCGACACAGCCAGCGTGAATGGTCGCTCCCGGAGGCCGGGAAGCATTCCCCACGGAACCTCCCGCAGAATCCCCGGCACCGTGAGGATGACGCGTTCCGCGCCGGCGACTCGAAGCGGTTCGGCGATCAGAAGTTCGGCCAGCACCGCGAGCCGCTCATCGAGCGAGCGACGGACCACATCCGCGATCGGGCTGTTCCGAATCGTCGCGGACATGTCCAGATCCGAACGGAGCCCGGCGAGTGCGCGGCGCACTTCGCCCACGGGCGGGAGCGGCACCACCGTCGCACCGTTTGGCCTGATGACCACTGAGGAGAGCACCGCGCCAGTGAACACGAACGCGATGAGCGTGGCATCGTGCGGCAGCGTGGCCTGGAATTCCTCGAGATCGATGCGCTGCTCGACGGCGGCCGCGCCGGTCGATGACCACTGCCGCTGGCGCACTCGCTCGCGCAGAGCGGCGGTCCGCGGCTCTGACAGCCAGTCCTCCGATGCCGCCTCGGTGCGCAGCGCGCGCAGCTCTGCGACATCCTGGGCAACGCTGGGATCCGGCGGCGGGCGAAGCGGCACAACCTGCTGACTCAGGTGCCTGGCGCGCTCCGACCACGCGAAGATCACGTCGGCACGGCCGGATCGCACGGCGGATTCGATCCCTGAGTAGACGAGCGACCCCCCGTGCATCTGGATCGCGGATTGCAGGTCGATGCTTCCCGATTCCTGCCAAGACGCGAGCGTGTCGAGTCCGGTCGCAAGTTGCCGGCGAGCCGTCGCGTGACGCCCGGCGGCGGTCGCTCGTGCAGCCCGAACCTCTTCGTCGAGCAGCCGGAGCTCGAGCGGCGCGGACCGCGGCACCCGCGTACGAGGTGCCAGCGTCGATCCGTCTCGTACCTGCGCGAGCTCAAAGGTCAGTCGTAGCGCGGCCGCCTCCATCCGGAACCCTCTCGTGGTGAGGCGCTCTGCCACGTCCTCGATTTCCGCGGCGCCTGCCCAGCGTCGTCGTCCAGGCTCCACGACCTGCCCTGAACTTCGACCGTGGTCCAGGAGCGCCCGCAACCGGAGGGCTTCGGCGCGGACTTCCCACGTCTCATTCCCGAGCCGAGCGAAGGTCCTGCTCGATCGCCCGGCCATCTTCGCGGACTCCGAGGCCGAGTGCGCCAGCAGCGAGCGCGCCAGCTGGAATCTGGCCTCCCCACTGGCGTGAGGCATGTGTCGACGCCCGAACGTGGTCGCCGCGTGCGCAAGAAGGGCTTCTGCTTCGGTCACGAGCCCGGCGTCGCGCAGCACCTGGGCGCGATCCACATCGCAGATCGCCGCAGCGACCTCTGACGCGCTCGCAAGGGTCGCGCGCGCGTCGAGCATCTCGCGGAGTGCGGTGACCAGGTCGCCCCTCAGGAGGGCGATGTAGCCGAGATTGTGCTTGGCCTGCGCTTCGTCGAAGTCCATGTTGCGCAGTGCGTACACCCGCGCTGCCGCCTCGGCGTCCGCAGCGGCCGACGCCAGTCGGCGCAGGTGCATGTTCACGACGCTCCGATTGACAAACATGCGCGCGGCGACGAGTGAATCGGCTTCCACCGAGCGGATCGCGCGTCCGAGCATCTCTCGGGCTTCGTCGAGGCGTCCGCCATGCTCGGCGAGCGCACCGAGCTGGCCGTAGAGGATCGCGAGCGTCTCCCGAGAGATGCCCCCGCGTCCCAGCGTCTCCCGGCAGAGTGCCTCTGCACCCGTTGCGTCGCCCATCTGCGACATGACGAACGCCGTGGTCCCGGCGATGCGCGCGCCGAGGTCGGGGGCGTCCGAACGGAGTGCAGCGTCCTGGAGAAGTCGCAGAGCTTGCGGATACCGGCGACGGTTGGCTGCATCGACGCCGCGTCGATGCAGCGCCTGCGCCGAGGTGGTCACGGGATCATCTTGGCGTAACCCGCGGCCGCGCACGCCACGGGATGCGGATCATCCAGGCAGAATCGTCTTCTTGAGGTCTCCCTTAATCTCCGTGTAGGCGTCGTTCAACGCCTTCGCCCGACTCACGGCGTCGTCCGCGGCGGTGCCGTCCATGAGCGCCTTCCCGACTGCCGCGGCAAGCTTCCCCGCTACGAGCGGCGCAGCGAACGAAGTGCCGCTCCACACCGCGAAGCCGGTGGCGAAGTCGTCCGGATCCAGCGACTCCCGCCGCACACCATCGCGGTCGAGGCGCGACCCCGGCTGCATCCCGCCGCGAAATTTCGGCGACGCGCTGAGCACGGACACGCCACGGGCGAACGTATCTACCCATCGCCCGACATTGCTGAAAAGCGCTACGGATCCGTTCGGGTTCAGTGCACCGACAGACACATGCGGCGCGCCCTTGGCCTCGGCGGGCTGCTTCACCGAGAACTCGGCATCTTTCCAGGTCCACAGGGCTGCGGGGAACGCGGGTCTCGACGTCGAGTCGTTGCCCGCCGAGCACACGACAGCGCAGCCGAGTTCCCGGATCTGCACGAGCAACTCGTTCAGAGTCAGATCGAACTGGCCGTCGTCCGGAGTCTCGTGGTAGTAGCCGAGCGAGATGTTCAGGACATCCACCGTCAGCCCACCCTTGAGTGCATCGAGAAGCGCCTGCACCGCATCGATGAAATCGCCCTCGAGCACTGTGCCCATGCTGTCGGCCACTCGGATCGGCAGCAGCACAACGTCGGGACAGGCCTGCAGGACGATACCTGCCACAAACGTCCCGTGCCCCGCCGCCCCGTCGAGAAATCCGTCGAGTGGGCCCGCGACGTCGCCGACGAGCTCCGGGTCGGCATCGGCGCCAATAACACCGAGGATTGGCTGCGCCGCGATGACGCCGCCCACGAACCAATCGTGGTCGCGCCAGCAGCCGGTGTCGAGAAAGGCGACCACCGGTCGCCTTCCGACGATCTCGTCATCTTCGAGTCGATTCGGAGCAGCGCCGACAAAGTCGACGACCTGACGGCCGCCGCTGCCCGGCAGGCCGTATGTGCCGGGTCCGTACGGGTTGGTCTGCGTGAACGGGTTGGTCTGTGTGAACGGGTTCGTCTGCGTGAACGGGTTCGTCTGCGTGAACGGGTTCGTCTGCGTGAAGGGGCCAAGCGCCATGACGTGGTCCAGACCGATACCGCGCAGGGTCTCCGCCTCCTTGACGAGGTCGGCCCCGGTGGCACCTCGCCGGCGCGGCGCCCGTACGGTCGCATCAGGTTCGACAGGCTGCTCCATGCCGAGGACGAGCGCGCGCGTGCGTTGGAGGAGACGCCATGCGTCGATTGGCGGCACCGGCTGGTCGTCGCGTCCGGGGACCGGGTCAGGGCTTATCCGCACCCGACGCACGAGCGGCGCGTCGGGCTGCGCCCGCGCCACGCCCAGGGATCGACTCGCCGTTGCGGCATCCTGATCGGACGGAGCCGTATCGACCTCGACCTTCCACCCGAAGTCACCTGCCGCGACCGCGAGGTTCGTCACCGCTTCCGCGGCGCGCTCCGTGTCAGTCAGTAGCAGATGGCCCGGAGCGTATGCGGTGGGGTACGGGGTGAAGGTGTCGACCGGCTCCACCGCCGGATCGAGCACGACCCCCCTGGGACGGAATGCGTCGAAACGGGAGCGCCAGTCATCGCCCCCACCGCCACCGGTCACGACGTTGCTCATGTCTTCTCCTCACACACAGCGGATGCCGGGCCCCCAGGCCTCGGCATCCGGATCCTTACACTTCGAACTGCGGGGTCTGGAAGTCGCGGAGATCGCCCGAGGCATCGCGCACGACGAGGCGGAGCTGCGCCATTCCGGGTGTCACCTCGTCGAAGGCGAACCGTCCGTGCTCGCCGGCATCGGCGGTCCAGTCACGCTCACCCTGCACCAGACGGATCGCCAGGGCGGAGCCATCCACCCATCCGTCGACGCGGCGGCCGCCGTCCTCGGTGGCGGTCACGTGCAGAAGCACGCTGGTGGTGCCGTCGCTGAACTGCAGCGTCGCGGTGTCGGTCTCGCCGCGCACGGCGGCCAGCGTCCCGTCGACGAGCGTCAGCAGCGCGTACTCGCGGGAGAGATCCTCGACCGCGACGGCGGCGACCATCCGGTCGACGAGGTCGGCCGGCACCGGATCGATGTCCTCCCACATTCGGCGCATTCGTGCGAAGAGCGCGGCATCGGCCGCGAAGTCCTCAGTCTCCATCGGGATCTCCTCCCCATCCGTCGCCCTCTAGAACGGCGCGGAGTTTGGCGAGACAGCGCTGGCGGGTCGGTCCGATCGATCCGATGGGCATCGCAAGGTCGGCGGCGATGCGTGCATAATCGGGGCGGTCCTCGAACGCGACGATCCGCAGCAGGCGCTGGCATCGGTCGTTGAGAGTCTCGACCGCGACCCATAGACGACGGGACTCGTCGTCGGTGGCAGCGGTCTGCTCGGCGGATTCGTGGACCGGAAGATGGGGCTCGAGCGCTTCGGCCTCGGTCGGGTCGGCTCGGCGATGCTGCTTGCCGACCCGCCACGCCTCTCGCCGTGCGCACATCGTGAGCCATCCCGACACCGCCTGGGGGTCGAGGATCGTCTCATGACGGCGCACGAGCGTCAGCCACGTCGTCTGCACGACGTCCTGCGCGAGCGAGTGGTCGAGGCCGTACGACCTCACGACATGCCAGAGTGTCGGCGTCATGAGTCGGACGAGTTCGTCCATCGCGCGACTCTCGCCTTCGCGCCAGCGCAGGAAGAGCGCAGCCGCGCGCTGCCATCGCGCCGGCTCCGCGGAGTCGACGGTCCCCGCTGCCTCCCCACGCGCCGCTGACGCGTCGCGCGGATCCTCGGGCGGCGGGGGCCCAGACTCAGCGCTCGCGTGCGTCATAGCGCCCATTGTGTCCACACCATGCCAGAGAGCGATAGTGCGGGTTTGATACATCTTCGCCGCGACGATTCCCGCGTATCGGTCGATGACTCCCGGCTCGCGGCGCGCCGAGTCGCCGACTTAGAATTCTCCCCATGACGACCGCGCCGCTGCTCTATGTCTGCGTTCGCCCGCAGCAGGGCGCGGCTGCCGCTGAGTACGAGTCGTTCCGCTCCGCCATGCGCATCGACGAGGGCCGCCTGGCACGACACGATCTGGTGCGCGAACCGCTCCCCGCCGACGCGTTCGAGCGCTACAGCGGCTTTCTCATCGGCGGCAGTCCCTTCAACCTGACCGACCCCGAGTCGACCAAGACCGACGCCCAGCGCCGCCTCGAATCAGACCTCGAACGGATCGCGGCGCACGCCGCACGAGGCGAGGGACCCCCGGCGCTGTTCACCTGCTACGGCATCGGCGTGGTCACCCGCCTGCTCGGAGGCCGCGTCAGCCGCGCTTTTCCGGAAGACACCGGCCCCGTCGCCGTCGAGCTGACCCCCGAAGCCGCTGCGGATCCTCTCTTCGGCGGACTCGCGAACCGGTTCACCGCCCTCACCGCGCACAAGGAGGGGACCGAGTCCCTGCCCTCGGGCGCGACCCTGCTCGCCGTCAACGACGCGTGCCCCGTGCAGGCGTATGTGGTCGGCGACCACCTGTACGCGACGCAGTTCCACCCCGAGCCCACGGCACGGGCCTTCACCGAGCGCATGGCCGTCTACCGCGACGACGGGTACTTCGAGGCGAGCGCCTACGACGAGATCGCCGCGAAGGTGCTCGCGGCGTCGATCACCGAGCCCGCACGCCTGCTCCGCGCCTTCGCGCGGCACTTCGAGCCGGCTGAGGGCTGATCACTCCGCGTTGCGGACCTCTTCGGACCGCCGCAGCGCGGTGCCTGCCAGCGGAACGAGGATGACGATCGCGGCCGCGACGATCGCGGCGATCCCCAATGTCGCGTTCGACGGCTCGAATGCGAGGCGGCCCACCCCGATCCACGTCAGCCCCCACGCCATCGCGAGCCCGGGCGCGATGCGCCAGCCGCTCGCCCATGCGATCGCGACGCCCACCAGCACCACGACGACCAGCACCGCGATGCCCCACGCGGTCGCGGCATCCGCCCACGACTCCGGAGCGATGCGCGTGAGCCATGCGGCCGTGTTCGCGACCGTCGCGAGCGTCACCCACCCCAGGTGCAGACCCGTCACACCGTCGATGAGGAGAGCGTCGGCCAGACCCCGGCCGGGGTCTTGGACGGTACGGCGGAACGTCACGCCGAGCACCGCGACCAGCACCACGATCGCGAGGACGGTCAGCGGCAGCGACCCGAACTGCGCGCAGACCAGCCACACCCCGTTGAGCACCATCGTCGCGGCGATGAGCCAGCCCAGTGATCGCTGCCGCTCGCGCTCACGCTGACCCGGCAGCGCCTGCCACAGTGTGTAGGCGAAGAGGCCGACGTAGATGACCGTCCAGATGGAGAACGCCGGACGCGCCGGCGCGAGGTACGAACCGTCGGCGTCGAGCGCGCCATCCTGCAGATCCTGCACGGGAGTGCCGCCGAACAGCCCGGTGCCGACCATCGCCGCAACGATCATGAAGCAGAAGGCGCTGATCACCACGACCTGCCGGATGAGGCCACTCGATCGGGGGGAGTCTGTGGATGCTGACATCCGCTCACGCTAGAGCCGCGGACGCCGCGGGGCACCGGGTTGACAACCTCGGCGGCGCCCATTAGCGCGCCGCCGATTCATCCGATCCGGGTGATGCGCGCCGTGCGCCGGCGCTTCTAGCGTCGGCGTGGGGCGGCGAGCGCCGTCCGCGAACGACGAAGGGCGAGAACGATGAACCTCTGGGACTACCTGGTGTGGATCTTCTGGATCTGGCTCATGATCGCGTGCCTGTGGATCTTCATCTGGATCGTGATCGATGTGTTCCGTGATCACACCTTGAACGGCTGGGCCAAGGCGCTCTGGGTGATCTTCCTGGTCTTGCTCCCGTTCCTGGGTGCACTGGTCTACCTCATCGCACGGGGCGGCTCGATGACGGCTCGTGAAGCCGCACGCGCATCCGCGGCGCAGCAGGCGCAGGCCGCCTACATCCGTGACGTGGCGGGGACGACGTCATCGCCGTCGCCCGCGAACGAGATCGAGCGCGCGCAGCAGCTGCTGGCCTCGGGCACGATCACGCAGGCCGAGTTCGACTCGCTCAAGGCCAAAGCACTGGCCTGATCGCGACTCCGCCCGCGAGGGGTCACGCCCTCGCGGGCGGATCGAGCAGCAGCGCGATCCGCTCGGCGAGATAGCCATCGAGGGGCACGTAGCCGCCGGCCGCGCTCCAGCGGACGCTCACGACGCCGTCGACGAGGGCGAGCGGCTCGGTCCTCCCGGCCTCTCCTCGCACCGCTGGCGCGTCCTGCCGGCCCTCGGGCGACCTGGGCCCCGCCGCGCCCCGATCCACGGCCTCGGCATCCAGCACCCGCCATCCGATGTGCACCGTCTCGCCCTCGCGGAAGCCGCCTCTGCTGGCGGCGGCCGCGAGTTCCGCGCGTCGGCGCTGAGCCACGGCGGTGTACCCGCGCGGGGCATCCGCGCGCGCCCGCACGACCTCGCCGGTCGCGAGCACCGCATCGTCGGTGAGCAGCAGCACGCCCAGGTGCCACGCCTCGCCCCGTCGCTCCACACGCGGAGCCCGTGCGACGCCGAAGATCCGCCGGGGCTCGACGAGCTCGCCCAGCGCCTCGCGCGGCGCCTCGCTCAGCCGTGCGCGCGCTGCGTCGAGAAGCTGCCGGCACGTCATGCCATGTCGTCCTGCATCGCCCCGCTCGAGCGCACCTTCTCACCGCGCAGCGCCATGCCGATGAGCGGGAACAGCAGGACCGACAGCATGCCGGTCGCGACGAGCACGGCCTGCTGCGACGAGGTCAGGATGCCTTCGTCGACGCCGATCGCGGTGACGGCGACGATGATCGGCAGCCCGGTGGCCCCCAGCAGAACGATCGAGAAGCGCTCGCGCCGGCTCGAGCCCTCGGGCGCGGCCAGCATGGACGGCAGCCCGCGGATGACGAGCAGGGCCACGAGACCGACGGGCAGCAGCAGGAACAGCACGGGCTGGTCGAGCAGCGCCTGCAGGTCGAAGGTGACACCGGTGTAGATGAAGAACACCGGCACGAGGAAGCCGAACGCGACGCCCTCGATCTTGCTCTCGACGGCCTCACGGTCCTCTTCGGAAGCGTCGCGCATGATCAGGCGCCAGATGATGCCGGCGGTGAACGCACCCAGCAGCATGTCGAGATCGAGGACGATGCTGAGGGCGACCAGCGCCGCAAGGATGAGGAAGACGACACGGATCGCGAACTGCCCGGACGTGTGCAGCGTCGTGTTGACGAACTTGTGCATCGCACCGTGGGGCAGCTGCAGCGCCAGCCAGATGCCGCCCGCGGCGACCAGGACGAACACCGCGAGGATGACGGTCGAGAGTCCCGGCTCGCGCCCGCCGAGGAAGATCGAGATGGCCACGAGCGGCCCGAACTCGCCGATCGCGCCGATCGCGCCGACGGCCCGCCCGAACGGGGTGCGCAGCTCACCGGCATCGCGGAGGATCGGCAGCAGCGTGCCGAGGGCGGTGGAGCACAGCGCGACCCCGATGACGATGGCGGCTTCGCCCGGCGCCAGGAGGAACCCTGCCGCGATTCCCGCGGCAAGACTGATCAGCCAGCCCAGAGATGCCCGCCGGCCGAGGCGGCCTTGGAACGAACCGAACTCGATCTCGGTGCCGGCGACGAAGAACAGCATCGCCAGGCCGAAGTTGGCCAGCGTGTCGACGAAGTCCGACGGCACGGCCCAGCCGAGCAGAGCGGGACCGACCACGATGCCGAGCACGAGCTCGAACACCACCACCGGGATGCGCACCCAGCGGCCGAGCCCTCTCGCGAAGAGGGGCGCGAGCACCGCCAGGATCGGAATCACCAGCAGCGTCGGTTCGAGGTCGTCCACGTGAGAAGACTAGCGATGCGGGGTCATCGGGTCTCGACACCGTCGACGAAGGCTCCGTCAGCCGGTGGCGACGCGATCGAGCCAGCGCAGCATCGCGGGCAGCGCCAGGAACGCGATCGTCCCGTGCGTCGCGATCGGGACCTCGTGGAGCGTCACGGGGATTCCGAGGGATGCCTCGTGCCGAGCGAACTTCTCGGTGTCGGCGGGCAGGATCAGCTCGTCGTCGAGACCCTGCGCGAGGAACAGCGGTGCGTCGAAGGCGGTCGCACCCGCGGAATTCTCGGCGAACAGGCTCGCCCACGGCTCGGTCTTGGTGGGATCGGCGGTCGTGAAGTCCCCCACGAGCGGGCCGCCGATCTCGTGCAGCTCGGAGATGTGCGTCAGCAGACACAGCTCGTTCATACGCGGAACGGTCTCGAGCGCAGCGGGCGTGAGGATGCCGTCGAGCGGCGCATCAGGGTAGACGCCGGCGTACGCGGTGAACGCATACGAGCCGATGGTGACTCCCGAGATGTCGTCGAGATGATCGCTCATGAGCCCCGACAGGTCGGCCGCCGGCGCAGCTGCGGCGACGGCGAGGATGTCGAGTTCGGGGGCGTACGCCGCGGCCCGCTCGGCCGCGAAGAGCACCGCCTGCCCTCCTTGCGAGTGCCCCCACAGCACGACCCGGTCGTTCGCCCGAGCCTCGGGCACGGCCCGCGCGGCACGCGCGGCGTCGAGCACCGCATTGCCGCCAGTGGCGCCCACGAGGTACGAATCGGCACCGTCGGTGCCCATCCCGACGTAGTCGGTCGCGACGACCGCGTAGCCCCGATCGAGGAGGAAGCGCAGGCCCTCGATACCGAGGAACGGGTCGAAGCCGTACGACGGCGCGCACTCGCGCGCAGCCCCTGTCGTCGGATGCCCCCACGACACGATCGTTCTGCCTTGGGGCGGGGCCGGCGTGAGCGGCACGACGAGCACACCGGTCGACACCGCCGGGTCGCCGTGCACGTCGGTCGTCCGGTACATGATGCGCCACGCACGACTCGCGAACGGCGTGCCGAGGAGAGCATCGAGCTTCACGATCGTGCCGGGATCGCCCACCGCCGCATCGGCCGGCTGGCTGTAGAACGCATCGACGCCCGGCCGCTCCAGCGCGTCACCGACCACGCGCACCTGCTCCACGGCGACAACACCGCCCACCACCGCGAGCGCCGCAGCCATGAATGCGATGGCGAAGCGAGGGCCACGCCCCCGACCGCGCGCTCGTCCCGTGCGCAGTTGACGTGACATGCGCCGACGCTATCGCCTTCGGCGGGTCCAGGTGTGCGGCGGGCGTCAGATCGCGCGGGTGCGAACCGTTCCGGTGACGGGTGCCGCGGCATCCGTCGACGACACGGGCGCACTCTCGGCGGACGGCGCTGTGTCAGCGATCCGATCGTCGCCTGCCTCGACGGGAGCGCCACCCTCGTCGATCTCGGCATTCTCGCCCACGCCGGCGTCGACCCCGCCGCCGCGGTTGCCGCCGCGCCGGATCTCGGTGTGCAGACGCTCCATGCGCTGGTCGAGCTCGGCGGCGGTGTCGGCGGCATCCTTGAGGCTCGCGAGGAGCCCGTCCGGCACGCGGGTGTCGTACTTGTAGTAGATCTTGTGCTCGAGGCTGGCCCAGAAATCCATCGCTATCGTGCGGAACTGCACTTCGACGGGCACCTCGATGCGGCCCGTAGAGAGGAACACCGGCACCTCGATGATCGCGTGCAGGCTCTTGTATCCGTTGGTCTTGGGCTCGGCGATGTAGTCCTTGACGGTGATGAGGCGCACGTCATCCTGTGCCGTGAGCAGGTTGAAGAGGCGGTAGACGTCGGCGACGAAGCTGCAGGTGATGCGCACTCCGGCGATGTCGGTGATGTTCTTTCGGATCGCCGCGAAGTCACCGTCGACGCCCTTGCGCTGCACCTTCTCGACGAGGCTGTCGGGCGACTTCACCCGGCTCGAGACGTGCTCGATCGGGTTGTAGTCGTGCGTGAGCAGGAACTCATCACGCAGGATCCCGATCTTGGTCTCGATCTCCTGCAGCCCGAAGCGGTACTCCATGAGGAACCGCTGCAGCTCGTCGCGCAGCTCTCGCAGCTCTGCGGCCGAGACGGTGATCTCGGCATCGTCGGACGTGGTCGCGTGCACCAATGGTGCGGGATTCGCCATGCCTCCACGCTATGCAGGATGCCTACGAGAGTCCTGTGAAGAGCGGATGCCGTCCCGCCGTTGCGGAGGCGGGCGAGCGGATCAGAGGGTGTCGAGCGTGCGCTTCGCGCGGTCGGCGTCTGCTCCGGCAATGCGGGACTTCTCCTTCGCCCGGGCGTGCTCCTCATCGAGGCCCGCGAGCTTCGCCGTCGCCTCGGATGCCTCCTCCTCGAGACGGGCGAGATCGCGGCGGAGATCCTCGATGCGCTCGGCGATGTGGTCGGCGCGTTCCTGCGCCTTGACCTGCCGCGCGTCGATGCGCGCCAGCTCGCGGTCTGCCTCGTTCGCGAGCCTCTCGGCCTCACGGACCGCCTTCTCCGCCGCCTTGCGCGCGCGGCGTTCGGCCAGATCGTCCCGCACCGGGGGCACTTCGGCTCCCGGGATCGAACCCCCCACCGCTTCGGCGAGCGCACCGGGTTCGATGTCGCCGGCCTCCAGCGGCGCGACGAGCCGGGCGGTCAGGACGGCGGCCGCGGCCGAGGCATCCACCACCGCCGCGTTGATCGTCTTCTCGACGTCGTCGCGCGCGGCCCCGCTGACGGCGACACCGGCGCTGCGCGCGAGCTCGACCGCCTGCGACGCGAGCCCGGCGACGAGCGCCCGCCGCTGCCGGCCGAGACGCGAGAGCTCGGCGGAGTCGAGGTCGTCCTGAGCCTCGCGCAGCGCTGCCGACAGCTCGACCGCCTCGGCGAGCTGCCCCTCGCGCGCGAGCAGATTCACCGTCCAGGCCGCGACCGTCGCCTTGCGCAACGCCTTGACCCGCTTCGCGAGAGAGGGATCGGATGCCGCCGCCCGCGCATTGCGGGCCGCGGTGAACTCCGCCGGGGGCAGGGCGTACAGCTCGGCGGCGATCGCGTCGAGCTGCGCATCGACATCATCGGCGGCATCGGACTGCGGCATCCGTCCATTCTGCCGCTCCGCGGTTCACAACTCCGGAAATGCGAAACCGAACCCGCAGTTGCGTCGCGAAAACACCGGCTTCCCCGCCTCCGGAGGCTCCTCGCCTCCGGAGTTGCGAACACCCGGGAGGCTGCGGAGGACGCGACGCGGCTGCCGCAGGGGGCGCGGGCAGAACTCCTCGCCCGCGGCGGGTCAGCCGGCGGCCAGCACCGACGCCGCCTGGCGGGCCGCGCCGAGGGCGACGTATTCACCGGGCTCCGCAACGACGACGGGCAGGCCCAGCACGAGCGGCGCGATGGCCCGCACCGCTTCGGACTGGGCCCCGCCGCCGACGAGGAGGGCGCGCTCGAGGGGGACGCCCAGCCCGCGCAGCGCCTCGAGACCCGCGGCGAGCCCCGAGAGCATGCCCTCGACCGCCGCGCGGGCGAGGTTCTCACGAGTCGTCGAAGCGAGGGTCATGCCCGTGAGCGACCCCGTCGCATCCGGGAGATTCGGAGTGCGTTCGCCCTCGAAGTACGGCACCAGGGCGAGCCCATCCGCACCGGGAGAAGCCGCCAGAGCGAGCCGGGAGAGCTCGGCGTGATCGACTCCGAGCACGCGCCCGATCGCATCGAGCACGCGGGCGGCATTGAGGGTCGCGACGAGGGGAAGGAACCGGCCCGTGCAGTCGGCGAAGCCGGCGACCGTCCCGGTGGGGTCGATCGTGCGATGCTCGCTGACGGCGAAGACCGTTCCGCTCGTGCCGATCGACACCACGACGTCTCCGGGCCCCGCACCGAGCCCGAGGGCTGCACCCGCGTTGTCGCCGGCGCCGCCGCCGACGCGGCGACTCGCGGCATCCGTCACCCATTCGTCGGGGCCGAGCACGCGCGGCAGCACCGCGTCACGGCCGAGCGCGGCGACCAGCAGGTCGCGGTCGTAACCGTCGGTGCCCGCCGGCGGCGAGCGCGGGTTCCAGTAGCCGGTGCCCGAGGCATCCGATCGATCCGTCACGAGCTCGTCGAGCACCGGCCCGCGCGGAGCCTCGTCTTCGGGACCGAATCCGCGCAGGCGCCAGGTGAGCCAGTCGTGCGGCAACGCCACCGCGGCGACCCGCGCGGCGTTCTCGGGCTCGCTGTCGCGGAGCCAGCGCAGCTTCGTGATCGTGAAGGATGCGACGGGCACCAGGCCCGTCCGGCGAGCGAGTTCGTCCGCACCGAACTCGGCGATGAGATCTGCTGCGGCGCCCGCCGAGCGGGTGTCGTTCCACAGCAGGGCGTCGCGGATCACACGGCCGTCGGCATCGAGAGCGACCATGCCATGCTGCTGCCCGCCGATCGCCCATGCCTCGACGTCTTCGAGCCCGCCGGCGTCGGCGATCGCGGCCTGCAGCGCCCGCCACCACGCCGCGGGGTCGACGGACGTGCCGTCGGGGTGCGAGGCGCGGCCCTGGCGCACGATCGCGCCGGTCGCGGCATCGGTCAGCATGACCTTGCACGATTGCGTCGATGAATCGACGCCCATCACGAGCGGCACGGTTGCTCCTTGCGTGTGAGGCTGAGACAGGGGATTCCGCACGAGACCGGGGGCATAGCCCTCGGTCTCGGCGTGAATCCCCTGTCTCGGCGAGAGGTGTGCGGTCGGATGCCTCAGCGCGCGCCGAGGAGGTGCTCGGTGGCGAGCTGCTGCAGACGCACGAACCCGAAGCCCTTGCCGCCGAGGTACGCGTCGGTGTCGAAGTCCTCGTAGGCGGACCGGTCCGCGAGGAAGTCGTCGTACGACTCCCCCGGGTTGAGGGTCGGCACCGAGAGCTCGGCGACCTTCGCCGCGGCGAGCGCCTCCTGCACCTCGGGATCGGCGCGGAAGGCCGCGGCGCGCTCCTTGAGCAGCAGGTACGTGCGCATGTTGGCGGATGCCGAGGCCCACACTCCGGTCTCGTCCTCGGTGCGCGAGGGCTTGTAGTCGAAGTGCCGGGGGCCGTCGTAGGCCGGCACGCCGCCCGGGCCGCCGTTCTCGAGCAGGTCGACGAGGGCGAACGCATTGTGCAGGTCGCCGTGACCGAAGACGAGGTCCTGGTCGTACTTGATGCCGCGCTGACCGTTGAGGTCGATGTGGAAGAGCTTGCCGTGGTACAGCGCCTGGGCGATGCCGGCGGCGAAGTTGAGCCCGGCCATCTGCTCGTGGCCGACCTCGGGGTTGACGCCCACGAGCTCGGGGCGCTCGAGCGAATCGATGAACGCGATCGCGTGACCGAGCGTCGGCAGCAGGATGTCGCCGCGGGGCTCGTTGGGCTTGGGCTCGATCGCGAAGCGGATGTCGTAGCCCTTGTCGGTGACGTAGTCGCCGAGCAGGTTCACGGCTTCGCGGTAGCGCTCGAGCGCCGCGCGGATGTCTTTCGCCGAGTCGTACTCCGCGCCCTCGCGGCCGCCCCACATGACGAACGTCTTGGCACCCAGCTCAGCGCCGAGGTCGAGCTGGCGGAACACCTTGCGCAGCGCGAAGCGTCGCACGTCGCGGTCGTTCGAGGTGAACCCGCCGTCTTTGAAGACGGGAGCCGAGAACAGGTTGGTCGTCACCATCGGCACGATGAGGCCGGTGTCGGCGAGCGCGCCCTTCAGCCGGTCGATCTGGGTCTGACGCTCGGCGTCGGTCGATCCGAACGCGAACAGATCATCGTCGTGGAAGGTGAGGCCGTAGGCGCCGAGCTCGGCGAGCTTCTCGACCGCGTGGACCACGTCGAGATGATTGCGGGTCGGACCGCCGAAGGGGTCGGTGCCGTTGTAGCCGACGGTCCAGAGACCGAACGAGAACTTGTCGGCGCGAGTGGGGGTGGGCATGACGCTCCTGTTCACCGGTGAACCTAATTGTTGTTGACGACAACCTATACCAGATCGGATGCCGCGTCCACTCCCGATGGCACACGCAGGTCTTCACTCGGCCATCCCGCGGTCGGAACATCGAATCGCGATTTCGATAGTTTCGAGCGCTACGATCGACGCATGACCGACGGCTCGCGCGTGACCCTCGCCGCCATCGCCGCCGAGGCCGGCGTCTCGCTCGCGACGATGTCGAAGGTGCTCAACGGACGCACCGATGTGGCCCCCGACACGCGTGCGCGTCTCGAGGAGCATCTCGCGCGTCACGGATATATGCGGCGCGGGGCATCCCCGCGCAAGGAGTTCGTCGAACTCGTGTTCCACGAACTCGAGCCGAGCTGGTCGATGGAGGTCATCGAGGGCGTCGAGGACGTCGCCCACGCCGCCGGCCTCTCGGTCGTGCTCACGGTGAGCGGCGACCGCCACACCCCTTCCGCGGACTGGATCGACGGGGTCCTCCGCCGCCGACCGGTGGGCGTCGTGCTGGTGTTCTCCGACATCCAGGAGCGTCACCGCGAAAAGCTGCGCTCGCGCGGCATCCCCTTCGTCATCGTGGACCCGGCAGGCGACCCCTCGCCCGACGTGCCGTCCGTGGGCTCGGCGAACTGGTCGGGCGGGCTCATGGCGACACGCCACCTCATCGAGCTGGGGCATCGACGGATCGCCGCCATCACCGGGCCCGAAGACATGATGTGCTCGCTCGCCCGCGTCGACGGCTACCGCTCCGCCATGAACGCCGCAGGGCTGCCGATCGACCCCGACCTCATCCGCTTCGGCGACTTCCACCCCGCCGGTGGCGAGCGCCATGCCCACGACCTGCTGGCCCTCGCCGACCCGCCGACCGCCATCTTCGCCGGCAGCGACCTGCAGGCGCTCGGCGCGATCGCGGCCGGTTCGGCTGCGGGGCTGCGCGTTCCCGACGACCTGTCGGTGGTCGGCTACGACGACATCGCCCTCGCACGCTGGATGAGCCCGCAGCTCACGACCGTGCACCAGCCGCTGCGGCGCATGGGCGAGGAGGCCACCCGCCTCGCGCTGCGACTGGCCGACGGCGCCACCGCCGAGACCCTCCGCATGGACCTCGCGACGCACCTCGTGGTTCGCGGCAGCACGGCCGCGCCCTCTCGCTGAGCAGGAGCATCCGCTCGGCAGGCTCAGGGAGATGCGCCGCGCCCCGAAACCTGCCTGTCTCAGGCGTCCATTTCATGTGCTGTCACCGACCGCACACGATCCACCCGCACCCAGCGTGTGGCCTCGGCGAGAGCACATGAAGTGGACTGACGTGCAGGAGAACTGCGCTCCCACAGGAGCTTCGCGCCGCGGAGCGCCCCACCGCCAATCCTCCTGTGGAGGCGCACATCTCGTGTGAACACGCGGCGACAGGCACGCCGGCGAGCGCGTCACCGGCCGCGTGTCACCGTCACCTCCGCGTGCAGCGCGCGCGTGTGGTCGACGACACGCGGCTCGCCGGTGATCCGCACGGAGCGCGTGGCCACGATGTCGGCGCTGGAGCGGCCGAAGCCCAGCACGAGTTCGCCCGGCTCGACGATCCGCCGCCCGTCCGCTCCAGTGAACGCCGCCAGATCGGCCGGCACCTCGAACGACACGCGGACGCGCTCCCCCGGCTCCAGCGGCACCCGCGCATAGGCGATGAGCCGCTGCACCGGGCGCACGACCGAGGCGACCGGATCGTGCAGGTACAGCTGCACGACCTCCGCGCCCGCACGCTCCCCGGCGTTGCCGACGTGGATCGACACCGTGACAGCGCCGTCGGCAGGCATCTCCGGCGCCGAGGATGCGGCATCCGACCACACCGACAGGGCATAGCCGAGACCGTGCCCGAACGCGTACGCGGGTGCGGGATCGATGTTCGACACATCGCCCCCGCGCGCGAGGGTCGAGGCGAGATACGTCGACGGCTGGGCACCGGGGTCGCGAGGGATGCTCACCGGCAGCCGTCCGCT
Source organism: Microbacterium allomyrinae (assembly GCF_020682705.1). GTDB lineage: Bacteria > Actinomycetota > Actinomycetes > Actinomycetales > Microbacteriaceae > Microbacterium > Microbacterium allomyrinae. The sequence goes on from NZ_JAGTTN010000006.1 coordinate 176,700, forward strand.
CGGGTTCACCCGGCCGCTCAGCACGCCGGCGATCGCACCCGTTCCCTCCTCGCCCGCGAAGAAGGTCTGCACGATCGCCGAGGCGCGCTCGGGCGCGGAGCCGAGCGCGTACGGCCGCCCGGCGAGCATCGTGACGATCGTCGGCACCCCGGCCTGGAGCATCGCATCCAGCAGCTGCTGCTGCGATCCCGGAAGCGTGAGGTCGGCCGCGTCACAGCCCTCACCGCTCGTGCCGCGCCCGAACAGCCCCGCACGATCACCGAGGGCGAGGACGACGACATCGGCGCTGGAGGCGACGTCGAGGGCCTCGGCGAATCCCTCGGTCTCGCCGCCGTCGATCGTCGTGCCGGCGGCGAACGCGATCTCGGCGTGCGGGAACTCGGTCGCCAGCGCGTCGCGCAAGGTCGGCAGCTCGATCCCGAGGGGGACTTCCGGATGCCGCACCCCGACGTGGGAAGGGAACGAATAGCATCCGAGCACCGCGTACGGGTCGTCCGCCACCGGGCCCACGACAGCGATGCGCGTCGCTCGGGTGAGAGGCAGCACTCCGTCGTTGCGCAACAGCACGATCGCCTGCTCGGCGATGCGGCGTGCGAGCGCGCGGTTCTCGGGCGGATCCAGATCGACTCGCCCGCGGACGGCGTCGGCCGAGATATCACCGGCAGAGGACCCGCCTGCGTCTGATCCGCCGAAGGCTGCCGGCACCGGGCTCCAGTCCGCGTCGAGCATGCCGAGTCCGGCCTTCTGACGCAGGACCCGACCGAGCGCTCGGTCCACGAGCGCCTCGTCGACCCGGCCCTCCTCGACGGCGCGCACGAGGTCGGTGCCGAAGGTCTTGACGGTGGGCAGCTCGACGTCGATCCCCGCCGCGAGGGCGGCGGCCGCGGCATCCGTCCATGTCTCGGCGATGCCGTGGAGCTCGCGCAGGAACGCGATCGAGAAGTAGTCGGCGACCACCGTTCCGTCGAAGCCCCAGGTCTCTCGCAGCAGCTCGGTGAGAAGACGCGGGTCGGCGGCCGTGGGGATGCCGTCGAGGTCTGTGTAGGAGTTCATCACCGACCGCACCCCGCTTTCGCGCAGTGCCATCTCGAATGGCGGCAGCAGCACGTCTGCGAGTTCCCGCGGACCGACCGAAACGGGTGCCAGATTGCGTCCGCCCTTCGAGGCCGAGTAGCCCACGAAGTGCTTGAGTGTCGCGATGACCCCCGCCGACTCGACGCCCTGGATGTAGGCGGTGGCGACGGTGCCGACGAGATACGGGTCCTCGCCGATCGTCTCCTCGACCCTGCCCCAGCGCGCATCGCGCACGACGTCGAGCACCGGGGCGAGCCCCTGGTGCACGCCCACGGCACGCATGTCGGCGCCGATCCGGCCGCCCATCTCGCGCACCAGCGCGGGGTCGAACGTCGCGCCCCAGCTGAGCGGAACGGGGTAGGCGGTCGCACCCCAGGTCGCGAACCCGGCGAGGCACTCCTCGTGCGCGAGAGCCGGGATGCCGAACCGGTTCGCCGCCATGATCCGCTGCTGCGCGCGCATCAGCGACAGGGCGCCCACCGCGGGATCCACCGGAGCCGTCCCGAACGGGCGCGTGAGCTGACCGAGACCGGCCGGAAGCAGCGCGTCGAGATCGACCTCGTCGTTCATGTCGTGCTGGTGCGGGGCCACGTCTTCCCCGTCGGCGGATGCTCCGACCCACACTCCGTAGAGCTGGGCGATCTTCTCCGTCACCGTCATCTCGGCGATGAGGGCGTCGACGCGTTCCGCGACCGGTCGCGCGGTCTCGCGCCACGAAGGTGTGCGGATCGTGGAGTGCTGTTCGAGGGTCATCCCTTCACCGCCCCGGTGAGACCGCCGACGATCCGCTTCTCGGCGAGGAGGAAGAACACCAGCGCCGGGATCATCGCGAGCGACGTGTACGCCAGCACGGCCCCGGTGTCCTGCGAGTACTGCGACGAGAACTGCGTCACCCCGAGCGGCAGCGGCCACAGCTCCTGCGGCAGCGAGCCGGTGGAGATCACCAGCAGCGGCAGCAGATATCCGTTCCAGCTCGCCACGAACGCGAGGATGCCGACCGTGATCAGGCCGGGCTTGGCGAGCGGCAGGAGGATGCGCCAGAAGAAGCCGATGCGCGTCGCGCCGTCGATCATCGCCGCCTCTTCGAGCTCGTCGGGAATGGCCCGCAGGAACGGCACCAGGATGATGATGGTCGTGGGCAGCGCGAACGCGATGCCCGGGATGATCACGCCGAGGTACGTGCCGTGCAGGCCCAGCGTGCGCAGCAGCAGTGTGAGCGGCAGGGCGGCGACCGTCAGCGGGAACATGAGCCCCGCGGCGAACAGCGTGTAGAGCCCCTGCCGGCCGCGGAAGTCGTACCGCGCGAGCACGAATGCCGCCATGATCCCGGCGATCACGACGCCGACGGTGGTGGCGACCGCCAGCAGGGTGCTCGCGAAGACGTTGCCCCAGAACCGGGGGGCGCTGAGCACCGCGATCCAGTTCTGCACGGTCCACGGGTCGGGCCATCCCGCAGGGTCGGCGTTGAGGTCGGCAGTCGTGCGGAACCCGCCCAGGAAGACGTAGACGACCGGGCCGATCGCGACGGCGGCGACGACCAGGGCGACGAGGTAGACGAAGGGCTGGCCCCAGTCGAACCGGCGACCGGCCGGCTCCGCGGCGCGGGGCGCCGCGTCGCCGGTGACGATGGTGGTGGTGGCGGACATCTCAGCGCACCGCCTTTCTGCGGGAAGCGGGCTTTCTGCTGCGGCGTGGTGCGGTCACGGCGCCCGTGAGGTCTCGGCGCAGCGCGAAGCGCTGATACGCCAGAGCGATGACGAGGGAGATGACGAAGAGGATCACGGCGATGGCGCTGCCGTAGCCGGGCTGCCCGGCGAACTGCCCCTGCTGCACCATGTAGGTCGCCATGGTCTCGGTCGCGATGCGCCGGACCGCGGGCGCGACCGTGACCCAGACCATGTCGAAGACCTGCAGCGATCCGATGATGGACAGGAACGCCCAGATACGGATCGTGGGTCCCAGGAGCGGCAGCGTGATGTGCCGCTGCACCTGCCACCAGGTCGCCCCGTCGATCTGCGCCGCCTCGGCGAGCTCTTCGGGGATGCCCTGGAGCCCGGCGAGGAACAGCAGGATCGCGAAGCCGATGTACTTCCAGGTGAGGATGAAGAAGATCGTCCACAGCGCGATCGAGGGATCGGCGAGCCAGTTGCGGGTGAACGCGCCGAGGCCGAGCGACTCGAGAGTCGCGTTGACGGCGCCGTTCGGCTGCAGGATCAGCTTGAAGGAGAGTCCGGCGATGACCTCCGCCAGCACATACGGGACGAAGATCAGCAGGCGGAAGATGCTTCTCCCGCGGAGCCGGCGGTTCAGCAGCAGCGCGACCCCGATCGCGATCGGCCCCTGCACGAGCAGCGACATCGCGAGGATGAAGAAGGTGTTGCCGATCGCGCGCTGGAACTCGGGAGTGGTCAGCGCGCGGACGTAGTTGTCGAACCCGACGAAGCGTCCGGACTCGGCGAGGTCCTCCCACTGGAACGCGGGGGGCAGGTTGTAGAAGCTGTAGACCCCGGCGAGGATCACCGGCAGGATCACGAAGCCGAGGAACAGCACGAGCGCGGGGCCGGCGAACAGGAGGATCTCGAGACGCTTGCGTCCCGAGCGGCGGCGGGGCGCGCGCACCGGCAGGGGGCCCGGGCCCGCGGTGACCGCGGGCCCGGGCGTGGTGAGGGTCGCCATGGCTACAGGGTCGCCGCCGCGTCCTGCATCCGCTGCACGATCTCTTCGGGCGTTCCGGTGCCTGCGAACAGGTTGACGATGCCCTCGTTCATCGCGTTTCCGACGGTGGTGCCGAATGCGGTGTCGAACCAGAGCTGCACGAAGGATGCCGCGGCGAGGCCGTCGGCGACCATCTTCAGGTTGGGGTCCTCGAGCGAGGACTGCGCCGCGGGCACCGTGGGGATGCCGGAGCCGCTGGCCGCGAACTTCTTCTGCACGTCTTCGCTCATGATGTAGGCGAGCAGTTCTGCGCACTCCGGCGGAGCATCCGCGGAGCAGCCGAAGCCGTCGCCGCCGCCCAGCGCGGCGGTCGGGTCGCCGTCGGCACCGGCGATGCCGGGCACGGGGAACCAGCCGAGGAAGGCGGGCACCTCCTGATCGGGCGTGAGGCCGCCGATCACGCCGGCGTTCCAGTGGCCCATGAGCTCCATCGAGGCCTGGCCGTTGGCGACGAGGCCTGCCGAGCTGCCTGCGCCCTGCTGGGCGGGCGTGCCGAGGAAGCCGTCCTGGAACGGCTCGACGCCGAGGAAGTCCTGCAGCTGCTCGCCCGCTTCGACCCAGCACGGGTCGGTGAAGTCGAACTCGGTCTCGGCGGCGGCGAGCGTCTCGGGCGAGCACGACTTGAGCGCGAACTGGTACCACCAGTGCGCCGCCGGCCAGCCGTCGCCCGCACCGACGGCGATCGGCGTGCTGCCGGCCTCGCGGAGGGCGCCGACGACCTCGACCAGCTCGTCGAAGGTGGTGGGCACCTCGGCGCCCGCGTCGGCGAACTGCTCGGTGTTGTACCAGAAGCCCTCGACGCCGAAGGTGAACGGGATGCCGTAGGTGACGCCGTCGACCTGCCACGGGTTCACCGTCGCACCGACGCTCTCGACGGTGTCGCCGATGACGTCATCGAGCGGCATGAGATAGCCGTTCTCCACCTGGCCCCGCAGCTCGCCGCCCGGCCACACCTGGAAGAGGTCGGGCGGATCGCCCGCAGCCAGCGCGTTCGGGATGAGCGTGCGCTGCAGCTCCTCGTTCTGATAGCCGGTCTGCTCGACCGTGACGCCGGGGTGGGCCTCTTCGAACTCGGCGGCCACCTCTTCCCAGACCGCGGGCATGGGTCCCGAAGTGGCGTTGTGCCACCACGTGAGAGTGACCCCGTCGCCGTCTTCTCCGCCGCCGCCATCGCCGGCCGAACAGCCGGCGAGAGCGCCGGCCGCGATACCTGCTGCGGCGATTCCTGCGAAGACGCGCATCCTGCTGCGTGTGTTCATCTTCGAACCTCTCGAAAGTTTCGACTTCGACGTCGAAAGTGATGTGGACGTGCTCAGAGTACGTCAGAGAGGGATTTGAGGTCAAGGGCAACAAATACCCTGAACGGGGGCATTCCGCCCGTACAGTGAGTCGGGTGACCGATCCGCTTCCCGCCGTCGAGGGCATCCGCCAGCGAAACCTCGCCCGGCTGCTGCGCCTCGTGCACCTCGAGGGCCCGCTGTCACGGGCCAGCCTCACCGAATCCACCGGCCTGAACCGCTCGACCGTCGCCGACCTGGTGGCAGAGCTCGCCCGTCTCGGCCTCGTCGCCGAGCACGCTCCCGACCCGTCCCGACGCGTCGGACGCCCCTCCCCCGTGGTCGCCGTCGATCACACCGTGCTCGCCCTCGCCGTGAACCCCGAAGTGGACGCCCTCACCATCGCCGCGGTCGGGCTCGACCACACCATCGCGCGGCGGGAGCGCATCGACCTGGACCACCTGCTCACTCCCGCCGAGACCGCTGCCCTCGTCGCCGCACGACTGCGCGCCTGGCGCTCCGGCCCGCTCGCCGCGGCACGCATCGTCTCGGTGGGCCTGGCGGTGCCCGGACTCGTCCGCGCAGCCGACGGGCTGGTGCGCAACGCCCCTCACCTGCGCTGGATCGACGCGCCGCTGCGCGACCTCGTCTCGGCCGCCACGGACCTTCCGACCGTCGTGGGCAACGACGCCGCGCTCGGCGCCCTCGCCGAGCACCTCTACGGCGCCGCACGCGGCATCGATGACGTCGTCTACCTCAACGGCGGCGCGAGCGGCATCGGCGGCGGGCTGATCGTGCACGGGATGCCGGTGGCCGGCGCCGGCGGATACTCCGGCGAGTTCGGCCAGAACCGCCCCGGCATCGCCGCCGACACCGACCGCCGCGCCGAGAACGGGGTGCTCGAGGACGAGGTCAGCCGGGCGCGCCTGCTCGCCGCCGTCGGCCTGCACACCGCGGACGAGCCGACCCTCGCCGCCGCACTCGGGGCATCCGAAGACCCCGCGGTGGAGGCGGAGCTCGCCCGGCAGCGCCGCATCCTCTCCACCGCCCTCGCCAACGCCGTGAACGTGCTGAACCCCTCGGTCGTTGTCCTGGGCGGCTTCCTCGCCACGATCGCCGCCCACGATCCGCAGGGGCTCCTCGACGCCGTCGCCGCACAGGCCATGCCCTCCACGATGGAGGGTCTCGACATCCGCGTCGCCTCCCTCGCCGAGGACCGCCTGCTCATCGGCGCCGCCGAAGCCGCCTTCGCGGATCTGCTCCGCGACCCGACCGCGCTCTGACGCGCCCCGCGCCGCCCCCGCGCCGGATGCCCGGCCATCCGCACGGCGGACGGTCCGCCGCAACGACCGGCGGATCAGGACGAACCGTCGTGGACACGCTCGATGTCCTCGCGAGTATCGTCGGGAGCACGTCCAGACGGAAGGCCCGCTATGTCGACCACGACCGAACGCCACGCCCGCACCGACCGCCCCGCGAGGAGCGAGGCCGAGCTGCAGCAGATGGCGAAGGACCACCTCTGGATGCACTTCGCACGGCAGTCCGTCATGACCGACGGTCCGGGCGTGCCCATCATCGTCAAGGGCGAGGGCCACCACATCTGGGACTCGCAGGGCAAGAAGTACATCGACGGCCTCGCGGGGCTCTTCGTGGTCGCCGCCGGCCACGGTCGCAAGCGGCTCGCCGAGGTCGCGGCCACGCAGGCCGAGCAGCTCGCGTTCTTCCCCATCTGGTCGTACGCGCACCCGGCGGCCATCGAGCTGGCCGATCGCCTGGCCGACTACGCGCCGGGCGACCTCAACAAGGTCTTCTTCTCGACGGGCGGCGGCGAGGCCGTCGAGACCGCGTTCAAGCTCGCCAAGTACTACTGGAAGCTGCAGGGCAAGCCCACCAAGCACAAGGTGATCTCACGCGCGGTCGCCTACCACGGCACTCCGCAGGGCGCGCTGGCGATCACCGGCATCCCCGCCATGAAGGCGATGTTCGAGCCCGTGACGCCGGGCGGATTCCGGGTGCCGAACACGAACTTCTATCGCGCCGACGACATGGGCGCCCCCTCTCACGACATCGAGGCGTTCGGCGTATGGGCGGCCGACCGCATCGAGGAGATGATCCAGTTCGAGGGTCCCGACACGGTCGCCGCCGTCTTCCTCGAGCCGGTTCAGAACTCCGGAGGCTGCTTCCCGCCGCCGCCCGGATACTTCCAGCGCGTCCGCCAGATCTGCGACAAGTACGACGTGCTGCTGGTCAGCGACGAGGTCATCTGCGCCTTCGGGCGCATCGGTCACATGTTCGCGTGCGACGCGTACGGCTACGTCCCCGACATGATCACGTGCGCGAAGGCGATGACCAGCGGCTACTCGCCGATCGGCGCGACCATCGTCAGCGACCGCATCTACGAGCCGTTCGCGCACGGTGACACGGCGTTCTACCACGGCTACACCTTCGGCGGGCATCCGGTCTCGGCCGCCGTCGCGCTCGAGAACCTCGACATCTTCGAGGAGGAGGGGCTGAACCAGCACGTGCGCGAGAACTCGCCGATCTTCCGCTCGACGCTCGAGAAGCTCACCGATCTGCCGATCGTCGGCGACGTGCGCGGAGACGGGTACTTCTTCGGCATCGAGCTCGTCAAGGACAAGACGACCAAAGAGACGTTCGACGACGACGAGTCCGAGAGGCTGCTGCGCGGATTCCTCTCGAAGGCGCTGTTCGATGCCGGCCTGTACTGCCGTGCGGACGACCGCGGGGATCCGGTCATCCAGCTGGCGCCGCCCCTCACGGTGGGCCCCGCCGAGTTCGACGAGATCGAGCAGATCCTCCGCGGCGTGCTCACCGAGGCCTGGGCCAGGCTCTGACGCCTGCTCAGCCCTGAGCGTCGGGCAGTTCGTCCTCGGTGGGCTCGGGCAGGATGGTCAGCCCGCTCGGGCCGCTCGCGGCCTGCATGAGCTCTTCGATCCACGCACGATTGATGCGGGGCTGACGACTGCCGAAGAAGTGGAACTGCAAGGGCACCGCGGGGTGGATCCAGAAGCTGCGGCGACCGCTGCCGTCACCGATCTCGATGTCGAACATGAAGGGCTCCGACCGGCGGAGCTTGTTCATCACGACGATCCGAAGGTGCGCGAGAGTACGGTCGTCGATATCGACGGAACTGCCCGTCGTGTCGTAGATGAACCTGCCCATATCTGGAGCCTAGTGCCGCGTCATCGCGGAGCGAATGCGGCGCGGAAGAGCGCTCTGGCACGCGCGGCGACGGCGGGCCGCTGCGCGGGATCGGATCGCGCGAGTTCGGTCGCGAGCATGCCGGTCGCCATCGTCACGTCCTCCGTCTCGACGTGTCCGCCGATCCGGCCCGCGTCGCGGTCGCGCTCCACGACGCGCGCGACCAGATCGTGGAAGCGCGCCCCGAGTCCGGCGACGCGGGGGTCGCGCAGGTCGGCGGTGATCAGCTCGATGAACGCGGTCGAGACGACGGCCTGCTCCACGACCAGGTCGAGCAGATCGTCGATGGTGCGGTCGGCAGGAGCGGTGTCGTCCTCGAGACCGCGCACATTGTCTTCGAAGACCGCGACGGCCAGCGCCGTGCGGTCGGGGAAGTGCCGGTAGAGGCTTCCCTGGCCGACACCGGCGCGCTTGGCCACGGCGCTGAACGGCGCACCCAGCCCGCCCTCGGCGTAGACCTCGCGCGCGGCGGCGATCAGGGCGCGGCGATTGTCGGCTGCGGCGGCGGGACCGCGGTTCTGGCGTGAGAGGGAACTCACGCGGGGGGATGCGGTACTCGGCACGGGTGTAGCCTAGTACCGGACACTGTTGTCCGGTTGAAAGGAAGCAATCATGACCACCAGCACCACGCCGCTGACCGGCGACACCTCCATCGCGAACTGGCTCGACGACCCCATCGGCGGCGCCATCCTTCGCGACATGCTCGCCCAGGGCGGGCAGACCGCCGACGCCTTCAAGCCCGTCCGGCGCCTCGCGATCAAGCGCCTCGTGAAGCTGAGCCGCGGCGCGTTCACGCAGGAGGCCCTCGACGACATCATCCGCCGCGCTGCGGCCGGCGAGGTGCCCGAGGGCGCCCCGGCGCCGAGCACGATCGACGAGGACGAGGCATCCGCCCCCGCCGCACCCGCGGTCGCACTCCGCGAGTGGACCGAGCGCCTCGACCAGGGCCGATTCACCGGCAAGACCGTCATCGTCACCGGGGCCGGCTCCGGCATCGGTCGCGCCACCGCCTCGCGCGTCGCGCGCGAAGGCGGACGCGTGGTCGCCGTCGACGTCAGCGGCGAGCGCCTCGACGAGTTCGTGGCCGAGCATCCCGCCGCCGACATCGTGCCCCTCGTCGCCGACATCACCGACGACGCCGGCATCGCGCAGATCATCGCCGCCGCCGGTGAGACCGTCGACGCCCTCGCCAACATCGCCGGGATCATGGACGACATGACGCCGGTGGGCGAGATGACGGATGCCGTGTGGCAGCGCGTCTTCCGCGTGAACGTCGACGGCACCATGAAGCTCATGCGCGCGGTGATCCCCGGCATGCTCGCCCAGGGCGGCGGATCGATCGTGAACACCGCCTCGGAGGCGGCGCTGCGCGGCTCGGCCGCCGGCGCCGCCTACACGGCCTCCAAGCACGCCGTCGTCGGCCTCACGAAGTCGAGCGCGTTCATGTACGGCCCCAGCGGCATCCGCGTCAACGCCGTCGCACCCGGTGCCACCATCACCAACATCGAGGCCACGTTCGCGTCACCGCTGGGCGCGGAGCGCGTGCGCACCGCGATGGCGATCCTCCCCGACCCCGCCGAGGCCGATGCCCTCGCGGCGTCGATCACATTCCTGCTCAGCGACGACGGCGTGAACGTCAACGGCGTCGTGCTCGCGAGCGACGGCGGCTGGTCGGCCGCCTGATCCCGAACCGCGGCGCCCCGGCCGACCCGAACGGCCGGGGCGTCGCGCACCACTCAGAACGGCCAGATGAGCGGGACGTAGAAGACCGCCATCAGGAGGAAGAACAGCACGAGCGGCAGTCCGAGCTTCCAGTAGTCGCCGAAGCGGAATCCCGCCGGCTCCATCACCATGAGGTTGACCGGGGTCGCGATCGGGGTGAGGAACGCCGCGGCGCCCGCGACGGTGAGTGCCATCATGAACGGCTGCACCGAGAGGTCGAGCGCCTGCGCGACCGAGATCGCGATCGGCGCCACGATGAGCACCGTCGCGGTGTTGCTGATGAGCTGCCCGAGCACGACGGTCAGTCCGCACAGCGCGAGCAGGGCGGCATGGGGCCCCGCGTCACCGAGGGCCGACAGCATCCATCCCGCGACGAGGTCGGCGGTGCCGGTCTGGATGAAGGCGGTCGACAGCGGGATCATCCCCGCGATCAGCACCACCGTCGTCCACGAGATCGAGTGGTAGGCCTGCGTCGAGGTCACCGTGCGCGTGAGCACGAGCGCGCACGCGGCCAGCAGCGCCGCGACAGCCGGCGGCACGAGCCCGGTCGCCAGCAGGATGATCATCGCGAGCAGGATGACGATCGCGCGCTTCGCGCCGCGCCCCAGCGGCACCGAGCGCCGCAGCCGCTGCGGGTCGTCGACCGCCAGGATCCCCGGCTCGCTGGAGCGCCTCGACAGGTCGTCCCACGCGCCCTGCAGCAGCAGCGCATCGCCGGCCTGCACGAGGAACTCCGTTCCCTTCAGCTGCTCGTCGCCGCGGCGGGCGGCCAGCACCACGAGGTCGCCGTCAGGGGTGGTCATGCCGGCGCAGACCCGCTTGCCGATGAGCGGCGACCGGGGCGCGACGACGACCTCGGTGATGCCGGTGTTCGGGCCGAGCAGCGTGCCGGTGTCGAGCGTGAGCGAGTACTGCTGGCGCAGCAGCCGCGCATGGCGCACGAGGTCGACCGGCATGAGCGCCCCGGTCCGTTCGGGCACGAGCCCGCCGCCGAGCAGGAGGATCACGACGGCGCCCACCACGACGGGGATGCCGACCAGCGCGAACTCGAAGAAGCCGAACGTGCGCCCGCCGGCCGCCGCCGCGAAGTCCGAGACGAGGATGTTCACCGGGGTGCCGGTCAGCAGCAGCAGCGAGCCCGCGGATGCCGCGAACGCCAGGGGCATGAGCAGCCGCGACGATGTGATCCCCGCGCGCGCTGCCACCACGACGACCAGCGGCAGGAGCGCCGCGACGGCGCCGTTGATGCTGATCAGGGCCGACAGCACCGCCACCAGCAGCGCGATAACGACGATGAGCGTGCTGCGCTTCGTGCCGGCGCGCCCGATCACCATCTGGCCCGCCCACGCGGTCACCCCGGTCGCATCCAGCGACTCGCTCACCACGAACAGCGCCGCGATGAACAGCACCGTCGGGTCGCCGAATCCGGCGAGCGCCTGCGGGAGCGTGAGCACTCCCGTGAAGAAGAGCGCGAGCGCGACGCCGATGGCGACGATCCCGATCGGCACGCGGTTGCTCATGAACGCGGCGACAGCGAGGACCAGGATGACGAGGGTTGCGGCGACGGGGTCCACGACCTCAGCGTAGCCACCGCCCTCGCCCGGCGGCGGGTCGCGTCAGAGCCCGGCGAGCGCTTCGTCGAGATCGGCGATCAGGTCGGCGACGCTCTCGATCCCGACCGAGAGTCGCACCACCTCCGGCGGGACGGCGAGCTCGGTGCCGCGCACCGAGGCGTGCGTCATCTCGTCGGGGTAGTTCATGAGCGACTCGACCCCGCCGAGCGATTCGGCCAGCTGGAAGAGCCGGGTCGACTCGGCGAAACGTCGCGCGGCCGCGGAATCCGCCAGTGCCACCGAGACGATGCCGCCGAAGCCGCTCATCTGCGCCGCGGCGAGTTCGTGGCCGGGGTGCGACACCAGCCCGGGGTAGTAGACGCGCGCCACCGCGCCATGCCCCTCGAGGAACTCGGCGACGGCCTGGGCGTTCTCGCCGTGGCGCTGCATGCGCAGGGCGAGGGTCTTGATCCCGCGCGTGGTGAGCCACGCGTCGAGCGGGCCCGAGACCGCGCCCACCGCGAACTGCAGGAACTTCGCCTGCTCGAACAGGGCGTCGTCGTTCAGCACGAGCGCGCCGCCGACCACGTCGGAGTGGCCGCCCAGGTACTTCGTGGTCGAGTGCACGACCACGTCCGCGCCCAGCGCGAGCGGCTGCTGCAGGGCGGGCGACGCGAACGTGTTGTCGACCACGACGAGGGAGCCTGCGTCGTGGCCGAGTCGGGCCAGCCCCGCGATATCGGTGATCCGCAGCAGCGGGTTGCTCGGCGTCTCGACCCACACGATGCGCGCAGGGCGCTCCTCCAGCGCGGCGCGCACCCGGTCGAGGTCGCTCATGTCGACGACCCGCACCCCGATCCCCCAGCCGCCCAGAACCCGCGCGATGAGCCGGTAGGTGCCGCCGTAGACGTCGCTGCCCAGCAGCACCTCGTCGCCGGGCTTCAGGACCGCACGCAGCAGGGCGTCCTCGGCGGCCAGGCCCGATGCGAACGACAGCGCGTGAGCCCCGCCCTCGAGCGCTGCCAGCTGCGTCTCCAGCGCCGTGCGCGTCGGGTTGCCGCTGCGGCCGTACTCGTAGCCCTCGCGGAGCCCGCCGATGCCGTCCTGCGCGTACGTGGTGGAGAAATGCACCGGGGGGATGACCGCACCGGTGGTCGGGTCGAACGCCTGACCGGCGTGCACGGCACGGGTCTCGAATCCGCGGTCAGTGGTGGGCTCGCTCATTCGTGTGCTCCCTTGTCGGTGTCGATCTCGAATCCGCGCTCGCGCATCCAGTCGTCGTCGTAGAACTTGCTCAGGTAGCCGCGGCCGTGATCGGGCAGCAGCACGACCACGACCGCCTCGGCCGGGAGGTCGCGGGCCGTGCGCAGCGCCGCGACGACGGCCATCCCACTCGATCCGCCGACGAGCAGGCCCTCTTCGCGCGCGAGCCGCCTGGTCATGGCGAAGGATTCGGCATCCGACACCCGGTGGATCTCGTCCACCACCGTCGGATCGTAGGTCTCGGGCCAGAAGTCCTCACCGACGCCCTCGACGAGGTACCCGTGCAGAGGACCTCCCGAGTAGATCGACCCCTCGGGGTCGGCGCCGACGACACGCACCGCGCCGCCCGACACCTCGTGCAGAAACCTCCCGGTGCCGGAGATCGTGCCGCCGGTGCCGATGCCGGCGACGAAATGTGTCACCGTGCCATCCGTGTCGCGCCAGATCTCGGGGCCGGTGCTCTCGTAGTGACTGAGCGGGCCGTTCTGGTTCGCGAACTGGTTGGGCTTGAATGCGCCCGGGATCTCGCTGACGAGCCGGTCCGACACGCTGTAGTACGAGCGCAGGTCCTCTGGAGGCACGCTGGTGTCGGTCACGACGACCTCGGCGCCGTAGGCCTTCAGTACCGCGACTTTCTCGCCCGCGAACTTGTCGGGCACGACGAAGATCATGCGGTAGCCGCGCTGGAGGGCGACGAGCGCCAGCCCCACGCCGGTGTTCCCGCTGGTGGGCTCGACGATGGTGCCGCCGGGCTGGAGAAGACCGTCGCGTTCGGCGGCGTCGATGATGCGGCGGGCGATGCGGTCCTTTGCGGAGCCGCCGGGATTCAGATATTCGACCTTCGCGAGCACCGTGGCGGCGATGCCGTCGGTGACACGGGTCAGTTGGACGAGAGGGGTGTTGCCGACGAGGTCGGCCACGCTCTTGGCGTAACGCACGGATGAGTCCTCGGTGTTGCCGCGCGGGTGCGCGGGGAGATCTGTCGGGGTCGCGGAAGTGTGTGAAGCGAAGGCTTCAGCAGCAGGGGCGACAACAACGACAGGTCAACACGCGGGTCAGTCTAGACGCCGGTCGCGGGCCGCGTCGAGACGGATGCCGCGCGCCGACTCGGGACGGCCGCAGCGGGAGAGCCGCCATCACCGCAGCAGCGGTCCGACTTCGACGGCGATGCGCTCCAGCTCGTCGTGCGCGGGCGAGGACTGGATCAGCAGCAGCGTGACGCCCGCGTCCCGGAACTCGCGGATGCGCTCGGCGACCTGTTCCGCCGTGCCGACGAGGTCGGGACGCAGGCCGCGCGTGCCGACCGAGTACTCCCGCTTGGAGAGCTCGACGTCCAGTTGCGAGTTGCGCACGAACTCCTCGAACGACGCGTAGCCGGGCGAGGACGGATCGACGGTCGTGATGCGCTCCAGCTCTTGGCGGGCCTGCGCCTCGGTGTCGCGGACGATGACGTACGCCGACATGGCGAACTCGTCGAAGGGCAGTCCGTGGCGGCGCAGACGGCGCTCGTTCATGTCGTCGACCTTCTCGCGCACCTCGTCCACGGTGCCGCCGTGCAGCGCGTACGAATCGGCGAACCCGGCGATCGACTCGCGGCCGTGCTCGCTCTCGCCTCCCGCGAAGACGGCAGGCACCACACGCGGCTTGGGTTCGAGGATGGTGTCCTGGACCGTGAAGTGGTCCCCGGCGTACGAGAACGGCGTCTCGCCCCACGTTCCCCTCAGGATCTCGACGAACTCGCGTGCCTGCTCGTAGCGCTCGTCGTGACGGGTGAACCGGCCGCCGTACTGCTTCGCCTCCTCCTCCCACCATGCGGCGACGACGTTCAGCGCGAAGCGTCCGCCCCCGATGTCGGTGATCGTGGACGACTCCTTCGCCGTGACGGCGGGCAGATGGAAGCCCGGCCGCACCGCGGTCATGACGCGGAGGCGCTCGGTCGTCGCGAGGATCGCACTCGTCAGCGACCAGGCCTCGAGGCTCGGCGCCTGCAGGCCCTTGCGGTCGTTGAGATAGAGCTCGGGCACGAGAGTCGTGTCATAGCCGAGGCGGTCGGCCAGCTGCGACAGCGACTTGATGTAGTCCCAGGTGGCCGGCATCCCTTCGTCACCGACGTTGCGGAGGAACCCCCCGTAGACGGGAGTCCAGTATCCGAGTCTCAAGGTGGCTCCAGAGGGTGAGGGGGCGGAGTGCAGCGGAATCGACATTGTTCCAGGGGCCTTTCGGGTTGGGCGAAGAAGGTGTCGTCATGTGTCGGATGCGGCATTCGCCTGCTGGTCGGTGGACGCTCGCCATGCCGCATGAAGGGCCGCGTACTCGCCACCGGCTGCGAGCAGGGCCGCCGGCGAGTCGTCCTCGGCGACCCGGCCGCCCTGCAGCACGATGACGCGGTCGGCCGATTCGACGGTCGACAGGCGATGCGCGATGACCAGAGCCGTACGGCCCTCGAGCAGCGTCGCGAGTCCCCGCTGCACGATCGCCTCGCTCGGCAGATCCAGCGATGCCGTCGCCTCGTCGAGGATGATGACGGCCGGGTCGGCGAGGAACGCCCGCGCGAACGAGACGAGCTGTCGCTGTCCCGCCGAGAGTCTTCCGCCTCGCTTGTGCACATCGGTGTCGATTCCGTCCGGCAGCCGATCGATGAAGCGGTCGGCTCCGACGGCACGCGCCGCCGCCCGGATGTCGTCGGGGGATGCCGAGGGCCGGCCGATCGCGATGTTCTCGGCGATGGTGCCGCTGAAGAGGAAGCTCTCCTGCGTGACCATGACGACCGCGCGACGAAGGTCCGAGAATGCGAGGTCGCGCACGTCGATCCCGTCCAGGCGCACCTGACCCTCGGTGGTGTCGTAGAAGCGGGCCACGAGTTTGGCGACGGTCGACTTCCCGGCACCGGTCGTGCCCACGAGCGCCACGATCTGGCCGGCCGGGATGCGCAGATCCAGCCCGGGGATCACATCAGCGCCCGGGGTGTAGCCGAAGCGGACGCCGTCGAAGTCGATGCGCCCGCTCGCACGCGGCAGTGCCACCGGCCGAGCCGGCGCGGCCACCGACGGCTCTTCTTCGAGGAGCCCCGAGATCTTCTCGAGCGCGGCGACGGAGGACTGCAGCGAGTTGTAGAACTGCGCCATCTCCTGCACGGGCGCGAAGAAGCGCTTCGCGTACAGAAGCGCCGCGATCAGCACGCCCACCGACAGCTCTCCCGCGAACACGCGGTAGCCGTCGACGGCGAGGACTGCCGCGACCGTGACGTTGCCGATGAGCACGAGTCCCGGGTTGTAGACGCCGATCAGGCCCACGGCGCGCTGGTCGGTCAGACGGTAGTCGTCGGCGAGTTCGCGGTGCCGCGCGATGTCGTGACGCTCTCGATGGAAGGCCTGCACGGCGCGATTGCCGGCCATCGTCTCGACGAACTGCACGATGAGCCGTGACGAGGCGACGCGGGTGGATCGGTAGTGCAGCTGCGAACGGACGTGGAACCACCGGGTGAGCAGTGCCACGGGCACGGACGCCGCCACCAGCACGAGCCCGCTCCAGGGATCCAGGAACAGCAGCATCACCGCGACGAACACCATGAACAGCAGGCCCGAGAGCAGCTGGTTGACTCCCGAGTCGAGGAGTTCCCGCACGGCATCCAGATCCGACGTCTGACGCGCGATGATGCGCCCCGACGTGTACGTCTCGTGGAACTCGAGGCTCAGCCGCTGGGTGTGGCGGAACACCCGCCGCCGCAGCTCGAAGAGGACGGCCTGGGCGATGCGGGCGCTCAGGCGGATGGACCAGAACATCAGCAGTCCGCCCGCGAACGCGACGGTGATGTAGCCGAGCCCGGCCCCGAGCACGCCGGCCGGATCGCCGGCGGTCAGCTGCGGCAGCCCCGTGTCGATCACGAACGCCACGAAGAGGGGACCGGCGGCCTTCGCCGCCTGGGCCGCCGCCACCAGGGCGAGCATCAGGGCGAATCGCCACCGCATCGGCCGCAGCAGCGATCCGAGCAGTCGCATCGACCGCTTTCTCACGGTGCGCGCGAGCGATCGCTCCAGATCGACGTGATCCTCGTATGCCACCCCGCTCATCGACCCACCCCGTTCATACGACGATCTCCGCTTCGATGAGAGTCTCGGCAACCGTCTCGGCCTGCGTGCTCGTGATGACCGACCGGTAGTGCGCGCTCGTCGCGAGCAGTTCGGTGTGCGAGCCGATGGCGACGATGCGGCCGCCGTCGAGCAGGGCCACCCGGTCGGCGAGTGCGACGGTCGATGGACGGTGGGCGACGACGAGCGTCGTGGTCTCGTGCAGGTGGGCGCGCAGGCGCCGGGTCACGACCTCTTCGGTGTGCACGTCCAGTGCCGACAGCGGGTCGTCCAGAACCAGGATGCGCGGCGATGCGGCGATCGCGCGCGCGAGCGAGATGCGCTGGCGCTGCCCGCCCGAGAGGTTGAGCCCCTCCTCGCCGATGACCGTGTCGACACCGTCGGGAAGCGCGCGGACGAACTCCGCCCCGGCGGTCGCGATGGCAGCCTCGAGCACGTCGTCGCCGGCGTCGGGGACGCCGAGGAGGATGTTCTCGCGCACCGTGGCGGAGAACAGCACGGGATCCTCGAAAGCGATCGACACGTGTCGCCGGAGGGCCGTCCGCTCCACATCGCGCACATCGACGCCGCCGATGAGCACACTGCCCTCGGTGACGTCGTACAGTCGCGGGATCAGCTGGACGAGCGAACTCTTGCCTGCACCGGTCACCCCCACGAGGGCGAGGGTCTCGCCCGGCTCCAGCACGAGGTGCAGGTCATCGAGCACGGCCGGAGCGTCGGGCGCGGCATCCGGATGCCGGAAGGTGACGCCGCGCAGCTCGAGTCGCCGCGCCGATGCCGGAAGCGGAACCGGATCGGACGGATCGAGGATGGTGTTGGGCACGTCGAGCACCTCGAAGAACCGGTCGATCGCCGCCTTCGCGTCCATCGACATCGCGAACTGCTCGCCCAGTCGGCCCAGGGGTCCGCTCACCACCGCCGCCGTCCCGAAGAAGGCGACGATCGCGCCCACGCTCAGCTGGCCCCCGGCGACGAGGAATGCGCCCACGACGAGGGCCGATGCCAGCGCCGCCTCGGGCAGCGCCGTCAGGATCAGCGAGACGGTCGACAGCGACCGCGCCTTCTCGATCTCGGTGGCGCGCAGCAGATCCGCCTGCGTCGAGAACGACGCGAGCGCCGCGCGACCTCGACCGAAAGCCTTCAAGATGCGGATGCCGCGCACCGACTCCTCGACGGTGGTCGCCAGATCGCCCGCCTGGTCCTGCGCGAGACGCGACGCCGTCTGGTAGCCGCGGCGGAAATGGAAGCTCGCCACCGCGACCGGAATCGCGGCGGCCGCGAAGATGGCGCCCATGATCGGGCTCGCGAGGGTCATGAGCACGATTCCGGCGATGATCGTGATCGTGTTGACGCAGATCATCACCATGCCGAAGCTGATCCAGCGACGGAAGCGGCGGATGTCGCTCATCGACCGCGAGAGCAGCTGGCCGCTGCTCCACTCGTCGTGGAAGGCCGCCGGAGCATCCACCAGGTGCTCGTAGAGCCGGACTCGCAGATCGGCCTCGAGCTTGGCGCCGGGCGCGAGCACGAGCTGGCGGCGCGCGACGAGCAGGCCCGCCTCGAGCACGCCGAGCCCCAGCACGATCGCGACACCGACCCAGAGTCCCCGAGGATCGTGAGTCACGAAGAGAGGTCCGTTGACGATCCACTGCAGCACCTGCGGGATCGCGAGGGCGACGCCGCTCGCCAGCACCGCGGTGAACATGCCGAGCGCGAGTCGCGGAACGACCGGCTTGGCGAGCGGATAGAGGCGCAGCAGCGAGTGCGACAGCGTGGACTCCCGGGGTCGGGTCGCGCTCACGAGGTGCGGTCGAGGGGGATCTTCTCGCCCGCCTCGACCGCGAACGGCAGCCGGTTCTCCGCGGGCGCCAGCGGGCACGGCGAGTAGTCGGTGTACGCGCACTGCAGGTTGGTCGCGCGGTTGAAGTCGAGCACGACGCGATCGGTGCCGTCGCTCGGAAGCGCGACGCCGAGCGTGCGGCTCGCGGCGTAGGTCGTCACGCCGCTGGTCGCGTCGCGGAACAGCAGGGTCGCCTGTCCCGCGCCGCGCGCGATGAGGGTGAGCGCGTAGCTCTCACCGTCGATCGTGAACCGCACCCGGCCCGGAGTGGAATGCGTGTGGGTGATCTCGGGGATCGCTGCAGCGATCGGGATGTCTCGGGGCTCCTCGGCCTCGAAGACGGCCTCGATGACCCAACGCGGGTGGGGCGCGAAGGTCGGCGTGCCGCGGTATCCGACCCGCAGCCCGTGATCGGGGTACAGGGGCCGCACGAGATCCCGGCCGCCGCGACGCGAGAGCTCGACGACCACGTCGCCGAAGCCCGCGCGATGGAAGGTGCGCTCGCCGATGACGCCGTACTCGTGCCGGCCCGAGACCTGCACGCCGTCGATCACGAAGACCTCGCCGGGATCGAGCTCGACGACGGGGCCGCGCTCCCCCGTCGACCAGACTCCCGGCACGCCGTCGAAGCGTCGCGGGTGGTCATCGAGGAAGTTCACGCTCGTGTACGCCAGGAATCCGTGCGGCGCACGGCGGCCCGTCTCGAGTTCGTCGTGCCACTGCTGCCAGTCGCGCGCGAACGCGTCGAGCTCGGTGGCGGCTGGGCTCACGCCCCCGGAGGATCCGGGCAGCGCGCCGGCGGTGCCGGGAGGGGGTGTGGGGATTGTCGTGGAGGTCTCTGCAAGGGTCATGTCATCGCTCCTTCTGATGTGGTGTTCGTGGGCCGCGCTCAGGCGACGCCGAGGTTCTCGCGCAGGGTCTCGAACTCGTAGTCGGCGCGGAAGCGCCCGCGGTTCTGCAGCACCGCGACGGGGCCGTCGATGAACGATTCGAGGCCGTCGGGCTGCCGGTCGATGTTGATGTTGAAGCCGTCGGACGCTCCGTCATCGACCCAGTCCGCGATGTCGTCCGCGATCTGCTCGGGCGTGCCGATCAGCACCCGATGGCCGCCCGTGAGGTTGTTGTAGAGCAGTTGCCGAACCGTCAGCCGGCCCCGCGCCTCGGCGATGATCTGTTCGCGGTGGCGCGCGACGAGGGTGTCCTCCAAGGGCGCCGAGAGCTCGTCGTACGGCAGCTCCTCGTCCAGGACGAGCCGCGACGCGGCGATGCCGAGGCGCTCGGCGAGCTGTTCGAGCAGGTAGTCGGCGTCGAGCTGCGCATCGAGTTCCGCCTTCCGCGCGTGCGCGGCCTGTTCGGTGTCGCCCACGATGACCCAGAGTCCCGGCAGCACCAGCAGCTTCTCGGGGTCGCGGCCGTGCTGGGCGGCGAGCCCCTTCACGTCGGCGCTGAAGCGCTGCGCGAGCTGCTTCGTGCGCTGACCCGTGAAGAGCGCGTCGGCCCACGTCGCTCCGAACTCCCGGCTGCGCGCCGAAGCGCCGGCCTGGAAGAGCACGGGACGCCCGCGGTGGCCGCCGGTGAGCGGCAGCACGGCATTCGTGGAGTAGAACTCGCCCTCGTACTCGACCGGGCGCGTCTGCGACTCGTCGATGTACAGATCGCGCGTCGGGTCGTTCACGATCGCCTCCTGCGGGAGCGAATCCCACAGGCCCGTCACGATCTCGACGAACTCGCCGGCCTTGCGATATCGCGTCTCACTGTCGAGCGCCTCGGTCTTGCCGAGCGCATCGAGCGTGGGCGGGTTCTGGCTCGTGATGATGTTCCACGCCGCCCGTCCCTTGCTCACGTGGTCGAGACTCGCGATCTGGCGCGCCGTCACGAACGGACTGCCGTGGATGGCCGGCACCGTCGAGACCAGACCGATGGCCGAGGTGTGCTGCGCGATCGCCGACAGCAGCACCGTCGGATCGAGACCGCGCCAGGGCCGGCGCACCGAGTTCTCGCTCAGCGAGCCGAGGGAGTCCGCGAAGAAGATGCCGTCGAGCTTCCCCTTCTCGGCGAGGCGGGCGACGCGCACGTAGTAGTCGACGTCGGTGACGAGACCCGCCGCATCCGGCAGCGTCTTCCACGCGGCGTCATGGCGCCCCGCCGTCTGCAGGTTGAGGTTCAGCCGAATCTGCCGTGGTGGCTTGGTCATGTCGGTCTCCGGGGGTGCGAAAGAGAGTGGGGGATGCGGCGGGTCGCGTCGTGCGCGCGGATCAGACTGCGACCGGCTGGCGGGCCGCGGCGGGGCGCCAGCCGAGCGCCGGAGCGACCTCGGTCGCGAGCAGCTCGAGGGCGCGGATCGAGGCGTCGAGTCCGGGGCGGCCGGGGTTGAACTGGGCGAGCAGATCGGTTGCGAGCGGCAGCACCCGCTCGGACTGCAGCTGCGAGATGACCTCGTCGGGGTGGCCGTAGTGGGCGTGATACCGGAAGAGCGCGTTCTCGAGCGTCTCGGGGCCGAGCGGACGGCCGCCCGCGTTGGAGCGGCGCACGTTGTCGATGAGGGCGTCGCCGATGTGATCGAGCGCGGTGCGGCGGTCGTCGGCCGCGAAGATCAGCCGCGACAGACCGATGCGGGGAGGGCGTGGTGCCGTCCACTCCGAGAGGTAGCGCTCGGCCCACGCCCGCTGGACGACGTCGGTGGGCTCCTCGTAGCCGTACGTGGCACGGTTGAGCAGGAGGTTCGCTCCCTCGCCCGCGACATGGGCCGCGCCGTCGGCGCTGAAGACGCCGTGCCACGAGCGGTTGTCCGCGAGGTCGCGCGCGGCGGCCTTGAGGACCGTCCCGTCGGCATCGAGCGGCTCGCCGCGCAGGGCTGCCCGCACCGTGGCGAAGCGCTCGGTGGTGAGCTCACGACGGCGCTCGAAGTCCTGCTCGAAGATCGAGTAGGCCACCTTGTCGAACCCGGTGCCGACGCCGAACTCGACCCGTCCGCCGCTGATCGCGTCGAGCACCCCGATGTCCTGCGCGAGTTGGACGGGATGGTGCAGCGGGATCAGCGTCACCGCGGTGCCGACGTGGATGTTGCGCGTGCGCGCCGCCGCATTGGCGAGGAAGATCCACGGCGAGGCGAGCCCGTCGGCGGCTCCCGGACCGAAGTGATGCTGAGCCACCCAGCCCGAGTCGAAGCCGAGCTCGTCGGCGGCGACGAAAAGCTCGAGCGCGTTGCGGTAGGTCTCGGCGAGATCGGCGCCGCCCTCCACATGGGTCAGAAATCCGAGGCGGAAGGCGCTGTCGTGGCTCATGAGCTTCTCCTAGGGAACCGGGGTACGGGTCAGACCGTAGTGATTGTGCAAACCAGGTCGGAAAATTGTTTGACACATTCCGTCGCTTTTGCCACAGCCTCAGCATCCGTCGTCCTCCTGCGCAGCCGCGAGCAGGCCCGGAAATGCCGACGAGACGGCCTCGTACGGGGGCGGCCTCCACGCGGGCGAGCCGAGATCGTCGGTAATGTGTGAGCAGACGATCGGGGCGTGTTCCCGTTCGTCGGACATTGTGCGAAACCGGGGTTGGCAGTCCCGGACCGCCGCGCCTGACTGCAGGGGGATGGACATGACGGTCGTCGACGCATCGGATCGGACGGCGTCCGCATCGTGGCTGCTGCAGCGCATCCCCGGCCGCAGCGCCCGGGAGATCGGCGAGGGGATCGTCGCCCTCGTCACCGCAGGGGACCTCGCCGTCGGCACGCGGCTTCCGACCATCCGCGAGCTGGCCCGCGCCGCCGACCTCAGCCCCGGCACGGTCCTGGCGGTCTGGAACCAGCTCCGCGCCGCGGGTCTCATCGAGACCCACCGCCGCGGCGGCACCATCGTCGTCGACGACGGGCTGGGCGACGGCTCCGAGTCCGACCGGACGACGGGCGCACGAGCGACCGGCCGCGGCGCGGCGGCACCGCGCACGTGGGCGACCGTCGACCTGCACCAGTGCGCACCTGACATCTCGCTGCAGCCGGGCCTGCGCAACGCCCTGCTCGAGAGCCTCGCCGACGAGAGCCTGAACGTCTTCGGCCGCGAGTACATGACCGATCCGCTGCGCCGCGCGGTGGCTCCGACGTGGCCCTTCGCCGCGGAGGCATGGGCGACTGCAGGCGGCGGCACCGAGGCGCTGCTGCTCGCCGTCGCCGCGGCCGCCGAGCCGGGTTCGCTCGTGGCCGTGCACGAACCCGCGAGCCCCGGCCTGCTCGACACGCTGCGCGTGCTCTCGCTCACGCCGATCGGCGTGGCATCCGACGACGACGGCCCGACCTCCGCGTCACTCCGCGCGGCCGTGGATGCCGGCGCCACGGCGTTCGTCGTGCAGCCGGGCGGCGAGTTCGCCCTCCACGGCCGGACCACGCCGGAGCGGGCGGCCGAGCTCGCCGACGTCATCGCGGACTCGCCCCGGCGCGTCTGGGTGGTCGAGGACGACGCGATCGGTCCCCTGGCCGCCGTCGAGTCCCCGAGCCTGGGCGTCGCTCTTCCCGGGCAGGTGATCCGCGTCCGCAGCTACTGCAAGGCCTACGGCATCGACGTGCGCACCTCGGTGCTCGGAGGCAGCCGCGATCTCGTCGAACGCACCATCGCCCTGCGCAGCCATGGGGTCGGCTCCAACAGCCGCATCCTGCAGAACGCGCTCGCGCACCTCGTCGGCAGCGCGGCGGCCGCGGCGTCGGTCGCAGAGGCGCGCGACGTCTACGCCACCCGCCGCGAGTCGCTGCGCGCGGCGCTCGAGAGCCGGGGCCTGACGGTCGAGACGGGCCCGCGCAGCCTCGTGCTCTGGGTCGACGTCGACGACGAGACCGACGCGCTCGTCTCGCTCGCGGCGAAGGGGATCTCGGTGGCCCCGGGCAGCAGGGTGTTCATCGCCGCGCCCGAGCGCAGCGTCATCCGCATCTCGCCGCTGCAGCTCCCCGACGACGCCGACGCGATCGCCGAGCTCGCGGATCAGGTGGCGAAGGCGGCACGCGGCGGAACGCGCGAGTTCTTCGACTGACACCTTGTGCACGCGCGGCTCCTGACCCTGCATGTCGTTATGTAACAGGACACAGAACGCGCTCGCTGCCTCCGGACGAACAATTGCCTCGTCTGAACACCGGAGGAATTGCACATGGTTGCCAAGAACGAGATCAGCCGCGGCGAGCGGCACGTCGATTCGGTGCTGCTGCCCCGCAGCACACCGCCTCGCGAAGTCGAAGTGCTCGTGGTGGGCGCGGGACCGGCCGGACTCGCGACCGCGCTGGAGCTGCACCGCCATCGCGTGGACGTCGCCGTCGTCGACGCCGCGACGTCGTTCCGCCTGGAACGCGCCGGAGCGATGGGGCACTCGGCCCGGACGGTGGAGTTCTTCCAGCAGTGGGGCGTCGCCGACCGGGTGCGACGCGGCTGGACCTTCCCGCCCGAGTGGAACCTCGGAACGCAGCTGCGCACCTCGCTGGCAGGCCATGATCTGCGCAGCGTCGAGCGTCCGGCGTTCGACACGCGCCCGGCTCATCCCTTCTCGTTCGCATCGTCGATCCGCAGGCCCCAGACCGCACTGCAGCAGGCGTTCCTCGACCAGCTCGCCGATATCGACGTGGTCGTGGCCGGGGGCTGGCGTCTGGTCGGGATCGAGGAGGACGCCGACGGCATCACCTCGACCCTCGAGCACATCGAGGTCGGCGCCCGCCGTGTCGTGCGGTCGAAGTACCTGGTCGGAGCCGATGGCGCGCGCAGCACGGTGCGACAGCTCGCGGGCATCGAACGCGAGGGGGCCTACGCGACGGAACGGCACTTCCGGTTCGTCGTGCGCACGGTCGGCGACTACGTCGGAGGCGATCCCTTCCCGAGCGGCTCGAACGTGATCGTCAACGACGTGCACTCCGGGTTCCTGGCGGCGCTGAGCGAGACCGACTGGCGCGTCTATGCGGGCCCCTACCCCCTCGATCACGTGCCGACACCCGAAGAGCTGCTGCACATCGCGCGCGCCGCCTTCGGATCGGATGTCGAGCTCGAACTCCTCGACGCGACGCCGTACTTCAAGAGCACGCGACTTGCGCGGCAGTTCCGTCGCGACAGGGTGCTGCTGGTGGGGGATGCCGCACACGTGCGCACTCCCGGCGGCAACCTCGGGGAGGGCTTCGGCGACGTGTTCAATCTGGGCTGGAAGCTCGCCGCCGTGCTGCATCGCACGGGCGGCGATGCTCTGCTGGACTCCTACGATCGGGAGCGTCGCCTGCACAACCGCCGAGTCGGCGCCGCGGCCAAGGCGCGCGCCGACGCGACCGAGCACAACGTCGCCGACGCGCGAGCGCTCGGATTCCCCGCCGACGACGATGTCACCCCCGAGGCCGAAGAGCGCAGACGTGTCATCGGTGAGATCCTCGCGCGCGGCGCGGGTCCAGACTGGGGCGTCCAGTTCGACGAGCGCTACGACGACTCCCCCGTCGTCTGGTACGAGCCGGAGCAGACGGCCCGCGAGGCGGCCTGGGATGCGCGCACCTACGAGCCGAGCGGCCTGCCCGGCCACCGGGCGCCGAACGGAGTCATCGATCCCTTCGGCGGCACGCTCTACGACCGGATCCGAGGCGACGTGGTCCTGCTGGTGCTGTCGAAGGAGGCATCCGCCGTCGCGCTCTTCGAGCAGGCCGCGGCCGATCGGTCCATCGATCTCGAGGTGATCCACCTCGCCGATGCGAGCGCGCAGGCGCTCTACGGTGCGCCCTACGCGCTGGTGCGCCCGGACCACCACGTCGCCTGGCGCGGGACAGGCCAGGACGTCGACGCCGGTGCGGTGCTGGACCTCGCCTACGGCCGCACGGCGCCGGCGACGATCGAGCCGGCCCGGCAGGAGCTGACAGCAGCGATCTGATTCCGCCGCGACGAGTGGGCCGGCGAATGCCGTCGGCCCACTCGTCGTATTTATCTTCGGATGTCGGAGGGAGGCGAGAGTATGAATCATGGCCTTTTTCTCCGATCTCGCTCAGCACCTCGAAGTGCTGCGCGATGCGTTCGGGGGCGACGTCGAGGCCGAGCATCTGCCGGCGCTGGTCGAGCGGCTGGGTGACGAGAGCGTCGTCGCGGCCCTCGAGGCTGCGACGGGTCTGGTGCGCGCCGGCGAGAAGGTCCGCATCGCCGCAGCCGGCGTCGCCGCCGCACGGTCGACGCGAGAGGCGGGTCATGACGGGCTCGCGCAGAAGCTCGGCCATCGGTCTCCGGCCTCGCTGATCCAAGAGATCACCGGTGCGACGAGGGCAGAGGCCGCGAAGCACGTGCGCCTGGGTGAAGCCCTGCGCGCGGCAGCGGTGATCGAGCCCGACGACGACGCGGTGGCAGATGCTGCGACCGCGGCCGATACGGAGGGCGCGGGGTCGACCGTGGTGCCCTTGCCTGAGCCGTGGCATGCACCGCTCGGGCGCGCACTGCTGGCAGGAATCATCGGTTCCGCGCAGCACGACGCAATCCTGCGCGGGCTCGGCAACCCGCCCGCGCCGGCCGACGCTGCTCCGGATGACGCCGACGGTGACGCCGATGGTGACGCCGACGCGGTCGCGGAGGCACGCGAAGCCTGGTCGGTCGCGGCCGAGCATCTCATCGTCGAGGCGCAAGAGCGCACGGTCGAAGAGCTCGGCCGCACAGCGCGCACCGTGCGCGATCAACTCGATCCCGAAGGCGCGCAGCGGCGATTCGACGACCAGTTCGACGAGCGGGCCTTCCGGCTGTGGCGGGATGCCGACGGTGTGCGTCGGGGATCGATCGTGTTCGACGATCTCGGGGGCGCGTGGGCCCAGACGATCCTCGACTCCGCGCTGCGGCCGCGACGAGGCGGACCCAGGTTCGTCGACCCCGACGAGAAGGCGCGCGCGGACGAGCTGATCGCCGACCCCCGCAGCAACGATCAGCTCGCCTACGACCTGTTCCTCGATGTGCTCCGCGCCGGAGCGCTCGCGGATGCGGCGACCGTGTTCGGAACCCGCCAGGCGGGCGTGCGAGTCCTCGTGACACGCGCCGCTGCCGACGCCGACGCAAGCGGCGAACCCGCTGTCGCACTCGTCGAGGACGACCAGACCTCGATCCCCGCGTGGCTGGTGCGGCAGCAGGTGTGCGATACCGGCACCGTGCCGTGCACTCTCGACACCACCGGCAGCCCCCTCGATGTCGGCCGTGAGGCACGCCTGTTCACTCCACGGCAGCGAATCGCCCTCGCGGCGCGTGACGGCGGCTGCCGCTGGCGTGGCTGCGACCGCCCCGCCTCCTACTGTGAAGCGCATCACATCGACGAATGGGTACGCGATTCCGGCCGCACCGACATCGACCGCGGCGTCCTGCTCTGCCGCTGGCATCACACGGAACTGCACCACGGCGGCTGGCGCATCACCCGACAGGGGCGCGGCGACTTCGTCCTTCATCCGCCGCCCGGCAGGGGCACCCCGATCGTTCTCGCGCCACGTCTGGCACTCCGCTATGCCTGGGCCGACCTCGACCCACCCCCCAGACGATTCCGCCGTGTTGCGTGAGCGGGCGATCACGGTCATTTGCGGTGGGTCGAGGCTGGTTCTGTGGGCCGACGTCAGGGGAGGACAGGACGATGCTTCGCGACCGCGATTCCCAGATCTGCACCGACCCATGCGCCGGAGTCGCCGAGTACCCGCTACCGGTGATGGTCGCCAGCCCGGCACCTCGGCGAACTCCAGACCCTCCGCCGACCAGATCGCCAGACATCCCCGGACCTGGCACGAAGACTCGGGACCTTTCACGACGCCCGCACGCCTCGCGGCGACCGGCGCACAAGCGCCGGCTGGCACGTCCGAGGCGACACGTGCGGCGCTCACCAGCACGGCCGAGCTCGTCAGACCTCGCGACCAAGGCTGGGCGCGCAGAATCTCACCGCCAAATGACGGTCGTCACCATCACCGAGGGTCACGAAGCGCCCGGGTCATCACGAAGGCCGGGGTCATCACGAAGGCCGGGGTCAGCGCGAAGGCCGGAACCAGCACGAAGACCGGGGTCAGCACGATGGCCGGGGTCAGCACGACCGAGGGGTCACGGGGCGCGGGTCATCACGAAGGCCGAGGCCATCACGAAGGCCGGGTCATCAGGAAGGCCGGGATCACCACGACCGAGGGGTCACGAGGCGCGGGTCAGCACGATGGCCGAGGTCAGCACGAAGGCCGGGTCGTCACCATGGCCGAGTCCTCCGACCATCAACACCCGCGTAGTTGTCACCCCGCCACGCGCGGGAGTACGGGAATCGCCGGAGCACGTTCCGGAGAGCCGAGGTGCGGGTGGATGTCGCGGGCGAGAGTCGTCAAGCCGTCGCGGTACTCCGGCGCATCGAACGGGAGCGGGATGCTGAAGAGGATCTCCGTCGAACGCCGAGCCGTGGCATCCGCCCCGAGCGACCCCAGGATGTCATCCACCGAGCCGAACGCGATGTTGGCGTCGACGAGGTGCTCTTCGACGCCGCGAGTCAGATCCGCACGCCGATAGTAGGCAGGGCTGCCCTCGGCGTACCGGCGATACAGCGCGAGCGCCTCGGCGCGATCCCGCGCGGGCAGCACGACCCGCGAAACCGCGATCCGCGGCACGGAGCTCGCAGGCAACTCCGCGAGATAGGCGTCGATGAGCCGGGCCTGCGCAGCCCCCGTGTCGCCCTCGGCCGCTTTGCGGTGAAGCTGGAGGCCATCACCGGCACGACCGGCGGCGGCCGCGGTGGCGGCACGACTCGTCGCCTGCCAGAGACGCTCGCCCAGGTGCTCGGCTCTCGGATACAGTTCCACGGCGCGATCCGCGGCTCGGCCCGAGAGAGTGCCCCGCAACCGGTCGAGCGCGGCGGCGAACAGCGCGTCCCGGTCGCCCTCGTCGAGATCGAACGCCTCGAAGGCGGGCGAGGCCCACCCCCCGCGGTTGCTCTTGCCGAGGCCGAGCTCGAGTCGGCCGTCGCTCAGGACGTCGACCACCGCCGCCGTCTCGGCGAGCGCGATCGGGTTCTCGAAGGCCAGGGCGATCACGGCCGTTCCCAGGCGGATCGAGGCCGTCCGCTGCGACAGCGCGGCGAGGAAGGTGAGCGCCGCGGGCAGCCCGTTCGTCGCGACGTGGCCTTCGGCGACCCAGAAAGAGTCGAAGCCCACGCTCTCCGCGTGGACCGCGAGGTCGATGATCGCGCGGTAGTCGCGGTGCGGATCCCCCGTCAGCGGGGGCACCGCGAAATGCCCCAGCCTGGGCGGTGCGCCGTCCGCTGCGGCGCTCGGATCGTCGGGGATCGCAGCGGCCATCGTGAGCTCCTCCTTGCGCGGACACGCATCCGCATCGGTTCGACGCACCGCGGGCAGGCGAAGGTGCGACGAGGACGACCGTATGCAGTCCTGAACAATACGCACAACCGACGTGGCACATGAATGGAATGTGTGTCATTTTGTGACCGACTATGAGTCAGAATGTCGACGCCCGTCGCGCGCGGCCTTGTCCGGTTCCCACACTCTCGGGAACGCCGTCGAACCCGACGGAGAGCGAATCGCACCGAGAGGCCCATCCATGAGCAGCCCATCCGTCGACAATGCAGGGCGACCGAGAGCGCGCACGCGCAGACTCGTCAGAACCTTCGCGCTCGCCGCGGCCGTAGCGACCCTCCTGTCGGCGTGCGCCTCGAACGCGCCGGCCGGACAATCGGCGCCCGACGAGGAGCAGGTGATCCGCTGGGCGGTGACGCAGCCGTTCGCCAACTGGGATCCGATCGTCACTGGAAGCACCGCCAGCACGCGATATCTCACGCCGATCTACGAATCGCTGACCTCGATCGACGAGTCCGGAAACCTCGCACCCGGCCTCGCCGAGTCCTGGGAGTACAACGACACCGGCGATGCGGTGACCTTCCACCTGCGGCCGGAACAGACCTTCCACGACGGCACACCGGTCGATGCCGCCGCGGTCGCCGCGTTCATCGAACGCGCCAAGACCCAGCAGAACTCGGCACTGATCGGCGACTACGCGACCATCGAGTCCGTCTCGGTGGACGACGACCTCACCCTGACGGTGCACCTCACCCAGGTCGACTATCAGATCCCCTATCTGCTGAGCGTGCGGGGCGCGCTCATCACGAGCGCCGAGGCGGCCGCCGCCGACCCCGACAAGCTCAACGTGTCGGAGCCGATCGGCGCCGGCCCGTTCAAGGTGGTCGAACTCGTTCCCGAGAGCCGCATCGTGCTGGAGAAGTTCGAGGACTACTGGGACGCCGACAACATCCACATCGACCGCATCGAGATCGAGTTCGGCATCGACGGCTCGACCATCGTCAAATCGCTGCAGACGGGCGTCTACAACTTCGCCATCATCGAGGCCAAGTCGGTGAAAGAGGCGGAGGATGCCGATCTCGACGTCTGGTTCGGCGACCAGTACGCGTGGTTCGTGAACTTCCTCAGCATCAACGTCAATAAGGAGCCGTTCACCGACCCCGCCGTGGTCGAGGCGATCAAGCACGCGATCGACCGCGACGAGATCGTCGACAAGGTGACCCTCGGTTACGGCAAGGCGGTCGATCAGCCCTTCCCGCCGGGGTACATCGCGTACGACGAGCAGTCGGAGGATGTCTGGGACTACGACCCCGAGAAGGCCTCCAAGATCCTGGCCGAGGCCGGCTACGAGCCCGGAGAGCTCGCGATCCCGCTGTCGATCTCGGTCGAGAACCCGACCGCCGAGATCATCCAGGAGCAGCTCGGAGCGATCGGCATCGACGTCACGATCGACATCGATCCGAACTGGCGCGTGGGCTACTTCGGCAAAGAGACGCCGCTGTCGCTCTACGGCTACTTCGGCCGCGACTCCCCGGTGCAGGCCCTCACGGCGAACTACGACCGCGACGGCGTCCTGAACCTCAGCTCGCCGTACGTGTCGGACGAGTTCACGTCGGCGCTGCGCACGATCCGCGAGACGCCGCTGGACTCCCCCGACTATGAGCGCCTGCTGCGCGAGGCGACCCGCGCGGGCGTGGCCACTTCGCCCACCGTCCACCTCTACACCGTCCCCGCGTTCTACGCGAAGTCGACCGAGGTGTCGGATCTGCCGACCATCCAGGGCCAGCTGAGCTGGAAGGGCGTCACCGTCGGCGAGTGATCGCGCAGGGGTGGGCCGCGCAAGGCACCGGCCCACCCCTCCGACACAAAACGCAACGCGACGAAATCGGACGAATTGACGGGTGCACAAAGCGCCGTGATTCGTCACACTTTCCACTTCACGACGAACTGCGATGCGCGGCATCCGTCAGCCACAGACCTTCCATTACCGCGTGTTTCCGGCCGAATCGCCCCGATCTCGCCCGGTTCCCATGCTGATACAAAGTCACCCGATTGAAACGGAATTGTCATGGTCATCAGACTCACCGGACTGCGAGCCGCTGTCGCGGCCGCTCTCGTGGGCGCCCTCGCGCTGACGGGCTGCGCCAGCGCCGCCGACAGCACGGGCGACGCTGCCGAGAGCACCGAGCCCGCCGTGCTGCGGTGGGCCGCCACCCTGCCCGCGCATTGGGACCCCATCGTGCAGGGCAGCGGGTTCAGCTTCAACCTCACGGCGCTCGCCTACGCCTCGCTGACCGAGATCGACGAGGACGGCAACGCCGCCCCCGGACTCGCCGAGAGCTGGGAGTACAACGACGCCGGCGACGAGGTCACCTTCCACCTCCGCGAGGGCCTGGAGTTCCAGGACGGCGAGCCGGTGAACGCCGAGGCCGTGAAGCTCTACATCGAGCGCGCGAAGACGCAGGAGAACTCGGCGCTGCACGGCGACCTGACCTCGATCGAGAGCGTCACAGCCGACAGCGACCTCGACGTCACGGTGCACCTGACCCAGGTCGACCACCAGATCCCGCTGCTGCTGGGCCGCCGTGTCGCACAGATCACCAGCCCGAAGGCCGCGGAGGACCCCGAGAAGCTGGACCAGTGGCCGGTCGGCGCCGGCCCGTTCACCGTCGTGGAGTACGTGCCCGAGTCACACATCTACTTCGAGAAGAACGACGACTACTGGGATGCCGACAACATCCACATCGACCGCGTCGAACTCTCGACGGCTCCCGAGCCGTCCACGCTGGTCGCCTCGATCAGCACCGGGGTGTACGACTTCGCGTACGGATTGCAGGCCTCGCAGTACGACGCCGCGGTGGACGCCGGGCTCGACGTCGCACAGCATCCCGTCTACTCGGCATCGAACATCAGCCTGAACATCAACAAGGCTCCCTTCAACGACCCGGCCGTCGTGGAAGCCGTCCGGTACGGGATCGACCGTCAGGAGTTCCTCGACAAGGTCGCGTTCGGCCATGGCTACACCACGACCCAGCCGTTCCCCGAGGGGTACATCGCCTACGACGAGGAGTCGGCCGACCTCTGGCCGTACGACCCCGAGAAGTCGAAGAAGATCCTCGCCGATGCCGGGTACGCGCCCGGAGAGATCGTCGTGGACTTCGTCGTGAGCGCCGAGTCGGTGTCGAACGAGATCGTCCAGTCGCAGCTCGCCGCGATCGGGATCACCGCCAACATCCAGGTCGCTCCCGACTGGGCGGGTCCGTTCTTCGCGAAGGACCTGACGCTGTCGACCTACGGCACGACCGGACGCGAGTCGCCGGTGCAGACCCTCACCGCCCACTTCGGCCCCGACGGCCCGCTCAACCTGTCGAGCCCGTACGAGCCGGAGGGCTTCGAAGAGGCCGTCGCGCTGGCGCGCGAGACGCCGCTGGACAGCCCCGACTATGCGGAGAACCTGCAGGCGGCCACGCGTGTCGGCCTCCAGAGCGGCGCACTGATCTTCACGTTCGGGGCGCCGACCCTGATCGTCAAGTCCCCCAAGGTCTCGGATCTGCCGCAGATCCCCGGTCAGATCCACCTGACCGGCGTGACCATCGAGCCGTAGGCCTCGCGGCGGTGCCCGGCCATGCCGGGCACCGCCCCACCTCGGCACGAGATCCCCCCACACCACGAGACCGCACACCACGAGACCCGCGCACCACGAGAAGGGAGCAGCCATGGCCATCGCCACCATCGATCCCCACCGCACCACGGAGACCCCCGCCACCTCTGCCGGTCGCACGGCATCCTCGAAGCGGTCGAGCGGGGGCCATCGCTCGGTCCGGTTCCTGCTGCACTCGCTGGTCGTCTTCGCGACGGTGTTCTTCTTCGCGACATTCATCACCTTCGCGCTCCAGGAACTCAGCGGGCTCAGCCCCGCCCACCTGCAGCTGTCGGAGTCGGCCACGCCCGAGCAGATCGCCGCGCTCGAGCACGAATGGGGACTCGACCGCCCGTTCATCGTGCAGTACTGGGACTGGCTGACCGGCATCGCACGCGGCGACCTCGGCGAGAGCTGGTACAACGGCGCGAGCATCGCCGACCTGCTCGCGTCGCGCGCGCTGATCAGCCTGTCGGTCGCCGGACTCGCGCTGCTGATCGGCATCGTGTTCGGCTTCGGCTTCGGCGTACTCGCCGCCGTGTTCCAGACGACGTGGATCGACCGCTCGATCACGGCGTTCACCACGTTCATCTCGGTGATGCCCTCGTTCGTGGTCGGCATCGCACTGGTCGCGGTCTTCGCGGTGGGACTCGGATGGTTCCCCTCGGCCGGATACGTGCCGATCGAGCGCGGCGGCTTCGATCAGTGGCTGTGGCACCTGTGGCTGCCCGCGATCGCGCTCAGCTTCGACACCGTGGCCGATGTCGCGCGACAGATGAGGACGGGCCTCGTCCAGGCGTACCGCGACAACTACGTCACCGGAGCGGTCGTTCGCGGCCTCGGACCGAAGCGCATCTTCTTCGTGCACGTGCTGCGCAACGGCAGCGGGCCCGCCCTCACCGTCCTCGGCATGAAGTTCCCCAACCTGCTCGGTGGCGCCGTCGTCACCGAAGCCATCTTCGGACTCGCCGGCTACGGCAAGTTCGCCGCCGACTCGGCGAGCCGCGGCGACGTGCCGGCCGTGCAGGGCGTGCTGGTCGTGGCGATCGTGCTGGTGGTCCTGTTCAACCTGGTGGTCAACGTGCTGCTCGTGCGGCTCAATCCCGCTTCGGCGAGAGGGGTATGACGTGATCCGACGAGTTCTGCGCCTTCCCGCCGGCCGCTTCGCGGTCGCCTTCCTGGTGCTCATCACGTTCCTGGCCGTCTTCGGCCCGGCGCTCGCGCCCTTCGACCCGCTGCAGGGAACGGACGACGCTCTCGCGCATCCGACCGCGGCGCACTGGCTCGGCACCGACTACCTCGGACGCGACGTCCTCAGCCGGATCCTCGCCGGGTCGACGGTGAGTGTGCTGGGCGCCGTCCAGGTCGCGCTCATCGCCCTCGTGGTCGGCGCCATCCCCGGCATCCTGTCGGTGTACTTCGGCCGGGTCTTCGAGTGGTTCACGCTCCGCTTCGTCGACACCCTCATCGCGCTGCCGTTCCTCGTGTTCGCCGTGGCCGTGACGGCCCTCCTCGGCAACGGGATCCCGCAGGCGATGCTCACCGTCGGCATCCTGGTCTCGCCGCTGTTCTATCGGGTCGCCCGGGCCGCGACGCTCTCGGTGGCGCGCTCGCAGTACGTCGAGTCCGCGATCCTCGCGGGTGCCTCGACGGGATGGATCGTCCGCACGCACGTGTGGTCCAAGGTGCTGCCGCCGATCGCGATCGCCCTCGCCAACACGATGGGCATCGGCTTCGTCGTGGTCTCGAGCCTGACCTTCCTCGGCATCGGCGTCCAGCCGCCCGCGCCGACGTGGGGCGGAGTGCTGGCCTCGGACCTCGGCTATCTCAACTACCGCCCCTACGCGCCGCTGTTCACGACGGTTCTGATCATGGTCACGGTGTGGGCCTTCAATCTGCTCGCGGACGTGATCCGGGATGTCGCGGGCGAGTCCGGGCGCGCATTGCTGGCCGAGCAGGGGTCCGGCAGACGCAAGAAGAACGACACGACGCGCGAATCCGCCGTCGCGAGCGCATGAGGAGGATGACATGACCGACACACTGAGCGCCGTACTCACCGCAGAGAACGACATCGTCGCGGCCGCCGCCGACACCGCAGACGAGGCGGACGTCGTCCTCCGCGTCGAAGACGTGCGGATCCGCAACCAGCACACCGGGAAGGATGTGGTGCACGGCGTCTCGTTCGAGTTACGTCGTGGTCACGTCGTGGGCATCGTGGGCGAGTCCGGCAGCGGCAAGACCCTCACCTGCCGCGCCGTGCTCGGCATCCTGCCTCGGCTCTTCGAGGTCTCGGGCGGCCGCATCGAGCTGCTCGGCCGGGATGTCGCGACTCTCACCCCGCGCGAGTGGACGAACCTGCTCGGCACGAGCATCACGGCGGTGTTCCAGGACCCCGGCTCGTATCTGAACCCGTCCATCCGGGTCGGTGCGCAGATCGCCGAGGTGATCCGGGTCAAGCGCCGGGTGAGCCGCCGCGAGGCGAAGGCCCGCGCCCTCCAGCTGCTCGCAGACGTGCGTCTGCGCGATCCGCAGATCGTGTACCGCAAGTATCCGCACGAGCTTTCGGGCGGGATGCTGCAGCGTGTGCTGATCGCGGCGGCGATCTCGCT
The DNA here is from genome assembly GCF_020682705.1 of Microbacterium allomyrinae. Taxonomy (GTDB): domain Bacteria; phylum Actinomycetota; class Actinomycetes; order Actinomycetales; family Microbacteriaceae; genus Microbacterium; species Microbacterium allomyrinae. The sequence continues at coordinate 211,985 of NZ_JAGTTN010000006.1, forward strand.
CGATCCGCAGGTGCTGATCGCCGACGAGGTGACCACCGCGCTCGATGTGACCGTCCAGGCCGAGATCCTCGACCTGCTGCTGGATCTGAAGACCCAGCACGGGCTGTCGCTCATCGTGGTCTCGCACGACCTCGCCGTGGTGGCGCAGACGTGCGACGAGGTGCTGGTGCTGCGTGACGGCGCGGTCGTGGAGCACGGCCCGACCGACAGCATCCTGTTCGATCCGTCGCACGACTACACCCGGCTGCTGATCGACGAGCACAACCACTACGGGCTCGACCGGTTCCGCACCGGTGAGGACGCACCACCCGCCGCCACGGGATCACAGGCCCTGGTCGACGCCGAAGGAGCCCGACGTGTCGCGTGAGCGGGGCGGCCTGTCCGCCCCGGGCGATCCGCTCGTCGAGGTCGAGCACCTCGCCGTCCATTACGGCACCGGCCGCGAGCGCACCCAGGTCATCTTCGACGCCGGGTTGCAGGTCGCGGCAGGGGAGTCGGTCGGCCTCATCGGCGAGACCGGCTCGGGAAAGTCGACGCTGGCCCGCGCGATCGTCGGTCTCGTGCGTCCGAGTTCCGGCCGCGTGCGGATCGCGGGCGAGGACGTCACCGGATTCGGCCTGCGGCAATGGCGTGACTTCCGCCGCCGCGGGATCATCCAGTACGTCTTCCAGGATCCCCTGCGGGCGCTGGATCCCGATCTCACGATCGAGCAGTCCCTGTCCGAGCCGCTGCAGGTGCAGCGCCGGCTGTCGCGACAGCAGATCCGCGACCGGATCGTCTACCGGCTCGAGCAGGTGCGCCTGGACTCCTCGCTGCTGGAACGCTTTCCCGGAGAGCTGTCCGGCGGCCAGCGGCAGCGTGTTCTGGTCGCGAGGGCGCTGGCGACCGAGCCGCGGGTGCTGATCCTCGATGAGCCGGTCAGCGCGCTCGACGCCGCGAACCGGGTCGCCGTGCTCGAGATCCTCAACACGCTGCGTGCGAACGGAACCTCGCTCGTGTTCATCTCGCACGATCTCGGCTCGGTCGCCGGCGTCACCGACCGCGTGATCGTGCTCTACCGGGGCGAACTCGTCGAGACCGCCGCCACCACCGACATCGTCAACCGTCCCGAGCATCCGTACACCCGTCTGCTGGTCGGGTCCGCACCGACCCTCTCGTCGGGCGCCATCGACCGCGAACGTCGTGCCGAGCTCCGCCGGCTCTTCGAACCGTCTTGACACACCCCCCACTCAGGAGAACGAACATGTCCGAACGAAAGCTCAAGCTCACTCTCAGCGTCTATGGCGTCGGAGGGCCCGCCCAGCACAGCCTGTGGAAGGATCCCCGCATCCCGAAGGACGCGAGCATCGACATCCGCTGGTACATCGCCCGCGCACAGCAGGCCGAGGCCGCGAAGTTCGACGCGCTCTTCATCGTCGACAGCCAGTTCATCAACGCCACCTACCCGGCGCACTACCTGAACCGGCTCGAGCCGCTCACCCTCCTCTCGGCCGTCGCGACCCACACCACCCGCCTCGGACTCATCGGCACCGCCAGCTCGACCTACAATTCGCCGTTCAACCTCGCGCGACGCTTCGGCTCGCTCGACCAGATCAGCGACGGCCGCGCCGGCTGGAACGTCGTGACCAGCTTCGACACGGGGACGTCGCGCAACTACGGCCTCGACGAGCACCTCGACTACGAGACCCGCTACGGCCGCGCGCTCGAGGCCGTCGAGGTCGTGCGCGGCCTCTGGGACTCGTACGAGGACGACGCGTTCATCGCGGACATCGAGCGCGGGATCTTCCTCGACCCCGACAAGCTGCACGCGCTCAACCACCGCGGCGAGCACTTCCGCGTCGACGGCCCTCTGAACCTCTCGCGCTCGAAGCAGGGTCAGCCGGTCATCTTCCAAGCCGGAGTGTCGGAAGAGGGCCGCAACCTCGCGGCGCACGTGGCCGAAGGCATCTACGCCCCCGGTGAGGACTTCGACTCGGCCGCGGAGTACTACGCCGACGTCAAGGGGCGCCTGGCCGCCGTCGGCCGCGAGTGGGACGACCTCGTGATCCTCGTGGGGGCAAGCCCCGTGATCGCGGCGACGGATGCCGAAGCCCAGAGCCTCGCTCGCGAGATCTACGAGGCCGACAACGACTTCGACCGCAAGCTCGCCGCATTCGGCCGCGCCTTCGGGGCGTACGACTTCTCGGTCCACGATCTCGACGCCCCCTTCCCCGACCTGGCCGCCGAGGCCGAGAAGGGCGGCCGCACGCGCGGCACGAAGATCCTGGAGCGAGCCCGCGAAGGCGGCCTCACGCTGCGCGAGACGGTGCTGGAGTTCACCCAGTACAAGCCGTCGCCGTTCATCGGCTCGCCGGCCACCGTCGCCGACACCATCGAGCGGTGGTTCCGCGGCCGCGCCGCCGACGGCCTCAACCTGCGCCTGCGCACGCCCGACGACATCGACCAGTTCGCCGCCGAGGTCGTGCCCATCCTGCAGGAGCGCGGGATCTTCCGCACCGAGTACGAGTCCGACACGCTCCGAGGCAACCTCGGCCTGCGCATTCCCGAGAACCGCTTCGCGGTTACGTCCGAGCTCGCCGCCGCGAGCCTCTGAGAGAGGAGACGCACATGGTGAAGCGTCAGATCAAGCTGGGCCTCGTGCTGACCGGCGCGGGCGGTCCCGGCAACCACAATCTGTGGCTCGACCCGGCGATCCCCGCGAACGCGAGCGTCGACATCGAGTGGTACATCGCGAATGCGCTGAAGGCGGAGGCTGCGAAGTTCGACCTCGTCTTCATCGTGGACAGCCAGTTCATCACGCCGGATTCCCCGCCCCACTACCTGAGCCGCCTCGAGCCGCTCACGCTGCTGTCGGGCGTCGCGACGCGGACCCGCAGCATCGGGCTCGTGGGAACCCTGACGACCTCGTACAACGCGCCCTTCAACGTCGCCCGCCGCTTCGGCTCGCTCGATCACATCAGCGGCGGCCGTGCGGGATGGAACGTCGTCACCAGCGGCGATGCCGGCACCGCCGGCAACTACGGGCTCGACGAGCACTACGACTACGACACCCGCTACGGACGAGCGAGCGAGCACGTGAAGCTCGTGCGGGCGCTGTGGGACTCGTACGAACCCGACGCGCTCCCCCGCGACAGGGCCACGGCGCGCTTCCTCGACAGCGACAAGCTCCACGCTCTCGATCATCGCGGCGAGCACTTCTCGGTCGCCGGACCGCTCAACCTCGAGCGACCGCCGCAGGGGCAGCCGGTGATCTTCCAGGCGGGCGACTCCGCTCAAGGGCGGGACCTCGGCGCCGAAGTCGGCGAGGGCATCTTCACCCACGCGGCGACGCTCGCGCAGGCCAAGGCGTTCTACGACGACATCAAGACGCGCGCCGTCAACTCGTACGGCCGGCGCCCCGAAGACCTCGTCATCCTTCCGGGAGTCGGCGTGATCGTGGGCGACACGGAGGACGAGGCACGCGAGCTCGAACAGCACTATCGCACCTCGGATCACTCGTTCGACCAGGCTCTCGCCGAACTCGGACGTTCGTTCGGCTGGCACGACTTCCGCCAGTACGAGCTCGACGAGCCGTTCCCGCAGCAGACGCTCATCTTCGCCGAGAACAGCTTCCGCACGGGGGCGCAGCGGATCGCCGGCCTCGCCGCAGACAACGGATGGTCGCTTCGCCAGGTCGTCGACAACAGCCTGCGCCGAGCCCCCGGTCCGTTCGTGGGAACCGCCGAGACGGTGGCCGGGCGCCTCCAGGAGTGGTTCGAGGCGTACGGCGTCGACGGCTACAACATCCACGCCGGGCATCCTGCACAGCTGGATCGCTTCATCGACGAGGTCGTCCCGATCCTCGTCGAGCGGGGCCTGTTCCGCTCCGAGTACGAGTCCGACACGCTGCGTGGCAACCTCGGTCTGCAGGTTCCGCAGAATCGCTACGAGGCCGCCCGGCAGGCGGAGGCCGTGCCTGCCGGCGTCTGAGCGAGTCCAGACCAGAGGGGAGGGCGCCGGCTTCCGGCCGGTGCCCTCCCCTTCGTCATGCCCTCGGGCTGATCCCGCGGCGCGGGCAGAGGCGAGTGACGCGATGCGCGGGGACGACGGATGCCGCGACCCTCGCGCACAGGCGGAGTGGCGACGCCGGGCACGGATGCTGCGCCCTCGTGCAGAGGCGGGGGTGGGTCGCGGCGTGCCGGAAATGACGGACACCGCGCGCCCTCCCGCACCGACGCGGTGCCCCGGCGCGCCGGCGTGCCGGCGTGCCGGAACGACGGATACCGCGCCCTCGCGCACAGCCGGGTGACGCGATGCGCCGGCGTGCCGGAACGACGGATACCGCGCCCTCGCGCACAGCGGGGTGACGCGATGCGCCGGAACGACGGACACCGCGCGCCCTCCCGCACCGACGCGGTGACACCGCGCGCCGGCGTGCCGGAACGACGGATACCGCGCCCTCGCGCACAGCCGGGGTGACGCGATGCGCCGGAACGACGGACACCGCGCGCCCTCCCGCACCGACGCGGTGACACCGCGCGCCGGCGTGCCGGAAATGACGGATGCCGCGACCCTCGCGCACAGGCGCGGGTCGCGGCATCCGTCAGTGCGTCACCAGGTCGCGACGTACTCCGAGGAGCGGATCGCGGACGCCTGCTCGATGAGCGGCAGCGACCGGTCGACGGCCTGGCCGACCCGGCGCACGACGTCGGGCGAGGTGAGCTCGTAATCGGTGAAGTCGCTGTTCGAGGCGTACACGCCGATCGGCAGGGTGAGCGCCTGGAAGAAGCCGAACAGGGGCCGCAGCTGGTGCTCGAGGATGAGCGCATGGCGCTCCCCGCCGCCGGTCGCAGCGACCAGCACCGGCGTGCCGACGAGCTCGTACTGACCCACGAAGTCGAACAGGTGCTTGAACAGTCCCGTGAACGAGGCCCGGTAGACGGGACTCGCGGCCACGATCAGGTCGGCCGATTCGATCGTCTGAAGCGCCTGCTCGACCTCGGGGGCGACCTCGTCGCGGCGCAGGGCCCCCGCGAAGCTCGGGCCGAGCGCGGCCACCTCGATCAATGTCGTCTCCGCAGGCACGCGCTCCCCGATCCGCTCGAGGATCGTCCGCACGAGGGCGGTCGTGCGGCTCGGCTCGTGAAGCGAGCCCGAGACGCCGACCACGCGCAGCGGCCGGTCGTTGGGCAGCACCACGCTCATCGCGACTGCTCCCGTGCAGAGACGGGCGTGGGATGGCGGAGGCGATGCACGTCGACGGCGCCGCCCTCCTGCACGCCGACGAGGACGTCGACGGTGTCGGGTGTCGCGGTGGTCATGGGGTTTCCTTTCCGAGGGAGTGGAGGAGCTCGGTCACAGCGGGATCACATCGAGCGAGGGAGCAGGGCCGACGGCGGCGAGACGGCCACGGGTACGCGACCACTGACTCCACGATCCGGGGTAGACGACGACCTCGATGCCGGCGAGCACACCGGCCAGCGCGGTGTGCGTCGCTGCGATGCCCGACCCGCAGTACGCGGCCACGGCTATGCCGTCGGCGACTCCGGCAGCAGCGAACGAGGCGCGGATCTCATCGGGTGAGCGGAACTTTCCGGCCGTCAGATGCACGGTCGTCGGCAGATTCACGGCACCCGGAATGTGACCGGCGACCGGATCCAGCGGCTCGGCGTCGCCCCGGTAGCGTTCGGGTGCCCGCACATCGAGCAGCAGGCCGTGATCGGGCCACTCCTCGACGTCGTCGATGGCGGCGACGCCCTCGGTGATGTCCGAGAGCACGACATCTCCGCGCGGGGCCAGCACGTCGCCCGTCTCCAGAGGCAGACGTTCGGCCAGCCAGCCGCGCAGCCCGCCGTCCAGCACACGCACATCGGGCAGCCCGGACCGGGTCAGCACCCACCACGCGCGGGCAGCGGCCACCGAGTGCACGTCGTCGTAGGCGACGACCGTGTCTCCGGCGTGGATGCCCCAGCGCCGCGCCGCCTCCTGCAGCTGTTCCCGTGCCGGGAGCGGATGCCGCCCCTGCCGGGGATCCCCGCGACGGGCGAGTTCGTTGTCGAGGTCGACGTACACGGCTCCGGGAAGATGACCGTCGAGATATGCGGGCCGTCCCTCGGGCTGATCGAGGCGCCAGCGCACGTCGAGCAGCCGCGGTGCGCCGCCGTCGCGGATGAGGTCGGCGAGCTCGGTCGCCGAGATGAGTGGGGAGGCCATTGGGCCATGCTCGTCCTGGGCGCGGCCCGACGGAATGCCGTGACGACACACGCCGCGACACGACGACACGCGGCGCAATACAACGTCATGTGAGCCGCGTGTTCCCGGGCCCGCAGCCCGGCCCGCCCCTCGCGTGACGCACGGATTCCCGCGGATGAAAGCGGTTCCACGACGCCGGCTTCGATGACATGGCGCGTGCAGCGACGAGCATGTCGAAAGAACGCGCCCGACGATGGTCGCCGGCCTCGCGGGGCCGGGGCCCTACGATTCAGCCAGGACGATGACGGGGGACCGGATGCCGCAGGCGCGAATGTCGAGACGACCACACCTGGTTCGCCTCTGGGCAGGGGCCGCGATCGTGGCCGCCGCGATCGTGCTCTCGGGCTGCGAAGGCGGGATCCCCCTGCCGACTGCGCTCCCGACCGAGCTGCCGACTGCGCTGCCCACGACCCTCCCGACCGCGCTGCCCACACCCACCGCGACACGAACGCTGCCTCCTCGTCCGGAGCCGACGCCGACCGTGGCCCCGGAGCCCACCGTCGAACCGGAGCCCACCGTCGAACCGGAGCCCACCGTCGAACCGGAGCCCACCGTCGAACCGGAGCCCACCGTCGAACCGGAGCCCACCGTCGAACCGGAACCGACCGTGGTGCCGGAACCCACCGTCGAACCGGAACCCACTGTGGCGCCGGAGCCCAGCCCGACCACCTCGCCGACGACGACCGCCACAGCGACACCCTCGTCGACGGCATCCGCGTCACCGACCGCTGACGCGGGTGCCGAGACGGACGCGTCGTCGACCGCCTGGGTGCCGTGGGCCATCGGCCTCGGGCTGCTCGTCGCGGCTGCGGTCGTCTACCTCATCGTCCGCCGGCCGCGGCGGCCCCGTGGACCGGACGAGGCGCCCGGCACGCCCGGCACGCCCGGCTGATCCCGAGCGGCGCGATCACCACGCCACCGCCATCACCACGCCACTGCCATCACCACGCCACTGCCATCACCATCGCCAACGCACCGCCATCAACACCGCACCTTGATCAACACCGCACCACGATCAACACCGCACCACGATCAACACCGCACCGCGATCAGCGCCCCGCAATCGGGTGGGGGTTCGCGCTCCAGTACCCCGTGGGTCAGCCGCGTAGGGCGAGCGCGAACGGGAGCACAGCCGTGGCGCCGGCGCGGCGGAGCTCGCGCGCAGCGACGGTCAGTGTCCACTTGCTGTCGACGTAGTCGTCGACCAGCAGCACGGGACCCGCGGGCAGCTCGATCCCGGCGGCGCTGAATCGCCCCCAGACGCCGGCGAGCCGGAAGGCACTGTTGCCGCCGGGCTGCCCGGTCGGACCACCCTCCACGAGATCGAGGGTGCCGGCGAGCGGAAGGCGCCCGACCTCGGCGATGCCGCGCGCCAGCGATGCCACCAGCTGGGGCTTCGAGCGCGACGGCATGGCGACCACGGCGACCGGGCGCTCTGCCCACCCCCAATCGGCCAGCACGCGCACGCACGCCGCGAGCACGTTCGGCGGCACCGGGGAATCCGGGGCGCCCGCCGCGAACATCTCGCGCAGCGTGCCGCCCCATCCGAGGTCGGTGAGGCGGGCCAGCGCCCGGCCCTCCTCCGACTGCTCGCCGGCCGGGATGCGTCCCTTCACCGCGACGCCCAGCCGATCCGCACCCGTCGGCCACTGCCGCCGCGGTTCGATCGGCACGCCCACGCGATCGAGGGCGGCGGATGCGGCATCCGTCGCCTCTCGAGCGATGGCGGTCGGAAACCACGCGCCCGTGCAGTTGTCGCAGCGACCGCACGGGGCCGCGGAATCGTCGTCGAGCGAGCGCTGCAGGAACTCCATGCGGCACTCGCGCGTCTCTTCGTACTCGATCATGTGCTGCTGCTCGGCGACCCGCTCAGCGGCGATCCGGCGGTAGCGTTCCTCGTCGTAGACCCACGGCTCGCCCGTCGCGATCCAGCCGCCCTGCACCCTGGCGACCGCCCCGTCGACGTCGAGCACCTTGAGCAGCAGTTCGAGCGGAGTGCGGCGGATGTCGACCACGGCCTCGAGCGCGGGGGTCGACATCGGCGAGCGCGACGCCGACAGCGCCGTGAGCACCCGCTCGGCTCGTTCGCGGTCGGGCATCGACGCGGTGGCGAAGTAGTGCCAGATCTCGCGGTCCTCGACGCCGGGGAGCAGGAGCACATCGGCCGATGCCGTCGCTCGGCCGGCGCGCCCGACCTGCTGGTAGTAGGAGACCGGTGACGACGGCGCGCCGAGGTGCACGACGAATCCGAGGTCGGGCTTGTCGAACCCCATGCCCAGCGCACTGGTGGCGACGAGCGCCTTGACCCGGTTGTCTTTGAGGAGTCCCTCGGACTCTTCGCGCTCGTCGGTGTCGGTCTGCCCGGTGTAGGCGCGCACCTCGTACCCGCGGTCGCGCAGCAGCCGCGCGGTGTCGTTCGCGGCGGCGACGGTCAGCGTGTAGATGATCCCCGAACCCGGCAGATCGCCGAGGTGGCTGATCAGCCAGGCGAGCCGGCTCGGCGCATCGGGCAGCCGCAGCACGCCCAGGCGCAGCGACGTGCGCGCGAGGGGGCCGCGGATGGTGAGGACGTCGGCCGCCTCGGCGCCGTCGCCGGCGAGCGCACCGAGCTGTTCGGCGACGTCGGCGACGACGCGGCTGTTGGCGGTCGCGGTGGTCGCGAGCACGGGCACGCCCACCGGCATGCGCGCAATGAGGTCGCGCAGCCGTCGGTAGTCGGGGCGGAAGTCGTGGCCCCAGTCGCTGATGCAGTGAGCCTCGTCGACGACGAGGAGTCCGATTCTGGGGACGAGCTGCGGCAGCTGCTGATCGCGGAACGACGGGTTGTTCAGTCGCTCGGGTGACACCAGCAGCACGTCGACCTCGTCACGGTCGAGCTGCGCGAGAACGTCGCCCCACTCGTGCGCGTTCGTCGAATTGATCGCGACCGCCCGCACTCCGGCGCGCTGCGCAGCGGCGATCTGATCGCGCATGAGCGCCAGGAGCGGTGAGACGAGCACCGTCGGCCCGGCGCCGCGCCGGCGCAGCAGAAGCGTCGCGACGAAGTACACGGCCGACTTGCCCCACCCGGTGCGCTGCACCACGAGCGCCCGGCGGCGACCGTCGACGAGGGCCTCGATCGCCTCGAACTGACCGTCGTGGAAGTCGGCGTCGTCGCGGCCGACGAGGGCGTGGAGGACGTCGAGCGCCTCGTCACGGGTGGACGTCGTCGAAGTCATGCGTTCCACCCTGCCTCATCCCCCTGACACGTGCGCGCGGGAACGGCGGCCAGGGCGCATCGCGCCGGGAAGGCCCGCGCCTACGCGGCGACCTGGGCCTGCGGCATCCGCTCGCCCGCCGCCGGCGCTTCCGAGCGACGAAGAGCGCGGCCCAGCGCGAGGAACAGCAGCACCATACCGGCCGTGAGGAGCATGTGCCCGGTGCCGGCGATGCCCGAGATCATCTTGGAGGACTCCTCTCCGAGCACCGTGAGCGAGCCGTGCCAGATCAGCATCGCCGAGGTGACCACGACGCCGGCGTTGTAGATCCAGAAGAACCAGCCGAACAGTCGCGAGCGCGACAGCGCGAACACCTTCTCGAGCGCGAGCACGATCAGCAGGATGATGAACCCGAGCGTGAGCAGGTGGGTGTGGGCGAGACCCAGCTGCGTGAACTGGCCCTCCGGGAAGTCGTTGAGCTTCGTGAACTCGCGGTAGAACAGTCCCGAAGCCACTCCGGCGATCATGTAGCCGAAGGCGGCGTAGTAGAGCTTTCGCATGGCATTCCTCTCGAATCTTCTTCCAGCCTCGGCGCGAACGGGCCGGGGTGGATCCATCGAAAGGTTGATTCAGACGATTCCCGACTCGCGCGCCGCGGCGATCGCCTTGGCGCGGCTGGAGACGCCGAGCTTCTCGAACACGTGGACGAGGTGGGTCTTCACCGTCGCCTCGGAGACGAACAGCGCCTTCGCGATCTCGCGGTTCGAGGCGCCCGTGTCGAGCAGCCTCAGCACATCCCGCTCGCGGTCGGTGAGGTTCACGCGAGGGCGCCGCATGCCCGCCACCACGCGCTCCTCTATGCCGGGGGCGAACACCAGTCCTCCCGCAGCCGCGTGACGCAGCGCCGCGACGATCGCGTCGGGGGGCGACTCCTTCAGAAGGTACCCGGCGGCGCCGGCCTCGATCGCGGCGAGGATCTCGGCGTCCCGATCGAAGGTCGTCAGGATCACGACGGCAGGAGCGTGCGGCCGCGACCGCAGCGCGCGCGTCGTCGCGACGCCGTCCATGCCGGAACCCAGCCGCAGGTCGCACAGCACGACGTCCGGATGCAGCTCGTCCGCGAGCGCGATCGCCTCTTCTCCGGATGCCGCTTCGCCCACGATCTCGACGTCGTCGCGGTGCGCGAACAGCGCGCGCAGTCCGGTGCGCACGATCGGATGATCGTCGACGAGGAGCACGGTGATGGCCATGTCAGCTCGCCTCACCCGTGGGCATCAGCCCGAACGGAACGTGCGCCGACAGGGCGGTGCCGTCGCCCGGTGCGCTCTCGACCTCGAGCCCGCCGCCGAGTTCCCGGAGGCGGTCGCGCATCGCACGCAACCCGTACCCGCCATCGGTGATGTCGCGCGCCGCGTCCCACGCCGCGGCATCGAAGCCCGCGCCGTCGTCCACGATGTCCAGGCGCACCGCCTCCTCGGCATCGACGAGGTTCACCACGACTCTGCGCGCCGCCGCATGCGCGCGCACGTTCGCGAGCGCCGATTGCGCGGTCCGCAGCAGCGCCACCTCGGTCGCGGTGGGCAGGGCCGGCAGGGTCTCGTCGACATGCAGCTCGGTGGCGATGCCCGTCTCGTCGGCGAGCCGCTCGAGCATCCTCGCGAGCGCCCCCGCGAGCGCCCCGGTCTCGAGCTCCGCCGGTGCGAGCGCGGCGACGATGCGGCGGACGTCGGCGAGCGCCTCATGCGAGAGGCGCTCGATCTGCGCGAGCGGCATAGATGCGACCTTCCGACCCCGCGCAGAGATCGGGCCGACGGCATCCGTCCTCGCGGCCTCCTGTGCGCTGCGCGCGAGCATGCCGATCGAGGTGAGCGACTGCGCGACCGTGTCGTGGATGTCGCGCGACAGACGCGTGCGCTCGGCCATCGCGCCCGATTCGCGCTGCGTGCGGGCGAGCTCGTCCTGCAACCCCGCCATCTCATGCTGCGTCTCGACGAGCGACTCGACCAGTCGCTGGCGCTCCCTCGCGTCGCGCACGAGCTGCAGGAACCCGCGCGAGATCCCGAGCGCGAACACCCCTCCCACCAGTGGGCCGATCACGTCGGCGTACGTCAGCGCACCGTTGTGCAGGACGGGCGCTGCGACGACGATCGCGAACACCGCGGCCGAGTACGCCACGGCCCAGCGCAGGCGCAGCGCGTAGCCCGCGAACAGCCACAGCGGGAAGGCGAGCCACACGAACTCGGCCGAGACGACCACCGCGCCGACCCAGATCGCCGCGAGGCCGATGATCCACCAGGCCGGGGGCGCCGGGACGGCGGGATCGACGGCGGTCCCCGTCTGACCACCCGAATGCGCCGCCCGTCCGAAGAGCAGCAGACCGGCGCCGTACCAGCCGGCGAAGACGACGGATGCCGCGACCACCCAGGCCGCAGAAGTGCCGTCGACGACAGCCCGGGTCGCGCCGACCGCGAGGAGCACGGCGGTGATCAGCGTCTGCCCGGTGCGCATCCAACGCGCGACCGAGACGGCGCGCAGGCGCGCACCCGGCACACCGCCGGCGAGCGGGGCACGAGAACCGGAGGCGTCCGTCATACCTCGATTGTCGCGCGACGAGCCAGGAAGCCGGGCCCCCTGTGCCGCGCGCGTCACGAGGGTAGCCTTCACCTCATGAGGGCAGAGCCGCCTATCCTCGCGCGCATCCGCGAGGGCGTCATCGGCGACGATCAGGTGATGCACGGGCCGTTCGGACCCCGTCGCGTGACGTACGCCGACTACACCGCGAGCGGCCGGGCACTGTCGTTCATCGAGGACTTCGTCCGCGACGAGGTGCTCCCCCGGTATGCGAACACCCACTCCGAAGCCAGCGGCACGGGCCTTCAGACCACGCGTCTGCGCGAGGACGCGCGCGCGATCATCCACCGTGCGGTGCACGGCACCGACGACACCGTCGTGATCTTCGCCGGCAACGGATCGACCGGCGCGATCCACAAGCTGATCGGCATCCTCGGACTCCGCATCCCCGCCGATCTCGATCGCGAGTACGCACTGTCGACGCGGATTCCGCCGGCGAAGCGCCCTGTCGTGTTCATCGGGCCGTACGAGCACCACAGCAACGAGCTGCCCTGGCGCGAGTCCATCGCCGACGTCGTGACGATCCCCGAAGATGCCGACGGACACGTCGACGTCGCGCGTCTCACCGCCGAACTCGAGCGTCTCGCCGAGCGCCCGCTGAAGATCGGCTCCTTCAGCGCCGCCAGCAACGTCACCGGCATCCTCACCGACACCGCCACGATCACCCGCGTGCTCCACGAGCACGGCGCGCTCGCATTCTGGGACTACGCGGCCGCCGCCCCGTACATCGACGTCGACGCCTCCGACGAGGACGCCGTCTTCCTCTCGCCGCACAAGTTCATCGGCGGGCCGGGCACGCCCGGCGTGCTCGTGGTCGATCGGCGCCTTCTGACCAACTCGGTGCCCGAGTCGGTCGGCGGCGGCACGGTCGCGTACGTGAACCCGCTCGAGCATCGCTACATCACGGATGCCGCGCACCGCGAAGAAGCGGGAACCCCGGCGATCATCGAGTCGATCCGCGCCGGCCTCGTGTTCGCCCTCAAGGACGAGGTGGGCGTCGACACGATCCGCGAACTGGAGCACGGGTTCCTCGCGCGGGCGCGGGAGGCGTGGCAGCGGCACCCGTCGATCCAGATCCTCGGGAACCCGGGCGCCGACCGCCTGTCGATCGTGTCGTTCGTGATCACGCGCCCGGGCGGCCGCTACCTGCACCACAACGTCGTGGTGGCGATCCTCAACGACCTCTTCGGAATCCAGGCGCGGGGCGGATGCTCGTGCGCCGGCCCGTACGGCCATCGCCTGCTGGGCATCGACCTCGACCGCTCCCACGAGTTCGAGCGCGAGATCGAAGGCGGGTGCGAGGGGATCAAGCCCGGCTGGGTGCGGGTGAGCTTCAACTATTTCCTCAGCGACGCCGTGTTCGACTACATCGTCGACGCGGTGTCGCTCGTCGCCGACCACGGGTACAAGCTCGTGCCTCGCTACCGGTTCTCCCCCGACACGGGCCTCTGGCGCCACGCCTCCGGACTCGTCGAGCCGCCGCTGCGGCTCGCGCAGCTCGGCTACGACGGCGAGGGCCGGCTCACGTTCCCGCGGCACGACGACAGGGCCCCCGAGTCGGCGCTGGCCGGATACCTCGATGAGGCACGGGACCTGCTCGAATCGCTGCCCGACCCGTACGCCGACGGGCAGCCGGCGCATGTCGCCGACGACCGGCTCAGCGCCGACTTCGAGCACCTGCGCTGGTTCGACCTGCCCGCGGAGTCGCTCGAACGGTAGCGGCCGGATCGGCTGCTCAGTCGTCGCGCGCGTGCAGCAGGCCGCTCGCCGCGCCGAGCGCGGCGCCCACAAGAGTGTCCACGACGCGTTCGGCCGCGACGGCGACGCTGTCGACATCTCCGGTCGCCGCACCCGTGAGCAGCAGCACGAGGGGCGTGATGAAGACGAGCGCGAGTGCGTAGTTGCGCACGACGAACAGCTCGATCGTGAACTGCAGCACGCCGAGCAGCAGTGCCAGCCACAGCACGTCGAGCGGCAGCGGAGCCAGCAGGAGGTAGACCCCGGCGCCGATGACGGTGCCGATCAGGCGATGCAGTCCGCGCGTGAACGCCGCACGCCGATCCGCCGCGACGCCGATCACCGCGACGGCCGCGCCGACGATCCAGTAGGCGCGATCGGGGTCCAGGAGCAGGCCCAGCGCGATCCCGGCGACCGTCACGAGCGCAACGCGGGCCAGGAGCATCCGCGCCGCCGGCGGCCACGCCGGCCCGGGAAGCACTTCGCGCAGGGCCCGGGCGGGCGGGCGACGCCGGCTCGGGAGCAGCAGCGGGGTGAGACAGAGGAGAGAAGCGAACAGGATGCCGCAGCCCACCGCGACGACGAAGGTCCCGGAATCCGCTCCCGAAGCCACGATCCGTGCCGACAGCCCGAAGACGAGCACGACGAAGATCGGGCCCGGCGGACCGACCGAGAATCCGAACATCGCCGCTGCGGCCGCGATCGTGACGATCGCGAGACCCACGAGGGTGGCGACCGGAGACGGGCCGGCGACAGTGCCGAGGACGGCTGCGGCAAAGAGCGCGCCGGCGACGAACGGCAGCACGCGCACTCGTTCGACCACGGGCAGATGGGTACCGTAGAGCGCGACGAACGCGCCGGTCGCCGCCTGGAACCCCAGGTCGGGGCGTCCGAGAAGCGACATCAGGGCGATCGGCAGCGAGATCGCGAGCGCGGCTCGCAGCCCGATCGCCCACCTCGGGCCTCGCGCGGGACCGAGACGGACGAGACTCGCCAGGGCGTGACCGAGTTCTGTCCGCCACGTGCGGCCGTCACTGCTCGCTGGCATCCGCGTGCTCCTTCCCGCAGTCCATCCTCTCGCGTGCGCGAGGCAGGGCGGGGCCGCAGCAGGAGACAGGTGCGGTGCGGTCCGGTGCGGTCAGCCGTCCTGCGGCGACGGGCGCCACCGGAACGACACCCTCACCACGCCGTGGTCGCCGGTTCCGCTCTCGCGGTGGTCCTCGGCGTTGAGGTGGTCGTTGTCGATCGACAGTCCGTCGAAGAGCCAGAGCCGTCGCCGGCTGTGGTCGTAGAACTGCTCGCTGACCAGCACATGGTCGAGCGACTCGCGCAGGTCCTGATGGACGTGCGTGTAATACACGTCGCGGGTGTCGCGGTATTCCTGCAGCGTCTGGGCCGTGTAGAGCCCGACGTCGGCGCCGCCCTGCGCCACTCCCACGAGGTAACGGGGCTGCTCGGTCAGGATGT
Organism: Microbacterium allomyrinae; assembly: GCF_020682705.1. GTDB lineage: Bacteria > Actinomycetota > Actinomycetes > Actinomycetales > Microbacteriaceae > Microbacterium > Microbacterium allomyrinae. Next base: position 227,248 of record NZ_JAGTTN010000006.1, read on the forward strand.
TCACGGTGTTGCTGTGCTGCCCGTCGTTGATGTCGCCCAGGACGATCACCGGCGTCACGGTGCCCTTCATCGTCTCGGTCAGCAGCACCCGCAATGCAGCCGCCTCGGCGGTGCGCTGGATCGTCGCGAGCGCCGCGCCGATCGCGGTGACGTGCGGCTTGTACCGGTCGGGATCCTGATCGAACCAGGTCTCGGTGTCGATGCGGATCGGCAGCTTGGACTTGAAGTGGGCGACGTACACCTCGGTGACGTGGTCGTCGCGCAGCGCCAGGGGAACGCGCAGCACGGGACGCGAGAATCTCGGAATGCTCACCCGGATGCCGGGGGCCTGGGGATCCATCGGGGTGGTCGATTCCAGTCGCAGGCCCGGCGGGAACTGATCGATCCACACCGGATCGCCCGCCCGCAGCCCCGTCCGCACGAGCGCGGCGCAGATGATCCGGCCGCCGGACGCCGGCTCGGCGATCAGCTCGTAGTCGTCGTCGAGATTCGCATCGGCGAGGACCTCGGCCATCGCGTCGCGATGCCACAGCTCCTGCAGCCCCACGACGTCCGGCTTGAGCGCGCGCAGCTTCGCTCCGATCCAGCGGACCTTGCGCCGGTACTCGTCGTCGGTCCAGACGACCTGGCCGGGGTTCATCCGCCGGCCGGGCAGTTGCAGGTTGTACAGATTGAACGTCGCGACGCTGAAGCGATCGAGATCCATGGCGCACCTCCTCCTGACAGGAGCGTGCGGGCATCCATGCTGATACCCGCGCGCGGACCTGCGGACGGCGGGCCATGAGCTGCAGGGGATGATGGTGGGGTGCGCAGCCTCACCTCTCTCACCGACGATGGCGCGGGATTCGTCTCCGACTACCACCTCGCGACGCTCTCGACCCTGGGCCGCGACGGCGGGATCCACGTCGTCGCGGTGGGGTTCACCGTCGATGACGGCGTCGTGCGCGTGATCACGTCGGACGCCACGCAGAAGGTCCGCAACATCGAGCGCGAGCCGCGGGCGACCGTGGCACAGGTCGCGGGTCCGCGCTGGCTGAGCATCGCCGGACGCGCCACGATCGAGCGCGATCCCGACGCCGTCGCGCACGCCGTCGCGCTCTACGCGCAGCGATACCGGCAGCCGCGGGTGAACCCGCGACGCGTCGTCATCCGGCTCGACCCGGTCACGGTGATGGGGTCGGCCGACCTCTTCGCCTGACGAGCGGATGCCGCGGTCCGCCGCGTCAGCGCGGCTCGGGACCGTCGGCGATCGCTACGGCTGCAGATTCCTGTCGTGGCGCATCCGATCTGTGTAGCCGCCGCAGGAAGCTGGCGCCGACCCACGTCGGGCGCGGCCGCAGGCACCGGATCCGCGTGTCAGCGTGTCTCGGGGCTCGCGAGCAGCAGTTCGAGAAGCGCCAGGGCGGCGTCCTGAGGGGCCGCCGGATCGAGCAGCCACTGCGTCTGCAGGCCGTCGGAGGCCGCGACCACGAGCGCGGCGACCGCGTCCGGAGCGACATCCGCGCGGATCAGGCCTGCCGCCTGGTTGTGCCGCACACGCTCGACCAGGTCGCTCCGCACGCGCGCGAAGCGCTCCGTGGCGAAGTCGTGGGCAGCCTCGTGCCCCTCTTCGAGGGCGGCGGCGACGAGCGTCGAGTACAGCTGCACGAGCCCCGGGACCTCGCGGTTGGATTCGGTCCAGCGGCGCATGAGCTCGACCGGCGTCACCTCCGGATCGACCGGGCCCCGCGCGTCGCTGCGCCGCTCGGACTCGCGGTAGACGGCGACCAGCAGTTCCTCGAGCGAGCCGAAGTAGTGCTTCAGGGCGGCATGCGTGACGCCGACCTCTTCGGCGATCGCACGCAGGCTCGTCTTGTCGGAGCCCCGCCTGGCGTACACCTCGATCGCTCGATCGAGGATCTCCTGGCGTCGGGCGACCCCTTTGGCGTACGACCCGCGCGGGGTCGGGGCAGGTTCGTCCGGCATGGTCGTCATCCTAACCGCACTAAAACCTCCGCGTGGAGGTTTTGATGCTATCGTGATTCACGGCGGGCCTGACCGCCCGATCCGTCATCGACGACAACGAAGGAGCGCGACCCATGCCGGTCCAGACATCCATTCAGCTGTTCACGGTCAACTCCGCACTGGAGGCCGACCTCGAAGGCACCCTCGCCGAGGTCGCCGCACGCGGCTTCACCGCGGTCGAGCCGTACGACTTCGTGCGCCGCGCCGAGCCGCTCGCCGCCGCCCTCGCCGCGCACGGCCTCGCCGCGCCGACCGGCCATGCGTTCCTCGCGTCCACCTCGTTCGTCAATCCCGACGGCAGCGGCACGACCGTCCCGGTCCCCGCCCCCGAGGTGGTGTTCGCCGCCGCGAAGACCCTCGGCATGACCACGGTCATCGATCCCTACACGGAGCCTGCCCGCTGGGAGTCGCTCGAGCAGATCGCCGAGACCGCCCGCCTGCTCAACGCCGCCGCCGAGATCGGCGAAGCGCACGGCATCCGCGTCGGATATCACAACCACGCGCACGAGCTCGAGGCCACCTTCGACGGCAAGACGGGACTCGAGGTGCTCGCCGACCTCCTCGACGAGCGCGTCGTGCTCGAGGTCGACCTGTACTGGGTCGCCCGCGCCGGCGTCGACTCGCCCACGCTTCTGAAGACGCTCGGCGACCGCGTGATCGCCGTCCACGTCAAGGACGGCACGCTCGACCCCGAGGCCGTCGCCGCCTACCCGCCGGCCGACCAGGTTCCCGCGGGCCAGGGCGTCGTGCCGCTCGCCGAAGCGCTGGCGGCGGCATCCGCTCTCGAGGTCGCCATCGTCGAGTTCGACCACTTCCCCGGCGACCTCTACAGCGCGATCGAGCAGAGCCGGCTCTTCCTCGACGAGACGGTCGCCGCGAAGGTCGTCGCCTGATGGGCTCGGCGAACGCGCCCGTCGGCGTCGGCATCATCGGAGCGGGCAACATCAGCGACCAGTACCTGACGAACCTCACCTCCTTCCCCGATGTGCGCGTGCTCGCGATCGGCGATCTGCTCGAGGATCGCGCCGCCGTGCAGGCAGCCAAGTACGGTGTGCCCCGCTCAGGCGGCGTCGACCTCGTGCTGAACGATCCCGACATCGACATCGTCGTGAACCTCACGATCCCGGCGGTGCACGTCGAGGTGTCGGAGGCGATCATCGCGGCCGGCAAGCACGTCTGGACCGAGAAGCCGATCGGCATCGACCGCGAGGAGTCGCGTCGCCTGCTCGAGAAGGCGGATGCCGCGGGCCTGCGCGTCGGCGTCGCTCCCGACACCGTGCTCGGCCCCGGCGTGCAGACCGCCAAGCGCGCCATCGCCCGCGGCGACATCGGCCGCCCGCTGTTCGCGCAGACGACGTTCCAGTGGCAGGGCCCGGAGATCTTCCACCCGAACCCCGCCTTCCTCTACGCGAAGGGCGGCGGTCCGCTGCTGGACATGGGCCCGTACTACGTGTCGGCGCTGGTGCACGTGTTCGGCCCCGTCGCGTCGGTGGCGGCACTCGGTCTGCAGGGCACGCCGACCCGCCGCGTGCAGGTGGGCGAGCTCACCGGTCAGGAGTTCCCCGTCGAGGTCCCCTCGACGCTCTCGGTGCTCATGGACTTCGAGCAGGGCGGTCAGGCCCAGAGCCTGTACAGCACCGACTCGCCGCTGCTGCGCCAGGGCATCGTCGAGATCACCGGCACCGAGGGCACGCTCGTCATCCCCGACCCGAACACGTTCGGCGGCGCCATCACCATCACCCGCCCGCTCGGCGAAATGGTGATCCCGCCCGCCCCGATCGTGCAGGAAGTGCTCGACGTGCCGCAGGAGGGGGTGCTCGCCGGCCGCGGCCTCGGACTTCTCGACATGGCCCGTTCGATCCGCGACGGCCGCCCGCACGTGGCGACCGGCCGCTTCGGCTACCACGTGCTCGACACCCTCCTCTCGATCGAGGAGGCGGCAGCCGCGCGCAGCTTCGTGACCGTCGAGAGCACGATCGACGAGGTCGGATCGCTCGCGGCCGACTTCGACCCGCTCGCCGCGACGCTCTGAGACATGGCGCTCTGAGACATGGCGCTCTGAGACATGGCGCTCTGAGACATGGCGCCGGACGGCCCCCGGACTCCTCGAGTCCGGGGGCCGTCCGGTGTTCTCGGAGAGCCTCGCGGCTGCAAGCTGCTTCGATGTCCCGATGCGGCGGAGTATCACGCGCGCATTCGCGGGCTCCTCCCCTGCAGCCGAGCAGAGGAGCACATCCATGTCCGTGATCATCGATCCCGAGAGCATCCGCCCTCATGAAGACACCCTGTACGTCCTGAGACTCGGTGATCGCACCGAAGCCGGCGCCGAGCGAGTCGGCGAGATCGCCAGGGCAACGGCCCCCGAGGCCGAGCCCCGGCGTCTCGGCGAGACCGCGACGGGGTTCTACGTCGACGACCGGCTGGTCGCCTTCGCCGACGCGACCGGCGGCGAGTCCCGCAACTTCCCGCAGCTCGATGTCCTCGCCCCGTCGGACGGACTGGCCGACCGCGCCTTCGAGGCGGCGGCCGAGCTCGCACGTGATGAGGCGCTGATCCCGCGGGACGCGACGAACCAGACCGTGCTCGCCCCCACGAGCCTTCGCGGCTCGCGCGCATCGCGGCGCCGGGTCGGTGACTCCGCCGACTACCTCGGGTTCGCCCGCATCCAGCGCACCGTCCGCGACATCCCGGTGGTTGGTCGCGGCTCGCGCGCGACCGTCTCCGTCTCGGACGACGGGGTCGAGGCGCTCGCCCACAACTGGCGGTACGCCGACGTCGTCGAGGAGCACTCCGGCGCCGGCATCGACCGTGGGCGGGTGATCGAGGCGATCAGCGAGGCGCTGGCCCCGATCGCCGAGGAGCAGGACGTCCACGTGGAGTCGGCGCGCCTGGTCTACTACGACGCCGACGCCGACCTCATCCAGCCCGCCTTCCGGTTCATCGCCTCGTACGGGCGCGGTGATCGCGTCGACGACGAGGATCAGATCGGCGGACACCTGGTCGGATACGTGCCCGCGCTCGAGCTCTTCGAAGAGCTCCCGCCCACTCTCACGCGACCGCGGGTGCACCCCAAGGAGCCCCTCGCGACCGCATTCCCCCGACTCAACACCCGGCCGACGCTCGGGCGGTACGTCGTGCGCGAAGACAACGCGGGCTGGGTCGCCAGTGCCAACAGCTTCCTCAGCGGCCTGCGCACGGCGCAGACCCTCTTCGGCACGATCGCCCCGATCGACCGGCAGTACTACTGGGCCGAGCCGCGGCTCTACACCGATGAGAATCGTGAGTTCATCGACGCCGTCCAGGTCGCACTCACCGAGTCGCACGGCAACTGGCACATCTTCAGCACGTTGAAGGACAACGCCGACATCGTCCGCTTCGGCGACATCCCCGGCGACGGCTACGGCGGCGCGGCCCGCGCCGGCGCGCTGGCGTACTGGATCCTGCATTCGTGCTCCGTCATCCCGACCTCGCTCGACAGCGACACGTCGTACGACCCGTGGTGGGACGTCTTCCAGGGGCTGCACGCCGCCGTCGGCTACCGCACCAAGATGTGGATCAACGACGAGGTCTCGTTCCGCTATGCCTTCTTCGCGGCGCTCGGAGCGCCGATGGTGTCGAACTGGCTGACGACGGTGATCAATGACGACTCGTACTGGCCGGTGGAGACGTACGTGGACAACTCCCACTACGACCCCGAGCGCACGGTGCCGTGGGGCCGGCCGTCCGCGGTGAACGTGCTCGGGCACGCGGGCGACACGATCTTCCAGACGACTCCGCTCGGTCGCCCATCGGTGCTGCAGCAGTGGTGGTACGGGGACTGACTCGGGGGGCGAGGCCGGATCGCCGGAACGCCTGGAGGCACGGTTCCTGGTTCTCGCGGCCATGGAAGCGACGGAGGTCGTGGCGAGCTCCGAGGTCGGGCTGTGGCCGCGGGCCGTGCCAGGATTCGAGCATGAACCCCGCCGCCAAGAGCGCTGCTCTCGTGTGCGCTTTTGGCCTCACCGTCGCCGTACTCACGGGGTGCGCACCCACCGCCGTGCCGACGTCCGCGCCGACGGACGCTTCCGCCGCACCTGCTGCGGACGCTTCCGCCGCAGCCGCTGCGGACGATGCAGCCGCTGCCGATACCGCGGCTGAGCAAGCCATCGACGAGGCCGAGTCCGCCGCGCGCAGGGCGGCGCGCGACGCCCAGGCCGCCCTGCGCCAGACCGAGTACGACGAGACGACCGACGTGCTCGCGGACCGGATGCCGGACGGATACACATTCCCCGAGCAGGCGCCCACCGCGAACCTGGGCCGGGCCGGGATCAGCAATGGGGCAGGCGGCGAACTCATCGCCTACGCCGTGTGGCGCTGCTCGGTCGCGCAGGCCGCGCGTGACGCTCAGGTGAATGACGGCGACTACGTCACCGGCCGCGCGCTCCTCGCGCAGATCGAAGCCGTGGGCGACGAAGTTCTCCCGGGCAACGGCGAGTGGTTGCAGAGAGTCCTCCCCGACGCGGACTCCATCCGCTTCAACGGGGCGCTCGAAGGCGAGACGGGCATGTGCTATTTCTGGCTCCGCCCACACGGTCGCTGGAACGTCTGAGCCGGCACTCGCTTCGTTGTTCGCGTCTTGCACCGAGAGCCCGGCGCAAGAGCACGGGCAGCGGAGGCATCGGATATCTCTTCGATACAGGATGCGTTCCTGGACCATTGTGATCGCATTAATGTCGGAGGGTGCTGGCATTCTGGATCTATGACCATCCCGCCCTTTCCGGTCGATGAGCCGGCCGTCTCCGACGAGGAGTGGGAAGCACGCGCAGAATCGGTGTGGGCAAACGAGTTCTTCCCAGACGACCAGTTCGGATTCGCCGAAGCTGCCGAAGCAGCCCACGCGAGCGGCGCGACGCGTGTCGTCGCAAGCGTGGAGCGGTGGCTGACCGATCAGCGCCACCGCGAGAATCTCGTCGAACGGTGGGTCGAGTCCGTGGCCCTGGCGGCCAAGCTGCAGGCAGCCCAGGCCGAAATCCTCGCCGAAGCGCAAGATCTGGCTCGAGACGGTGCCTCGACGCGCCATGACGACCTGTCGATCCGCAGCCTCGCCGCTGAGCTCGCGGTCGCGGTGCGGATGTCGGATCGCACCCTCGAGCAGCACATGAACGATGCGGCGATGCTGCGCGATCGGTTCGCAGCAACACTGGACGAGATGCGCGGTGGTCGCATGAGTCGTCCGCACGCTCAGGTGATCGTCGATGAGGGCCAGCGACTCGCAGACGATGAGGTGCGCGCCGAATACGAACGCCTCGTGCTGAAGCGCCGTGCGCATCTGACCACAGGGCGCCTGCGCGCGATGGCGAAGTCGATCGCAGAGCAGCTCGACCCGGTGCCGATGGCCGAACGCCATCGGGTCGCACGGGAGGAGCGTCGCATCGCGATGCGCGATCTCGACGACAGCATGTCCGAGCTCTGGGCGCTGATCCCCACCCCACTCGCGCACGGCATCCATGACCGCATCACGCAGATGGGGCGCTCCATTCGCGACGCCGCGGCCGCGCCCGCCGACGCCGATCCCGACGCAGGCGCAGAGGCCGCCGCAGGCGCCGCCGCCGCTGATGAGCGGACGCTCGACCAGCTGCGGGCCGATGTCTTGTGCGATCTCCTGCTCACCGGGCACGCCACCACGGCCGGCGTCGATCGGGATGGCGGCGAGGGGATCGACGCGTTCCGCGCGATCGTGCAGATCACCGTCCCCGTGCAGACGCTGCTCGGCGACGACTCGGCGGTCCCCACTCTCGCCGGCACACCGATCGACGCGGACTCCGCGCGACGCCTTGTCGCCGGCGCCACTCTCTGGCATCGAATCCTGACGGACCCGTGCACCGGCGAAGTACGGGCGGTCGATCGCCGGTTTCCTCTCGAGGCGCAGCGCGTCTTCCTGCGGGCAAGAGACGAACACTGCCGATTTCCCGGATGCCGACAGCCGGTGTGGCGCTGCGACGCAGACCACACGATCGACCACCAGTACGGCGGCCCGACCGCGACATGCAATCTCGCGCATCTGTGCCGACGGCATCACACGCTCAAAGGCAGCACCGCGTGGCGGGTCGAACAGCGAGACGCCGGGATTCTGGTCTGGACCAGCCCCGCCGGTCGGGCTTACACCGACACCCCGGCACCGATGCTCCGATTCATACCCGCAGGCGCATCGCCACCGACCTGATCGTGGCGCCGCGCGATCGTCGTCCGCTCTGAGCGGGGATCGTCGCGCGGAGTGCGGAGTGCGGGGATCGTCGCGCGAGACGCTGAACGCGAGGCTTTGAGCGCAACGCTTCGAGCGCGTGGCTCTGAACGGGCGGCTTCGAGCGCCAGGCTCGGGACGCGGAACGCGGAACGCGGAACGCGAGACGCGGGACGCTGTACGCGGGACGCTGAACGCGAGACGCGAGACGCGAGACGCGAGACGCGAGACGCTGAACGCGGGACGCGGGACGCGGAACGCTGAACGCTGAACGCAAGACGCGGAACGCGAGACGCGGGATCGGCGGCGCGTGAGGCTCTGAACGCGGGACGCCGAACGCGGACCTCCGGACGCGAGACGCCGAACGCGGACCTCCGGACGCGAGACGCCGAACGCGGAGCTTCGGGCGCGAGGCTCTGAACGCAGGCTCTCAACGCAAGGCTCTGAATGTCGCGCCGGGCTTCCGGGGGCGCCGGGCTCCCCGGCGGGCGCCGCGGGCACGGGGCGGGCGGGCGGTCAGCGCCCGGGCGGGGCGGGCGGGCGGTCA
>NZ_JAGTTN010000007.1 GCF_020682705.1 Microbacterium allomyrinae
CGAGTACTGGTTCAAGGTCCGCGCGGTCAACGCCAACGGCGCATCCGCCTACACCGCGTCCGTGTTCGCCACCCCCGTCGGAACCACCCCGACAGCCACCCCCACCCCCACCACAACCCCCACGGCAACACCCACTCCCACGCCGACGCCCACGAACCCGAGCACGGTCCGACAGGGGTCGCTCGCGGGAGCGACCACCGGTGAGCCTCTCGGAGGGGACCCGCGCGAGGACAGCATCTACTTCATGATGACGGCGCGCTGGTTCGACGGTGATGCGTCCAACAACATGGGCGGCAGTCAGAATGTGAAGTCGGGCAACGCGGCCAACAACGATCCGATGTTCCGGGGCGACTTCGCGGGTGTCGTGAACAAGCTGGACTACATCAAGGCGCTCGGCTTCTCGGCGATCTGGATCACCCCCGTGGTGACGAACCGCAGCGACTACGACTTCCACGGGTACCACGGATGGGACTTCGTCCGCATCGATCCGCGTCTGGAGTCCGAGGCGGTCACCTACCAGAACCTGATCGATGCGGCCCACGCCAAGGGCATCAAGATCTATCAGGATGTCGTCTACAACCACACGTCGCGCTGGGGTGCGAAGGACCTGTTCGTCCCGACCGTCTACGGTAAGCGGGATGCGCAGTGGAGCTGGTACTACGACGAGAAGGTTGCGGGCAAGGAGTACAACCCGCTCGACACCGATCCGGATGGCAGCACCTACACGGGTGACCTGTGGAGCGAGACCCAGCCCGCGGGCCAGGACTGCAAGAACTGGGGAGTCCAGAGCGGCTTCTCGGCCGAGGGGTACAAGGTCTACAACTGCCAGTGGCCGAACGCCACTTCGGGAATGTTCCCGAAGAACCTCTTCCACCCGTGCTGGATCGGCAACTGGGAGGGCAAGGACGCTCAGGATTGCTGGATCCATGAGGATCTCGCCGATCTGAACACCGAGAACGCCCAGGTGCAGGACTTCCTCATCGACACGTACAACAAGTACATCGACATGGGCGTCGACGGATTCCGCGTCGACACGGCGGTGCACATCCCTCGCGTGATGTGGAACCGTCACTTCCTGCCGGCGATCCAGGAGCACGCAGTCGCGACGCACGGCGAAAAGGGCAAGGACTTCTACGTCTTCGGCGAGGTCGCCCAGTTCGTGCATGACAAGTGGAACCGCGGCTCGGTCAACCACTCGGCACCGTTCTACACCTGGGACGAGCGACGCGAGTACAGTCTCGACGACGTCGTCGCCGCGGCCGAGCAGTTCAACTACGAGAACCTCATGGGCACGGGAAACCAGCCGACGAGCAACAACCACTTGTTGAACGGGAACACCTACCACACGCCCGATCACTCGAAGGCCTCGGGCATGGACATCATCGACATGCGCATGCACATGAACTTCAGTGATGCGTCCACGGCGTTCTACGCGGGCATGGATTCCGACGACGCGACGAACGATGCCACCTACAACGCGGTGTACGTCGACAGCCACGACTACGGCCCCGGAAAGTCGCAGGTGCGGTACGACGGCGGAACGGATGCCTGGGCCGAGAACATGAGTCTGATGTGGACGTTCCGAGGTATTCCGGTGCTCTTCTACGGCTCCGAGATCGAGTTCCAGGCCGGCAAGAGGATCGACTGCGGTCCGACGTGCCCGCTTGCGACGACGGGCCGCGCCTACTTCGGTGACAAGCTCCAGGGCGCCGTCGTCGCGAGTGACTTCGGCAAGGTGGCATCGGCATCCGGTGCTGTGGCGGAGACACTCAACTCCCCGCTCGCCAAGCACCTCCAGGCGCTCAATCAGATCCGCCGGGCCGTTCCTGCGCTGCAGAAGGGCCAGTACTCTCGCGAGGGAGTGAACGGGAACATCGCCTACAAGAAGCGCTTCACCGAGGGTGGCGTCGACAGCTTCGTCCTGGTCGCGGTGTCTGGCGGAGCGACGTTCAGTGGCGTGCCGAACGGAACCTATGTCGACGCGGTGACCGGCGACACGAAGACCGTCTCCAATGGCTCGCTGAGCATTTCGCTCTCGGGCAAGGGGAACATGCGAGCATACGTGCTCTCGCTGCCCGGAAACCCCGCTCCGGGCAAGGTCGGCAATGGCAGCCCGTTCCTGAAGTAGGCGGCTGCCTCCGACGACGTGTGGAGCGACCGTGATCCCCCAGACGCGGTCGCTCCACACCCCCACCAGATGAAGAGGATCCGATTCATGAAGGCTTCACCACTCCGGCGCGTCACCGTCGTCGTCATTGCGGCCGCGGCATGCGGGTTTGCGCTTGCCGGCTGTGCAGCGTCGTCGACCCCAGTCGAGGCGAGCGAGTTCACACCCCCGGTGACGGAGGAAGGCGCAGCGCTCCTTGCAGCGTTCGATGACTGCTCGGTCGTCGCGGAGGCACTGGGCGCGTCCCTGGAGGGCTACGCCATCGAGGTGGACTCCATCGATGCGACCGGCGGGTTCTGCGACTGGCGCTCTGAGGCCTCCCCGGGCCAGACGATCGGCGTGCAGATCGCTCCTCAGCCGAACAACGATCTTCCCGACGCCTCCTCGATCGAGGCCTCGGGAGGCGTGATCGTCGCGAACGAACAGCTGACTGCATCGGGAGGCGTGCTCTACCGGATCCCCTCGGAAGTGCAGGGCGCGTTCTCGGCGACCGGACTTCTGCCCGGTGCCAGCGTGTCGATCGCGGCTGCCGGCTTCGAGGTGACGCCCGAGACCGAAGAGCAGCTGACGGCGGCGGTGGTCGAGATACTCGGGCACACTCCGGCGAGCCAGTAGCTCGTCCGCCGGGATCGCCGGCTCCGTCGGACGCCGCAGTACGCGCACCGACGGATTCGGCCGAAGCCGCGCCCGACGTCAGTCGAGCGCGGCTTCGAGCGGTGCGAGCTCGAGGCCGTGAGCCGTTGCGACCCCGACGTTGACCACGGCACCGCCGACCGTGTTCAGACCCGCCGCGAGTGCGGCATCCGATCGAAGTGCGTCTTTCCAGCCCCGGCGGGCGATCTGCCGGATATAGGGGAGCGTCGCGTTGGTGAGCGCCGATGTCGAGGTATTGGGAACTGCGCCGGGCATGTTCGCGACGCAGTAGAAGATGCTGCCGTGCACCGGGAATGTGGGGTCGGCGTGTGTCGTCGGATGGGTGTCCTCGAAGCAGCCGCCCTGGTCGACGGCGATGTCGACGAGCACCGAGCCGGGCCTCATGCGCGAGACCATGTCGTTGGTGACGAGCTTGGGCGCCTTCGCGCCGGGAATCAGCACCGATCCGATCACGAGGTCGGAGGCGACCACGGCGCGGTCGAGGTCGAGCGGGTTGGACGCGGCTGTCTTGACACGACCTTGGAAATGGTCGTCGAGAAAGCGCAGTCGCTGGATGTTCGTGTCGAAGATCGTGACGTCGGCGCCCATGCCCGCGGCGATGTACGCGGAGTTGGCGCCGGCGACGCCGCCGCCGATGACGGTGACCGTCGCAGGGCGGGTGCCGGGCACACCCGAGATGAGGAGGCCGAGTCCGCCGGCCGAGCGCATGAGGGTGGATGCTCCCACCATGGGTGCGAGGCGTCCGGCGACCTCGCTCATCGGAGCGAGGAGGGGGAGGCCGCCGCCCGCGAGTTGCACCGTCTCATATGCGATCGCGGTGACGCCGTCCGTGACCAGCCGATCCGTGAGGGGACGGTCCGCCGCAAGGTGAAGGTATGTGAAGAGAACGAGATCCTTGCGGAAATGCCCGTACTCGCGGGCGATCGGCTCCTTGACCTTCAGGAGCAGCTCGGCGCGGCCCCACACTTCGGCCGCGTCGTCCAGCAGCGTCGCCCCGGCGGCCTGGTACTCGGCATCCGGCATCGATGATCCTTCGCCGGCACCGCGCTGGACGATCACCTCGTGGCCGGCGGCAACGAGGTCGTGCACGCCCGCGGGCGTGAGGGCGACCCGGTACTCGTTGTTCTTCACCTCGGTGGGGACGCTGATTCTCATCGTGTGGTCCTTTCCGCTCCGCCGTTGGAGCGCTCGGGCTCCTTGTGAGAGCGCCTCTAGAGGACGGGGCGGATGGCCCCGACGTCCTGCCCGCCGCCGGTGACGGCGAGCGGAAGCTGGGAGAGCGTGTCGGAGACGTCGGACGCCGACAGGGCGCCGTGGCGTTCGAGCAGCCGCAACGCCACCGCGGTGGCGGCGCGCCCGCTGCCGTCGAGCATCTTGAGTGCGACCGTCGTGCCGTTCGGGGCGACCATCACCATGACGCCTTCGGCGCCGCCCTTCGCGAACACCCCGAGGCGCTCGATCGCGAGGGTGTCGGGACGGCCCGGGCCATCGATCGTCCAGGGGTTCGCGCGCACCGCCTCCACCAGCGCACCGGCGCTGCGGTGGAGGGCGAACGGCGAGGTGGTCGATGAGTTGCCGATGCGGTGAACGGCCCGGGCGAGCCCGAACAGCGTCATCGCGTAGACGGGGGCGCCGCAGCCGTCGATCGCGGTGGCCGAGATCTTCTCGCCGATGAGGCGCTCGATCACGTCGCGGATATGGGCTTGCAGCGGATGCTCCGGCGAGAGGTAGTCTGCCGCGTCCCAGCCGTTCGTGGCGCACGTCAGCAGCATGGCGGCGTGCTTGCCCGAGCAGTTCATGCGGACGCGTGCCGGTTGGCGCAGCTCGCGCACGAGTTCGTCGCGCGCGGCGGTGTCTGAGGGCCACGCCGGCGGGCAGCCGAGGTCGTCCTCGCCGAGCTGGGCGGCTGCGAGGATCTCGCGTACGACGGCGACGTGACGGTCGGTGCCCGAGTGGCTCGCCGTGGCGAGCGCGAGACGCTCGCCTTCGAGCGGTGCGCCGGCGGCGAGGCACGCGAGCGCCTGCAGCGGCTTGAGGCTCGACCGGGGGAGGATCAGCGCCGACGGATCGCCCGACTTCTGAGCGATCGTGCCGTCGGGGGCGAGGACGATCGCGATGCCGGTATGTCGCGACTCGATGAAACCGCTGCGCTCGACGACGGCGAGTTCGACGGCGTCAGCTGCGGAGAATGTCTGCGGCACCTCGCCAGCCTACCGCCGGGGCGGGTACGTCCTCGCATGACAGACTGTGCTCATGTGGGGCGAGCATCGATACTCCGTCCGGGCGACGTGGACGGGCGATCGCGGCACCGGGACGTCGGGATACCGCGACTACGACCGGTCGGTGACCATCGCTATCGACGGAAAGCCGGCCCTGCTCGCCTCGTCCGACAAGCCCTTCCGTGGGGATCCTTCGCGGTGGAACCCCGAGGACATGCTCCTCGCGGCACTCAGCGAATGCCATCTGCTGTCGTACCTGCATGCCTGCGTCCAAGCGGGTGTCACCGTCGTGGCGTACGAGGACGAGGCATCCGCTCTCATGGTCGAGGACGGCCATGGCGGAGGAGCCTTTCGGGAGGTGGTGCTGAGACCTCGCGTGAGCATTGCGGACGCGTCGATGACGGATGCCGCGACCGCCGCGCACGCGCAGGCCCGCGAGTGGTGCTTCATCGCGAACTCGGTGAACTTCCCCGTGCGTCACGAGCCGACGATCCTCGTCGCCGGGTCCTGATCCCGGTGGCCCCGATCCCAGGTGGTCTCTGAGCGCGAGGGGTCAGCGACGCTCGTGCGGAAGAACCTGCCGGATCCGGTCGATGGGGTTGTGAGCAGGCGCCTCGTTGTACGCATTGGCCAGCTCCTGGCCCGAAAGGGCGTGGATGGCGGCCATGATCTCGTCCGTCGCGAAGCGCCGTGCCTTGCCGGACGTGGCAGGGCCGTGGTGCGAGAGTTCGAGCGGCTCGCCGAACTTGACCGAGATCCGATGCGTGATCGACGGGAGCTTCGCGCCGACCGGCATGACGTCGTCGGTGCCGATGAGTCCGACCGGGACCACGGGTGCACCGGTCTGCAGGGCGAGGAACGCGACGCCGGTGCGGCCCTTGTAGAGGCGGCCGTCGAGTGATCGGGTGCCTTCTGGATACAGCGCGACCGCCCGGCCCTCCTCGAGGAGCGCACGCTGCTGGTCGAGTGCGTCGAGCGCCGCTTGACCTGCACCCCGCTGGACGGGGATGGCGCCGATCGCGGTGAAGAACTCTCTCGAGATCCAGCCGCTGAAGCCCGACCCCTCGAAGTAGCTCGACTTCGCGAGGAAATGCACCGGGCGTGGCGCGGCGACGGGGATCGCGATGGAGTCGATGAACGAGAGATGGTTGCTGGCGAAGATGACGGGGCCGGTCTTGGGCACGTTCGCACGGCCGTCGACGCGAGGCCGGTAGATCAGCCGTGCGAGCGGGGTGATGATGCCGCGACCGACGGCGTACGTGGCTCCCATGGACCGGACCGGGGCCGTCTCGCCTTCCTCGACGGCATCGGCGGGCACGTCGGGCTCGAGGTCGGAAGTCACCAATCGAGGGTACTCCCGATTGCATTCCGGTTCGGGCATGGCCATTTCTCAGCGCAGACAAAGCGAAGATACGGAAAGATAGAGGTTCCGCTCCCTTCGACTCGAGGTTCATCCGTGCGCATTCGTCCGCTCGCCGCCCTGTCCGTCGCCGCTTTGTCGGCTGTTCTTCTCGCAGGATGCGCGTCGCCCGCCGAGCCCGACGCTGAGGCGACCCCCTCGGCGACCGCCGCCGCCGACCTGTGCGACGCACAGGTCGAGTCGGGTGAGGCCGTCGAATCCGTCACCATCGACGGTGCGGTCGGCGAGAAGTCGACTGCCACGTTCACGGCACCGCTGGAAGTGACCGAGCTGCAGAGCACGGTCATCGCCGAGGGCTCGGGCGATCCGGTGGCCGCCGGAGACCTGATCTCTTACGCGCTCACTGCGTTCAGCGCCGACACCGGCGAGGAGCTCGGCTCGTTCGGCTACGCCGACAGTCCTGCCCTGCCGCAGCAGATCTCGGCCGAGAACCCGCTGGGTCAGCTGCTGGGCTGTGCGACGCCGGGGACCCGGGTCGTCGCGGCGTTCCCTCCCACGACGGACGAGTCGGGTGCAGAAGTCGCGGGCGAGGTCTACATCATCGATCTGCTCGACGTCGTTCCGACGGCCGCGTGGGGCGAGGAGCAGGAGCCTGTCGACGGGATGCCCACCGTCGAGCTCGCTGACGACGGCCAGCCGTCCGTCACTCTGCCTGAGGGTGACATCCCGACGGAGTTCGCGAAGGCGACTCTGAAGGAGGGCGACGGCGACGTCGTGGAGACCGGCGACACCGTGCTCGTGCAGTACCAGGGCGTCTCGTGGAACACCGGCGAGGTGTTCGACGAAAGCTGGGGTGCCGCGCCGTTCTCGTTCACCGTCGGCAGCGGTGTGGTTCAGGGATTCACGGATGCCGTACTCGGCGAGACCGTCGGCTCTCAGGTCATCGCCGTGCTGCCCCCGGCCGTCGCGTATGGCGAAGGCGAGATCAACGACGCCGACCTCGTCGGACAGACGCTTGTCTTCGTCATCGACATCCTCGCGGCCCAGCCGGCTCAGTAGGCGTCGCCGAGAAGGCTGACCGATGCGACGCGTACTCATCCTCGGCTCGACGGGCTCGATCGGCACGCAGGCCCTCGATGTCGTGCGTGCGAACCCGCGGCGATTCGAGGTGGTCGGGCTCGCCGCGGGGACCGATAGTGAGACGCTCGCGGCGCAGGCGGCCGAGTTCGGTGTGGAGAGCACCGCGCTGGGCGTGGTCGAGGCGGAGCAGCTGGTGCGCGACATCGAGGCCGACGTGGTGCTCAACGGCATCACCGGCTCGGTCGGCCTCGGCCCCACGCTGGCAGCCCTCGAGGTCGGTCGAACGCTGGCGCTGGCGAACAAAGAGTCGCTGATCGTCGGCGGCGACCTCGTCACGGCGCTGGCTCGCCCGGGACAGATCGTTCCGGTCGATTCCGAGCATTCCGCCATCGCGCAGGCGCTGCGCGCCGGCGAAAGCTCGGAGGTGCGCAGGCTCGTGCTGACGGCCTCCGGCGGTCCCTTCCGAGGCCGCACGCGGGCATCCTTGGCGGAGGTCACACCGGCCGAGGCGCTGGCGCATCCGACCTGGGACATGGGCCGCGTCGTCACGACCAATTCCGCGACGCTCGTGAACAAGGGTCTCGAGGTGATCGAGGCGCATCTGCTCTTCGGGGTGCCGTACTCCGAGATCGACGTCGTGGTGCACCCGCAGTCGATCGTCCACTCGATGGTCGAGTTCGTCGACGGATCCACGATCGCCCAGGCGTCGCCCCCCGATATGAGGCTTCCCATCTCCCTCGGCCTCGACTGGCCGAATCGCGTGGCAGGGGTCGGTCGTCCGCTCGACTGGACGACAGCGACGGCATGGACGTTCGAGCCCCTCGACGACGAGGCGTTTCCCGCGGTCCGGCTCGCCAAGCGGGTGGGACGAGCAGGCGCCACCTACCCTGCCGTGTTCAACGCCGCGAACGAGGAAGCCGTCGACGCATTCCACGAGGGGCGGTTGGGCTTCACCGGGATCCTCGACATCATCGAACGGGTCGTCGAAGCGCACGAGCCGCCCGACGCGCTCACACGTGAGGCGCTCGTCGACGCCGAGGCCTGGGCGCGTCGCACCGCAGACAAGGCGATCGCCGCAGCATCCGCATCCTGACGCTCACACTGTTGCGGCGCCGGCGCCGTGGTCGAGGCAGTACGGAGGAGCGTGAGCTCAGACCACGGGATGGATCGGCCGGAGCGGGTCGGATGCCGGTGTCTCGTTCTCGGGGTACGGCACCGGCCAGTGCGGCTCGGGCACCGGCCAGCCGGCCGCGCGCAACGCACGACGGGCCAGTTCCCGGGCGGAGTACGGTGTGCGCACGCCCCGGATGTCACGGTAATCCTGGTGGCCGGGACCTGCCCAGAGGATGGCGTCACCCTCGCCGACGAGTGCGACCGCCTCGATGATCGCGCGCTCCGGCGGTGAGAACTCCAGGATCTCTGCGTCGGGCTGCGCGCGCCGGGCACCCTCGAGAAGGGTCGCGCGGATCGCGTCGGGGTCCTCGTGGCGCGGGTGGTGATCGGTGATGACGAGGATGTCGCTGCCCACGACGGCGGTACGGCCCATGTCATGGCGCTTGGTCGCGTCGCGGTCGCCGTCGGCGCCGAACAGCATCACGACCTTGCCCGGGGTGACGCGGCGCACCGCGGCCAGCGTCTTCTCGAAGGCGTCGGGGGAGTGCCCGAAGTCGACGTACACGGCGGGGCCGGTCTCACCCGAGACGAGCTCGGTGCGACCGGGCAGGTATGCCTCGATGCGCGATCCGTCGAGCGCTGACACGAGACGCTCCCACGCGTACCCGCCCTCGAGGATCATGACGATCGCGAGGCCCGCGTTCGCGGCCATGTGGCGGCCGATCACGGGAACGAGCGTGGTGAGGGTGCGGCCGTCGCGGGCGGTCAGGCGGAACTCGGTGCCGATCTGGCGCTCATCGAGGATCTCGACCACCCAGTCGGCGTCGGCCGCGGCGACCGGATCGGAAGCGAGCGAGGGCGTGCCCACGGTCACCGTGGGAACCTGGCTGCGCGCCACGACCTCGGCGCCCTGCTCCGAGTCGATGCACACCACCGCGCGGCGGGATCGATCGGGAAGGAAGAGGGGGAGCTTCGCCTCGAAGTACTCGCGCATGTCGGCGTAGTCGTCGAGGTGGTCGTGGGTGAGGTTCGTGAAACCGGCGACGTCGAACATGATGCCGTCGACACGGCGGCGGCTGAGGGCCTGGGCGCTCACCTCGACGGCGACGGCTTCGACGCCGCGCTCGCGCATGAGAGCGAGGAGCGCATGCATCTCGTACGCCTCGGGGGTGGTCAGCCGCGACACGATCACCTGGCCGGCGATGTGACGCTCGGCTGTCGAGGACAGACCGGTCTTCGCTCCGAGCTGGCCGAGAATTCCCTCGAGCAGGTGCGACACGCTCGTCTTGCCGTTGGTGCCGGTCGTCGCGAAGAGGATGGGCAGCTGGTCGTCACGACCCGTGCTGTAGACCCACGCCGACAGGTCGCCGAGGGAACCACGGGGGTCGTCGACGAGAATCACCGGGAGTCCGCTGGCACCCGCGAGGTCTGCGCCGGCGGCATCGGTCACGACGGCGACTGCCCCCTTCTCAGCGGCGGTGCCGGCGAACTCCGCCCCGTGTCGATTGACGCCGTTCACGGCGACGAACACGTCGCCGGGGCGGAGGTCGGCGGTCGCCAGGGTGATGCCGGTCAGGGTCGCCGTCGACACATCGCCGCGCACATCGACCGCGAAAGTCGCGGCCAGGTCGGCGAGCGCATGGGTCGGAGGAGCGTCCGGGCGGAGCACGGGCGGGAGGTTCGAGGGCGCGTCAGTCGGCATGGCTCATCCATCCTCTCATCCGGCGCGCGCGGGGGCCGATCCTTCCGCGCGAAGCCCGAGACGCAATGGTCGGACGTCGACTCGGTCCGCACGATCCCGGTCGCTGTGCCCGCTCGCTCAACGGTCCGGACCTCCGGCCGTCGAGCGAGCGAGCACAGCGATGCGCGGTGCGATCGTGTCAGGCCTTGCGGCGTCCCCTCACGAGCACGACGACGAGCGCGGCGATGCCCGCGACGAGACCACCAGCGGCGAGCCACCGCGCGACGGGGTCGGCCTCGGTCGCCGTCGCGGCGCCTGCGTCGGATGCGGCGGCTGCGTCGTCGGCGGCCGCCGTCTCGTCGTGACCGTGCGCGTCGCTCTCGGCCTCATCCACAGGGTCACCGACCTCGACCACGGGAGCGGGGGCTTCGAGATCGTGCGCATCCTGGCCGTCCTCGGCGACCTGGGTCCACGCGGTCTCGCCGGTCACGCAGATCTGGGTCACGGGAAAGGCGAGCGAGGTCCCGGCGGCGGATTCGTCGAAGAGCACGTCCATCGAGACGGTGGCCTTGAGTCCATCGTCGATCGGCGCATCGGCTGTGAACACGACGCGTGTCGGCACACCGTCGGCTGCGGCCTCGCGGTCGATGGTCCAGCCGCCCTGCACGATGGGCGTCGCGTTTCCGACGCCTTCAGGGATGTCGATCGCGAGTGCCGCGGTGGGTGATCCGTCGCAGCCGTGAGAGAACGCGAAGGTGAGCGTTTCGGTGCTGCCCGCGGAGGCCGTGCCCGGGTCGACATGGACGTGCGCGGAAGCGGCGAGCGGGGCACCGACCGCCAGGGCGAGGCCGGCGACCGAGCCCAGCACGAGGGTGCGAGGGCGGGAGAGGGGAGAACGGGTGGTCATGAGAACTTCTTTCGTCTGGGTGCGCGCGAGGGCGGAGCCGTCGCTCAGCGCGAATGCAGGGACACCGATCGTGCTCGACCACCGCAGGACCGAGCGTGCTGCTCAACAGCCGCGAGCGTGTGCTCGGGGATCGGGAGCGCATGCCCGAGCCCGGGAGCATGCTCAGCGCGGGGAGGATCGATCGGGATGCGAGTGCGGCTCAGAGCGCCGCGACGAAGGCAGGCGGTCCGCGCCGCGAGATACCCGAGAGGATGAACCCCGCCGGGTGCGGGTCTGGCGAGGTGCGCGCTGCGACGAGGAGCGGGACAGCCGGGCGCGGTGCGAACGACTGCGCGCGCGAGAGCAAGGAACGGATGCCTCTGCCCAGGGCCCGCAGCATCCGCTCGCCGCTGTAGAGCGCGAGGACGGTCGCCGCTGCCGCGAGGAGGTGGCCCGCCATCATCGGCGCATCCGGAAGGACGACACCTGCCAGGCCACTGCCGAGGCTGGCGAAGTGATGGCCGTGCAGGGATCCCACAGCCGCCGGGTCGGCGCCGGCGGTGAACGCGAAGGCAGCATGGAAGAGGGCCTGGCTCGCCAGCACCGTCGCGCTGATCCGCCACACGGCCAGACGCCGCCCGATCAATGCCACGGCGAAGGGTGCGGCGAGGATGCCGACCACGGCGACCATCGCGGGGGAGGGGGCGCCTCCGCCCGCGAGCGTGTGCGCGGTCGCGGCGGCGATCGTGGCCACCCACGCGGCCGCAACGCCTCGCAGGGCGCGCATGTGGCGTGTGGTCACGAGTCCTCCTCCTCGAGAGCCTAGGGGACACGGCAGACGTCACCGGTCACGGCCAATTCGTAGGTGGACGCGGGTACCGTGAGCGTGTGGAAGTTCTCGCATTCGTCATCGGCGTCGTCCTGCTGGTCGTAGGCCTCGCCGTGTCGATCGCGCTGCACGAGCTGGGGCACCTGTGGCCCGCCAAGAAGTTCGGTGTGCGCGTCGGGCAGTACATGATCGGCTTCGGTCCGACCCTCTGGTCGCGGCGCAGGGGCGAGACGGAGTACGGCGTCAAGGCGATCCCGCTGGGCGGATACATCTCGATGGCGGGCATGTACCCGCCGTCCCCCCGGGAGCGCGAGCGTGCGGCCGCGGCATCCTCATCGGGCGCGGCAGCTCGCTCCGGCCGCGCCGGCGGCGGGTTCTTCGCCACAATGGTGCAGGACGCGCGCTCGGCCAATGACGAGACCGTCCACGGCGACGACGACCAGCGTGTCTTCTACAAGCTCCCCGTCTACCAGCGCATCATCGTGATGCTCGGTGGCCCCGTCATGAACCTGCTGTTCGCGATCGTGCTGTTCGCGATCCTGCTCACCGGCATCGGCGTGCAGACCGCGACGACGACGGTGTCGGAGCTCTCGGAGTGCGTCCCCGCATCGGGCGCGAGCGAGTGCGCACCTTCCGATCCGGCTGCCCCCGCTGCCGCCGCAGGCGTGCTCGCCGGCGACACCATCCTCTCGGTGGACGGCCAGGAAGTGGCGGACTTCGCCGAGGCATCCGCCATCATCCAGGAGTCTCCGGGCGAACAGCTCACGCTGGTGGTGGAACGCGACGGCGCACAGCAGACACTCACCGTGACGGCCGCACGGCGCGAGACGACCGTGACGGCGGCGGACGGTTCGACCACGACGGCAGAGATCGGATTCCTCGGGATCTCGCCCACGTCCGAGTACGTGCGGCAGCCGATCTGGGCGGGCCCGCAGGCCGCGTTCGAGAACGTCGGCGCGGTCGCCGCGATCATCTGGCAGCTGCCGGTGAAGGTGGCGGACACAGCCGTGACGCTCGTCACGGGCGGTGAGCGGGACCCGAACGGTCCGCTCAGCATCGTCGGAGCCGGGCGCCTGTCGGGAGAGGTGGCGGCGACGGATGCCCCGATCCTCAACCGCGTCGCCGGGTTCGTGTCTCTGCTCGCGTCGCTGAACATCGCACTGTTCGTCTTCAACCTGATTCCGCTCTTGCCGCTGGACGGCGGCCACATCGCGGTCGCGCTCTGGGACGGCCTCAAGCGCGCGTGGGCCAAGCTGTTCCGGCTGCCGCCCCCCAAGCCCGTCGACGCGACCAAGCTCGTACCTGTCACCTTCATCGTCGTGATCGCGCTGTTCGCGATGGGCGCGATCCTGATCCTCGCGGACATCTTCAACCCGGTCTCGCTGCTCTGACGACCGAATCCGGTCCGGCTGTCGAAATCGGGCTTGTCCGTTCGCTGTGGGAATGAAACGGTTCCACTGACGAAAGGACCCTGCCGTGAAATACGTGATCATGTTCACCTCGACGCCAGAACTCGATGCCGCGGTCCCGCCCGAGCGCGCGCAGGAGGTGTACGGGCGGATCTACGAGTGGTTCGGCACCCACGCCGACAAGATCGACGACTCGGGTGCAGAGCTGCATCCCGTCACCACGGCGACGACCGTTCGCTCCGGTGATGACGGACCTGTCGTCGTGGACGGGCCCTTCTCCGAGGCCAAAGAGGTGATCGGAGGATTCAGCGTCATCGACGTTCCTGACCTCGACGCCGCGATCGCGATGGTGAAGACCTGGCCATCGCTCGAACTTCCCGGGGTCTCCGTCGAGATCCGGCCGATGGTCGTCGACTACAGCCAGTTCGAGCAGTGAGCTATTCGGATGCCGCGGCCCCGCGTGACGAGCGCCCCGGCGCCGCGGCATCCGATCGCTCGCTCGCCGAGGTCGTGCGAGAGGAGTCGGCGCGCATCACGGCGACCCTCACGGCCTCGTTCGGCAGCTTCGATCTCGCCGAGGATGCGGTTGCCGAGGCAGTGGTCGAGGCCCTGCGGGAATGGCGTGTGCAGGGCGTTCCCCCGAGGCCGGGAGCATGGCTGACCCAGGCGGCTCGGCACAACGCCCTGGATCGGGTGCGCCGCGAGCGCGTGCTGCGCGACAAGGTCGCCCTGCTGGAGGCCGCCCCGCCGCGCAGTGGCGAGTCGGCGGCGACGACGGACGAGCGTCTGCCGGTGCTGTTCGGCTGCTGTCACCCGGCGCTCGCCCCCGACGCCCAGCTTGCGCTCACGCTCCGTGCCGTGTGCGGTCTGACCACCGCTCAGATCGCCCGGGTGACCTTCTCGAGCGAGTCGGCCACCGGCCAGCGCATCTCGCGGGCCAAGCGCAAGATCGCGACCAGCGGCATCCCGCTGCGCGTGCCGGAGGGGCCGGATGCCGCTGCCCGGCTGGATCTGGTGCTCACCGTCGTATCGGTGATGTACAGCGAGGCGCATCTCTCCGCCGGAGCGGACGCCTCGGCCGATCGCGATCTCGCGGATGACGCGCTGTGGCTCGCAACCGTCATCGCTTCAGCGATGCCGCGTGAGGCCGAGGCGCTGGGACTGCTGGCCCTGCTGCAGCTGCATCGGTCCCGCGAGCCCGCCCGGGCGGTCGACGGAGAGCTCGTACTGCTCGACGACCAGGATCGATCTCGCTGGGACGCTCGGCTGATCGCCGGCGCGCACCGGACGCTGGAACGCGCCGCGATGCTCCGGCGCCCCGGCCGGTGGCAGCTGCACGCCGCCATCGCGGCTTGTCACACCGACGCGGCCGACGCGGCATCGACGGACTGGCTCCAGGTGCTCACGCTCTACGACATGCTCCTCGCCTACGATCGTTCGCCCGTGGTGCGACTCAATCGCGCCGTGGCCCTCGCCCGCGTCGAGGGTGCCGCCGTCGCGCTCGCCGAAGTGGACGTGCTCGAGGACCCACTCGCCCGCTCGCACCTGTGGCACGCGGTGCGCGCGGCGCTACTGCGGGACCTCGGCCGCGACGACGAGGCGCTCGCGGCGGATCTGCGCGCACTCGAGCTCACGGTGAACGAGGCCGAGCGGCGCATCCTCACCGCGCGCGTCGGCCGCTGATCCCATTCACATGCCGGGTTCGGGCGACTCGGGGTCGGAGTCGCTTCAGGCGCCGACGGGGGTGAAGGCGTGCTCGACCAGGCGGTGGAGGGTCGTCATGCCGTCCCGCGACAGGATCGACTCGAGGTGGCCCTGCACCGACGCGTAGCCCGGACCGCGGAGCGCGTACACGTCGCCGGAGGCATCCGCCGACACCTCCGTGTCTGCGACGCGAGCGGTTCCCGCCGGTACCCGCGCCGTGA
Source organism: Microbacterium allomyrinae (assembly GCF_020682705.1). Lineage (GTDB taxonomy): Bacteria > Actinomycetota > Actinomycetes > Actinomycetales > Microbacteriaceae > Microbacterium > Microbacterium allomyrinae. The sequence goes on from NZ_JAGTTN010000007.1 coordinate 15,324, forward strand.
ACGTGTTGTAGAAGCCGATGGATGCCGGCGAGCCGAACACGTCGACCGTCTTCTGCAGTCCCTGATGCGGGGCGTCGAGCGGGGCGAGGTCGATGCCGAGCGAGTGCGCCAGGATCTGGTGACTCAGGCACACCGCAAGCAGTGCCCGTCCCGAGGATCGGCGCCGTGCCACGATCTCTCGCATCCGCCGCATGCGAGCGCTCGCCGGGTCACGGGGATCGCCAGGTCCGGGACCGCACACCAGAAGCTCTGTCGCATCGATCTGCTCGTCGGTGACCTCGTCCCACGGGGTGATCTCGACTTCGAGACCGAGGTGGCGCAGCTGATGGGCCAGCATCGTGGTGAAACGATCCTCGGCATCGACGACCAGCGCGGACCGACCTTCGAACGGGCCGGGCTCAGTGGCGCCCTGCGGCTTCAGCCAGAACTCGGCGAGGCGTGTGTTGCGGGAGGCGAGGAGTGCCGCGATGGCCGGGTCGTCCGCGAGCCGTCGTGCCTCGGGGGCCGGGGCATCCTCGTCGACGGCAGTGGCGTCGACCGGCGCCGCGGCCGGCTTCGCGGAGCTGTCGCGCGGCACGGCGCCGATCGCGCCCAGGACACCGGCCGCTTTGCCGTGGGTCTCGCCCACCTCGCCGTACGGATCGGAGTGGCGCACGAGGGTGGCGCCTACGGGCACGCGCAGCCGGCCGTCCTGCAGATAGGCGGTGCGGATCAGGATGGGAGCATCGAGATCGTGCGTCGGCTCGTCCGCGCTCGCGCCGACCGACGGGCGCGGGGTGAACAGCGCAGCCACGCCCGAGTAGTAGCCACGCGGAGTCTCTTCGTGCCGCGTGATGACGGTGCACGCGTTCTGCATCGGCGAACCCGTGACGGTGGGCGCGAACATCGTCTCGCGCAGGATGTCGCGGGGATCCATGCGGCTGCGCCCCCGCAGCACGTACTCCGTGTGCGTGAGGCGCGACATCTCCTTGAGGTGCGGCCCCGTGATGCGGCCGCCGTCCGAGCAGACGGCGCTCATCATCTTGAGCTCCTCGTCGACGACCATGAAGAGCTCCTCGGTCTCCTTCGTGGACTCGAGGAACTCGGTCAGCGTCTCAGACGTGGCGCCGCCCGCAGGATGGCGGAACGTGCCCGAGATGGGGTTCATCGTGACGATGCCGTCCCGCGCGCTGACGTGCGCCTCGGGGCTCGCGCCGACGGCGACATGGCCGGGCGTGACGACGGCGAACGTCCAGTATGCGCCGCGCTCGTGCTCGAGCAGCGCCCGGAACCACGTGAGGGCGGCGGTTGCGGCATCGGCTGCCACGCCGGCGGTGAAATCTCGACGGATCACGAAGTTCGCGCCCTCGCCGCGCCCGATCTCGTCGGCGATCACGCGACGCACGATCTCGGCGTAGTCATCGTCCGCGATGTCGAATCCGGGGTCCGCGAGGGGGATCGGATCGGACGGAAGCTCTTCGAGGGCATCCTCACGGGGAATGCGGGTGCGTCCCGTGACGACGAGGCATCGCAGCGGCGCGCTGTCGTCGTGACACTCGAATCCGCGTTCGCGCACCTGCCGGAACGGCACGAGCGCGAGAACCTCGCGCGGCGTGCCCGCGGAATCCGTCAGCGGAATGTCGCCGAGAAGATCGACGTCGATCACGTCGCCGGTGAGCAGCTCGACGGTGGCGCCGTCGCGGGCGATGAGCGCGAACGGGATGCCGCTCGCAGCGATCTCGCGGAGGGAGGAGTGGAGGTGCCCGGTCATGGTCTTCGGTCTTTCGTCGTGGGGGCGGTGTCCCTTCACGAAAAAGAAGACCGCCCCGGGGGCGGTCTTCGTCGCGCGAACACACCGCCTATGCGGTGGGCCACCAAGACAGGTGCGCGGTCATGGGCCGAACCTACCACAGCGACTCCGGGCGCTCATGCCGCGTTTCGCTCCAGAGCCGCGGCCTGATGGCGGTAGCCGACGGTCTCGAATCCCACGACGATGACGGCCGGAGACGCCGCGACGATGAGCAGCGCGACCCCGATCGACGCGCCCCACGACACCGCGAGAACGCTGATCGCGAGCACCGCCACGGCGCCGAGGAACAGCCATACGTGGAACGGATCGAATTCCCTCACGAGCAGCGCGTAGATGGTGAACAGCGAGATCTCGAAGACCAGAACCGGGATCGCGACGGTGAGCAGCGCGAACGCCGCGTCGACGTGCGCCTCGTGCGAGATGACCGTCGCTGCGACGTGCAGCCCCGCGCCGATGCCGACGAGCGACCCGAACAGGAACATGTGGCCGTAACCCCAGACGAAGCCGCGTCGCGGATGGCGGGCGAGCACTGGCCCGGACGGGAGGATGAAGTACACCCACCACAGCGCGAACGCGAGCGTCGTGCCGCCGACCGCGACGAGGACCGCCTCGACGCTCCAGCTCTCGATCTCCACGACGGCCGAGATCGCGAGGATCGTACCCAGGATCACTTCGCCGAGCGTGATGATGACCAGGAGTCCGTAGCGTTCGGCGATGTGATGCGGGTGCCAGGGGGTCGGCGTGAATCGCCGCTCGGCGAAGATCGGCCCGGCGAGTTCGAAGAGCGCCAGCAGCGTCGTGAACAGGAACGTGACGGGCAGCGACAGGTTGAGGAAGATGAGCGCGATCCAGCCGAGCTGCGCGATGGAGATGTTGACGACGTACGCGAGACACGTCTTGCGACGCGCGGGATCGTGCTTCGCCGCGCGCAGCCACAGCGCGATCGCCGCGACGCGCATGACGACGTAGCCGGCGACCATGATGCCGTTGTCGACGTGGTGACCCTCCTGCACCGAATGGAAGAACACCGGCAGGCCAAGCGCGAGGATCAGCACGCCCATCATCTCGACGAGCGTCGCGATGCGGAAGAAGATGTCGTCGGTGTCGTACGCCGAGGCGAGCCATGAGTAGTTGATCCACGCCCACGACACCGCGAACGTCGCGAAGGCGAACGCCGTGATGGCGTTCGCGACGTCGCCGAGCTCGAGCAGGTGCGCGGTTTGTGATCCGGCCTGACTGAACGCGACCACGAAGGTCAGGTCGAAGAGCAGCTCGAGGGGAGTCGCAGCGCGGTGGGGCTCATGAGGATCCCGCCCGGTCATGCGCCCCAGATGATGGCTCAGACTCATGGCGCAAAAGATACACGGGCGTGCGTGGCACCGCGGACCGCGGAGTCCGCCAGCCTTCCCCCAGCGGCGCCGCGTAGGCTGGGGTGCGTGCCAGCTGTGAATCTCGGGATGCCCAAGGTCCCCGAAGTCCTCGCCCCGCGCCGCAAGACACGGCAGATAAAGGTGGGCAAGGTCCTCGTCGGCGGCGACGCACCCGTGAGCGTCCAGTCGATGTGCACCACTCCGACGACGAACATCAACGCGACACTGCAGCAGATCGCCGAGCTGACGGCATCGGGCTGCGAGATCGTCCGCGTCGCGGTTCCCTCGCAGGACGACGCGGATGTGCTGCACATCATCGCGAAGAAGAGTCAGATCCCCGTCATCGCGGACATCCATTTCCAGCCTCGCTACATCTACCAGGCCATCGACGCCGGGTGCGCGGCCGTCCGCGTGAATCCGGGCAACATCCGCGAGTTCGACGGCAACGTCGGCGAGATCGCCGCCGCAGCGAAGGCGGCGGGCGTGTCGCTTCGCATCGGCGTCAACGCGGGCTCGCTCGACAGGCGGGTCCTCCAGAAGTATGGCAAGGCCACGCCCGAGGCTCTCGTCGAGAGTGCCGTGTGGGAGGCATCCCTCTTCGAGGAGCACGACTTCCACGACTTCAAGATCTCGGTCAAGCACAACGACCCGATCATCATGGTCAAGGCGTATCGCCAGCTCGCCGAGCGCGGCGACTGGCCGCTGCACCTCGGCGTCACCGAAGCCGGGCCCGCCTTCCAGGGCACCATCAAGAGCGCGACCGCGTTCGGCATCCTCCTGTCGGAGGGTATCGGCGACACGATCCGCGTCTCGCTCTCGGCGCCTCCCGCCGAAGAGGTGAAGGTCGGGCACCAGATCCTGCAGTCGCTGAACCTGCGCGAGCGCAAGCTCGAGATCGTCTCGTGCCCCTCGTGCGGTCGCGCGCAGGTCGACGTGTATTCGCTGGCCGACAACGTCACCGAGGGACTCAAGGACATGACGGTGCCGCTGCGTGTCGCCGTCATGGGCTGCGTCGTCAACGGTCCGGGGGAAGCCCGCGAAGCCGACCTCGGTGTCGCTTCGGGCAACGGCAAGGGTCAGATCTTCGTCAAGGGCCAGGTCATCAAGACCGTCCCGGAGTCCGAGATCGTGGCGACCCTCATCGAGGAGGCGAACCGCCTCGCCGACGAGATGGGACCCGCGGCCCCCGTCGGAACGGCGCAGGTCGTCACGAGCTGAGCGCGTGGGGTTCGACCGGTCCGGTCAGAACCCGAAGTGCAGCAGTGTCGCCGAGCGTCCTTCGCGAATCGGCTAGCGTCGGAGTCCTCATGACCGACACTCACGAGCGGCGCAGTCTCTCGCGCCCCATTGTCGCCGGCGTCGTCACCGCGCTGGTCGGCGTCACGAGTTCCTTCGCCGTCGTGCTCACCGGCCTCGACGCCGTCGGTGCGGATCGTGCCGAGGCCGCCAGCGGCCTCCTCGTGCTGTGTCTCACGATGGGCGTGGCCTCGATCGTGCTCGCCTGGCGGTACCGCATGCCGATCACGGTCGCCTGGTCGACGCCAGGCGCGGCGGTGCTCGCCGCTACCGGCGCCGTAGAAGGCGGCTGGCCCGCAGCTGTGGGCGCGTTTCTCGTCACGGCCGCGCTGATCCTGCTGACGGCCCTGTGGCCTCAGCTGGGGCGTCTGATCGCCCGCATCCCGCCGTCGATCGCGCAGGCGATGCTCGCCGGGGTGCTGCTGCCCCTGTGCCTCGCCCCCGTCGGCGGGCTCGTCGCCAATCCGTGGGGCGTGGTCCCCGTTATCGTCACGTGGCTGGTGTTCATGAGACTCGCGCCGCGCTGGGCCGTCCCGCTCGCGTTCGTGGCGGCGTCCGTCGTCGTCGGCGTGCACGTGGCCGTCACCGGGGCAGCGATCGACCCGGCGCTTCTGGTGCCCCGCCTCGCGTTCACCGCGCCGACGCTCACCTTCGGGGCCGTCGCAGGGCTCGCGCTCCCGCTGTTCCTCGTGACGATGGCGTCGCAGAACGTGCCCGGCGTCGCGATCATGCGCAGCTTCGGCTTCGAGGTGCCCTGGCGGCCGGCGATGCTCGTCACGGGAATCGGAACCGCGCTCGGGGCGCCCGCCGGCGGCCACGCCATCAATCTCGCGGCGATCAGTGCCGCGCTCGCCGCAGCCCCCGACGCCGAGCCCGATCCGCACCGCCGCTGGGTGGCCGGTGTCTCGACCGGGGGAGCCGCCATCGTGCTGGGCGGGCTCTCGGCCGCCCTCGTCGCACTGGTGGTGGTGGCACCGGAGGCGGTGATCCCTGCCGTTGCGGGCATCGCGCTGTTCGGGGCGTTCGGATCCGCCGTGCAGCAGGCGATCGACGATCCCGGAGAACGGATGCCGGCGGTCGTGACTTTCCTGGTCGCCGCGTCGGGTGTCGCCATCGCGGGAGTGAGCGCTGCGTTCTGGGCGCTCGTCGCCGGTCTCGTGGTGCGCGAAGTGCTGCACGCCGGGCGCCGACCGCACTGACTCCGCCCCACTTCCGCCACTGCCGTTCTCCTGAGGCATGCCGCGGCGCCGGTGACGGGATGAGGTGAGGACACTCGGCGAATCGACGGCCGTGGCATCTGCTCGCCGTAAGCTTGACCCTCGTGGTCACACGTCTCTCGCATTTCTTCCTCCGCACGCTTCGCGAAGACCCCGCCGATGCCGAGGTCACGAGCCACCGGCTGCTGGTGCGCGCCGGGTACATCCGGCGCCAGGCGCCAGGTGTCTTCGCGTGGCTGCCGCTGGGTCTCAAGGTCAAGGCGAAGATCGAGGGCATCATCCGCGACGAGATGTCCAACGCCGGTGCGTACGAAGTGCACTTCCCGGCTCTGCTTCCGCGGGAGCCGTATGAGATCACCGGCCGCTGGGAGGAGTACGGCGACGGCATCTTCCGGCTCAAGGATCGCAAGGGCGCGGACTACCTGCTCGCCCCCACGCACGAAGAGGTCTTCACGCTGCTCGTGAAGGACCTGTACTCGTCGTACAAGGACCTCCCGCTGTCGATCTATCAGATCCAGGACAAGTACCGCGACGAAGCGCGTCCCCGCGCCGGGCTCCTCCGCGGCCGCGAGTTCACGATGAAGGACGCGTACTCGTTCGACTACACCGACGAGGGGCTGGATGCGTCGTATCAGGCGCAGCGCGACGCCTACGAGCGCATCTTCGCGCGGCTCGGTCTCGAATTCGTGATCGTGCAGGCGGATGCCGGAGCCATGGGCGGTTCGCGCAGCGAAGAGTTCCTGCACCCGACCGCGATCGGCGAAGACACCTTCGTGCGGTCGGCGGGCGGCTACGCCGCGAATGTCGAGGCGTTCACCACCGTCGTGCCCGACTCGATCCCCTTGGAGGGACTGCCTGCTCCGGTGATCTTCGACTCTCCGAACACGCCCACGATCGCGACGCTCGTGGCGCATTCGAACGCCCACCTCGACGCGCCTGCAGACTCCGTGGCCGGACCCGCCACGACCGGCGCGACCGAATGGTCGGCCGCGCACACGCTCAAGAACGTCGTGCTCGCGCTGACGCACCTCGACGGATCGCGGGAACTCGTCGTCGTCGGCATCCCAGGCGACCGCGATATCGACGACAAGCGTGTCGAGGTCGCCTTCGCCCCGGCCGAGGTCGAACAGGCCACCGAGGCCGACTTCGAGAAGCACCCGCTGCTGGTGAAGGGCTACATCGGTCCCTGGTCGCCCACAGGCGCGGTGCTCGGCGAGGAGTCGGCCACCGGCATCCGCTTCCTGCTGGATCCCCGTGTCGTCGACGGCACCGCCTGGATCACAGGTGCGAACGTCGACCAGAAGCACGTGCATTCGCTGGTGGCCGGGCGCGACTTCTTCGGCGATGGCTTCGTCGAGGCGGCCAGCGTGCGCGCCGGTGACCCGGCTCCCGACGGATCCGGTGAGGTGGAGCTCGCCCGCGGCATGGAGATCGGACACGTCTTCCAGCTCGGCCGCAAGTACGCCGAAGCCCTCGGTCTCAAGGTGCTGGACGAGAACGGCAAGCTCGTCACGGTCACGATGGGCTCGTACGGCATCGGAGTGACGCGGATCCTCGCCAACATCGCAGAGCTCAACAATGACGCGAAGGGGCTGATCTGGCCCGCATCGGTGGCACCGTTCGACGTCCACGTGGTCGCGGCCGGTCGCGACGGGGTCGTCTTCGAGGTGGCCGAGCAGCTCTCGGCCGAGCTCGAGGCATCCGGTCTCGACGTCCTCTACGACGACCGTCCGAAGGTCTCGCCGGGTGTGAAGTTCGGTGATGCGGAGCTCGTCGGCGTGCCGCAGATCGTGATCGTTGGCCGCGGCGCGACCGACGGCCAGGTCGAGCTGTGGGATCGCCGCACGGGCGACCGTGAGGTCGTCGCCGTCGCCGAGGCGATCGCGCGCCTGCGCGCCTGACCCGACCACGCGGCGCACCACGGAGGGGGTGCATCCCGCCGCGGCATGCAACGCTGGAGACATGCATGACAGCGCTGCGGTGCCCCCCGAGGTGACGGATGATCTGCGCCGCCTCATCGCGGATGCCGGTATCACCCACAACGCCGACCTGATCGCCCGCACCCTGGCGACCGGCGTCGGCCTGGGCATCGACGGGGCAAGTCGCCTCGATCTGAAGATCACCACGTCCGCACTCACCGAGATGCGCGCGGCGTTCCGCCTGTTCGCTCCGTATGCGGGCATCCCCAAGGTCACGATCTTCGGGTCGGCGCGCACCCGGCCCGACCAGGAGGTGTACCGCGCCACGGCCGCCGTCGCGCGTGCTCTGGCCGACCGCGGCTGGATGGTCGTCACCGGTGCCGGACCGGGAATCATGCAGGCCGCGGCCGAAGGTGCGGGACCCCAGCAGTCGCTGGGGGTGTCGATTCGGCTCCCGTTCGAGGACAAGCCCAACGCGGTCATCGCCGAGAACGCGCGCAACGTCGCGATGAAGTACTTCTTCACCCGCAAGCTGATGCTCGTGAAGGAATCGCACGGGTTCGTCTGCGTGCCCGGCGGATTCGGAACGCTCGATGAGATGTTCGAGCTGCTCACCCTGCAGCAGACGGGCAAGGCCGACCCGACGCCGATCGTGCTGCTCGATGAGCCGAACGGCACGTTCTGGCAGGGACTGCAGCGATTCATCGACGAGCAGCTCGTGGGCGGCGGTGTCATCTCGCCCGACGACTTCGACCGTGTGGTCGTCACCGATTCGGTGGATGCCGCCGCGTTCGCGATCACCGATTTCTGGCGCAACTACGACTCGCTGCGCTGGGTCGGCGACCGTCTCGTCCTGCGCCTGCGTGTCGAACCGAGCGATGCCGAGGTCGCCGGCCTGAACGAGCAGTTCGGCTTCCTCCTCGCGTCGGGGCGGATCGAGAGACACGAACCCCTCCGCCCGGAGCAGGACGACCACGATCGCCTGGACCTCCCGCGCCTCGTGATGAACCTCGACCAGCGCCGGGTCGGTTCGCTGTATCGGATCATCCGCGCGATCAACGCGCTCGAAAGCTCGCCCAGCGGCCCGGCTCGCGCGGCGTGATCGGCGGCTCTCTGCCGCTCATCGCGGCCGAGCAGCGACGCTCCGTGGTCGTCATCCGGATGCCGGCGTGCTCGTCACATGCGCATGTACCGCGCTCGCAGCACGGTGAACACCCCGTATGCGACGAACCCCGCGCCGACGAGCCCGACGATCACGGGGCCGGAGGGCAGCAGGAGCAGAGCGTCGACCGCCCCGTCCAGTCCGCCGGCCACGTCCGCGTCGGAGGATGCCGCTGCGACGATGAGCAGGATTCCCACGATCGCGAGCGCGGCGCCCTTTGCGACGTAGCCCGCCACACCGAGCGTCGTGACCGCGCGGCCGGCGCCTCCCGGAGGAATCGACATCGTGACGCGGAAGCTGCGGCGAATGCCCATGACGATGAACACGACACCACCGATCGCGATCGCCGCGCCGATCAGGGCGAGGACGACCGGCCCGCCCGCAACGACGAGGAGTCCACGGCTCGCGTCTTCGGCGGTCTGCTCGCCGTCCGGGCGTGCGCCGATCGCCACCGCCGCAGCGATGCCTCCGAGAGCGGCGAAGAGCAGCGCCTGTCCCCACGCGGATGCACGGCGTCCCCATTTCTGGGCGCGACCGGCGGCTCCGGAGGAGGAGGACCGCGCCAGGATGCCGTCGAGCACCTTCCATACGGCGAGCGCCCACAGCGTGATCGCGAGCAGCCACAGCACCACGAATCCCAGAGGGGCGCCGGCGACAGCCTTGAATGCGCCCGACTGATCCGACTCACCGTCTCCGCCGAATGCGATCACCAGCACGAGGGCGCCCACGAGCACATGGACGATCCCATCGGCGACGTAGCCCGCCCGCGCCGCGAACTCCAGTGCCGGGCTGGACTCCGCGCGACGCGCGGCGGCCTTCACCTGCGTTCGGGCCATTCCGTCAGCCTAGATGCCGTGCCGTGATGCGGCGAGGGGTTGCATCGGCGCTCGCCGTGTGCGCAGCATCGACTCCTGCGGCGCCCGTGCGGGGCGCTCCCAGGATCGCCCGGCCGGGCATCGGGTAACGTTGTAGGGTTCCGGCGCGCATCGACGTGCCGGTGAGAGCTGAATAGGGAGGCCACTGTGGACATCGATCTCGGACTGCTTCGGACCGTCGAGCGCGAGAAGGAGATCCCGTTCGACGAACTCGTCCGGATCATCGAGCAGGCGATCCTGACGGCGTACGCCAAGCACACCTCGCCTACCGGCGAATTGCCCGAGGGCGCTCGCTCGGAGCTCGACCGCAAGACCGGTCACGTCGCCGTGTTCATCCCGCTCCTCGACGAGGAGGGTGCCGTCATCGGCGAAGAGGAGAGCACCCCCGAGGACTTCGGTCGCATCGCCGCCTTCGCTGCCAAGCAGGTCATCAGCCAGCGTCTGCGCGACATCGCTGACGACGCCGTGCTCGGCGAGTTCCGCGGCAAGGAAGGCGACATCGTCGCCGGTGTCGTGCAGCAGGGACCGAACCCGCGCATGGTGCATGTCGATCTCGGCACCATCGAGGCGATCCTTCCGCCCGAGGAGCAGGTCGCGGGGGAGGAGTACACCCACGGCTCCCGCCTGCGCGTGTATGTGACGAGCGTTGCACGGGGCACCAAGGGCCCCCAGATCACCGTGTCGCGCACGCACCCCGGACTCGTCCGCAAGCTGTTCGCCCTCGAGGTTCCTGAGATCAACGCCGGTCTGGTCGAGATCGTGTCGCTCGCGCGCGAAGCGGGTCACCGCACCAAGATCGCGGTCAGGGCCAACGATCCCTCGATCAACGCGAAGGGCGCCTGCATCGGCGAACTCGGCCGCCGCGTGCGCGCCGTGACGGAAGAGCTCGCCGGCGAGAAGATCGACATCGTCGACTACGACCCCGAGCTCGCCAAGTTCGTCGCGAACGCGCTGTCGCCTGCGAAGGTCACGTCGAGCTTCATCCTCGACGTGACGAGCAAGGCCGTCCGCGCGCTCGTTCCCGACTACCAGCTGTCGCTCGCGATCGGCAAGGAAGGTCAGAATGCGCGCCTCGCCGCGAAGCTGACCGGCGCCAAGATCGACATCCAGCCCGACAGCATCCTTGAGTCGTGACGGGTCAATGCGCGCGAAGCCCGCGTTGATGAGTCGCGACTCAAGATCGAGTAGGCGAGGAACGAGTCGTATCGAGATCTTGCTTTGTCGAGGCTGAGCGCGCTGCGCGGTCGACCGGCGACGGTCACCCAGCTCGGAGGTGTAACATGGAGGCTGTACGAACGTGTGTCGGATGCCGCGCGCGTGCTCCTCGGTCCGCCCTGCTCAGGGTGGTAGCCATCGAATCCACTCTTGTTCCAGACGAGCGTGCGTCGATGCCCGGGCGAGGCGCGTGGGTGCATGAGACATTACAGTGCGTGGATGCCGCCATTCGGCGCCGCGCATTCGTGCGGGCATTGCGTGTGTCGGGCCCGCTCGACACGCAGACCATCGAGAAACGGCTGAACGGCTATGGAAAAAAAGTGAACGGCTCGAAATGAGACCCGTCCGCGACTAATGGTCTGCCCTGTCTGGGTAGGCCCCAGACAGGAGAATTGTGGCAAACGCCAAACCACGCGTCCACGAGATCGCTTCCGAGCTCGGCGTAGACAGCAAGATCGCCCTCGAGAAGCTCAAGGAGCTCGGCGAGTACGTCAAGAGCCCCTCGTCCACCATCGAGCCGCCCGTGGCGCGCAAGCTTCGCGCTGCCCTCGAGGCTGAAGCCGCGGCTCAGCCCGCCGGCGCGAAGCCCGCAGCCGCTCCGGCGAAGCCGTCGGCGTCTCCGGCGAAGCCCGGCCCCGCTCGTCCGGCTGCTCCGGCGAAGCCCGCTCCGGCCGCTCCCGTCGCTCCCGAGCCCGCAGCTCCGGCGGCCAAGCCCGCGGCGCAGCCGGCGGTCCCCGCCGCCCCGGCTGCACCGGCCCCGGCCGCTCCCGCTCCCGCTGAAGCGGCTCCGGCAGCTTCGACGCCTGCCGCTCCTGCGGCTCCGGGTGCAGCGCCGACCCCCGGCTCGGCGGCGCCTCAGCCCCCGCGTCCGGGCGGCACCCCGCGTCCCGGCAACAACCCCTTCGCGTCGGCGCAGGGCATGGGTCAGCGTCCGGCAGGTCCGCGTCCCGGCAACAACCCCTTCGCTTCGGCGCAGGGCATGGGTCAGCGCCCCTCGCCCGGCAACATCCCGCGTCCGCAGGCGCCTCGTCCTGGCGCTCCGCGTCCGGGTGCTCCGCGCCCCGGTGGTGCGGGTCGTCCCGGTGGCGGCGGTCGTCCTGGTGCACCCTTCCAGCAGCGTCCCGGCGGTCCCGGTCGTCCCGGCGGTGCCGGCGGCGGCTTCCAGCGCCCCGGTGGTGCACCCGGTGGAGCGCCCGCGGGCGGTTTCGCCGGTCGTCCCGCTGGTGGCGGCGGCCGTGGCCGCGGCCCGGGCGGTGGCACCGCGGGTGCCTTCGGCAAGGGCGGCGGAAAGTCCAAGCAGCGCAAGTCGCGTCGGGCGAAGCGGCAGGAATTCGAGATGCGGTCGGCGCCGGTCGTCGGCGGCGTCAACGTCTCGCGCGGTAACGGCGAGACCATCCGCATGCGTCGAGGTGCGTCGATCGCGGACTTCGCGGACAAGATCGAGGCCATCACGGGCTACACCGTGCAGCCCGGCACGCTCGTCACGATCCTCTTCAACCTCGGCGAGATGGCCACGGCCACCGAGTCGCTGGACGAGGCCACGTTCGAGGTGCTCGGCGCCGAGCTCGGCTACAAGATCCAGATGGTCTCGCCCGAGGACGAAGACAAGGAGCTCCTGGAGGGCTTCGGTCTCGACCTCGACGCAGAGCTGGAAGCCGAGAGCGAAGACGACCTCGAGATCCGTCCGCCCGTCGTGACCGTCATGGGTCACGTCGACCACGGTAAGACCCGACTGCTCGACGCCATCCGTCAGACGAACGTGGTCGCGGCCGAGGCCGGCGGCATCACGCAGCACATCGGTGCGTACCAGGTCTGGACCGAGCACGACGGCATCGAACGCGCCATCACCTTCATCGACACCCCGGGTCACGAGGCGTTCACCGCCATGCGTGCCCGTGGTGCGCAGGTGACCGACCTCGCGATCCTCGTGGTCGCGGCCGACGACGGCATCATGCCGCAGACGGTCGAGGCGCTGAACCACGCGCAGGCCGCAGGCGTGCCGATCGTGGTCGCGGTGAACAAGATCGACAAGCCCGACGCCAACCCGGCCAAGGTGCGCCAGCAGCTCACCGAGTACGGCCTGGTCGCCGAGGAGTATGGCGGCGACGTCATGTTCGTCGACGTCTCGGCGCGTGCCGGCACGAACATCCAGGAACTGCTGGATGCCGTACTGCTGACCGCCGACGCGGGTCTCGACCTGACGGCGAACCCCAACAAGGCAGCTCGCGGTGTCGCGATCGAGGCGAAGCTCGACAAGGGTCGCGGTTCGGTCGCCACCGTCCTCATCCAGTCCGGAACGCTCCGGGTCGGCGACTCCATCGTTGCGGGAACGGCGTACGGCCGCGTCCGCGCGATGGCGGACGAGAACGGCGACGCCGTGCTCGAGGCCTACCCGTCCCGCCCCGTGCAGGTGCAGGGACTCAACTCGGTGCCCCGCGCAGGTGACACGTTCATCGTCACGGAGGATGATCGCCTCGCCCGCCAGATCGCCGAGAAGCGTGAAGCGGCCGAGCGCAACGCCCAGCTGGCCAAGGCCCGCAAGCGCATCTCGCTCGAGGACTTCACCCGTGCGCTCGAAGAGGGCAAGGTCGAATCGCTCAACCTCATCATCAAGGGTGACGTGTCGGGTGCCGTCGAGGCGCTCGAAGAGTCGCTCCTCAAGATCGAGGTCGACGATTCGGTGCAGCTGCGGATCATCCACCGCGGCGTCGGTGCGATCACCGAGTCGGATGTGAACCTGGCGACGATCGACAACGCGATCATCATCGGCTTCAACGTCCGCCCCGACACGAAGGCTCGCGAACGCGCCGCTCGCGAAGGCGTCGACACCCGCTTCTACTCGGTCATCTACAACGCGATCGATGACGTCGAGCAGTCGCTCAAGGGTCTGCTCAAGCCCGAGTTCGAAGAGAAGCAGTCGGGTGTGGCCGAGATCCGCGAGGTGTTCCGCTCCTCGAAGTTCGGCAACATCGCGGGTGTCATCGTCCGCAGCGGCACGATCACGCGCAACGCCAAGGCGCGCGTCATCCGTGACGGCGTGGTGCTGGCCGATGGCCTGGCCATCGAGTCGCTGCGTCGCTTCAAGGACGACGTCACCGAGGTCCGCACGGACTTCGAAGCCGGTATCGGCCTCGGCAAGTTCAACGACATCCAGGTGGGCGACGAGATCGAGACCACCGAGATGGTGGAGAAGCCTCGCGGCTGATCGAAATCGGTGAGGGGCGCCACGGTGCGGAAATGACAGCGTGGCGCCCCTCACCTGTCGAAAGGAATGTCATGGCCGGCGAACGTCAGGCTCGTCTGGGTGACCGCATCCGCGTCATCCTCGCCGAACGCCTCGAGAAGGGGCTGCGCGATCCTCGACTGGGGTTCGTCACCATCACCGATGTGCGGGTGACGGGCGACCTTCAGCACGCGTCGGTGTTCTACACCGTGCTCGGCACGCAGGAGGAGCGCACCGCCTCGGCGGAGGCGCTGAAGTCAGCGACGGGGATGCTGCGCTCCGAGGTGGGCAAGCACCTCAACGTGCGTCTCACCCCTTCGCTGGAGTTCATCCTCGACGCGATCCCCGAGAACGCCGACCACATCGCAGATCTGCTGCGCGAAGCGCGTGACCGCGACCAGGCCGTCGCAGGGCTCGCCTCGTCGGCGACGTACGCCGGCGACGCGGATCCGTATGTCAAGCCGCGCGAGATCGAGGAACCGGTCGACGCCCTGGCGTCGGACGTCCCCGACGAGGACTGATTCTCACGAGGGCAGACGGAGGAGTCCCTCGGACACCTCCGCCAGCCCGTCGACGATCAGCGAGTCGATCGCGCGGTCCCGCTGCAACGTGTCGGGCCAGTCCGTGAGCACGTCGTCGTGACGGATGCCGTGGTCCGGGGCATCCCGCAGCGCCTTCAGCACCGCGCCTCGCGCCTGCCGGTCGCTCCCTTCGTAGCGCGCCTGACGCCGGCGCTCGTCGCCCGTGTCGGGATGACCGGCCGCGCGCCATGCGCAACGGTCCGCGAGCGGGCACGCCTGGCATCGCGGAGAGCGTGCCGTGCAGACCGTCGCGCCGAGCTCCATCGCCGCGGCGTTGACGATCGCGGCGTCGGTGTCGTCCTCGGGGAGCAGCAGCGTCATCGCGGCGAGGTCGCGCGTATTCGGCGGACCGGGCTGTGACCGTCCGTCGACCGCTCGAGCAAGAACCCGGCGGGTATTGGTATCGACCACCGGATGCCGGTCGCCGTACGCGAAGACCGCCACCGCGCGGGCCGTGTAGTCGCCGATGCCGGTGAGCGCCAGCAGCGCCTCGACGTCGCGGGGGACGACGCCGTCGTGACGGTCGCGGATCTCCGTCGCCGCGCGATGCAGCCACAGTGCACGGCGCGGGTAGCCGAGATTCGCCCACTGCCGCACGGCCTCGGCCGGGGCATCCGCGGCCAGAGCCGCCGGCGTCGGCCACCGATCGAGCCACGCCTCGAGGTGCGGCACGACGCGGGTCACCGGCGTCTGCTGCAGCATGAACTCGCTCACCAGCACGCCCCACGCGCCGAATCCGGGCCGGCGCCACGGCAGGTCCCGGGCGATGCGGGGGTACCACGCGATGAGCGGCGCGGCGAGGTCGGGCATGCCGTCCAGCCTACGCAGAGCGCATCCTGCGGCGGCCGTAGGCTGGGGTCATGCGCCTTCCCGTCACACCGACAACGACGCTGTGGCGCGGCTTGCGCGACGAGGTGCGTCAGCACTACGCCGCCGGGCGGGTGATCGTCGCGGTGGACGGCATCGACGGTGCAGGCAAGACCACCTTCGCCGACGGGCTGGCCGAGGTGTTCGCTGAGTCCGGCGCAGCGGTGTTCCGCGCCGGCGTCGACGATTTCCACCGTCCGCGGTCCGAGCGCTACGCGCGCGGACGCACGAGCGCGGAGGGGTTCTACCGCGATTCGTACGACTATGCGACGCTGCGGCGCGTGCTCGTCGACCCCTTCCGCGACGGCGCGCAGACGGCGGGATCCACCGGGTTCCAGCTCGCCGCGTTCGATCTCGCGCGCGACGCACAGGTCGAATCGCAATGGGTCACGGCATCGCGTGACGCGGTTCTGGTGCTCGACGGGATCTTCCTGAATCGGCCTGAACTGCGTGGCCTCTGGGACTGGTCGGTGTGGCTGGACGTGCCGTTCGACGTCGCGTACGCGCGCATGGCGCTGCGCGACGGCTGCGATCCCGATCCCGATGCGGCGTCGAACGCGCGCTACCGGAAGGGACAGGATCTGTACCTTCGCGATGCGCGACCCCAGGAGGCGGCATCCGCCATCGTCGACAACACCGACCTGACCCACCCGCGCCGCGTGTTCCGGGACTTCTGCTGATGGCCGCACCCGGGATCCTGCTCGTCGACAAGCCCGGCGGCATCACGTCGCACGATGTCGTGGCCCGCGCGCGCAAAGCGCTCGGCACACGCAAGATCGGTCACGCCGGCACGCTCGACCCCATGGCGACGGGGCTGCTGGTTCTCGGCGTCGAAGCCGCCACGCGCCTGCTCACATACGTCGTGGGGCTCGACAAGACGTACGAAGCGACGATCCGCCTGGGCGTCGCGACCGACACCGATGACGCCGACGGCGAGATCATCGCGATGACGGATGCGTCGTCGGTCGAGTCGGTCGCGATCGCCGAGGGCATCGCGGCACTCACCGGACGCATCTCGCAGGTGCCGAGCACGTACTCGGCCATCAAGGTCGACGGACGACGCGCCTACGACCTCGCGCGGGCGGGGGAGGACGTCCAGCTCAAGTCCCGCGAGGTCACGGTCTCCCGCTTCGCCGTGCGGGCCGAGCGCCCGGCGAGGATGACCCCCTCAGCGGTCGCGGCAGACGCGGCATCCGGCGCGGTCATCGATCTCGACGTCGTCGTGGACTGCTCGAGCGGCACGTACATCCGCTCGCTCGCACGCGATCTCGGGGCGGCGCTGGGCGTCGGCGGCCACCTCACCGTGCTCCGCCGCACGCGCATCGGACCGTTCGAGGTGGCGGATGCCGCGTCGGTCGACGCCATCGCCGAGGCGACGCTGATCCCGCCCGCCGCGGCGGCCACCGCTGTGATCGGACGATTCGACGTGACCGCGGATGAGGCGCGGGATCTGCGCCATGGCAAGCGCCTTGCCGGTGCCGCCTCGCGGCTCGCGGCCGACCCCAGCGCCGCGATCGATCCGGACGGGGCCCTGGTCGGGGTCGTGGAACGTCGCGCCGACGATGTGAAGAGCGCCATGAACATGCCGCAGGAGGCGACACGATGATCTTCTGGTTCTCGATCGCGCAGGTCGCCGTCGCCGTCGCCGCCGGACTGTTCTGCGTCATCGCGGGGCTCGCCGGACGACGGCCGAGCGATTTCACCGTCGGGTCGCTGGTTCTGGTGGAGCTGCTTCTCATCGCGCAGATCGTGGTCGCGATCATCGCGCCCCTGGCCGGCAACCCGCCCAGCGGCAGCCTGCTGGAGTTCTGGGTCTACCTGGTGTCTGCGGCGCTGCTGCCTCCGGCGAGCGTGTTGTGGGCGCTGTTGGAGCGCAGTCGCTGGAGCACGGTGATCATGGGCATCGCCGCGCTGTCCGTGGCGGTCATGGTGTGGCGCATGCAGGTGATCTGGACGGTGCAGATCGCCTGAGCGCATGGCAGCGGATCGAGCGACAGCGGCACCGCCGACCGCCGGGCACGTCATCCTGTGACCCGTGCGCGCCCGGGCCGCCGGCATCCGAACTAAAATCATCAGGTTATGTCGACGCCTCCTCGCCCCCGCATGACCGGTATCGGTCGCGTTCTCGTGATCGTCTACGCGATCATGGCCCTCGCAGCCACCGGCCGGTCCTTCGTCCAGATCGTGCAGAGATTCGACGAGGCCCCGCTCGCCTACACCCTCTCGGCCGTGTCGGCGGTGGTGTACATCGTGGCCACTCTCGCACTCGTCTTCGCGGGATCGAAGGGCTGGTACATCGTCGCGTGGGTCGCGATCGGGTTCGAACTGGTCGGGGTGCTGGTCGTCGGGACGCTCAGTCTCGCGGTCCCCGAGCTGTTCGCACACGACTCGGTGTGGTCGTGGTTCGGCCGCGGGTACGTCTTCATCCCGCTCGTGCTGCCGTTCCTGGGGCTGTGGTGGCTCATCACTCACCGGCCGTCCTCGCGCCTGGCTTCGACCGAGCAGGCGGCGGTGGCGTCGTGATCGTGTTCCGAGACCCGGCCGAGGTGCCCGCCGGATTCGGGCCGGCGGTCGTCGCGATCGGAAAGTTCGACGGGGTGCACTCCGGGCATCGCGCGGTGATCGATCGTGCACAGGTGGATGCTGCGGCCGCCGGCGCGCGAGTGGTCGCCGTGACGTTCGACCGCAACCCGCTGGCGCTGCTGCGTCCCGAGGTCTGCCCCGAGAGCCTGGTCGGCGTGAGTCAGAAGATCCAGCTGCTCGCCGAGGCGGGAGTCGACGCGACGCTGCTGCTCGCCTTCGATCGCACGCTCGCCGACCTGGGCGCCCGGGAGTTCGTCGAGCACGTGCTGGTCGGAGCGCTCGGCGTGCAGATCGTGCTCGTGGGTGCGGACTTCCGATTCGGTCGCGGCGGTGCGGGTGATCCGGCGCTGCTGCGCGAACTGGGAGGCGAGTTCGGCTTCGAGGTGGACGTGGTCGACGACGTCCGTGCGATCGACGCCGGACGTCGGGTGTCGTCGACGTGGGTGCGCGAACTGCTGTCGGCCGGTGACGTGTCGGGTGCGACCAAGCTCCTCGGGCGCGCTCATTCCGTGCGCGGCGAGGTGGTCCACGGGCTCAAACGCGGCCGCGAACTCGGTTTTCCCACGGCGAATCTGTCCGCCGCGCTGGAAGGGTTCGTGCCCGCCGAAGGCGTGTATGCGGGCTGGCTCGTCGACGGCGGCGTCCCGGGCGATGGGGCCGCCGAGCCTCGCAGCAGCGTGCGGTATCCGGCCGCGATCAGCGTCGGGACCAATCCCACGTTCGATGACGTGGAGGTGCGCCAGGTCGAGGCGTACGTGCTCGACGAGACCGAGCTGGACCTCTACGGCCACACCGTCGACGTGGAGTTCGTCTCGCGGATCCGCGGCATGGTGGCGTTCGAGGGGATCGAGCCCCTCATCGAGAAGATGACCGACGATGTCGCGCAGGTGCGCCGCGAGCTCACCCGCACCCACCCGTAGACCCGCAGGACCCGTAGACCGGCGAGCCGTGGCGCGCCTACGATCGAGGCGTGCACCCACTGGACCTCCTCGCCGCCGACGCTGCGGCAGCGAACCCCGTGAATCTGTGGGGCGCCCTCGGCTGCGCGGTCGCCTACTCGGCGTCGCTGCTCGCGACACTCGACGCGTTCGCCGACCTGATCCTGGCGAGGGGCGACTCTCCGGCGGGCAGGCTCACACCCGGGGTAGGCTTGAAGTTCGCCTCGAAGCTGGTGGCTGCGGCGATCGCGGTCATCGCGGCGGGGATCGTGCTCGCACTCGACGACAACTGGTTCGCGTTCACGAGTCTGACCATCGCGTTCCTGGTGGTCGTCGGAATCGGTCTGATCGTCCTGATGCGCCACTCGAAGACGAGC
Source organism: Microbacterium allomyrinae (assembly GCF_020682705.1). Lineage (GTDB taxonomy): Bacteria > Actinomycetota > Actinomycetes > Actinomycetales > Microbacteriaceae > Microbacterium > Microbacterium allomyrinae. The sequence goes on from NZ_JAGTTN010000007.1 coordinate 34,736, forward strand.
ATGGATGAACCGGCGGCGAACACGGGCGGGTGAGGCATCCTCGCCCTCGTACGAGCCACAAGACAGAGGGAGAACCATGAGCCGAACCGATCTGCAGACGCTGCCCGAGCGGGCCGTCCAGCTGCTCGGCGGCGAGCCCGATGACACGACGCTGCAGCGATACCTGCACGGGCTGTCCGGGGTCGACGCGGTGGGACTCGAACAGCGCGCGGCCGGTCTCGGCACCCGCTCGATCAAGACCACGTCCAAGGCCTGGGCGCTCGACAGGATCATCGAGCTCATCGACCTCACGACACTCGAGGGCGCCGACACGCCGGGCAAGGTGCGCTCCCTCGTCGCGAAGGCGCTGAACCCCGATGCCTCCGATCCCACCTGCCCGCGCGTGGCGGCGGTCTGCGTGTACGGCGACATGGTGCCCTACGCCGTCGATGCGCTGGGCTCGGCGCACGGCGATCCGGATGAGGGCGGCGTCAGCGTCGCCGCGGTCGCCACCGCCTTCCCGAGCGGCCGGGCCTCGCTCGAGATCAAGCTCGCCGACACCGCCGAGGCCGTCGCGCACGGCGCGGACGAGATCGACATGGTCATCGACCGCGGTGCGTTCCTCGCAGGCCGCTACGGACTGGTGTTCGACCAGATCGCCCGGGTCAAGCAGGCGTGTCGCCGCGAAGACGGCTCGTCTGCGTCGCTCAAGGTGATCCTCGAGACGGGCGAGCTCAACACGTACGACAACGTCAAGCGCGCGTCGTGGCTGGCGATCCTCGCGGGGGGCGACTTCATCAAGACCTCCACCGGCAAGGTGCAGCCCGCCGCGACGCTCCCGGTGACACTCCTCATGCTCGAGGTGGTCCGCGACTGGCATCGCGCGACGGGAGAGAAGGTCGGAGTGAAGCCGGCGGGCGGCATCCGCACCTCCAAGGATGCGATCAAGTACCTCGTGACGGTGGCCGAGACGGTCGGAGAGGAGTGGCTGCAGCCGCACCTGTTCCGTTTCGGGGCGTCCAGCCTTCTCAACGACGTGCTGCTGCAGCGTCAGAAGCTGACGTCCGGACACTACTCCGGTGCCGACTACGTGACGATCGACTGAGACCGAGAAGGCGACTAGGACCCGAACATGAGTTTCCTCGAGTACGCACCCGCGCCCGAGTCGCGGGCCATCCTGAACCTCCGAGACGAGTACGGACTGTTCATCGACGGCGAGTTCCGTCCCGGCAGCGGTGAGCCGTTCGCGACGATCTCGCCGGCCGACGAGAAGCACATCGCGACGATCGCGGCAGCAAGCGAGGCGGATGTCGACGCCGCCGTCGCCGCCGCGCGACGCGCCTACGACAAGACCTGGTCGAAGATGAGCGGACGCGACCGGGGCAAGTACCTGTTCCGCATCGCCCGCCTCGTGCAGGAGCGAGCTCGCGAGCTCGCCGTCGCCGAGAGCCTCGACAACGGCAAGCCGATCAAGGAGAGCCGCGACGTCGACGTGCCCCTGGTCGCCGCGTGGTTCTTCTATTACGCCGGCTGGGCCGACAAACTCGACTACGCCGGCCTCGGCGCCGACCCGAAGGCGCTCGGAGTAGCCGGACAGGTCATCCCGTGGAACTTCCCGCTGCTGATGCTCGCGTGGAAGATCGCCCCAGCGCTCGCCGCGGGCAACACCGTCGTGATCAAGCCGGCCGAGACGACCCCGCTGTCGGCGCTCATCTTCGCCGAGATCCTGCAGCAGGCCGATCTGCCGGCCGGCGTGGTCAACATCGTGACCGGCGCCGGAGCGACGGGTGCAGCGCTCGTGCGGCATCCCGACGTGAACAAGGTCGCCTTCACCGGCTCGACGCCCGTTGGGCGCGAGATCGCCAAGGCTGTCGCGGGCACCGACAAGAAGCTCACGCTCGAACTCGGGGGCAAAGCCGCCAACATCGTGTTCGAGGACGCTCCCATCGACCAGGCCATCGAGGGCATCGTCAACGGCATCTTCTTCAATCAGGGGCACGTCTGCTGCGCGGGCAGCCGTCTGCTCGTACAGGAGTCGATCCATGACGATGTCGTCGACCGCTTGAAGTCGCGTCTGTCGACGCTTCGGCTGGGTGATCCGCTCGACAAGAACACCGACATCGGCGCGATCAACTCGGCCGCGCAGCTGCAGCGCATCAAGGAGCTCAGCAGCATCGGCGAGGACGAGGGCGCGGTGCGCTGGAGCGCGGACTGCGTCATCCCCGAGAACGGTTTCTGGTTCGCGCCGACGATCTTCACGAACGTCCAGGCGAGTCACCGCATCGCGCGCGACGAGATCTTCGGGCCGGTGCTGTCGGTGCTCACTTTCCGCACGCCCGGCGAGGCGATCGAGAAGGCCAACAACACTCCCTATGGCCTGTCGGCGGGCATCTGGACCGACAAGGGCTCCCGCATCCTCGCTGTCGCCGATCGCCTTCGTGCGGGCGTCATCTGGGCGAACACCTTCAACAGATTCGACCCGTCGAGTCCGTTCGGCGGCTACAAGGAGTCCGGCTACGGCCGTGAGGGCGGCCGACACGGCCTCCTCGCCTACCTGAAGGGAGCCCGCGCATGAGCAAGCGGCTGACCGTGCCCAAAACCTACAAGCTCTACATCGGCGGGGCGTTCCCGCGCAGCGAGTCGGGCCGCACCTACGAGGTCGTCTCGGCGAAGGGCGACTTCCTCGCCAACGCGGCGCTCGCATCCCGCAAGGATGCGCGCGATGCCGTCACCGCCGCCCGCGGCGCCGTGAAGAGCTGGTCGGGAGCCACCGCGTACAACCGCGGTCAGGTGCTCTACCGCGTCGCAGAGATCCTCGAAGGCCGCAAGGTGCAGTTCGTCGACGAGATCGTGCAGCAGACGGGGGCCTCCTCGTCGGCAGCCGGCGCCGAGGTGGACGAGGCGATCGACCGATGGGTCTGGTACGCGGGCTGGTGCGACAAGTTCGCGCAGGTCGCCGGAAACGGCAACCCGGTCGCCGGGCCCTACTTCAACATCTCGGTCCCCGAGCCGACGGGCGTGGTCGGTGTCATCGCCCCGCAGGACACCGCGCTGCTGGGGCTCGTGTCGGCGATCGCGCCCGCGCTGGTGACCGGCAACTCGGTCGTGGTCGTCGCGAGCGAGCGCTACCCGCTATCGGCCGTCAGCTTCGCCGAGGTGCTCGCGACCAGCGACGTGCCTGGGGGAGTGGTGAACGTGCTCACCGGGTCGCCGGCCGAGCTCGCGCCCTGGATCGCCTCGCATCCCGACGTGCACGGCCTCGATCTCGTCGGGGCCGGCGACCTCGACTGGATCGACCTGCAGGTCGCAGCTGCCGAGACGCTCACGCGCGTGCTCCCTCCGGAGCGCGGCGCGGATGCCGCGGCGCCCAGCCTCGATCGGATCACGGCGTTCACCGAGACCAAGACCGTCTGGCACACCAAGAGCCTGGTGTAGCAGCGCTCTGACATGGCGCCGCAGGTGGCGTGCTACGTCAGGTCCAGACCGCCCCAGCGGCCGGGCTCGCGAAGCTCTCCGTAGCGCGCTTCGACGCCTTCGTCACTGACCGACGCGACGCAGGCCAGCAGCGACAGCGTCGGGAAGCCGTACGGCCGGTTGTCGCGGATGATCGCGCGATCGTCCGTGCTCTCCAATGCCGCGGAGCGCTCGAGTACCTCGACCCACGGCATCCACCACCGCTCGTCGTCGGCGGGCGCCTGCGAGCGGAACTCGCCCAGCCAGCGCTCGATCCGAGGGGTCGCCGGATCGTCGACGTCCTCGTGCGCGATCATGTGGGTGCCCGGCGAGAGCTCGATCTCACGCAGCGAGTCGCCATCCCAGGTGAGCACTCGAGCACGCGAGCCGTGAACCTCGACCAGGTTGAAGCCGTGCGTCGCGGGAGCGCCCTGAGGCGAGCGGCCGGCGACCGATTCGAGCACGAGCCCGCCACGGGAGACGAGTTCGGACTCGGGCCGGGTCGACACATCCGCGCGGTTGAGCAGCACCGACAATCGACCGGCGGCGGGATCTGCGGCGAGCCACGCGCCGCCTGCCCGGGCGTCGCGCACCCCGACCACGCCGGCGTGCGGCTCGGGCCACCATCGACCCAGCGGGTTCCACGGCCGTTCCGGATCTTCGTCGCGGATCGCGAGCACCAGGGTCGGGTCGCCGCTTCGCTCGGGGATGCGGATGACGACGGTGCACATTGCGGACTCTCCTGACTGCGGTCGTGGGTCGTGCCAAGATCGGATGGTGTTCGTCGTGATCGGAGTCACGGGCGGGATCGCCGCCTACAAGACAGTGCACCTCGTGCGCCTTCTCGTGAAGGCGGGTCACGACGTGCACGTCGTGCCGACCGAGGACGCGGTGCGCTTCGTCGGCCTGCCGACCTGGGAGGCGATCAGCCGCAACCCCGTGACGACCTCCGTCCACGACGACGTCGCACGGGTGCGGCACGTCTCGCTCGGCCAGTCGGCCGACCTCGTGATCGTGGCTCCCGCGACGGCGAACAGCCTGGCGAAGATGGCCACCGGACTCGCGGACGATCTCCTCGGAACGACCCTACTCGCCACCACGGCGCCCGTCGTCGTGGCCCCGGCGATGCATACCGAGATGTGGCGGCATCCCGCCACGGTGCACAACATGCAGACGCTCCGCGACCGCGGCGTCATCGTCGTCGGGCCCGACGACGGCGCCCTGACCGGTGGCGACAGCGGCCCGGGACGGATGTCGGAGCCGGAGGCGATCCTCGAAGCCGCACTGGCTGCCGCCGGGGGATCACGCTCCGACCTCGGGGGCGTCCGCGTCGTGGTGACCGCCGGCGGCACCCGCGAGCCGATCGATCCGGTGCGCTACATCGGCAATCGCTCGAGCGGTCGTCAGGGGGTCGCGGTGGCGCTCGCGGCAGCCGAACGAGGCGCAGATGTCGTACTGATCGCGGCGCACGTCGACGACGGCGTGCTGGCCGAGGCATCCGCATCCGCTCGTCTGAAGATCGTTCGCACCGGAACCGCCGCCGAGCTCGGACGAGCCGCCGCAGACGAGGCCTCGGCCGCTGACGTCGTCGTCATGGCTGCGGCCGTCGCCGACTATCGCGTGGCCGACGTGTCGGAGTCGAAGCTGTCGAAGGATGCCGCCCCCGGCCGGGGACTGCGGCTCGATCTGGTCGAGAACGACGACATCCTCGCGGGGCTCGTGGGCGTCCGTCGCGACGGACAGACGATCGTCGGATTCGCGGCCGAGACGCCCGGCGAGGGCGAGACGCTGCTCGATCGGGGCCGTCGCAAGGCCGCGCGCAAGGGTGCGGATCTGCTGGCGGTGAACCAGGTGGGCTGGTCGCTGGGCTTCGAGGCGAACGAGAACGAGATCCTGATCCTGACCGCAGAAGGCGTCGTGGTCGAGACGACACGCGGGACCAAGCGCGAGGTCGCGGACGCCTTATGGGATGCCGTCCTCGCGGTGCGCCGGAACCCCGGCCAAAACCGCGGGAAAACTAAGTAACGAAACAGTAACGGCGCATGTAGAGTGGTGCGCACCACGTCGACGAGGACGTGGCGCAAGCCCACGGAGGACATGCCCGATGCCCCAACCCGCGGCATCCGACCGCGCCCGCGACCGGATCCACGCCCTGTTCGTCGTCTGCGTCCTGGCCGTCGCCAGCCTCGTGATCGCGTTCCTCGGAGCGTCGCCGGCACGGGTGACATCGCGTGAGCTTCTCGGCGACACGCGCACCCCCGGAGACGCGGCTTTCATCGCGAGCCACCGCGGCGGGGCCGCGACTGCCCCCGAGAACACGCTGCCGGCGATCACTGCCGCGCTCGCGGGAGAATTCGACTACGTCGAGGTCGACGTCGCGCTCACCGCCGACCGGCATCCGGTGCTCATGCACGACGCGTCCGTCGACCGCACGACGGACGGACACGGCCGCCTCGCCGCGCTCACCCTCGCGGAGGTCCGCGCCCTCGATGCCGGCTCGTGGTTCGACCCGGCATTCGCGGGGACGCAGGTGCCGACGCTCGCGGAGTTCCTCGACACGCTCGGCGGTTCCGGCGGCCGCGCGATCATCGAGCTGAAGGGAAGCTGGGACGCCGATGCCGTCGCCGGCGCGATCGCCGAGGTCTCGGCACGCGCACTCGAGGATCGCGTCGCGCTCGCGAGCTTCGACGCGCGCACCCTCGCGTTCGCGGCGGGGGCGTCGGATGTCGTCTCGCGACTGCTCATCCTCAAGAATGTGCCGGCCGACGTCGCGAGCGCCGTGGCCGAAGCCGGCGCCCGGGGAGTGGTCGTGAGTCGCAAGGCCGTGCTCGCCCGTCCGTCGATCGTCGACGAGCTGCACGCGGTCGGCGCGCGCGTCGTCGTCTACACCCTCAACGACGACACCCAATGGGATGCCGTCACGGCGCTGGGCGTCGACGGGATCGTGACCGACGACCCGCACACCCTGTCGGAGTGGCTGAGCACCTACGCCGGGGAGCGCTGACACCGGGGACCGCCGCGCCGGCGCGGCCTTCGAGACAGACCGCGAAGAGGCCGTGACAGCCCCGTGGCCGGCACGTGATCGGGTCGTGATCGGCGCGCCCTGGCGCCGCGCGGCGACCCCGCCGTACTGTCGAAGCGAGGTTCGCGCCACGTCGTGGACCGAGTGATCGGAACGTTCGGAATCGGAGGAGCCATGCGGCTGATCGACACTGTGCCGCGGCGCATCGCGATCGGAGCCGTCGCGATCGTCGCCGTGGTCGGAGCGGCCACCGGATGCCGACCGGAGCCCGCGGTCACGCCGTCGGCCACGCCGTCGTTCAGCGTGGACACGCCGACACCGGGTCCGTCGGTCACCCCGATCGAGACCGAGATGCCCGATGCCGGGTTCGAGCTTCCCGCGTCGTGCGAAGGCATCTACTCCACCGCACTGCTGGCCGACCTCGAAGCGACCAATCCGCCGCTCAACGACCCCGGGGTCACGATGCTCTCGACCGAGAACGTCGACGTTCTCGAGATCCTCCACAGCGGCGTGCCGACGTTGCGCTGCACGTGGGGCCAGCCCAGCGAGTACGGGCTGGCGACGAACGTCACGGTGGTCGACGCCGCGCAGATCGACGCCATCGCGCAGGCGCTGCCCGCGGCCGGATTCGGATGCGAGCCTCTGGGCGACGGCACCGTCTGCCGCATCGAACAGCGCGGCATCACGCTCGACGACGAGGAGTACACGCGCGGCGAATCGCACTACCTCGGCGCGGGCGGCCTCGTCACGACGGCGTGGATCAACTTCACTCCCGAGGGCTACACCGAAGACATCGTCGCGACGCTCTGGGGTTGACGGACACTTTTCCCGTAGAATGGCCGGAGGGGACCCTCCGACGATGTCGCAGCTCGCTGAAGCGAGTGCCCGCGGCCGCCGAAGTCCAGCCCCGATCCCGCGTTCGCGACGGCGTCCGCGCCGCCCGCGGGAGCACGCAGATCCATCGGTGTCAACCGATCATCGCCGGAGAAGATCCGGCACTCACGCTCAGGAGGAGCATGCCGCCCACGGCACCCGCCCAGACGGCGCAGCGTCGCCGCAAGACCTCGTCGTCGCGCCGCGACGATGAGGCCCCGATCATCCCGATCCTCGCCCGCAAGGTGCGCGAGGTCGAGGCGAAGGCCCAGCGCGGCAAGCTCGGGCCCACCAATCGCGTCAAGTTCCAGGTCATCGCCTTCCTGGTCCGCGAGGAGCGGGCACGGGTGAAGGCCGACACGACGGTGACCGATGCCGCACGCGCCGAGTTGCTCAAGCGCCTCGACGGCGTCGCGACCATCCTCGCGAAGACCGCGGCACGCGACACCTCGCTGATCCAGCTTCTCGAGGTCGACCAGGCGGCCTCCCCGGTCGCGCGTCGCATGCGCCGTGACTGGCTGCTCGAGTCGGGGGCGGAGCTGCCGCCCGACGAGCTCATCATCACGGACGTCGCGCCGATGTCCACACCGGTCGTCCCGGCAGCCCTTGCACAGCGCCAGGTGATTCCGGTACAGGTCGAGGCCCGTCAGATGGCGAACCCGTTCCTGGCTCCCGACCTCACGACGCGGGGGCCGAAAGAGACGCCGCGCCGCCGCCTCGACAGCTGGGAGCTCATGGGCCCGCTGTACAAGGCGTTCGAGACCGGCGCCGGGGGAGCGAGCGCCTCGATGGAGCTGCCCTCCGTCCCCGAGTACGATCGGCTCTCGCCCAAGGGGCTCGAGGTCATGCCGCACCAGTCGCGGTTCCTCGAGGCTGTGCGCGAGGGGCACCGCACGTTCCTCCTCGCCGATGAGCCCGGCCTGGGCAAGACCGCCGAGTCCGTGCTCGCGGCATCCGTCGCCGATGCGTACCCGCTGCTGGCGGTCGTGCCCAACGTCGTCAAGATGAACTGGGCGCGCGAAGTCGAGCGGTGGACCCCGCAGCGCCGCGCGACCGTGATCCATGGTGACGGCGAGGCCATCGACGCGTTCGCCGACGTGTTCATCGTCAACTACGAGATCCTCGATCGCCACCTCTCGTGGCTCGGCAGCCTGGGCCTGAAGGGCATGGTCGTCGACGAAGCGCACTTCATCAAGAACCTGTCCTCGCAGCGCTCGCAGAACGTGCTGGCGCTCGCCGGTCGCATCCGTGAGCAGGTTCCGAACCCGCTGCTTCTCGCCCTGACCGGAACGCCCCTCATCAACGACGTCGAGGACTTCGACGCGATCTGGCGCTTCCTCGGTTGGACGACGGGTGAGAAGCCCGGGCCCGAGCTGATGGAGAAACTGGATCAGACGGGCCTCACACCCGCCGACAAGGCGTTCTACCCCGAGGCGCGGGATGCGGTGATCTCGATGGGCATCGTTCGGCGCAAGAAGAAGGATGTCGCAGCCGACCTGCCCGACAAGCTCATCGCCGATCTTCCCGTCGAGCTCGACGACGAATTCGGCCGGTCGATCCGTCAGGCCGAGCGCGAGCTCGGTGAGCGTCTCGCCGCCCGGTACCGCCGGATCATCGAGGCGCGCGGAGCCAATAGACGCGCTCAGGAGAATCTCGCCCCCGGCGAGGTGGATGACGACATCGTCCGTCTGGTCGCGCAGAACGAGCTCGAGGAGTCCAAGGCCGCCGGCACGGGGTCCGAGAATGTCTTCACCATGGTCCGCAAGATCGGTCAGGCCAAGGCCCTGCTCGCGGCCGATTATGCGGCTCAGCTGCAGCGCTCGGTCGGCAAGGTCGTCTTCTTCGCGAAGCACATCGACGTGATGGATGCCGCCGAGGCGCATTTCGCCGGAGCCGGGATCAAGACCGTGTCGCTGCGCGGCGACCAGACCACGACGGCGCGGCAGCAGGCGATCGACGCGTTCAACAACGATCCCGGTGTCGGCATCGCGGTCTGCTCGCTCACCGCCGCCGGCGTCGGAGTCAACATGCAGGCATCGTCGAACGTCGTGCTCGCCGAGCTGTCGTGGACGGCCGCCGAGCAGACGCAGGCGATCGACCGCGTGCACCGCATCGGACAGGACGAGCCTGTGACGGCGTGGCGCATCATCGCCGCTCACACGATCGACACCAAGATCGCCGAGCTCATCGACTCGAAGCAGGGACTCGCCGCCCGCGCGCTCGACGGCGAAGTCGTCGACCCGCAGTCCAGTGACTCCGTGCAGCTGTCGGCGCTCATGCACCTCGTGCGGCAGGCTCTCGGCGCAGCGTAGCCGCACCACCTCCGCAGCCCGGATGATCGCCTCTCAGAAGGCGGTCACCCGGGCTGCGGTGTTACCGGGCGTGTGTGGCAGGGGGCGGCATCCGGGCGCTAGTGTCGGGTGAGGCAGCGTCGCCGACTCTCTTCACCCGACAGCGAGGACCACAGCATGAAGATCGGCATCCTGACCAGTGGCGGCGATTGCCCCGGACTCAACGCGGTCATCCGCGGCGTCGTGCTCAAGGGCACGACGACGTACGACCTCGAGTTCGTCGGCATCCGTGACGGCTGGCGCGGTGCGGTCGACGGTGACTTCTTCCCCCTCACCCGCCACGAGGTGAAGGGTCTGTCGAAGGTCGGCGGAACGATCCTCGGCACGAGCCGCACCAACCCGTACGAGGGTCCGCGCGGCGGAGCCGAGAACATCGCCAAGACGATGTACGGCCACCGCATCGACGGCATCATCGCGATCGGCGGCGAAGGCACCCTGGCCGCGGCGAACCGCCTCTCCAACGACGGCATCAACGTCCTCGGCGTGCCGAAGACGATCGACAACGATCTGCGCGCCACCGACTATTCGTTCGGCTTCGACACCGCCGTCAACATCGCCACGGACGCGATGGACCGCCTGCGCACCACCGGAGACTCGCACCAGCGCTGCATGGTCGCCGAGGTCATGGGCCGCCACGTGGGCTGGATCGCCCTGCACGCGGGCATGGCCGCCGGCGCGCACGCCATCTGCATCCCCGAGGTTCCGATGTCCATCGATGAGATCACCGATCTCGTGTCGCGTGCCCACGACCGCGGTCGTGCACCGCTCATCGTGGTGTCGGAGGGCTTCACGCTCGAGGGCATGGACGAGGCATACAGCGACAAGGGCCTCGACGCCTTCAACCGCCCCCGCCTCGGCGGGATCAGCGAGGTGCTCGCGCCCGAGATCGAACGGCGCACCGGCATCGAGACCCGCTCGACCGTTCTCGGCCACATCCAGCGCGGCGGTTCCCCGTCCGGCTTCGACCGGGTGCTCGCGACCCGTCTGGGTCTGCACGCCGCCGACGCCGTCGTCGAGGGCGCATGGGGTCAGATGGTCGCGATGCGCGGAACCGACATCGTGCGCGTCCCGTTCGCCGAGGCGCTCGGCGAACTCAACACCGTGCCCATCCACCGCTACGAAGAGGCCGCCGCGCTCTTCGGCTGAGCGGCTGTTCAGCAGAGCGAACACGTCAACAGAGCGGATGCCTCGGCCGAGGCATCCGCTCGTTCCGCCGGGCCGGATCAGGCGTCGGCGACGCCGAGCACGTCCAGCAGCCAGGCGAGTTCGAATGCGCGCTCGCGCCAGGCGTTGTAGCGACCGCTGACACCGCCGTGACCGGCGACCATCTCGCACTTGAGCAGTGCATCGGCGCCCACCTCGCGCAGGCGAGCGACCCACTTGGCGGGCTCGACGTACAGCACGCGGGTGTCGTTGAGTGAGGTCACGGCGAGGATCCTCGGGTAGGAGGCATCCATGCGCACGTTCTCGTACGGGGAGTACGACTTCATGTACGCGTACACCTCGGCGTTGTGGAGCGGGTCGCCCCACTCGTCCCACTCGATGACCGTCAGCGGAAGCGACGGGTCGAGGATCGTCGTGAGCGCGTCGACGAACGGAACGTCGGCGAGCACCCCTGCGAACAGCTCGGGGGCGAGGTTCGCGACCGCACCCATGAGCAGGCCGCCCGCAGAGCCGCCTTCCGCGACCAGCCGGTCGGGTGCGGTGTAGCCGTTGTCGATCAGGTGCAGCGCGCAGTCGACGAAGTCGGTGAAGGTGTTGCGTTTGCTGAGCAGTTTGCCGTCCTCGTACCACTGGCGGCCCATCTCGCCGCCCCCGCGCACGTGCGCGACCGCGAACACGACGCCGCGGTCGAGCTCCGACAGACGCGCGACGGAGAACCCGGGCTCGATGGAATGCTCGTACGAGCCGTAGCCGTAGAGGTGCAGCGCCCGCGGTGAGACGCCGGCATCTCCGAAGGACCGCTTCCACACGAGCGAGATCGGGATCTGGGTGCCGTCCTGCGCGTGGGCCCACACGCGTGCCTGCGCGTAGTCATCGGCGTCGTAGCCGCCCAGCACCGGCTGACGCTTGCGCAGGAGCAGTTCGCGCGTCGCGACGTCGAGGTCGAACACGGTTCCCGGCGTCACGAACGAGCCGTAGCCGAGGCGAAGCAGCGGGGGAGCCCATTCGGGATTGCCCCCGGTGCCCACCGAGTACAGCGGCTCGTCGAACTCGATCTCGCTGACCTCGCCGTTGCCGTAGTCGAGCATGCCGAGCCGCGCGAGACCACCGCGGCGGTACCCGACCACGCCCCAGTCGCGGAACGTCGATACACCGAGCAGCCGTTCGCCCGGACGGTGCGCGATCACGACGGCACGCTCGCCGGAGGGGGCGGATGCCGCCACCCGCACCAGCTCGAAGTCCAGGGCATCGTGGTTGTGGAGGATGAAGAGCACGTCCTCGCCGTCGATCACCGCGTGCTCGGAGTCGTACTCGACGCCCTCCACGCGCGGCCACACGACGCGCGGCGCGCCGCGGAGGTCGTCGGCGTCCAGCAGCCATTCCTCCGAGGTGATCGACGAGCCGAGGCCGATCACGAGGTACCGGTCGCTGCGGGTGAAGCCCGCGCCGACCCAGAAGCGCTCGTCGGGTTCGTGGAAGAGCTTGGCGTCGGAATCGACGGATGTGCCGAGCTCATGCAGCCACACCGTGTCGGGGCGCCATGCGTCGTCCACGGTCGTGTACACGATGAAGCGCCCGTCGGGCGAGAACGTCGCCCCCGCGAATGTGTCGGGGATCACATCGGGCAGCTGCTCACCGGTGACCAGGTTGCGCACGCGCACGGTGTAACGCTCGTCGCCGGCGACATCGACGCCGTAGAGCATCTGGGTGCCGTCGGTCGTGATCTCGAAGCTGCCGAGCGAGAAGAACTCGTGTCCCTGAGCCTCGACGTTGCCGTCGAGCAGCACCTGCTCGCCGGGCACCTCGATGTCGGCCGACAGCTCGGGCGGGGTCCAGTCGTCGGGCGAGGCCAGGGGGGCACGGCACTGGATGCCGTACTGCTTGCCTTCGAGGGTGCGCCCGTAGTACCACCAGTCGCCGCGGCGCGCCGGAACGGAGAGGTCGGTCTCGAGCGTGCGCCCCTTGATCTCGTCGAAGATGCGCGCGCGCAGTCCTTCGAGGTGAGCGGTGCGCTCCTGCGTGTAGGCGTTCTCGGCCTCGAGGTGCGCGATGACCGCGGCATCCTCCTTCGCGCGGAACCACTCGTACCGGTCCTCGACGTCGTCGCCGTGGTGGGAGCGCACCACCGGACGCACATCGGCGATGGGGGCGGGGGAGGGTGCGGAGGTGTCGTGGACGGTCACGATCCCACGCTAGCCGCGTTCGCCTGCACAGAGGCGCCGCGCGGGAGCGTCGAGCTGGGCAGGCGCCGTGTTGATCCGCAGGGTGGCCGATGTAGGATTCTTGCTGGCCGGTTGCCGGTACCTGAATACAAGGTGAACTGTTCGTTCGTCGCGCCGATCCCGTCGGCACTCCTCTCCACGTCCTCACTAAGGAAAGCGAACGGTGGAAGCCGCAACCCTCATCATCGTGCTGGTGATCGCACTGGCGCTGTTCTTCGACTTCACGAACGGCTTCCACGACACCGCCAACGCGATGGCCACGCCCATCGCCACCGGCGCGCTCAAGCCCAAGACGGCGGTGCTGCTCGCCGCGGTGCTCAACCTGGTCGGCGCGTTCCTGTCGACCGAGGTCGCGCAGACCATCTCGGGCGGCATCATCAATGAGTCCGAGATCTCGTCGGCGATCTTTCCCGAGATCATCTTCGCCGGACTGATCGGCGCGGTCACGTGGAACATGCTCACGTGGCTGCTGGGTCTGCCGTCATCGTCGTCGCACGCACTGTTCGGTGGGCTGATCGGGGCGACGATCGTGGGCGTGGGCGCCACGGCGATCGACTTCGGTGTCGTGCTGTCGAAAGTCATCCTCCCGGCATTCATCGCCCCGCTCACGGCGGGTGTCATCGCCTTCACCGCGACGAAGCTCGCATACGCGATCACGCGGCGCTATGACAGCAAACCCGACGGACGAGACGGCTTCCGGGTCGGTCAGATCTTCACCTCGTCGCTGGTCGCCCTCGCCCACGGCACCAACGACGCCCAGAAGACGATGGGCATCATCACGCTGCTGCTCATCACGGCGGGGTTCCAGTCGGCGTCGAATCCGGAACCGCAGACGTGGGTCGTCTTCGCCTGCGCGATCACGATCGCGCTCGGCACGTACATGGGCGGCTGGCGCATCATCCGCACCCTCGGCAAGGGCCTCACCGATGTGAAGCCTGCGCAGGGCTTCTCGGCCGAGAGCTCGACCGCAGCCACCATCCTCGCCTCCAGCGCCCTCGGCTTCGCGCTGTCGACCACCCAGGTCGCCTCCGGCTCGGTGATCGGGTCCGGCCTGGGCCGCCGAGGATCGCAGGTGCGCTGGCGCACCGCGGGTCGCATCATGGTCGGCTGGGTGCTCACCCTCCCCGCCGCGGGCGCCGTCGGCGCGCTGGCCGCGCTGCTGGTCGTCTGGCTCCCGGTGTGGGGCATCATCATCGATGCGGTGCTCGCGGTCGTGATCATCACGTTCCTCTTCCTCCGCTCGCGTCGTGACTCGGTGACGGCATCCAACGCCATGAGCGAGGTCGCCGACTCGGGCGCGGCTGTCAAGGTCAAGCGCAATCCACCGCCCACGCGCCGTCAGCGGGCGATCCTGCGAGAAGAGGCGCGTCTGCGCGCTGCGCAGGAAGCGGCGGCGAAGAAGGCGGCGAAGAGCGCCAAGGCCGCCGAGCGATCTGCGCGCGGACCGAAGAACGGAGGTCGGTCATGATCGTCATCGACTGGCTGGCATTCGTCCAGGTTTTCATCGCGGCGTTCATCTCGGCGGCGATCGTCGTGAGCGCGTACGCGTTCGGCCTCCGACTGCTGGTGCGGGCGGGCCGGGCGCCGGTCGTCGCTCCCGCCGAGTTCACCGACGCCATCACCGTGATCTCCGAGAAAGAGGCGCGTCGCGCAGAGAAGGCGGCCGCCAAGGCCGCCAAGCGCAGCCCGCTCACCGAGGGTCAGAAGCGCATCGCACTGGTCGGTGCGTATGCATCGTTCGGTGTGGCCGCGGCCGCCGTCCTCGGCGGACTGCTCCTCATCCTCTTCAATCACTGAGCCCGCCTTCCGCAGGACGCGCGCCGAGACGGACGGACGGATGCCGCAGCCGTAGGCTTGCGGCATGGTTGAGGCATCCCCCTCCCCGGCAGCCGTGCAGTTCGGGCAGCACCCGCCCGCGCGGCGGACGATCCTGCATCTGAGCGACACCCACCTGCTCGCAGGAAACCGCCTGCTCGGGGGTCGCTTCGACACCGCGGCCAATCTCGCCCGAACCCTGGAAGCGGCCGAGGCCACCGGCATCCGTCCCGATGCGATCGTGTTCACCGGCGATCTGACCGATCTCGGCGAGCCCGAGGCCTACATAGCTCTCCGCGAGGCGGTCGAGCCGGTTGCAGCGCGTCTCGGGGCACCGGTCGTGTGGGTCGCGGGCAATCATGACGAGCGCCCGGCGCTCCGACGAGACCTGCTGGGCCTCGACCCCACGCAGGAGCCGGTCACCGGGGTGTGGGATCTCGGCGGCCTGCGGCTGGTCGCGCTGGACTCGACCGTTCCGGGGTGGCATCACGGCGATCTCACCACCGCGCAGCTGGCTTGGCTGCGGAATGTGCTGGCCGAACCCGCACCGCTCGGCACGATCCTGGCTCTGCACCATCCTCCGCTGCCGTCTCACCTGCCCCTCTTCGACATCCTCGAGCTGCGCGATCAGGGCCGCTTCGCCGAGGTCATCGCCGGCACCGATGTGCGTGCGATCCTCGCGGGGCACCTGCACTACTCGACCAGCGGCACGTTCGCCGGAGTTCCCGTGAGTGTCGCGGCCGCCAGCTGCTACACGATGAACCTGGCTCGTCCCGCGGTCGAGGTGAACGGCATGGACGCCGGCCAGTCGTTTCATCTCGTCCACGTGTACGACGACACGATCACCCACGCCGTGGTGCCCGTCGTCGAGGCGGCGACGGGTGATTTCTTCTCCGCCGAATGGGTGGCGCGGATGTCGGAGCTCACGCCTGAGCAGCGGCTCGAAGCGTTCTCGCGCAAGCGCCTCTGACAGCTCCGCGCCCTCCGGCGGGGCGTCGTCGTGTACAGCGGAAAGGCGGTGACTGTACTTCGCGTACAGTCGCCGGTTCGGGCGCCCGGACTAGGCTCGGGGCATCCCTTCACCGCCGTGACCAACCCACGAGGACAGCCCACATGGCTCTGGACGCAATGACGCGCACCCGCACCGAGACCGATTCGCTCGGATCGCTCGAGATCCCCGCCGATGCCTACTGGGGCATCCACACCGCTCGGGCGCTCGAGAACTTCCCGATCTCGAAGCGGCCGATCTCGGTCTACAAGGACCTCGTGAAGGCCCTCGCGATGGTCAAACAGGCCTCTGCCCGGGCGAACAAGGAGATCGGTGCGCTGAGTGCCGAGAAGGCCGATCTGATCGACCGTGCGGCGCAGCTCGTGATCGACGGCGAGTTCCACGATCAGTTCGTGGTCGGCGTCATTCAGGGTGGTGCCGGCACGTCGACCAACATGAACGCGAACGAGGTCATCACCAACATCGCGCTCGAGCTCGCCGGACGCGAGAAGGGCGACTACGCGTTCCTCTCGCCGATCGACGACACCAACCGCAGCCAGTCCACCAACGACGTCTACCCGACGGCGATCAAGGTCGGGCTGAGCCTGGACCTGCTGACGCTGCTCGACGAACTCGACTTGCTGCGGCGGGCGTTCCTGGCCAAGGCGGTCGAGTTCCATGACGTGCTCAAGGTCGGTCGCACCCAGCTCCAGGACGCCGTGCCGATGACGCTCGGGCAGGAGTTCCACGGGTTCGCGACGACCCTGGGCTACGACCACCAGCGGCTGACCGAGAACGCGGTGCTCCTCTACGAGGTCAACATGGGAGCCACCGCCATCGGCACCGGCATCACGACGCATCCCGCGTATGCGGCGGCGGTCGTGCGGCATCTGCGTGAGATCACCGGACTGGATCTGGTCACCGCCGACGACCTCGTCGAGTCCACGAGCGACACAGGGTCGTTCATGTCCTTCTCGGCCTCGCTCAAACGCAACGCCATCAAGCTGTCCAAGATCTGCAACGACCTGCGCCTGCTGTCGTCGGGTCCGCAGGCGGGATTCGGCGAGATCAACCTGCCTGCACGTCAGGCCGGGTCGAGCATCATGCCGGGCAAGGTCAATCCGGTGATCCCCGAGGTGGTGAACCAGGTGGCGTTCGCCGTCGCCGGAGCGGACCTCACGGTCACCATGGCGGTCGAAGCCGGACAGCTCCAGCTCAATGCCTTCGAGCCGGTCATCGCGCACTCGATCTTCCAGTCGATCACCTGGATGCGACGCGGCATGCACACCCTGCGAGTGAACTGCATCGAGGGGATCACCGCCAATCGCGAACGTCTCGGAGCGATGGTGGATTCATCGGTGGGCGTCATCACCGCGCTCACGCCCTTCATCGGCTATGCCGCGGCTGCGGCTCTCGCCAAGACCGCTCTGCTCACCGGGCACAGCGTCGCCGACCTCGTCGTCGAGGCCGGACTGATGTCGAAGGACGAGGTCGCGAAGCAGCTGTCGCCGGCGCGCCTGTCAGGTCTCGAGACGATCACCGCGGCCATCCCGGTCATGCCGCCGGGCATCATCCCTCGCGACGAACTCGCCTGAAACCCGCGCGTTCGCGGCGGCCCGCTGCATTGCCGATTGCCACGCCGTGCCCCGGGCCGCTACGGTCATGCACAGTCCCACGCGAGAGGAATCCCATGACCGACCCGCAGAACCCCGCCGAGGCGACGCCGCCGGCGGCGAACATCCCGCCGGATGCGGCACCCGCCGAGCCCGAGGTGCCCGAGGTGCCCGTCGAGGCCGCAGCGCCCGCTGAGCCCGTAGCTGCACCGGCCCCGGCCGCAACCGTGACCGCACCGGCCGAGCCTGTGCTTCCTCCGGCAGCCGCACCTCCGGCAGCCGCGGCTCCCGCTGACGCGCCGATCGCGCCGCCGGCCTACACGCAGCCGCCGGCGTACACGCAGGAGCCGTACGCCGCGGCTCCGCCCGCGCCCGTCGGTGCGCCCGTGCAGGCGCCGATCCCGGGCAGGACGCTCGGCATCGTGGCGTTCGTGGTGTCGTTCTTCGCGTCGATCATCGGTCTGATCCTCGGCATCGTCGCGCTCGTGCAGAGCAAGAAGGCCGGTCACAAGAACGGCTGGGCACTGGCCGCGATCATCCTCGGAGCAGTGTTCTTCGTCATCACGATCATCAGCATCATCGCGCTGGTCGCGCTCGCCGCTGCGGCTGTCGCGGGTCTGTGTGAAGGCCTTCCTCCCGGCGTGTACGAGACGACCACCGGCACGACCATCACCTGCGGCTGACCCGCGACGTGATCGAAGGGCGGGTCCGCATGCGGGCTCGCCCTTGTCGGTATCGGCGCTCAGTCCAGAATGCGGCAATGGGTCGTCAGCGACCCGATCCCATCGATGCCGACGGTGACGGTGGAGCGGTCGCGCAGGAACACCTGCGGATCCCGCGAGTAGCCCGCGCCTCCGGGGCTGCCGGTCGAGATGAGGGTGCCGGGCAGCAGCGTCGCGGATTTCGACAGATGCGAGATGAGAGTGGCCACCGGGCGCACCATCTGGCCGGTGGTGGCGTCCTGCATGGTGTGCCCGTCGAGCACAGTCCAGATGTGCAGGTCCTGCGGATCGGGGATCTCGTCCGCCGTGACCACGAACGGCCCGGTGGGGGTGAACCCGTCGAAGGACTTGCACCGCGACCACTGCGCCTCGGAGTACTGGATGTCGCGAGCCGTGATGTCGTTGACGACGGTGTAGCCCCAGACATGCTCGAGCGCATTCTCGGGAGCGACGTCTTTGGCAGGCGTGCCGATGATGACCCCGAGCTCGGCCTCGTAGTCCACCGACTCGCTGAGCGAGCGCGGCCAGATCGTGGTGGTGTCGTGCGCGGCGAGTGAGTTCGGCCACAGCACGAAGACCGTCGGCGTCGAGTCGGTCTTCAGGCCCAGCTCGCTGGAGTGCGCCGCGTAGTTCAGCCCGATCGCGAGGATCACGGGAGGCGATAGGAGCGCCGATGCGAAGCGCTGGCCGGCGAGCGGATGCCGCGTGCCTCGGGCCGCGCCGTCCTTCACGCGCTGCAGCAGCGGGTCGCCGCCGGCGATGAGCTGCTCGAGCACGCGCGGGGCGCCGTCGAACAACTCGTCTACGAAGACCGCATCGTCGCCTTCGACCAGGATGAGTCGCGGCTCGTCCGATCCAGACGGGATGACGTGGGCGAAGCGCATCACTCCAACCTACCGGGCCCGTCCCGGGCGAGTGTCGAGCGCTGCGCACACCAAGGTTGCACCCTCGGCGACGTCGGCACGTGCCGGGGGTGGCCCCGGAGCGCCCGAGCGGACGGCCATAAGCTGTGGCCATGACGTACGACCACGGAGCCGGGGGCGCGCGCCCCTCGCTCACGCCGCCCGAGTTCGCGTCGGCGCTGGCGCAGCCTCGTGTCGCCTCTCCGGCGACGATCGTGCCGGCGGCGGTGTCGCAGGCGCCGGTGCCGGTCCCCGCCACCGTGTCGCCCCGCTCGGGACGGTCCGCGCCGATCTGGATCGTCGGCATCCTCGTACTCGTGCTCGTCGCGATCGTCGGCTACTTCCTCAACGCGATCGGGCCCGGCGCGTCTCTGGTGGGGATGCTGCTGGCGCTCATCCCCCTCGCGGGCGTGGTGTTCGCGGTGCGCCTCGTCGACCGGTGGGAGCCCGAGCCGCGGGGGCTGCTCATCCTGGCGGTGGCATGGGGTGCGATCGCCGCCGTCGGCATCGCCCTGGGCGTAGACCTGCTGATCACGATGGCGTTCGGCAACGACGGGTCGACGCTGCGCGAAGCGCTCACCGTCGTGGTGCAGGCGCCCGTGGTCGAGGAGGTCGCGAAAGGGATAGGCGTATTCCTCATCTTCGTGACCGCGCGCCGTGCGTTCGACGGCCCGGTGGACGGCATCGTGTACGGCGCGCTCATCGGCGCAGGATTCGCGTTCACCGAGAACATCCAGTACTTCGCCATCAGTTTCATCGAGGGCGGCGCGGCCGAGACCTCCACGACATTCTTCATGCGCGGCATCCTCTCGCCGTTCGCCCACGTCATGTTCACGAGCGTGACCGGATTCGCCCTCGGGCTGGCGGCGCGCAAAGGGCTGAGCGCGAGCCATGCCGTCGGGCCATGGCTGCTGGGTCTGGCGGGGGCGATCGCGCTGCACGCGCTCTGGAACGGATCGGCGATGTTCGGCGACTTCTTCGGCCTGTACATGACGCTTCAGATCCCGCTCTTCGTGGGGTTCATCCTCGGCGTCATCGCGCTGCGGCGCGAGGAGTCGCGGCTCACACGTCGACGGCTGGGGGAGTATGCCGCCGCGGGGTGGTTCACTCCGCAGGAAGTCGACATGCTGGCGACACCCGCCGGGCGTAGAGCGGCACTCGGCTGGGCGAAGTCGCTCCGCGGAGATCGCACGCCGCTCATGAGGGGCTTCATCGGCGATGCGACTGCGCTTGCGGCCACGCGCCAGCGTGCGATCACCGGACGGGACCCCGATGCGGCGAGCGACGAACGCGACCTCCTCGCGCGGACGGCGGCGGCCCGCGCGGCGCTGTTCGCCCCCTGACCCTTGACACCGTCCGGGGCGCTGGGCATCCTGAGTGGAGACCAACTCAGCGCTCGGTAGTCACGCAGGCACAGCCGCGGACACCGAGCGCTGAGTTCTCGAGTGGGCGTGTTCGATACGAGCGCGAACGGCGTGTTCCACACCCGACGAGCCGTATCGACATCTCTCGGAGGGGTTCGCCGCGAGAGAAACCATCCTGTGCCGATCCTCCGGGGATGGTTGGATGGATGCATGACTGACGACCGCACCAAGCCCGAGATCGACGCCCCCGCGGGCCCCGCGCCCGCCGACCTGGTCATCCGCGACCTCATCGTGGGCGACGGCGCCGAGGCGAAGCCCGGCGACACCGTGACCGTCCACTACGTGGGTGTGGAGTACGAGACCGGCGAAGAGTTCGACTCGTCGTGGAACCGCGGCGAGAGCATCCAGTTCCCGCTGCGCGGCCTCATCCAGGGCTGGCAGGACGGCATCCCGAGCATGAAGGTCGGCGGACGCCGCGAGCTCGTGATCCCCCCGCACCTCGCCTACGGTCCCGCCGGTGGGCACTTCCTCGGCGGCAAGACCCTCATCTTCATCATCGACCTCGTCGCCGTCGGCTGAGACTGAGCCGACCACCACACAGGCCATAGAGAGGGACGGATGCCGGCGGCATCCGTCCCTCCGTCGTTTCCGTTGGGGCGCGCCTGCCGGCTGCAGATTCCTGTGGGGGCGCCACAGATCGGATGCGCCGCAACAGGGGAATGGCGCCGATGAGCGGCGAGGGCCGTACGTGTCTCAGCGAGACTCCTGCCCGACGAGTCGCGCCGCGGGGCTCTCCACAGATCGGGTGACGTGCTGTCCGAGGCGCACCGAGCCGTTGCATCGTGGGTCGATGGAGCCAAGAACCGAGCCGTCGATCGCGATCCATCGCCGGAGGGACCGGGACGGTCAACCGGTCAACGACCGCAGACTCGCCCGGGAGATCGAGCGCGGTGCGTACGTCCGTGTTGCGCCGGGGTCCTTCGTCCGGGGCAGCGAATGGCGGATGCTCCGCCCGATGGACCGGCACTACGTGCGGGTGATCGAGGTCATGGATCGCTCGCGCTGCCCACTGCTGGTGTCACACTTCGCAGCCGCCTCGGCGTGGGGCATCGACCTGATCGGCCGATGGCCGGAGGTCGTCGACATCCTCGTCCCGCGCACCACCGGCGGACGTTCGTCGGGGGAGTTCCGGCGCAGGACGACGACGCACTCGAACATCGAGACCGTGGACTGGCGGGGTCACGCGATCACGTCGCCGGCGCAGACGGCGCTCGACCTTGCGCGGATCGGCGCGTTCACCGCCGGGGTCATCGCCCTGGACCAGGCACAGTGGGTGCGGCGGTCGGGTGGCGCGCTCGTGACGCGTGCCGGTCTCCAGGCGATCGCCGACGCCGACCCTCGGCAGCGCGGCGGTGCGCGCATGCGCGGGGCGCTCGCCTTCTCGACCGGGTCATCGGACTCGGTGCGCGAGAGCGAGGGACGGGGTGCTCATCGAACGTCTCGGATTCCCTGCGCCGGTGCTTCAGAGGCGCTTCCGCCTGCCGAGCGGCCGCAAGGCCGACGTCGACTACTACTTCGAGGAGTTCGACCACATTGCGGAGTTCGACGGCACGGGAAAATACCTCGACCCTGCACTCCTGAAGGGGCGGACACCCGAGGAGGCGCTCATCGCCGAGAAGGATCGCGGCGACGAGCTGCAGCGTGCGGTCCGCGCGTTCTCTCGTTGGCGGACGCCGGCCCACAAAGATCCTCGGCTGCTCTACGACATCCTCAGACGCGCAGGGCTTCCGTCGCGCTCCGCGCGGCCGCCCGCCGGGCTGGTGTGGGCCTGACCTCGCGTGTGCGGCGCGAGCACGGTCAACCTCGCGCCGTTGCGGCTGCAGCTTCTTGGTGCGGCGCCACAGATCTGATAGGCCGCGACAGAGCAGTGGCGCCGCTGCCGGAAGGAACGGTCGATCGGAGATTTTTGCATTCACGGGAATAGATTGCTCCCGATGTCGCGTTTTACCGGACATGCCTGCCGACTCGCGCGGCGACCCACCGACACGAAGGACGACCATGACCGACACCACCTCGACGATCTCCATCCCCGGCTACAAGGCGGGCACCTGGGTGCTCGACCCCTCGCACAGCGAGGTCACCTTCAGCGTCCGCCACATGATGATCTCGAAGGTGCGCGGCACCTTCGGCATGAAGAGCGCGACGCTCGTCGCCCCCGAGAACCCGCTCGACGCCAAGGTCGAGGCGAGCGTGGACGTCACGTCGGTCGACACCAAGGACGAGGGACGCGACACGCACCTGCGCTCGGCCGACTTCTTCGATGTCGAGAACCACCCCACGATGGAGTTCCGCTCGACCGGCGCGCGCGTCGAGGGCGGCGACTTCCTCGTCGACGGCGACCTCACCATCCGCGGCATCACCAAGCCCGTCACCTTCGACTTCGAGTTCGGCGGCTTCGGAGTCGACCCGTGGGGCAACTACAAGGCCGGCGCGACCGCCAAGGCGGTCGTGAACCGCGAGGAGTTCGGCCTCACGTGGAACGCCGCGCTCGAGGCCGGCGGCGTCCTCGTCGGCAAGGACATCACCATCACCCTGGACCTCCAGGGCGCGCTCCAGCAGGACTGATCTCGATACACGCCGACCGCCGTGCGCTATGCGGCGGAACTCGAGCAGCGTCTCCGGCGCATCGATCCGGCGGATCGCCCGCCGGCACCCGAAGCCGGCTGATCAGCGAGCAGGGGGAGGGGCGGATGATCTCGATACAGCCGCTGCGCGGCCACTCGATCCGGCGGCTGCGGCATCCGTCCCTTCGTCGTTGCGCCGTCTGCGCCGCAGGCGATCCTGCGCGAGAAGAATCCCCAGGAACACAACGAGCACACCCACCGGTTCGTTCCAGCTGACGTGCTCGCCGAGGATCACGACGCCGAGCACCACGCCGACCAGCGGGGTGATGTAGGTGACGGTAGAGGCGCGGGTCGGCCCCCAGGCCCGCACCGCGTTCTGGTTCCAGATGTAGGCGATGCCGGTGCCGAGGCACCCGAGCAGCACGACGCTCATGACGATCCACGGATCGAGGTGCACCGGGGTGAGGACCAGAACCGGTGTGAGCACGGCCATGATCGCCGCCGCGAGGCCGATGTTGAGGAACGAGAACATCAGGGCGCTCATGCCGGTGTTCGCGACGAACTTGCGCATGTACGCGAGGCTGAAGCCGTAGCAGGCCGTCGCGCCGAGGATCGCGAACTGGGCGATGAGGCTCTGCGAGAGATCGAGCCCCTGCCACGGGCCGATGATGACGACGACGCCCGCGATGCCGAGCGCGATCCCTGCGATCTGCAGCGGCTTGAGCTTCTCGACGCGGAACACCAGGGCCGCCATGATCGCGGTCATGATCGGCGTCGTCGCGTTGTAGATGCTGGCGAGTCCGCTCGTCACGTGCTGCTGCGCCCACGAGAACAACAGGAACGGCACGACGCAGAACGACACGGCCAGCACCGTCATGTGGCCCCAGATCTTCAGCGATCGGGGAAGCGCCTCGCGCCGGATCGCGACGAACAGACCGAGGACCAGCGCCCCGAGGATCAGTCGCGACCACGCGACCTGGGCCGGTGAGATGCCGGTCAGCGCGACCTTCATGAACAGGAAGCTCGATCCCCACACGATCCCCGTCAGCGCGAACTGCACCGCCACCGACGCCTGCGACATCGGTGCGCCGGACGCGGCGCGCGCCCCGTCGATCGGACGCGTCGCGTCCGGGGGCGTGGGCGGGGTCGGGGAGGTGGGGTTCGAACGTGCGGTGGACACGCGGCGACTCTAGCCCCGGCATCCGACTCTCGCGCCCGACCGCCAGTGCCGCGTCCGAAATCCGCCGAACGACGACCGTCCGACTGCGGTTCGCGCGCGATGCCGACGTGACCGTTCGCCGGTGGTGCGATGCGCTGGTAGACTCTTGAGGTTGCCGTTTGATCGGCCGCGGAGAAAGAGAGCTCACGCATCAGGCGTCGGGCACCGCGCAACGACGAGAAAGGGGATCACCTATGGCACTGGAAGCAGACGTCAAGAAGGCGATCATCGAAGAGTACGCGACGCACCCCGGTGACACCGGATCCCCCGAGGTGCAGGTTGCAATGCTGACGCAGCGCATCAAGGACCTCACCGAGCACCTCAAGGAGCACAAGCACGACCACCACTCGCGTCGTGGTCTGTTCCTGATGGTCGGTCAGCGTCGTCGTCTGCTCGGCTACCTCCAGGACATCGACATCGCGCGTTATCGCTCGCTGATCGAACGTCTCGGACTCCGCCGCTAAGCAGCAGCGCAGCCGCGTACAATCGCGCAGAACATTCTTGGAAGGCCTCCCCACGGTGTGGGGAGGCCTTCACCCATTCCGGGAGGTTACGGCCTGGGTATAGCCCAACGGGACCTGCGACACCGGATCGAGTCCGGTCAGCGTCACCCAGCCCTCGGCCAGGAGTGCTGCGTCGGTGCCGGGTTCCGGGGTGTTCGGCAGGTCCTCGACCGCGAGCCGGATGTGCCCCCGGTCCTCCTCCGTCAGGGTGGTCTGCACGATGCCGAACGGGGCGAGGCCGGCTTCCACCGTGCCGCGACTGCGCGGCGCGTTGGGGACGTTCAGGTTGATCACGGTGCCCCGTGGCCGTTCCAGGAGGAACGGCAGCAGCCCGACGACCGCGGTGGCGGCGGCATCCCAGTGGAAATCCTCCGGGTTCATGCCGACGTCGAGAGACACCGCGACGCCCCAGGCCCCGTTCAGGCCACCCGTGAGTGCCGCGCCCACCGTGCCGGAATGAAGGATGGCGCGCCCGACATTGGCGCCGTGGTTGACGCCCGAGAGCACGAGTTCGGCAGGCGCGCCGAATGCTCCGTGTGCCGCGATGAGTGCGACGAGACCGGGTCCGCCGCGCACCGCGTACGCCGGGATGTCCGCGAGTCCCTGCAGTTCGCGTCGTTCTATCGCAATGCGCCCGTCCTCCTCTGCCGCCACGATCGATGCGCTGGAGCCGCTCGACTGGCGCGCAGGCGCCGCAATGGTGACATCGAGTCCCGCGTCCCGTGCCGCCCGAGCGAGCACATGGAGCCCGGGGGCGTCTATACCGTCGTCGTTCGTGAGAAGAGTGCGGGTCATGGCTTCTCCCGGTTCTTGCCGCTCTCATCCGTCGTGCCGCTCTCGGCGTTCTCGGCGAGAGCAGCCAGCCCGTCGGGACTGACGTGGCCGGTCACCGGCTGGTCGATCCCGGCGGCGGATTCGTCGAGGATCTCGCGCACCGAGACCGCCTCGCGCAGCCTCGCGATCGCTTCGGGGTCGCCGGTGCCCAACCCGTGACGCGTCACGTTGAGCGCGGCGGCCGCGGCGCCGGTGATGATCGCGTCGCGCACGCTCTCACCGCGGGCGAGGCCTGCCGCCACCCCTGCCGTCAGCGAGTCGCCGGCCCCACGGGTGTCGGCGACCTCCATGCGGGGTGCCTGGACCTCGAGGAATCCGGCCCCGTCGAGCAGCAGCGTGGGTTCGGGGGATCGCGAGACGATCACCGAATGCGCGCCCTTCTGGTGGAGCATCCGCATCGCCGCTCTGATCGCCGCGGCGGAGGCGCCGTCGGGAACGCGCCCGTCGCGGACGAGCTCTTCGTCGCTCACCTTGAGGACGTCGACTCCGCCCGTGACCGCGGCATCGAGACGGTCTCCGGCCAGATCGACGACGACTCTCGCCCCGCCCTCGCGGAGGTCGGCCGCGAGGCGCCGATAGGTGTCGGCCGGAAGCGCCTCGTCGCCGGCCGGCCCGCTCAGGATCACCAGACCGGACGCGAGACCCTCACGCAGTGTCAGTCCGTACAGCTCATCGAGGTCGTGGCGCGCCAGCGGCTCGCCCTCGGTCTCGGCGATCACGTCCCGTTCGCCGGCACGGCGATCGTGGACGTATGCCGACCCCTTGCCCGGTCGATCGATGCCCGCGACCGCGATGCCCTCGTCTTCGAGGAGATGGCGCAGCATCCGCCCGATCTCGCCCGTGAGCGTGCAGCACATCGTCACCGACACACCGAGCCGCAGCAGCATGCGCGCCTGCCACACACCCTGGCCGCCCGCGTGGAGATGGATGTCGGGCTCGTCGTCATGCTCCTCGATCGTCACGGTGAGCGTGGGGGAGGGCGCGAAGATCGTCACGTCGCTCATGAACGCCACGGTAGGCGCCGCGGCGACGAGTGGGGACCCCCTTGCGTCGGCGACGGATGCCGTGCAAAGCGCTCGGCGCAGCCCGCCCCGCCGCACGGCGGCGGAGAACGCGCGGAGGTGTCAGCCGACGGCGCCGGCGCGGGCCGCGACCAGGTCGGGGTGGTGGATGCCGGCGACATCGGGGTGCGCGCGCAGGCGCGACTTGAGCGCGTTCTCACCGTAGAGCGCGTGGATGGGGTTGGCAGGGTCCCGCGTGACCCCGCGGGCCTGCGCGGCGAGCTCGACCGGCAGCTCGATGAGCGGAAGCCGCTTGTCGAGCGCGGGGTTGAAGAAGAAGGGCACCGAGATGCGGTCGTCGGGGTACCGAGGCGAGATCACGCGGTGCTTCGTCGCGATGAGGTAGCCCTGGGTGGCGTATTCGAGAAGCTCGCCGATGTTGACGACGAACGCGCCCGGCACCGGGGGAGCGTCGACCCACTCGCCGTCGCGCTCGACCTGCAGACCGCCCTTGCCTGGCTCCACCCACAGCAGTGTCAGCACACCCGAGTCCTTGTGCGCACCGACTCCCTGCTGGGGAGTCGGGTCCTCCTTGCCGGGATACC
The DNA here is from genome assembly GCF_020682705.1 of Microbacterium allomyrinae. GTDB lineage: Bacteria > Actinomycetota > Actinomycetes > Actinomycetales > Microbacteriaceae > Microbacterium > Microbacterium allomyrinae. The sequence goes on from NZ_JAGTTN010000007.1 coordinate 61,990, forward strand.
GCACGATCTTGATGAGGGTCGAGGGTTCGCCGAAATGCTCGTCGAAGTAGTTCTCCGGGGCGCCGAGCGACAGCGCCCAGGCGCGCAGCAGCCTGCGCGCGACGCCCGAGAGGTGGTCGTGCCACTCCGAGACGACCTCCCGCAGTTCGGGCTGGGCGTCCGGCCACAGGTTGGGGCCGATCAGCCGCGAGAAGTCCGGTGCCGCCGCGTCGTCCCCGCGTCCACTCCCCACGTCGCTGGCGCGCCGCGCGGAGCCTCCGGATGCGGGGGCCCAGATCGCATCGCGCTCCGGCCCGATGTCGATCTGCTCGCGCCAGTCGACCTGACCCTGCGTGCGCTCGCCTCCGACCCGCGTATACCCGCGGAAGTGAGGGCTCTTGAGATTCTCGATGGCGAGCTTGTCGGCCTCGGGCAGCGCGAAGAAGTCGCGTGCGGCCTGGTGCAGACGTGCCTCGAGCTCGGGCGAGACGCCGGTGCCGGTCAGATAGAAGAAGCCGACATCGTGCGTCGCCGCGCGCAACTCGTCGCGGAACCGGGCCGCGGCTGCGGGGCTTTCATCGAGCTGGGACAGATCGAGGATCGGCAGGTTCAGATCGGTCATGGAGCGAGAGTAGGTGGCTGCCGCGGCATCCGCTCGTTTGTTGCATCGGGTTAAGCGGGCGGGAGCTTGCGGACGAACCGCGAGCCCCCGCCGGCAGACGTCATTTCGTGGCGAAGAACGTGCGAATGTCGCCCGCCACCACGTCGGGCACCTCGAGAGCGGCGTAGTGCCCGCCGCGCTCGAAGCGGCTCCAATGGACGATGTTCGCGTTGTCGCGCTCGGCGAAGACCCGGATCGTCTGGAAGTCGTCGGCGAACACCGCCACTCCGGTGCGGGCCTCGCTCACGCACGGCTCGGCATCGGTGAGTGCGTTCTCGCGATAGGCGCGACTCATGCCCGCCGACGCGTTCGCGAACCACGCGACGCTGACCTCGGTGAGGATCGCGTCGAGAGGCACGAGGCTGGTGCCGTTGCCGAACGAGTTGAAGAGCTCGGAATACGCCAGCTGGGCCACCGGCGAGTCCGAGAGACCTGCCGCGATGGTCTGCGGGCGCGAGGCGTTCATCGTGTTGTAGCCGCCGACGGACTGGAACCACTGCATGTGCTCGAGGCCCGCATAGTCCTGCGGCTCGAGCTTCTCGAACTCGGCCGGGTCGCCCGATGGGAACGAGAACAGCTGCAGCACGTGGAGCCCGAGGAAGCCCTCCGGGTCGAGGAGGCCGAGTTCGCGGGCGACCATCGCGCCGTTGTCGCTGCCGTGGATGCCGTACGAGTCGTAGCCGAGGCGGCGCATGAGGGCGTCGTAGGCGGCGGCCACCCGGGTCAGCGTCCAGCCGGTCTCGACGACGGGCTGACTGAAGCCGAAACCGGGGGCATCGGGGATGACGACGTCGAACGCGTCCTCGGCGCGGCCGCCGTGGGCCACGGGGTCGACGAGCGGGCCGATCATGTCGAGGTAGTCCACGAACGAGCCCGGGTAGGTGTGGGCGAGCAGCAGCGCGGTCGCGCCCTCGTGGGGCGACTTCACGTGTACGAAGTGGATCGTCTGGCCGTCGATCTGCGTGGTGAACTGCGGATGCTCGTTCATGCGCGCCTCGGCGGCGCGCCAGTCGAACCCGTCTCGCCAGCGCGCGACGGCTTCGGCCAGGTACGAGTTCGGCGTGCCCGACTCCCAGTCGTCGGCGGGCGCGGGCTGGGGGAGCCGCGTGCGGGCGAGGCGCGCGAGGAGGTCGTCGACATCGGTCTGCGCGACCTCGACACGGAACGGACGGATCTCGGTGGAGGCGGTTGCGGTGTTCATGTCTTCGACATTACGGTCGATATAGGTACGTTTACTTCCTGTTAAATCGATCGATTTCGGACTTTCCTGTGGCCGGCACCTCCGCTCGAATGCTCGCTCTCCTGGCGCTCTTCCAGACCCGCCGTGACTGGAGCGGACCGGAGCTCGCCGGACGTCTCGATGTCTCGCCGCGGACGATCCGCAACGACATCGAGCGGCTGCGCTCGCTCGGGTACCCGGTCGATGCGACGCGCGGCCGCGCCGGGTCCTACCGGCTCGGTGCCGGCGGAAAGCTCCCCCCGCTCCTCCTCGACGACGACGAGGCGGTCGCGGTCGCGATCGGGCTTCGCGTGGCGACCGGCGTCACAGGGATCGAAGATGCCGGTTCCCGTGCGCTCGCCAAGCTCCTCCAGGTTCTCCCTCCGCACCTGCGGCCGACGGTCGATGCCGTCGCTGCCACTGTCGACCGCGGTCCCGAGAACATCGGCACCGACGCCCCCGATCCCGAGGTCGATCCGCGCACCCTGGGGGTCGTGGCGCAGGCGATCCGCGATGTCGAGTGGCTGCGGTTCGACTACCGCGGCCGGCAGCGGCGGGTGGAGCCGTACCGGGTGCTGAACTGGCAGCGACGCTGGTACCTCGTGGCGCGCGACCCGGATACCGGGGAGTGGGAGACGTTCCGCCTCGACTGGGTCGAGCCGCGGATGCCCACGCGACGGCCGTTCGAGCCGGTTCCGCTCCCCGGCGGCGACTACACGGCGTTCGCGCTGCGCTCGATCGCCGCCAGCGGATGGAAGGTGCACGCGCGACTGCGCATCGCCGCTCCCGCCGAACACGTCATCGCGAGGATCAACCCGACGGTCGGCGTCGTGGAAGCGGTCGACACCGAGACCTCGGTGCTCGTCACCGGCGCCGACAGCCTCGAGACGATCGCCGCGTACATCGGCATGCTCGGGATGGAGTTCACCGTCGATTCGCCCGACGAACTGGTCCCTCATCTGCTCCATCTCGCGAGGGTCTACCAGCGGGCGAGCGGCGTGACGGACTGGACAGGGGCCGGCGAGGTCGAGTAGTTTGCAAGGCAAGGCTTACCTGAATCGTGGTGGCCGGTGACGCGACGGCGCGCCGCACTTCCTGCACGATCTGGATACCCCCGTTGCTCGCTACATTCCTCTCTACATTCCTCATCGGCCTGCGCGAAGGCCTCGAAGCCGCGCTCGTCGTCGGCATCCTCGTCGCCTACCTGACGAAGCTCGGCCGCCGCGATGTGCTGCCACGGCTCTGGGTGGGCGTCGGCCTCGCGGTGGGCCTGGCGCTCGTCGTCGGTGCGATCCTCACATTCGGCGCGTACGCCCTCACGTTCGAGGCGCAGGAGATCCTCGGCGGAACGCTTTCGCTGCTCACCGTCGCGATGGTCACGTGGATGATCTTCTGGATGCAGCGCACCGCGCGCACCCTCAAGCGCGCCCTCGAGGGCGACATCGATCGAGTGCTCGCGACCGGTGGTCTCTGGGGGATCGTGGTCATCGGGTTCGTCTCGGTCGCGCGCGAGGGGGTCGAGACGACGCTTCTGCTGTGGTCGATGGTGCAGTCCTTCGGCGACGCCCCGAGCGCCCTCCTCGGCGCGCTGCTGGGGCTGGTGGCCGCCGTCGTCCTCGGCTGGCTGCTCGCCCGCGGGATGGTGCGGCTCGATCTTCGCCGCTTCTTCACCTGGACCGGGGCCTTCCTGATCATCGTCGCCGCGGGCGTCCTGGCCTACGGCATCCGCGATCTGCAGGAGGCCGGCGCGCTTCCGGGGCCTTTCACGTCGGCCGCGCCGATCGATCCGGTCACGGGCGCCGTCGCCGTGGGGTGGGCGGCGTTCCCGTTCGGGTGGGCGTTCGACGTCAGCACCGCCATCCCGCCGGGCAGCCCCCTCGCCGCCGTGCTGCAGGCCACGATCGGCTTCATGCCCCGCATGTCGTGGCTGCAGGTGGTCGCCTGGATCCTCTACGTCGCCATCGTCGGCGGTGTGTGGGCCCGACGTCAATTCCGTCGCACCCCCGCCGCTCCCGCCCCGGCGCCGAGCATCTCGGCGCCTGAGACCGTCCGGTCCGACGCCGCCGCCGCCGCACCGCCTCACGCCGTCCCCGTCACTCCACAGCAAGGAGCATCATGACCCCGCATCGACTTCCCGCCGCGCTCGCCGCGCTCACGGTCGGCGCGCTCGCCCTCGCGGGCTGCGTCGCCAAGGCCGACACCGCTGCGTCCGACGCGCTCACCGTCACCTCGACCGCCGACGGGTGCGAGGTCTCGGCCGCGGATGCGCAGAGCGGCACGCTCGCGTTCGACGTCGCGAACACGGGTGACGAGGTCACCGAGTTCTACCTGGTCGCCGACGACGGGCTGCGGATCGTCGGAGAGGTCGAGAACATCGCGCCCGGAGCATCCCGCACGCTGACGGTCGTCGCCCAGCCCGGCGACTACTACACGCTGTGCAAGCCGGGCATGATCGGCGACGGCGTCGGCAAGGCCGCGTTCTCGGTCACCGGCGATGCGGTGGCGATCGACGGCCCCGATGCCGAGCAGAAGCAGCAGGCCGTCGACCTGTACGCCGCATTCGTGAAGGACCAGGTCGGGCAGCTGCTGCCGGCCGTCGAGGAGTTCGCGGCGGCGTACGAGTCGGGTGACGATGACACGGCGCGTACGCAGTTCCCGCTGGTGCGCGCGTACTACGAGCGGATCGAGCCGGTCGCCGAGGCGCTGGGCGACCTCGATCCGCGCATCGACTACCGCGAGGTCGACGCCGTGGCCGAGCGCCTGGACTGGACCGGCTTCCACCGTATCGAGAAGGACCTGTGGGTGCCCGCCGAGGACGCGCTGAACGCCGACGGCGAGACACCGGCGTGGCAGGACTGGGCGCCGTCCACCGAGGATGAGCGGGCAGCGTTCGGCGACCAGCTCATCGCCGATGTGCAGGAGCTGTACGACTACGTCCACTCCGCCGACTTCCAGACCGCGCTGGACGAGCAGGGCGTCGCCGGCATCTCCAACGGCGCGATCGCGCTGCTCGACGAAGTGGCAATGGGCAAGATCACGGGGGAGGAGGACTGGTGGTCGGGCACGGATCTCTGGGACTTCGCCGCCAACGTCGAAGGCTCGAAGATGGCGTTCTCACTCGCCCGTGACTTCGCCGCATCGAAGGACGACGAGGGTGAGGCGCTCGTGGCCGACATCGACGCCGGCTACGCAGCGCTGGAGGCGGCGCTCGCAGTGCACGGTTCGCTCGTGGACGGCTTCGTGTTCTACGACGAGCTCACCGACGCGGACAAGCGCGAGTTCACCGATCTGATCAACGCGCTCGCCGAGCCGCTCTCGCAGCTCACCGTGACCGTCCTGGAGTGATGTGAGCAGTCCTGACGACATCGTCCCGACGAGTCCGGCAGCCGATGCCGGGCTCGTCGAGACGGAGCGCACCGGTCTCTCGCGGCGCGGGCTTCTCGGCCTCGCGATCGGAGCGGGAGCAGCGGGCCTCGCTGTGGGCGCCGGCGCGGGCGCGGCGGCAGGCGTCGCCGTCGGGCGGGTGCGGGAACAGGATGCCGCGGCATCCGTCTACGACTTCTTCGGTGCCCACCAGGCCGGAATCACGACGCCGGTGCAGGATCACCTGCACTTCGCGTCGTTCGACATGATGGCGCGCACGGACCGGGACGATCTGATCACTCTCCTGCAGGACTGGTCGTATGCCGCGGCCCGCATGAGTCAGGGCCTCGACGTCAGCGCGACAGGCGCCGTCGGCGGATCGCCCGAGGCACCGCCCGACGACACGGGCGAGGCGCTGGGGCTCGCGGCCAGCGGACTGAGCATCACGTTCGGCTTCGGCCCGACGCTCTTCGAGAACGACGGGGGCGACCGCTACGGAATCGCCGCGCGGCGTCCGCCCGGGCTCGAGGATCTCCCGGCCTTCCTCGGCGATGACCTCGACCCGGCGGCATCCGGGGGCGACCTGTGCATCCAGGCATGTGCCGACGACCCCCAGGTCGCCGTCCACGCCATCCGCAATCTCAGCCGCATCGCCTTCGGCCGCGCGCGTTTGCGCTGGTCGCAGCTGGGATTCGGGCGCACCTCGCGCACCACGACCGCCCAGTCCACCCCTCGCAACCTCTTCGGATTCAAGGACGGCACCGCGAACATCCTCGCCACGGATGACGCGGCGCTGGCCGATCACGTGTGGGTCGCGGCATCCGACGAACCGGCGTGGATGGCCGGAGGCTCGTACCTGGTCGCGCGCAAGATCGCGATGCTCATCGAGACGTGGGATCGCGTGCGACTCTCGGAGCAGCAGTCGATCATCGGCCGTGACAAGGCGCAGGGAGCCCCGCTCTCCGGCGGCGACGAGTTCACCGAGCCCGACTTCGAAGCGACGGATGCTGCGGGTGCCGCCGCGATCTCGGAGGTGAGCCACGTGCGCCTCGCGCACCCCGAGTTCAACGACGGCACGCGCATCCTCCGGCGCGGCTACAACTTCGTCGACGGCAACAACGACCTCGGGCGGCTGGACGCGGGCCTCTTCTTCCTCTCGTATCAGCGCTCGCCCGAGCAGTTCGTGCAACTGCAGCGGGCGTTGTCGACCGACGTCATGAACGAGTACATCCGCCACGTCGGCTCGGGACTCTGGGCCGTACCGCCCGGGGCGGAGCCCGGCTCGTACGTCGGCGCAGGACTGCTCGCCTGATCCGGGGCTCACCGTTCGCACCACGGGCGCGGTGCGCGTCCCGGGTTCAGCGGGTGCGGAGGTCGTCTCACCCGCAGTTCGCGTACGCGGCTCAGCCGTTCTGACGCGGGTCGGGACGCGGCATCCGGGGCTCCTCGCGCGGACGGCGCGATCCGGTGGGGTCGCTGCGGCGGCCCTCGCGTCGCGCGAGCGTGCGATCGGAGAAGAGCCATCCGGGCCGCGGCTCGACGAGGGGGCGGAACAGCCATCGCACCGGCCGTGTGGCGAGTCCGAGCGCGATCGCCACAGACAGGACGATGACCAGGGGAAGCCAGATCCAAGTGGGCTCGGCATTGCGCAGCAGCCCGTTCTCGCGGAACGGATACAGCACGAACGAGTGCAGCAGGTAGACGTACATCGTGTACTGGCCGAAATGCGTCCACCAATGGGTGCTGCGGGGGAGCAGCGCGAAGAACGCGGTCGCCAGCACAAGGGCGACGATCATGAGCGCGAGACGGACGCCGCCCGCCCACCACTGGGTGCCCCCGATCGACGCGTAGTTGTCGTCGTAGAACAGCCATTCGCGCAGGTTCATGTCGCGCCACACGTCGACGAACGCCCAGGCCGCGCCGCCGGCGACGGCGAATAGCCCGACTCCGCCGGCCAGCACCCACCACGGCCGACGATCCAGGAGCGAGAGGCGCTCGACGATGTCGTGTTTGCGCAGCCACCATCCCAGCGTGAAGAAGGGGAGGAGCCCCAGCGTCCGCGACAGCGAGAACGTCGAGTCGATGTTGGGCAGGTAGCCGGCGCCGATCGAGATGACGACGGTCCACAGCAGCGGCCAGCGCAGCAGCGAGAGATATGGCAGCACGAGGCGGAAGATCCCGAGGGCGAGCAGGAACCACAGCGTCCACGACGGCTCGGTGATGTTGGGGTTCGCCTGGCCTTCGACGACCCACTTCGTGAGGGTCCAGAGGCCCTCGAAGATCACGTACGGCACGACGATGTCGGTGATCACCCGCGCCATCTGAGTCGTCGTGGGCGCATCGGACTTCGAGAAGTACCCCGAGATGATCGCGAAGGCGGGCATGTGGAAGGCGTAGACGACGAGATAGAGCCCGAGGGCGATATCGGAGTCGTACGTGAGTCGCTGCACTGCGTGCCCGAGCACCACGAGCACGATGCACGCGAATCGTGCGTTGTCCCAGAAGGGCACGCGCCGTCGCGTGCGAGGGATCGGGCCGGTGAGGGCGGCACCCGTGGGCGGTGTCGTGCGTGCGGTCATGTCCCCCCTCGCTGGGCGCTGACCAGACTAGCCCGCGTTCGTGGATGTGACCGCAGCTTGACACCGAGTCCCACGTTGCCTGAGTCTGAGTGCGAGCGCCTGCGGGGTGCCACGAGGAGACGACATGACGGGCCCTACATCCCCTCCCCACAGCGCAGGCGCGGTGCGCGGCGCCTCGGGGCGCAGCCGCCCCGCCGGCACCGAGTCCGGGATCTCGCGTGATGCGGATGCGCCCCACGCGGCGGTGAGCTCCGGCGCCGTTCGCGGCGTCAGCGAAGACGGGATCGACCGCTTCCTCGCGATTCCGTACGCCGCGCCTCCTGTGGGCGAGCGCCGATTCCGTCCCCCGGCTCCGCCCGGAGCGTGGGACGGCGAACGGGATGCCTCGGCCTTCGGCGCGACGGCTCCCCAGGCGCCGTATCCGCCGGCGCTCGCCGGGTACCTGCCGACGGTCGAGGTCGCAGGAGACGACTTCCTGACCGTGAACGTGTGGACCCCCGCCGACCGCGGCGCAGAGCCCCTGGCCGTTCTCGTGTTCGTGCACGGCGGTGCGCTGACGCGTGGATCGGCGGCGCTGACCGCCTACGACGGCGCGTCGTTCGCACGCCACGGCATCGTGTTCGTCTCCGTGCAGTACCGGCTCGGCCAAGAGGGGTTCGCGGTGCTCGACGACGTGCCGCAGAATCTCGGTGTGCTCGACCAGGAGGCCGCGCTGCGCTGGGTGCGGCGCGAGGTCGCCGCGTTCGGCGGAGACCCCGCTCGCATCACGGTGATGGGGCACTCCGCGGGGGCCAACACCCTGACCGCGTTGCTCGCGCTCCCGCACGCGGCGGAACTGTTCGATCGGGCGATCCTGCAGAGCGGCCCGCTCGTCGCGCACAAGCGCGACAAGGCCGCCCGCATGACGCGCGAGATCGCGAAGCGACTCGGCGTCGAGCCGACGCGCGCCGGGTTCGACAGCGTCGCGCCCAGTGAGCTCGTCCAGGCTCACGCCCTGATCTCTGCAGGCGCCTCGCCGCTCGGCGGCGGACCGAGCGTCGCGCTGGCCGTCGGCGGCGATGCCGTGCCGCTGAACCCGCTGGACGCCCTGCTCGCGGGCGCAGGGCGCGGCATCCCCGTCCTCATCGGCTCGACGAGCGAGGAGTACCGCCTCTGGCTGGTGCCATCGGGTGCGGTGAATCGCGTGACTCGTCTCACGCTCGCCCTCGCGCGGCTCGCTGCGCGTGTTCCCGCACGGGTCGTCCGCGCGCACCGCAGGCGCCGCTCGGCGGCTTCGCCCGGCGAGATCCTGGGCCAGGTGGTCACCGACATGCTGCTGCGCGCGCCGATCACGCGCTTCGCGGACAGCAGGGCGGATGCCGCGGTCGCCGACGCGTCGCCGACCTGGGTGTACGAGTTCCGGTGGAGGAGTCCGGTCGGCGGACTCGGGGCCGCGCACGGCATGGAGCTCGGTTTCGTGTTCGACGGGCTCGGCACGGCCGATGCGATCGCCCTCGGCGGCCCCGACGGTCCGCAGGCGCTCGCCGACGCGATGCACCGCGCGTGGGTCGCGTTCGTGGTCGACGGGAATCCCGGATGGGAGGCGTGGTCGCGTCGTCGCCCCGTGCAGGCCTTCGACGCGGACGGCGGTCACATCGATTACGCGCCGCGACAGGATGAGCTCGACGGGCTCCCGACGCGGTAGTCTCGGCCGCGCGATGACGACGATCGATGACGCGCTCGAGCGCGACCTGGCCATTCCCGACCTGGACTGGCGGGTATTCGCCCCGGGCACCGTGCGCGACGCACTGCGGGCACCGAGCGGCAACCTCGCCCGCGTGCGGCTCGGCGCCCCGGGCGCCCCACGCGTGGTGCTGGTACCGGGCGTCGCCGGCTCGAAAGAGGACTTCGTCCTGCTCATGCCTCTCCTCGCAGACGCCGGCTACCTCGTCGAGTCGTACGATCTCGCCGGACACTGGGAGTCGGTCGATGCCGGGCCGGCGAGCCTCGATCCGCCGCGACAGGAGTACGACCGCCGGCTCTTCGTCGACGATCTCATCGCCCTCCTCGAAGACGGGGGAGAGCCTGCGCACGTACTCGGCTACAGCTTCGGCGGCCTCGTCACCGAGCTCGCCCTCATCCAGCGGCCGGAGCTGTTCCGCAGCCTCACGCTGATGTCGGCACCGCCCGCGACGGGCCAGGTGTTCCGCGGCCTCAAGCACATCGGGCCGATCTCCGACATGTCGCCCCACCGCGCGGCCGGGCTCATCCTGTGGGGGATCCGCTACAACCTCAACCGCACCCCGCCCGGCCGGATCGCGTTCGTGCGCGAACGGCTCGGGGTCACCGGCCGCCCCTGCATCGACGACGTCGTGGGGCTCATGATGACGATGCCCGACATCGCGGACGAGGTCGCGGCCATCGACATCCCGAAGCTCATCGCGGTGGGCGAGCAGGATCTGTGGCCCCAGGCCCAGCACGACGCGTACGCGGCCCGCATCGGTGCGCGCGTCGCGACGTATCCCACCGGGCATGCGCCGTGCGAGACCGCACCGCACCAGCTCGCGCGCGACATGCTCGCCCTGTTCGACAGCGAGTGACGCGGGTGTAGCGTCGGGACTCCGGGAGGCTCCTGCCCGGCCTACGGAACGAGGCCACCATGACCGCCGCCGGACTGACGCTCGGCGTGATCGGGTCATCGCGCAAGCCCGATGAACGCCGCGTCCCCATCCATCCCGGCCATTTCGAGCGGCTGCCGGACGACCTGCGGGATCGCGTCGTCCTCGAAACGGGATACGGCAGGCGCTTCGGCGTTTCCGACGACGAGCTTCGCCCGTTCGTCGGGCGTATCGCGACTCGCGAAGCCCTCATCGCGGCCTCCGACGTCGTGCTCCTGCCCAAGCCGCAGCTCGAGGATCTGCGAGACCTCCGTGACGGCCAGGTGCTCTGGGGCTGGCCGCACCTCGTGCAGGACGAGGCGGTGACGCAGCTCGCGATCGACAAACGGCTGACCGTGATCGCGTTCGAGGCGATGAACCACTGGGGCAGTGACGGCGCGTTCGGGCTGCACGTGTTCCACATCAACAACGAGCTCGCCGGGTATTGCTCGGTGCTCCACGCCCTTCAGCTGTGCGGTTCGACGGGAGACTACGGTCGGCGCCTCACGGCCGTGGTGATCGGGTTCGGAGCGACCGCTCGCGGAGCGGTGACGGCGTTGCGCGCCCACGGCGTGCATGAGGTCCGGGTGCTGACCAACCGGAGAACCGCTTCGGTGGCGGCACCGATCCACGCCGCGCACATCATCCAGTTCGATCACGACGACGAGCCGTACCTGAGCGAAGTGATCACGGACGAAGGCCGCGTGCCCCTCGCGCCGTTCCTCGCGGAGAGCGACATCGTCGTCAACTGCACGCTGCAGGATCCCAATCACCCGCTCCTGTACCTTCGCGAGAGCGATCTGGGAGCCTTCCGGCCGGGGAGCCTGATCGTCGACGTCTCGTGCGACGAGGGGATGGGCTTCGAATGGGCGCGACCGACGTCGTTCGCCGATCCCATGTTCACTGTCGGCGACTCCATCAACTACTACGGGGTCGATCACAGCCCGTCCTACCTGTGGAATTCGGCGAGCTGGGAGATCAGCGAGGCGCTGCTCGGATTCGTCCCGACGGTGATGGGCGGCCCCGGCGCGTGGGCGCAGGACGCGACGATCCGCCGGGCGACCGAGATCGCCGACGGCGTGATCCTCAACCCCGCGATCCTCGAGTTCCAGGGACGCGATCCGGCATTTCCGCACGCGCTGGGAGCGTCCTGACCCACGTACTCGCAGCGCACCGCCCTGTTCGAGGGGCGCGAAGGAGCGGATGCCCGGTGGCTGCGGCATCCACTCGGGAATAGTTTTGCGGGGGAGGCGTTGCACGAGATACATTCATTTGCATACATTCGCCGCAGCGGAGATCCCGAGCGACGAAGAGAGCCCTCAACGGGGGAACGGAGAGCGCGATCGTGAGCGAGAGCACCACAGGGTCGGCGATGCAGTTCGGAATCTTCACGGTGAGCGACATCACCCAGGACCCGACCGACGGCACCACCCCCAGCGAAGCCGAGCGCATCAAGGCGACGATCGCGATCGCCAAGCACGCCGAAGAGGTCGGTCTCGACGTCTTCGCGCTGGGCGAGCACCACAACCCGCCCTTCTGGTCGTCGTCGCCGACCACGACCCTCGCCTACATCGCCGCGCAGACCGAGCGCCTGCTGCTCTCGACGGCCACGACGCTCATCACCACGAACGACCCGGTGAAGATCGCCGAGGACTTCGCAATGCTGCAGCACGTGTCGGACGGCCGTGTCGACCTCATGATCGGCCGCGGCAACACCGGACCCGTCTACCCCTGGTTCGGCAAGGACATCCGTCAGGGACTGCCCCTCGCGATCGAGAACTACAACCTCCTGCACCGCCTCTGGCGTGAGGATGTCGTGGACTGGGAGGGCCAGTTCCGCACCCCGCTGCAGGGCTTCACCTCGACCCCACGCCCGCTCGACGGCGTCGCGCCGTTCGTGTGGCACGGCTCGATCCGCACGCCCGAGATCGCCGAGCAGGCGGCCTACTACGGAGACGGCTTCTTCGCGAACAACATCTTCTGGCCCAAGGAGCACTACCAGCGCCTGATCGCGCTCTACCGCCAGCGGTACGCACACTACGGCCACGGCACGCCCGAGCAGGCGATCGTCGGCCTCGGCGGCCAGGTGTTCATGGCGGCGAAGTCGCAGGACGCCGTGAAGGCGTTCCGTCCGTACTTCGACAACGCCCCGGTCTACGGCCACGGTCCTTCGCTCGAGGACTTCAGCGAGATGACCCCCCTCACCGTCGGCTCACCTCAGCAGGTCATCGACCGCTACGCCGCCATGCGCGAGTCGTACGGCGACTACCAGCGCCAGCTGTTCCTCATCGACCACGCGGGTCTCCCGCTGAAGACGGTGCTCGAGCAGCTCGACATCCTCGGCGGCGAGGTGGTGCCTGTGCTGCGCAAGGAGCTGGAGAAGAACCGCCCGGCGGATGTTCCGGATGCCCCGACCCACGCGAACCTGGTTGCGGCGAAGTACGGCGACCAGGCCCCGCGCCAGGCGGTGCCCGGTGCGAACCGCGGCGACAACCTGGTGGGCGAGAGCCCCTACCGCGACACGCCGGCCCCGGCCGGTGCGGCATTCGGGCTCGGCCGGAAGGAGGCGTGAGATGACCACGACGTCCGCGCGGCGCATCGCCGTCATCTCTGCGGGACTCTCCAACCCGTCCTCGACCCGCATGCTCGCCGACCGTCTCGCCGCCGCCACCTCGGCGCAGCTGTCGGAGCGCGGGATCGAGGTGGAGGTGGACGTGTTCGAACTGCGCGACTACGCGCACGACATCACGAACAACCTGCTCACCGGCTTCGCTCCGCCGTCGCTGGAATCGATGCTCAACGCGGTGGTCTCCGCCGACGCGGTGATCGCTGTCACGCCGATCTTCTCGACCAGCTACTCGGGACTGTTCAAGTCGTTCATCGACGTGCTCGACCCGGACGCCCTCACCGGCACGCCCGTGCTGATCGGCGCGAACGCCGGCACCGCGCGGCATTCGCTCGCGATCGACTACGCGATCCGTCCGCTGTTCGCCTACCTGCACGCCGAGCCCGTCTCGACCGGGGTGTTCGCGGCGTCGAGCGACTGGGGCGCCTCGGGCGACCAGGTCGCCCCTCTGGGCGCGCGCATCGAGCGCGGTGCGAAGGAGCTCGCCGAGGCCATCGCGCGCCGTGAGCCCGCGCGCAGCGCCGATCCCTTCGACCCGGCGAACTACCTGGGCGAGGGCCGCTCGTTCGGGCACCTGCTGGGCGGCCTCGCGGGGGAGTGATCCCCCGCAGGTGTCCGGTGGGCACGCCCGCGCCGAGGCGGCGGCTCACGCCAGCACGACATCGTCCGCAGCGCCGAGGGGGCGCCACGCGTCCCCGCCACGCACCGTCCCGTCTGCGAACCCGGCAGCGGGCGGCAGGACGTCGGCGGCGACGAGTGGGCCCAGATCCACGCCCGCGAGTGCCTCGATGTCGGCGATCGGCACCTGGAATGTGCGGTACGCGCTGAGCGGCGGTGTGGCGAGAACACCCTCGCGCACGTCGATCAGCTCTGACTGGTCGAGCACGAAGCCCGCGGCGAGCAGCCGTGGTCCTACGATTCCAGGATCGGTCGTGCGAAGCGGATCGTCGTCCGTCGACGACCACGCAGCGACTTTGAAGAAGCGCCGGGGAATCTGGACTCCCCGGTACTCGGGATCCGTGGCCGCGAGCACGGGCGCGGTGAAGACGCTCACCCGCTGGTCGGTGGTGTCGGCATACTCGAGCACATGGTCCTCGAGGCCGAGCCACAGCTCTTTCGACTGGTTGAAGACACTCGCCTGAGGCGCCGCGTTCGGGTACGCGAACGTCGCCTCGGTCGCGGCGCGCGCCTCGGCCGGCGCACCCCAACCGGGATCGCGGCGGCGCACGAGGTGCCCTCGGTCCACGTCGTTGCTCGCGTAGACCGCCGGCCCGGCCTGCTCGCCGACGGGGATCCGCTCGTCGAGAAACCACTCGCCGGTGCGGGCGATGTCGCGCAGCGCCCCGCCGTCGATGTTCACCGCGGTCATCGCGGCGAGCCGCCGCGAGGGGTCGAGGAGCACCGTGAAGCGCGGATAGGGGAGTTCCCGCACCGCGCGGTCGCCGACGGGACGGGGAAGGGGGAGCGGGATGACGAGGAAGGCCTCGTCATATCCGAGGGGGGTCGCTGCAGTCACGAGTCCATCCTGGCCGGTGCCGCCGACGTCGTGCGGTCATCCGAATCTCCCAGCCGGACGCGGTAGGATGGATGTCTGCTCGGCCACGTCGGCCGAGGCGGTCGTGGCCCGAAACGGGGCCGCGATCCGAGGCTCGAAACCTCCGGCATCCGTCAAAAGACCCGGAGGTTTCTCTATGTCCATGCCCCTGCCCACGCGCCGCAAATGGTGGGCCCTCGCGGTGGTCTCGCTCACCCAGCTGGTGGTGGTCCTCGACGGCACGATCGTCAACATCGCCCTTCCACAGGCGCAGGCCGAGCTCGGTCTCTCGGACAGCCAGCGTCAATGGGTGGTGACCGCCTACGCGCTCGCGTTCGGCGCGCTCCTGCTGCTCGGTGGCCGCGTCGCCGACTACTGGGGTCGCAAGCGCACATTCATCGTCGGCATGGTCGGCTTCGGGCTGGCCTCGGTCTTCGGCGGGGTGGCTCAGAGCGGAACCGAACTCATCATCGCGCGCGGGCTGCAGGGCGTCTTCGCCGCGCTGCTGGCTCCCGCGGCTCTGGCGCTGCTCACCGTCACCTTCCCCTCCGGCCGCGAGCGCAACACCGCGTTCGCCGTCTTCGGCACCGTGGCGGGCGCGGGCGCGTCCGTCGGACTCGTGCTCGGCGGCGTGCTCACCGAGTTCGCCGACTGGAGATGGTGCCTGCTCGTGAACGTCTTCTTCGTCGCTCTCGGCCTCGTGGGTGCGTTCCTGTTCATCTCGGAGAGCAAGGCGGACGGCGACAACCGCTACGACCTCGCCGGCGCCGTCACCGTCACTCTCGGACTCGGGTCGCTCGTCTACGGCTTCAGCATGGCTGAAGCCGGCTGGGGCAACCCCCAGACGGTCACGTTCCTCATCCTCGGCGTACTGCTGCTTGCCGCGTTCGTCTGGATCGAGGCGCGGCAGCGCCAGCCGCTGCTGCCGCTGCGCATCGTCGCCGACCGTGTAAGAGGAGGTGCCTTCCTCATCCAGGCGATCGCAGGAAGCGTCATGATCGGCGCGACGCTGTATCTGACGTTCCACCTGCAGATCGTCATGCAGATGTCCGCACTCGGCGCAGGACTCGCGAGCCTTCCGCTGCCGCTGGGGACGATGCTGGTCGCGCCGTTCGCGACCAAGATGCTCCCGCGGTTCGGTCCTCGCCCTCTCCTGATCGTCGGACCCGTCATCGTCGCGGCCGGGCTCGGATACCTCAGCTTCATCACCGCGATGGGCAGCTACTGGGTGGAGGTGTTTCCCGCGCTGGTCGTCATGGGCGCGGGAATGGCGCTGGTCTTCGTGCCCCTGCAGAACGTGGCTCTGGCCGGTGTCGCGCCCCACGATGCGGGCGCGGCATCCGCCGTCACCAACTCGGCGATGCAGATCGGCGGCTCGATCGGGCTGTCGGTGTTCACCGCGGTCTACGTGGGAGCACTGGCGGGCGATACATCGCACCTGCCCGAGGTGCTGGCAGACGCGTACTCGGTCACCTTCGTCGCCGCGGCGATCGGGATGCTGCTGGCCGCCGTGATCGCCAGCACGATGATCCGGGGTCAGAAGTCGCAGCTGTTGCCGTCGGGCTCCGACGCGGTCCTGGTGCACGCCGGATAGGCAGCGCCGGACGTCAGCCGTCCGCGACGGTCTGATCGCCGTCCTCGACGTCTGCGCCGGCTGCGCTGCGCTCACTCCCAGCGCCGCGCAGCCGGCGCGCCAGCGCCGCGTCGATCGCGAGGCCCAGGCCCACCGCGAGCACCACCGAAACGACCACCGCCACGACCGGTCCACCGGGCAGGATCGCAGCGACAATGGCACCGATCAGCGCCTGGTAGGCGGCCCACGCCAGCGCGGCGGCCGCGGCGATCCCGAGATATCGGGGCGCGGCGACCCGTGTCGCGCCCGCCGTCAGGTTCACCGCGAGGCGGGCGAAGGGGATGAAGCGCGCCGTGAACAGCACCACCGCCGCGCGGCGCTGCAGTCTCTCACGGGACCACGCGAACGCGACGCGCACCCTCGACGTGCGCATCCATCGCCAGCGTTCGAGCCCCACAGTGCGACCGACGAGATAGCACGCCGCATCGCCGATGAAGGCGGCGACCGCGGCGACCGCGATCACCACGCCCACGTTCGGCTCGCCCTGCGTCACCGCGAGCGCACCGAAGGCGGTCACCGCAGCCTCTCCGGGAAGCACGACGAGGAATGCGTCGCCCAGCACGAGCAGGAAGAGCACGGGCATCGCCCATGCGCTCGCGGCGACGCCGGTCAGCAGGTCCTCGATCACGCCTCCCCTTCTAGCCGCCGACGGTGAACGGCGACCGAACGACGCCCGTCCGGTGACCTCCGGTGGTGCATCCGGTGAACACTTGCGGGTGAGTGCCGATCCGCGCCATCCCTCCCCGCGCGGGCCGCCACGCTGGAGGCGTGAGAGTCGCGCTGCTCGCCGAATCGTTCCTGCCGCACATGAACGGAGTGACGGGGTCGGTCCTCCACGTCCTTCGCCATCTCGCGTCCGAAGGGCACCAGACGCTGGTGATCGCACCGCGCTCCGGCGAGATCACCGCCGACCTGCACGGTGCCCGGACCGAACTGCTGCGGTCTGTGCCGCTGCCCTCCTATCCCGACGTGCGGATCGTCTTCGCCCGTGCGGCGCGCCTGGCGGCGATCCTGCGTGAGTTCCGCCCCGACGTCGTGCACCTTGCGTCACCCTTCGTACTGGGCTGGCAGGGAGTGGCCGCTGCCGATGCGCTGCGCGTGCCGTCGGTCGCGGTCTATCAGACCGACGTCGTCGCATACGCCGAGAAGTACGGGATGCCGCAGGCCGGCGCACTCGTCGGGCGCCACATCGCGCGGCTGCACCGACGGGCCACGCTCACCCTTGCGCCGTCGACGGCATCGCTGCGCCAGCTCGAAGACCTCGGAGTGGATCGTCTGCGCCATTGGGGGCGCGGCGTCGACACCGAGCGGTTCACACCGGCTCGGCGCAGCGAGGACTGGCGCCGCAAGACCGCGCACGGCGACAAGATCATCGGCTATGTGGGCCGTCTCGCCCCTGAGAAGCAGGTCGAGGATCTCGCGGCTGTCGCCGACCTGGCCGGCAGCCGGCTCGTCGTGGTGGGCGAGGGGCCCGCCCGGCTCGCCCTCGAGCGCGCGCTGCCCGGTGCTGTCTTCACTGGTCATCTCACCGGCGCGGCTCTGGCCGAGGCGCTGGCGAGCTTCGACGTCTTCGTGCACCCGGGCGAGAGCGAGACCTTCGGGCAGACCATCCAGGAGGCTCTCGCCAGCGGCGTGCCGGTGGTCGCGCCCGGCATCGGCGGCCCGCTCGACCTGGTGCGCTCCAGTGTCGACGGATGGCTCTACCGGCCCGGAGACCTGCGCGACCTCAGAGCGCGCGTGGCAGACCTCGTGGGCGACGAGGGCAAGCGCCGGGCGTTCGCGACGGCGGCGCACGCCTCGGTGCAGGACCGGACGTGGGATGCCGTGTGCGGCCGGCTCGTGGAGCACTACACCGAGGCGCGGGTGCTGCGGCCCATCGACGACGCGCTCCTGCTCCGGGGCGCGACCCGCCCTGCCGTCCCCGCGACGCGAGGACAGGAGTCGCGCTCCTGGTCGCGCTACGTCGCCCTCGGGGACTCGCTCACCGAGGGGCTGTGCGATTCGTCGCGCATGGCGCCGGGGCAGTACCGGGGCTGGGCCGACCGGCTCGCGCAGCTGCTGGCACACACCCGGACCGACGCGAGGCCGTTCCGGTACGCCAACCTGGCGGTCCGCAGCCGCCGCGTGCAGCACGTGATCCGCGAGCAGCTCCCGCTCGCGCTGTCGCTGCGTCCCGACCTGGTGTCGGTGATGATCGGCGCGAACGATCTCGTCGGCCCGCGCGTCGACCCGATCGCGCTCGCCGTCGAGCTGGAGACGGGCATCCGGATGCTGCGCGACGCGGGCGCCGACGTGCTGCTGCTGACGCCCTTCCTGCCGCACCGGCGCGCGTCGATGATCTTCGCGCGCCGGTTCGCCGCGTTCGCCTCGGAGCTGAGACGTGTCGCCGCCGACACCGGTGCCATTCTCCTCGACCTGGAGGCGCTGCCCGCGATCGGTGCCCTCGAACTGTGGGGCGATGACAAGGTGCACCTGCGCTCGCGGGGCCACCGCTTCCTCGCGTACCGGGCGGCAGACGCTCTCGGCGTGCCCGACGCCGAGGCGCTGGGAAGCCTCGACGCGGCGCTCCACGCGGACGACGACCCCGTCGTCACCGGCTCGTGGCTGAGTCGCGATGCGCTTCCCTGGGCGTGGCGTCGCCTCCGCGGGCGCACCGCCGGCGACGGGCGTGCGGCAAAGCACTCCGACTACGTCTTCATCGGCGGGCGCGGCGACGTGCGCGCGCACATGTCGTCCTAGGCCGCCGTCAGACCAGGGGCTCCTTGCGAAGCGCTGACGAGGACCGGGGGATCGTCCGCCGCGACAGCAGCGCGGCGACGAAGAAGCACACCGCGCCCAGTGCCGTCCCGAGATTCGCCCACTGGGTACTGGCGAGGTCACCGGTCGCGGGCACGACGTATGCACCCACCGCCGAGGCCCCGAAGGCGACCGAGCCCGCGAAGTTGAGGACCGTGCCGTGCCAGGTGCGGGCATCCGGGTCCCACAGCTGCCCCCGGTCCTTCGTCGCCACGAGCGCGAGGAAGCTCGAGACGAGGAAGGCGACCGATCCCCACGCATCGGGGAGCCAGCCCACTCCGACCGCGTCGGGGTCGGCCACGGCGGCCGCCAGGGCCACGCCGGTGGACAGGTTGAACAGCAGCGTCCCGACGAACTGCACGGCGGCCGCCCACCAGTCGACGCGATCGGGACTTCGTGTTCCGGTGCGCGGCGGGCGTCGCCCGCTCAGACTCAGCTGGATGAACGCCGCCGTCGTGAAGAAGAGCGAGCCCACGAAGAAGGTGAGGTTGGTGCCGACAGCGCCGGCCCACCCCGCATAGAGCGGGACGGCACCGGTGAAGAACAGCGCCGAGCCGACGGCGAAGCCCCACGCCTCGCGGCGCAGGCGTCGGATGCTCCCCGGCGGGAGGAGGTCGCTCATCGATGCTCCGCAAGCGCGTCGTCCTGGGCCATGTTCTTCTCCATCGATCGTCTGACGACCGGTCGCGCGAGCACCCACGAAAGAAGGACCTTCCCCCCAGAGAAGCGAGGTGCGTCGCGGACCAGGCCACTGCTACGTGCCGACCGTATGCCTGCGATATCGCGTCGCGACAGGGTCAGTGCGGGTGATTTCCTACGCGGTGGGGGTGATTCCGCCGCCGGACGGTCATGCGCCGTCACACCGGACGTACTCGGATCCGGGTCGTCCCGGAGCGCCGTTCGCGTTCAGGGATCAGGTGCCGGGGTCGATCTGGCCCGCCTCGATCGCCGATTCGCGCTTCTCGAGTTCGGCGTCGTCGACCTCGTCCTCGATCGTCTCGAGCGGATCGATGGTCGGCGGCGGGCCGTCGAGCTGCGTCTCGTCGTCGATGGGGACGTCGCGCTCGTCGTCCGGGATCGTCTCACGGAAGTCGCTCATGTCGTCGTGCAGCTGTCGTCGTCGGAGTGCTTGCCTCGGGTGCGGCTCAGCCGCTCTTGCGGCGGAATTCGCGCTTGGTCACGGCCCCGTGGGTGCCGTGGATGGCCGAATCGCCATCGAGGTGGGACTCGCCCTTGCGGTGTTGTGCGTTCTTCTTCTCGAGGGCTTCCTTGAACTTGCGCTTCATGTCGTCGGATGCCGCGCCGGCCGGCTTTTCGTCGGTGCTCATGCGACAACCCTACGGTCGCCGCCGCATGCTCGCCAGAGCGCGACGAAGGAGAGGCGCCCCCTGATAGGCTTGATCGGGTTGCCCTCGGGCACCCGCTCAATTCCATATGAGCACGGTGCTTGTTAGGCACTGTGGAGCAGGCCGGCAGGAAGCTGGTCCCCTGTGGTGGTTTCCCCGTCGTCGACGACGCCGGGTGATCTTCTACTGGTGACCAGTGCTGGTGAATACCGTGGCATCCCCGCGCGCCGAGATCTGCCTGTTCCTGCTCCTTCGCATGAACTCGCCCGCCACACGGGCGTGCGAGTCAAAACAAAGAAGGAGAGACCTCTTGGAAGGTCCTGAAATCACCGCCGCTGAAGCCGTTCTCGATAACGGCCGCTTCGGCACCCGCACTGTCCGGTTCGAGACCGGACGACTCGCGCAGCAGGCACAGGGTGCCGTCGCCGCGTACCTCGACGAGGAGACGATGCTCCTCTCAGCCACCAGCGCGGGAAAGCACCCGCGCGAAGGCTTCGACTTCTTCCCGCTGACCGTCGACGTCGAAGAGCGCTCGTACGCCGCGGGCAAGATCCCCGGCTCGTTCTTCCGTCGCGAGGGCCGCCCCTCGACCGAGGCGATCCTCGTCTGCCGTCTCATCGACCGCCCGCTGCGCCCGTCGTTCGTCGACGGCCTCCGCAACGAGGTGCAGATCGTCGTGACGGTGCTCTCGATCGCGCCCGGCGAGTTCTACGACGCGCTCGCGATCAACGCGGCTTCGCTGTCGACGCAGATCTCCGGCCTGCCGTTCTCGGGTCCGATCGCCGGTGTGCGCCTCGCGCTCATCCCCGGCCACGGCGAGACCGCTGACCAGTGGATCGCGTTCCCGACGGTCACCCAGCTCGAGGAGGCCGTCTTCGACCTCATCGTCGCCGGCCGTGTCGTCACGGATGCCGATGGCAACGAGGACGTCGCGATCATGATGGTCGAGGCCGAGGCCACCGAAGGCTCCTGGAACCTCATCAAGGGCGGCGCCACCAAGCCGAACGAGCAGGTCGTGGCCGAAGGCCTCGAGGCCTCGAAGCCCTTCATCAAGCAGCTCGTCGCAGCGCAGAACGTCGTGGCCAACACCGCGGCGAAGGAGATCAAGCAGTTCCCGGTCTTCCTGCCCTACAGCCAGGAGACGTACGACTTCGTCGCCGGCCGCGCCTACGACAAGCTCGTCCCGATCTACCAGATCGCCGACAAGATCGAGCGTCAGGACGCCGACGACGCGCTGAAGGAGGCCGTCAAGGCCGAGCTCGTCGCCGCAGTCGAGTCCGGCGAGCTGCCGGCCGTCGCGACGGCCGAGTTCTCCGCCGCCTACAAGTCGGTCACCAAGGTCATCGTCCGCGGTCGCATCCTCGCCGAGGGCATCCGCATGGACGGCCGCGGCCTGGCCGACATCCGCCCGCTCGACGCCGAGGTGCAGGTCATCCCGCGCGTCCACGGCTCGGCGATCTTCCAGCGCGGCGAGACGCAGATCCTCGGTGTCACCACGCTCAACATGCTCAAGATGGAGCAGCAGATCGACTCGCTGTCGCCCGTCACGAGCAAGCGCTACATGCACCACTACAACTTCCCGCCCTACTCGACCGGTGAGACCGGCCGTGTCGGCAGCCCGAAGCGTCGCGAGATCGGGCACGGCTTCCTCGCCGAGCGCGCGCTCGTGCCGGTGCTGCCCAGCCGCGAGGAGTTCCCCTACGCGATCCGCCAGGTGTCCGAGGCTCTCGGCTCCAACGGCTCGACGTCGATGGGCTCGGTCTGCGCATCGACCCTGTCGCTGCTGAACGCGGGTGTGCCGCTGCGCGCCCCCGTCGCCGGCATCGCGATGGGTCTCGTGTCGGACCAGGTCGATGGCCAGACGCGCTACGCCGCGCTGACCGACATCCTCGGTGCCGAAGACGCCCTCGGTGACATGGACTTCAAGGTCGCCGGCACGAGCGAGTTCGTGACGGCCATCCAGCTCGACACGAAGCTCGACGGCATCCCGTCGTCGGTGCTCACCGCCGCGCTGCAGCAGGCCCGCGACGCGCGTCTGACGATCCTGGGCGTGCTCAACGCCGCGATCGACAGCCCCGACGAGATGGCGCCGACCGCACCGCGTGTCATCAGCGTCCAGATCCCCGTCGACAAGATCGGCGAGCTGATCGGCCCCAAGGGCAAGACGATCAACGCGATCCAGGACGAGACCGGTGCGCAGATCTCCATCGAGGAGGACGGCACTGTCTACATCGGCGCGACCGACGGCCCGTCGGCCGAGGCCGCCCGCGCCCAGGTGAACGCGATCGCCAACCCGACCAACCCCGAGGTCGGCGAGCAGTTCCTCGGAACGGTTGTGAAGATCGCGACCTTCGGTGCGTTCATCTCGCTCCTTCCCGGCAAGGACGGCCTGCTGCACGTCAGCGAGGTCCGCAAGCTCGCCGGCGGCAAGCGCGTGGAGAACGTCGAGGATGTGCTGAACGTCGGCCAGAAGCTCCTCGTCAAGATCACGAAGATCGACGACCGCGGCAAGCTCTCGCTCGAGCCGGTCGTCGAGGAGCCCGCAGACCAGGAGGGTCGCGACGCGGCCAACCCCGGTCCCGAGGCGCCGGCCGAAGGCTGATCGCCGAGACCACCCACTGATCGCGCGTCACCGCTCGATCGTGTCAACGGATGCCCGTTCTCTCCCGTCGCGGAGGGGGCGGGCATCCGTCGTCCGGTGGGGAGTCCGGCACCGCGTCCCCCGAATGGGGGACAGAATCCCGGTGTTTCGGGGGTTCGTGATGAAAGCGTTATGTAATGTTTATCGACAGTTGGCCTGGCTGCGCAGCGAGCTGTCCGGACTGCCCTACCCTTTGAGTACGCGCCGGGGGGCGCGGGATTCAAGTGATCATGACGAAACCCGACGGAGTCGTCATGAGGGGGTGGCACATGGCTTACTTCGGCGTTGACTCGACGCTTTCCTCGTCGAGCCCGGATGTCAATTCTCCTGCTTCGCGGGCACCGCACCCTTCCGCCCCCATCCCCGTCCAGGGTCCGTCAGTCGGCAGCAATGTGCGCGTGCCTCTCGGAGAGAGCGGCTTCTCGGTCTTCCCGCTGATCCTGGGCGGCGCCGAATTCGGGTGGAACGTCGATCTCGAGTCGAGCCACGACATCCTCGACGCGTACGCGGATCTCGGCGGCAATGCCGTACACACGTCCGACAGCTATGCGGGCGGTCGCAGCGAGCACATCATCGGGCAGTGGCTGCACTCCCGCGGACTACGCGATGACATCGTGCTCGCGGTGCGGGTCGGCGGGCACGCCGACAACCCCGGACTCGGCTCGGTCAATCTGGTGCGGTCGGTGGAGGCATCCCTCACGCGTCTGCGCACGGATCGCATCGACGTGCTCTCGCTCGATGCCACGACCGACTCCGCCACCGCGCTGGAAGACACCCTCGCGACCGCGGAGTGGCTCGTCGAGACGGGCAAGGTCGGCGCGATCGGCGCGATCGGCTATACCGCCGCGCAACTGGTCGAGGCCCGGATCTTCTCGTCGGCGGGTTTTCCGCGGATCACCGTGCTCGACGTGCCGTTCAACGTGCTGCGTCGTCACGAGTTCGACTCCGACCTGCGACTGGTCGCCGGCGCGCAGGGGATGGCGGTGACGCCGTCGCATGCACTCGAGCACGGCTTCCTCGCCGGCCGTCAGCGCACTCGCGTTCGTGGTGCGCTGTCGGTTCGCGGTGCGCAGCTCGCGGCGAACTTCAATCGGCGCGGCAGTCGTACGCTTCGGGCTCTCGACGCGGTCGGTGCGGAACTCGGAGTGCCCGATGCAGCGGTCGCGGTGGCGTGGCTGCTCGCGCAGCGGCTGGTCACAGCGCCGATCGTCAACGCCTACGCCCCGGCACATGTCGAGGAACTCGTGCAAGGCGTCGGGGTGCGACTGAGCCGCGCACAGCTCGCCGACATCGCCCGCGCGTCAGAGTAGGAGGCTCGCCGCGGCCGGTCCCAGGGCGGCATTCGTCGTGTGTCGTAGGGTGGGAGAAGTGCCCCGTCGGGGCACGCGACCCCCGACGGAGTGAGCTGCGTGACGCACTACATCTACCTCGTGCGGCATGGTGAGCATCAGGACGCCGAGCACGGACTCGTCGACGGCCCCCTGTCTCCCCGGGGCCGGCGACAGGCTGCGCTGCTGGCCGACCGGCTGTCGGGAGTTCCGTTCGACGCCGTGTGGCATTCCCCGCTGGAGCGGGCGAGCCAGACCGCGCGCGCGGTGTCGGAGCGGATGCCGTCGCTGCACCCGGAACCGTCGTCGCTGCTGTTCGACTGCGTGCCGACCGGCATGACCGATGAGACCCCGCCCGCCTTCGAGCCGTTCTTCGGGTCGGTGACCGAGGCTGAGATCGAGGCGGGTCGCGCGCAGATGTCGGATGCCGTCAGCGAGTTCCTGGTGCGCAAGAGCGGTGAGGTTCACGAGCTGCTCATCTCTCACAACTTCGTCATCGCGTGGTTCGTCCGCGAGGTGCTTCAGGCTCCGGACTGGCGTTGGATGACGTTGAATCAGGCGCACTGCGGGCTGACGGTGATCGCTCAGAAGCAGGGGCGGCCGTGGACGATCCTCTCGCACAACGACATGGGGCATCTGCCCGTCGAGTTGCGCACCGGTCTGCCCGAGGTGTACCCCGTCTGATCCGCCGTTATTACGGTTCCATAACGGATGGCGTCCGTTGTGGCAGGGACGGGCTCGTCCGGACACTACGGAGTGAGGGCGCCTCTCGACGCGTCGAGATCATCCGCTAGGCGGATACGCCTCGCCGACGACAGTCGATACCGTGAAGTCCGCGGGCGCTGTCGAGCCCGCCGTTCGACTTCTCTCTGGAGCCGCCATGCGCAGAACAACCCCTCTCGCCCTCGCCTTCTCGGCCGTGCTCGCGGTCGCCCTTGCCGCCTGCAGCGGTTCTGCCGATACGGCGGCGCCGAAGCCCGAGGACTCGCCGCTGAACAAGTACATGATGGCGGTGTGGGGAGGTGACCTCTCCACGGACGAGCAGCAGGCTCGCTACGACAAGGAGAACAAGGCCCGCGAGCAGCTCGTCGCCGAGTGCATGGCGGAGGAGGGCTTCGAGTACATCCCCAACACGCAGAGCGGTGCCGTGGTGATGGCCTCTGGCGACGAATGGAGCCCGGAGGATCGCGAATGGGTCGCGCAGTACGGGTACGGCAACGTGAATTTTCCGGGACGTGACACCCCCATGACCGATGACCAGGTGTACGTCGACCCGAACGAGGACTACGTCACGAGCCTTTCACCGTCGGAACAGGCCGCGTTCTACGAGACGCTGAACGGTCCGCAGCCCAGCGCGGAAGAACTCGACGAAGACGGCTCCTTCGAGTACGACTGGGAACAGGCGGGCTGCTATGGCCTGGCCCAGCACGAGGTCGAGGAGCAGAACCCGGCTCAGTCGGACGAGTTCGCACCTCTCATGAAGTCGCTCGAGGAGTTCTGGACCGAGACGCAGGAGTCCACCGCCTTCGCCGACCTCGACGCGAAGTGGAGCTCGTGCATGGCGGATGCGGGGTATCCCGGCTACGACAAGCAGAGCGACGCGCAGATGCAGTTCGGTGAAGAACTGAACGCCTACTACGAGGACCAGACCGAGTGGGTCGAAGACGACCCCGAACTCGCTGAGCTCGGCGAGAAGGAGATCGAGATCGCCCTCGCGGACCTCGACTGCCGCGAGAAGACCGACTACCGCGCGGGCTATACGAAGGTGCAGTACGCGTTGGAAGAAGAGTTCATCGCCGACCACAAGGCCGAGCTCGATGCGCTCAAGGCCGCGGCGGAGCAGGGCCGATAGCGTGACACGACTGCACGACGACGCGGCGGGCAACACCGCGGCGGACGGGTCCGACGCGCCGGAAGACTCGGTCGATGCCGATTTCGACGAACTGCTGGAGCCCGCGGGCGAGGATGGGCGAACCGCTGGCGACACCGCCATCGCGCCCGCGGACGAGACGGCGCCGCGCGCCGGCTGGAGGGCCCGCTGGGCGCGGGTCTTCCACGGGAACCGGGCACTGTGGATCGTCGCACTGATCGCCGTGGCCAGTCTCGTGGCTGGGTTGGTCGTGGGTCGCTTCGTCATCTCTCCTGCCGATGCCGCGGCGTCGGCAGAGGCTCCGGCCCCCGGACTCATCACGGTGCCGGTCGACTTCGGGCAACTCAGCAACGACGTGACGATTCGTGGCGAGGTGGGCTACGCCGACGCCACCGAGGTGACTCTCGACACGACTTCGCTCTCGGGACCGGCCATCGTCACCGGACGCGTGCCTGCGCCTGGAGTCGAGTTCGGTCCGCTGGCGATCGCCCTGGAGATCGCCGGGCGACCGGTCATCGTGCTTCCCGGTGATCTGCCCGCGTACCGCACGATCCGATTCGGGATGTCGGGCCCCGACGTCGTCCAGTTCAAGCAGGCGATGGCCGCGGTGGGCATCGACGCCGGGGACCCGGCATCCGACGTCTTCGACGCCGCTGCAGCGCAGGCCGTGACGGCGCTGTACGGACTGGTCGGCTACGCGCCGCCGCCCGCGCCCGAAGGAAGCGCCGACGCGGTCCAGGGGGCGTCCGAGGGGGTCAGCGCCGCGCAGCAGTCCTTGGCGGCCGCGAACGACGAACTCGCCAGGGCCGGCGCCGGGGCATCCGCCGTGGCTCTGCGCGAAGCCGACAACCAGATCGCGAGGGTGCAGCGCGAGCTCGACGCGGCGCGGGTCCTCGACCCCGCCGATCCGCTGCTCGTCGCCGATCTCGAAGACCAGTTGGCGCTGGCGAAGCTGCAGCGTGCGGAGGTGGCGGAGCCGGCCGACACCCGCGGGCAGCGGGCGGCCGTCGACGCCGCGCGTGAGCAGGTGTCACGAGCGCAGGAGGCGCTGTCTCGTGCTCGTGAAGAGGCGTTGCCGTTCCTGCCGTCGAGCGAGATCCTCTACCTGTCCGCCTTGCCTCGACGTGTCGACGCGGTCACCGCCGCGCGCGGCTCGATCCTGCAGGGCGCGGCGATGACGGTGTCCGGCGCATCGCTCGAACTCACCGGTTCGGCCGCCGAGGCCGATGCGAAGCTTCTCGAAGTCGGCGGCGAGGCGTCCTTCGAGCTCCCCGACGGGGCGACGCACCGTGCGGTGATCGCCGAGATCGTCCCGGGCGAGGACGGCAGCGCTCGCTGGACGATCGGGTTCACACCCGATCCGCTGGCCCCCGAGCAGGTGCAGCAGCTGCAGGGTGCCAACGTCCGGGTGTCGATCCCGGTCGGCGCTACGCAGGGTGACGTGCTGTTCGTCCCGCTCGCGGCGGTCACCGCGGGTCCGGGCGGCGAGAGCCGTGTCGAAGTCGTCGACGGCGACCCCCGCGATGGCGACCGCGCCGAGACGAGGCTCGTGGTCGTCGAGACGGGGCTCGCGGCCGATGGCTCGGTCGAGGTGAGACCGGTCGACGGCGGCATCGAGGAGGGCGATCTCGTGGTGGTGGGCCGATGACGGCGCCTCTGGTGGAGCTGCGAGACGTCACCCGCTCGTTTCCCGGTCCGCCCGAGGTGCAGGCACTCAAAGGCGCGTCGCTGTGCATCGACGCGGGCGAGTACGTCTCGATCGTGGGGCCGAGCGGATCGGGCAAGTCGACGATGCTGAACATTCTCGGCCTGCTCGACCGGCCGAGCGTGGGGGAGTACCGCATCGAGGGGCAACTGACCGGAGAGCTCACCGAGGATCAGCGCGCTGCGGTGCGCGCACGACGGATCGGTTTCGTTTTCCAGTCGTTCCATCTGATGGCGAGGCGAACCGTGCTCGACAACGTGCTCATGCCGATGCTCTACAGCGGAGTTCCGCGCGCGGAGCGTGAGCCTCGCGCCCGGGAGGTGCTCGACCGCGTCGGGCTGTCGCACCGTATCGACTTCATTCCCGGAACCCTCTCCGGAGGGGAGCGACAGCGCGTAGCCGTCGCGCGTGCCGTCGTCAGCCGTCCCAGCATCGTGCTGGCCGACGAGCCGACAGGCAACCTCGACGAGAACACCACCGGCGGAGTGCTCGACCTGTTCGACGAGATGAACGCCGACGGTCTCACGCTGATCGTGATCACGCACGACGCGAGCGTCGCCGCGCGGGCGGGTCGGTGCATCCGCATCGCCGATGGCCGGCTGCAGGAGGTCGCGTGAGCACCGACATCGACGACCCGGTGACGGATGCCGCGCCGGACCTGGCGGATGCGGCATCCGCTCTGGTTCCCAAGGTTCCGCATGCGGACCGCTTCACGTTCGCCGACCTGCTCATCGAGGCCACCGCAGACATCGGCACCCGCCCCGCACGTCTGGTCATGACGGTGATGGGAACGGTGCTGGGCATCGGAGCCCTTGTGGCGACCTTCGGATTCGCACAGACCGCGGCGGGTCAGATCGCCCGCCAGTTCGACGCGGTCGCAGCGACGCAGGTCGTGATCGAGCCGGCGTCCGCGCAGACGGCGGGAGGCTCGAGCGTCGCGACGTCCCGACTGCCCTGGGATGCCGCGGAGCGCGCGATGCGCCTGGTCGGGGTCGAATCGGCCGCGATGGCAGGAGAGGTCGATCTCGGCGACGGGACGATCACGGCGGTCCCGGTCAATGACCCGTCGGCCGCGGCGGTCGCTCCACCGCCGCTGATCGCGGCGACGGCGGGGATCTTCGAGGTAGCCGGTGCAGACGTCGCGACCGGGCGTATGTTCGACAGCGGGCACGACGCGCGCGGCGACCGTGTGGCCGTGCTCGGTGAGCGCGCGGCAGAGCGTCTGGGGATCAACCGCGTCGACAGTCAGCCCTCGATCTTCATCTCTGGACTGGCATATGCCGTGATCGGCATCTTCGAGGATCCCGAGCTCCGCGTCGATCTGCTCGACGCGGTCGTCATCCCGATCTCGACGGCTCGCGCCGACGTCGCCCTCGCCGCCGCGGACGAGCTCGTGATCCGGATCGTGCCGGGCGCGGGCCCGCAGGTCGCCGAGCAGGCGGCCATCGCGCTGGACCCCGGCGCCCCCGACGCCTTCGACGTGTCGGCACCGTCGGGACGATCGGATCTGGGGCAGAGCGTCCAGGCGGACGTCAACGTGGTGTTCCTCATCCTGGGCGCGATCGTTCTGCTCGCCGGGGGCCTCGGCATCGCCAACGTCACGATGCTCACCGTGATGGAGCGCACGCCCGAGATCGGACTGCGCCGCGCGCTGGGCGCGACCGGCCGTCAGATCTCCGGCCAATTCGTCATCGAATCCGTCGTGATCGGGCTGCTCGGCGGGCTCATCGGCGCGTCGATCGGGGTGATGGCGGTGGTCGCCGTTTCGCTGATGCAGCAGTGGACGCCCATCGTCGATCCGCTCGTCGCGATCGCGGGGGCGGTGCTGGGCGCGGTGGTCGGCCTCGTCGCCGGCGGCATCCCGGCACGTCGGGCGGCGAAGATCGAGCCCGTGAGCGCGCTGCGCTCCTGAGCAGGGCCGTCGCTCCGCTGCGGGCCGGTGGGTCAGGCCGTCTCGGCGCCGAGCGTCTTCCCGTACCAGCGGGTCGCGTTGGGGTTGTCGTTGTACGGCTCGATCGCGACGAAGCCGGTGCGGGCGTAGAGCGCGCCCGCGGCTTCGAGGGTGTGGTGGGTGTCGAGCACGAGCTCCGTCGCGCCGAACGCCCGGGCACGCGTCTCGAGCTCGTCGATGAGCAGGCGCCCCCAGCCGCGCCCGCGGGTCTCGGGGCGCAGGTACAGGTGCTTGACCTCGTAGCGAGTGCCGTATGGGCCGGGAGCGACGAGACGGATGCCGCCGCAGCCCACCGCCGATGCGTCGTCGTCGTCGAGCACGAGGAAGACTCCCGCAGGAGGCTCGAATGCGGCGGGATCGGGGAAGATCGTCCGGTAGCCGACGCCCTCGAGGGCGAACCCGTCGGTGCGCGCGCGGAAGTACTCCGCGAGCAGCTCGTGCGCATCGCGGGCGTCGACGGGGGAGGGGCGCAGAGTCACCACACCTCCAGCGTAAGCGCCGCACGGGAGCGGGCGTCCGAAGGAGCGGCGGGCAGGGTCAGGGGAGGCGCGCGACCTAGGATGGACACCATGACGACGCGCGTGGCCATCGTGGGCGGAACCGGCAAGCTCGGTGCGATCATCCGCGACGTGATCGAGACCGAGCCCGGATACGAGATCTCCGCGGTGCTGTCATCGCGGTCCGAGATGTCGGAGCTCGACGGCGCCGATCTGGTGGTCGACGCGTCGACGCCCGCCGTCTCGATCGATGTCGTCCGCGCGGCGATCGACCGAGGCATCAACGTGCTCGTGGGCACGTCGGGCTGGTCGTCCGAGCGCATCGCCCTCGTCCGTCCGCTCGTGGAGGCCGCCGGCACCGGTGCGGTCTTCATCCCCAACTTCTCGCTCGGCTCGGTGCTGGGCTCTGCCCTCGCCGCCGCGGCTGCGCCGTTCTTCCCGTCGATCGAGATCGTCGAGGCCCACCGCGAGACCAAGATCGACTCGCCGAGCGGCACCGCGGTGCGCACCGCGGAACTCATCGCCGCGGCCCGCGAAAGCGTCGGGCCGGTGGAGTCTCCGCACGTCGACCAGCGCGCCCGCGGTCAGCAGGTCGCGAGCGTGCCCATCCATTCGCTGCGCCGTCCCGGCGTGGTGGCGCGCCAGGAGGCGATCCTCTCGGGCGCCGGCGAGTCGTTGACGATCGTGCACGACACCGTCGACCCGGCGCCGGCCTATGCCCCCGGCATCCGTCTGGCACTGACGGCGGCGCGCGATGCGTCGGGCGTCGTGGTGGGACTCGACAGCCTGATCGACATCGGCATCGGGCGCCCGGGTCCGGCCGCCGCGGCGCACCCCGTGGATGAGGGCGGCGTACCCGGGCAGGTCGCGCGCACCACCGGCGCATGACCGCGCGCATCGGCGTCGCCGTGATGGCGGTGCTCCTCGCGCTGTACATCGTCCTCGTCGGCCAGCGGGCGTGGCTGCTGCTCGTCAGCGGCGATCCCGTGGGCATCGCGATGGGAGTGGGGCTCGTCGCTCTGCCGCTCATCGCCGCGTGGGCGCTCGTGCGCGAGCTGCTGTTCGGCGTGCACGCCCAGCGGCTGGGGCGCCGCCTCGAGGACGAGGGTGCTCTGCCCGACGACGAGGTGGGCGTGCGTCCCAGCGGGCGGGTGCTGCGCGAGGACGGGGATGCCGTGTTCCCCGTCTATCGTGCCGATGTCGAGTCGCACCCCGACGACTGGCGGGCCTGGTACCGGCTCGGTCTCGCATACGATGCGGCGGGCGACCGGCGCCGCGCGCGCGAAGCGATTCGCACTTCGATCAAGCTGGAATCGGCCGAGCGCTCCCGCTGAACCCGGGAGAGTACGCCTGGGACAGGGTCAGCCCGCGGGCGGCACGGCGGCAGCGACAGCGTCTTCGACGGTCGGATGTGCGAACGTGAAGCCGCTGGCCTGCAGCACGGCCGGCACGACATCCATATCAGCCGTCAGAACAGCCTCGGTCGCATCCCGTCCGAGCACGAGCTTCATGCCCCACACGGGTGCCCGGAGCGCGAACGGGCGGTTCATGCGGACAGCGAGCGCGAAACCGAGATCGTTCGCGGTCGCGCGGGTGGGTCCGGTGAGATTGACCGGACCCGACAATTCGGAGTCGATCACGTGCCGGATGGCGCGCACTTCGTCATCGAGCGCGATCCAGGGCCAGACCTGGGCGCCGCGGCCGATGGGCCCGCTCGCTCCGAGTCGAGTGAGCAGCATCAGCGGCTTCAGCACACCGTCCTGGTGCACCACCGGGGCGGTCCGCAGCAGCGCGACGCGCGTCTGCTCGCCCGCTCCGAGCGCAGCCGCCTCCCATTCGCCGCACAGATCGGCGAGGAAGGACTCGCCGCGTGCGGCCGACTCGACGAGCTTCTGGCCGGGAGTCGAGCCGTAGTATCCGACGGCCGACGCCGATATGAACGCCGGCGCATCCGTGCCGAGTTCGCGGACGGCGCGAGCCAGTGCCTGCGTCGGAGTGATGCGCGACCACAGCAGGGTGTTCTTGTACTTCCCGGTCCAGGGAAAACGGCCGATGCTTGCACCGTTGAGCCCCACGACGGCCGTCGCGCCGTCGAGCACCGCGGGATCGAGCGGTGCGGCGTCGGTAAGCCACTCAACCTCGTGCGCGGCCTCCGGAGGGCGGCGGACGAGGGTCGTGACCTCGATGCCGTCGGCGCGCAGGCCCTCGACGAGAGCGGTGCCGATCAGGCCCGACGATCCGGCGACGACGACCCGGCGACCGTCGCCGGCGCGTCGGTCGTCACCGGGCGTGCGGGCTTCAGGCAAGCGTCGCCTCGAGGGTGATCTCGATGCCCGCGAGGGCCTGCGAGACGGGGCATCCTGCCTTCGCGCCCTGCGCGATGCGCTCGAAGTCCGCAGGCTCCAGGCCCGGGACGACCGCGTTGACGTTGAGGTGGCTGCCGGTGATGCCGGTGCCCGGCTTGAACGTCACCGACGCGGTGGTGTCGATCGACTCGGGAGGCGTGCCGTTCTCGGCGAGCGCGCCCGAGAGCGCCATGCTGAAGCACGACGAGTGCGCCGCCGCGATGAGCTCTTCGGGCGTGGTGACCGATGTCGACCCTTCGCTGCGCGCCTTCCAGTTCACATCGAAGGTGCCCAGGCCCGAAGAGACGAACGTCACCTCGCCGGATCCGTCGACAAGTCCGCCCTTCCAGGCGGTGGTGGCTTCGCTCGTGACGGTCATGGGGGCCTCCTCGTGCCGTGCATCCGGGTCCGGATGCCTCGCGGTCAGCCTAACGTCGGCATGCGCTGCGGCGCGACGGGTCGCCGGCGATACCCGCACTCGGTGCGAGCGCGGACCCGCGACGGGCCGAATGCGACGGATGCCGCGTCAGGCCGCCGCGGGGCGCTCGCGCCCGACGATGCCCGCGCGCTGGAGGACCAGATACAGCTGGCAGCCGAGGCAGAGTCCGAAGACGGCGTTGAGGAAGGCGGCGATGAACGCCGCGGCCGCGGCGATCGTCAGACCCCACGGCACGCCGAACAGCTGCAGCACGAGTCCGATGACCGACACCAGCAGTCCGACGCCCTGTGCGAAGCGCGGCGGGCGCGGGTCCTCGAGCTCTGTCGGGGGAGCGAGGCGCGGCGCGACCAGCCGGCGGTACAGCACGCCCCACGGCGCAGTGCGCGGAGACACGACACCCCACAGGAACAGCAGCGCGGCCACCAGGAGCAGCAGGAACGCGGGGTCCAGCACACGCTGCGCGATCGACGCCTGCGTGATAGCCCACCCCTGCGGCACGAACGTCGCATCGGCGAGCGGCTGATACGCGAACCAGCCGAACGATGCGATCCCGGCCTGCGCCGTCGAGAGTCCCGTCAGGCCGAGAAAGACCACCACCAGCAGCAGCACCGACGTGATCCCAGCCGCGAAGCGCGGACCCCGGGGGTCGATTCCGCGACGGGGCGTGGGGATCGCTGGGTCAGACATTCGCGTCCTCCGCGATCAGCCGGTTCAGTTCGAGTTCGAGCACATCGCGGCTGGGAGTGCCGCCGAATCGGGTCTGAACGATGCCGTCGCGGTCCAGGACGAGAGTCGTGGGCGTCTGCAGCACGTGGAAGTGCTTCGCGATGTCGGGGCGATGCGTCAGGTCGACATCGAGGTGGCGGACCCCCTCGTGTCCATCGGCGATCGCGGCGAGCGTGCGGTGCACGCCGGGGCATCGCGCGCACATCTCGGTGCTGAACTGCAGCAGCGTCGCGACCTCGCCGAGACCATCGGCGCCGAGACGGTGCGGTTCGACGATCTCGTGAGCGACGTGCCGCTGAGGCCGCGACTGGCGCCAGTTCAGGAAGACGCCGAGGGCCACCGTCACCGCAAGAAGGGCGGCGAGGG
Organism: Microbacterium allomyrinae; assembly: GCF_020682705.1. Lineage (GTDB taxonomy): Bacteria > Actinomycetota > Actinomycetes > Actinomycetales > Microbacteriaceae > Microbacterium > Microbacterium allomyrinae. Next base: position 96,230 of record NZ_JAGTTN010000007.1, read on the forward strand.
CGATCAGAGCGCCGACGAGGTTCACAGCAGATCAGGCTAATCCCTTTCAGCTGAATAGGTACCGGATGCGGGATTGTGACGCTCCCCGCGTAACAAAGCCGACCGCCTCGTGGCGCGGGTATCGTGGCAGCCGTGACGACGCCGCTCCCGACCCCGTACGAAGACCTGCTGCGCGATGTGCTCGAGAACGGCGTCCACAAGGACGACCGCACCGGCACCGGCACGACCAGCGCGTTCGGTCGGCAGATCCGCTTCGACCTGGCGCAGGGGTTCCCCCTCATCACGACCAAGCGGGTGCACTTCAAGTCCATCGCGTACGAACTGCTGTGGTTCCTGCGCGGCGACTCCAACGTGAAGTGGCTGCGCGAGAACGGCGTCACGATCTGGGACGAGTGGGCCGACGCCGACGGCGAGCTCGGTCCGGTGTACGGCGTGCAGTGGCGCTCGTGGCCCTCGCCGGACGGCGCGCACATCGATCAGATCTCTCTGGTGCTCGACCAGATCCGCTCGAACCCGGACTCGCGGCGGCTCATCGTCTCGGCGTGGAATCCCGCCGACATCCCGGATATGGCGCTCGCGCCCTGCCATGCGATGTTCCAGTTCTACGTCGCCGACGGCAAGCTGTCGTGCCAGCTCTACCAGCGCAGCGCCGACCTCTTCCTCGGGGTTCCGTTCAACATCGCGTCCTACGCGCTGCTGACCCTGATGGTCGCGCAGCAGGCAGGGCTCGAGCCGGGCGACTTCGTGTGGACCGGCGGCGACTGCCACATCTACGACAACCACCTCGAGCAGGTTCGCGAGCAGCTGACCCGCGACGCGTACCCCTCCCCGAGGTTCCGGTTCGCGCGCACGCCCGACTCGATCTTCGACTACAGGTTCGAGGATTTCGTGATCGAGGACTATCAGCACCACCCGGCGATCCGCGGAGCCGTCGCCGTATGACCGATCCGGGCGCGGCGCGCATCGGGCTGATCTGGGCAGAGGCCGTCTGCGGCGTCATCGGCGCCGGCGGCGGGATGCCGTGGCACGTTCCCGAGGATCTCGCCCGCTTCAAGCGCATCACGCTCGGGGCACCGGTCGTGATGGGCCGTCGCACGTGGGAGTCCTTCCCCGAGAGGTTCCGCCCGCTGCCGGGGCGGCGCAACATCGTCGTCACGAGGCAGGAGTCGTGGGCGGATGCCGGGGCGGAGCGCGCAGGATCGCTCGATGCGGCACTCGCCACGGCAGCGGAGGGCGACCCCGACTGGATCTGGGTCATCGGCGGCGGACAGCTGTACCGCGAGGCCATCGCCCGCGCGGACCGGCTGGAGGTCACCGAGCTCGACGTCGTCGTGGAGGGCGACACCACCGCGCCCGACCGTTCCCACTGGCGCACCACGGCGGTCGATCCGCCGAGCGGCTGGCACACCTCGCGCACCGGCATCCGTCACCGCTTCTTGACGCTCGCGCCGGCGTCGTAGGCTGGCGCGCATGGCGAAGACGGCCCTCATCACCGGAGCGAGTTCCGGTCTCGGAGCGGAGTACGCACGCCAGCTGGCGGCAAAGGGCGCCGACCTCGTCCTGGTGGCGCGCGACCGCGACGCCCTCGAACACCTCGCAAAGGGGCTGCGCTCGACATTCGGCGTCGAGGTCGACGTGCTCGCGGCCGACCTGCTCAAGCCGCGCCAGCGCGCGAGGGTCGAGGCGCGCATCGCCGATGAACGGCTGCCGATCGAGATCCTCGTGAACAACGCCGGGTTCGGGCTGCCGCTGGCGTTCGAGCGCAACGACATCGACGACGAGGTGCGCCACCTGCGACTGCACGTCGAAGTGTCGATGCGACTCACGCATGCGGCCCTGGGCGCGATGCTCGCACGCGGGCACGGCCGGATCATCAACGTCGCCTCCGTCGCCGCGTTCATCCCCCGCTCGACGTATGGCGCGTGCAAGGGCTGGCTGGTCAGCTTCAGCCGCTGGGCGAACGGGCGCTATGCGGCCCGCGGAGTGACCGTCACGGCGGTCTGCCCGGGCTATACGCACACGAGCTTCCACGAGCGGATGGGGCTGGCCCAGGGACAGGAGGGCATACCCGACGCCATGTGGCTCGACGCGCGGGAAGTCGTGGCCGCTTCGCTTCGCGACGCCGCTCGGGGCGCCGCCGTGTCGATCCCGTCGCTGCGCTACAAGGCGCTCGTCGCGCTCGCGCGCTTCGCTCCGCCCTCGCTCGCCGCCCGGATGGGCGAGCGGGGTCGCTGAGTCGCTCCCGGACAACCCGGCGCGACCGGTCACGTCGGGTGCGGCATCCCGATAACCTGAACACATGACGCATTCGGGCAACCCCTTCGGACAGGTGCTCGTCGCGCTCGTCACTCCGATGACGGCCGACGGCGAGGTCGACTGGCCCGCTGTCGAGAAGCACATCGACGACGTCATCACCGCAGGAGCCGACGGCATCGTCGTGACCGGCACCACGGGTGAGACGTCGACCCTCACCGACGCCGAGAAGATCCGTCTGGTCGAGGTCGGCAAGGATGTCGCCGCCGGCCGCGCCAAGATCATCACGGGCGGCGGCTCCAACGAGACCGCCCACGCGATCGAGCTCTACAAGGCGAGCGAGAAGGCCGGCGCAGACGGCAACATGATCGTCACGCCGTACTACAACAAGCCGACGCAGGCGGGCATCCTCACCCACTTCCGGCTCGTCGCCGACGCGACCGATCTGCCCGTGATCCTCTACGACATCCCGGGTCGCACCGGTGTGCCGATCCGCTATGAGACGATCCTGCGGCTCGCCAAGCATCCCAACATCCTCGCCGTCAAAGACGCGAAGGGCGACTTCAGCGAGGTCAGCCGGGTGCTCAATCAGACCGACCTCATGTATTTCTCCGGCGACGACGCGAACGTGCTCCCGCACCTCGCGATCGGTGCCGCGGGGCTCATCGGCGTGACGGCGAACGTCGCGGCGCAGCCCTATCGGGTGATCGTCGATGCCGTGAACCGCGGCGATCTGAAGGCGGCGACGGCCGCGCACATGCAGCTCGAACCGCTCGTGCGCGCGGTGATGACGCACGTCCCCGGCACAGTGTCGGTCAAGTACATCCTCCACGGACTCGGCCGGATCGGCAGCCCGCGCGTGCGGCTGCCGCTCGTCGGTCCCGAGGAATGGGAGGCCGCCAAGATCGAGGACGAGCTCGCTCTGGTGCGCGACGTCCCCGGTGTCGATTTCTCCAACTTCCGTCCCGACCGCAACGCCGCCGCCGGTGGCGCGTTGCCGAAGGTGTCGGGCACCACGAGATGACAATCCGCGTCGTGAGCCCCGGTCGGGTCACAGCGCGTCACGAACGGATGCCGCGGCATCCGGAGGAGGCTGAATAATGCCCACCACACCCTTCGACCCGCCCGCTCTCGAGGCGGGGACGCTGCGGGTGACCCCGCTCGGCGGACTCGGCGAGATCGGCCGCAACATGACGGTCTTCGAATACGAGGGCAAGCTGCTCGTCGTGGACTGCGGTGTGCTGTTCCCCGAGGAGCACCAGCCGGGCGTCGACCTGATCCTGCCCGATTTCGAGCCGATCAAGGGCCGCCTCGACGACATCGTCGGCGTCGTGCTCACGCACGGCCACGAGGACCACATCGGCGCGGTGCCGTACCTCCTGAAACTCAAGGGCGACATCCCTCTCGTGGGATCGGGCCTGACGCTGGCGCTGATCGAGGCGAAGCTCAAGGAGCACCGGATCAAGCCGTACAGCCTGACGGTGAGGGAAGGCCAGGCCGAGAAGCTCGGCCCGTTCGACCTCGAGTTCGTCGCGGTGAACCACTCGATCCCCGACGCGCTGGCCGTCGCCATCCACACGCCCGCGGGCACGGTGCTCGCGACCGGTGACTTCAAGATGGACCAGTTGCCCCTCGATGGGCGCATCACCGATCTTCGCGCGTTCGCGCGGCTCGGCGAGAAGGGCGTAGACCTCTTCCTCGTCGACTCGACCAATGCCGATGTTCCCGGCTTCACGCCGAGCGAGCGCTCGATCGGACCGGTGCTCGACCAGGTCATCGCCAAGGCTCCGCGCCGGGTCATCGTGGCGAGCTTCTCGAGTCACGTCCACCGCGTGCAGCAGGTGCTGGATGCCGCGGCCGCCAACGGCCGCAGGGTGGCGCTCCTGGGGCGCAGCATGCTTCGCAACATGACGATCGCCGAAGACCTCGGCTATCTCCACGTGCCGGACGGCGTGCTCATCGACTACAAGAAGGCTCGCGACCTGCCCGACGACAAGATCGTCTACATGTCGACCGGCTCGCAGGGCGAGCCGATGGCGGTGCTGAGCCGCATGGCGAACCTCGACCATGCGATCGAGCCGGGCGAGGGCGACACCGTCATCCTCGCGTCGAGCCTCATCCCGGGCAACGAGAACGCCGTCTACCGTGTGATCGACGGGCTGACCAAGCTCGGCGCGAACGTCGTGCACAAGGGCAATGCCAAGGTGCATGTCTCGGGCCATGCCGCCGCCGGCGAGCTGATCTACTGCTACAACATCCTGAAGCCGAAGAACGTGCTGCCCGTCCACGGCGAGTACCGGCACCTGATCGCCAACGCGAAGCTCGCGCAGGACACCGGCATTCCCGCTGAACGCACCATCGTCGGCGAGAACGGCACGGTCATCGATCTGAAGAACGGCGATGCGAATGTCGTCGGCCAGCTCGATCTCGGCTTCGTGTACGTCGACGGATCGACCGTGGGCGCGATCACGGATGCCGACCTCAAGGACCGCCGGATCCTCGCCGAAGAAGGCTTCATCTCGGTGATCGTGGTCGTCGACGCGTCGACGGGCCAGGTCATCTCGGGTCCCGAGATCCACGCACGCGGATTCGCCGAGGACGACAAGGTCTTCGACGCCGTCAAGCCCAAGATCGCCGCCGCGCTCGCCGAGGCCGCCAAGTCGGGCGTGCGCGACCAGCACGCGCTCGCGCAGGTGGTGCGCCGCACCATCGGCCGCTGGGTGAACCAGTCGCTGCGGCGCCGCCCGATGATCGTCCCGCTCGTCATCGAGGCGTAACGGCGCCGACGCGGGGCCTCGCCGGCGCGTGGATAAACTCTCGCCATGTCCGCATCCTTCCGCGTCCGTCCCGCCGTCCAGGCGGACGGAACGTTTCTCGGCGACATGGTGGTCGAGGCCGCCAACTGGCGCCAGGGCGGGGTGCGGCCTCGACACGAGGTGATCACCGGATCGGAGCACAGCCGGTACGTCGCGGGATGGATGCGGCCCGGTGACACCGGCTTCATCGCCGAGGCCGCGAGCGGTGAGTCGATCGGGGCGGCGTGGTACCGCACGCTGCCGCGCAGCGAACCCGGCTTCGGGTACGTGGGCACCGGTGTTCCGGAGCTCACCATCGGCGTCCGCCCGATCTGGCGTGCGCACGGGGTGGGCCGTGCGCTACTGCAGCGACTGTGCGAGCAGGCCCGCGCGCAGGGCTACGGCCGTCTCAGCCTCAGCGTCGAACGCGGCAACTTCGCGTCGACCCTGTATCGCAGCGAGGGCTTCGCGGTGACGCAGAGCGGATTCGGCCGCGACACGATGGTCAAGCGCTTGCGCTGAACCTTTTTTCGTGATCGCCGAGCTTCTCGAAGCGCCGCGTGCTTCCGCGGGAAAGTCGGAGGCGGCGCCTACCGTGGGGGAATGGCCAGGAGTTCCAGTGCGCCTTCGAGCGGGCGAGCGCCCGCGAAGACCCCGTCGTCGCGCGCGCCCAAGACGGCAACCAAGCCGGCGACCAAGCCCGCTGCGAAGCCGGCACCGGCGCCGAAGCGGTACGTCGGCGAGAACGACCGGCCTCCCGTCGTCGTACGCGCCTGGCTCGGCCTCGCTCACGCGATCGGAGGGCTGTTCCGCGCATTCGGCCCCGAGACGCTCGAGAAGGACCAGCGCCGCGACGGCTTCCCGTTCCTGCTCGTGCTGCTGGCCGTCGCCGGCGCCGTCAACGAGTGGTTCTTCATCGGCAGCGAGGTCGCCAAGACGATCAGCGCCTATTCGGTCGGTGGCCTGCTGGGGCGTGAGGCGTTCGTGCTGCCCGTGCTGCTGCTGGTGCTGGCGGGCTGGATGTTCCGGCATCCGTCGTCGGTGCACGACAACGGCCGAGTCGGCATCGGCTTCGGCCTGCTGGTGATCACGATCGCCGGGTTCTGCCATGTCGCAGGTGGTCGCCCGCAGCCGAATTCCGGGCTTCCCGCATTGAGCGAGGCCGGCGGTCTCTTCGGCTGGATGATCGGCGAGCCGCTCGCGCTGGTGCTCACCGATGTGGGCGCGTACATCGTGCTGTCTCTGCTCGCGGTGCTCAGCATCCTGATCGTCACGAAGACGCCGCCGAACCGGATCGGGCGCCGCCTCGGCGACCTGTACGGCTGGATGTTCGGTGCAGAGCCGTCCACCGAGACGACGAAGCCGGATGCCCCGACCGATGCATCCGACGAGGGCGACCCGTCCATGCCGTGGTGGCGACGCAACAAGACCGGCCGCGAGCAGGACCCCGAGGACGGGATCGGCTCGCAGGACCTCACGACGCTGCTGACGCCGGGCGAGTCGCACGGCGGGTTCGAGCAGGCGATCGCTCCGCCGATCCCGCAGGCGCCGGCGCCGGTGGTCGCGAACGACGCGATGACCGAGGTCATCGACCCGGCGGTGCTGTCGGCGGCCAAGGCGGCGACGTCGTCGCGCACCTCGCTGCGCGACGACTCCGACACCGGTCCGATCGATGACGGCCTGCTCCCGGGTCTCGACGGCATCGGCTCGTCGACGTCGAGCGCGCCGTCCCTGCCGTACCGACTCCCGTCGGTCACCGCCCTCGCGGCGGGCAGCCCTCACGTCACCCGCTCGCAGGCCAACGACGACACGGTCCGTGCGATCACGAGCGTGCTCGACCAGTTCAAGGTCGACGCGCGCGTCACCGGATTCTCGCGCGGCCCGACGGTCACGCAGTACGAGATCGAGGTCGGTCACGGCGTCAAGGTCGAGCGCATCACGGCGCTCACCAACAACATCGCGTATGCGGTCGCCTCCAACGAGGTGCGCATCCTCGCGCCTATTCCGGGCAAGAGCGCGATCGGTGTGGAGATCCCCAATGTCGATCGCGAGATCGTGACACTGGGCGACGTGCTGCGCTCGACCACGGCGAACCAGTCGACGCACCCCATGACGATCGGCGTCGGCAAGGACGTCGGCGGCGGCTATGTCATCGCCAACCTCGCGAAGATGCCTCACCTGTTGGTGGCGGGCTCCACGGGCTCGGGCAAGTCGAGCTTCGTCAACTCGATGATCACGAGCCTGCTGATGCGGGCGCGTCCCGCGGATGTGCGCATGGTGCTCATCGACCCGAAGCGCGTCGAGCTCACGTCCTACGCCGGTGTGCCCCATCTGATCACGCCGATCATCACGAACCCGAAGAAGGCGGCCGAGGCGCTGCAGTGGGTCGTCAAAGAGATGGACATGCGCTACGACGACCTCGCGTCGTTCGGGTTCCGCCATATCGACGACTTCAACAAGGCCGTCGTCGCGGGCGAGGTCAATCTGCCGGTGGGCAGTGAGCGGGTGCTGAAGCCGTATCCGTACCTCCTCGTGGTCGTCGACGAGCTCGCCGACCTCATGATGGTCGCGCCTCGCGACGTCGAGGATTCGATCGTGCGCATCACGCAGCTGGCCCGCGCCAGCGGCATCCACCTCGTCCTCGCGACGCAGCGGCCTTCGGTCGACGTCGTGACCGGCCTCATCAAGGCGAACGTGCCTTCTCGAATGGCGTTCGCGGTCACGAGCGTCACCGACTCCCGCGTCATCCTCGACCAGCCGGGCGCTGACCGCCTCATCGGCCAGGGCGACGCGCTGTTCCTGCCGATGGGCGCGTCGAAGGCGCTGCGCGTGCAGGGGGCGTGGGTCAGCGAGGAAGAGATCGAGAAGGTCGTCAAGCACGTGACCGCGCAGGCGCGGCCGGAGTACCGCTCCGACGTAGCCGTCGTCGCCGAGAAGAAGGAGATCGACGCCGACATCGGCGACGACCTCGAACTCCTCCTCGCGGCCGCCGAACTCGTCGTGTCGACTCAGTTCGGCTCGACCTCCATGCTGCAGCGCAAGCTCCGCGTCGGCTTCGCCAAGGCCGGGCGACTGATGGACCTGCTCGAGTCCCGCGAGATCGTCGGTCCCTCCGAGGGCTCCAAGGCCCGCGACGTGCTGGTGACGGTGGAGCAGCTTCCCGGCGTGCTCGCGCGCATCCGCGGTGTGGCCGAACCCGGCCAGGGCGGATCAGGAGGGGCTGCGGCCGACTCCTACGGGCCGGACGCCGTCGACTCGCAGTTCGACGGGTATCCCGTGGTCGACGAGGGCGATGACTCCGAGGACGCCTGGGGGCTCACCGGCCGCGACTGAGCGTCGCACGCCGATAGGCTCGGCGCATGGCGATCCCCAGGCAGCTTCCCAACGCGATCACGATCGTGCGCATCCTCTGCGCGCCGGTGTTCCTCTGGATGCTGCTGGCCGACGGGGGAGCGGACGGCGCGCTGCGCTGGTGGGCCGCGGCGCTGTTCATCGTGGCCATCGCCACGGACGGCATCGACGGGTATCTGGCTCGCAAGCACGATATCGTCACCGATCTCGGCAAGCTCCTCGACCCGATCGCCGACAAGGTGCTCACCGGGTTCGCCTTCATCGGCCTGTCGATCCTCTCGGAGCTGCCCTGGTGGATCACCGTCGTCGTGCTCGTGCGCGAGATCGGGATCACGATCTACCGCTTCATGGTCGTGAGCGATCACGTGCTCGCTGCGGCGTGGATGGGCAAGCTGAAGACCGTCGCACAGGCCGTCGCGCTGTCGCTGGCGCTGCTGCCGCTGTGGACCCTCGTGGGCGAGTGGATCTGGTGGGTGAACGGTGTAGCGATGGCGATCGCGGTCATCCTCACGATCGCGAGCGGCATCGACTACATCGTGACCGAGGTGCGCGCGGCACGCGGCGCCAAGGGCAAGGCGTGACCGATCAGGCACTGCAGCATCCGCCGCGCATCGACCCGGATGCCGAAGCCGTGCTCGCCGCTCTCGACCGACACGGCTGGACGGTCAGTACCGCCGAGTCTCTGACCGGGGGCCTTTTGGCGGCGACCCTCGTCGATGTGCCGGGAGCCTCGGCGAGTGTGCGGGGCGGGATCGTCGCGTACGCCACCGATGTGAAGGCGTCGGTGCTCGGGGTCGACCGGGCGCTCCTGAAGCGCGCAGGCGCCGTCGATCCCGACGTCGCCGCGGCGATGGCACGGGGCGCGCGCCGCCTTCTCGCCACCGACGTGGCGATCGCGACCACTGGGGTCGCCGGGCCCGATCCGCAGGACGACAAGCCGGTGGGAACCCTCTACGTCGCGGTGTCCACTCCCGAGCGCGAGGCGGTGCGAGGGGTCGTGCTGAGCGGCTCCCGGGCCGAGATCCGTCGCGAGAGCGTGCGGGTCGCACTGCGTGTGTGTCTCAGCGAACTGTGAGCATCCGAAGTCGGGGTCTCGGGAACAGACGGTGTTTCGTCTCGGTTACGTTCAGCGATTCCCACCCATTCTCCAGTCCACGGGATTAGATTGACATCATCGGGTGCTGTACTGTTGTCCACCCGGACGGCGGTGGAATCAGAAGTGAGGAGGGGGCCCTAATGATCCTGGTTCGTCAAGAGATCGGCGAAGTGCTTCGTGACTTCCGCCAGCAGAAGGGTCGTACCCTCCGTCAGGTTGCGGGCCGCGCCAGCGTCGCGCTCGGCTACCTGAGCGAGGTGGAGCGCGGTCAGAAAGAGGCCTCGAGCGAGATTCTCGCGTCGGTGGCCGAGGCGCTCGACGTCCCCATCTCCACCATCATGCGTGAGGTCGGCGATCGCATCTCCGTTCTCGAGGGTCTGCAGACGTTCCCCGATGTCGTCCCCGACGATCTCGTGGCCGCTGTGGACGCAGAGCTCTCGCTGCGCTGAGTCGCGCGTCGACACGAAGACTCACTCGAGACAACGATGCGCCGTAGCGAGTTCGATCGCGCTGTCGCGCAGGAATTCGGCCGTAGCGCCGTGGCTATGAAGACGGATCTCGTGCTCTCGGCGGTCGGCGGGCGGACCGCGGACGAGGCGATCGAGGCCGGTGTTCCACCCCGTGAGGTATGGCTCGCGCTGTGCGAGGAAGCCGATGTTCCGGCGGAGCGCAGGTACGGAGTCGGTCGGCTCGACCCCCGCCGCCGCTGACCTTCCGAAGCGGCGTGTCGTCGAATATTCGTTCGATTCCCGCGTAGGCTCCTGCACAGCAGGTGTCGAGGACGTGTCTGTCCACGAGAGCGGGAGGTGCGAAGACGGATGTCGGAGCCCACCCCTAGCGTGAACGACGTCGAACGACACCTCACGCCTTGTCGCAGCATCCGTCCCACCCGGGTCGGAGCGCGACAGCCTACAGGCGACGGAACGCGAGCATTAGGAGCACTCCATGCCCTCAGCAGTTGACCGCGAGAAGGCCCTCGAATCGGCCCTCTCCCAGATCGATCGCCAGTTCGGGAAGGGCTCGGTGATGCGCCTCGGCAGCGATGACCGTGCTCCTGTCGAGGTGATCGCCACCGGCTCGATCGCCTTGGACGTCGCGCTCGGTATCGGCGGACTTCCTCGTGGCCGCATCATCGAGATCTACGGGCCGGAGTCGTCGGGTAAGACCACGCTCACCCTGCACGCGATCGCGAATGCGCAGCGAGCAGGCGGTATCGCAGCTTTCATCGACGCCGAGCACGCGCTCGACCCCGACTATGCGCAGAAGCTCGGCGTCGACATCGACCAGCTCCTCGTCTCGCAGCCCGACACGGGTGAGCAGGCGCTCGAAATCGCCGACATGCTAGTGCGCTCCGGAGCCATCGACCTCGTCGTGATCGACTCGGTCGCGGCCCTCGTGCCGAAGGCCGAGATCGAGGGTGACATGGGTGATTCCCACGTCGGCCTGCAGGCACGCCTCATGTCGCAGGCGCTGCGAAAGCTCACCGGTGGGCTCAGCCAGACCAACACCACGATGATCTTCATCAACCAGCTGCGCGAGAAGATCGGTGTCTTCTTCGGATCGCCCGAGACCACCGCGGGCGGCAAGGCGCTCAAGTTCTACGCGTCGGTGCGACTCGACATCCGCCGCATCGAGACGCTCAAGGACGGCACCGAGGCCGTCGGCAACCGGACGCGCGTCAAGGTCGTCAAGAACAAGATGGCGCCGCCCTTCAAGCAGGCGGAGTTCGACATCCTCTACGGTGTGGGAATCTCGCGCGAAGGAAGCCTGATCGACTTCGGCGTCGAGCACGGCATCGTGAAGAAGTCGGGTGCCTGGTACACGTACGACGGCGAGCAGCTCGGCCAGGGCAAGGAGAACGCGCGCAACTTCCTGCTCAAGAACACCGATGTCGCGGCCGACATCGAGACGAAGATCAAGGTGAAGCTGGGCATCGGCCAGCCGAAGGTCGTCGAAGAATCGGCTGCCGATGAACTGGCGGCGCGTCGCCCCGCCTGATGGTCCGTTTCATCGACAGTGGGGGCGAGTCCGGCATCGAGGCTCCGGCCGAATCGGATGAGGGGCTCGCCCCCGTGATCCCGCTGTTCGGCGGAGCGATCCGGTCCGCCGACAGCGGCGGGGTTCCTGCCAAGGCGGGGCGCCGCGATGGCTACGACATCGGTCGTCATGACGTGAGTGATCACCGCGACGTCGGCGACACACGCGGCCCAGGCAGCGCGAGCAGCCCGGATGACGACACCGACGATGCCGCCGACCGCGAGAACGCCGAGAAGGAGCTGCTCAAGAAGCTTCGAGCACGGTCTCTCTCGGTGCGAGAGGCCCGCGCGGTGATCGGCGGGCGCGGACTCGACGCCGAGACGATCGAAGACGTGCTCGAGCGGTTTCTCGATCGCGGGTATCTCGACGATGCCGCCCTCGCCGAACAGCTCGTGCACATCGGCATCGACCGCAAAGGGCAGGGCCGCCAGGTGATCGCCCAGGCACTCGCCAAGCGCGGCGTACCGCGCGACGTCGCGGACCTCGCACTCGAGGCACTGCCCGACGACGATGCCGAGCGGGCACTCGACTTCGCACGGACCAAAGCGCGTGCGCTCAGCCGCCTGGACCACGACACAGCGCTTCGCCGTCTCACCGGTCAGCTCGCACGACGGGGGTATCCGGGTTCGGTCTCGCTGAGTGCCGCGCGGCAGGCGCTCGCCGAGGAGGCCGGCTCGTCTTCGGGCGTGCGGTTCCGCTGACCGCCCACGGCAGCGCCCGTGCCCGCGTTTCGGCGGGGTCGCGGTGACGGCCTCGTAGAATGGCAGGATCATGACCAGCCCGTCCCATGCACCGACGCTCATCGCGCCGTCCGACGCCGCGTTCGCGGCCGATGGACACGCCCGCACCTACGAGGTGCGAACCTTCGGATGCCAGATGAACGTCCACGACTCCGAGCGTCTTTCGGGTTCGCTCGAGAGCGCCGGCTATGTGCGCGCGGAGGCGGGCGAAGAAGCCGACGTCATCGTGATCAACACCTGTGCAGTGCGTGACAACGCGGCCGGCAAGCTCTACGGCACTCTCGGGCACCTCAAGTCCCGCAAAGACAAGCGCGAGGGCATGCAGATCGCCGTCGGCGGCTGCCTCGCCCAGATGGACAAGGACGCCGTGCTCGACAAGGCGCCATGGGTCGACGTCGTCTTCGGCACGCACAACATGGGATCCCTTCCGAGCCTGCTCGAGCGCGCCCGCCACAACGGCGAGGCAGAGCTCGAGATCCTCGAATCGCTCGAGATCTTCCCCTCCACTCTGCCGACCAAGCGCGACAGCATCTACAGCGGCTGGGTGTCGATCTCCGTCGGCTGCAACAACACGTGCACGTTCTGCATCGTTCCGAGTCTGCGCGGCAAAGAGAAGGATCGCCGGCCCGGCGACATCCTGAACGAGATCCGACTTCTCGTCGAGGATGGTGCGATGGAGGTCACCCTTCTCGGACAGAACGTCAACTCGTACGGCGTGGAGTTCGGCGACCGGCAGGCCTTCGCGAAGCTGCTGCGAGCCGCAGGTGAGATCGCCGGGCTCGAGCGCATCCGCTTCACGAGCCCGCACCCCGCAGCCTTCACCGACGATGTCATCGAGGCCATGGCCGAGACCCCCGCCGTGATGCCGCAGCTGCACATGCCCCTGCAGTCCGGCAGCGACCGCATCCTCAAGGCGATGCGTCGCTCGTATCGCAGCGACCGGTTCCTGGGAATCCTCGACCGGGTTCGCGAGCGCATCCCGAACGCCGCGATCACGACCGACATCATCGTCGGGTTCCCCGGCGAGACCGACGAAGACTTCGAAGACACGATGCGCGTCGTCGAACAGGCGCGCTTCGCGAGCGCGTTCACATTCCAGTACTCGATTCGCGAGGGCACGCCGGCGGCGACGATGCCCGACCAGGTGCCCAAAGAAGTCGTCCAGCAGCGCTACGAACGCCTCGCGGAGCTCCAGGAACGCATCTCGCGAGAAGAGAACGAGAAGCAGCTGGGTCGCGAGATGCATGTTCTCGTCTCGAGCAGCGAGGGCAAGAAGGACTCTGCGACGCATCGACTCACCGGGCGTGCCGAAGACAACCGGCTCATCCACTTCGAGGTTCCTGCAGGGTCCGCCGTCCCGCGTCCCGGCGACGTCGTCTCCGTCGTGGTGACACATGCGGCTCCGTACCACCTGCTCGCCGACTCCACCGACGGAGCGCCACTGCGCATCCGCCGCACGCGGTCGGGCGACGCGTGGGACCGTTCGCAGGCGGAATCGTGCGGCGTGCCCGCCCCGGCGGGCGAGGCGGCGACAGGCGCCCCTCGCGCCGTATCGCTCGGTCTCCCGACGCTCCGCATCGGCGTGTGACCCTTCGGCAGACGGGAATGCCGGCCGAGGGCCATCCCCGAAGACTCTGGGCCGTCGTCGGTGCGACCGGCACGGGCAAGACCGCGCTGTCGCTCGATCTCGCCGAGGTCCTCCAGGCGTGCGGCCGCCCTGCGGAGATCGTCAATGCCGACGCCATGCAGCTGTACCGCGGCATGGATATCGGTACCGCGAAGCTTCCCGAGGCCGAGCGACGCGGCATCCCGCACCATCTCTTCGACGCGCTCGACGTGACAGATGAGGCGGCCGTCGCCTGGTACCAGAGTGTCGCGCGCGCCACGATCGAGCAGATTCATGCCCGGGGCGCCGATGCGATCCTCGTCGGCGGTTCGGGGCTGTACGTCTCGAGCGTGATCTTCGACTTCCGCTTCCCCCCGCACGACGATGCTCTGCGCGCCGACCTCGAACTCCAGCTCGAGCAGCACGGACCCGGCATGCTGTTCGCGCGCCTGCGCGAAGCGGACCCTGCGACCGCGGAACGGATCGACCCCAAGAACGGGCGTCGCATCGTGCGCGCCCTGGAGGTGCTCGCGCAAGGCGCGGCGACGCACGGCGCGGCGCTTCCCGCCGAGCCGGCACGATGGCACGAGGCGACCGAGATCGTCGGGGTCGCGATGCCACGCGAGCAGCTCGTCACCCGGCTCGACGAGCGTGTCGCCGGCATGTGGCGTGACGGACTCCTCATCGAGGTCGCCAGACTCCGCGCCGAGGGCCTGGAGCGAGGCGTCACCGCCCGCCGTGCCATCGGCTATGCGCAGGCCCTCGCGCAGCTGCACGGCGAGCGAACCGAGGCCGAGGCGATCGCCGAGACCCAGGCGCTCACACGCCGGTACGCGCGGCGCCAGGTGTCGTGGTTCAAGCGGTATGCGGGCACACGGTGGGTCGACCCGGGGGTGGACGCCGGAGCCCTGGCAGACTCGACGCCATGACCATCGACATCCGACCCTTCGAGGTCTCCGACACCGAGGCCGTCGTGTCGCTCTGGCAGGCGACCGGTCTTACCCGCCCCTGGAACAATCCGTATCAGGACATCCACCGCAAGCTTTCTGTGCAGCCGGAGCTCTTTCTCGTGGCGGCCGACGACGGTGTCGTCGTCGGCTCGGTCATGGCGGGCTACGACGGCCACCGCGGATGGCTCTACTACCTCGCGAGCGACCCCGAACGGCGCGGCGAGGGGATCGGTCGGCGCCTCGTGGAGGCCGCCGAGGAGCGACTGCTGGCGATGGGATGCCCCAAGGTCCAGCTCATGGTGCGTCCCGAGCACGGTGTCGCCCAAGGATTCTACGCATCGCTGGAGTACGAGCCGTTCGACACCTGGACCACCGGCAAGCGACTCATCGCGGACTGATCCCGGCGCCCGCGACGGTCGCATCGATCTCGACCATAGACTGGCTTGCATGGCGCAGACCGTCTCGTTCACCAAGGGCCACGGCACCGGAAACGACTTCGTTATCGTCCCCGATCCTGACGGACTGCTGGATCTGTCGGACGACCAGGTCGCGGTGCTGTGCGACCGACGCTTCGGCATCGGCGGCGACGGCATCCTGCGTGTGGTGCGTGCGAGCGCGATCGACGAGGGCCGCGAGGCCGCGGCATCCGGCGCCGAGTGGTTCATGGACTACCGCAATGCCGACGGCTCCCGCGCGGAGATGTGCGGCAACGGCATCCGGGTCTTCGCGCGCTACCTCACCGAGGTCGGCTGGGCGAGCATCGACGAGACGCCTCTGCCGATCGGCACGCGCGCGGGCGTGAAGACGCTCACACGCAGCGAGGATGCCAACGGCACCGGGGGCTTCGAGGTAGACCTCGGCATCTGGCGCGTCGAGGCGGACGACGTGCTGGTGCGCGCTCGCGGGATCGGCGCCCCACGACCCGGTCTCGGGATCGACGTCGGCAATCCGCACGTGGTTGTCGCGCTGCCCGACGAGCGCGAACTCGAGGGCCTCGATCTCGTGGCCCAGCCGCAGTTGCACCCCGAGCCCCCTCACGGTGCGAACGTCGAGTTCGTCGTGCCCGCCGACCCGCTGGTGCGCGACGGTGTGGGCTCCATCCGCATGCGGGTGTTCGAACGTGGTGTGGGCGAGACGCTCAGTTGCGGAACCGGCGTCGCGGCCGCGGCGCTCGCGGTGCGGCATTGGGCAGGGCCCGCCGCGCCGGACCGCTGGACGGTGGACGTACCCGGCGGCACGCTGGGGGTGCGGATGCCGGAGGTCGACGGCGAGCGCCACGTACTGCTCTCGGGGCCGGCGACGCTCGTGTTTTCCGGCGAGGTCACGCTCGCCTGAGGCGATGACGCGCGCTGTGGTCAGCGCCTGTTGCGGCTGTTCGCTCGGCGTCTGCCGCTCATGCGTGCAGCGGCCTCATAGCATCGGCAGATCGATCGGCTCGCTCCTGGGCGAGCCGTGCCTGCGGACCTTCAGCACCCGGAATCCGCGGCCGGTAGCTGCCCGGTGCACGCTGTAGCCCTGGTGGAACGTCGCAGCAAGCCAGCGCTGCAGCGAATCCGAGCCCAGGTTGCGCTGCACGACGAGCCAGGCATCCGCGCGCTCGTCCAGGCGGGGAATCCACCGTTCGAGCAGGCCGTGCAGCTCGCTCTTGCCGACCCGGATAGGCGGGTTGGAGCGGATCGTGCGGAACACGATGTCGTCGGGAACATCGTCGGGCAGCACGGCGTTGACATTGTCGAGGCCCAGGGTCCGCGCGTTTCGGCGCACGAGGTCGAGGGCGCGCTCGTTGACGTCGACGGCCCACACCGTTGCGTGCGGCGCGTCGAGTGCCAGGCTCAACGAGATCGGTCCCCACCCGCAGCCGAGATCGAGCAGATTCCCGCCGGGAGGCGGCGGGGGAGTGTTCGACAGCAGCACCGCGGTGCCGGTGTCGACGTGCTCCGGGCTGAACACCCCTCCGGCGGTCGTGACCTGCACCTCGCGCCCGGCGAGATGGACACGGATGCTGCGAAGATTCTCGGGACTTGCGGGCGTCGCACTGAAGTAGTGGTCGCTCCCCATGGCTGACGAGCCTAGCGGAGGAGCTCCCCGGTGCGGGAGGCTAGAATTCACGGATGTCTCGAACCGCCAGATGAACGGCGGAAAACGACATCCCGAAAGGAACACATGACGGATACGACAACACCCCAGAGCACCGACGAGACGCCGGTGGACCCGGTGGATCGCGTGCTGGCGCGCGCTGATGCGCGCTCGGGGGTGAGCGTGTTCGGTGGAGCGCAGGCGCTCCAGGACGCAGCGACCGCTGGTCGCGGCGACTCGGACGGCGACCAGTGGGATCGCGAGGAGCGTGCCGCATTGCGGCGCGTGCCGGGACTGTCGACCGAGCTCGAGGACGTCACCGAGGTCGAGTACCGACAGCTGCGTCTCGAGAACGTGGTTCTCGTCGGCGTGCACTCGCAAGGCGAGACAGAGGATGCCGAGAACTCGCTGCGCGAGCTGTCAGCGCTGGCCGAGACGGCCGGTGCGGTCGTGCTCGACGGTGTGCTGCAGAGGCGCCCGCACCCGGATCCCGCGACCTATGTCGGCCGGGGCAAGGCCGAAGAGCTGCGCGATATCGTCGCGGCGGTCGGCGCCGACACCGTGATCGCCGACACCGAGCTCGCACCCAGCCAGCGGCGTGCGCTCGAGGATGTCGTCAAGGTCAAGGTGATCGATCGCACCACGGTGATCCTCGACATCTTCAGCCAGCACGCCAAGAGCCGCGAGGGCAAGGCCCAGGTCGAGCTCGCCCAGCTCGAGTACCTGCTGCCGCGTCTGCGCGGCTGGGGTGACTCGATGAGCCGCCAGGCCGGTGGCCAGGTCGGCGCGGGCGGGGCGGGCATGGGCTCGCGAGGTCCGGGTGAGACGAAGATCGAGCTCGACCGTCGCCGCATCCGCACGAAGATGGCGCTGCTGCGTCGTCAGATCCGCGACTTCGCCCCTGCGCGCGACGCCAAGCGTGCCGAGCGCAAGCGCAACACGATTCCCTCCGTCGCGATCGCCGGGTACACGAACGCCGGCAAGTCGAGCCTGCTCAACCGTCTCACCAGCGCCGGCGTACTCGTCGAGAACGCGCTGTTCGCGACGCTGGATGCGACGGTGCGCCGGTCCGAGACGACGGACGGTCGCGTATACACGCTGACCGACACCGTCGGATTCGTGCGCAACCTCCCGCATCAGCTCGTCGAGGCCTTCCGCTCGACCCTCGAAGAAGTGGGCGGGGCCGACGTCATCGTGCACGTGGTCGACGGCTCGCACCCCGACCCCGCCGCGCAGCTGGCGACGGTGCGCGACGTGATCGGCGATGTGGGTGCGCGCGACATCCCCGAGATCATCGTGTTCAACAAGGCGGATCTCGTCGACGCAGATACCCGGCTGGTGCTGCGGGGTCTCGAACCCAAGGCCGTGTTCGCGTCTTCGCGCACCGGCGAGGGCATCGACGAACTGCGCGCGCTGATCGAGGCGACTCTGCCTCTTCCGGCGGTCGAGATCCACGCGCTGGTGCCGTATGACCGTGGTGATCTCGTCTCGGCGATCCACGAGCAGGGAATGATCCTGTCGCAGGCGCACGAAGAGGGTGGCACAGCCATCCACGCCCGCGTCGGCGAGCACCTCGCGGCGAGGCTGGCCCCGTTCGGTCGGTGAGCCCATGAGCTTGCGGCCCGGGGTGGATACTCCTGCCGAGACGGATCCGTTCGACCGCGAGCGGACTACGCGAGATCGATGGGCGCGACGCCGGGGGTGTCGAAACCGAGCACCTGCCCCAGGAACGCCAGCTCGGCCTCCAGCGTGCGGGTGAGGGTGTCGGCGCGCCGGAACCCGTGCCCCTCGCCCTCGAATGCGAGGTAGGCGTGTGCGACGCCGTTGGCGGCGAGAGCGTCACGCACGGCTTCGGATTGCGATGGCGGCACGACGAGGTCGTCGAGCCCCTGCTCGATGAGCAGAGGGGTCCGCAGCCGGTCGAGATGCGACAGCGGCGAGCGTTCGATGTAGAGCGCCTCCGCCTCGGGCAGCGGCCCCACCATTGCGTCGAGGTAGCGCGCCTCGAAGTCGTGGGTGTCTTCGGCCAGGCGGCGAAGGTCCGCGACCCCGTAGCGGCTGATGCCGGCGGCGAACGCGTCCGAGCGTGTCAGCGCGCAGAGCACGGTCCATCCGCCGGCGGAGCCGCCCGCGATCGCGATTCTGGCGGGATCGGCGGCGCCGGCCTCTGCAAGACCACGCGCGGCCGCCACGACGTCCTCGACGTCGACGACGCCCCACTGGCCGAGCAGTCGTTCCCGGTAGGCGCGGCCGTAGCCGCTCGAGCCCCCGTAGTTGACGTCGAGCACGCCGATGCCGCGGCTGGTGAAGTACGCGATCTTGCCGGATGCCGCACCGCCGACGTGATCCGTCGGCCCGCCGTGCACGAAGACGACGTAGGGCGGTCGATCGGCCTCGGGCGCCGCGGCGAGCGGGTTCGTGGGCGGGTAGTCGAACGCGTGGACGGGTCCGCGCGGTCCTGGCACGGTGATGGCACGGGCGCGAGGCATCCACTTCGCCCCCCACGGGGTGGCGCCGCCCACCAGGAGCTCGGCCCGTTCCGGTCGGTCCACGTCGACATCCCAGAGCCCCGCGCCATCGGGGCCGGCGCCCGTCAGCAGCGCGCGGGAGCCTCGGCAGTCCTCGATCGACATCCGGGTCACCGCATCGACCGTGAGGCGCTCGATCCCGTCGGAGGCGACGAGCACGAGTTCGTCGGCGCCGTTCGTGCGGACGGAGACGATACGGCCATCGCCCAACTCGGCGAACCAGCGCGGGCCGAGCACCCACAACGGTCCCCCGGTATCGGCGTCGGCGGGTGCGATCGGCTCGCGGGCGAACGCGAGCCCGGAACCCCCTGCCTCAGCGACCAGCCGAGCCCGCCACAGATTCCAGCGGCCGGTCGGGTCGTCGGCGTAGACGATCTCGTCCGTGTCGGTCCAGACGGGCTGCAGTGGCGAGCTGTCGCCGCCGGCGACGCCGGCCCATTCTGCGACGACGCCCTCCTCAAGCCGTCCGACGCGTAGCTCGGCGCGATCCCACGGCATGTTCGGATGGTTCCACGCGATCCACGCGAGGTGCGAACCGTCCGGCGAGAGTGCGGGTTGCGCCACGAAGTCGCTTCCGCCCACGAGCGCCGTGATCGTGAGGAACTCCTCGGCGATGACAGTCGTCGGGATCTCCACGATCTCGCGCTGCGGCACCGGCGTGCGATCGTGCGTCTCACGGATCGCCAGGAGCCGGCCCTGCTGCAGCGTCAGCCCGCCGAACCGCGTGTCTCCGGCCACGGGAGTGAGAGGTCGAGGATCGGTGCCGGGATCGACCCGCCACACGCGCTGATCGGCCTTCTCGACGAAGAAGAGCACGCCGTCGTCGGATGCCGTCCACGACCCGCCGCCGTACTCGTGCACCCGGGAGCGGGCACTCCACGGGGCGGCGATCACGTCCTCGACGACCCCGGATGCCGTCATACGACGTATCGTCGTGCGTCCGCCCTCATCGGGCACCGACTCGCCCCACCAGCGTTCGGCCGCGACGTAGCGAGCCCCCTCGATCCGAGGCGAAGCCGCCGATACCTCGGCTGCGGAGACGGGGGACGGCCAGGAGCCGTAGGGGAGGGCGGGTGCGGAGGGCGTCGTCACAGGCTCCACGCTACGGCGAACCCACGACGTCGCGACCACCCACCGTTTCCGTCGAGCCGGCCGAAACAACTCTCGAGCGCGCCGACACAGAGTGTCACAGGGGTGCGGGCAGCCGCCGCGCTCCGCTACGGTGGAGCAATCGTCGCCCGGTCGTCCTCACGGACACCCTGAGAATCAGGGGACCGGGCAGGGAGCGACAGCCGAGCCCGGCACCCGCCCGCGAAGACACCGCCCCGCCGGCATGCCGGCGGAGGATCGGTGCCGCGGCCGCCCGGCCCTTCGTCCGTCCCCCGACCCCGAGAAGCTCGCCATGTCGATCGACCTCAGCGCACCGCCGCTGCCGATCTCGTTCGAGGTGTACCCGCCTCGCTCCGAGGCCGGCGTCGCCGCGCTGCACGAGACCATCCGCCACCTCGCCGAGGTCGCGCCCCGCTTCATCTCCGTCACCTACGGTGCAGGCGGATCGACCGGCGGCCGCTCCCTCGAGCTGCTGAGCCACATCCAGCGCGAGACGCGCGTCGAGCCGCTGGCGCACCTCACGTGCGTCGGGAACACGTGGGCTGGTGCGAATGCGCTGATCCGAGAATTCCTGGACGCCGGGATCACCAGCTTCCTCGCGCTGCGCGGAGACCCGCCGGTCGGCGTCGCCGAGGAGGACGTGTACCTGGGTGATCTCGAAAGCGCCGCGCAGCTCGTGCAGCTGATCGACCGGGTGCAGGCCGAGCGCGCGCCGTACACCGAGGCACTGATTCCGGGCCACCCCGGCGCTGCCCGCGTCGAGAAGCGCTCCAAGGTCGACATCGCCGTCGCGGCGTTCCCGAACGGTCACCCGCGTGCGCTCCACGCGTCATCCGACATCGATGCCCTGCTCGCCAAGCAGGCGGCCGGGGCGACGCTCGCCATCACGCAGCTGTTCTTCCACGCCGACGACTATCTCGGCTTCGTGCAGCGCTCCCGGGCAGCCGGCGTGACGATCCCGATCCTGCCCGGCATCATGCCGATCACGTCGCCGAAGCGGCTTCGTCGCGTGCTCGAGCTCTCGGGCGAGGCATTGCCGGCCGAGCTCGCGATCGCGCTCGAGGTGGAGCCGACGGCCGAGGGGCAGCGCGAGGTCGGCATCGCCCACGCCGCCCAGCTCGCGCGCGCCGTCGTGGACGGCGGCGCACCCGGCATCCATCTGTACGCGTTCAACAACCATGACACGGTGCTCGCGGTCCTCCGCGAGGCCGGAATCCTCGCCCACCCCAGCCAGAAGGAGGCCGCACGATGACCGACCCCCGCCCCGTGTTCCCCAAGGGAACCATCCTCGGATACCCCCGTATCGGACGCCGACGCGAACTCAAGCGCGCCGTCGAGTCCCACTGGGCCGGTGCGCTCGACGCCGCCGGGCTCGAGCGGACGGCCGCGGACCTGCGCCGCGCGACGCGGGAACGCCTCGCCGAGCTCGGTCTCGGCCGTGACGACTCATCGATACCCGAGTCGTTCTCGTTCTACGACCAGGTACTGGATGCCGCAACGACGGTGGGCGCGCTGCCCGAGCGGTTCGCGGGGCTCCGCGGCCCGGATGGAGAGATCGGTCTCGCCGCGTACTTCACCGCCGCACGCGGCGTCGGCGACAACGCCCCGCTCGAGATGACGAAGTGGTTCGACACGAACTACCACTACCTCGTTCCCGAGATCGGCCCCGAGACCGTCTTCTCGCTCTCGAGCGATCGCCTCGTGCGCCAGGTCGCCGAAGCCAAGGCGGACGGCTACACGGTCCGCCCGGTCGTGGTCGGCCCGGTGACGCTCCTCGCGCTGGCGAAGGCGACCGACGCTGCACCCGCCGGATTCGACCCGCTCAGCCGTCTGGATGACCTGCTCCCGGTGTACACGCAGCTGCTCGCCGCTCTGCGTGCAGCCGGCGCCGAATGGGTGCAGCTCGACGAGCCCGCGCTGGTGAGCGAGAGCCTGCCCGCAGCGCCCGCGGTGCTGGCGGATGCCGCCTCCCGGGCCTACGCGCAGCTCGGCGGCTCGGCAGACCGACCGGCGATTCTCGTTGCCGCAGGCTACGCACAACTATCGCCCGAAGCGTGGACGGCGCTCGCCGCCGCCCCCGTCGAGGCGCTCGCCATCGATCTGACGCGCGGCTCGGTTCCGGCAGGCGCCGCCGGGCTCGGCGACAAGACCCTCCTCGGTGGAGTCGTCGACGGACGCAACATCTGGCGCGGCGATCTGGCGGCCGCGTGGGCGTCTCTCCAGAGCCTCCGCGAGCTCGGTGCCGCATCCGTATCGGCCGGGACCTCGACATCGCTGCAGCACGTGCCACACGACGTCGCCGACGAGGCGTCGCTGGACCCGCGCCTCGCGTCGTGGCTCGCATTCGCCGACCAGAAGACCGCGCAGGTCGTCACTCTCGCGCGCGGGCTGGCCGACGGGCGCGACGCGATCGACGCGGAGGTGGCCGAGGCATCCGCCGCGCTTTCGGACCGTCGCGCCGCTCCCGGTGTCTCGGACGGCGCCGTGCGCGCGCGAACCGCGAGCCTGACCGCTGACGACTTCGATCGCGGCGACTATGCGACACGCGTGGCTGCACAGGAGGAGGCGCTCGCGCTGCCGGTGCTGCCGACCACGACGATCGGCTCGTTCCCGCAGACGGGCGACATCCGTCGCGCGCGTGCACGTCACGGCAAGGGCGAGCTCACGACCGAAGAGTACGAGGGCTTCCTCCGCGACGAGATCGCCCGGGTCGTCGCCCTGCAGGAGGACATCGGTCTCGATGTGCTGGTGCACGGCGAAGCCGAGCGCAACGACATGGTGCAGTACTTCGCCGAGAACCTCGATGGCTTCGCGGTGACGCAGAACGGCTGGGTGCAGTCCTACGGATCCCGTGCGACGCGCCCGTCGATCCTGTGGGGAGACGTGTCACGGCCGGCGCCGATCACCGTGGCCTGGTCGTCGTTCGCGCAGTCGCTCACCGACAAGCCGATGAAGGGCATGCTGACGGGACCCGTGACGATCCTGGCCTGGTCGTTCGTCCGCGACGATCAGCCGCTCGCCGAGACGGCCAACCAGGTCGCGCTGGCGCTGCGCGACGAGATCGCCGATCTCGAAGCCGCCGGCATCGGAGTGATCCAGGTCGACGAGCCGGCGCTGCGTGAACTCCTTCCGCTCAAGAAGGACGCCCAGCCCGCCTACCTCGAGTGGTCTGTCGACTCCTTCCGCCTGGCGACCGCGGGTGCCGCGGCGCCCACGCAGGTGCACACGCACCTGTGCTACTCGGAGTTCGACGTGGTCATCGACGCCATCGCGGCTCTCGACGCCGACGTGACCTCGATCGAGGCGGCCCGCAGCCGCGGCGAGGTGATCGGCGACATCCGGACGTCCGGCTTCTCGCACGGCGTGGGACCGGGCGTCTACGACATCCACTCCCCGCGTGTGCCGTCGGTCGGAGAGGTCGCCGACCTGCTCGATCGTGCGGTCGCCGAGCTGCCCCTGCGCCAGGTGTGGGTCAACCCCGACTGCGGTCTCAAGACCCGCGGCTACGACGAGACCGTCGAGTCGCTGCGCAACATCATCGAAGCCACGCGGGCCACCCGTGAGACGGTCGGCGCGGCCGTCTAGGACTTCTTCTTCGGAACAGAGGATGCCGCGGCCGCGTCGGTCGCGGCATCTTCCGTCTCCGTCGTGGTCGCATCGGCCGTCGCGGGCTCGATGATGACGCCGACCAGGACTTCGGACTCCTCCTGCTCGGCCTCCGGCTCAAACTCGACGTCGGGGGCCGATTCATCGGGACGACGCTGCAGGAGCTCGAAGACCCACCACACGATGAGCCAGACGATCAGAACGAGGAACACCTCGCCCGTGCTCAACGGACGCAGCAGCAGTAGCCACAGGACTGCCAGCGCGCCCAGTACGACACGCACGAGCACACGCTGCGCGTACAGCCACGCGCCGAAGCGTCCGGTGTCGATTCCCCGCCCGAGCGCGGCGACGCGCACACCCGAGTTGACCGAGGCCACTCCGCGGCGCGTGGCCTGCGCGCCGCGCCAGCGGCCGGCCATCCAGGCGATGACGGCGATCACGATGCCGATGAGCGTGAGCACGACCGAGGTATCGCGCATCGCCCCGGTCACCTGCTCGTAGATCGCACCGAGCGCCCCGGCGGATACGCCCAGGTTGGGCGCGCTCAGCGCGAGTACGGAGCCGGCGATCGCGAGTGCGATCGCGAGAACACCGCCGCCGATCGCGATGCCGACTCCTGTGCCGAGTACCGCGGTCGAGCGGCGCCGGGCGATCAGGATGGCCGCGAGGAACAGCACGAGTGCGATGATCGGCGTCCACCAGCCGACGGCGACGGCGAGGTTGTACACGGTGCCGACGATCGCCAGGGCGTCGCTCTGTGCGACGACGATGGTCTTCTCGATCACCGGGATCGACGAGGCGAATCCGATGCCACGGTCCACGAGGCGCTTCTTGACCTCCTCGATGATCGGGCCGAGCTGGATGCCCAGCTCGCCGCCCTCGCCGATGACCACGGCTCCGTTCGCGGTGCCGCCGGCGGCGACGGCGGCGAGGGACCGGTGACTGGCGCGCAACGCGGTCTCCCAGACGTCGGCGAACGCGTCGGACTGCACGAGTCTGGTGACGGTGGTGTCCACGAGACCCTGCAGGCCCTGCACCGCAGGCACACGGAGGAGGTCGATCGCGGCCAGAGCGCGCGGCGGGAGATCCAGCTGCTGCAGTCCGTCGAACAGGTCGTTGGTGATGCCGTCGAGATCGAGCGAGTCCTGGATCGCAACCGTGACCTGATCGGCGACCATCGCCTGCACGGCTGGGTCATCGGCGAGAGGTGCGAACGTCTCGACGAACCGCGTCTCGTCGACCAGCTCGACGCGAGCCCACGCCGACACGATCGAGACGGGTACGAGGATCGTGGCGATCACGATGCACAGTGCGGACAGGAACGCACGCCAGCGCGAGCCGAGCGCGCGGTCCGACCGAGGGGGCTCGTCTACCTGCTGCGGCTGAACCTCCGCGCGCAGACGAGCGTTCTCGGCCTCCAACGCATCGAGGCGTGCGCGGAGGTCGTTCGTGTCGGTCGCTGCGGACGCGTCGGAGGTCATTCCCCCCTTATAGCGCTTCTCGGCGACCGATCGCTACTCGAATGCGTCGCACCGCGGCATCCGCTTCAGCCTGCGCGGATCTCAGATCGCCCGGAGGACTGCCACCACCTTGCCGAGCACGACGGCGTCGTCGCCCAGGATCGGCTCGAATGCGGAGTTGCGCGGGAGCAGCCAGGTGTGCCCGTCGCGCTGGCGGAACGTCTTGACGGTGGCCTCTTCGTCGAGCATCGCGGCCACGATGTCGCCGTTGTCGGCAGTAGCCTGCGAGCGGACGACGACCCAGTCGCCATCGCAGATCGCGGCATCGATCATCGACTCGCCCGAGACCTTGAGCATGAAGAGGTCGCCCTTGCCGACGAGCTGGCGGGGGAGCGGGAAGATCTCCTCGACCTGCTGCTCGGCGGTGATGGGAACGCCGGCGGCGATCCGCCCGACGAGCGGCACGAGCGCGGCGTCGCCCACGGGCGGCGCGGCGTCGGCGGGGCTCTCGGTCGCGGTGCCGGGCAGGTCGATCAGCACCTCCATTGCACGGGTCTTGCCCGCATCGCGCCGGAGGTAGCCGCTGAGCTCGAGCTGGTTCAGCTGATGAGTCACGCTCGACAGTGACTTGAGCCCGACAGCGTCTCCGATCTCGCGCATGCTCGGCGGATAGCCGTGGCGCGCGATCGATCGCTGGATGACCTCGAGGATCGCGAGTTGTTTGTCGCTCAGACTTTTGCGTCGCCTCGTCTGCGGTTTGTCGGTCAGAGGCTTGTCGCGCCCGATCGCGTCGCTCATGTCGGCTCCCGTCTCGCGCCCTGCCTGGAACGCAGTTTCTTCGAATGTCGGAGGCCCATGGTGGGGTTCTCGTATCGAAACCGTATCCGGATTCGGCGGCGGAAGGGAACAACCTTGCCGCGTGTCGCGTTCGAGAGAATCTCACCGGATCGACCCCTTGACAGTCGCAAGCTTCGAAGATAACTTCGGAATAGAGATTCGCATCCCCCTCTCCCGGCCGAGAGGCGGATGCGAATCTCTCCCCACCCAGGAGGAGCAGCCATGACCGCGATCGGCATCTCGACGCCCGTACTCCCGTCGCCGGCTCGTGCGACCAGAGCCGCCGCGCAGCGTGCGACCCGACTCCGCCTCACCGTCCGCGGGCGCCGGGTTCTGGTGTTCCTCGCTGCGCTGCCCGCGATCCTCGCGCTGAGCATCGCGATCTTCAGCGGGGGCAATGCGCTCGCGTCGCGCACTGACGGAGCGCCCGCCGATTCGTTCGTCACCGTGACGGTGTCGTCGGGCGAGACGCTCTGGTCGATCGCCGAAGAAGTGGCACCGCAGAGCGATCCGCGCGACGTGGTGGACGCGATGGTGCGACTCAACGCCCTCGACGGCGCGACGGTGTGGGTCGGACAGAGCCTGGCGATTCCGGCGGAGTACAGCACCACCCGATGAGCGACCCGGGCGTCACCCGAGGGGAGCGGATCGAGCGGCGCCTCTACCATGGGACGAGTGAATGCCCGTCTCGAAGACCTTCCCCTCCGCGCCGATCTCCGCGGACAGCAGCCCTACGGCGCACCGCAGGCACCCCTGCCTGTCGCCTTGAACGTCAACGAGAACACGCATCCGGTCCCGCAGGAAGTCGCTGACGACATCCTGGACTCCATCGCCTTGGCATTGCGCGACGTCAACCGGTATCCCGATCGGGAGTTCACCGCGCTGCGCGAAGGATTCGCGTCGTACCTCGGACACGGTCTCACCCGTGAGCAGCTCTGGGCAGCCAATGGGTCGAACGAGGTTCTCCAGCACATCCTGCAGGCCTTCGCCGGCCCCGGGCGCACGGCACTGGGGTTCGGTCCCACCTATTCGATGTACCCACTTCTCACGCGCGGTACCGGCGCGGAGTGGGTCGCCGGCAGTCGCGCCGCCGACTACTCGATCGATGCCCAGGACGCGGCTTCTCAGATCGCGGATGCCGCGCCCGACGTCGTGTTCCTCTGCTCGCCGAACAACCCGACCGGAACCCCGCTCGGCCTCGACGTGGTCGAGGCGGCATATGAGGCGACCGACGGCATCGTGATCGTCGACGAGGCGTACTTCGAGTTCGCGCCGCACGACGAACGCTCAGCGCTCACCCTTCTGCCCGGCCGAGAGCGACTGGTCGTCTCGCGCACCATGAGCAAGGCGTTCGCCTTCGCCGGCGCGCGGGTGGGCTACCTCGCGGCGGATCCGGTTCTGATCGATGCGCTTCGGCTCGTGAGGCTGCCGTACCACTTGAGCGCCCTCACGCAGGCGGCTGCCAGCGCGGCACTCCGCCACGCGCCGACGATGCTGGGCATGGTCGACGAGATCGTCGCTCAGCGGGATCGCATCTCGGCGACGGTCGAGGCGCTCGGGTACACGCCGCACGCGTCGTGGACGAACTTCGTGCTGTTCGGCGGGGTGGACGATCCTGCAGCCATCTGGCAGGGGTTGTACGACCAGGGAGTCCTCATCCGCGACGTGGGGATCCCGCACCACCTGAGGGTCACCGCCGGCACCGCGGACGAGACGACGGCGTTCCTCGATGCTCTCGCCTCGGTAGGATCGGCGGCATGAGCGCAGCACCCCGCACCGCGTCGCTGCGACGCGCGACGAGCGAGTCCACGGTCGAACTGGACCTCGACCTCGACGGCACCGGACGCAGCCGCATCGACACGACGGTGCCCTTCTTCGATCACATGCTGACCGCGTTCGCGAAGCACTCGCTGACCGACCTGACGGTGCGTGCCTCGGGCGACACCGACATCGATGCGCACCACACCGTCGAAGACATCTCGATCGTGCTCGGGCAGGCGATCCGCGAGGCTCTCGGAGACAAGGCGGGCATCTCCCGCTACGGCGACGCCCTCGTCCCGCTCGACGAAGCGCTTGCACAGGCCGTCGTCGACATCAGCGGCCGGCCGTACCTCGTGCACACCGGGGAACCCGCCGGATTCGAGCACCACCTGATCGGCGGTCACTTCACCGGTTCCCTCGTGCGTCACTCGTTCGAGGCGATCTCGTACAACGCGGCGCTCACCGTGCACCTGCGAGTGCTGTCGGGCCGCGATCCGCACCACATCGCCGAGGCGGAGTACAAGGCGTTCGCCCGCGCGTTCCGTCAGGCGAAAGCGCTGGACCCCCTGGTCGAAGGCATTCCGAGCACCAAGGGTGCATTGTGACCGAGAGCCGCGGAGGCTCCCGGCCGCTCGTCGCAGTGCTCGACTACGGTTCGGGCAATGTCCACTCCGCCGTCAAGGCCCTCGACGCGGCCGGCGCAGATGCGCGCCTGACGTCGGATCGGGGTCTCGTCCTCGAGGCGGACGGCCTGGTCGTGCCGGGCGTGGGGGCGTACCGGGCCGTCGCCGAGGCGCTGCGTGCCAGCCACGGGGACGAGCTCATCGACCGACGCCTGGCCGGCGGGCGCCCGGTGCTGGGCATCTGCGTGGGCATGCAGGTGTTCTTCGAACGCGGCGTGGAGCGCGGCGTCGACACCGAGGGCCTGGGGGCGTGGCCCGGCGTCGTCACCGAGCTCGAGGCGCCCGTGCTCCCGCACATGGGCTGGAACACGGTAGACGCGGGTGAAGGGTCGCGGCTTTTCCGCGGAATCCAGGACGAACGCTTCTACTTCGTCCACTCGTTCGGCGCTCAGAAATGGCTTCTCGATGTTCAGCCGCCCTTCCCGCAGCCGGTGCTCACGTGGTGCACCTATGGCGAGCCATTCCTCGCGGCGGTCGAGAACGGGCCGCTCTCGGCGACGCAATTCCACCCCGAGAAATCCGGCGATGCGGGCATCCGTCTCCTCGCCAATTGGATCGACGGCCTCGGCACGGCTAACCTCTGAGTTCGTGCCTACTGCGGGAGCGTGTGCTCCCGTGACCTTCCCGCACGAGGAGCCATGAACGATTTCGCGTCAACGCCCAAGCTCATTCTTCTGCCCGCTGTCGATGTCGCCGACGGCAAGGCAGTACGCCTGACCCAAGGAGAGGCCGGCACCGAGACCAGCTACGGCGATCCCGTCGACGCCGCACTCGACTTCGCGCGCCAGGGCGCCGAGTGGATCCACCTCGTGGACCTTGACGCGGCTTTCGGCCGGGGGAGCAATGCCGGAGTCCTGCGAAAGGTGATCAAGCAGGTCAAGGGCGTCCAGGTGGAGCTGTCGGGCGGCATCCGCGACGACCGCACCCTCGAGGCAGCTCTCGAGAGCGGTGCCGCGCGCATCAACCTCGGCACCGCGGCGCTGGAGAACCCCGAATGGGCCGCCGATGTCATCGGACGCTACGGTGACGTCATCGCCGTCGGCCTGGACGTGCGCGGAACGACGCTCGCCGCACGAGGGTGGACCCGCGAGGGCGGCGATCTGTGGACCGTGCTCGATCGCCTCGAATCGGCCGGCTGCAGCCGCTACGTCGTCACCGATGTGACCAAGGACGGCACCCTCCAGGGCCCGAACCTCGATCTGCTCGCCGAACTGACGTCGCGTACCCCCAAGCCCATCGTCGCCTCGGGCGGCGTCTCGAACCTCGACGACATCGCGGCGCTGCGCGATCTCGTGCCGCTGGGCGTCGAGGGAGCGATCGTGGGCAAGGCGCTCTACGCGGGCGCCTTCACGCTCGCCGAGGCGCTGGATGTCGCAGGACAGTAGCCCGCACGCCGACGGCGATCCCGCGGCCGACTCCGCCGGGGTGCCGTGGGAAGGTCGCGGATTCCACGAGAATCCGCACTCGGGAGACGACGGAAATGCCGATCCCGCGCTGCTCGCGGCGCTCACGGCGTTCCGTGAAGGCGACGGCGACCAGCAGTCGGTGATCGATGCGTATCGCTCGGCACGATTGCTGATCCCGCTCGTCGCCGAGAAGGGCGACCACGGCATCGGCGCACACGGCCTGCCTGTCGACAAGACGCAGGAGCTCTCCATCGTGACCGTGGCGGCGCCGGACGGTCGCCGAGTCCTCCCGGTCTTCTCCTCGGTCGAGGCGATGCAGCGGTGGGATGCCTCGGCCCGGCCGGTCCCGGCCGACGGCGTCCGCACCGCCCTTGCCGCGACAGCCGACGACACCGACCTGATCGTTCTCGATCCGGGTTCCTCGACCGAGTTCGTGATCCGCCGCCCCGCGGTGTGGGCGATCGGGCAGGGGCTGCCCTGGGAGCCGAGCTTCACCTCGCCCGAGGTCGTCGCCGGCCTTCATTCGAGCATCGGCGGAGAGCTCGCCGTGCTCGATCTCGCGGTCGAGGCCGGGGATCCCGACGCTCGGCTGCGCGGACCCGAGCTGGTCGTTCGCCTGCATCTCATCCACGGGCTCGAGCAGGAAGAGCTGAACGCGGTCCTGTCGCGTCTCGCGGCCCGGTGGGCCGCCGACGACCGCATCGCCGTTCTCGTCGACTCGCTCACCGTGAAGCTCGTCCGCGCCTGAGAGTGCTCTTTCACCGCGACGATTCCTTCGTATCTGTCGCGTGGGTGAGCCTTCTTCAGAGTGTGGGTGCACGTTCGCCCGCACCGCGCCGCACGCGGGTCCCTTGCGACGAGCGCGGCGGCGGCGGATGATCGGCTCCGCGGAGGTGGCCCGATGGATGAATGGACGACGCCCGGCGAGACGGTGCGCGACGCAACCCGGGACGGTGAGTATCGGCAGGCTCTGGATGCCGCGTACAGGCACGCGCTGCACTGGCTCGACTCCGTCGCGGAGCGGCCGGTTCGGCCCGAAATCGACGTCGACGGTGTACTCGCCGGCCTGCGGCAGGACCTTCCCGACGAGGGGGACGACGCGGCATCCGTGGTGGAGGAACTGGCCGCGGAATCCGCTCCCGGCCTGATGGCGATCGGCTCGCCGCGCTTCTACGGCTTCGTGATGGGCGGAACCTACCCCGCAGCCCTCGCTGCGGACTGGCTGGTTTCGGCGTGGGATCAGAACACCGGCTCGCGCCAGCCCACTCCCGCGACTGCGGCAGTCGAGGAGGTCGCAGCGAGATGGCTCCTCGATGTCCTCGGCCTGCCCCCGCAGAGCGGCGTCGGCTTCGTCACCGGCGCGACCAGCGCGAGCTTGTCCTGCCTCATCGTGGCGCGCGACGCGATGCTGCGAGCCCACGGCGCGGATCCCCTCGCCGGGATGCAGCGCGGTCCGCAGCTGCGCTTCCTCGCGGGCGACGCCGTTCACACGTCGGTCGTCCTCGCCGGGCGCCTCGCAGGGCTGGGCGCGCCCATCACGGTGGGGGCGGACTTCGAGGGGCGCATCGACGTCGATGGCCTGGCCCGCGCGCTGGCCGAAGGCGACGGCCCCGCGATCGTGGCGCTGCAGGCCGGTGATGTGCACTCCGGCGCGTTCGACGACTTCGCCGCGGCGATCGAGGTCGCCCGTGCGGCCGGGGCATGGGTGCATGTCGACGGCGCCTTCGGACTGTGGGCGAGCGCCAGCCCACGGTTGCGGCATCTCGTGCGGGGAATGTCGGATGCCGATTCCTGGGCGACCGACGCCCACAAGACGCTCAACGTGCCCTACGACTGCGGTGTCGCGATCGTCCGCGACGAGGCCGCGATGACGGCCTCCCTCGGCGCTCACGCGGCGTATCTGCCCGCCGTGGCGAACATCTCGGACCCGTACGACCGGGTGCCCGAGCTCTCGCGCCGGGCGCGGGGCGTGCCGGTGTGGGCCGCGCTGCGCGCGTTGGGGCGTCAGGGCGTCATCGGCCTGGTGGACGGGCTGGCGGATGCCGCGACCGGTCTCGCCCAGGGGTTCCGGGCTGTCCCGGGGCTCGAGGTGCTCAACGACGTGGTGTTCACGCAGGTGTGCCTGGCGACCCGGAGCGACTCCGACACGGCGGCCTTGGGGGAGTGGTTGCGCGCGGAGGGGACCGTGTGGGCGTCTTCGTCGACGTGGCGCGGGCGCGCCGTGGTCCGCTTCGCGGTGAGCAACCACGGAACCGACGCCGAGGCGGTCCGGCGCACGGTGGATGCCGTGGCCCGGGGTGCTGCGACCCTCGGCATCGCCGGCTGAGCCGCCGAACCCGCGGCCGCACGTCACACCGTCGGATCAGCCGGGGCCTGTCCCGAAATCCGCCGCGAGGAGGCTTCGTCTCCCGCGAGATCGGGACACGAAGGTGAAGAAGTGGGACAACGGTGACCGTAAGTCAGGTGACGGGGCCGGTCCACTTCTCGCCGGGACCCTTGCCGATCGGATCGGGGATGACCGAGGCCTCGCGGAATGCGAGCTGCACCGAGCGCAGTCCGTCGCGCAGCGACCGGGCGTGCATGTCGCTGATCTCGGGAGCGCCCGCGGTGATGAGGCCGGCGAGCGCATTGATGATCTTGCGGGCCTCGTCGAGGTCGGTCTGATTGGCGGGGTCATCGGCGAGACCCACCTTCACGGCGGCGGCGCTCAGCAGGTGGACCGCGGCGGTGGTGATCACCTCGACCGCCGGCACGTCGGCGATGTCGCGGGAGGCGGCGGCGGCAGCGCGCTCCTGCTCTTCCCACCGGGCGTGACGGTCGGCATCCCGCCCGTCCGTCGACCCCGTCGTCTGCCCGTCCTGGTCTCGAATCGTGTCCACGCCATTCTCTCTGATAGACTGTTGCGGTCTCCGGTGCGTTCTGTACCGGATCGAAAGAGGATCACATCCCACCCGCGCTTGCCGTTCCAGGCTACCGGGTCACGCACTCCGCCCCGACCGTTCTGCGGCCGGGGT
Organism: Microbacterium allomyrinae; assembly: GCF_020682705.1. Lineage (GTDB taxonomy): Bacteria > Actinomycetota > Actinomycetes > Actinomycetales > Microbacteriaceae > Microbacterium > Microbacterium allomyrinae. Next base: position 129,539 of record NZ_JAGTTN010000007.1, read on the forward strand.
AGCAGCGATGAGAATCGTGCGGAATCCGGGTGCAGAGTCGGCGCTCGAAGCGTCCTGACGGGTGGAGTGACCCCCCTCTTTCGCCCGCGACGCACCCGTGTCGCGGTGGTCACCACCGCACGAAGGAGTTCCGCATCAGCGATCCCCGCACCAACGACCGCATCCGCGTCCCCGAGGTCCGCCTCGTCGGACCCGCGGGTGAACAGGTCGGCGTCGTCCGCATCGAGGTGGCGCTGCGCCTGGCACAAGAGGCCGACCTCGATCTCGTCGAGGTGGCCCCGAACTCGAAGCCCCCCGTGGTCAAGATCATGGACTACGGCAAGTTCAAGTACGAGGCTGCGCAGAAGGCCAAGGAAGCGCGTCGCAATCAGGCGAACACCGTCCTCAAGGAGGTTCGGTTCCGTCTGAAGATCGAGGCCCACGACTACATAACCAAGCTCAAGCGCGCCGAGGGCTTCCTGCAGGCGGGCGACAAGGTCAAGGCCATGATCCTGTTCCGCGGCCGCGAGCAGTCGCGCCCCGAGCAGGGCGTACGTCTTCTCCGCAAGTTCGCGGAGGACGTCGCCGAGTTCGGCACCGTCGAGTCGAACCCGACGATCGACGGCCGCAACATGGTGATGGTGGTCGCCCCGCACAAGAACAAGTCCGAGGTGAAGACCGAGCAGAACGCTCAGCGCGCCGCGAACAAGGAGGCAGCCCGCTCCGCTCGTACCGGCACCGCCGGTGACGAAGACGAGCAGCCCGCTCCCGAGGCGGCAACGCCCGCCTCAGCGTCCGAACCGGCACCCGCCGAGTAGGACCCCCAGACTCCCGCTTCGGCGGGACCCGACTCCCGCCCCGGCGGGAAGTGAAACGAAGGAATGAAGAGATGCCGAAGCAGAAGACCCACTCGGGTGCCAAGAAGCGTTTCAAGGTCACCGGTAGCGGCAAGCTGATGAAGCAGCAGGCCGGTATGCGCCACAACCTCGAGGGCAAGTCGTCGCGCCGCACCCGTCGCCTCAACCAGGAGCAGGTCCTGGCCCCGGGCGATGCCAAGCAGGCCAAGAAGCTCCTCGGTCTCTGAGCACCGACGCACGATAGGAAACAGAAGAAATGGCTAGAGTCAAGCGGGCGGTAAACGCCCACAAGAAGCGTCGCGTCATCCTGGAGCGCGCCTCCGGTTACCGGGGTCAGCGTTCGCGCCTGTACCGCAAGGCGAAGGAGCAGGTCACCCACTCGCTCGTCTACGCGTACCGTGACCGTCGCAAGCGCAAGGGCGACTTCCGCCGTCTCTGGATCCAGCGCATCAACGCCGCTGCACGCCAGAACGGCATCACGTACAACCGTTTCATCCAGGGCCTCGGCCTCGCGGGTGTGCAGGTCGACCGTCGCATGCTCGCAGAGCTCGCGGTCAACGAGCCCAAGACGTTCGCGTCGCTCGTCGAGACCGCCAAGAAGGCGCTGCCCGAGAACGTCAACGCTCCGAAGAGCGCCTGACGGCACTCGTCCGCCGATCGAGTGACGCGCTAATCGCGCGTCCGAGATCATGTGCTCGTCCGAAGGGGCGTCCTCCACGCGGAGGGCGCCCCTTCGCATGCCGTCATGCGGGGCAACGGCCACCGCGGACCCTAGACTTGTGCCGTGCTCGAGAACCCCCGCTCACCGCGTGTTCGCGCCGTTGCGAAGCTGACCAAGCGCAGCGCCCGCCAAGAGACGGGGCTGTTCCTGCTGGAGGGTCCTCAGGCGGCACGCGAGGCCCTCGCGTATCGCCCCGACACCCTCGTCGAGATCTTCGCGACTCCGACGGCGATGGAGCGGCATCCCGATATCCGGGAGGCCTCCCGCGAGGCCGGACTCGACATCGAGTTCACGACCGAAGCAGTGCTCGACGCGATGGCCGACACGGTGACGCCTCAGGGCATCGTCGCGGTGGCCCGGCAGTCGCCGACCTCGCTGCGCGATGTTTTCGCCGCCTCGCCGCGCCTCGTCGCGATCTGCGAAGAGGTGCGGGACCCCGGCAATCTGGGCACCATCATCCGGGCAGCCGATGCCGCGGGTGCCGACGCCGTCGTCCTCACGGGGCGCACCGTCGACCCGTACAACCCGAAGGTCGTGCGGGCCACGACGGGATCGCTCTTCCACCTTCCGGTGGCCGTGGGTGTGGATCTGGCCACGGCGGTCGAGAGGGCCCACGCGGCAGGCGTGCGCGTGGTCGCCGCCGATGTCGGGGGAGGAGACTTCCTCACCTCGCGCGGGATCCTCGCCGAGCCGACGGCATGGCTGTTCGGCAACGAGGCGCGCGGGCTCGATGAGGACGCTCTCGCGCTGGCGGATCTGTCCCTGCGCCTGCCGATCTACGGTGCAGCCGAGTCGCTCAACCTGGCGACGGCCGCGAGCGTCTGCCTGTACGAAACCGCCTTCGCTCAGCGCGCGGCCGACTGAGCGGCGGGCGTTCCGTCCCTGTTACGGATCGGTAAAGGCTCGCGTCGCCCTCTGGCCGAGTGTCGAACCGCGCCCCTAGGGTGAGGGCATGGCGACACCTGATGCACCGGCGCCTGCGCCCCGCACCTCGAACATCTCGGTGCGACGGGGCGAGCCGCTCGTCGTCGTCGATCACGTCGACAAGCATTTCGGCGACCTCCACGTGCTGCGAGACATCAACACCGTGGTCAACCGCGGCGAGGTGGTGGTCGTCATCGGGCCCTCCGGATCGGGCAAGTCGACGTTGTGTCGCGCGATCAACCGTCTCGAGACGATCGACTCCGGCACCATCACGATCGACGACAAGAAGCTTCCGGAGGAAGGCAAGGCGCTCGCGCATCTGCGCGCCGACGTAGGCATGGTCTTCCAATCCTTCAACCTGTTCGCCCACAAGACCGTGCTCGAGAACGTCACGCTCGGCCCGATCAAGGTGCGCGGCATGAAGAAGAAGGCTGCGGACGAGAAGGCGATGCAGCTTCTCGACCGCGTCGGCGTGGCGAACCAGGCCGGCAAGATGCCGGCACAGCTGTCTGGCGGCCAGCAGCAGCGGGTCGCGATCGCGCGCTCGCTCGCAATGGACCCGAAGCTCATCCTGATGGATGAGCCGACGAGCGCGCTCGATCCCGAGATGATCAATGAGGTGCTCGACGTGATGATCGGGCTCGCCGCCGACGGCATGACGATGATCGTGGTGACGCACGAGATGGGTTTCGCGCGCAAGGCTGCGGACCGCGTGCTGTTCATGGCGGACGGAGCGATCGTCGAAGAAGCGACGCCCGAGCAGTTCTTCACGAATCCGCAGAGCGACAGGGCGAAGGACTTCTTGTCGAAGATTCTCGAGCACTGAAGCAGTCCCCGCCGCCCCAGCGGCCGGGATCCGACAGGATCGCCACGAGCGGTCCGCCACAGCAAAGGATGAAGACATGAAGCGAATGCGACTTCCGTTGATCGCGCTGGCTGCCGCCGGCGCGCTTGCGCTGTCGGCGTGCGCCTCCGGCGCGGGCACGACCGACGAGACGACCGCTCCCGAGCCGGAGCCCACCTTCGAGGCGGGAACCACGATGGCGGCACTCGCCGAGGCCGGCACCATCACGATCGGCACCAAGTTCGACCAGCCGCTGTTCGGCCTCAACGGTCCGAACGGACCGGAGGGCTTCGACGTCGAGATCGGCAAGATCATCGCGTCCGAGCTCGGCATCGCCGAGGACGACATCGTCTGGACGGAGGCCGTTTCGGCCAACCGCGAGCCGTTCATCCAGAACGGCGAGGTCGACATCGTCATCGCGACCTACACGATCAACGACAAGCGCAAGGAAGTCGTCTCGTTCGCCGGGCCGTACTACATGGCTGGTCAGTCGATCCTGGTGCTCGCCGACAACGATGACATCGCAGACGAGGATGACCTCGTCGGGCAGCCTGTCTGCTCCGTGACGGGATCGACCCCCGCGGCCAACCTCGAGGCGCTCGGTGCCGAGGTCGTGCTGACAGACACCTACTCGAACTGCCTGGAGCCGCTGCGTAACGGCTCCGTCGTCGCTGTCTCGACCGACAACGTCATTCTCGCCGGTCTCGCCGCGCAGAACGAGGGCGAGTTCAAGGTCGTCGGGGAGCCGTTCACCGATGAGCCGTACGGCATCGGCCTGGCGCTTGATGACACCGATTTCCGCATGTGGATCAACGATGTGCTGGAGGAGGCCGCGGCCGACGGTCGCTACGAGGACGCCTGGAACGCGACGGCCGGCACCGTCCTGCCGTTCATCGAGGCGCCGGCGGTCGACCGCTACTGATTGATCGGATGTCTCGGGCCGGCGCGTGACGTCGGCCCGAGGCACTCCCATACCGAGCCACCACGAGAGGAGGTCCGATGGAACAGCTGTTCACACTCATGCCGGAGTTCTGGCAGGGCTTCCAGGTGACGCTTCTGCTGCTCGTCGTGTCGGGCGTCTGCGCCCTGATCCTGGGCACCCTGATCGCGGCCATGCGCATTTCCCCGGTGGCCTCGCTGCGTGGGTTCGCCGCCTTCTGGGTGGAGATCGCACGAAACACCCCGCTGACGTTGGTGTTCATCTTCACGGCTTTCGTGCTTCCCATGCTCGGCGTCCGGGCGCCGTACCTGATCCTCGCGTTCGTCGCGCTCACCTACTACACCTCGCCCTTCATCGCCGAGGCGCTTCGCTCGGGCATCAACGGCGTGCCGATCGGGCAGGCCGAGGCAGCCCGCAGTATCGGGCTCGGATTCGGGCAGACCGTGTCTCTGGTCGTTCTGCCGCAGGCGTTCCGCATGACGATTCCCCCGCTGATCAACGTCTTCATCGCGCTGACGAAGAACACCTCCGTCGCCGGCGGATTCTTCGTCGTAGAGCTGTTCGCGACGACCCGCCAACTCGCCAATGACAACGGCAACATCGTGCTGCAGATCCTCTTCACGGCGGCGGCCCTTTACCTCGTGATCACGGTCCCGCTCGGGTTCTTCGCCGGTCAGCTCGAGAAGCGCTGGGTGGTGCGGCGATGACCGGTACGAACGTCCTCTTCGATGCACCCGGTCCGCGCGCACGGCGGATCTCGCTGATCGCGTCGATCGTCGCCCTGCTGCTCATCCTGGCGGGAGCGTTCTGGGTCTTCACGCTGCTCGCCGCTCCTCGCGAGTCCGGCGGCATCACTCTGCCGGGCATGTTCGACGGCACTCGGTGGAACATCTTCGCCGACCCGCAGGTGTGGGTCTTCATCAGTGAAGGCATCGTCGCGACGTTGCAGGCCGCAGCGGTCGCCGGTGTCGGTGCCATCATCCTCGGCATCGGGCTCTCGCTGATGCGCAGCTCGACGATCGTCTGGGTGCGCATTCCCACCGCGTGGATCATCGAGTTCCTGCGGGGGATGCCGGTGCTGCTGATGATGCTGTTCATCCTCCTGATCGCCTCGACCGGCGCGTTCTGGGCCGTCGTGGTCGCGCTGATCCTCTACAACGGCACGTTGATCGGCGAGATACTCCGCGCCGGGCTCGTCGCGCTACCGCGCGGGCAGCGAGAAGCGGCGCTGAGCGTGGGTATGCGCGAGTTCCAGTCGAAGATGCTCGTCGAGTTTCCGCAGGCGTTCCGCCAGATGCTGCCGATCATCATCGCGCAGCTCGTCGTCCTGCTCAAGGACACGTCGCTGGGCTACATCGTCGGGTACAACGAGATCATCCGTACCAACATCAACAACCTCGGAAGCTATTACGGAAATCGGTATCTCTTCTCGCTTTTCGTCGTGACACTGGCCATCTATCTGGCGATCAACCTGACCCTCTCGTGGTTCGCTCGATGGTTGTCGCGCCGGACGGCGAGCGGCGGCGGTGGCCGCGGCCGCAAGGCCAAGGGTCCGCTCCAGCCGCTCGATCCGAGTCAGGCGATCCTGGTGGCCGAGGCGAATGCCGCGGCACGGCAGTCCGAGAGCCGCACGCCTGGATAGATCCTCCGGCGGGCGTGGGTTCGCTCCCTCGCTAGACTCGTCTCTCGTGTCTGACAGTCCCGAAATCACGCCCGAGTCGGTGGAGTCCGCTGTCTCGGCGGCACTCGACGCCATCGCGATGGCAACCGATACCGCCGGCCTCCGCGCTGCTCGCTCCGCGCACACCGCGGAGGGCTCGCCGCTGGCGAAGCTGAATGCGCGCCTGCGCGACGTGCCGAACGAGAGGAAGGCCGAGTTCGGCAAGCTCGTGGGGCAGGCCCGCGGACGTGTCGGCCAGGCGCTCAGCGCCCGCGAGGAGGAACTCGTCGAGGCCGAGACGGCCGCGAAGCTCGAGGCGGAGCGTGTCGACATCACGGCTCTGGCGCAGCGCGCACGCGTCGGGGCGCGGCATCCCATCTCGCTCCTGCAGGAGCAGGTCGCCGATATCTTCGTCGGCATGGGCTGGGAGATCGCGGAGGGTCCCGAGCTCGAGCACGAGTGGTTCAACTTCGATGCGCTGAACTTCGACGTCGACCACCCGGCGCGCCAGATGCAGGACACCTTCTTCGTCGATCCGGTCGATCGTCACCTGGTGATGCGCACGCATACGAGTCCCGTGCAGGTGCGCTCGATGCTCGAGCGCGATCTTCCGCTGTACGTCCTGTGCCCGGGACGCGTGTACCGCACGGACGAGTTCGACGCGACCCACCTGCCGGTGTTCACGCAGTTCGAGGGCATCGTGGTCGACAAGAACATCACCATGGCCCATCTCAAGGGCACGCTCGATCACGCCGCCAAGGTGTTGTTCGGCGCCGAGGCGAAGACGCGCTTCCGTGCCAACTTCTTCCCCTTCACCGAGCCGTCCGCCGAGCTCGATCTCTGGCACCCCACCTTCAAAGGCGGTGCCCGATGGATCGAGTGGGGCGGCTGCGGCATGATCAACCCGAACGTGCTGCGCGCCGCAGGCATCGACCCCGAGGAGTATTCGGGCTTCGCGTTCGGCATGGGCATCGAGCGGACCCTGATGTTCCGCAGCGATGTGCAGGACATGCGCGATATGGCCGAGGGCGATGTCCGCTTCAGCGAGCAGTTCGGAATGGTGGTCTGATGCGCGTCCCGCTCTCCTGGTTGCGTGAGTTCGTCGACGTCCCGGCGGATGCCTCGCCCGAGGACGTCCTCGAGGCGCTCGTCCGCGTCGGGTTCGAAGAGGAGGATGTCCACCGCTTCGAATTGCAGGGCCCGATCGTCGTGGGCGAGGTGCTTCAGTTCGTGGAAGAGCCGCAGTCCAACGGCAAGACGATCCGCTGGTGCCAGGTGCGCGTGGCGCCCGACGGCGAGAAGGCTGCCGACGGAGGAGATGCCGTGCACGGCGTCGTCTGCGGCGCCCGCAACTTCTTCGCCGGTGACAAGGTCGTGGTGACACTTCCGGGCGCGCTGCTGCCGGGCCCCTTCCCGATCGCCGCCCGCAAGACTTACGGTCACGTATCGGACGGCATGATCGCCTCTGCCAAAGAGCTGGGGCTCGGCGACGAGCACGACGGAATCCTGCGGCTCGTCGAGCTCGGAATCGATGCGCCGGTGGGTACCGACGCGATCGGATTGCTCGGCCTCGATGACGTCGCGGTCGAGATCAACGTCACGCCCGACCGGGGGTACGCGCTGTCGGTACGCGGTGTTGCGCGCGAATACTCGCATTCGACGGGTGCGGCGTTCCGCGACCCGGCCGACCGCCCATGGGACGAGCTCGCCCCGGGCTCGGGGTTCCCGATCGTCGTCGATGACCAGGCGCCGATCCGGGGCCGCGTCGGCGCGACCGAGTTCGTCGCGCGCGTCGTCCGCGACGTCGACCCCACCAAGCCGACGCCGGCCTGGATGGTCGCGCGTCTCACGCTCGCCGGCATCCGCTCACTCGGCATCCTGATCGACATCACGAACTACGTGATGCTCGAACTGGGGCAGCCGATCCATGGCTACGACCTCGACAAGCTGCAAGGCGGGCTCACCGTGCGCCGCGCGACGCCTGGGGAGAAGCTCGAGACGCTCGACGGCAAGGTGCGCACCCTCGATGTCGAAGACCTGCTCATCACCGATGAGTCTGGCCCGATCGGCCTCGCCGGCGTGATGGGCGGCGGCACGACCGAGATGAGCAGCACGACCCGAAACGTCCTGATCGAGGCAGCGACCTTCGACACCGTGTCGATCGCGCGTACCGCACGCCGCCACAAGCTGCCCAGTGAGGCGTCGCGTCGTTTCGAGCGAGGAGTCGACCCGCTCGTTCCCTTCGTCGCCGCTCGTCGCGTGGCCGACCTCATGGTCGAGTACGCGGGCGGAACCAGCGATGACGACCTCGGCGGCGCCCTGTTCGCGGAGGTGTTCGTCGCCGGTATCACCCTGCCCGCAGGCTTCGTCGAGGGGCTCATCGGAGTCGATTACACCTCGGGCGAGATCGAGGGCGCGCTCCGGCTGATCGGTTGCGAGGTCGTTGTCGCCGACGACGCTGCCGACGGCTGGCAGGTCATCCCGCCCTCGTGGCGCCCCGACCTCACCGACAAGTGGACGCTCGCCGAAGAGGTGGCGCGCATCGAGGGCTACGACCGCATCCCGTCGATCCTTCCGACGCCGCCTTCGGGTCGGGGGCTCACCGTGGCCCAGGAGGGTCGTCGTCGTGTGGCGAATGCGCTCGCCGCGGCCGGGTACGTCGAGACTCCGTCCTTCGGCTTCACCACCGAAGAGCACAACGATCTGCACGGCTCGGCATCGGGCGGGCATCTGCCGAGCATCAAGCTCGCCAATCCGCTCGACGGGCAGTCGCCGTTCCTGCGCCGTTCGCTGGTGCCCGGCCTGCTGCAGGTGGCGCACCGCAATGTGGCTCGCGGCCTCACCGATCTCTCGCTGTTCGAGACGGGCGTCGTGTTCCTTCCGAAACCGGGGGCGACGTACGGCACCGCGTTCGTTCCGCCGTTGGCCGTGCGCCCGGATGCCGCGACCTTGGCCGAACTCGACGAGTCGATCCCGCCGCAGCATCGTCACGTCGCGGTGCTGCTGGCGGGCAGCCTCGTCCCGAAGCAGCCCGGCATCGCGCCCGTCGCAGCGGAACTCTCCGACGCGCTGGACGCGGTCCGCACCATCGCTGCGGCAGCAGGCGTCACGATCGATGTCGTTCAGGGTGCGCGCGCGGCGCTGCACCCGGGACGCACCGGCGTGCTCGCAGTCGGCGCGACCGAGGTCGGATACGTCGGCGAAGTGCTTCCCGCGGTGGCGGCGGCATCCGATCTTCCCGGCCGGGTGATCGTGGCCGAACTGGATCTGGACCTGGTGATCTCGCTCGCGGGTGACAGGGTCGTCGCGGCCTCGCTGTCGGGGTTCCCGGCGGCGACGCAGGATGTGTCGCTCGTGGTCGGCGCCGATGTGCCCGCCGGCGAGGTGCGCGCGGCGCTCGTGGAAGGTGCGGGCGAACTCCTCGAGTCGCTGCGACTGGTCGACGACTACAGGGGCCCGGGAGTGGCAGAGGGTGCGAAGAGCCTGACGTTCGCGCTGCGCTTCCGAGGGACCGACCGCACGCTCACGGCCGCCGAGGCGACCGATGCGAAGCTGGCCGGTGTCGCTGTCGCGGCCGAGCGCTTCGGCGCGACGCTCCGCGAGTAGCCGCGAGTCGCGAGTAGCCGCGCCCCGCTCTGCCGTCGGCGGAACGGGGTGCCGCTGTGCCGGCTCGTCTGATTGGGTGGTGCCATGACCGACGTGCTGGTGCTGGGCGGAACGGGCTGGTTGAGCGCACGCATCGCAGAGCAGTGGATGGCCCCCGCGGCTGCTCCACGCACCGCCGCCGCGTCGCTCGGAGCTTCCGGTGCCGTGGCCGCCGCCCGGGCATCCGTCACGTGCCTCGCTCGAGGTGGTCGACCCGCACCCGACGGTGCGACACTCGTCGTGGCCGACCGCGACGGACCGGAACCGTATGCCGAAGTGGCGGACCGGGAATGGGACGAGGTCGTCGATGTCTCTTCGAACCCTGTGCACGTGGCCGCGGCGATCGATGCGATCGGAGACCGCGCGAAGCACTGGACCTATGTCTCGACCGTGTCGGTCTATGCCGCGAACGATCGGCCCGGCGCTGACGAGTCGGCCGAGCTGTTGACCCCCGCCGGCCCCGACGAGGAAGCGGACTACGGGCGGGCGAAGGCCGAGGCCGAGGCGTCCGTTCGATCCGCCCTGGGGTTTCGCTCGGCGATCGTGCGCCCCGGGTTGATCGCGGGACCCGGTGATCCCACCGATCGTTTCGGCTACTGGGTCGCGCGCTTCGCACTCGCTGCGGGCGCCGACGTGCTCGTGCCGGACGCGGGCGGCCGCGGCGCGCAGGTGATCGACGTCGACGATCTCGCTGAGTTCGTGCAGGCGATCGGCCGTGAGCGGTGGACGGGAGTCGCGAACGCCGTCGGTGACCCGGTGGCTCTCGGTGGACTGATGCGTGAGGCTCGCTCCGTGGCGGGGCATGACGGCCGGACGGCCACGGCCTCAGACGACTGGCTGGAAGCCCACGACGTCGCGTACTGGACGGGGTCACGCTCACTGCCGCTGTGGCTGCCGCGCGAGATGCCGGGCTTTTGGACCCGCTCGAACGCCGTCTACCGCTTGCTGGGCGGACGCCTGCGCCCCCTGCGAGAGACGCTCGAACGCACCCTCGCCGACGAACGCGCCCGTGGTCTGGACCGCGAGCGGCGTGCCGGGCTGTCGCGCCCCGACGAGCTCGCTCTGCTGGCGGAGCTCGCGGCCTGAACCCGGGCGTCGATTTGCGGATGCCGCTGCCCGGCCAGTATGGTCGGCGCATGCCTTCGGCCACCCAGGGATCCGAGACGCTCGTTCCGAGCGTCTCTCCCGTGCGCCGACGTCACCTCCGCCTGAACACTCGCGGCCGCCGACTCTAGGCGACCCCGCATGAGGTCCCCTCGTGGACCCGAGTGGGTGTCGCCGTGTCGTCCCGAGCCCGTCGAAGGGCAGCCCAGACTCTAAGGTGGAATCCATGACATATTCGGTCGCCGTCTCCGGCGCATCCGGTTATGCGGGCGGCGAGATCCTGCGGATCCTCGCCGCGCATCCCGACGTCGAGATCCGCACCGTGACCGCGCATTCCAACGCGGGACAGCCGCTCATCCGGCATCAGCCACACCTGCGCTCCCTCGAGCACCTCACGCTCTCAGACACCACGTCCGAAGTGCTGGCAGGGCATGACATCGTGTTCCTGGCCCTCCCGCACGGTCAGTCGGGGCAATACACCGACGCCCTCGGCGACACCGCTCTCGTCATCGACGCAGGGGCCGATCACCGGCTCGAGTCCGTCACGGACTGGGAACAGTTCTACGGTGGCAACTTCCACGAACCGTGGGTGTACGGGGTGCCTGAGCTCGTGGTCGCCGGGGCGAAACAGCGCGAACGCCTGATCGGGGCGTCGCGCATCGCAGCTCCCGGATGCAACGCGTCGACCGTTTCGCTCAGCCTCGCGCCGGGGGTCGCCGCCGGTGTCATCGACCCGGGCGACATCGTGACGGTGCTCGCCGTCGGTCCTTCGGGCGCCGGCAAGAGCCTGAAGACCAACCTCCTCGCGAGCGAGATCCTCGGCTCCGCCAATCCGTACGCAGTCGGCGGCACGCACCGGCACATCCCCGAGATCCGCCAGGCGCTGGTCGCCGCCCGTGCGACACACGCCGGTGCCGGAGTCACCGGCCCCGACGACGGCATCCGCATCTCGTTCACGCCGGTGCTCGTGCCGATGGCGCGCGGGATCCTCGCGACCTCGACCGCCCCGATCGTGAACGACGCGACGGATGCCGAGATCCGCGGCGCATGGGAGGCCGCGTACGGCGACGAGACGTTCGTCCAGTTGCTGCCCGAGGGCCAATTCCCGCGTACTGCCGATGTGCTCGGTGCGAACACCGCGCTGATCGGCCTCGCGATCGATCGTGCAGCGAACCGCGTCGTCGTCGTGACGGCGGTCGACAATCTTGTCAAGGGCACCGCCGGCGCAGCCGTGCAGTCAATGAATATCGCGCTGGGCCTCGCAGAAGGTACCGGCCTGACCGTGAACGGAGTCGCGCCGTGAGTGTCACCGCGCCCCAGGGATTCGAGGCTGCCGGCGTCGCCGTCGGACTCAAGTCGACCGGCAAGCCCGACGTCGCCGTCGTCGTGAACCGCGGGCCGCTCAAGGTGGGAGCCGCGGTCTTCACCTCGAACCGTGCCAAGGCGAATCCCATCATGTGGTCGCAGCAGGTGGTTCAGGATGGCGTGGTCGAGGCGATCGTGCTCAATTCGGGCGGCGCGAACTGCTTCACCGGATCGTTCGGCTTCCAGACGACGCACCAGACGGCGGAGAAGGCGGCGCAACTGCTCGGTGTGAGTGCCGGCGACATCGTCGTGTGCTCGACCGGCCTCATCGGCACCGGCGACGACGTCTTCCGCGCGAAGGTGCTCGCCGGCACCGAGCACGGCATCGCCGAGCTCTCGGCCGACGGCGGCGAGGCGGCATCCCTCGCGATCATGACGACGGACTCCCGCCCCAAGCGCGCGGTCGCCGAACGGGACGGCTGGTCGATCGGCGGCATGGCGAAGGGCGCGGGCATGCTGGCGCCGGGCCTTGCGACGATGCTCGTCGTCATCACGACCGACGCCGTGCTCGACGCGGCCCAGGCCGACGCTGCCCTTCGAAACGCCACGGGCCGCACGTTCGACCGCCTCGACTCCGACGGCTGCATGTCGACGAACGACCAGGTCACGCTGATGGTGAGCGGCGCGTCCGGCATCACGCCCGACTTCGACGAGTTCGCCGCCGCGCTCGCCGAGGTGAGTCAGGACCTCGCGAAGCAGCTCCAGGGCGATGCCGAGGGCGCGAGCCACGACATCACGATCGAGGTGATCAACGCGCTCTCCGAGGACGATGCCGTCGAGGTGGGGCGCTCGGTCGCGCGCAACAACCTTTTCAAGGCCGCGATCTTCGGCAACGACCCCAACTGGGGCCGTGTGCTCGCCGCCATCGGCACCACTGACGCAGCTTTCGATCCGTATGACGTGGACGTCTGGATGAACGGGGTGCGGGTGTGCACCGCGGGCGGCCCTGACCGCCCTCGTGAGGACGTCGATCTCACCCCCCGCGCCACCGATCTGCTGATCGACCTGAAGATCGGCGCGGCGGCGGCCACGATCCTCACCAATGACCTCACGCACGACTACGTCCACGAGAACAGCGCCTATTCCTCATGACAGACATCCAGGACACCGATCCCGACGAGGCCTCGGTCCGGGCAGCGACTCTCGTAGAGTCGCTGCCGTGGTTGCGCCGCTTCCACGATCAGATCGTCGTCGTGAAGTATGGCGGCAACGCGATGGTGAGCGAAGAGCTCCAAGATGCTTTCGCCGCCGACATCGCCTATCTCCGCTACGTCGGGGTGAAGCCGGTCGTGGTTCACGGCGGAGGACCGCAGATCTCGTCGATGCTCGATCGCCTCGCGATCCCGAGCGAGTTCAAGGGCGGCTACCGGGTCACCTCCACCGAGGCGATCTCGGTGGTGCGCATGGTGCTCACCGGGCAGATCAATCCGCAGCTGGTCGGCAAGATCAATGCTCATGGCCCCGTGGCGGCGGGCTTGAGCGGCGAGGACGCCGGACTGTTCGGCGGGCGGCGCCGCGGCGTGGTGATCGAGGGGGTCGAGCACGACCTCGGCCGTGTCGGCGATGTCGTCGAGGTCGATCCGCAGCCGGTGCTCGATCAGCTCGCGGCGGGCCGGATCCCCGTGGTCTCGAGCATCGCGCCGGATCTCGACCACCCGGGGCACTCGCTGAATGTGAATGCGGATGCCGCGGCATCCGCTCTCGCTGTCGCTCTCGGCGCCGCGAAGCTCGTGGTGCTCACCGACGTCGCGGGTCTGTACGCCGACTGGCCGGACCGCGACTCGCTCGTCTCGCACCTGAACTCGACCGAGCTGCGCGCGATGCTGCCGCGACTGGAATCGGGCATGATCCCGAAGATGGCGGCGTGTCTGGAGGCCGTCGAAGGCGGCGTCGAGACGGCCGCGATCATCGACGGGAGGGTGCCGCACTCGGTGCTCGTGGAGATCTTCACCAGTAAGGGAATCGGAACAGAGGTGGTACTCGGATGACGTGGCAGGATGACGCGGGGCGCGACCTCGTACGCAGCTTCGGCGAGCGGATGGCGATGTTCGTCCGCGGTGAAGGATCCTACTTGTGGGATGCCGAGGGCACGAGATACCTCGACTTCCTCGCGGGCATCGCGGTCGATTCGCTCGGCCACGCCCACCCGGTGTTCGTGGAGGCCATCGCGACTCAGGCCGCGACGCTCGCCCATGTCTCGAACTACTTCGCGACGCCGCCGCAGCTCGCGCTCGCCGCGATGCTGAAGCGCGTCGCAGGAACGGGCGATGGCGGCCGCGTCTACTTCGGCAACTCCGGTGCCGAAGCGAACGAAGCGGCCTTCAAGCTGGCCCGCCTCCATGGCGGCAGCGATCGCCCACGCATCCTGGCGCTCACGGATGCCTTCCATGGCCGCACCATGGGCACGCTGGCGCTGACCGGGAAGCCGTGGATGCAGGAGCCGTTCCTCCCGATGACGCCGGGTGTCGAGTTCATCGACTCCACGATCGAGGCGCTCGAAGCGGCGATCGACGACCGGGTCGCCGCGCTGTTCATCGAACCGGTGAAGGGCGAGGCGGGCGTCCTCGAGTTGCCTGCGGGCTTCCTGCGTGCGGCCCGCGAGATCACCGAGCGCCACGGCGTCCTGCTGATCATCGACGAGATCCAGACCGGTGCCGGCCGCACCGGGGAATGGTTCGCCTTCCAGCACGAGGGGATCACCCCGGACGCCATCACCGTCGCCAAGGGCATCGGCGGCGGGTTCCCGATCGGCGCGCTCATCACGTACGGCGCGGCGAGCGAGCTCTTCTACCCGGGCACACACGGTTCGACGTTCGGCGGCAACGCACTGGGCACCGCGGTCGCCGGAGCCGTCGTCGGCGAGATCGAGCGAGCCGGCCTCGTGCAGAATGCGGCGGAGCGGGGCGAGCAGCTTCGCAGCGCGATCCTCGGAATCGACTCGGCGCTGATCGGCGGCGTCCGCGGGCGCGGATTGCTCCTCGGGGTGGCTCTGACGCATCCGATCGCGAAGGCGGTCGTCGCCGCCGCGCAGGAACACGGCCTCGTGATCAACGCCCCCAACGACGAGACGATCCGGCTCGTGCCCGCACTCACGATCGGCGACGTGGAGATCGACGAGTTCGTCGCGCTCTTCACCGCAGCTCTGCGCACGGTCGAAGACGCGCTTCTTCTCGAGACCCCGACGGAGGTCCCCGCATGACCCGCCACCTGTTGCGCGACGATGATCTTTCGCAGGCCGAACAGGACGAGATCCTCGATCTGGCGATCGCGCTGAAGAAGGACCGCTGGAAGCTGAAGACCCTCGAGGGTCCGCAGACCGTGGCCGTCATCTTCGACAAGTCCTCGACCCGCACCCGCGTCTCCTTCGCGGTGGGTATCGCCGATCTCGGCGGATCGCCGCTCATCATCTCGACGGCGAACAGTCAGCTCGGTGGCAAAGAGACGCCGTCCGATACGGCGCGCGTGCTCGAGCGACAGGTTGCGGCGATCGTGTGGCGCACCTACGCGCAGGCCGGTCTCGAAGAGATGGCGCGCGGCACCCGCGTGCCCGTCGTCAACGCCCTCAGTGATGACTTTCACCCGTGCCAGCTACTGGCGGACCTGCTCACGATCAAAGAGCACAAGGGCGAGCTCAAAGGCCTCACGCTCTCGTTCTTCGGCGACGGCATGTCGAACATGGCGCATTCGTACGTCCTGGCCGGCGTGACCGCCGGCATGCACGTGCGGGTCGCCTCGCCGGAGGCCTACGCCCCCCGCGACGACGTCATCGCCGACGCGGACCGACGCGCGGCCGAGACGGGCGGCTCCGTCACGCTGTACACCGACGCCGTCGAGGCGGCGGCAGGCGCCGATGTCATCGTCACCGACACATGGGTGTCGATGGGAAAAGAGGAGGAGAAGCTCGCACGTCTGCGCGATCTCGGCGCCTACAAGGTCACCCAGGACCTCATGGCGCTGGCGAAGGACGACGCGATCTTCATCCACTGCCTGCCGGCCGATCGCGGGTATGAGGTCGATGCCCAGGTGATCGACGGACCTCAGAGCGTGGTGTGGGACGAGGCCGAGAACCGGCTCCACGCCCAGAAGGCCCTGCTCGTCTGGCTGCTGCGCCAGGACTGAGTGAAGACGGCTCGAACGATCGAGAGGGCTCCTGGCGGGTGAGTGGGCGAACCGAGACGAAGCCGCCGACCTGGCCGCGCACGGAGTGGGACCGCCTCAACGGCCCCCAGCGGGTCGGCGGCGTGGACCTTGCGCGTGGACTCGCGGTGCTCGGCATGTTCGCGGCGCATCTGCTGTGGATCGAGGAACCGTTCGACTTCGCCGATCCGGGCACGTGGATCGCCGTCGTCGAGGGGCGCTCATCGATCTTGTTCGCGACGCTCGCCGGAGTATCCCTCGGCCTCATGACCGGAGGTCGCACCGCGCTGCAGGGCAGAGCCCGCAGCATCGCCGATCGGCGGATCGCAGTCCGAGCCGGGCTGCTGTGGCTCCTCGGCGTGGCGTTGATCCTCACCGGTGTACCGGTGTACGTCATCCTCCCCGCCTACGCCATCCTGTTCCTGCTCGCCATTCCGCTGACCGGATTCGGGCCGCGGGTGCTGCTGCCGCTGGCCGCCGTCCTCGCGGTCGTGATGCCTTTCGTGCAGGTTCTGCTCGATGCGTTGCCGCTGTGGAACACGTCGCCCGGCAGTGCGCTGTCGCTGGCCATCGGCTGGCATTACCCCTTCACGACGTGGATCGCGTTCGTCGTGGCAGGCATGGGAGTCGCCCGCGCGGATGTCCGGCGCCTGCGCGTGCAGTGCTGGCTCCTCGGTGCCGGCGCAGCGCTCGCCGTGCTCGGCTACGGGATCGATGCCGCGATCGGGTCCGGCGAGGCGGCGGAACTGCTCTCGTTCGACGGTGCCCTGTGGACCGCGCGAGCGCACTCGACAGGACTGCTGGAGGTCATCGGATCCGGGGGCTTCGCGCTGGCCGTGCTGGGTGCGAGCCTGCTGCTGTGCCGAACGGTGCTGACGTTCGTCGTGCTCCCGCTGCGTGCGGTGGGGGCGATGCCGCTCACCGCCTACACACTGCAACTCGTCGTCTGGGCCGCTGTCGCGGGCGCCGAACTCGGCGACTCCGGCGATCTGGCCGGTTTCCGCGCGCTCGAACCGTTCTGGCCGCTCACGCTCGGAACCATCGTGTTCTGCACCGCATGGGCGCTGCTCGCGGGACGAGGGCTCCTCGAGACGGCACTCGATCGTGCTGCGAAGTTCGCGGTGGGTGACGGGCAGCGCAGCGCCGTCCGCTGAATCCCTCGCTCCGGCGCGTTCGCTGGTGTGCGGAGTCCGTACCCGCGGCGAGGCGAAGCGAGCGTCGACCGCGGCAGCCTCGGTCGTTCCTGGGGGGAGTGGCATGCCCGCTGCGCGGCGAGCAGGCAGCACCGTCGGTAGGCTGGGGCGGTGAGTGATTCCAAGGGTGACGGCACCAACGAGGGCGCGCTGTGGGGCGCCCGATTCGCGACGGGGCCTTCTCCGGAACTGGCAGAGCTGAGTCGCTCGACGCATTTCGACTGGGATCTCGCACTCTACGACATCGCCGGCTCGCATGCTCACGCAAAGGCGCTCGCCGCCGCCGGTTACCTGACCGTCGATGAGGCGCGCGCGATGCACGAGGGTCTCGACACCCTCGCTCGGGGCGTGACCGACGGTACGCTCCGACCCTCGCCATCCGATGAAGACGTCCACGGCGCACTCGAGCAGGCGCTGATCGGCGCCGTCGGTGCCGAGCTCGGAGGCAAGCTGCGTGCCGGTCGCAGCCGCAATGACCAGATCGCCACCCTGGTGCGGATGTATCTGCTCGACCACTCGCGCACGATCGCGCGTGAGCTGCTGCGCCTCGTCGACGCGCTCGTCTCACAGGCGGAAGCCCACCCCGACGCGATCATGCCCGGCCGCACACACCTGCAGCATGCGCAGCCGGTGCTGCTCGCGCATCATCTCCAGGCCCACGCCTGGCCTCTCGTGCGCGACCTCGAACGTCTGCGCGACTGGTCGGCACGCGCGTCGGTGTCGCCGTACGGCGGCGGGGCGCTCGCCGGATCGACTCTCGGTCTCGACCCGCAGCTGGTGGCGCGCGAACTCGGTCTCGACCGCCCGGCGGAGAACTCGCTCGATGGCACCTCGGCGCGTGATGTCGTCGCGGAGTTCGCGTTCATCACCGCGATGATCGGGATCGACGTGTCGCGGTTCGCCGAAGAGATCATCATCTGGAACACCCGGGAGTTCGGCTTCGTCAGACTCGACGACGGCTACTCGACCGGGTCGAGCATCATGCCGCAGAAGAAGAACCCCGATATCGCGGAGCTCGCGCGCGGCAAGGCCGGCCGATTGATCGGCAACCTGACCGGCCTGCTCGCGACGCTCAAGGCTCTTCCGCTCGCGTACAACCGTGACCTGCAGGAAGACAAGGAGCCTGTCTTCGACTCGGTGCGCACTCTCGAGACCGTGCTGCCCGCGTTCGCCGGAATGGTCGCGACGATGCGGTTCGACACCGATCGCATGGCGGCGCTCGCTCCCCAGGGCTTCTCCCTCGCGACCGATGTGGCGGAGTGGCTCGTCAAGCGGGGCGTGCCGTTCCGTGACGCCCACGAGATCTCGGGACACCTCGTGCGTGTGTGCGAGGAGAACGGCATCGAGCTGCACGAGGTCTCCGATGTGCAGCTCGCCGGCGTTTCGAGCCATCTCGCACCGGAGGTGCGCGATGTGCTGACGGTGGAGGGCTCGGTGGCCAGCCGAACCGGGGCCGGCGGCACCGCTCCGGTGCGCGTCGCCGAGCAGCGCGGCGAACTCATCGAACGCGTGCAGGCTGCCGCTCACTCCCTCGGTCTGTAGATCCGGCCGCGCCGGAACCTGTCGGCCAGGCCCTCAGGTCACCAGATCGCGAGGCGCACGAGCGCGGCGACGACGCAGGCCCACAGCAGGCTCGCGAGCGTGCCGATGATGAAGCGCTCGCGCGATTCGGGGGCGGCGAGTTCGGAGAAGCGACCGATGCCCTTGAGGGCGACGACGACGGCGATGGCTTCGGGAAAACCGGCGATGATTCCGAGCGTCACCGCGACCCGCTCGAGGTAGCCGATCGTGGTGCCGCCGCGCAGCACCTCTCGCACGGCGCCCTCGGAGCCGCCGGCGATCGTCGGCGCACGCAGCAGGATCCCGCCGTTGTCACCCTCCTGAACGGCGCCGTGACTCGCGATCTCGAGCACCCGGCGAGTCACGGGATCGCCGCCGAGCACAGCGAGCGCCGTGCCGAGCAGGGCGATTGCGAGGCCGATGATCAGTGGGACGTTGATCGGTGACACCGTCACGACGAGCAAGCACAGCACGACCAGCACACCGGCGACGATCAGCGGCACCGTGGTTGGTCGGCGCAGACTGATCACGACGAGGACCAGTGCGCCGCAGAGCGCCAGGAACAGGAAGATCGACAGCGCGGCGACGATCAGCACGTCGGGGGAGATCATGGCGTCAGTCTGACATGAGCCACCGACGCGGCAGGGGAGCGGCATCCGCTCGATGGATGCCCTGTCAGCCGTGTCGGGTCACCCCGGGCCGGCGGATTCGTCGAATGGCGCATCGAGACGTTCGAGTACGCGCTCGAGCGCGGGGACCGCGGCCTCCTCGGCGCGCAACGCGGCGGCCTTGGCGCGCAGACTCACTGCGCCCTGAGTGATGCCGAGCCTCGCCGCGGACTCGCGCTGGCTGTGACCTGCCGCGAGGAGGTCGTAGACCTCCCATCCCTCCGGGCTCCGGCGGTCACGCAGTTCGATCAGCAGGCGGACGAGGGCCTCGGCATCGTCGCCGCCGTGTGACGCGGTGATGGCGACGCGAGTGGGCGCCTTCTTGGCTCGATCGACGGCGTCGCGGGCGTTGAGGAACGCTTCGCCGCGCGCGGCTCGCACGCTCGTGGGGAGAGGGGATTCGATGCCGCCCGCGCCGACGCCGACGCTCCACGTGCCGGTCCGCGTGAGATCGAGGACGATGGCGAGGAGTGCCTGCGCGTCGGCGATGGCGAACTGGATCTCGTCGCCTGCGGTGCGCTCAGGCGAGAGTGTCAGTCCAGTGCCGCCGCGGTTGCTGACGTGGGCGATCGCGGCGGGAACCAGATCGGCGTTCGACCGGCTGTCCCGCTGGTCGGCCGTCACGACGTACATGCGGTTCTCCTTTAGCGTGGAATCTAAATCAATGCAGAGTTTAGCTCACATGCTTGACCGGAGATAGTACCTGGACTAAAGACGAGAGTTGATTAGCTCACGAGCTGAAGTGTCGGGAATCCGTGACTCGGCTCGCATCCACCACTTCGGTGGAGAGGGCCGCCCTGCCCCCTCCTACCGGGCACGGCATGCGCGCTCTGCAGGTCGACCTGCGCCGCGCTGATAACCTGACACGCGTGTCTGAAACCGTCGTGAGCGCGACTGCGCCCGCCAACGATCCCGCGTTCGAGAACGTGTGGGATGAGATCGTCTGGCGCGGACTCGTGCATGTGTCCACCGATCAGAACGCGTTGCGCGCGCTGCTGTCGGGCGACCCGATCACGTACTACTGCGGCTTCGACCCCACCGCCCCGAGCCTGCACCTCGGAAACCTCGTGCAGCTGCTCCTTCTGCGACGTCTGCAGCTCGCGGGTCACAGACCGCTGGGACTCGTCGGCGGGTCCACCGGTCTCATCGGAGACCCGCGTCCCACCGCCGAGCGCACCCTGAACACCAAGGAGACGGTCGCAGAGTGGGTCGGGTACCTGCGCGCGCAGGTCGAACGGTTCCTCAGCTTCGAGGGCGACAATGCCGCGCGGATCGTGAACAACCTGGACTGGACCGCACCGCTGTCGGCGATCGACTTCCTGCGCGAGATCGGCAAGCACTACCGCGTGGGGACGATGCTCAAGAAGGATGCGGTGGCGTCCCGTCTGAACTCCGAGGCCGGGATCAGCTACACCGAGTTCAGCTACCAGATCCTGCAGGGCTTCGACTTCCTCGAGCTCCATCGCCACTACGACTGCGTCCTGCAGACCGGCGGCAGCGACCAGTGGGGAAACCTCACCAGCGGAACGCATCTCATCCACCGTGTCGAAGGTGCCTCCGCACATGCGATCGGCACACCGCTGATCACGAACAGCGACGGCACGAAGTTCGGCAAGAGCGAGGGCAATGCGATCTGGCTCGATCCCGAGATGTGCAGCCCGTACCGCTTCTACCAGTTCTGGCTGAACACCGACGACGGCGATGTGATCTCGCGGCTGAAGGTCTTCACCTTCCTCTCTCGTGCCGAGATCGAGGAATACGAGGCGCTCGTCGCTGCCGAGCCCTTCCGTCGTGCGGCGCAGAAACGTCTCGCTCTCGAGGCCACGACCTTCGTGCACGGACCGGATGCCGCGGCCGCCGTGATCGCCGCGTCTGAGGCGCTCTTCGGACAGGGCGACCTCGCGACGCTCGACGAGGTGACGCTTCGCCAGGCCCTCGAGGAACTGCCGAATGCGTCGGTGCCCTCCGGCACGCCGGTGCTGCAGGCGCTCGTCGACACCGGCCTCGTCGCGAGTCTGTCGGAGGGACGACGCGCGATCGCGCAGGGTGGCGTGTCGATGGACGGGGAGCGGGTGCAGGACGAGGCGACCCCGGTGTCCGGAGCGTTGCCAGGCGGGGTGTCGGTACTGCGCCGCGGCAAGAAGACCCTCGCGGGCGTTTTCGTCACCGGGTAGCACGTGCCGTTCACGCCGAGCCACGCGGTCGTTGCGCTGCCCTTCGTGCGGACACCACTGGTGCCGGCGGCTATCGCGATCGGCGCGATGACGCCCGATCTGCCGCTGTTCGTGCGGGGGCTTCCGCTCGGCGGCCTCTTCGGTCTCGACTATGGGCGAACGCACGCGTTCTCATGGCTCCCTGCGACGATGCTGGTCGCGCTCGCGCTGCTGCTCCTGTGGCGCTGCGTGCTGCGTCCCGCGACCAGGGAGCTCTCGCCCGGCTGGCTCGCGCGGAGGCTTCCGGGGGAGTGGGATGCCGGTGCGATCGCGGGAGCGCGTGAGACGTTCGCCGTCAGTGGGGTGTCGGCCCGCGCGTCGTGGCGCGGCACAGTGCTCCTGCTTCTTTCACTCGCGATCGGCATCGCGACCCACATCGTCTGGGATCTCTTCACGCATGAGGGTCGGTGGGGCACATCGGTGCTGCCTGTGCTCGCGGATCAGTGGGGACCGTTCCCCGGGTACAAATGGCTGCAGCACGGCTCGAGCACGATCGGCCTGGCGATTCTCGCGACCTGGACGCTCTGGTGGCTCGTTCGCCGAGACGATGCAGCCGAGCCCGGGCGGCGGGCGGCCCCCGGCAGCGCGCCGGCACCGTCGGGAGCGGGCGAGGGAGCGGTCGTCCGCGTCCTGCCCGCGTCGGTGCGATGGACGTGGTGGCTGTCGCTTCCCGTGGCGCTGATCGTCGGCTGGGTCTGGGGGCTTGCTGCGTTCGGACCGTTGGACGCCGAGTTCACCGCGGCCCACCTCGGGTACCGGATGCTGCCGCCGGCGTGCGCGGTCTGGGGGATGCTCACGCTCCTTGTGTGCGTGGTCGTGCAGGCTGCACGGCGCCGGTGACCTGATCCGCCGGAAATCCGCGGAATCACGCGGATCTCTCGGTGCGACACGCCCGGGGTGTGGTGTGGATTGGACGGGATGGTGGTTCCCGCGTAACTTATTACTTGTTCGCCCCACAGGGAGTCGGAGAGGCTGAGAGCCTTACCCCCCTCAAGTGGAGAACAACCTCGCCTTCTCACCCTTCAGCTCCGGCTGAGATGCGGAAGATATGCAGCCTTCGGCTGCGGTGGAGGACTGCCTCCTCGGAGCGGTTCTGGATCTCGATCTGGGGCGTTCTGGTTCGGATCTCGTCGATTTGACAGAGTCGAACAGGGGAGATAAGATAGTGAAGTTGCCCTGCGGGTCTGGCTGAGAGGCTGGGTTGGTGGGTGCGTCCGATCCTTGAGAACTCAACAGCGTGCACTTGTCAAATGCCAAAAAACCTCGTGGCTAGCTTCGG
>NZ_JAGTTN010000008.1 GCF_020682705.1 Microbacterium allomyrinae
CGATGACGATGGTCTGCATGTCTCTCCTTCGGTTGAGCCGGCGCGCGATCGCGTCGGCGATGAGGTAGCCCCAGAGCACGACGGATGCCGGGATCCAGAACCACGCGGGCAGGGTGTCGATCATCGGAGCACCGCCCGCTCGAGCGCGGCCTTGACGGTCGCGGTCGCTTCGAGGTCGAACGCGAGGGCCTGGTCGATCCAGGACTCGTGCCCGTCGACCAGGACCACGAGGGTCTGCGTCGCGGTGATCACTTCGCGGGCGTCGGCGACGTCGGCGGCGGTGATCATCAGCGGGATGGTGTCCTCGGTGAGCGTGATGAGATCCAGCAGCAGCTCGACGCACGACACCTGCGCGAGCGTGGGCCGGCTCATCGGGTGACCGTCCAGGCGAGTACCGCGACGGTGACGGTGACCATGCCGGCCACGCACCCGCCGGCGGCTGCGAGATTGACTCGCCATGTCGGGTCACTCATTAGCCGTGCCAGGCCGCGCGGCTGGGCCGCGTGCCGCGCGATCGGCGCATCGTCCTCGTTCGGCTGCGGCTCGCCCCAGACCAGCAGCGCCCAATCGTGGGCGAGGTCGATGCGCTCCTGCTCGGTGAGCGGTGCTTCGCGGGTGTGCAGCTCGTGGCACTCGCAGCAGCAGACACCCGACTCGGCGCACGCGAGGTGCTGCCCGTCTCGGCAATCCAGTGTGAGGCTCATGCGATCTCTCCCGTTCGGTTGTCGGCGTAGACGGGCGTCTCGTGGCAGTGCGCGCACTTGCCATGACGACCGAGCTGGTGGGTCGCGTGCTGCCAGTTGCCGGGGCATCGTTCGTTTGCCCACACGGCGTTCGTCGCTCGCGCGCGATTACTCGGGCTTCTCTCTGAGAGGTGAGTAACTGGTTCTAAGGGTGGTTTGGGTCGCATGGGTGCGACCGGGGCCGGTCGCGTGGGTGCGACCGGGCCGCGTGGGTGCGACCCGTAGTTATCCACAGGGGGTCGCGTGGGTGCGACCGGGTCAGGATCAGCCAAACCGGCCAGCTGCTCCGGCTCGAGGTCGAGAATCCGCTGCGCCTCGTTGCGGGTGCGGTGCTGGCTCGAACGGTCGCAATCGGACGGGCATCGCAGCAGCAGCGAGTAGCGGTTCGGGCGCTGGTGCTCGGCGTAGCGGTGATCGCCGCCCGCCTGCACATAGCGGCGGATCTCGCTGAGCCGTTCAAGCTCGATGACGCTGCGCTGCACCTGGCTGACGCTGCAGTTTCCGTACTTCGCCAGCGTGGCCACGGTGGGCCACGAACCGCCGTCACCATCGTGATTCGCGATGCCGAGAAGGACGAGCTTGGCGGTTCCTTTAGCTCGAGAATGATGCAGGACGATCGCCAGGCTCTCGACGCTCACGACTGCTGCTCCGCGCGCGCCTCGATCTCGGCACGGTCGAAGAGGAAGTCGCCGCGGTATCCGGGCACAATCACAAGCGGGGCCAGCGCGCCGGCTGCAACGCGGCGCGTGACGGTCGAGCGCTGAACGCCGAGCATCCGCGCCGTTTCGGCGCTTCCGATCAAATCGGGTGTTTCCATATGTCTGACATTGCACGATCCAGAGCGGAAACTCTGGCATTGTCGGACTTATGGGCGTGTCACGTCGTCATTCATTGCACTAGATGGGGCGTTCTGCCAGACTCCCCATATGTCGATGCAGCCCATTGTTGATCCAAAGTTCTCTCTCGACTTTTCCGACCGCATGTGGCTCGCGAGCCGCCGATCGGGTCTCAGCGTGCAGGAGCTGGCCGAGCGCCTCGAGGTCTCGCGGAATACCGTGAGCGCGTGGATCAACGGCCACAACCGTCCCCGCTCGCGGGACCTGAAAGCGTTCGCTCTGGCGACCGGATATCCGTTGGCGTGGCTTGAAACAGGGGAGGCTCCGACCCCGGTCGGGCCTGAGGGTTCACCCGTTACACATCGTTAACGAATGGCAACATTGGCGAGCCCTCCACGCGGTTAGGTTTGGGGCACTGGGTCGGCGCCCGAGCCGTTCCCGCGTCCATACACAGCAAGGAGCAACATGAGCGTCTTCACCCGCTCGCGTAAGACCACCGTCCTCGGTGGCATCGCGCTCGCCGGCGCCAGCGCCCTCGTCCTCGCCGGTTGCACCGGCGGCGGTACGGGCGGCGAGACCAGTGCGCCCCCCACCACGGAGGACCGCGAGGACCTCTCGCTCAGCATCGGAACGGTGCTGCCGCAGACCGGTGCTCTCGCCTTCCTCGGCCCCCCCGAAGAGGCCGGCGTCGGGCTCGCCGTGGCAGACATCAACGAGGCAGAGCTGGGCGTGACGGTCGACGTCGAGTTCGGCGACTCGGGCGACCCCGACAACAAGGCGTACGAGACCACCGTCCCGCGCCTTCTCGGCAATGGCGTTCAGGCCCTCATCGGCGCCGCATCGTCCGGCGTCACGAAGCTGTTCCTCGACGAGGCGGTCTCGTCGGGCGTCATCACGTTCTCGCCGGCGAACACGTCGCCCGACTTCACCACGTGGGACGACAACGGCCTGTACTGGCGCACCGCCCCCAGCGACCTGCTGCAGGGCGAGGTGCTCGGCAACCTGATCGCAGAGGACGGGCATCAGACGCTCGGCATCATCTACCTCAACGACGCGTACGGCACGGGTCTCGAGGCGGCCCTGACCGAGAACTTCGAGGCAGCCGGTGGTGAGGTCGTGGCCAGCCAGGCCTACAACGCCACCGACACGACGTTCGACGCACAGGTCAGCGCGGTTCTCGCCGAGAACCCCGACGCCATCGCCGTGATCGGCTTCGTCGAGACTTCGACGATCGTTCCCGCCGTCGTGGCCGAAGGCTTCGACGCCGGCAACTTCTACTTCGTCGACGGCAACACGAGCCAGTGGGGTGCCGACATGCCCGTCAGCATCGAGGGCTCCAAGGGCACCCAGCCCGGACCCGCGCTCGAAGACGACTTCATCGAGCGCCTCAACGGCTGGTGGACGGGTGAAGGCAACGACGAGCTCGCCGACCTCAATTACGCCGCCGAGTCGTACGACGCCGTCGTGCTCCTCGCGCTCGCGGCCCTCGCGGCCAACTCGAGCGACCCGGCCGACATCGCCGCCAACCTCCAGGAAGTCTCCGGCGGCTCGGGCGACGGTGAGAAGTGCACCTCGTTCGCCGACTGCGCCGAGATCATCCTCGGTGGCGGCACGGCCGACTACGACGGCTACTCGGGAGCAGTCACCTTCGACGAGAACGGTGACCCCACCGAGGCGTCGATCGGCATCTTCGAGTACGGCGCCGACAACACGCACGTCCGCATCAACTGACCTGACGGTCTCATGACAGAGGGCCCCGGAGCGATCCGGGGCCCTCTGGCGTTGCGGCTGCTGCTCACTCGCCGGCGCCGGCGCCGGCAAGTCGACATGTCGACGGGATGCCGTTGAGCAAGAAGGAGAGCGGATGCCGCAGCATCCGCTCTCGGGCCGTTCTGCGCGTGCCCGCGATGTCAGTGGTCTTCGGCGCCCAGCGTTCCGAGGTACAGGCCGATGACCTTGGGATCGTTGAGCAGCTCGCGGCCCGTGCCGTGGTAGGCATCGCGGCCTTGGTCGAGCACGTAGCCGCGGTCGCAGATCTGAAGGCACCGGCGAGCGTTCTGCTCCACCATGATGGTCGTCACGCCTGCCTTGTTGATGTCGGAGACGCGGATGAAGGCGTCGTCCTGACGGACGGGCGACAGACCGGCTGACGGCTCGTCGAGGAGGAGCACCGACGGATCCATCATGAGCGCCCGAGACATGGCGACCATCTGACGTTCGCCGCCGGAGAGCGAGCCCGCGCGCTGCTTCAGGCGCTTGCCGAGTTCGGCGAAGATGCTCGTGACGAACTCCAGACGCTCGTTGTAGGTCTTGGGCGCCTGGAAGAGGCCCATCTGCAGGTTCTCTTCGATCGTGAGCGAGGGGAACACGTTGTTGGTCTGCGGGACGTAGCCGACGCCGCGCTGGACGAGCTTGTCGGACTTGAGGCCCACGACGCTCTCTCCGTCGACGGTGACCTCTCCCGAACGCACCTTGACCATGCCGAAGATCGACTTCAGGAGCGTCGACTTACCCGCGCCGTTGGGCCCGATGATGCCGATGAGCTCGCCCTTGTGGGCGACGAGATTCGCGCCGTTGATGATGTTGATGCCGGGGAGGTAGCCGGCGAAGAGGTCCGTGATCTCGACGACGACGCGGTCGGTCTTGCCCTCTGCCCGGACAGCCGCGCCCGTCGCGCCGAATCCGGTTCCTGAGTCGCTCACTTGGTCTCCTCCTCGGCCTCGGCGATCGAGGCTTGCTCGGCCTCTTTGATCTCTTCGAGCAGTTCGACGGCGGCCGAGTCGAGTTCGCCGGCGACGCGGCCGGTGACCACGCCGAGGTCGACGTCCTGATGGCTGCCGAGGTAGGCGTCGATGACCGCCTGATCCTCCATCACCGAGTCGGGCGGGCCTTCTGCGACCACCTTGCCCTCGGCCATCACGACCACCCAGTCGGCGATGTGGCGCACCATATGCATGTCGTGCTCGACGAACAGGACCGTCATGCCGAGATCCTTGAGGTCGAGGATGTGGTCGAGCAGCGATTCGGTGAGCGCCGGGTTCACGCCGGCCATCGGCTCGTCGAGCATGACCAGCGTGGGATCGCTCATCAGGGCGCGTGCCATCTCGAGGAGCTTGCGCTGGCCGCCCGACAACGAGGCGGCGTAGTCCTCGGCCTTCGTGTCGAGCTTGAAGCGCCGGAGCAGCTCCATCGCCTTGTCTTCGTTCGAGTCGTCCTGCCGGCGCCAGATGGCGGGAATGATGCTCGCCCAGATGTTCTCGCCCTTCTGGGCGGTCGCGCCGAGCTTCATGTTCTCGAGCACCGTGAGCAGCGACAGCGACTTGGTCAGCTGGAACGTGCGCACCTGACCCATGCGGGCCACCTTGAACGACGGGATGCCCGACAGCTGCTTGCCGTCGAACGACCACGTGCCGGAGTTCGGCTTGTCGAAGCCGCACAGAAGGTTGAACAGCGTGGTCTTGCCGGCGCCGTTGGGGCCGATGAGCGCGGTGATGGCTCCGCGCGGGATCTCGATGTGGTCGACGTCCACGGCCGTGAGCCCACCGAAGCGGCGCGTCACGTGATCGGCGATGAGGATGGGATCGGTCTTGGCGACGCCGGGTACCGCATCTCCTTTGGCGAGACCGGTCGTCTTCGGTCGCCGGATCGACCCGGTCACGAGGGGGACGGAGCCCGTCTCGGGCGTGCTGTCGGGCGTACTGCTGGGCGGGTTACTTGACAAAGGTCAGCTCCCTCTTGTTTCCGAAGATGCCCTGCGGGCGGAAGATGACGATGAGCATGAGCGCGACGCCGACGAGGATGAATCGCAGGATGCCGGCCTGGATCGGCGTCATGGGCAGGATGCCCTCGCTCGCCAGCGCCGGAAGGACGTTGTCGAGGAAAGCCATGATCACCCAGAAGATGACGGATCCGACCGCCGGCCCGAACACGGTCGCCGCGCCGCCGAGGAGCAGGATCGTCCAGAGGAAGAACGTCAGCGATGTCGTGTACGTCGCCGGGATCACCGCCGAGGGGAGCGCGAAGACCACGCCGCCCAGAGCGCCGAAGATGCCGCCGATGATGAGCGCCTGCATCTTGTACGCGAACACGTTCTTGCCGAGCGAGCGCACGGCGTCCTCGTCCTCGCGGATGCCCTTGAGCACACGGCCCCAGGGGCTGCGCATCAGGGCCCACACCAGGTAGACCGCGATCGCGAGCAGGATCAGGCCGAACACGCGCACCCAGAGCTGGTCGGCGTTCCAGGTCCACGGACCGAAGCCGTAGGTGCCTTCGGGGAACGGATTCGCCGCGCGGAAGCCGGCGTGGTACCCGCCGAGACCGTCGGCCGAGTTGGTGTACGCGTCGAAGATCGTGGTCGTGAACAGCAGGCGAACGATCTCGGCCGCGGCGATCGTCACGATGGCCAGATAGTCCGCACGAAGGCGCAGGGTCGGGATGCCCAGCACGAAGGCGAAGGCGACGGCGCCGAGCATGCCGATCAGGATGCCGACCCACCAGGGCAGCCCGAAGCTCAGGATCGAGATCGCGTACGAGTACGCTCCGATGGCCATGAAGCCGGCCATTCCGAAGTTGAGAAGTCCCCCGTATCCGAAGTGGACGGCGAGTCCGGTCGCAGCCAGCGCGTAGGCGATGGTCGTCGGCTGCAGGAACCAGCTCGCGGTGTTGTTGAAGATCTGTCCCCAATCCATGTCGCGGCCCCTATCCCACTCGTTCTTTGCGGCCCAGGATGCCCTGAGGTCTGACCAGCAGCACCAGGATGAGCACGGCGAGAGCGCCCACGTACTTGAGGTCGGGAGGCAGCCACAGCGTCGAGATCTCGACGAGCAGGCCCACGATGAGGGAGCCGACGAGGGCGCCGAAGGCGGTGCCGAGACCACCCAGCGTCACGGCGGCGAAGATGAGCAGCAGGATCTGCACACCCATGTCCCAGCGCACGCCGGGACGGAAGTACGCCCAGAGGATGCCCGCCAGCGCTGCCAGCGCCGCGGACATCATCCACACGATCCGGATGACCCCGTCGACGTCGATTCCCGAAGCCGCGGCGAGACTGGGGTTGTCGGAGATGGCGCGTGTGGCCTTGCCGACACGCGTGCGCAGCAGCCAGAACGCCACCGCGATGATGACGATCACGCTGATGCCCATCGAGACCATGTCGATGATCGACAGGCTGACCGGACCGATGATGCGGATCTTCGAGGCGCCGGCGCCCGGCAGCTGGTAGCTGCCGCCGCCGATGAAGAACTGGAACGTGTAGCGCAGCGCGAGCGACAGGCCGATGCTCACGATCATGAGCTGGACGAGTCCGAGCCCGCGGCGGCGCAGTGGTCTCCACAGCCCCGCATCGAGGGCCCAGCCGAAGGCGGCGCCGGCCACGACCACGAGCGGGATCACGATCCACATCGGCCACGTGAGGAACGTGCCGAAGACGAGCGCGACGATCGCGCCGAAGGTGACCATCTCGGCGTGCGCGAAGTTGGTGAGGCCCGTGGTGCCGAAGATCAGCGAGACGCCGATCGAGGCGAGTGCCAGCAGCAGCCCGAAGTTGAGGCCGTTGATGACGAGAGCCACCACCCGGTCGAACTGGCTCGCCGTCTCACGTACTCCTTCGCCGAGGAAGAGGTTCACGATCTTGGTGTTCGTGAGGGCGAACTCGACCTCTTGCGAGGCGGAGGATCCTTCGACGATCACTCCTTCGGGCAGGCTGCTCTCGTCGACCGTGAGCGTGTAGGTCTCCTTCTCGGGCACGTACAGCCGCCAGCGCCCTTCGGCGTTGGTCACCGTCTCGGCCTCGAAGCCGTTGCCCTCGATGGCGACGACCACGTCGGGCACGGGCTCGTCCTCGAACGTGATGATGCCGCCGAAGTAGTAGTCC
Source organism: Microbacterium allomyrinae (assembly GCF_020682705.1). GTDB lineage: Bacteria > Actinomycetota > Actinomycetes > Actinomycetales > Microbacteriaceae > Microbacterium > Microbacterium allomyrinae. Next base: position 7,452 of record NZ_JAGTTN010000008.1, read on the forward strand.
GTCTGCTCTTGGTCGCCACCCGGGGTGTCGGGAGCAGCTGCCGCCGCGTTCGCACCTCCCGGTGCCGACAGGAAGACCATCGCCGCCGCCATCAGCAGTCCGAAGAGCACGATGACCCAGCGGCGGTCACTTCTCGTGGTCACAGTCGCAGGACCCACAGAACCTCCAGTTCGGCACCACGCGCAGACCGAAGCTCGGGTCGCATCGGCTGTGATGTTCGACGGTACGAGCGTAATGTGTCGCCGTTGTTTCGCCTACGACACCATGTGGATAAGTGATCTGATCGCAACCGAGCATTTCGCCGGTGGACTGCTGTGCGTGCGCGCGGGTCGCGCGTGAGGTACGCGCGGGCGTTAGGCGGGAACAAACGGACTCTGCGGACGCTTAGAATCATCACGGAGCGTCACAAGCGCACCGGCCGTCGTCGCCCACCCCGAGAGAACGCGCCGCGCGCGAGGAGACCCCCTATGGAGCACAACGACCCCTTCGGCTTCGTCGGACTGACATACGACGACGTGCTGCTGCTTCCAGGGCACACCGATGTGATCCCGAGCGAGGCGGACACCTCTTCGCGTCTGACCCGTCGCATCACCGTCGCGACCCCGCTCATCTCCGCCGCCATGGACACCGTCACCGAGGCGCGTCTGGCGATCGCGATGGCTCGTGAAGGCGGCCTCGGCATCATCCATCGCAATCTCTCGATCGAGGAGCAGGCCTCGATGGTCGATCGCGTCAAGCGCAGCGAGTCGGGAATGATCACCGACCCGGTCACCACGACGCCCGATGCGACGATCCAGGAGGTCGACGACCTCTGCGCGACCTACCGCATCTCGGGCCTTCCGGTCATCGACGCGGACGGCCGGCTCGTGGGCATCGTCACCAACCGCGACATGCGCTTCGTCTCGGGCTTCGAGCGTCAGACCACTCTCGTCAAGGACGTCATGACGCGCGAGGGCCTGATCACCGGACCGGTGGGCATCGGCGCCAACGAGGTCATCGCCACGTTCGCCAAGCACCGCGTCGAGAAGCTGCCGCTGATCGATGACGAGGGCAAGCTCGCCGGACTCATCACCATCAAGGACTTCGACAAGAGCGAGAAGTACCCGCTCGCCACCAAGGACGAGCAGGGACGCCTGCGCGTCGGCGCGGCCATCGGCTTCTTCGGCGACGCCTGGCAGCGCGCCGAGGCGCTGCGCGACGCCGGCGTGGACGTCATCGTCGTCGACACCGCGAACGGGCAGTCCGCCGGCGTGATCGATGTCGTGCGTCGTCTCAAGGCCGATGCGTCGTTCGACCACATCGACGTCATCGGCGGCAACGTCGCCACCCGCGAGGGTGCTCAGGCCCTGATCGACGCGGGCGTGGACGCCGTCAAGGTCGGCGTCGGACCGGGCTCGATCTGCACCACGCGCGTCGTGGCCGGCGTCGGTGTGCCGCAGGTCACCGCCGTCTACGAGGCATCCCTCGCCGCCCGCGAAGCGGGAGTGCCCGTGATCGCCGACGGCGGTCTGCAGTACTCCGGCGACATCGCGAAGGCGCTCGTGGCCGGGGCCGACACCGTCATGCTCGGCTCGCTCCTCGCCGGCACCGACGAGTCGCCGGGCGAGATCGTCTTCCAGGGCGGCAAGCAGTTCAAGCAGTACCGCGGCATGGGCTCGCTGGGCGCGATGCAGACGCGGGGCAAGAAGACGTCGTACTCGAAGGACCGCTACTTCCAGGCGGATGTCCCGAGCGACGACAAGCTCATCCCCGAGGGCATCGAGGGCCAGGTCGCCTACCGCGGCCCCGTCGCCGCGGTCGCGTATCAGCTCATCGGTGGTCTGCGTCAGTCGATGTTCTACGTCGGCGCCCGCACCGTCGACGAGCTCAAGGCAAAGGGCAAGTTCGTGCGCATCACCGCCGCCGGCCTGAAGGAATCGCACCCCCACGACGTGCAGATCATCGTCGAGGCGCCCAACTACAAGAAGTGAGTCGCGACTCAGGCCGAGTAGCGAGGGCGCACCTCAGACCAGGCGGAAGGGCTCTGCGGCGCGCGCGTCCGGGTCGGTCGCGAGGTCGGCGAGCACGGAGCCCACGGCGGGCGTGAACTTGAAGCCGTGACCCGAGAACCCGGCTCCGACGACGAGGCGGCCACGGCGGTCGAGCACGAAGTCCTCGCTGTCGGTCGAGGTGTAGGTGCAGCTGATCGCGACCGCCGATTCAGGCGCGAGGCCCGGCATCCACTCTTCGACGTAGTCGCGCAGCCGTGAAGCCAGCGACGGCACGGGGCGGAAGGTTCGGGCGTCGGGATCGACGACCGGGCCCACGAGGTGGAAGCCGACCTTGATCCCCTCGCCGGGCGTCGGCATGCCGTACACGTGGCCCGGAAAGCGGTCGCGGGGCAGCAGGTGGTTGAACGACGGCCAGGCATCGTGCGGCGAGATCGCGGCGAAGTGCGCAGGACTCTCTTCGGTGACCGTCAGGCGGGGGAGGGCGAAGGACGGGGGGAGGATGCCGCGGCTCCACGCGCCCGCGGTGACGACCACCGTGTCGGCCGCGACCTCGTAGCGCACGCCGTCCGCGTCGACGGTGACGAGCACGCCGTCGCTGCGCTCCTCGATCTCGAGCACGCGGTGCCCGAAGCGGACCTCTGCTCCCTGATCGCGCGCACTGCGTTCGAACGACTCGAGCGCGGCGGCCGCACGAACGACGCCGGCATCCGGAGAGAAGAGCACGTCGCCCTCGAACCGCATGCCCGTCCAGCGCCGTGCGGCTTCGGATGCCGCCAGCACCTCTGCGCGCTCGCCGCGGGCTGTCAGGGCGGCATGCACACGGGTGACCGTGTCATCGTCGCCGTGCGTGACGAGGCCGTGCAGACGCAGCAGCGGCTCGCCCGTCGTGCGCGAGAGCTCATCCCACTCGGTGCGCGCGAGTGCGAGCAGGTCGAGGTAGTGGTCGGTGCCGTACGCGTTGTTGAAGTTGCGCGTGGCGCCGTGCGATGCGCCGTTCGCGTGGCCGCGCGGGAAGCGTTCCAGAGCGAGCACGGAGTGCCCCCGGCGGGCGAGCTGCCACGTCGTCGCGAGGCCCATCGCTCCGGCGCCGACGACGAGGTAGGGGACATGAGCGGTCATGGGGTCATCCTTTCGGGCCCGGGTTCGGGGAGTGCCGCGGTATTCGCTTCGTGTGCACTCGCCGAGGGCACACGCTCGCTGCGTGCGGGACGTGTGTGCTCGTCCGGAGCACATGATCGGCGCGGGTCGGTATCGGGAGCCCGGATGGGTTCTGGGCGCCGGCCGCGGGTGGCGGTGCGCAGTGCGGCCCGGGCCGCGGCATCCGTCTCCCGAAGCACCGAAGAGTCGGTGCCGGGAACCGGCGCGATGATGGTGAAGACGCGGATGTCCTCGTGCGGCACGCCGACCGAGAAGAGGCCGGGAACCGGCTCGCCCGCCGCGCCGATCACGGCGCCGTCGGAGGGGCGCACGTCGAGTGCGTCGGAGGGCGTGCCGTCGGCGAAGCGCCAGCTGCGCGCCGCACCCTGGGTGACGAGCGACCGGAGCAGCGGGTCGGAGGTGCGCTCGACGCTGGGCGTCGGCAGCCACGCCTCGACGAGGACCGCCGTCGGAACCGGCCGCCCGGAGCGCGGTCGCAGCGTCACGTGGCCGTCGCTGACGTCGACCCGATCGAGAGGCCCCGCGAAGCGGACGATCCCGGCCGCATGAAGCGCGAGAAGCTGCCGTGCGCGGAAAAGCGGCGGGCCGCTTCCGAACGATGCCGCGATGGCGAGGTACTCGCGGTAAGCCGCGAACGAACTCGCGGTGAGGCCGCCGAACTCGACGAGAGCGATCACCGCGCCGCGCGCCGCCGCATACGAATGGAGCGCGAGCTTCAGCGGGCTGTCGAGACCGCGGGCCGCCTCGTCCGCATCACGGCGGACGGCCTCGGCCACCACCGCACCCACATCCGGGGCGTCGGGATCCGGGCGAGCGGGCGCGGCGCGCGCCAGCGGGTCGGCGGCGTCGGCGAGCGAAAGCCTCTGCGCGGGGTCGGAGACGTGTCGCGCGACGAGCGTTTCGGCATCCATCCGCGGATCTCCGAGTCCTCGGATGAGCCCTTCGAGGTCGACGACGGCGCCCGGCGAGACCCGGTCGAGCGCACGGTAGTAGTCGACGAGCGCGTCGCGCTGGATGAGCGGCAGCACCTCACGAGTGAAGTCCACGGGACGACGCGCACGCAGTCCCGCCAATGCGGCGCGGAGGATCCGCTGCTCGGGGAAGAACGGGGGTGCCCCGAAGTCCGGCTTCGCCCGGTACGGCACACCGCGGCGCGAGGCGCCGACGATCAGCGGTTCTGCGCCGGACGCCTCGTACCGTACCGCGCCGGCGTCCGACACGAATCGCCCGCCGCGCTGCTCGGTGAGTTGGCTCACGGTGTCGAAGAAGCCCATCCCGAGTCCGCGGATCCCGACCGCGGTGCCGGCGGCCACGTCGGAGAGATCCTGGTCGATCGGGTTGCCCGGCGCCACGACGCGCGGGTGCGGCACGACGTCGTCGCGAGGGAGCCAGCCGACGGCGAGCACGACCGCCGCCGCGGCCAGGGTCGCACCGTCGTCGAGGTGCACCATCCATCCGTCGCCGGTGCGGCGCAGATCGACGGCCCGACCGCGATGCACGTGCAGGTCGACGGATGCGGGCGCCGAGGCGGCGATCCGTTCGAGGCACCAGCGCAGGTAGTACCCGTACAGAAGACGCGACGGGTTGGAGTGATCGACCGTCCGGGAAGCCTCCGCGCGCACGGCGGGCGGCAGGTCGGCGGCGGAATCGGGGTCGGCTGTCACGCGACGGCACCAGTCGGCGAGCGATGGTCCGGGCCGGACGGGTCCCTCGCACGTGAGGCTCGCGTCGGTGAACAGGGTGGACTGCGCGGCGACCGTGTTCATCACGAGCTGCTCGGCCTGCCCGGCTCGCCAGATCCGCCCCGAGCCCGGCGGGAACGGGTCGATGAGATGGATGGCGAGCGGCCCGTCCGACAGTTCGGGAGCGCTCGCGAGCACGCGTTCCAGGATCGACGTGCCGCGCACGCTCGCGCCGATGATCGCGATCGCGGGCACGGCTCGGGTCTGGTCGTCCACGGGTTCCCTCTCTCGCTCTCATCCTGTCAGCGGGGCCCGTCGCAGGGCCTCCGCGGCACGTCGTGTTACGGCGTGCGTCGATTCACCTGGATGGATTCCGTCATTCATCCCTAGCGTGGGAGGCGGATGCCGAGCGGTACGTCCGCGCTCCGCCTCCGTCACCCGACTTCACCCGAAAAGCCAGGAGCACAGCAATGCCCACGATCCGTCGCGCCGCCGCCCTTGCCGGCACCGCCGCTCTCGTCCTCGTCCTCGCGGCCTGCAGCACTCCCTCCCCAGATGCCGGCTCCGGCTCCGGCTCCGAAGGCTCCACCGAGCCCGTCCGCTTCGGCGTCGCGCTGCCGCAGACCGGCGACCAGGCCCAGTACGGCGAGTACTTCGAGCAGGGCTTCGAGCTCGCGCTCGCTCAGATCAACGAGGCAGGCGGCGTCGACGGCCGTGATGTCGAGCTGGTCTACGAAGACACCCAGGCCGACCCGGCTCAGGCGCCCGCCGTCGCCCAGAAGTTCGTCGACGACGCGTCGATCCTCGCCGTGCTCGGCGACTTCGGCACACCGGCGACCGCCGCCGCGAGCCCGATCTACCAGGCGGCCGGTCTCACGCAGTTCGCGTTCTCGGCATCCGCCTCCACCGTCACCGATCCGGGCGACTTCATCTTCGCGACGTGGGTCTCGCAGGAGTACGAGGCGCCTCGCCTCGCGGCGTTCGCTGCCGAGCAGGGGTCGACCGCCGCGGTCTTCTATCACGACACCGACTGGGGCCTGAACACCCACGGCTTCTTCTCCGAGGGCGCCGAGGAGGCGGGCCTCGAAGAGGTGTACGCCACCGGCTACAACCCCGAGAGCACCGACTTCCGTCCGCTGCTGCTCGCCGCCCAGGCCGAGAACCCCGAGGTGATCGTGCTGATCTCGTACGCTGCCGACGGCGCCCTCATCACGGCGCAGGCCCGTGAGCTCGGCATCGACGTGCCGATCGTGGGAATCAGCTCGATCTACAACCAGCAGTTCATCGAGCTGGCCGGCGACGCGGCCGAGGGCGTGCAGACCCTCAGCTACTTCACGCCCGAGAACCCCGACGAGGCGGTGCAGCAGTTCATCACGGACTTCGCCGCCGAGTACGACGTCGAGACCCCTTCGGACTACGCGATCCGCGCCTATGACGCCCTGAACATCGTGGCGACCGCGGCGGCCTCCGCGGCCGACGAGGGCGAGCTCGATCGCCAGAGCCTGCGCGACGCGCTGGTGACGGGCGAGGACTTCGCGACGATCCTGTACGGCCCGATCACCTTCGCCGACAACCGTCGGATCGTCGACGCGGACCAGTACGCACTCGTGATCGAGGACGGCGCATTCGTCCTCGCCGAATGACCCGCTACTGACATCCACGCCCTGTCCGGGCACCCGCATCGGGTGCCCGGACATCGGCACGAGAGGGAACGACTGTGGACATCCTCCTCGCCGGCATCGTGAGCGGCAGCACCTACGCGCTGCTCGCGGTCGGCGTCTCGCTGGTTTTCGGCGTCTCGAACATCGTCAACTTCGCCGCCGGATCGGTCTTCGCCGCCGGCGCCATGATGGGCTGGTTCCTCGCCGCGGTGCTGGCGTGGCCGCTGTGGGCCGTGCTCGTCGGCGTCATCGTCTTCACCAGCCTTCTCGGGTGGCTGATCTTCGTGGTGGCGGTGCGGCCGCTGCGGGCGGCACCCGGCATCGCGGTGCTGCTCGCGACGTTCGCCGTCGGCATCATCCTCGACAACACCTCGCAGCGCGTCTTCGGCGCCGAGACGCGACGCTTCCCGTCGCTGCTGGAGCGGAGCAACTTCGAGCTGTTCGGCTTCCGCTTCGGTACCATCGCGCTCGTCATCATCGGCGTCGCGGTGGTGTGCGTGACCGTGCTGGCATGGGTGCTCGCGCGCACCAGGATCGGCCGCGCCATCCGCGCCACGTCGCAGGACCGCGACGCGGCGGCGCAGATGGGCATCCCGGTCGACCGCGTCCAGGCGATCTCGTTCGTCATCGCGTCGGCGCTCGGCGGGGTGGCAGGCGTGCTCGTCGGCATGTACTTCTCGAACGTCGCACCCACCATGGGCTTCACCGCCGGCGTGCAGGCGTTCGCTGCGGCGACGATCGGTGGCCTGGGATCGCTGCCGGGCGCGATCGTCGGCGGACTCATCCTCGGTGTCGCCGAAGCGTTCGGCGTCGCACTGTGGGGCGATTCGGTCCGCCAGCTCATCACCTTCGGCGCGCTGATCCTGGTGCTGTGGGTTCGCCCTGGCGGCATCCTCGGCCGCGTCCCGGTGGTCGCGAGCGAGCCCATGACCGGAACGTTCTTCGGCGCGGGCAAGCCGCTGCGCCTGAACCGCTGGGTGGCGGTCGGTCTGATCGCCGCCGGGGCTCTGCTTCCCCTCGTCGTGGGGGACTACGTGCTGCGTACGGGTGCGCTGGTGTGGATCTACGCGCTGTTCGCGCTGTCGGTCACCATCGCGGGCGGATTCGCCGGACAGATCGTGCTCGGCCAGGCAGGCGCTCTCGCTATCGGCGCGTACACCTCCGCGCTGCTCGTGACGAAGGGTGGCTGGGACTTCTGGGCGAGCTTCGTCGCAGCGGGTCTCGTGGCGGCGATCTTCAGCGTGCTGCTCACCGCGCCGACCTGGCGGCTTCGCGGGCACTACGTCTCGATGGCGACCCTCGCGACGGGCGCCTTCATCGCCGCCCTGGCCCTCAACCTGCAGGACATCACCAACGGCGCGCGCGGGATCTACGGCATCCCGCGCCCCACGTTCTTCGGTGCGCCCGTCTCGTCGGCCATCGGCATGTACCTGCTCACGTTCGCGGTGCTCGTGGTCGCGCTCGTGATCGTCGCCCGTCTCGGTTCGTCGCATCTCGGCCGCACCTGGGCGGCGGTGCGCGAGGACGAAGTCGCGGCCGCGTCCTCCGGCATCCATCCCGCCGCGTACAAGTCGCTGGCGTTCGGACTCGGCTCGGTGATCGCCGGATTCGCGGGCGCACTCTACGCCTCGCAGGTGACCTACCTCGAACCGAGTCAGTTCGGCATCTCGCTGTCTGTGCTCGCGGTCACCATCGCGATCCTCGGCGGCCTGCGCGCGCCGATGGGTGCAGTGGTCGGTGCGGTGATCCTGGTGGGCATCCCCGAGTTCTTCCGTGCCTTCGCGGACTGGCGGCTGCTCTTCTACGGGGTGCTGCTGCTGGTGCTCATCCTGTGGCGCCCGCAGGGACTGTGGGCTCACTCCGACCCGCTGGCCCGGGCGTGGGGACGCATCGTCCGCGGGCCTCGCGGCGGCGGAGGATCCGACACCGGCCGAGAAGCGACCGCCGTGCGCGAGGAGGTGGTGTCGTGAGCGAGCCGCTCCTTCGCGTCTCGGGCCTGCGCAAGCAGTTCGGCGGTCTCACGGTCGTCGACGACGTGTCGCTCGACATCCAGCCGGGCGAAGTCGTGTCGATCATCGGCCCGAACGGCAGCGGCAAGACCACCACGCTCAACATCATCAGCGGGGTGCTGCGTCCCTCGGCAGGCACCGTCGAACTCGAGGGTCGCCGGATCACCGGCAGCAAGCCGTACCGCATCGCCCATCTCGGTCTGACGCGCACGTTCCAGAACGGCCGCGTGATCGGCAATCTGACGGTCGCCGAGAACGTGCTCATCGGTCTCGAGTCGGTGCAGACGGTGGGGCGGCCGCTGTCGTCGCTGCGCGGCATCCCGGGCGTGCGATGGCTTCCGCTCCTCGCCGAGACGTTCACCGCGCTGCTGCCCGGCGCGAAGCGCAGGCGACAGGATGCCGCCGATGCGGAACGCGTCGGTGCAGAGCTCGCGCGATTCGGAACCCGCCTCGCACCGCGCCGCGACCAGTACGCGTACTCGCTCTCGTACGCGAACCGGCGTCGCACCGAGATCGCTCGGGCACTCATCTCCTCGCCGCGCCTGCTGGTGCTCGATGAGCCGACGGCGGGGATGAACCAGACCGAGACGGCCGAAGTGCTCCAGCAGCTGCTGGAGCTGAAGGCGGCCGGTCAGACCATCCTTCTGGTCGAGCACAAGCTCGACCTCGTGATGACGCTGTCGGATCGCGTGCTCGTGCTGGATGACGGTCATCTCATCGCGCAGGGCGCGCCCGACGAGGTGAGCCGTGATCCCCGGGTCATCGAGGCCTATCTCGGCAAGGCCTTCGCAGAAGGGACGAAGCCATGACCGCTCTTCTCGCCTTCGAGGACGTCACCGTCACCTACGGAGTGAGCCCCGCTCTCGAGGACGTCTCGCTCGAGCTCGCCGCCGGACACATCGTGTCGCTGCTCGGCGGCAACGCCTCGGGCAAGTCCACGACCATGAAGACGATCCTCGGGCTCGTGCGGCCGGTGTCGGGACGCGTGCTCTTCGACGGTCAGGACATCACGAACTGGAGCACTCCCCGGCGGGTGCGCGCGGGCATCGCCTCCGTCCCGGAGGCCCGCCGGGTCTTCCCTGACATGACGGTGGAGGACAATCTGCTCACCGGGGCGCACGTGCGCCGCGATTCCGGCATCCGTCGCACCCTGGCGGAGGTCTACGACTTCTTTCCCCGGCTTGCGGAGCGCAAGCGTCAGCACGCGGGCACGATGTCGGGCGGCGAGCAGCAGATGCTCGCCTTCGGTCGCGCCCTGATGAGCCGGCCGCGCCTGATCTGCATGGACGAACCCACGATGGGACTCGCCCCGATCATCGTCGAGCGCGTGCTCGAGCACATCGCGACGATCAATCGCGACCTCGGCGTGAGCGTCTTCATGGTCGAGCAGAACGCCGAGCTCGCGCTGAGCGTGGCCGACAGCGGCTATGTGCTGCGCACCGGCCGCATCGCGGTGCAGGGAACGGCGGCCGAGCTGCTCGCGAACCCGGGTGTGCGCGAGGCGTATCTCGGGCGCGCGGGCGATCAGGCCGCGGATCCCCTCGAGCTCGCGCGCCGCGTGAGCTCCCACGACGACATCGCAGGCGCCTCGGCGCCGCAGGAAGGACGAGCATGACCGATGTGCTCCTGACCATCGCCGAGGTCGGCTCCGACGCCCCGCGCGATCATCGGCCGACGGTGCGGGATGCCGCGCAGGCGGCGTATCACGCGCTCTTCGACGTAGGCGCCGACGATCCGGTCCCGGGCGTCGACCGCGGGTTCCGCCACCTCGTGGCGGCGCGTGCCGCCCGGCTGGAGGGGGACGGCCCGGCCGCAGAGTTCTATCTCGACGGCGCGGACGTGACGGATGCCGTGGCTCTCGTCGAAGACGGCCCGGACGGCGAGGCCGGAGTGCGGGCCACCCGTCGCACGCGTGCCGCGCTGCGATATGCCGAGCTTCTCGTGGGCAGCCCCGCCGCAGCGACCGCCGACGATCTGAACGGACTCGTGGTGGCCGGCTGGTCGCCCGCGGAGATCGTCGTGATCGGGCAGATCGTCGGTTTCGTCAGCTATCAGGTGCGGGTCGCGCAGGGACTGCGCGTGCTCGACGACGTCTTCGAGGAGGCTGCCCCGTGAGCACACGGTTCACCACTGCCGAGCGCGCCTGGCACGCGTGGATCGAGCCGGTCGGCCCCCGCACCGGATCACCCGCGCAGATCGCCGCGTACGAGACCAGCGTGTGGCCGGACTCGCCGTACTTCCGGCTGCTGGCATGGCACCCGGACGCCCTCGCCACCCGCACCGCGCTGGATCGGGCGATCTTCCTCGGTCGCCCCGGACTGCCTCGTGGCGAGCGCGAACTGGCGGCGACCGTGGCTTCGCGGCTCAACGGCTGCGAGCTGTGCACGAGCGTGCACTCGCGCTTCACGGTGACCTTCACCACGCAGGAGGATGCTGTCCTGCGGCTCCTCGAAGAGGGAGTCGAGGCCGAATTCGAGCCGCGCTGGCGCGCGATCGTGGATGCCGCCGCGGCGCTCACCGCGTCGCCGCCGCGCTTCGGAGCGCACCACGTGCGCGCGCTGGTGGGTGTCGGGTTCTCACGCGCCGACGTGCAGGACCTCATCGAGTCCACTGCGTTCTTCGCGTGGGCCAATCGCCTCATGCTCAGCCTCGGCGAGCCCGCCGCGCCCGACGACTCCGATGCCGAGGCGATCGCCAACCAGCGCTCCGCCGACGCCGTCGCGGCGGGCGCCCGCCTGTAGCGCGGAGCGCGCACGCGGCGTGGGCGGCGGTGCGCGCGAGCGTCCCTGCCCGTCGGGGCGCGGCATCCGCTCGGCTCGCGATCGCCGGCATCGCTACTGTGTGCATATGATCCGGCAGAGACGGCACCCGGCGGCAACGCAGCGCACCGTTCGCCTCGAAGCGTTCACCGACGGCGTCTTCGCGATCGCCGCGACGCTGCTCGTGCTCGATCTCACCGAGCACTCGCTGGGCGAGGTGTCGAGCGACGCCGAACTGTGGGCCGCGCTCGGCGGCATGGGGCAGCTGTTCATCAACTTCGCGCTGAGCTTCGTCCTGCTGTGCCTTCTGTGGATGGTGCACGTGCAGCAGTTCGAGCACGTCGCGCGCGTGGACTCGGCGCTGACCTGGCTCAACAACGCACGGCTCCTGTTCGTCGTCCTCGTGCCGTTCGCCACCGGCCTCACCACCGAGTACTCGGAGTTCCTGGCGGGACGCCTGGTGATGCCGGTGACGTTCTTCCTCGCCATCCTGTTCAGCTGGGTGCAGTGGCAGTGGGCGGCGAGGAACCGCGAGGTGATGCTCCCCGAGCTGTCGGCGGCCGATACCGCCGCCTACGGGCGCGCATCGCTCAGCGCGATGATCATCGCCGGCCTGGTCGTGATCCTGGCGCCGTTCGTCGGATCGATCGCGTTCGTGCTGTTCCTGCTGGACGGCGTGCTCACCCGCGTGCTGCGCGGAAAGGGCGACTGACCGGCACGAATGCCGCTCAGCCGCCCTCCGGGATGGTCCACATCGTGTGCTCTCACCGAGCGCACGCGCTGCTAGCGCGCGGTGCGTGTGTTGTCGGCGAGAGCACATGAAGTGAACACGGGGTGAGGTGGGGATCAGGGGCGCATCGCGAGGTCGGCGTCGGAGCTCGCCGCGTTCGTCGGGGCTGCGGCATCCGTCGTCGACCGTCCGGCAGGAAGCCACAACGCGACCACCGTCGCGATGAAGAGCACCGCAGCTCCGGTGAACACGGCCGGGCGCGCGGCATCGACGTACTGGTCGGGGAGCAGCTCGCCCCCGGCGCTCACGAAGATCGCGGTCATCACGGCGGTGCCCAGGGCCACCCCCAGTTCGCGCACCGTCGAGTTGACACCGGACGCCTTGGCGTGGTCGATCAGTCCCAGCGTCGCCAGCAGAGCGGTGGCCGACGGGGCGAATACGAGCGCCATTCCGACGCCGGCCATGATGAACGGCGCGATGAGTGCGGGGTAGTCGAGGTCGGTCGACATCACGGCGGCGATCCAGGTGAGGGCGACAGCCTGCAGGCCGAGTCCCGTCACCATGAGCACGCGCGTTCCGATGCGAGGGGCGAGCATGCCCGCGATCGGCGCGATGATCATCGGCGCGAGGGTCCAGGGAGTCGTCTGCACGGCGGCCTCGAGCGGTGACGAGCCCTGCACGACCTGCAGGTACTGGATGAGGATGAACACCGCGCCGAACGTGCCGAAGCTGAACGCGAAGCCGATGACGTTCGTCACCGAGAAGGAGCGGTCGCGGAAGAGCCGCAGCGGCACGAGCGGCGCCTTGGACCGGGTCTGCCAGACGAGGAAGACGGCGAGCAGCGCGACGCCGATCGCGATCTCGGCGATGACCCCGAGGGAATCCCAGCCGTCGTCGTTGCCGCGCACGATCGCGTGCACCAGGGCGAGGACGCCGGCGGCTGCCAGGACCGCACCGGGAACGTCGATGCGCTGGCGCGCGCCGAAGTCGTTGTTCAGCACGAGGAGTGCGAGCGGGATGGCGATGATCGCGACCGGCACGTTGATCCAGAAGATCGCCTGCCAGTTCCAGCCCTCCATGATCGCCCCGCCGATGAGCGGGCCGACCGCGACGCCGAGACCCGAGACGCCGCCCCAGATGCCGATAGCCAGAGGTCTCCGCGCCGGCGAGACGCCACCGCTCAGCAGTGCGAGCGACAGCGGCAGCACTCCGGCGCCGCCGATGCCCTGCAGTGCACGGGCGGCGATGAGCTGGCCCGGGTCGGTGCTGAGAGCGGCGAGGGCCGATCCGATGCCGAACACGGCGATGCCGATCGCGAACACCGTGCGACGCCCGAACCGGTCGCCGAGTGCCGATGCGACGAGGATGGCGCCTGCGAAGGCGAGCGTGTAGGCGTTGACGAACCACTGCAGCTCTTCGACGCTCGCTCCCATCTCGGAGTGCAGCACCGGCAGAGCGTTGGTCATCACGAGGTTGTCGAGCGTCGCCATGAACATGGGGAGCGATGCCGCGGCGACGATGAGCGCGAAGGGGCGAGGCCGGCGCGGCGCGCGTCCGCCGGCGAGGGCGTCGACGTCGGCCGTCGAGGCGGGGGATTCGATGGTCATGAGGTCTCCGGTAGTAATTGGATGATTACTTACGAGGATCAATGTAGTAATCGACTGATTACAAAGTCAAGTCATTCGCTGATAACCTTTCGACATGACCACTCCGCGAGCCGACGTCGCCGTCGACGAAGCCGCTGCCGATCCCGTCAAGCGCCTGTCGTCGGACGAACGGCGGCGGCAGATCCTCGTCGCGGCGCTCGCCGTCTTCGGCGCCCGCGGGTACGAGGGCGCGACGACCGATGAGGTCGCGCGCGCGGCCGGAGTGAGCCAGCCCTACGTCGTGCGCCTGTTCGGGTCGAAGGAGAATCTCTACCTCGCGACCATCGACGACGCCCTGTCGCGGATGCTGGCGGGCTTCCGTGCCGCGCTCGCCGCCGACGACCCCGAGCGGCCGGCCGGCAAGCGCATCGGCCAGGCCTACGTCGACCTGCTCGAGGTGCGGGGACTGCATCAGACACTCGCCAACGCGTATCTGATGGGGAGCCATCCCGTCATCGGCCCGGCCGCGCGCCGGGGGTTCGCCGCGGTGTGGCGCTTCTTCCGCGACGAGCTGGGGCTCGGAGCCGACGAGGCCCGGGTGTTCATGGCCGAGGGCATGCTCATCAGCACGATGATCGGTCTGCGCCTCGTCGACGACTACGGCTCGGATCCGCAGATCACCGAGCTTTTCCGCTCGTGCTTCCCCACCGAGATGCCCCATATCCTCGACCTGGTTCCGCGGGGCACCGAGCGCTGGTGACACCGGTGATCCGACGGTTCCGTCCGTCGGCGCCCCGGCGTATCGTCTTGGGCATGTGCCGGAACATCCACACGCTCCACAACTTCGAGCCCGCCGCCACCTCTGACGAGGTCGACGCCGCAGCGCTCCAGTACGTGCGCAAGATCGCGGGCACGACGAAGCCGTCGAAGGCGAACCAAGAGGCCTTCGACCGCGCCGTCCACGAGATCGCCCACATCACCCAGCACCTGCTCGACGACCTCGTCGCCGTCGCACCGCCGAAGAACCGCGAGGTCGAGGCGGCCAAGGCCCGCGAGCGCGCGATCAAGTCGGGCCGCTACGCCGCAGCGTGACCTCTTCGTCCTCGGCGGGTGGATCCTCGGATGCACCGCGTCGGTGACGAGACCGCGAGCGCGCAGCGGATGCACCGCGTCGGTGACGAGCCGCGAGCGCGCAGTGGATACACCGCATTCGCGACGAGACACCGTGGTGGCGGTGGTGTCTCGTCGCGGATGTGGTGTATCCCGGTGCCTGAGGGCGGCGGGACGAAACGCGCGTGAGCAGATAAGCTGGTCGGCTCCCCGAACGGCGATGGATGCCGCACGGAGCAGACAGGAACACCGTGGGGTACATCGACATCGCCGCCGTCTCGTATGCGCTGCCGGACGGCAGGCCGCTTCTGGACGACGTCTCGTTCCGTGTCGGCGAAGGCTCGACGACCGCGCTCATCGGTCAGAACGGCGCCGGCAAGACCACGCTGCTGCGCATCATCCGCGGGGAGGCCCCGGCGCTGTCGGGAGTGGTGTCGATCGACGGCGGCCTCGGTGTGATGGACCAGTTCGTCGGCCACGGTGAACCGGGCCAGAGCGTTCACGACCTGCTGATCGCCGTCGCGCCCGACCGCGTGGGCCGCGCCGCCCGCGAGCTGGAAGACGCCGAGGCCGCGATCATCGAGCTCGACGACCTCGACACGCAGATGCGGTACGCCGGCGCCCTCGCCGACTACGCCGAGGCCGGCGGCTACGAGTACGAGACGGTCTGGGACACGTGTACGACGGCGGCCCTCGGCATCCCGTTCGCGCGTGCGCGCTTCCGCGAGCTCACCACGTTGTCGGGTGGTGAGCAGAAGAGGCTCGCGCTCGAGGCACTGCTGCGCGGACCCGATCAGGTGCTGCTGCTGGACGAGCCCGACAACTACCTCGACGTCCCCGGCAAGCGGTGGCTCGAGGAGCGCCTGCGCGGGACGGCCAAGACCGTTCTGCTCGTCTCGCACGACCGGGAGCTGCTCGCGCGGGCCGCGGACCGCATCGTCACACTCGAGGCGGGCGGGGCCGGCAGCACCGCGTGGGTGCACGGCGGAGGCTTCGGCACCTATCACCGGGCTCGGGCGGAGCGGATGGAGCGCCTCGACGAACTGCGCCGCCGCTGGGATGAGCAGCACGCGAAGCTCAAGGCGCTGGTGGCCGATATGAAGGTCAAGGCCGCCGCGAACGACGGGTTCGCGTCGCGGTACCGTGCCGCGCAGACCCGGCTGCGGTTCTTCGAGGAGGCGGGGCCTCCGCTCGAGCGTCCGAAGGAGCAGGACCTCGACGTGCGCCTGCGCGGCGCCCGCACCGGGCGGCGCTCGGTCGTCGCCGAGCGGCTCGAGCTCACCGGGCTGATGAAGCCGTTCGACCTCGAGGTGTGGTTCGGCGACCGGGTCGCGGTGCTCGGGTCGAACGGGTCGGGCAAGTCGCATTTCCTCCGACTCCTCGCCCGCGGCGGCACCGATCCCGACTCGCGCCTCGGGCACGTCACCACGACCGGCGCCGGACTCGCGCCCGTCGCCCACGTCGGTCGCGGGATCCTCGGTGCGCGTGTCGTGCCGGGCTGGTTCGCGCAGACGCACAAGCATCCCGAGTTCGCCGGTCGTACGCTGCTGGACATCCTGCACCGCGGCGAGGACGCGCGCGCGGGGATGCCTCGGGATGCCGCGAGCAGCGCCCTGGACCGCTACGGTCTCGTCGCCCAGGCCGAGCAGGACTTCGACAGCCTGTCGGGCGGGCAGCAGGCGCGATTCCAGATCCTCCTGCTCGAGCTGTCGGGGGCGACGCTGCTCCTGCTCGACGAGCCCACCGACAACCTCGACCTGGTATCGGCCGAGGCGCTGCAGGAGGCGCTCGCCCGGTTCGAGGGCACCGTCCTCGCGGTGACGCACGACCGCTGGCTGGCGAAGTCCTTCGACCGGTTCGTGGTCTTCGGCTCTGACGGTCGTGTCTTCGAGTCCGATGCTCCCGTGTGGGATGAGACCCGCGTCGCGCGGGAACGGTAGCGAGCGGATGCCGCGGGCCCGCGGCATCCGTCCCCCACCCCTCCCGACCGCGCGCGCGGTCGGGAGGGGCGGTGCGAACCCCGCCGGGTAGGCTGGCCTGGTGAGCATGGACATCGAACTCGGTCGCGCCAAGCGCGCGCGTCGCGCCTACACGTTCGACGACATCGCGGTGGTGCCCTCGCGGCGCACGCGCAACCCCGAGGATGTCTCGACGACCTGGACGATCGATGCGTTCAGCTTCGACATTCCGGTGCTGGGCGCCCCGATGGACTCCGTCGTGAGCCCGCAGACCGCGATCATGCTCGGCCAGCTGGGCGGCTTGGGCGTCCTCGATCTCGAGGGCCTCTGGACGCGCTACGACGATGCGGCTCCGCTGCTCGCCGAGATCGCGGGCCTCGAGAAGGCCGCCGCGACCCGCCGCATGCAGGAGCTGTACGCCGAGCCGATCAAGCCCGAGCTCGTGCGCGACCGGCTCGCCGAGATCCGCGCGGCCGGTGTCACGGTCGCCGGCTCCCTCACGCCTCAGCGCACGCAGGAGCTCTACGAGACGGTCGTCGCCGCCGGCGTCGACCTGTTCGTGATCCGCGGCACCACGGTCTCTGCCGAGCACGTCTCGAGCGTCGACGAGCCCCTCAACCTGAAGAAGTTCATCTACGACCTCGATGTTCCGGTCATCGTGGGCGGCGCCGCCACCTACACCGCGGCGCTGCACCTCATGCGCACCGGAGCCGCGGGCGTGCTCGTCGGGTTCGGCGGGGGAGCGGCGTCGACGACGCGTGCCACCCTGGGCCTGCACGCGCCCATGGCGACGGCCGTCGCCGATGTCGCCGGCGCACGCCGCGACTACCTCGACGAGTCGGGCGGGCGCTACGTCCACGTCATCGCGGACGGCGGGGTGGGCACCTCGGGCGACATCGTCAAGGCGCTGGCGATGGGTGCCGATGCGGTCATGCTCGGCGTCGCCCTCGCACGCGCGACGGATGCGCCCGGCAAGGGCTTCCACTGGGGCCCCGAGGCCCACCACCCGAAGCTGCCCCGCGGTCGCCGCGTCAAGGTCGATCAGGTCGGTTCGCTCGAAGAGATCCTCTACGGTCCCGCGCCCGTCGCGGACGGCACGGCCAACCTGATCGGCGCCCTCCGCAAGTCGATGGCCACCACCGGGTACTCCGACCTCAAGGAGTTCCAGCGGGTAGAGGTCGTCGTCGCGCCGTACGCCGCCGGATGACGCGAGCTGTGACCGACCCCTCGACAGGCGCCGAGCCCTCGCAGGGCCCGGAATCCGGCGCGGCCGCAGGGTCCGCACCACCGGTCGAGGCGTTCCCGCCCACGCTGCGCGAGGTCATGCTGCGGCCGCAGTGGATCGGTCTGCTTCTCCTGTGCCTGGCGGTGGCGGCGGTCTTCGCGTGGCTGGGCCAATGGCAGCTGGGTCGGGCGATCGACACCGATCCGCCGGTGGCGGGCGCGACCGAAGTGGTACAGCCGCTCGTCGATGTCGCCGCTCCGGGCGAGTACCTCTCCGAGCCGGCCGTGGGCCAGCGCGTCGAGACCACGGGCACATGGGTGCCCGGAGATTTCCTGCTCGTCGAGTCGCGGTACAACGACGGCGTCGAGGGGTATTGGGTGACCGGTCAGCTGCGCCTCGACACGACCGAGACGCCGACATCGGTGGCCGTCGCGCTCGGCTGGGCTGCGAGTGAGGCCGAGGCTCTGGAGGCCGTGGACCGGCTCGAGGCCGAGTCGAGCGGCACGCGGCCCGAGGTGGTCGATGTGACCGGCAGGCTCATCTCCGACGAGGGTCCTGTTCTCCCACGCTCCTCTGCGGATCCGCAGACCATGACGCGGATGTCGCCCGCCGCGCTCCTGGGGCGCTGGCACGACGTGGATCGCCTCGACGTGTATCGTCCGTACATCGCGTCCACGGCGCCGTTCGGCGGCCTCTCCGCGATCTCGTCGCCCGCACCGGACGAGCGCTCGAACGTCAACTGGCTCAACATCTTCTACGCCGCCGAGTGGGCGGTGTTCGCCGGCTTCGCGTTCTACCTCTGGTACCGCCTCGCCCGTGACGCGTGGGAGAAGGAGCTCGAGGACTTCGAGGACGCCGCGGCCGAAGCGCCCTGAACCGATCGTCCGACGGGTCGGACTTGTTGGACCCGGGCGTGAAACTCCATTCACCTGAATCTTTTTCAGGGGAACGTGAACGGATGGTGTCCGCACCCCGTCCGAGAGTGGTCGCCCCCCGCTCCGCAGCACGTCGGGTGAGGGAACTTCAGCGGACGATCTGAACAGTCGGCGAAGTCCCGGCGAACCCGCCGATCCCACTCCGATGCGTCGACAGACTCTTCCTCGGGCCCGCCGCACTGGCGGGCCTGCGCCATGTGCGCTGACCGAGCCGCACCCGAAGCGGCTCTCTCGAGAGGTGATCCCGCGTGCCCCGAATCGGACGTCCCGCATTGATCACGGCAGGTTTCCTTGCCGCGACCATCGGTCTGAGCAGCATGGCAGGAGGAGTCGCGGTCGCCGCCGGCGGTGGCCTCGCCCCGCCCGCCGTCGACCCCGTCACGATCCACAAGCCCACCGCCGTTCCCGATCGCGTGATCCTCACGCCGACCGTGTCGCCGACGACGAGCCAGTCCGTGACATGGCGCACTTCCGATGCGGTCACCGCACCTCAGGTGCAGTGGGCGCTCAGCGGTCCCAGCCTGATCACGGGCGCTCAGACGCTCGCCGCTGCGAGCAGCGTGCAGTTCGACGCCAACCTCGGCTACCCGGTGGCGCATCACTCGGCCACCATCGAGGGCCTGGAGCCGGGCACGGTGTACGTCTATCGCGTCGGCGACGGCGAGACGTGGAGCGAGTGGCTCGAGTTCACCACGGCGACCGACCAGGTCGGCGGCTTCAGCTTCCTCGTGCAGGGCGACGCCCAGAACGACAACAAGGCCTACACGTCGCGCGCCTTCCGCGCCGCGTTCGAGGCGCGCCCCTACGCGCGTGCCGTCGTCCACGCCGGCGACCTCATCGACACCGAGACGAGCGACGCGGAGTGGGGCGAGTGGCACGAGGCCGCCGCGTTCGCGAACCAGTACCTCAACGTGATCGCCTCGACCGGAAACCACGAGTACTACCCCGGCCCCGACCTCTCCCGCTATTGGGGTGCGCAGTTCGAGTACCCCCGCAACGGGCCCGTTGGCCAGGAGTCGCTCACCGAGACGGTCTATTACGTCGACTACCAGGGTGTGCGCTTCATCAGCCTCGATTCGACGCAGGGCTTCAACGCCGACTCGCGCGCGGCCCAGACGGCGTGGCTCGAGGGCATCCTCGCCGACAACCCCAACGACTGGACCGTGGTGTCCTTCCACCACCCGGTCTTCTCGGTCACCAGCGGTCGCGACAACGCGACGCTGCGCGAGTCGTGGCTCCCGGTCTTCGAGAAGTACGACGTCGACCTCGTCGTGCAGGGCCACGATCACGCGTACGGCCGCGGGAACCTGATCGCGAACGAGCAGAACCTGCCCGAGGGCGCGGATGCCGCGACCAGCCACACCGGTCCCGTGTACCTCGTGAGCGTCGCCGGGCCGAAGATGTACGTCCCCGACCCCGAGGAGTCGAACAACTGGACGGCGAACGACGCGAACCTGCGTGTCGTCGGCCGCGACATCCAGCTCTTCCAGACGGTCGACGTGACCGAAGACGGCCGCATGCACGTCGAGGCGCGCACCGTCGACGGCGCGTTGTTCGACGCCTTCACGATCACGAAGGATGCCGACGGCAAGATCGTGACGGATGCCGACGCCTGGGCGGGCGGTCCCGGCTCGACCCGGGAGGGTGTCGCACCGCCGGCGCTGCCCGTGGACCCGGTGGATCCGGTGGATCCGGTGGATCCGGTGGACCCGGTGGATCCCGTGGATCCGGTCGATCCGGTCGATCCGGTCGATCCGGTCGATCCGGTGGACCCTGTCGATCCGGTCGATCCGGTGGACCCTGTCGATCCGGTCGATCCGACGGACCCGACGGACCCTGCAACCGACGAGCCGATCCTGACCCTCAGTGACACCTCGGTCGCCCCGGGCGGCCAGCTCACCATCGGTGCCACGGGCTTCCTCGGCGGTGAACGCGTAGCGATCGAGCTGCACTCCACTCCCGTCACGCTGGCACTGTCCACCGCGACCGACGCGGGTGCCGTGAGCTCCACGGTGACCATCCCGCAGGATGCCGCCGCCGGCGAGCACTCGATCATCGTGCGCGGTCTCGAGTCGGGCCGGAGCGCCAGCGTCGACATCATCGTGACCCGTGCCCCGGGCACCCCCGCCGGCGCCCTGCCGGCCACCGGCGGCGAGCTTCCGCTCGCGCTCATCTCCGTCGGCGCAGCCCTCGCGCTCGGCGGCGGCGTCCTCGTCACCCGAACCCTCCTCCGAAACCGAAAGGCAGCCTGACCGATGGCTCGTCATCGCACACCTCAGCGGCTGATCGCCGGGAGCATCGCTCTCGCCGTCGCCGTGACGGGCGGCGTACTCGTCGCGAGTCCCGCGAACGCGGCATCCGTCCCCGACACCCAGCGGTATGCACCGCGGGGGATCCCCGACCGGATCACCCTCACCCCGGGCGAGGACCCGACGACGCAGCAGGTGATCTCGTGGCGCTCGTCCACGTCGGTCGCCGAGGGCATCGTCGAGTACCGCTCGCTGACGCCCACTCCCTATCCGAGCGGGGTGCAGAAGGTGACATCGGAGGATCGCGTCGAGCAGCAGACCGATCTCGGATACACCCAGGCGGTGCATACGGCGAAGATCACCGGGCTGCAGCCGGGCGTGGCGTACATGTACCGCGTCGGCGACGGCACGAACTTCAGCGAATGGCAGGACTTCGAGACCGCATCCGCGGGCGATGAGCGATTCTCGTTCATCTATCTCGGCGACGTGCAGAACGGCATCCACTCCGATGCGTCCCGCGTCGTGCGCAATGCGTTCCGCGACCGGCCCAATGCCGACCTCGTGCTGCAGATCGGCGACCTGGTCAACGATGCGGAATCGGATGCCGAATGGGGGCAGCTCGACGACGCGTTCTCGTACACGCTCGGCACGCAGCAGTTCCTGACGACGCCCGGCAACCACGAGTACGACGGCGGCCTCTCCGAGCAGTGGCAGAACCAGTTCACGTATCCCGACAACGGCCCGCAGGGCGAGGGCGACGTATACGACGAACTGGATGGCACGGTGTACTACACCGATCACCAGGGCGTGCGGTTCGTGTCGCTCAACAGCAACATCGTCGACACCGAAGGCCTCGCCGTGCAGGCGGAGTGGCTCGACACCGTGCTCGCCGACAACCCCGGCGAGTGGGCGGTCGTGTACTTCCACCACCCGGTGTACTCGCTCGACGAGGGACGCAACAACCTCGGCATCCGCCAGTCGTGGGGTCCGATCCTCGAGGAGCACAACGTCGACCTCGTGCTCACCGGGCACGACCACGCCTACGGCCGCGGCAACCTCGATGCGAACGAGCAGAACCTGCCCGCGGGCGCGGACCCCGAGCTGAGCCACACCGGCCCGGTGTACGTGTCGTCGAGCGTCGGCTCGAAGTTCTACGAAGCGGGCCCGCGGCACTGGAACGAGAACGACGCGCACCTGCGCCGTCTCGTGACCGGGATGCAGACCTACCAGGTCGTCGACATCGCCGACGGGACGCTGCGCTTCGAGTCGCGGACGGCCGACGGCGCGTTCCTCGACGGGTTCACGATCACCAAGAAGGATGGCCAGAAGCTCGTCGTCGACGGCGTCGAGCCGCAGGTGATCGATCCCGGCACCCCCTCGCCGTGCCTGGGCTGCGAGGTCCCGCCGGACCCGGTGGATCCCATCGACCCGGTGGACCCGGTCGGCGACTTCGCGTACGAGCACCTCGCACACCTCGATTCGGTGATGCCGAACAGTGCGGGCGGGGCGCATACGGCGGCTCTGCCGGCGGGTGCGGCGTACGACGAGGGCAGGGATGTGCTTTATCTGGGCGACCAGAACAGCCGGAAGGTGTTCGAGATCGATCCGGACACCGACACCGTGCTGCGTGAGATGACACTGCCGGAGAACATCCGTGATCTCGGGATCGACGAGGAGAACAAGCTTCTCTACGTCGGTCAGCAGAACCGGAACTGGGTGGTGGTGTCGATCGCGGACGAGGACTTCGGTCAGGTCAAGCGCGGTCCGTACACGATCATCGAGTCGCAGCGGTCGATCGACGTCGACCCGGTGAACGACTACGTGTATGTCGCGGTTCCGGCTCGCGGTGTCGAGGTGTTCCGGGCGTCGACGGGTGAGACGCTCGGCGTGATCAGAGGCACCGCAGATGCGTACTACGTGGCGGCCGATCCGGCGACGGGGACCATCGTGACCACCAAGTTCCAGAGCGTGGCGGGTACTCCCGATCTGCAGGCGTTCGCGGCGAACGACGGATTCCGTCTGCTGTGGGAGAAGGAGGTGCGTGCAGGTGCGCGCCAGGTCGACATCGACAGCGAGCGGGGTCTGCTCTATGTGGGCTACACCGGAACGGCCGCGGACAGCGGCGGGTTCTCGGTGCATTCCCTCGCCTCGGGTGCGCAGCTGGTGGACCAGGTCGGGCCCGAGTTCGGCAAGGACGGGTACGGCATCGCCGTGGACGAGGAGCATGAGCGAGTCTTCGTCGCCAACCGCGACTTCCGCCTCAACCCGCCCGGAGAAGAACTCGCCGCGAAGGCCGTGACGGTCAGCATCCGCACCGACGGGGGCGAGCCGGTCGACCCGGTCGATCCGGTCGATCCGGTTGATCCCACCGATCCGTCGGACGGGCCCTACACCGCGACCGCGCTCACGGCCATCCCGACCGCGACCCCCGACGGAGCGGACGAGATCCGTCCGGTCGGCTCGGTGGTCGACCCCGTCACGGGCCTGCTGTACCTCGCCGACGAGATGCGTCCCGCGCGGGTGCACGTCATCGACCCTGAGACAGACAAGGTCGTGCGAACCCTGTCGGCGCCCACGCTCGACCCCGTCGAGGACGGGCTGCGAGACATCGCGTTCGACGCCGCGACGAACGAGCTGACCGTCGCCTTCGGTGACAACTGGGTCGTCATGGATGCCGAGACCGGCGCGAAGGTCAGAGGGCCCTTCGCCTTCTCGGGCGGCGTGCGCGGCATGGATGTCGACTCCGCCGGTGGGCGGGTGTTCGGCGCCCTGCGCGGCACAGGCTTCGACGTCCGGGATGCCGCGACGGGTGAGCTCATCCGCACGGTCGAGGGGCCTGCGGACGGCGGCGCGTGGCGCACGCACGGCATCGCCTACGACGCGGCCGACGACCGCATCTACGTGAGCAACAGCGATGCGACCGGCTCGACCCAGGGCATCCGCGTCTACGACGGAGAGGACTACTCGCTCCTGGACACGCTGAACGTCGACGGAGCCGACTTCCGCTCGATCGCCGTCGACACCGCGGCCGACACCCTGGTGGTCGGACACCAGAGCATCACGTTCGACGACTCCGGAGTGTCCGTCTACCGTGCGAGCGATCTCTCCCTGGTGGAGCGCCTCTCGGCGCATGCGTTCGGCAACAAGGTCTACGGCGTCTCGATCGACACGAACACGCACGCGCTGTACGTGTCGGCCCGTGACCGGTACCCGGCGGGGGTGATCAAGGTCGCGCGCCCCGACGCCGGCTGACCCACCCCGATGATCGCCCTCCCTCGCGCTGCGCGGGGAGGGCGATCCTCGTCTCCGCCCGGCGGCCGTGCGTGGCCGGGCGCCGTCCCGGAGCCGTCCCGGAGCCGGATTCCCGGGCGAAATCGCCCGGGTAGACTGGACGCCATGCCCCGCGCCCCGAAGCTCGCTTCCTTTCCGGCGATCCGCGGAGCCCTGAAGTTCTACCAGGTGTGCTCGATCATCACGGGCACGATGCTGCTGCTCCTGGTGGCCGAGATGGTGCTGAAGTACACGCCTCTGCACCTCGAACTCTTCCTCGGCGGATCCGGTGGCTTCCTGTGGTTCGCGCCCGTCGTCGAGACCGCATCGGGCCTCGAGTCGACCGGCGACGGGATCAACCTCTCGCTCGGCATCCTCGTCGCCCACGGCTGGTTCTACGTCGTCTACCTGATCTCGTGCTTCCGCATCTGGAGCCTGATGCGCTGGAATCTCTGGCGCCTCGCGATGCTCGCTGCGGGCGGCATCGTGCCGCTGCTGTCGTTCTTCATGGAGGCCCGCGTCGCACGCGACGTCAAGGGGTACATGAAGCAGCGCGAAGACGAAGAGCTGCACTCGCGCGCCGAGCACTCGTCCCTCACCCACGCGATCCCCACGGAGAACCAGCGTTGACCGAACAGCCGAACACCGCCGCATCGCCCAGCGATACCGTGCAGCGCCCCGTCCTCGTCGTCGACTTCGGCGCGCAGTACGCGCAGCTCATCGCACGGCGGGTGCGTGAGGCGGGCGTCTACAGCGAGATCGTGCCCCACACCTCGTCCGCCGCCGACATCGCGGCGAAGAATCCGGTCGGCATCATCCTGTCGGGTGGTCCCTCTTCGGTGTACGACGAGGGCGCTCCCGCGCTCGACGCGGGCGTGTTCGATCTCGGTGTGCCCACGCTCGGCATCTGCTACGGCTTCCAGGTCATGGCGCAGGCGCTCGGCGGCGAGGTCGCCAACACGGGCCTTCGCGAATACGGAGCGACGGATGCCGCGGTCACGGGTGACGGCGGCGTGCTGCTAGGTGGTCAGCCGGTGGCGCAGAACGTGTGGATGAGCCACGGCGATCAGGTGTCGCGCGCGCCCGAGGGGTTCGAGGTGCTCGCCTCGACCACCGCGACGCCCGTCGCCGCCTTCGGAAGCGATGAGCGCCGCTTCTACGGCGTGCAGTGGCATCCCGAGGTGAAGCACTCCGACCACGGTCAGCGGGTGATCGAGAACTTCCTCCACAAGGCCGCAGGCCTTCCCGCGGATTGGAACAGCGGCAACGTCATCGCCGAGCAGGTCGCGAAGATCCAGGCGCAGGTCGGCACCGGCCGGGTGATCTGCGGGCTCTCGGGCGGCGTCGACTCCGCCGTCGCGGCCGCGATCGTGCACAAGGCGGTCGGCGACCAGCTGGTCTGCATCTTCGTCGACCACGGGCTGCTCCGAAAGGACGAGCGCGAGCAGGTCGAGACCGACTATGTCGCCTCGACCGGTGTACGCCTCGTGACCGTCGACGCCCGTGAGCAGTTCCTCACCGCGCTGGCCGGCGTCAGCGACCCCGAGCAGAAGCGCAAGATCATCGGGCGCGAGTTCATCCGCTCGTTCGAAGCGGCCGAGAAGGCCCTCATCGCCGAGGCCGAGGCCGACGGCGAGCCGATCCGCTTCCTCGTGCAGGGCACGCTCTACCCCGACGTGGTCGAGTCGGGCGGCGGCACCGGCACCGCGAACATCAAGTCGCACCACAACGTGGGCGGCCTGCCCGAAGACCTGCAGTTCGAGCTCGTCGAGCCGCTGCGCACCCTCTTCAAAGACGAGGTGCGCGCGATCGGCCGCGAGCTGGGCCTGCCCGAGGTGATCGTCGCACGCCAGCCCTTTCCGGGCCCCGGCCTCGGCATCCGGATCGTCGGCGAGGTCACCGCTGACCGTCTCGAGATTCTGCGTGATGCCGACGCCATCGCCCGCGAAGAGCTGACCCGCGCGGGGCTGGACGGCGAGATCTGGCAGTGCCCCGTCGTGCTGCTCGCCGACGTGCGCTCGGTGGGCGTGCAGGGCGACGGCCGCACGTATGGGCACCCGATCGTGCTGCGCCCCGTCTCGTCCGAAGACGCGATGACCGCGGACTGGACACGTCTGCCCTACGACGTGCTGTCGAAGATCTCGAACCGCATCACCAACGAGGTGCGCGACATCAATCGCGTCGTGCTCGACGTCACCTCGAAGCCCCCGGGGACCATCGAGTGGGAGTGACGTGAGGGCTGGCCTCGGACTCTGGTCCGGGGCTTCCCTGTTTCTCCCGGTCGCCTGATCGACGGCGCAGCGAGGACGTACGCGAGGATGGACGAATGACGGCCGACGACCAGACGCTGCCCGACGCCGACTATGTCGTGCTCGGCAGTCGCATCGCGCTGGGGCTCGACGGCGGGTTCGCGGTCGCGGTGCCGGCGCGCGTACGCCTGCTCGAGGCATCCGGTGCTCGCCTGCCGCTCATGCTGAGCGTCGACGGCCAGCCCGGCGACGTGCACGCCGCGCAGCGGCGGGCGTTCGTCGACGCCGGGCTGCTGCCCGATGCCGGTCGCTTCCGCAACCTGTTCGACGAGCTCCGTTCAGCACCCGCATGGCTGCAGACGGCGGGCGAGCCGGGTCAGCGCACGCCCGGCGTCGAGTACCGGACGGTGACGGCGGATGCCGATCCGCTTGTGGAGCCGAGTCTCGATCCGGATGCCGAATCCCGCCCGATCGCGTCGCTCCCGGTCTTCGAGAACGACCCCGAATGGCACCTTCGCGACGCGGCCGTCGTGCTGCACGCATCCGGTGGCGACCGCGTGGTCCGGGGATTCCGAGGGCTGTACATCGCGTGGCTGGCGCACATCGCCGCCGAGCGACGTGCTGCGGCAGGCGATCCCGATCGACTCTTCGTCGTGATCTGCGAGTCGCGGCAGATCGGTGAAGCGCTCGTAGGGTGGGACGACCCGCGAGTGCGGCTCGTGCACACCGTGCACAATTCGCACCTGCCGGCTCCCTACGACGACCCGGCGGCGCCGGTCTCGGGACTGTGGGAGCGCTGGCTCGGATCGGTGGACCGCTATGACGGGGTGCTGTGGCCGACGCGGGCACAGCGCGATGAGGTGGCCCTGCACTTCGGCGACCCGGGAACGTTCCACGTCGTGCCGAACACGATCGACCTCGGTGCCGAGCCTTCGACATCCGTTCCTCGGGACCCGCGCCGCGTGGTCATGGTGAACCGGCTCGCCCCGCAGAAGCGCGTGGACCTTGCGATCCGGGCGTGGGAGAAGGTGAGCCGAACGCTGCCCGGCGCCCGTCTGGACATCTACGGCGACGGTCCGCTCCGCGAGGAGCTGCAGCGGTTGATCGACGATCTCGGGCTCGGCGCATCCGTGTCGCTGCACGGTGTGACGGCGGAGCGCGATGCCGTCTTCGACCGGTCGGCGCTGCTTCTCACCTCGACGGCTTTCGAGGGGCAGGGGCTTTCGATCGCCGAGGCGCTGGCTCGCGGACTGCCGGTCGTGTCCTTCGATGCCCGCTACGGCCCGCGCGAAGCGATCGGCGATGCCGGAGTCCTCGTGGCGCCAGGCGATGTCGAAGGACTCGCCGCTGCGGTGACGGGGCTGCTGCAGGACGACGCACGGCGCACCGACCTCGCCGCACGTGCCCGTCCCGCCGCCGCCGCATTCACCCCCGCTGCCGTGCGCCCGGCGCTCGTCGCTGCGCTGACGGCAGCCGTCGCCGGGCCATCCCGCCGACGCCCGTAGGTCGTGCGGCGCCCGCCTCGGCCGGAGGTCGGGCGGCGGACCGCCTCGGCCCGGCAGCAGCAGCCTGGCCGGTCCCGGTCCCGGTCCCGGTCGCCGGTCGATGAGGCTGCCATGTCGCGAGTCGCCCAGGCCCGGGCGTACACGATTCAGGCTGGGCGCGCAGCGGGGCGCCGCCCTCTCGCGGATTTCCGCGGGTTTCGACCGGGCAGGGATGCGCGCAGCCTGAATCGTGCACGGGCGCGTGGCGGGCCGACCGCGCGACCCGGCACGGGCGCCGGGCACGGGGACGGTCCGCCGTGGGCGGAGCCGCTGGCGGCGGATTCGGATGCCGCGCCCGCCGCGACCGCGCAGGCTGAGGGAATGACAGACGAAGGCAAGATCCCGCAGTTCGGGGCGGAGGCGCGGCGCGAGCTGTTCCATCAGCGCGTGCTGGTGTTGGACGGACCGCTCGACGACGACAACGGCACTCTGATCGCGACGCAGCTGCTCGCCCTCGCGGCGGCAGACGAGGCTTCCGACATCGCGCTCTGGATCCACTCGCCGGGCGGCTCGGTCCCCTCGATGCTCGCGATCCGCGATGTGATGCGGCTCATCCCGAACGATGTCGCCACGCTCGCGCTCGGGCTCGCCTGCAGCGCGGGGCAGTTCCTGCTGTCTGCGGGCACACCGGGCAAGCGACGCGCGCTCCCGCACGCGCGGATCCTCATGCACCAGGGCTCGTCGGGCATCGGCGGCTCGACGGTCGAGGTCGAGGTGCAGGCCGACGACCTGCGGCACACACGCGACACAGTCCTCGGACTCATCGCGGCAGACACCGGACAGAGCCTGGAGCGCGTCTTCGAAGACTCCCTCCATGACCGCTGGTACACCGCGGCCGAGGCCCGCGACTACGGGTTCATCGACGGCATCGTCGACGACTTCGCGCAGGTCGTGCCGAGGCGGCGCCGGCCGGCGGGGCTCGGCGTTCCCGCCGAGAGGACGAACGAGGTGGCGGCATGAGCTCCTATACGATCCCGAGCGTCGTGGCTCAGCATCCGCGTGGCGATCGGGTGATGGACGTCTACTCGCACCTGCTGTCCGAGCGGGTGGTGTATCTCGGCACCGGCATCGATGCGGGGGTGGCTAACGCGCTCATCGCGCAGCTGCTGCACCTCGACGCCGAGAGCCAGGACCGCGACATCCAGCTCTACATCAACTGCGAGGGCGGCGATCCGGCTGCGATGCTCGCCATCTACGACACGATGCAGCACGTGCGCCCCGATGTCGCGACGACCGTCGTCGGCCAGGCGATCGGCGTCGGAGCGGTGATGCTCGCGGCCGGCGCAGTGGGCAAGCGCGCGGTGCTGCCGCATGCTCGCGTCGTGCTGGATCAGCCCGCAGGCCAGGGGAGGGGCGCCATCCCGGATCTCATCCTGCAGGCCGACGAGCTCGTGCGGGTGCGGGACGAGGTCGAGCAGATCCTCGCGCGGCACACCGGCCAGGATCCCGCGAAGCTGCGCATCGACACCGATCGCGACCGTATCTTCACCGCTACCGCGGCGGTCGAATACGGTCTCGCCGACCGCGTGCTTGCCGAACGCTGATCGTGGCGGGTGTGTTGGTGAAGCGCTGATGAGGCCCTCAGCTCGGCGGGCCCCCGGGCCAGGTCCTGCCCGCCCAAGGGTCGTAGTCGGCGATGAGGTCCTCCTGCGGCGGGCGCGTGTCCGCGGGAACGTGCTGCAGGTTCACGCGCACCCGGTACCAGAGCGAGCTCGAACCCCGCATGCCGTCGACGAGGACGTCGGCCGGGTGCAGCTGCTCCGAGACGAGCGGATGCTGCGCCCGCCACTCGTCGAGAGCCGCGAGCGCTTCGGGCTTGGTCTTCGTGCGGGCCACCTCGATGAGCGGCATCGTGGACTGCCGCCGGCCCTCCGCATCGCCGGCTCGCGGTGGCTTCTCGCCGGGTCCGAGCTGCTCCGCGAGTCGCAGGAGTCCGTCGAGGGTGCCGACGGTGTCGTCGATCCCGGCGTGCGGGTCGCCGATCGCGGCGTAGCGCTCGAGGACGGTCCGCACCGTGAACTCCTCCGGGCGCCTGATGCGCACCTCGTCCCAGTCGAGCGGCGTCGACACGCGGGCGTCGGGCAGCGGGCGGATCGAATACGCGGATGCCACGGTGCGATCCTTCGCGTTCTGGTTGAAGTCCACGAACACGCTCTCGCCGCGCTCCTCCTTCCACCATCGTGCCGTCGCGAGTCCCGGTGCGCGGTTCTCGACCTCGCGGGCGAGAGTCTCGGCGGCCAGCCGCACCTGCTTGTAGTCCCAGTGCGGTGCGATGCGTACGAGGATGTGCATGCCTCTCGACCCGCTCGTCTTGGGCCACCCGACGAGGCCGACGTCGTCGAGCACCTCGCGGGCGACGAACGCGACATCCACGATCTGCGACCAGTCGACCCCGGGCATCGGGTCGAGGTCGATCCGCAGCTCGTCGGGATGGTCGAGGTCTTCGGCTCGGATCGGGTGCGGGTTGAGATCGAGGCAGCCGAGGTTGACCACCCAGGCCAGGCCCGCGGCATCCCGGATCACCGCCTCCTCGGCCGATGTTCCCCGCGCGTACCGCAG
This sequence comes from Microbacterium allomyrinae, assembly GCF_020682705.1. GTDB lineage: Bacteria > Actinomycetota > Actinomycetes > Actinomycetales > Microbacteriaceae > Microbacterium > Microbacterium allomyrinae. Next base: position 38,127 of record NZ_JAGTTN010000008.1, read on the forward strand.
GGTGGCCGTGTCGATGAAGTCGGGATGGTTCTCGGGGACGCGCTTCTGGAAGAAGGCCTCCTGATCGATGCCCTTCACGAACCGCTTGAGGACCATGGGGCGCCCGCCGGCACCGCGCAGCGCGCCGTCGGCCACGGCGAGGTAGTACTTCACCACATCGAGTTTCGTCAGCCCCGGTGTGGGGAACACGACCTTGTCGGGACTCGAGACGCGCACGTCGCGCCCCTCGATCTCGAGGATCTCCTCTTTGCGCGCAGGGCTCACCTCGCCCACGCTAGCGACGACCGGATGCCGCGGCCAGGCCCGCGCGGACGCGCGGCGACGCTTCGCTCGCCGCACTAGGTCGCGTAGCGGGCCGGATGCGGCACAGCGGCGGGCGTGCCGGGCGGTCTGTTGCCGCGTGTGGTCGCGTGGCGGGGCCGGATGCGGCGAGATGCGGCAAAGCGGCGGGCGCGCCGGGCGGTTGGTTGCCGCGTGTGGTCGCGTGGCGGGTGGGATGGGGCGAGATGCGGCAAAGGGGTGGGGCGCGCCGGGCGGTTGGTTGCCGCGTATGGTCGCGTGGCGGATGGGATGCGGCGAGATGCGGCAAAGGGGTGGGGCGCGCCGGGCGGTCTGTTGCCGCGTGTGGTCGCGTGGCGGGTGGGATGCGGCGAGATGGGGCAAAGCGGCGGGCGCGCCGGGCGGTCAGTTGCCGCGTGTGGTCGCGTGGCGGATGGGATGCGGCGAGATGCGGCAAAGGGGTGGGGCGCGCCGGGCGGTCTGTTGCCGCGTGTGGTCGCGTGGCGGGTGGGATGCGGCGAGATGCGGCAAAACGGCGGGCGCGCCGGGCGGTCAGTTGCCGCGTGTGGTCGCGTAGCGGGCCGGATGCGGCGAGATGCGGCAAAGGGGTGGGGCGCGCCGGGCGGTCAGTTGCCGAGTTCGGTCGCGTGGCGGGGCAGGATGCGGCAAGATGCGGCGAGATGCGGCAACGCGGCGGGCGCGGCGGGCGCGCCGGGCGGTCAGTTGCCGCGTTTGGTCGCGTGGCGGGCCGGATGCGGCGAGATGCGGCAAATGGGCTTGGCCAGCTCCGGCTCAGGCGGCGAGGGCGAGGGCGGTCCGGCCGCCGACCGCAGGGCGCTCGGCTGCATACGACCGGAGGTCGTCGGCGACAGCCGCGGTCAGCTCGACGAGGGTGACCTCGAGTGCGCCCGCGACGGCGGCGATCATCTCGCTCGACGGCTCCTTCAGGCCCCGCTCCATCTCGGACAGATACTGCGGTGACACTCCGGCGCGCTCGGCGGTGTCGGCCAGGCGCTCGCCGCGGTCGTGCCTCAGGCGCCGCAGCCGATCTCCGAGGGCGTCCCGCCACAGCGGTTCGGGTGGGCGGGGTGCGCGGGGCACGGGCTTCGTCGGCAGCGGGATGATCTCGGCCATGCGGTCACGATAGAACGCGGATGCCGCGACCGCCGAGCCCTTCCGCTCACAGCAGAACGGCCGCCCGGAGGACGCCCTCGGAGCCGCCGTGCACGAAGAACGGCCGCCCGGAAACCGGACGGCCGTTCTGCGAAGGGGAAGCGGCTAGTTGCTGCCGCGCACGATCGCGATCATGCGGAGGATCTCGATGTAGAGCCAGACGACGGTCACCATGATGCCGAAGCCGCCGACCCAGCCGTACTGGCGGGGGGCGCCGTTGCGCACACCCTGCTGGATCGAGTCGAAGTCGAGCACGAGCGAGTACGCCGCCATGATCACGACGAGCACGCCGATGATGAGGCCCAGCGGAATGCCCATGAACTTCTGGCTCAGCAGGCCGAAAGCACCGCCGGCGATGGGGGCGTTGAAGAGCATGAGGCCGATGTTGATCAGCGAGAACACGAGGTAGCCCAGCATCGCGATCATGAAGACCTTGGTGGCCTTCTTCGAGGCGCGCACCTTGCCGCTGGCGAAGAGCGCCAGCGTCACGCCGACGACCGAGAAGGTCGCGAGGCTCGCCTGCAGGACGATGCCTTCCCACTGGACCTCGAAGAACGCTGAGATGCCGCCGACGAACAGGCCCTCGAATGCCGCGTACGCGAAGATGAGCGCGGGACGGACCTTCTTGCGCGACGTGAAGATCACGACGAGCGACAGGACGAATCCGCCGAGTGCGCCGAGCATCCAGGGAAGGATCGAGATCTGGCTGGGCTGCGTCGCCGAGACGCCTCCGAGCGTCCACACCCAGCCGACCGCAGCCGTGATGAGCAGGACCGCGAACAGGCCGACGGTCTTCCAGACGGTGTCTTCGATCGACATCCGGTCGGTCTCGATGGCGCCGGCCGCGGGGGCGGCGTACATGCCTTCGAGCTGAGCGTTGGCCGCGGCATCCGTTCCGGCGTGCTGCGCCGTCGCGAATTGGGTCTGTGCGGCGGGCGGCGTCAAACCTGCCGCCTGCCGGCCGCCCGGGTAGGTCTTCACGGCCTTGGGGTCCTGGAAGGCCGGGTTGCTGAACGCGGGGTTGTCGAGGGCCACTGCTCTCACACTCCAAGTCACGGGGGTTGAACAGCACGGTGCTGTTGATCAACGATATCCGACGGCTCGCGTTCCGCGGCAGGGTGCGGCTGTGAGACGTCTTTGAGCGCGCCTGTGCCCCGCGATCTCGACGGGACCCCGCGGCTACGCTGAAACGGTGCCTCGTCGCCACCCCCTCGTCATCGGACACCGCGGTGCGCCCGGCTATCGCCCCGAGCATTCGCGGTCGTCGTACGATCTCGCGTTCGAGATGGGGGTGGATGCCGTCGAGCCCGATGTCGTCGTCTCGCGCGACGGCGTGCTGGTCGTCCGTCACGAGAACGAGATCTCGGGCACGACGGATGTCGCCGAGCGGCCGGAGTTCGCCGGGCGCCGCACCACGAAGACGATCGACGGCGCCGAGCTCACCGGCTGGTTCACCGAGGACTTCACGTGGGACGAGCTGTCGACGCTGCGGTGCCGCGAGCGGCTGCCGAAGCTGCGTGCATCGAGCGCCAGCTTCGACGACGAGCAGCCCGTCCTGCGGCTTCGCGACGTGCTCGACGCCGTACGAAACGCCTCGCTCGACCAGGGCCGCGAGATCGGCGTGGTGCTCGAGATCAAGCACGTGACCTACTTCGCATCGATCGGGTGGGATGTCGCGGCGCTCGTCGACGCGGAGCTGCGAGAGGCCCGCTGGGCGGCTGGTGAGCTGCCGCTCACGATCGAGGCCTTCGAGTCGACCGTGCTCTACGCGCTGCAGGAACGGGGCATCCCGGCCGCGTACATCTACCTGCTCGAGGCGGCGGGACGACCGTTCGACCTCGCGACGGCGCAGGGCAAGGCCGCTCTCACATACCGGCAGACCGCGCATCCGGCGGGACTGGACGCCCTCGTGGGCCGGGTCGACGGCATCAGCGTCGACAAGCGCATGATCCTCGCCCCCGACAAGCTCGGCCGTCTCACCGGGCCGTCGCCGATCATCGCCGACGCCCACGCGCGCGGGCTGCGGGTGTTCACGTGGACCTGCCGGCCCGAGAACAACTTCCTGATCGGTCAGTTCCGCGGCCGGGGCGGCGCGGCGGCGTTCGGCGACTGGGAGGCCGAATGGGCGGTGATCCGCGATGCCGGCATCGACGGCGTGTTCGTCGACCACCCCGATCTCGGCGTGGCGTTCTTCCGCTCCTGAGCGTCGTGCCGGCGTTCCTCGCTTCGGGTGTCGCAACACGCGGGTTCGCTTCCCGCGATGCCGCGTGTTGTGACACCCGAACTTCGCGGAGTCGTTGGGGGACGCCGCTAGGGTGGGGCGCGTGACCACGCAGACCATGATCACTCCTGGCATCGCCGTCGACGGCGTGCGCCGCGCGTTCGGTGAGGTCCAGGCGGTGCGCAACGTGACGCTCCGGGCGCACGCGGGCCGCGTCACCGGCCTCGTCGGCCCCAATGGCTCGGGCAAGACGACGCTTCTGCTGATGCTCGCGTCGCTCCTGGCCCCCGACGCGGGGTCGATCCGCCTAGGCGGCGTCGATCCTGTCGCAGATCCCCAGGCTGCCCGGGCGATGCTCGGCTGGATGCCCGATGCGCTCGGCGCGTGGGGCACGCTCTCGTCGCGCGAGACGCTGGTGGTCACGGCGCGGCTGTATGGGATGTCGAAGCCCGACGCCTCCGCCCGCGCCGACGTCCTGCTCGCCGAGGTCGGGCTGCTCGACCTCGCGAACGCGCCGGCGCGCGTCCTCTCGCGCGGCCAGAAGCAGCGTCTGGGCCTGGCCCGCGCACTGGTACACGAACCGCAGGTGCTGCTCCTGGACGAACCAGCCTCGGGGCTCGACCCTCAGGCGCGGATCGACCTGCGTGTGCTGCTGCGGCGCTTGGCCGCCGAGGGGCGCACGGTGCTCGTGTCGAGCCACATCCTGTCGGAACTCGAAGAGGTCGTGGACGACGCCGTGTTCCTGGTCGCCGGCGAGAGGGTCGATCCGGGCAGGGTCGAGGCGGCCGCTCGCCGCGCACGTCCATGGCGCGTGCGCGTCGCCGGCGTCGAGGCATCCGTCGCGGCCGAGCAGGTGAGCGCAGCCCTCGCGTTGCCCGCCACTGCCGTACGCGTCGACCGCCGTGACGCCGTGGTGTCGTTCGAATCGGAGGATGCCGCGGCTGCGGCTCTGCGAGAGCTCATCGCCGCCGGGGTCGGTGTCGCGGAATTCGCCGCCGCGCAGGGCACTCTCGAACGGACCTTCCTCGATCTCGGTGATGGCAGACCGCCCGCGTTCGCGCAGCCCGCCCCGCCCGCCGGGGCACAGGGCGCACCACCGCAGCCCACGGCGCCCGTGGAACCTGCGCCGCCCGCGCCGCCTGCGCCGCCCGCCGAACCGCCCGTCGACGCATCCGGCGACTCCGAAACCACGGCCGGCGACGACAAGGGGGCGACATCGTGAGCGGCCAGCGACTCGGCACGATCGTCAGCCTCGAGCTGACGCAACGCACCCGCAGCGTCGCCTGGTACGTGCTGCTGGGTGTGTTCGCGCTCCTGCTGATCATCGTGACGGCGCTGTCTTTCCTTGCGTGGGGCTCCACCGAAGACCCGGGCGCCGCGATCTACTCGACGATCGTCTACATCACGCTGCTGCTCATCGTGCTCGTCTCGCCCACACTGAGCGGCAATGCGATCAACGGCGATCGGGATGCCGCCACCCTCGCTCCGGTGCAGGTCACGCTCGCGACGACCGCCGAGATCCTGATCGGCAAGTTCCTGGCGGCATGGATCACGGGCCTCGCGTTCGTCGCGGTGGCCGCGCCCTTCCTCTTGGGTGCGACCATCGTGGGCGGCGGCGATGCGGCGACGATCGCGATCTCGCTGCTCGTTCTCGTGATCGAGGTCGGTGTGATCGCCGCGATCGGCGTCGCGCTCAGCGGCATCCTGTCACGCCCCCTGTTCTCGGTCGCGACGACCTATCTGGTGGTCGCGGGGCTCGTGATCGGCACGGTCGTGGCGTTCGCGCTGGTGGGATTCTCGGTACGTTCCGAGGCCACGAGCCACTATCGCTCATACAACTACGACGAGTACCAGGGCGACACCTTCCCCTGCATGCCGGGGGAGGAGTCGTCCGGGGAATACCCCTGCGACGAGGACGCCGAGATCACGTGCGGCGAATGGCAGGTCTCGACGTACGAGGTTCCCCGGTTCGACCATGTGTGGTGGCTGCTCGCCGCGAACCCTTTCGTGATCCTCGCCGACGCCACGCCGACGCAGTTCAACCAGTACGGCTCACCCGTCGACCTGTTCGGGCAGATCAAGACCGGGGTGCGCATGGCTCAGCAGCCGCCCGATCTGGAGCAGAGGTGGGACGACTGCTCACGCGAGGTGCCCGAGGATTCCCCGACGCCGGAAGAGATCATCATGCAGTCGACGCCGAGCTGGTTCGTCGGTCTGAGCCTGCAGGTGCTGCTCGCGGCCGGACTGATGTGGTGGGCGTGGGCTCGCACCCGCACCCCCGCGGGGCGTCTCCCGAAGGGCACGCGCATCGCCTGAGCGGTCAGCTCACCCGATCCCGTACGACGCGGGCGGTGGCGGCCGGGTCGGGGCGATGCATGACCGACTCGGGCACCACGACGAGCTCGGCGCCGTCGATCGCGGCGGCGAGACGGTCGGCGGCGGCGACCAGCACCGGGAAGGTCTGCTCGCCGCGGATCACCGTCACGGGCTGCGTGACCGCGAGCATCTCGGGGGTGGGCGTCGAGACGAGGTGCACGAGAGCCGTGTCGTAGACGGTGGACTGCGCGAGCGGAACCAGGGCGGCGAACTGGTCGCTCGCACGGATGCCGTCGACCATCTCGCGCGGCAGCCCGACGCTCTCGAGCTGGAACGTGACGACCGCCTCGTCGGGCCGGCCGTCGTCGATCAGTCGCTGAAGACGTTCGGCGAGGTCGTCGGAGGGCTCGTCGACTCCGAACCGCAGCGGCGGCTCGGAGAGGAGCAGAGAGTGCATCGGCACGCCGAGCGACGCAGCGAACAGGGCGAGGATCGCGCCGGACGAGTGCCCGAGCACCGAGGCGCCGCCGCCGACGGCATCGATGACGGCGGCGAGATCCTCGGCCTCGCGCTCGGGTGTGGATCCGGGCGCGTCGCCGCTGGAGCCGCGGGCGCGTCGATCCCACGTGACGGCGCGCAGGCCCGCGTCCGCGAGCGCTGCCGCGAGTCCTCCGGCATCCGTGGCTCTGGACAACGCCCCGTTGACGATGACGACGATGGGGCCGTCACCGATCTGGTCGTATGCGATCCGGGTGCCGTCGGCGGAGAGGGCGGTGTTCATTCCCTCAGGAAATCACCGGGGCCGGACACCGGCAAGGCCTCACAGCCAATGACTGCGGCGGAAGACCAGGTAGAGCGTCACGCTCGTCGCCGCCATGAGGGCGAGTGCCAGCGGATACCCGATCACCCAGTGCAGCTCGGGCATGTAGTCGAAGTTCATGCCGTACACGGTGCCGACGAGTGTCGGACCGAAAAGGATCGCCGCCCAGGCCGAGATCTTCTTGACCTGCTCGTTCTGCGCGAGTGCCGTGTCGGTCTGGCGCTGTGTGACGAGTGTCGCGTGGACGGTGAGCGCGTTGTCGAGGATCGCCTTGAACGCGTCGACACGGTCGATCATGCGCAGCACGTGGTCCTGGACGTCGCGGAGGGATCGCTGCAGCTCGATGTCGACGCCGTACTTGTCGCCGCCGCGCAGCAGCGCCACGAGAATCTCGGGCAGCGGCTGGATCGCGCGCTGCAGGGCGATGACTTCGCGCGAGAGCTCGTAGATCCGCTGCGAGAGGGCGGCGTCGCCGTGCAGGAACAGGGCGTCCTCGATCTCATCGATGTCGTTCTCGACACCGGCGATCACCGGCTGGTACTCGTCCACGACCTCGTCGAAGATCGCGTACAGCACGGCCTCCGGCCCGCGGGCGAGCAGTTCGGGGTTGCCTTCGAGGCGTCGTCGCACTCGTGCGAGATCGGGCGACTCGGCATGGCGGATCGTGACGACGAAGTCGGGACCGACGAAGACGTGCAGCTCGCCGAACTCGACCGTCTCCTCCGCGTCGAGGTAGCGTGCGGGCCGGAGTACCGCGAACAGGTTGTCGCCGTACCGCTCCAGCTTCGAGCGCTGGTGCCCGCTGAGGGCGTCCTCGACCGCGAGCGCGTGCAGCGCGAACTCCGCCGCGACCTGGTGGATCTCTTCGGGAGTGGGCCGGAAGAGCCCGATCCACGCCATCCCGCCGCGGTCGCGCATGTACTCGAAGGTGGCGTCGAGGCTCGCCGGGTTCTCGATGCGGTGGCCGGCGACGTACACGGCGTTGTCGATGATGGGCACTCGTCCATTGTGGGATGCCGCGTCCCGCGCGTCGCACACGCCGTGGCGTTTCGCGGGTGCGGGCGCCGCCACCCGCACATTTCGGCAGGTTTCCGTGCCATGCCGACGCTCTCGCGCGAGCCGCGAGACTCTTGCCATGGCACAGGTCATCGATTCCGCCGCGGCCGGACACGCCGCGCTCCTGGACGGCCGCTACGGCGACGGTGCCGCCGACGCCGCGCTGCACCTCGACCAGGCGGGGACCATCCGGCGTCTTCTCGAGCATCGCTCCGTGCGCGCGTTCGACAGCGCACCGCTGGACGAGGCGATCGTCGACACGCTCGTCGCCGCGGCCCAGTCGGCGTCCACGTCGTCCAACCTCCAGTCGTGGAGCGTCGTCGTGGTGCGGGATCAGGCGCACAAGAGCGCCGCGGCGACTCTCGCCGGCGACCAGCAGTTCATCCGCGATGCCCCGGTCTTCCTGATCTTCGTCGCCGACTGGGCGCGCGGCGCGGCGATCGCGCGGGGCCGTGACGAGGCATCCGAGGGGATCGGCTTTCTCGACAGCACGCTGGTCGCCACGATCGACGCGGCCATCGCCGCGCAGAACGCCATCGTCGCGGCAGAGGCTCTGGGGCTGGGCGCCGTCTTCGTCGGCGCCGTGCGCAACCACCCCGGTGAGCTGTCGGCCCTGCTCGATCTGCCCGACGCCGCGTTCCCCGTGGTGGGCGTCGCCCTCGGGTGGCCCCGTGCCGACGACCGTTCCCAGGTGAAGCCGCGCCTTCCGCAGGTCGTGGTGCGCCACGACGAGCGATACCGGGCGGGAGTGCCGCAGGATCTCGAAGGATACGACCGGACCCTGCGGCGCTTCAACGAGTCGCAGGGGCGCGCCGGCGGCTGGCTCGATGCCGTCGTGGCACGGGTGCGCAGCGCGTCGGCCCTGCACGGGCGCGAACGCCTGCGCGCCATTCTGTCGTCGCGCGGACTCTCCTCGTCGTAGTCTCGGACGATCATGGCGAGGAGCACCGAGTGACTCACGACGAATCGCGGCGACAGGCCCCCGTCATCCTGGACTGGTTCCTGCCGCTGACGGGTGACTCGCGCACCGACATCAGCCTGGGAAGCGCCACCAACAACGATCCGCTTCACCGGCCGCTGGCCCAGCGCCCGGCCGACATCTCGTACCTCTCGCAGATCGCCCGCGCCGCCGAGCACCTGGGATACGAGGCCGTCCTCGTTCCCGCGGGCAGCGGCAACGAGGAGAGCTGGACGGCGGCCACCGCGCTCACGCAGCACACGCGCACGCTCGACTACCTCATCGCGGTGCGCCCCGGCCTCGTCTCGCCGACGCTTCAGGCGCAGATCGCTGCGACGTTCCAGAACATCAGTGGTGGGCGGCTCCGCGTCAACGTCGTGGTGGGAGGCGAGGACGTCGAGCAGCGGCGCTTCGGCGATCACGTCGGGCACGACGACCGCTACCGGCGTGCGGCCGAGTACCTCGGCATCCTGCGCCGGCTCTGGGCGGGCGAGCGCGTGACGCACGAGGGCGAGTTCTTCCAGCTCGAAGATGCGTACATCACGCCCCCTGCCGCGGCGCCGCCGATCTACCTCGGCGGGTCGTCCGACGCGGCGATCGAGGTCGCGGTCGAGCACGCGGACGTCTACCTGACGTGGGGCGAGCCGCCGACGCAGGCGGCGCAGAAGATCGCCCGTGTGCGCGATCGGGCTGCGGAGCGCGGCAGGACGCTGCGTTACGGCATCCGGCTCCACGTGATCGCGCGTCCGACCTCGGACGAGGCGTGGGCCATCGCCGATGCGCTGGTGGCCGACATCGACCCCGAGCAGCTCGCGCGTCGCCGAGCGGCGCTCGCGGGTTCCCAGTCGGTGGGCCAGCAGCGCCAGACCGCTCTCACCAACGGCGGGACCGCCCGGACGGATCTGCAGATCCACCCCGGTCTGTGGGCGGGAGTCTCACTGGTGCGCGGGGGTGCGGGCACCGCCCTGGTCGGCAGCTACCAAGAGGTCGCCGGCCTGATCGAGGAGTACTACGAGCACGGGTTCTCGGAGTTCGTGCTCTCGGGCTACCCCCACCTCGAAGAGGCGTACTGGTTCGCCGAGGGCGTGCGGCCCGAGCTCGCGCGGCGGGGTCTTCTCTAGCGCAGCCTGCCTCCTCCTCGGCCCGACACGGCCCCCTGCGCTCGGCGCAGGGGGCCGTTCGCGTTCCTGCCGGAAATCTCACTAATCAGTGTTGCTAACTACCGGTACTTAGTGTTACCGTCTACTGGTAGTCAGCAACACTGAGTAGATCGGAGGTGAGCGATGGGCAATCAGATGACGGAGATGCTCAAGGGCACGCTCGAGGGCATCGTGCTCGCGATCCTGTCCGTGCGTCCTGCGTACGGATATGAGATCACGGCGAGGCTGCGCGAGCAGGGCTTCGCAGACATCGTCGAAGGCACGGTCTATGCGCTGCTCGTCCGCATCGAGCAGAGGGGCCTCGTGGACGTGGAGAAGGTGCCTTCCGAGAAGGGCCCGCCGCGCAAGGTGTATTCGCTCAACGCGGCCGGGCGCGAACAGCTCGCAGAGTTCTGGGGGACGTGGAGCTTCCTCGCAGAACGCATCGAACAGCTCCACGACGCACACACCCAAGGAGAGAAGTGATCATGGCCGCCAAATGGATCGAGACCCTGACCGGGTCGCTCGAGCAGAAGAAGCAGTACCGGCAGTACAAGGCCCGCATCGAGGGCCTGGCCGAGCCGTACCGTGCCGCCGCGAAGGCGATCGACCGGTACCTCATGTACTACGGCGGCGTCACCGACGGCGACACCATGATGACGATGCTGGGCGACTCCGCAGACCTGTGGGAGCGCGCGGCCGTCGACGGCACGCCGGTCCGCGAGATCGTCGGCCACGACCCCGTCGAGTTCGCCGAGAGCTTTGCGCGGGCCTATTCGAGCAAGCAGTGGATCGACAAGGAGCGCGCGCGCCTGAACAAGGCGATCGAGGATGCCGAACGAGGTGAGCAGAAATGACAGGCGATGCAGTCATCCAGGTGCGGGGGCTGGAGAAGTCGTACAAGGAGCTGCATGTGCTGCGCGGCGTCGACTTCGAGGTGGCGCGAGGGAGCATCTTCGCGCTGCTCGGGTCGAACGGCGCCGGCAAGACCACGGTCGTGCGGATCCTGTCGACGCTTCTCAAGGCGGATGCCGGAGCCGCCGTGGTCGCCGGGTTCGACGTCGCCGCACAGGCCCAGAGCGTGCGTGAGACGATCAGCCTCACCGGGCAGTTCGCCGCCGTGGACGAGGTCCTCAGCGGTCGCGAGAATCTGGTTCTGATCGCGCAGCTGCGGCACCTGAAGGATCCCGGCAGGATCGCCGATGACCTGCTCGCCCGCTTCTCGCTCACCGATGCGGGCTCGCGCAAGGTCGCGACCTACTCGGGCGGCATGCGCCGACGCCTCGACATCGCGATGAGCCTCATCGGCGAGCCGTCGGTCATCTTCCTGGACGAGCCCACGACGGGCCTGGACCCGCAGGCACGCCTCGAGGTGTGGGATGCCGTCCGGCAGCTCGCCCGTGGCGGCACCACGGTGCTGCTCACGACGCAGTACCTCGAAGAAGCGGAACAGCTCGCCGACCGGATCGCGATCCTGCACAAGGGCCGCATCATCGTCAACGGCACCCTCGCCGAGCTGAAGCAGCTGCTGCCTCCGGCGAAGGTCGAGTACATCGAGAAGCAGCCGAGTCTCGAGGACGTCTTCTTCGCCCTCACCGGCGAGGACGACACGCCTGACACCGGCGACGACGCAGAGAGCGACGCCGCCACGACACGGAAGGAAGGACGATGACCGCACACGCCATCGGCGACACCGCCGTACTCACCGGCAGGTCGCTGCGTCACATCCTGCGCAGCCCCGACACCATCATCACCACCGCCGTCACCCCGGTCGCGCTGATGCTGCTGTTCGTCTACGTCTTCGGCGGAGCGATCGACACCGGCACGCAGGAGTCGTACATCGATTACATGCTGCCCGGCATCCTTCTCATCACGATCGCGTCGGGCATCGCGTACACCGCGTACCGCCTCTTCCTCGACATGCAGGGCGGGATCTTCGAGCGGTTCCAGTCCATGCCGATCGCTCGCTCGGCCACCCTGTGGGCGCATGTACTCACCTCGCTCGTGGCGAACCTGGTCTCGCTCGTCATCGTCGTCGGTGTCGCCCTGATCATGGGGTTCCGCACCGGCGCGAGCCTGCTGGACTGGCTCGCGGTGGCCGGCATCCTGATCCTGTTCACCGTGGCGCTGACGTGGATCGCGGTGATCGCGGGACTGTCGGCGAAGACCGTGGACGGTGCGAGCGCGTTCTCGTACCCGCTGATCTTCCTGCCGTTCATCAGCTCGGCGTTCGTGCCGACCGATTCGATGCCTGCTCCGGTGCAGTGGTTCGCAGAGAACCAGCCGGTGACCTCGATCGTCGACACGATCCGCGCGATCTTCTCCCAGCAGCCGATCGGCACAGACATCTGGGTCGCGCTCGCCTGGTGCGTCGGCATCCTCGTCGTCTCGTACTTCATCGCGATGTCGATCTATCGGCGCAAGATCAGTTGACGCCCGCTGCGCCTGCGGCCGCCCGAAGCCCCGTTCCTGTCGAATCACTCGGCCGGGACGGGGCTTCGATTTCGTCCGACGTCCACCGGTCGCACCGTCGTCGGATTCCTGCCAAGTCGAGGCGGCATGGCCCGATCCGGCAGAGCGGACCCCGGCGGCGAGGCGATACTTGCCGCATGATCACCGTTCACCTGCGCTACGAGATCGACGCCGACAAGCTCGATGAGTTCACCGAGTACGCCCAGACGTGGATCCGTCTCGTCGATCGACTCGGCGGCGCGCATCACGGGTACTTCATGCCGAGCGAAGGCGACAGCGACGAAGCCTTCGCGCTCTTCACGTTCCCCTCGCTCGCCGCGTACGAGGAGTACCGTCACGCCTCACGCACCGATCCCGAATGCGTGCGCGCGTACGAGTTCGCCAAGGCCACCGGCTGCATCCGGCGATACGAACGGAGATTCCTGTCGCCCGTCTTCGAATGAGGCCGTAGCGATCCGGCGTCGCGGGGTCCGGCATCCGATCGCAGCGTGCTCCACCCCCTCGCCGGTTCGGCATCCGAGGAGGACAATGCCGGAATGGAGGCGGAGTGGAGTGGCTGATGGGCAACACGGTGCTTTACATGTCGATGTCGCTGGATGGATACATCGCGGGACCCAACGAGACCGACGTCAACGGCCTGGGCGATGGCGGCGGCAGGCTTCACGAGTGGGTGTTTCCTCCCGAGGGCGGAGTGAACTCCCGGATCGTCGAGGAGTTCATGGCCACCGGCGCGGTCGTGGCCGGACGGGGGACGTTCGAGCCTGCCGAGGGGTGGCACGGCGATCATCACGACGGCGTGCCGATCTGGGTACTCAGCCGCCGGGCGATCCCCGGCTGGGCGAGCGACATGTCGGCGGTTCACTACACGAACGACATCGAGGCGGCATTCCGTGAGGCTCGTGATGCGGCGAGCGGCAAAGACGTGCTCGTGCATGGTGCCGCCACCGCGCAGCGCGCGCTCGCCGCGGGGCTGCTGGATCAGATCGAGATCCACCTGATCCCCGTTCTTCTCGGAGAGGGGCGCCGACTGTTCGAGCACCTCGGATCGCAGCACCGCGAACTCGAGCGGCTCAGGGTGCTGGCCGGCGAGGGCGACGTCACGCACCTCCGGTATCGGATTCACTACTGAGCCGCTCGTCGATGCCGCCTCGGGCGCCGCGCACACGGCGATGGGGCCGTGTCAAGCCCCTGGGATTCGAGGGCCGCACAGTCGGATGCTTCTCGTATGGGCGATCAACAACGTCGTGTCGATGCCGAGAGATCCCGGCAACCGGAGCCGCCCGCCCGCACGCGCGAGGCCGAGCAGTCTGAGCGGCAGCGGTCCAGATCCGACTATCGCTTGCGCCCGCAGCCATACCCGCTGCCGGCTGAGCGCTTCGAATAGCCGGCGAACCGCTATCCCGGCGTCGCGTCCGGCTTCTTCTGAGCGAGCCGCTGCAGTTGGTACGACGACCGAATTGCTCTGGATGAACTCGCTCTCGTGGACGAGAACGCCCTCGGCGACCTTCTGCAGCATCGCCCGACGGTATTCCCGGGTGGGCGCCGGCGCCAGTGCCGCTGTGCACCCCTCTGCCGCGATCGACGCCGCCGAACTAGGGTGGGCCCCGTGAAGCGAATCTGGCCGTTCGTCGTCCCGGGGATCGTGCTGAGCGCTGTGGGGTTGGTGTGGACCCTGCAGGGACTCAATGTGCTGGGCGGCTCGGTGATGAGCGGCTCCGCCCTGTGGGCCGTGATCGGGCCGATCGTCCTTCTGGCCGGGCTGGTGCTGATCGGGATCGCGATCGCACGTCGCCGCCGCAGGACGGAGTGATCGCCGAGCCGGAGGACCCCGTCGCTCCGGACCCAGCCGCGCGTAGCCCGCCGACGGTCACGATGTCAAGGCCCAGAGGCCATTCGGGACGGCCACCTACCCTGCTATCAGGAGGTCCACCATGGCCACGACCAAGCAGTCCGCAACAAGTCCATCGAAGCGATCCGCTCCGGGGGGCGCGGGAGCGAAGACCACTCGCCGGCAGAATGCCGAGAAGGGCTTCGTCGCATCGAAAGGGCTGGGCGAGAAGCTTCAGGCCGTCCTGGTGGACCTCCTTGAACTTCAGATGCAGGGCAAACAGGCGCATTGGAACGTCGTCGGCCGCAACTTCCGCGACACCCACCGTCAACTCGATGAGATCATCGAGGCGGCACGAGAATTCAGCGACACGGTGGCTGAGCGAATGCGCGCGCTGCACGCCATTCCCGACGGGCGAAGCGACACTGTCGCCGCGACGACCACGCTCCCGGAGTATCCGCAGGGCGAGATCGACACCTCCGAAACCGTCGATCTCGTCACGGTCCGGCTGGAGGCGACGGTATCGACGATGCGCGAGGTTCACGACGCGGTGGATGAGGAAGATCCCACCAGCGCCGACATCCTGCACGCGATCATCGAGAAGCTGGAGCAGTTCGCGTGGATGGTCAGCGCGGAGAATCGCTCGCCCGCCCGCACCTGAAACGAGACGTCGGTCGCCTGACGCGGGGCATGCGTCGCTCGGTCGAGGGCGTCAGTGCCAGAACTCGAGTAGCGGCTTGACGAGGGCTTTGCGTCGCGGGGGAGCACCCAGTGCGGAAATTGCGTTCATGGGTCTGACCTCCCGCCGACGAATAACGATCGCCGGGACGATAGCTCGGCTGCGGATGCCGGGGGCGCTCGTCCGCCGGGAGTTATCGGCCGACGAGCGCTATCGGGCGAGGAACGGCAAGACCCGCGTCCAGGATGGTCCGCTCACCGAGAGGGGCGGAGAGCGTGACGGTGAACGGGGTCGCGGGATTGGCGGGACAGTCCTGTCCGCCCGTCCGCGGCCGCACCCCGAGGACGAGGCCCACCTGCTCACCGGTCTCGACGAGACTGACGATCTCGATGCGCCCCTGGGCATCCGCACCCGAGTTGCAGGTCTGCTCGGTGACGAGCAGGTGCAGGGTGCTCGATTCCGGGTCGGGCGGTGTGGCGAAGGCGATCGCGGGAACGCTCCGCTCTCCGAGATCGAGCGTGAGTGCACAGTCATCGCTGCGAGAGACGTACCAACCGGGCGGCAGGTTCGACGCGTCGTCCATCCGCGAGACGATCAGCACCTCGTGATCGGGAGCGATTGCCGGCGACGCCGGATCCGGTGCGACTTCCACGTCGCGGAGGACGGTGACGGAGTCTTCGGCGGCGGCAGCCAGATACCAATCGTCCTCGACGAGCTCTAGAGGAAGACCGTCGTCCCACGTCGCTTCCGTGAGCGCGGTGCGGGCGTCGCTGTCGAGATCGCTGAGCGGAACACGTGCATCGACGGCGTCTGGGGAGATCGACACGCCACCGCAGAGGAACCCGTCGGATGCGCTCGCGGGCATGGGCGCACTCGCAGGCTCAGCGGAGGCGCAGCCGACGATGGCCAGGAGCGCGGCGGTGGCGATGGTCGCCGCGGTCAGACGGCTACGTCGCATGGTTCCCCCGGCGGTAGATAGGACACCCAGTATGCCGTCCGTCCGAGCGTGGGCAGGGGCGAAGTCATCGGTGCCGTTCGGGAGGCGGCGTGTAGATCCAGGTCGTCCTGCTCACCGTTCCGCCTGAAGCGGTCCCGTCGGTCTCGCCGACCACTACCAGTTTCTCAGCGGCCCAGATCGCTGGTCCTCCGTCGTGCTGAGCATCCTCCGGCTCGCCGACCGCAGTCCAGCTCGACAGCGCATCGTCGTACAGGTAACCATCGCTGAGCGCGAATCGGCCGGATGATGTCACCACATCTCTGAGCCAGGCGTTCTGCAGAGGTTCGGGTGGATCCGGCAGGGGCGACCATGCGCCTGTCGGCAATGCAAGTGATCCGCCGTACGGATAGGTGCGCTGCCAGTTGCCTACTCGGCCTCCGTCTGCACCGCCCAACTGTGGGTCCACGAGGCGACTTCCCGTCCACATCCAGTGCCATCCGCCGATCTGGCCGGTGTCGGGCAGCCGCGACCATCCGCCGGTCTGCCTGTCATAGAGGGCCGCGGTCGTGAGGGAAGGGCCGTCGGATCCGGGGGCGGCGACAAGCTCCTTGGCTGTGAGGACCAGACCCGCGGGAGTCGCCGTGATCGTGCGGTCGAAAGCCGGACCGAGCGGATCCGGCGGCAGCTCGGACCATTCGCCCGACATCACGTCCAGCACGAGGTCTGCCGAAATGCCCTGCTCGTCGGTTCCCGACACGAACAGGACCCGATCGCCGTCCGCGACCAGTGCGCGCGGGAGCCTGTCGGGCGTATCCCACGTGTTCCATCGATCCGCGTGGACGTCGTACGACACGAGGGAGACCTCGCCCGTCGCCCCGACGACGGAGATGAAGAGCCGATCGCTCACGAACGCCGCAGATGACGGAGGGATCTCGATGGGAGCGTCGCGGATCTCTCGCCAGGTGCCCGAGATCGGGTCGAATGCGGCACCATCGCGGGCGAGCGCTGTCCAACCGCAATCCGCGGTACGCGGACACGGCGGTCCCGTATCGCCGCCGATGACGAGAACCTCCGAACCCGACCAGCCGAGGGTCGGCTCGGTCCGCGCGCTCAGGGGGAAATCATCCGCCCGGCTCCACCCCGACACCGCACCCGGGGCTTCTGCGGGGATCGTCGAGTTCGCCGCACACCCGATCAGCAGGATCGCTGTCGCGACAGCGCTCGCACTGAGACCGGCCGATCGGAGCATGCCCATACCTAGCAGTGTTCCGTCGGCGGGGATCGTCTCGGGACGAGCGGTCGGCGACGGATCGCACGTTCCGAATGTGGACGCGACGGCGGGAGTCGAACCCGCAACGCAACCGGATATGAGCCGGTGCCCGGGACCGCCCGGATCGCCGCGATGCCCTTCGTCAACCTCAGGGACGGGACCAACATAACCCCGCGCGGCGACACAGGCGAGAAGGTGAACGATGGTTTCGCTGTGAGTCTGATGATGACGTTCGCCGCGGGGTGCGGCATCCGCAATTCACGACGTCATCCGCCGTGGCGGAGCGGGCGCGTCGAGCGCACGGAGCATGCGCGCCACCGTCTCGCGCAGCTCGGAGCGGGCCGGCTCGACCAGGTCGATGGAGTATTCGACGCCGGCGGGGATCCACGTCAGGCCGTACATCGTCTCGCGGAAGTCGCCGCCGCCGACGGGCCAGCGCGTCTGCGATTCGTTCTCGGCCGACGCGCCCTGCCCCCACTGCCCGAAGATGTCGCGCATCTGCTCGAGGGGCAGGTCCATGACGGCATCGGCTTCGACCGCCTGGCGCACCCATGAGCGGGCGATGAGGATGAACTCCTCGATCTCTTCGGGCGTGAGCGCCTTGGGAGAGAAGAGTACACGGGTGTGTTCGACGTCTTCGAGCCTGTCGACGCGGAACGTGCGCCAGTCGTCCTTGTCGAGGTCCCAGCAGAGCAGGTACCAGTGCCGTTCCGCGGGTGCGAGCGCGTGGGGCTCGACCCGCCGTCGCGTGACCTCGCCGGAGGCTGCGGTGTAGGTGAAGCGCACGCGCTCGTGGTCTCGGCTGGCCAGTGCGAGTTCGCCGAGCACCTCGCTGGACACCGCCGCTCCGGCATTGAGTCCCGTGGGCTGCACGGTCTCGGCGAGCGCGGCGACCCGGCGCCGCAGCGGTGCGGGAAGCACCTGCTCGAGCTTCGCGAGAGCGGTGATGGTGGTCTCGGGGCCGCTGACGAGCCGTTGGGATGCCGCGACCCGCAGGCCGATCGCCATGGCGACGGCCTCTTCGTCGGTGAGAAGCAGCGGCGGAACGGCGCTGCCGGCTTCGAGCCGGTACCCGCCCGCAGAACCGGGCGACGACTCGATCCGGTACCCGAGTTCGCGCAGGCGCTCGACATCGCGGCGCACGGTGCGCTCGGTCACACCGAGCCTGCCGGCGAGTTCGGAACCCGGCCAGTGCCGATGCGTCTGCAGCAGATTGAGCAGCGACAGCGCTCGTGTGGTCGTGTCGGACATGTCCTCAAGATTGCCTCATAATGCGGACCGAATCTGTCCGCATAGCTTTCTAGCCTTGCCCCATGGCGAACGAACCGATCATCGAAGCGCAGGGCTTGACCAAACGCTTCAGCGTCAAGAAGAAGACCGTCGCGGCGGTCACCGATCTCACCTTCCAGGTCGCGCGTGGAGAGCTCGTCGCGTTCCTGGGACCCAACGGCGCCGGCAAATCCACGAGCCTGCGCATGCTCACCACCCTCATCCCGCCGACGGCCGGCACCGCTCGGGTCGTCGGCTTCGACATCCTCCGCCAGCCGGCCGAGGTGCGTGCCCGCATCGGCTATGTCGGGCAGCTGACCAGCGGCAGCTTCTCGCAGCGGGCACGCGACGAGCTGCTCAGCCAGGGCGCGTTCTATGGAATGTCCAAGGCGGCGTCGCGCGCGCGGGCCGACGAGCTGATCGAGTCGCTGGATCTTTCAGGCTTCGCGACCCGATCCGTGCAGCAGCTGTCGGGCGGACAGAAGCGCCGGCTGGATGTCGCGCTCGGCCTCATGCACGCCCCACCGCTGATCTTCCTCGACGAGCCGTCGACCGGGCTCGACCCGCAGAGTCGTGCGAACCTCTGGCAGCACATCCTCGACCTGCGCCGGAAGTACGGCACGACGGTATTCCTCACCACGCATTACCTCGAGGAGGCCGACCGCTATGCCGAGCGCGTGATGGTCATGGACAAGGGGCGGGTCATCGCAGACGACACCGCGGCGCGGCTCAAGGCGAATCTGGCGGGCGACGAGCTGACCTTCGGCTTCGCGTCGGGAGCGGATGCCGAGACCGCCGTCGCCGTGATCCAGCGGCTCACCGATCGCGAGGTGCGACGGGAAGGCGAGGCATCCGTCGTTCTCACGGCGCCCGAGGGGGACTCCCTGCTTCCGGCAGCCGTGCGCGCTCTCGATGCCGCGGGCATCCAGGTGCAGCGGGCGACAGGGGTGCCGCCCACCCTCGACGACGTCTTCCTCGCGCTGACGGGACGGACCCTCCGCGAGGCCGGCGAGGGCGAGGCGCCAGACGAAGAAGAGAGCGAAGAGCATGCCTCCGCCGAGGCATCCGGCGCCACCGATGCGGTGGCCGAGACGACGGGAGCGAACCGATGACCACTGTGGGAAATGACACCGCGCGGACCGAGACGCGGCCCGACACCGTGGTGCGGGCGAACCCCGTGCGCGACACGTGGAACGTGCTCACCCGCGAACTCAAGCCCGTCGTGCGCGACCCGTTCACGCTCATCTTCAGCCTCGTCCAGCCGTTGGTGTTCCTCGGGCTTTTCGCTCCGCTGCTGGTCGGCTCGTCGGGTCAGCCGGTGGGGGAGACGCTGCAGTGGTTCGTGCCGGGCGTGCTCGTCATGATCGTGCTGTTCGGCACCGGAGCCACCGGATCCAACCTGCAGTACGAGATGATGACGGGCTCCCACGAACGCACGCTGGTCGCGCCCCTCGCGCGGTCTTCGCTGCTGGTGGGCCGTGCGCTCAAAGAGATCGCGCCGATCGTGGTGCAGGCGCTCATCATCGTGCTGATCGCCTGGCCGTTCGGATTCACGATCAACGTGCCGGGACTCGTGATCGGGCTCGCGCTGCTCGCCGTGTTCGGCGTCGGACTGGGATCGCTCTCGTACACGCTGGCGCTGAAGACCAAAGACCGCGAGTGGCTGTTCTGGGGCGTGCAGCAGACACTGATCTTCCCCCTGCTGATCCTCTCGGGCATGCTGCTGCCGCTGGATGAGGGGCCGGCCTGGATGAAGGCGATCTCCACGGTGAACCCCGTGAACTGGGTGGTGCAGGCCGAGCGTGCGCTCCTCGCGGGCGACCTCGGCGACATCACGGTGCTGTGGGGCTGGATCGCCGCCCTCGTGCTCGCCGCGCTCGGTCTCTGGGCCGGCATCCGCGCGATGCGCAAGAGCAGCTGACGGTCGCCCCTCGCAGAGAGGGGATACACCGTGAACGCGACGAGACATCATGCACGGCGTGGTGGTTCGCCGCGTTTGCGGTGTATCGCCCTGCGCGGAGTTGGGATACACCGTGAACGCGACGAGACATCATGCACGGCGTGGTGGTTCGTCGCGTTTGCGGTGTATCGCCTCGACGGATGCCCGCCCCGCACACGCGGGGGCGGGCATCCGTCGTTCCCGTCGTCGGGGCGCTCGATCGAGACGTCGCGCGCCGGCGTGATGCCTCGCGTTCACCCGGCCGACACCCTGCGTCTTCGATTCGTTCGGCGCGACCCGGTCATGTGGCAAGGTTCCCTCTCACCCGCACAGGAGCCCCATGCCTCGCATGCATCGCGCGCTCGCGGCAACAGTGGCATGCGCCTTCGGCGCAGCCACTCTCGTCGCGCTGCCCACGGCCGTCATCGCCGCCGAGCCCACCATCCGTATCAATGAAGTCGAGTCGTCCGGGGGCAGTCCCGGTGATTGGATCGAGTTCCACAATCCCGGCGCCGATCCCGTCAGCCTCGCCGGGTTCACGGTGAAGGACGCGGCCGACGACCACGCCTATGTGTTCCCCGCGGGCACGACGATCACCGGCGGCGCGTATCTCGTCATCGACGAGCTGACCGGCGGTGCCGGAGACTTCGACTTCGGCCTCGGCGGCGACGACCGGGTACGGCTGTACGACGCGGAGAACGTGCTCATCGACGAGCAGGCCTGGACGGCGCACGCGACCACGACCTGGGGAATCGGCGACGGCGGCGCCTGGCTGCTGACGAGCGCGCCGACGAAGTCCGCCGCCAACACGTTCCCTGAGCCGGTGGGGCCCGAGCCCGACGCCTCGACGGTCGTGGTGAACGAGATCGTGTACGACGGGATCTCGGGGTTCTCCGACCGCGTCGAGCTGTACAACGCGGGCACGAGCGCGACCGATCTCACCGGGTGGCGCATCTCGGACGACAAGCGCACCGAGTTCGGCGATGTGCCGGCCGGCACGGTGCTCGAGCCGGGGGAGTTCGTCGTCCTGGTGACCGACGTCGACTTCGGCTTCGGCCTCGGCAAGGGCGACGAGGTCGTCCTGTACGACGCCACCGGCACCGAGGTCGACAGCTACGCATACCTGAACACCGCACCCATTGCGGTGTGGGCGCGCTGCCCCGACGGCACGGGCGACTGGGCGCCTGCGACCGTGGCGACACCGGGCTCGGCGAACGACTGCGCGCCGCTCGCGGCGTCGGGCGAGATCCTGATCAACGAGATCGACTCGCAGCCGGCCGACTGGGTCGAGTTCTTCAATCCGGGTACGACGTCTCTGGACATCTCGGGTTACGAGATCCGCGACAACTCCGATGACCACCGCTGGCAGTTCCTGCCCGGTTCCACGATCGAGCCCGGCGCGTTCCTGATCGTCGACGAGCACAGCATCGGCCTGGTCGACGGTCAGCAGGCGGAGTTCAACGCGCCGATCGGGATCGGCAGTGCCGACCGCATCCGTCTCTACGACGCCGCAGGAACGCTCATCGACGACTCGGGCACGTGGGAGGGCCACGCCGCCATCGACGGCGACGCCGCGGCGGCGACGCTCGCGCGCTGCCCCGACGGCGCCGGTCCGTTCGTGCTCGCCTACACGACGCCCGGTGCGGCGAACGAATGCGTGATGCCGGATGCCGCCATCAACGAGATCGAGTCGAACGGCGACGCGACCGACTGGGTCGAGATCGTCAACACGGGCGCTACCACGCTCGATATCTCGGGCTGGACGCTCATGGACAACGATCCGGCCGGGCACGCCGCCGACACGACGCCACTGCCGGCCGGCACGACTCTCGCATCGGGCGAGTTCTTCGTCTTCGATCAGAACACCCATTTCACCTTCGGTCTGGGCGGCGGTGACACCGTCACCGTGCGGGACGCGCGCGGCAACACCGTCGCCGAGTACACGTACACCGCCCACGCGGACGGCGTCTGGGCGAGCTGCCCCGATGGTGCGGGCGCGTTCGTCGACATCGCGGTCTCGACCAAGGGTCTGCGCAACGCCTGCGGCAACCCGGTGCGCATCAACGAGGTCGAGTCCGACGGCGGTTCGCCCGACGACTGGATCGAGCTGGTGAACCCGACCGCATCGACACTCGACGTCGGCGGCATCGTGGTGCGAGACGACAGCGACGACAACGCGTACGCCATTGCGGCGGGCACGACGATCGCGGCCGGCGAGTACCTCGTCATCGAACGCGCCGACCTCGGCTTCGGGCTCGGCGGCGGTGACGCGGTGCGCCTGTTCGACGGCGACCTGCTCGTCGACGAGACCACGTGGGGCGAGGGGCACGCGGCCACCACGTGGGGGCGCTGCCCCGACATCGCGGGTCCGTTCTCGGTCACGGCCGAGGCCACCAAGGGCGGGGCGAACGTGTGCGCCGGAGAGATCCCGGTGGGGCTCTGGCCGGGATCGGCGGACGTGACGGTGATCGATCAGACGCCGACCTTCCTCGAGGACAGCTCGGGCCTGGACGTGCAGCAGACCGCGAACGGCACGTTCCTGTGGGCGATCGACAACGGCACCGGGCGCTTCTGGAAGCTCGCGATCGCCGATGACGGCACCGCCTCGTTCGCCCCCGGCTGGGAGGCAGGCAAGCGAGCTCGGTTCCAGAAGGACGCCGCAGACCCCGCCGCTGACGGTCCCGACGCCGAGGGAATCACGGTCGATGCCGCCGGGAGCCTGTACGTCGCTTCCGAGCGCGACAACTCGAACAGCGGGGTGAACCAGAACATCGTGCTGAAGATCGCTCCCGATGCCGCAGGCCCCGACGTGGTCGCGACCCAGCAGTGGGACCTCACGGCTCTGCTGCCCGCGGTCGGCGCGAACCTCGGCATGGAGGCGATCGAGTGGGTGGCCGACGGCGACCTGGTCGGCGAACTCGTCGACGGGTCGCGGAGCACGCTCTACGACCCCGCCGACTACCCGGGTCACGGCGACGGGCTGTTCTTCGTCGCGGTCGAGGACACCGGTGACGTCTACGCGTTCGCCCTGAACGCCGACGGGTCGGCATCGCTCGTCACGACGATCGATCCCGGGCTGGCAGGCGTCATGGCGCTCGACTACGACGCCGTGCTCGGAGTGCTGTGGGCCGTGTGCGACGACGGGTGCGAGGGTGCTGCGGCGCAGATCACGCTCAACGGCACGGATGCTCCCGGGATCGCGCATGTCGCACGCCCGGCCGGCATGCCCAACCTCAACAACGAGGGATTCGCCACGGCGCCCGCGTCGCTGGCCGTCGACGGGAAGCGCCCGGCATGGTGGTTCGCCGACGGCGCAGCCTCCGAGTCGCTGCGAGTCGGAAGTCTGACGGCGAGCACCGATCCGACGGACCCGACGGACCCGACCGACCCGACCAATCCGACCGATCCCACGGATCCGACCGATCCCACGGATCCGACCGATCCGACGGATCCGACCGATCCGACGGACCCCGTCGATCCGTCTGATCCGACATACCCGCTGCCGGGATCGTCGCTCGTCGACGGTAATCGCGGCGACGTGACCGCACCGTCGACTGCGACGGCCGGGAGCAGCATCACGATCGGAGCCGGTCCGCAGCACGCGGGCACGGACGTCCGGGTGTGGATGTACTCGTCGCCCGCCCAGATCGGCGTGGGCGCGCTCGACGCGTCCGGCCGGATCACGGTGACCATCCCCGCGGATGCCGTCGCAGGCGCACACCGCCTCGCGGTGTACGACGCGGACGGCGACCTGCTGGGGTGGACCGAGATCACCGTCACCGCATCGGGCGCCCTCGCCGTCACCGGTGGAGGCGACGCCACCGGTGCGCTCGCGATCGCGCTGATGATGCTCGCCGCCGGTGCGGCAGCGCTCGTCGTCCGCCGCAGGCGGACGCACGCGGCCTGACCGCGCTATCGAGGGTCCCGCGTCGGCGCGTACCGGCGCGGGGCCCCTCGTCGCGCCCCGGTGCCGAACTCCGCGGCGAAAGGGACATCGCAGAGGCGAGTAGCCTTTCACGCATGACACAGGCGACACGGCGGGGCATCCTCGCCGTGATCACCGTGATCGTGCTGCTCGCGCTGGGTGCGGGGCTCGCGTTCGCCGTCGGCGACGCGCTGGGCATACGCACCGAGCCCGCAGCGCAGATGCAGCCGGCCGCCGCGATCGTCCCCGACGTGGCCGATCCGGTGGCGCCGCCTGACTTCGTCTCGCTGGATGTGCCCGCCACCGTGCGGGTCGGAGTGGCGATCGACGAACTGCTCGACGCCGTCGCCGATGCGCCGACGCGCGAGGGCGAGGGATCGCTCACCGTCGTGCAGTCCGCCGCGGCGGGTGACGAAGCGGCCGACGGGTACACCCTGGAGGGCGACGCCGCGTCGCTGCGCATCGTCTCGGACTCCGAGACGGCGACGGTGCGGGCCATCTACGACCTCGCCGCGCAGGTGCGCGCCGCGCGACCGCTCGCGGACCTGCTCGGCGCGCACGCGCCGTCGGCCCTGCCCCTGCGGATGACCGATCTCGGCGCGGTGGGTGTGGCCCCCGACCCGGCCGAGTGGGAGTCGGGCACCGACTACTCGCACGCCTCGAAGGCGTTCGCCGACGTGTTCCAGCCCGAGGCTCCCTACATCGACGAGGCCGCGCTCGCCGAGTCGTATCGCGATTTCGACGAGTTCCTCCGCCATTCGCTCGCGAACGGGTTCAACGCCCTCGCGTTTCCCGGGTTCGTCGAGTTCGTGACCTTCGACGATGCCCCCGGTGGTCCGGTCTACGCCGACGGCGACGATCACCGCGACAAGGCGCTCGCCCTGCGCGAGGCCTTCGCGCCGTTCTGGGAGCGGGCGGACGAGCTCGGCGTGCAGGTGTTCCTCCGCACCGACATGCTCGCCCTCACGGGCCCGCTCGAGCACTATCTCACCGACCGCTTCGGCTCGCTCGACACCGAGAACCCCGAGTTCTGGGATGTCTACACCGCCGGGCTCGACGAGCTCTACGACGCGGCGCCCGCTCTCGACGGCGTGCTCATCCGCATCGGCGAGGCGGGGCCCGTCTACGACGTCGGCGGCTGGGACTATTACTCCGCGCTCGAGGTGACCACCGTCGATGCCGTTCGCACGATGCTCGGCGCGTTCACGGGGCAGGCGGAGGCATCCGATCGCGAAGTGATCTTCCGCACGTGGTCGGTGGGTGTCGGCGCCGTCGGCGACATGCACACGAATCCGGAGTCCTACGAGGCGGTGCTCGGCGGCATCGATTCGCCGGCGCTCATCGTGTCGACGAAGTACACGCTGGGCGACTTCTACACGTGGCTGCCGTTGAACGACACCCTCGAGCAGGGTGCGCAGCGCCGCATCGTCGAACTGCAGAGCCGGCGCGAGTTCGAGAACTTCGGCGCGTTTCCCAACGACCTGGGCGCCGAGTACCAGTGGGCGCTCCAGCAGATCCTCGCTGCGAACGATCAGCTCGAAGGCATCTGGGTATGGACCCAGGACGGCGGGCCGTGGCGCGCCGGCCCGATGACGCTGTATCTGAAGGCCGGGTTCTGGCAGCTGTACGAGCTGAACACGCAGGTCGCGGCATCCCTGGCGCAGAACCCCGACGTCGACGTCGCCGACGTCACGGCGGACTGGGCGCGCGAGTGGTTCTCGGACGACTCCGAAACGGTCGAGGCGATCGTCGACGCGATGACGAACTCGCGAGAGGCGATCGCGCAGGGCATGTACATCGAGCAGTTCGCCGCGCAGCGGGTCTTCGCGATCGGCCTCGAGCCGCCGCCGATGATGTGGATCTTCGAGTGGGACATCCTGACCGGCGACTCCGCCGTGCTCGACGTCCTCTATGCCATCGCGCGCGACGCGACCGGCGGCGACATCGCGCAGGCGATAGAGGGCGGCGACGACGCGGTCGCGGCGGCGGAGCGCATGCGCGGGCTGGTCGAGCAGACGGATGCCTCGACCTGGCGCTCGCCGGAACTCCGCGAAGCATTCGTCTCGACTCTCGACTACGAGGTCGACGTGCTCCGGTTGCTCACCGCGTATCGCGCCATGATCCTGCATCAGGGCGAGTGGCACGACACCCTGTCGCCCGACGCGTACGCCGCATGGGATGCCGATCGCGCCGCCTTCGAACAGCTCGCCGCCGTGCACCTCGATCGCTATGAGGGCGACATCGATCACCCGGCGTTCAACGTCACTGCCGCCCAGCTGGGCGTGGATCGCGCCGAGCGCGACCAGGTGATGGCGTGGATCGCACGCGGGCTGCTGGCGCTTGCCGCCGCGTGGGTCCTGATCGGCATCCTCGCCGCTCGGACTCGACTGGTGCGCCGGCCCGGGGCCGCCGCGGCGCGGGGGACCTGGCTCGGGTCCACGCGGCCCTGGCGGGCACGCGAGTCCA
The DNA here is from genome assembly GCF_020682705.1 of Microbacterium allomyrinae. Taxonomy (GTDB): domain Bacteria; phylum Actinomycetota; class Actinomycetes; order Actinomycetales; family Microbacteriaceae; genus Microbacterium; species Microbacterium allomyrinae. Next base: position 64,874 of record NZ_JAGTTN010000008.1, read on the forward strand.
CCCTCGGCATGCTCGAGCTCGATCGCTGGCTGCTGCTGATCGTCCCGGCGGCGCTGCTGGTCGCCACGCGCGCCGTCCAGACGTCGTTCCTGTCGTGGACGCACCTCGCCGTCGTGCTCGGAGCGTGGCTCATGTTCGCCGTCGTCGTGCGCATCTGCATCCGGCGTCGTTCGCCCTGGCCCGTGATCGCCGCGGTCGGCGGGGTGGTGGTGCTCCGCTGCATCCTCACTCTCTTCGCGCTGTCGTTCTCGGGACCGGGGGGGTACTGGTTCGCGTTCTGGACCGAGCCGGTGCTGCGCACGCTGTACATCGCGGTGGCGTTCGCACTCTTCGTCTGGGTGTTCGTGGCCGCCGGCTGGGCGCTGGCCGCGCAGGTCGGCGCACGCCGGGGGGCCGGCTACGTGCTGGCCGGGGTCGGAGCCGGACTGCTCGTGCCCGCTGTGGTCATCGGCGCGATCGGCCTGGAGACCGCGCTCACGCTGTGGAACGACGAGATGGGCCTGCTGCCGTGGGGCCTGGCTCGCATCCTCGGCATCACCACGTACCTCGAGATCCCCAGCGCGACCCCGTGGTACGCCGCGGGACTCGGAGCCGCGCTGCTGGTGATCGGGGTGCTGCTCGCCCTGCCGTGGCGGCGACAGCGAGCCGCGGCATCCGGAACCGACTGACGATCAGGCGGGACCACCGAGCGGAGGCTTCCCCCGGCAGCGACCGGATTCAGCGCACGACGAGCTCGCCGGCCGCGATCGGAACCGTCCAGCGGTTGCCGGGCGGTGGGAAGACACACGCGTAGTGGTCGGAGAACGCGCACGGGGGAAGGTAGGCCCGGTTGAAGTCGAGTTCGACACGGCCGTCGGCGTCGGGGCCGTCCATGCGCAGGAAACGGAAGCGATAGCTCTGCACACCGCTGGTGGCATCCGCGAATGCGGCGAACAGCGAGCCGTCGCCTTCGCGCTGGACGGTCAATTCGAACTCGAGTCCGTCGAGGACGAACGACACGATGCCGTGGTACTGCGTCTCGGTGTGATGCCCGTCGACGGATTCGGCGACGACCGCGCGGCTGCTCGGCGTGAAGCCGCCCGCGACCCGACGCGATGGGCTGAACTCCGCCCGTTCGATCCTCGCGATCCCGCGCCGGGCTGCGGCGGCAGGATCCAGCACGCGCAGGGCGACCGATCCTGCGCGACCCTTCGCACGCAGTGCCAGCTCGCCGCAGCGGGTCTGCTCTTCGGGACGCAGTCGCACCTCCCATGGCAGTTCCCGCCCGACAGCGGATTCGTCGTCGGCGCACCAGATGCCCGGGATGCCGTCGAAGCGTCTTTCGGTGGCGTCGAGCCAGTGGGTGGCGGCGAGCGACGCGATCCCGTGCGGGGCCCACACGGCGTTGTCTCGTGCGGAGATCCACAGTGCATGCGTGTCGTCCATCGGTCCCGTTCTCGCGTCGTATGTCGGCGTGTGTCCCATTGAGACATATTGTTACACAATAGAAATCTCAAGGTGAATAGCATCTACCTATGGATGAGGTGGATGCGCCGGAAGTCGACGCCCTGACCCGCGCACTGGACGTGCACTCGCTGCGCATTCTGGTCGCCATCGACCAAGAGGGTTCGATCAGCGCCGCCGCGCGGTCCCTTGGATACACGCAGCCGACCATCACCCAGCACGTGCAGCGACTCGAGGCCAGGCTCGGGGCGGCCCTCGTCGCCCGCACCGCGCGTGCGGCCACTCTGACACCGGTCGGCGACCTGCTGGCGCGGCATGCGCCGCGTATCGACGCCAGCCTCACGGCCGCCGCCACCGAGCTCGCGCGCGTGCTCGGCCGTCGCGCCGGCGTCGTCCGATTCGCGGCTCCCGTCGAGAGCGTCGCGCACGTGATCGCACCGACCATCGCGAGACTCGCCGCAGAGATCCCCGGGATCGAGGTCTCGGTGCACGAGACCGCCGACGCCGAGAAGGCCCTCGAGATGGTGCACGGCGGTCGCGCCGACATCGCGGTCACCATCGACGTCACCGCGGCGAATGGTCGGCGCACGAGCGCCCGGCGAAACGGGACGCGCACCACCTTCCTCTTCGCCGAGGAGATCGTCGTCCTCACTGCCGCCGAGGTCGATGCCCCGGGTGGCCGACTGGATGCGGGGCTGCTCGCCGCGCTGCCGTGGATTCGCGGACGCGGGACCTGCAGCGACGTCGTGGCCGCCATGATCGGGCGAGCCGACCGCGCGGACGACCTCGTGGTGAGCCGCCCGGATGCGGCGATCGCGCTCGCTGCGCACGGGGCCGGGTCAGCGTTCGTCGCGGAGTCGGACCTCGCGGGGATCTCCCTTCCCGCGAGTCTGCGCACGCTCGGGATCGCGCCGTCTTTCACGCGCCGCATGTCGGCGACGACTCTCCTGGAGGCTGCGTCGATCCCCGCCGTGGCAGCCGCCGTTCGCACGCTCGCCGCTCACCGTCCCACGCGCGCCGAGGTCGAGGTCCTCCTCGACGCCCGACGCCGCAGCGAGAACCACCGCTCTCGTTTTCGCACCGCTCATGCACCCCTACCCGAGGAGGGTCACACCATGCCGTTCCCGTCCACAGCCCGTCTGGCGAAGGCAGCAACCGTCGCCACCGCCGGCGCCCTGCTTCTGGCAGCCTGCTCCAGTCCCGCGCCCGAGACCAGCACGGGCCCCGACACCGGGGCGGAGATCGACCACGTCACGGTCGCCCTTCCTGGATCGCTGTCGAGCCTCTATGTCGGCCAGGAGGCCGGCATCCTGAACTACTACATCGCGTCGATCGCTCAGGAGGGGCTGGTCTCCATCGACGCGCAGGGTCGCATTCAGCCGGGGATCGCGGAGTCCTGGGAACAGCCCGACGACGTCACGTACGTCTACGAGCTGCGCGATGACGCCGTGTTCCAGGACGGCACCCCGGTGACCGCCGACGACGTGGTCTTCAGCCTCGAGCAGGCTCGCGACGAGACGAGTTCGCCTGGCCTCGCCTACTACCTCACGAACGTCGACACGATCGAGAAGACCGGCGATGCCGAGGTGACGATCACGCTGTCCGAGCCCGACGCGGCGTTCGCGGCGAACATGAGCACCGGCGGTGCCGCCTTCATCACATCGAAGGCGTTCTGGGAGGAGCACGACGGCACGGTCGGAACCGCGGATGCACTGCTGCTCGGCACCGGCCCCTACCAGGTGACCGAGTTCGCGCCCGATTCCCACGTCACCTTCGAACGGGTCGACACGTGGTGGGGCGAGCTTCCGAAGGTCAAGGAGATCACCGTCAACTTCGTCCCCGACGAGTCGACGAGGCTGCTCGCCGCCCAGTCGGGTGACGTCGACGTGGCCTTCAACGTTCCCCTCGCGCAGTCCCAGCAGTGGGAGAACCTCGACACGATGCGCGTCGACTACGTCAACGACCTGTCGTACGTCGGTCTCTACTTCAACACGAGCATCGCGCCGTTCGACGACCCGAAAGTGCGAGAGGCGTTCGCCCACGCCGTCGACCGCGACGCGTACGTCGAGAAGCTGCTGCGCGGTCACGGCGAGGCCGCCACGGCCATCATGACGCCGGAGTCGCTCGGGAAGGTCTACGACGCCGACGCGGCGCGCGACCTTCTGGCCGAGATTCCGCAGTGGGACTTCGATCTGGATGCCGCGAAGGCGGCACTGGCCGACTCTTCCGTGCCCGACGGGTTCGACGTCGAGATCCTCACCCCGAACACCGGCCCGCAGCTGGGCACGGCCGCTCAGGCGCTCGCGCAGAACCTCGCCGAGATCGGCATCACCCTCAACGTGCGCGAGGTGCCGATCGAGGAGTGGCTCGCGAGCCTGGATGCGTCGTCGGACCACGGCGCGAACCTGATGTGGTATTTCTCGACGCTGGGCGACCCGGCCGAGGTGCCGAGCTACCTTCTCGGCGCCGGCAACCCCGCCGCGTACGACAACCCCGAGATCCTGGACCTGCTCGCACAGGCGGGGGCGGAGGCGGACCCCGCGGCCCGCGTCGACCTGCTCGTGCAGGCCGAGTCGCTGCAGGCAGAGGATGCGATCAACATCCCGCTGTGGTGGGGGCAGTCGGCGACCGCGTTCGCGAAGGACCTGGGGATGACCGACTACAGCTCGTTCGCCTTCATCTCGTCGTGGCCGACCCAGCTGTACCGGACGGGTCAGTGACCCTCACCCTCCCTGTTCGAGCGCGCGCATCGCGGTACCGGTCGGTCGGCCGGCTGCTCGCGGTGCGCGTGCTCGGCATGCTCGTCGTGCTGCTCGTGCTGTCGGTCGTCATCTTCTCTCTGATGCACGTCGCACCGGGAGACATCGTCAAGAACCTCCTCGGCAACCGGCCGTCGTCGCCGGAAGCGGTGGCGGCGATCCGGGAGCAGTACAACCTGGACGATCCGGTCTGGCTGCAGTATCTGAAGTGGCTGGGCGCCTTCGTCGTCGGAGACCTCGGGCAGTCCATACGTCTGCAGGTGCCGGTGGCGGATGCCATCGGTCAGCGCGTCGGGATCACCCTGACGCTGTGCGCGCTGGCATTCGTCGTCGCCCTCGCGGTCGCCGTGCCGCTCGGCGTGCACAGCGCCGTGCGCGCGGGTGGCTGGACGGACCGCGCCGCCAGCAGCCTCGCGGTCGTCGGCCTGAGTGCGCCCACGTTCGCCGTCGGCCTGCTGCTCCTGTACGTGTTCGCCTACTACCTCCGGATCTTTCCCGTCTACGGCGCGGGCTCCGGCGGGCTGGACACCCTTTGGCACCTCGTGCTCCCGGCGGTCACTCTCGCCCTGGGTCTCGGCGCGATCGTCGTCAAGCTCACGCGTGCGGCGATGCTGCGTGAGCTCGAGTCCGACTACGTGACGTCGGCCCGGGCCCGCGGCATCCCCGAGTCTCAGGTGCGACGTACGGCCCTGCGAAACGCGGCGATCCCGATCGTGACCGGCGCGAGCCTCGTGCTCACGTTCCTCGTCGGCGGCACGGTGCTCGCCGAGACGACGTACGCGCTCCCCGGACTCGGGACGCTGCTGCAGGACTCCGTGCTGTTCAAGGACATCGCGGTCGTCCAGTCCCTGACACTGCTGGTCGCCGTCGTCATCGCCGTCATCGCGCTGCTCGCCGATCTCGCGTATCTGATGCTCGATCCCCGCATCCGCCGCAACGAGGGGGCGCAATGACCGCCGCGATCGATCTGCTCACCGCCCCGCCGCGATCACGTCGCCGTCGCCCTTCCGCGACCGCCGTCCTCGCCTTCGTGGTGCTGGGTCTGACCGCCGGCGCGGTCGCGTTCGGTGGGCTCGTGTACCCCGACGCCATGCGGCAGGACATCCTGTCGAGCCTGCTTCCGGCCGGCGCGCCCGGCCACCCGCTCGGCACCGACGAACTCGGGCGCGACGTGTGGGCGATGACCGTGGCAGGCGCTGCATCCGCGCTGATCGGACCCATCTGCGTGGCCATCGGCTCGATGATCCTCGGCATCGTCCTGGGCACCCTCGCCGGGTATGAGCGCGGCTGGCTCGACGTCGTGATCAGCCGCTGGACCGACCTGCTGCTCGCCCTTCCCGTGCTCCTGGCCGCCATCGTCGTGTCGGGGGTGTTCGGAGGCGGCTATTGGGTGACGGTGGTGCTGCTGATCCTCCTCTTCTCCCCGTCCGACATCCGCATCGTGCGTGCCGGTGTGCTCGAGCAGTCCGCGCGCCCGTACATCGAGGCGGCACGGATGCTGTCGCTGTCACGCTGGCGCGTCATGTTCCGGCACATCCTGCCCAACGTCTCCACCCTCGTGCTCACGAACGTCATGCTCAACGTCGCCTTCGCGCTGGTGGCGTTCTCGTCGCTGTCGTTCCTCGGGGTGGGTGTTCCGCCGGGGACGGCGGATTGGGGCCGTCAGCTCACCGACAACCGGGCGATCATGTTCGACAACCCCGCCGCCGTCATCGTGCCCGCCGGGCTGATCATCCTCGTCGCCTCCGCCGTCAACCTCGCCGGGGACTGGGCCGGCCAGCGGCTCTCGCAGGTGGGCAGGACACTGTGAGCGGCGTGGAGATCACAGCGCTCACGGTCATCGGGCACGACGGCCCGGTGGTGCACCCGCTCGATGCTCGCATCGAGCCCGGACGCACACTCGCCGTCATCGGCGAGTCGGGATCGGGCAAGACGCTCACCGCGAAGTCGCTCGTCGGGCTGCTTCCGCGCGGCTTCCGAGCCGAGGGCTCCGTGCGGATCGGTGAACGCACGCTCGCCCTCGACGCTGCGCAGGCGGCCTGGAGATCCGTGCGCGGCGGCACGGTGACGCTCCTGCTCCAGGATCCCTTCACGAGCCTCTCGCCCGTGCACCGGTGCGGCGATCAGATCGGGTGGACGTTGGATGCCGCGGCCGGGCGCCGTCTGCCGAGCGCGGAGCGCGATCGCGCGATCGCCGAGCGGCTCGCCGAGGTGAAGCTCCCCGCGCACGTCGCCCGCTCGTATCCGCATCAGCTCTCCGGTGGAATGAGGCAGCGCGTCGCCATCGCTGCGGCTCTCGCCGCAGACCCGCAGCTGCTCATCGCGGATGAGCCCACGACGGCGCTGGATGCCTCGAACCAGGCCGAGATCCTCGACCTCCTGCGGTCGGTGCAGCAGGCGCGGAGTCTCTGCGTCATCCTGATCTCGCACGACCTCGGGATGGTGCGAGGCCGCACCGATGACGTCCTCGTGATGCGCCACGGCGAAGTCGTCGAACGGGGCATGACAGCCACGGTGCTCGCCGATCCGCAGCATCCGTACACGCGCGCGCTCATCGAGGCGGACCCGACCATCGCGGTCTCGACCCACGCGAGCGATGACAGGATGCCGGTCGCGCACGACGCACCTCTGCTCCGCGCGACGGGAGTCGTCAAGACGTTCGGAGATCGGCTGGTGCTCGACGGCGTCGCCCTCAGCATCGGTGCCGGCCAGATCGCCGGAGTGGTCGGTGAGTCGGGTTCCGGCAAGTCGACTCTCGCCCGCTGCATCGCCGGACTCGAGACGGAGGACGCGGGTGAGATCGTGTTCGACGGCGAGCGTCTGGCGCCCGGCCGACGATCGCGCACGCCCGGGCAGATGCAGATCGTGTTCCAGGATCCGTATTCGTCGCTCAACCCGATGATGTCGATCGGCGCGATCCTGCGCGAGGCGCTCCGGGTCGCGCGGCGCCCGGCGAGCGAGATCCACGACCTGCTGGAGACGGTGGGGCTGCCGGCCGAGATCGCTCGCAAGCGGCCCGCAGAGCTCTCAGGAGGCCAGCGGCAGCGGGTCGCCATCGCCCGCGCTCTTGCGCCGCGGCCACGGCTGCTCATCTGCGACGAATCCGTGTCGGCGCTCGACGTATCGGTGCAGGCGCAGATCCTCGCACTGCTGCTGCGTCTGCGAGAGGAGATCGGCATCGCGGTGCTGTTCATCTCGCACGACCTCGCCGTCGTGCGCATGATCGCCGATTCCGTCACGGTGCTCTGGAACGGACGCGTCGTCGAGTCCGGTACGTGCACGCAGGTGCTGAACGCGCCGCGCCACGAGTACACGGCGCTCCTGGTGGCCGCCGCGCGCCGCGAGAACACGATGACCGCCCTCGAGATCCCCCGTGAGGACTGACATGCCCGCACCGCTCCGCGTCGATTCAGACGCGCTACCCGCCGACGTCGCAGACGAGCTCGAGGCCTTCGACCTGCCGGGGGAACGGCTCGAGAGGTGGCGCCTCCCGCGCAACGGGTATCGTCCCACCACCTGGGTCGCCCGCGACGCGGACGGAATCGTGGCCGCGGCCGCGCTGACGAGCGGCAGGCCGGCGACGGCCGCCGTGAAGATCGTCGACGTCTGGTGGCGAGATCGAGCGGCTGCAGTCCTCCTCGTCGACGCGGTCGTGGAGCGGTCGCGCTCCGTCGGCGATGTCGCGGTGAAATGGGAGGTTCCTGCCGGCGCCGAACTGCCGGCGTTCGCCGCAGAGCAGGGTTTCATGCAGATGCGTCGGCCCTGGGCGGCGGTCGGCACAGAGGCCGTCGGCGGCTTCGTCCGCTGGCTCGCCCCGGCCGAGCACGACGAGCCCGGGTACTACGCCCAGACGACGCTGTTCACCTGCGGTGCGGTCGCGGCACTGATCGCCTCCGAGGGAAGCAGCGCCGGCGGCTTCAGCGGAGGTGAAGCGGACCGGGATGCAGAGGTCGGGTTCTGGCGCCGGGCGAGCAACTATCCCGCGTGCGAGCCCGTCGGCCTGGCCGTCGCACTGCATGATCACCTCGTCGATGCGACGGTCGAGGTCGCCCTCGACATCGACGGTCCGGCGCTGCTGGAGGGCCTCACCGGCTTCGACCGCTCGTTCCGCGCGGAGCTGCAGGACGATTCGCTGCGGCAGGCGGGGGAGCGAGGGATGCCGGTGCGCCGCGATCGGGTCGCCGTGTCCGAGATCGCGCGCCGCGTCGACGCGGGCGAGCAGGCCCTGCTGCTGATCGACGAGGCGCCGATGCACGGTGAGAGCGGGCCGCACTGGATCGTCGCCCACGCGCGCGTCGGCGACGCGGTGATCGTCGAGGACCCGTGGATCAGCGTCGAGGTGGGCGAGACGTGGGTCGACACTCACGAGATGCCCGTCCGCCCCGAGGATCTGGACCGGCTGGTGCGCTGGAGCGCCGACGCCTACCGAGGCGTGGTCTTCGTCGCAAAGTGACGACGCGGTGCCGTGACGATGTGCGCCCGACGAGGTCCATCGTCCCTGCTGTAGCGCGGTTTCGGCGCACCGCGCGTCCGCCGCCGGACGCGACCGCGGACGCGGTGTCGGGTCACGCGCCTAGACTTGTCAGGTTATGACCGACGCCTCCGCGGCCGCGCAGCGCGCGGCATCCATCCCCCTCATCGTCGGCGCAGATGCCGGCCCCCGTTCCGCGGGCGCTCGTCCCGACGAAGACCTTCTCGAGGGGCTCAACCCGCCGCAGCGCGAGGCCGTCACCTACCGCGGCCCGGCGCTGCTGATCGTCGCGGGCGCGGGCTCGGGCAAGACCAGCGTGCTGACGCGTCGTGTCGCATCGCTGCTGCGCACCCGTGAAGCGTGGCCCAGCCAGATCCTCGCGATCACGTTCACCAACAAGGCCGCCGGCGAGATGCGCGAACGGGTCGAGGCGCTCGTGGGCGAATCCGCGCGGGGCATGTGGATCTCGACGTTCCACTCCGCGTGCGTGCGGATCCTGCGCCGCGAGGCCGAGCAGTTCGGCTTCACGAAGTCCTTCACGATCTACGATTCCGGCGACTCGCGGGCGCTCATCAAGCGCCTGGTCAAAGAGCACGAGGCAGACGCGTTCGGGCTCACGCCCGCCGCCACGCAGTCGAAGATCTCCAAGCTCAAGAACGAGCTGGCGGATGCCGAGTCCTATGCGCGCTCGGCGAATATGAGCGACCCCGCCGAACGGGTCTTCGTCGAGCTGTTCGGCGCCTACCAGCGCGAGCTCCAGCGGGCGAACGCCTTCGACTTCGACGACCTCATCGGCCAGACGGTCTTCCTGTTCCGTGCGTTCCCGCACGTCGCGGACGTCTACCGGCGCCGGTTCCGTCACATCCTCGTCGACGAGTACCAGGACACCAATCACGCCCAGTACGCGCTCATCCACGAGCTGACGCGGCCCATCGGCTCCGACGCACCGCCGCTGGCCGGCGCGGGCGGCATGATGATCTTCGAGCCGGACCCGGCGGACGATCCCGACAAGGCGGGGGCGTCGCTCACCGTCGTGGGCGACTCCGACCAGTCGATCTACGCGTTCCGCGGCGCCGACATCCGCAACATCAGCGAGTTCGAGCGCGACTATCCGGGTGCCAGGGTCGTGCTGCTCGAGCAGAACTACCGGTCGACGCAGAACATCCTCACCGCCGCCAACGCGGTCATCAGCAACAACTTCGACCGCAAAGACAAGAAGCTCTGGACCGACGTCGGCGCCGGTGAGCAGATCATCGGCTTCACCGGGTACTCGCAGCACGACGAGGCGCAGTTCGTCGCCGACGAGGTCGAGGTGCTCCGGCGCACGGGCCTGGACTACTCCCAGATGGCGGTGTTCTACCGCACCAACTCGCAGTCGCGCGCGCTGGAGGAGATCTTCATCCGCTCGGCCGTGCCTTACAAGATCATGGGCGGCACGAAGTTCTACGACCGCGCCGAGATCAAAGATGCTCTCGCCTACCTCGTCGCGGTCTCGAATCCCGCCGACGAGATGGCGCTGCGCCGCATCATCAACCGGCCGCGCCGCGGCATCGGCGACGTCACGATAGAGACGATCTCCCGCTACGCGCAGGACGAGGGGATCACTTTCCGCGATGCCCTCGCGAACTCGTCGGCGCTGGGCGTCGGACCCAAGATCCAGGCGGCCATCGCGCATCTCGACGCGGTGCTGGCCGAGGCATCCGAGATCATGCTGCCCGCGTCGGGCGAGCTCGCGCCCCCGACCGCGGTCGCGGCGGGACTGCAGCTGCTGCTGACCAAGGGCGGGTACTACGACGCGCTGCGCGCCAGCAAGGGCGCACAGGACGAGGCGCGCATCGAGAACCTCGACGAACTCGTCGCGGTCGCCCGCGAGTTCGCGCGCAACAACCCCGAGGGCACGGTGCTCGACTTCCTGACCGAGGTCGCGCTGGTCTCTGACGCCGACGACCTCGAAGACGCGTCGGGCTCGGTGTCGCTCATGACCCTGCACACCGCGAAGGGTCTCGAGTACGACGCCGTGTTCGTCACCGGTGTCGAAGAGGATCTCATCCCGCACCGCATCTCCGCGGGTGAGCCCGGCGGGCCGCAGGAGGAGCGGCGCCTGTTCTACGTCGGCATCACGCGTGCGCGCAAGCGTCTGTACCTGTCGCTCGCGATGACCCGCGCCCAGTTCGGCGAGGTGACGGTGGCGATGCCGAGCCGGTTCCTCCAGGAGATCCCGAACGAACTCATGCACTGGCGCCAATCGCCCGGCGACGTCAACTCGCGCGGTGGCACCCAGTCGCGTGCCCTCAATGCGCGACGTCAGTCCGGATCGGGCTTCGGCGGCTCGGGCGGCGGTCAGCGATACGGGGACGACCTCGTTCCCCTCCCGCGCAGCGCCCGACGAGAGCCCGGGGCGATCGATCGTTTCGCGAACAAGATCCCTGCCAAGGTGCGCGACAACGGCGACATGGAACTCGCCCCCGGGGATCGCATCCGCCACGACGACTTCGGCGAGGGCCGAGTGGATGCCGTCACGGGCGAGGGTGCGAAGCGCGTCGCGCACGTGCGCTTCGACTCCGCCGGCCCCAAGAAGCTGCTGATCAAGATCGCGCCGATCTCGAAGCTCTGACAGGCGAGGACCGCGCGAGCCCGGGCGGTCTCGAGTCGCTCGTTTCGGCGATGGCGGACCGCGGGAAATACGCTGTCGGGGCTCTCGGCTGCGGTCGGTCGGGTGCGTCCAGACCCGCAGATTGCGCGACCGGTGTGACGCCGGTGTCTCGCGAGTGACGGTCGGGCGAATCCTGCGGCGCCTGCACTCGAGCGGCGGCTGTCCCGGCTGCGGAGCCGGGTTAGGCTCGCACAATGGCTCTGTTCTCGCGCCGCTCGAAGAAGCCCGCCGCCGCACAGCACGAAGCGTCCGCGATCGACGCCGACTCCCGGACCGAACCCGCGGTCGCCGACACTCCGTCGGCGTCGACCGGCGCCGAGGGGGCGGGCAATGCGACGGATGCCGCTGCCGGGCCCACGCGACCCGGGTCTTCGTCCGACGCTCCGGCCGCGGATGCAGAGGTCGCGGCATCCGTCTCGATCTCGCTCTCGTCCTACGCGGGCCTGGGGTCCGTGGCGGTGCCGACGCCCCTGAGCGCTCCGGGCGCCCCCGCACCCGCCGGCGATGCTCCCGCCGCGCCGCGGGCTCGCCCCGCCGCGCGTGCGGCCACCGAGACGGCGCCCGCGGCGACCGAGACCCTTCCGGGCCTGCGCGACAATGTGCTGCTGCGCGAGGCGCTCGCCCGCGTCGAGGCGGGGCCGGCGTCCGCGGCGCTGCTGGATGTGGCCCGCCAGCTGCTGCAAGGACACGTGTTCCTCCGGGTGAGAGGCGACGCGCGCACGCTGCTCGCCGAGGGCAAGGATCTGCCGCTCGCCGCGGCGACGGCGGGGGAGCGCTCGTTCGCCCTGGTGTACTCCAGCGGGGCGGCGCTGCAGGCCAGCCTGAAGGCCGACGGCGACACCGATACCTCGGCGATGGCCCAGCCTGTGCTGCCGGTTCTGCGCCATGTTCTCGCCGGCACGTACGACGGCGTCATCCTCGACCACGCGTCGGCCCCGGCGCGTGCGGTGCTCCCGCGTGAGCTGCTGCAGAAGATGGTCGAGCAGATGGATCCGAAGCTCACGGTGAAGAACCTGCTCACCGCCGAGCGCACCCCCGCGAGGGCGGCCGAGGTGTCCGAGGCCCTCACCCGTGTGCCGCTGTGGGTCGCGGTCGGTACCGCCGAAGGGGGGCAGCCCGGACTCGCCGAGGGGCGGCTGCCCGACGGCTCCCGCTATCTCGAGGTCTATTCGCATCCGCTCGAGGTCGCGGTGATGGGTCGCGGCGACAACGCGGCGCCCCTGTCGGGAGCGCAGCTCGCCCGCGCGCTGGGCGGCGCGACGGGGCTGAGTGGCATCGTCGTCGACCCGGCCGGCCCGTGGATCCGCCTCACCTTGGCCGATCTGGCACCGGTGCTTGCTCTCGCGGACTGACCTGCGCGGCCCTCGGGCGAGGGGTTGACAGCCGGTTCTTCGTGGGTATCCTATTCAACATAAATGTTGATAAACAAGGATGTTGATATGGATGCCGACCAGCTCGACCGCGCATTCGTCGCGCTGGGCGACCCGGTGCGCCGAGCGATCATCGCGCGGCTCAGCCGTGGGCCGGCGACCGTGAACGAGCTCGCAGAGCCGTTTCCGATCACCGTCCAGGCGGTGTCGCGGCACATCCGCGTGCTCGAAGACGCCGGCCTGGTGACGCGTTCGCGCGATGCCCAGCGTCGCCCGGTCCATCTCGAGGCCGCCGCCCTCGAGCAGCTGACCGCGTGGATCGACCGCTACCGGCTCGAGTCCGAACGCGCCTACCGGCGGCTCGACGCGGTGCTCGCCGTCGCGGCATCGGCATCGGCATCCGCATCCGGGACCCCCAGAACCCCTCGCAACCAGAACACTCGCACGAAGGAGAAGGAATCATGAGCAACCCACTCGTCATCGACGCCGTGCCGGGCACGTCCTATGCCGACATCACCCGCGAGTTCGACGCGCCCGTCGCCGACCTGTTCCGCGCGCACGCCGACCCCGAGTTGTACAAGCAGTGGATCGGTCCCGGCGAGGAGCACACCGAGATCACGCACTGGGACTTCCGCTCCGGCGGCGGCTACCGGTTCGTGCAGCGCGACGCCGACGGCGAATACGCCTTCCGGGGCGTATTCCACACGGTCCGCGAGAACGAGCTGATCATCCAGACGTTCGAGTTCGAGGGCTGGCCCGACGAGGTGAGCATCGACACGATCCGCTTCGAGGAGCTGCCCGGCGGACGCTCGCGCCTGGTGGACCACAGCGTGTTCCCGAGCGTCGAGGTGCTCGAGAACATGCAGGCGGAAGGCATGGAGCGCGGCATGCGCGAGGGTTACGAGAAGCTCGACCGGATGCTCGCCGGGAAGAGCTGACATGGGCAAGGTCATCACGTCGGCCTCGGCATCCCTCGACGGATTCGTCGCCCACGAGAACAACGATCCCGGGCGCCTCTTCGACTGGTACGAGGCCGGCGACGTCGAGGTCGTCACCGCCAGCGAGCCGGCCGCGTTCCATCTCACCCGCACGAGCGCCGACTACTGGCAGAGCTGGGTCGGCGACGTCGGATGCCTCGTCGTCGGCCGGCTGCTGTTCGACATCACGGACGGGTGGCAGGGCGAGCACCCGATGGGCGTGCCTTTCGTCGTACTGACGCATGAGGTGCCGACCGAATGGGCCCACGCCCACACCGGCAACGCGCACTTCGTGACGGAGGGCATCGAGGCCGCCATCGCCCGGGCGCAGGAGATCGCCGGCGACCGCGTGGTCGGCGTCGCCGCCGGCACCATCGCCGGCCAGGCGCTCGCCGCAGGGCTCGTCGACGAGGTCGCCATCGACCTCGTGCCCGTGGTGCTCGGCACCGGCCATCGATACTTCGAGGGCGTGGACCCCGCCGCCGTGCGGCTGGGCGATCCGACGGTGGTGATCCAGAGCGCGCGCGTCACGCACATGGTGTTCCCCGTCGAGAGGTGAGCGCGAATGCGGGGTGCCGGATGTCGCGGCATCCCGCTAGCGTCGGACCATGGCGTCCGAACGCATCACGCTCACCGTTCCCGGTCCCGACGGCGCCCGCGAGGTGGGGCTGTCGAGCCCCAATCGTGTGCTGTGGCCCGAGCTGGGGATCACCAAGCACGAGCTCGCCGAGTACGTGATCGCCGTGGCGGTGCCGTTCCTCGCCGCGAACGGCGACCGGCCGGTCTCGCTCGAGCGATTCCCCGACGGCGTCGACGGGGAGCGCTTCTATTCGAAGAACCCGCCGAAGGGCGCCCCGGGGTTCGTCGAGGCGCAGACCGTGACCTACAACAGCGGGCGGCGGCATCCGCAACTCGTGCTCACCGAGATCGCCGCGGCCGTCTGGGCCGTGCAGATGAACACGGTGGTCTTCCACCCGTGGGCGTCGCTCGCCGGCGACACCGACAATCCCGTCGAGCTGCGCATCGACCTCGACCCGCAGCCCGGCACGGATTTCGCGGATGCCGCCGCCGTCGCTCCTGCCCTGCGCGAGGTGCTGGCCGAGGCAGGGCTCACCTCGTTCGTCAAGACCAGCGGCAATCGCGGCATCCATGTCTTCTGCCCGATCGAGCCGACGCACGAGTTCCTCGACGTGCGCCATGCCGTGATCGCGGCCGGACGCGAGCTCGAGCGACGCCTGCCCGAGAAGGTGACGATGAACTGGTGGAAGGAAGAGCGCGGCGAGCGCATCTTCATCGACTTCAACCAGGCCAACCGCGACCGCACGATGGCGGGCGCCTACAGCCCGCGTGCGCTGCCGACCGCCACGGTGTCGACACCGGTGACCTGGGACGAACTGGCCGCTGGAGTGGATCCTGCCGCATTCACGGTCCGCTCGGTGCCCGGGCGCCTGGCCGAGGTCGGTGACCCGTGGGAGCACCTGCTCGCGACGCCCGGGCGCATCGACACGCTGCTGGAGTGGTGGCAGCGCGACCTCGACGCCGGACTCGGCGAGCTCGCGTTCCCGCCCGACTTCCCCAAGATGCCGGGAGAACCCCCGCGCGTGCAGCCCAGCCGCATCAATCCCGAGAACTGGACCTGACGCTGGCGACTGGGCCGACGAGCTTCACCGACCACGCGCCGGACTGAGCGGGCCGGAAGTGGATACACCGTAAACGCGACGAGACGACGTGCGCGGCATGGTGTTTCGCCGCGTTTGCGGTGTATTGCCTTGCGTGGAGTTCGGATACACCGTAAACGCGACGAGACATCGTGTGCGGCATGGTGTTTCGCCGCATTTACGGTGTATTGCCCGGCCCCGGCATCCGGCGCCCGGCACCCGGCCCCGGCCCCCGGCATCCGGCATCCGGCATCCGGCGCCCGGCACCCGGCCCCGGCACCCCGGCATCCCGCCCTGCGGCACCCCGGCCCCCGGCACCCCGGCCCCCGGCACCACGGCACCCCGGCCCCCGGCACCCCGGCCCCCGGCACCACGGCACCCCGGCACCCCGGCACCCCGGCCCCTGCACCCTGCAACCGGCCCCGGAGACCCCGGCACCCGGCACACGCCGCGGCACGCCGGCGCAGGACCGCGCAGGTCTCGGATGCCGCGCCCCGCGGCATCCGCGTCACTCCAGCACGTCGGCCAGGTCGTACGCCGACACCGTCTCGAGCTGCTCGTACGTGCACGAGCGCGGATCGCGGTCGGGCCGCCACCGCTCGAACTGCACGGTGTGGCGGAAGCGCCAGCCCTCGAGCTGGTCGTAGCGCACCTCGAGAACGCGCTCGGGACGCAGCTTCACGAAGGACGAGTCGGCGCGGCCGGCCTGGAAGCGCGACTTCTCACCCTCGCCTCGCAGCGCCTCGCCGTCGGCGTCGCGCTGCACGAGCGGTGCGAGCTCGTCGATGAGTTCGAGACGGCGGGCGTTGCTCCATGCGGCGACTCCACCGACGGGGTAGAGCGTGCCGTCGTCGCCGTACAGTCCGACAAGGAGCGAGCCGACGCCCTGCCCGGACTTGTGGATGCGGTAGCCGAGGGCCACGACGTCGGCGGTGCGCGCATGCTTGATCTTGAACATCGTGCGCTTGTTCGGGGCGTAGGGCTGGCCGAGCGGCTTGGCGACCACGCCGTCCAGGCCCGCGCCCTCGAACTCCGAGAGCCAGCGCCGCGCGCGGTCGGGGTCGTCGGTGGTGCGAGTGACGTGCACCGGGTGCGGCACGTCGCCGAGCAGATCGACGAGCTCGGCACGCCGGACCGAGAAGGGCTCGGGCTGCAGGTCGCGATCGCCGCGGGCGAGGAGGTCGAACGCGATGAACATCGCCGGAGTCTGCTCGGCGAGCAGGTTCACCCGCGAAGCGGCGGGGTGGATGCGCTGCGAGAGCGACTCCCAGTCGAGGCGCTGCGCGCCGGGGTCGCCTTTCGGCACCACGACCTCGCCGTCGATCAGGCACGGTTCGGGCAGAAGCCGCGAGAAGGCCTCGACGAGCTCGGGAAAGTAGCGGGTGAGCGGCTTGGCGCCGCGTGAGCCGATCTCGACGCGCTCGCCGTCCCACGAGACGAGGCCGCGGAAGCCGTCCCACTTCGGTTCGAAGCTGAGGCCGCCCGGCACCTTCGCCGGGTCGGGAACGTCGGGCACGGACTTGGCGAGCATCGGCGCGGGGATCTCATACGGCATGGGTACATCCTGCCCGGGGGAGCGGACGCCCGACAGTGCCCGGTGCTGCTCTTCAGGTCTCGAGGCGCTGCTTCGGGCGCGCCCAGCGGGCGGGTAGATCCGGCCCGTCCCAGACCTGCACGATGCCCCACACTGCCGCGGCGATGGGTACCGCGAGCACGGCGCCGACGATGCCCCCGAGCACGGTGCCGATGGTCAGCGCGATCAGGATCACGAAGGCGTGCAGCTTCATCGAGCGGCCCATCAGCACCGGCTGCAGGAAATTGCCCTCGAGCTGGTTGACGAGCACCACGACCCCGACGACGAACAGCGCGTTGATGGGCCCGTTCGCGACGAGCGCGACCAGCGCCGCGACGATGCCGGCCAGCGTCGCGCCGACGATCGGGATGAAGGCGAGGAGGAAGACGAGCACCGCGAGCGGGATCGCCAGCGGCACCTGCAGGATCAGCAGGCCGATCAGGATGCCGATCGCATCGACGAACGCGACGGTCGCGGTACCTCGCACATAGGAGCCCAGCACGACGGTGGTCTTGTCGCCGATGCGCCGTGCGCGGCGGTACTGCTCGCCGTGGAACGGGCGCAGCAGGAACTCCCACATCTGCGGTCCGTCCTTGAGGAAGAAGAACAGGATCGTCACCATGAGCACGAGTCCGGTGAGGAAGTTCGCCACGGCCCCCACTCCGGCCAGTGCTCCCGAGCCGAACTGGGCGCTCAGCACGAAATCGGTGAGCCAGGCGACCCATTCGTCGATCTGGTCGGTCGAGAGGAAGTCGAACGGCAGCGTGTCGAGCCACGCGAGCAAGCTCTGGAAGCCGCTCTCGGCCTGAACGTACAACTCGTCCCACTGGTCGCGCACGGCCCAGACGATCAGCCACCCCAGGAGTGTCAGCACGATGGCGATCGCGAGCAGTGTGATGAGCGTCGCGAACACCGAGGGGACGCCGCGTCGTCGCAGCCACGTCATCGCCGGAGCGAACGCGCACGCGAAGATCAGCGCCAGCACGAGGGGGATCGTCACGAGCGTCACCTGCTGCATCGCGAAGACGATGCCCGCCGTGACCGCGACGACCACGATGACCTGGATGGAGCGGATGCCGAGCCGGCCGAATCCGTCGGCCCACAGGCTCCACGGGGCCCGTGACGCAGACAGCTCGACCTCTCGCGATTCGAGTCGCACGGTCTGCGGATCGTCTCGGCGGAACAGTCCCATGACGACGAGGCTATCCGCGGCTCGGGGACCGGGACGGATGCCGCGCGGAGGGTGCCCGCCGTACAGAGATCGCCCGCCGCGCGGACGTGAGGACCCGGAGCCGCGGAGTTTTCCCGGCGCGCGGAGGTGCGCCGTTGGGCGGTGCACGGCAGAGTGGAGCCGGAGGTGCGCGTGAGCACTGTCTTCGAGTTCCTCGCCGCTCAGCCGGTGATCCTGCTCTTCCTGCTGCTCGGCGCCGGTGCGGCGATCGGGCGGATCCGCATCGGCGGCATCTCGCTCGGCGCGGTCGCCGTGCTCTTCACGGCGATCGGCCTCAACGCGTGGGCGGTGTCGCAGGGCGTCACGCTCGAGATCCCCGCGGTACTGGGCGACTTCGGGGTGGTCGTCTTCGCCTTCTGCACGGGGATCATCGCCGGCCCGGCGTTCTTCCAGGCGCTGCGCACGTCCTACCCGCTCATGCTCGTGGTGTCGGCGATCGTGCTTCTCGCCGCGGCAACCGGGTACGGGCTCGGCACCGCGATGGGGCTCTCGCCCGTGACGATAGCGGGGACCTTCGCCGGCGCCGTCACGAACACCCCTGCGCTGGCCGCGACCGGCGGCAGCCCCGAGGCGACCGTCGGGTACGCGAGCGCCTACGTCTTCGGGGTCGTCGGGGCGATGGCCGCGGTGTGGTTGGCCCTGCGGCATGCCCGGCACGACACCGACGCACCGGGCGTCATCGTCGACAAGCCGGTCCAGGTCGACACCACGTCACTGCCGACGGCGACGGATGTCGCCGGCCGGCACGGCGGTCGCGTCGCCTTCTCGCGCATCGAGCACATCAGTGGGGATCCGGCAGAGACCGTGCACAGCGGCACGGAGTTCCGCCCGGGCGATGTCGTCAACGTCGTCGGGCCGGCGGACGAGGTGCAGGCGGTCGCTGCCGAGCTCGGCCACACCAGCGCGATCGACATCACGCGCGACCGGACGCGCCTGGACTTCCGCCGCATCATCCTGTCCGACGCGGCGCTGGCCGGTCGCACCATCGGGAGCCTGCGGCTGCGCGAGCGGTTCGGTGCGAGCATCATGCGCGTGCGGCGGGGCGACGTCGACGTCGTCGCCGGACCCGATTTCCCCCTGCATCTCGGCGACCGCCTGCGGGTTGTCGCCCCGACCGAGCAGATGCCGGCGGTGACCGCGTTCCTCGGCGACTCGGAGCGGGGCCTCGCCGACGTCCATCCGGTGGCCCTCGGCGTCGGCGTCACGATCGGTCTGCTGCTCGGGTCGGTCCAGATCCCGATCCCGGGCGGGGGGTCGTTCAGCCTCGGATTCGCGGCGGGGGCGCTGATCCTCGGACTCGTGATGGGAAGGGTCGGGCGGATCGGGCCCTTCGTCACGGCGCTGCCGAACACCGCAGCGACCGTGCTCGCCGAGATCGGACTGCTGATCTTCCTGGCGTTCGCCGGAACCAAGGCCGGTTCGCTCATCGTCTCGGCGATCGTCTCGGGCGAGGTCGTGGGGCTCCTGCTCCTGGGCGGCACGATGACCGTCATCCTCATGGGCGGGGTCTACCTCGTGATGCGATTCGCCTTCCGCCTTGGCGGCACCCGGCTCTCCGGCCTCATCGGCGGCGCCCAGACCAACCCGGCGATCCTCGCGTTCGCGAACTCCCGCACCGCGTACGACGTACGGGTCGCACTCGGATACAGCCTCGTGTACCCGGCCGCGATGGTGGTGAAGATCGTGCTGGCGCAGGTGATCGTCGGACTCTGAGCGGTCTTGCCGATGCTCAGACGAACGCGCTCATCCCGGTGATGTCCCGGCCGATCAGCAGCGCCTGCACGCTCTCTGTGCCCTCGTAGGTGTGGATCGCCTCGATGTCGGCCATGTGCTGGATGACGCCGTTCTCGAGCAGGATGCCGTTGCCGCCCAGCAGGTCGCGTGCGGTCGAGGCGATCCGGCGCGCGGCGCGCGTGTTGTGGTACTTGGCGAGCGAAGCCTGCGTGGGGCGCAGCTCGCCGCGTGTCTCGAGGTCGGCCATCCGGCGACAGAACAGCTGCATCGCGGTGAGATCCTCGAGCATGTTCGCGAGGCGCTCCTGCACCATCTGGAACTTCGCGAGCGGCTTTCCGAACTGGATCCGCTGCTGCGAATAGGCCAGCGACGCCTCGTAGCAGGCGGTCGCGTGCCCGAGCGCCGACCAGGCCACGCCCGAGCGGGTCGAGTAGAGCACGGTCGAGGCATCCTTGAAGCTCTTGGTTCCCGGCAGCACCGCGTCCAGCGGCACCCGCACGCCGTCCAGAACGATATGGGCCTGGTGGATGCCGCGCAGCGACCCCTTTCCCGCGATCACCGTGCCGAGGTATCCGGCCGTCTCCTGCTCGACCAGGAAGCAGCGGACGGCGCCGTGCTCGGGCGTGCCGGCATCGTCGACGCGGGCCCACACGAACGTGATGCCGCCCGAGGCGCCGTTGCCGATCCACTTCTTCGCGCCGTCGAGCACCCACGCGTCGCCGTCGCGGCGTGCGACCGTCTCGAGAGAGACCGAGTCGGACCCGTGGTCGGGTTCGGTGAGGGCGAAGGATGCCGCGACCTCGCCGCGTGCGACCGGTACGAGCCAGCGATCCTGTTGCGCAGGGCTTCCGAAGAGCGCGAGCGTGCGCAGCGCCAGCCCGCCTTGGACGGCGATCACCGTGCCCAGCGATCCGTCGCCACGCGAGACCTCCATGTTGACCAGGCCTGCGGCGAGCGGCGAGAAGCGCGTCAGCGCGGGGTGGTCGATGCCGTCGTTGAAGAGGTCGAGCTCGCCCAGGCGCATCCCGATGTCGAGGGGGTACTCCGCCTTGTCCCAGGCATCCTGCATGCGGGTGCCGACTTCGTCGACGTATCCCTGCGCGCGTTCCCAGATCTCGCGGTCGCCGTCGGGGATGTCGGCGAACACGGCGTAGTAGTCGGTGCCGAGGCGGGCGGTGACGTCGTAGCCGGCGACGCTCTGACCGGGGCGGGGCTGGAAGTCGGTCACGATCGGGCTCCTGACGTGCGGGGACAGTGGTGCAGCATCCGAGTCTAGTGGAACTCGATACCGCGTCCCCTAGGACTGAGTCTCACCGCTAGAGGGGATGCGTCAGTGAGAGTCGCTGACGAACAGCGTGAGCGTCTCGGCGACGAGCGCCGGACGGTCGGAGCCCTCGAGCTCTACGGTCGTGCGCAGACCCACGCGGCACCCCTGGGGCGTGGGCTCGGCCGAGGCGACCACGGTCACGGCCCGCACCCGCGAGCCGGCGAGGACCGGCTGCAGGAACCGAACCCTGTCGAGTCCGTAGTTGACGACCATCGCGGAGCCGCCGACCGACAGCAGGCCCGACGTCAGCCGGGGCAGGAGTGAGAGCGTCAGGTAGCCGTGCGCGATGGGCCCGCCGAAGGGGCCGGATGCCGCGCGCTCGGCATCGAGATGGATCCACTGCCAGTCGTCGGTGGCGTCCGCGAACGCTCGTATCCGCTCCTGGTCGATGGTGAACCAGGCGCCCGTCGCGGTGCGCCCGACGGCCCCGGGCAGATCGGCGGCGGACGCCACCGCGATGCTCATCCGCGCGGCCCCCCGGCGACGTACAGCACCTGACCCGAGACGAATCCCGCACCCTCCGAGCAGAAGAACGACACGGCCGCGGCGATGTCTTCGGGCGTTCCGGCCCGCTGGAGCGGGACCTCGGCGGCCCGTGCCTCGATGAACTCCTCGAAGCCGACGCCCAGACGCTCGGCCGTGGTTCGGGTCATGTCGGTGACGATGAACCCGGGCGCGACGGCGTTGGCCGTCACGCCGAAGCGCCCGAGCTCGATGGCGAGAGTCTTGGTGAGACCTTGCATGCCCGCCTTGGCGGCGGCGTAGTTCGCCTGGCCGCGGTTGCCGAGCGCCGACGTGCTCGACAGATTGACGATGCGACCCCACCCCGCCTCGACCTGGTGCTTCTGCACCTCGCGGCTCATCAGGAACGCTCCGCGCAGGTGCACCGACAGCACCGTGTCCCAGTCGTCCTCGGTCATCTTGAACAGCAGGTTGTCGCGGATGACGCCGGCGTTGTTCACGAGGATGGTGGGGCCGCCCAGCTCGGCATCCACCTGGGCCACGGCGCGTGCCACCGCATCGGCGTCGGCGACGTCGGCGCCCACCGCGATCGCCCGGCCCCCGGCATCCGCGATCGCATCGACCGTGGCAGCGCACGAGCCCGCGTCCAGGTCCAGCACCGCGACGGCGCAGCCGTCGGCGGCGAGTCGCTGCGCGGTCGCGGCGCCGATGCCGCGCGCGGCGCCCGTGACGATGGCGATTCGAGTCATGGGTTCTCCTCACGGGGATTTCGCGGTGCCCGTGCGGCCGGCGGATCCGCGCGGTGAAGAGCGATCAGCTGTGCGCGGCCGCCGCGCGGCGGCCGATGCGGGCGCGCCGGATCCACTTCTCGAGTTCCACGAAGATCGGGACCACGACGGCGAGGCCGATCGCGATGAGCCATTCGGTCCCCGACAGGCCGGTCGTCCCGATGAGGCGCTGCAGGAACCCGATCTCCACCGCGGCCACCGTGAGAGCGAGCGGGATCGAGAGCCACTTGACCGCGGTGAGGATCGGCGCCGTGAGGCCGCTCTCGGGATCGCGGCGCATCGCCAGGCCTCCGAGCACTGCCCCGAAGGCCGCGACGACGAAGGTCATGGTGACCGGGACGTTCGGCTCGGTCGAGCTCAGAAGGTCGGGGAACATGAGCAGCGGGACGAGGGTCATGAGGAACAGCACCCCGCCGTACACGAACCACAGCGTGACCGCTCCGCCGTTGGCGATCGTCTTCTTCGGGTCGCGCGGGGGCTGCAGCATGATCCCGTCCGGCACGGGGTCCAGCAGGATCACGACGACCGGGAAGATCGAGACGAAGAAGTTCAGGAACAGGATCATGATCGGCGTCAGCGGGACGCCGTCGTTGATGTCGAAGAGACTGGCCACCAGGAACAGCAGCACGAGCGAGAACAGCTGCGACATCTGGTAGCGGACGTAGCTGACGATCTTCTCGTAGATCGCGCGCCCCAGGCGCACGGCCGTGACGAGCGTGCCGAAGTTGTCGTCGATCAGGATCATCTTGCCGGCCTGCTTCGTGACCTCGCTGCCCGACCCCATCGCCACGCCGATGTCGGCCTGCTTGAGTGCCGCGGCGTCGTTGACGGCATCGCCGGTCATGGCCACGACATCGCCGGTCTCCTGCATCAGGCGGGCCAGGCGCAGCTTGTCTTCGGGAGTCACGCGCCCGAAGACGTGGAGACTCGGCAGCGCCGCCTTGAGCTCGTCGTCGCTCATCGCCTGGATGTCGGCACCGCTGGCGGCGCCGGGTCCCAGGCCCAGCTTCGCGCCGATCGCGGCCGCCGTGATGGCGTGATCGCCCGTGATCATGCGCACCTCGATACCCGCTTCGTGTGCGATGCGCACGGCCTCTTTCGAGGAGGGGCGGAGAGGGTCGATGATGCCCACCAGGCCGACGAGGGTGAGGTCCTTCACCTCGGCCATCGGGTCCGCGGGCACCGCGGCGCCCGCGGGGAACCGCCGCACCGCGAACGCGAGGACGCGCAGGCCCTGCTCGGACAGCTGCCGGTTCGCGTCGAGCACGGTCTGGCGCTGCTCCTCGATCGGTGCAGGACCATCGGCGGTGGCGACTGCCGAACACCGGTCGAGCACCACGTCGGGTCCGCCCTTGACGAGTGCGACCAGTTGCGTCTCGCCGTTCTGGCCGACCTCGTGGAAGGTCGCCATGAACTTGTAGGCCGAGTCGAACGGCACCTCGGCGGCTCGGGGGTACTGCCCGCGCGTCAGCTCGGCATCCGCCCCCATCTTCGCCGCGAGCACGACCAGCGCCGCCTCCGTCGGATCGCCGATCACGGCGCCGTCGTCCGACACCGTCGCATCGCTGCAGAGCGTCAGCCCGAGCGCGAGCTGCGTGAAATCGGGAGTCGGCTGCCCCGCGGCCCCCCGGATGTCGCCCACCTTCTCGTACCCGCTGCCGCCCACGGTGAACCAGTCGCCCGCGAGATAGAGGGACTCGACCGTCATCTCGTTCATCGTGAGCGTGCCGGTCTTGTCGGAGTTGATCGCGCTCGTCGCGCCGAGCGTCTCGACGTCGGTGAGGTTCTTGACCACGGCGTTGTGCTCGGCGAGCTGCCGGGACCCGTACGAGAGCATCGCCTGCACGAACGACGGCATGCCGGTGGGGATCGCGGAGATCGCCATGGAGATGCCCAGGAGGATGACCGCGGCGATCTCCTGACCGCGTAGGAGACCCGTGATGATGATGATGGCCACCGCGCCCCACGCGATCCAGCCGAGGACGCCGGTGAGCGCATCGAGTTCTCGCTGCAGCGGAGACTTCGCGGGCTTGACCGCCGACAGCATCGACGCGATCTGGCCCATCTGCGTGCCCATGCCGGTGTCGGTGATCACGACGCTGGCCGTGCCGCGGGTGACCTGGGTGTTCTGGAACACCATGTTCGCGCGGTCGCCGAGAGTCGTCTCGGGGTCGGGGATGGCCGCGGCGTCCTTCGCGATCGGGGCGCTCTCTCCGGTGAGCGCCGCCTCTTGCGTCTCGAGGGTCGCGGAGCGGAGGATGCGCCCGTCGGCGGGGACGATGTCGCCCGCTTCGACCATGACGATGTCGCCGGGCACGATGTCGGTCGCCGCCACCTGCAGGAGCGATCCGTCGCGGATGACCTTGGCCTGCGGGATCTGCATCTTCGCGAGCGCGTCGACCGACGCCTTGGCCTTGAGCTCCTGCCGGGCCCCCAGCACGACGTTGAGCACGACCAGGGCGCCGACCAGGATGCCGACACTCACCTGATCGATGAGCAGGCTGATGACCGCGACCGCGACGAGCATGACGTTCATCGGGTCGGCGAGCTGGCGGAGCGAGACCTGCCAGACGGAGGGCGCGGGCTCGGCGGCGATCGAGTTCGGGCCGTGCTCCGCGAGCCGTCGAGCAGCCTCCGCTCCGGTGAGTCCGCGCTCTCGGTCGGTCTGCATCGCAGTGACGACGTCGGAGGCTTCTTGGGCGAACCAGGGGGCGGGCGGCGAGGTGTCCACGGTGGTCATGGCTTGACCATACCCCGAGGCGCACTCCGGCGAGAGGGGAATTTCGGGCGTGCAGCGCGCGCCGCACGGCGTCAGTCCAGGCGCTCCTGCAGGCGCCGCGCGACCTCTGCGGTCGGCATGGAGCGGGGGAACACCGCGACGACGAGGTCGTCCGAGGCAGCCCGGGATGTCTGTCCATCGGGATGCACGCCGAAGCGGCGCAATGCGTCGTCGAGAGCCGAGCGCAGCACCGACGCGGGAACCTTCTTCGGACCGCGCAGCAGGCGCCGGAGCACGTGGTTGTGGATGGCGGTCACCAGGGCGGCGAATCCGACCGCGTCGAGCGGGTCGAGCCCGGGCAGTGATGCGCGCAGGTACTCGTCGAAGAGGCGCTCGTAACGGAAGACCGTGACGATCTCGCGCTCGCGCAGCGCCGGCACGCCGCGGACGACCGCGTAGCGGCGGCGGGCGAGCTCGGGGTCGGCGGCGAAATGCGCGTAGACGAACAGGGAGGCGTCGCATACGGCGACCCACGGATCGGCGTGCGGCTGCGCCAGGAACTCGCGCAGCTGATCGAGCAGCTCTTCGTGATCGGTGAAGACGACGTCGTCCTTACCGCCGAACTGACGGAAGAACGTCGAGCGCGACACCCCGGCGGCCTGCGCGATCTGCTCGACCGAGGTCTGATCGAAGCCCTGCCGGGCGAACAGCTCCAGCGCCGCTGCGACGACGGCCGCACGCGGGGATGCCTGCGGTGCGGAGGTCGGGCCCGTGACGCGGGCGGAGGCGGTGTCGGACATCTCGGATCAGAGCCTAGTCGCAGCGTCTGCGGAGGTCGCGGCATCCGCTCGGCGACCCGCCGCGTGCATCCTCAGCCGAACCGCTGGCGCGTCGTTGCGGTCCGGAGCGCGCCGTCGGCGGTAGTAGGCTGGGGGACTGGTCGATATCTCGACGTCGAGACGCTTTTCGGGCGTCAACCCACCCCATTCGCCACCTGCGAAGGAATGCACTGTGGATCTGTACGAGTACCAGGCACGTGACCTTTTCGAGAAGTACGAGGTGCCGGTTCTCGCCGGCATCGTCGCGGACACGCCGGAGGAGGTGCGGGCCGCAGCCGAGAAGATCGGCGGAGTCGTCGTCGTCAAGGCGCAGGTCAAGGCCGGCGGCCGAGGCAAGGCCGGCGGCGTCAAGGTCGCCAAGACGCCCGATGAGGCATACGAGGCCGCCAAGGCGATCTTCGGCCTCGACATCAAGGGTCACATCGTCAAGCGCGTGATGGTCGCGCAGGGCGCGCGCATCGACAAGGAGTACTACTTCTCGGTGCTGCTGGACCGCGCGAACCGCGCCTACCTGTCGCTCGCGAGCGTCGAAGGCGGCATGGAGATCGAGGAGCTCGCGGTCGAGCGCCCCGAGGCGCTCGCGCGCATCGCGGTCGACCCGCTGCAGGGCATCGACAAGCAGAAGGCCGTCGAGATCGCCGAAGCCGCCGGCTTCAGCGCCGACCTCGTCGACAAGGTGAGCGACGTCTTCGTCAAGCTCTACGCCGTCTACACGGGTGAGGACGCGACGCTCGTCGAGGTCAACCCTCTCGTGCTCACCGAAGAGGGCGACATCATCGCCCTCGACGGCAAGGTCTCGCTCGACGAGAACGCCGACTTCCGTCACGCCGGGCACGCGCTGCTCGAAGACAAGGACGCGGCCGACCCGCTCGAGGCCAAGGCCAAGGAGAACGACCTCAACTACGTCAAGCTCGACGGCGAGGTCGGAGTCATCGGCAACGGTGCAGGCCTCGTGATGTCGACGCTCGACGTCGTGGCATACGCCGGTGAGAACCACGGCGGCGTCAAGCCCGCCAACTTCCTCGACATCGGCGGCGGCGCGTCGGCCGAGGTCATGGCCGCAGGCCTGGACGTCATCCTCGGCGACCCCCAGGTCAAGAGCGTGTTCGTCAACGTGTTCGGCGGCATCACCGCGTGCGACGCGGTCGCCAAGGGCATCGTCGGCGCGCTCGCCGAGCTCGGATCGAGCGCCTCCAAGCCGCTGGTCGTGCGTCTGGACGGCAACAAGGTCGAGGAGGGCCGCGCGATCCTCCGCGACGCCAACCACCCCCTCGTGACGCTGGCCGAGACGATGGACGAGGGCGCCGACAAGGCCGCCGAGCTCGCGAACGCATAAGGACTGAGAACATGTCGATTTTCCTCAACAAGGACTCCAAGGTCATCGTCCAGGGCATCACCGGCGGCGAGGGCACCAAGCACACCGCGCTCATGCTCAAGGCCGGCACGCAGGTCGTCGGCGGCGTGAACGCCCGCAAGGCCGGCACCACCGTGCTGCACACCGACGCCGACGGCAAGCCCGTCGAGCTCCCCGTCTTCGCATCCGTCGCCGAGGCCATCGCGGCAACCGGTGCCGACGTGTCGATCGCGTTCGTGCCGCCCGCGTTCACGAAGGACGCCATGGTCGAGGCCATCGACGCCGAGATCCCGCTCCTCGTCGTGATCACCGAGGGCGTGCCCGTGGGCGACACCGCCGAGGCCTGGGCCTACGCGCAGTCCAAGGGCAACACCACCCGCATCATCGGACCGAACTGCCCCGGCATCATCACGCCCGGCGAGTCGCTGGTGGGCATCACGCCCGCCAACATCACCGGCAAGGGTCCCATCGGCCTCGTGTCGAAGTCGGGCACCCTGACCTACCAGATGATGTACGAGCTGCGCGAGATCGGCTTCTCGACCGCCATCGGCATCGGCGGCGACCCGGTCATCGGCACGACGCACATCGACGCGCTCGCCGCCTTCGAGGCCGATCCCGAGACCAAGGCGATCGTCATGATCGGTGAGATCGGCGGCGACGCCGAGGAGCGCGCGGCCGACTTCATCAAGGCGAACGTGACCAAGCCGGTCGTCGGCTATGTCGCGGGCTTCACCGCACCCGAGGGCAAGACCATGGGCCACGCAGGCGCCATCGTGTCGGGCTCGGCGGGCACCGCCCAGGCCAAGAAAGAGGCTCTCGAGGCCGCCGGCGTCAAGGTCGGAAAGACCCCGTCCGAGACCGCCGACCTGATGCGCAGCATCATCGCGTCGCTCTAGGCACCGCACGTCGACAGGGGCGGATGCCGCGGCCACAGGCCGAGGCATCCGCCCCTTCGTTCTGCGCCTCGGGATGCGCCCGCGCTGTCTCCGCAGACGGGCCTCGGCGGGTTCCCGGCGTCGTATCGTGGGAGCATGCCGCTGACCGGAGAGTACAAGCCGTCCACGTCCGATTGGGCCCGCAAGCAGGCGGAGGCCTTCGAGGCCTCCAACGGTGAGCAGGCGAACCTCTTGCGCGGGGTGCCGATCATCGTGCTGACCACCGTCGGCGCTCGGAGCGGTGCGCTGCGCAAGACCGCCCTCATGCGCGTCGAGCACGAGGGCCGCTACGCGGTCGTCGCGTCCAAGGGCGGCGCGCCCGACGAGCCCAAGTGGGCCGAGAACATGCGACGCCATTCCCACGTAGAGCTGCAGGACCTCGATGAGAAGCGCGACTACACGGCGCGCGAGCTGGAGGGCGACGAGCGCACCGAGTGGTGGCTGCGCGCCACCGCGGTATGGCCCGATTACGACACATATCAGACGAAGACCGACCGCCAGATCGCGATCTTCGTGCTCGAGCCGCACGCCTGATCCCGACCTGGGAGGGTCGAGAGTGCACGAACCGCGGCATCCGCCGACCTCAGCGCGCAATTCGTGCACTCTCGACCGCATTCCGGGATCCGATGGAGGGCGAGGGTGAGTGAGATCGAGGTGGCGCGGATCGACGCCGGCGTCGTGACGCTGCACGACGCGCGGCGCAAGGTGCGCCGGAGCGTCGAGCTCGAGGCCTTCGAGATCGGCGTCTACGCCGTCACCCAGGCTCAGCTCGCGGAGCTGCTGGGAGAGTCCGCGTCACACCCGGACCGGCCCGCCGTCGATGTGAGCTGGCTGCGGGCGATCCGCTTCTGCAACGCGGCGTCGGAATGGGAGGGGCTCGACCCCGCGTACACATTCGACGGCGAGGATGTCACCTGGCACGTCGACTCCGACGGGTTCCGGTTGCCGACCGAGGCCGAATGGGAGCACGCCTGCCGTGCCGGATCCACCGGCCCGCACTACGGTCCGCTGGCCGAGATCGCCTGGACGAGCGCCGACGGCGTGACGGCGCCGCAGAACGTGGGCGGCAAGCATCCCAACCTCAACGGGCTGTTCGACACGCTCGGCAACGCGTGGGAGTGGTGCTGGGACCTGCTCGACCCGGCGCGGTACGGCGACTACCGGGTCTTCCGGGGCGGCGGCTTCGCCGACGACGCGTGGAGCGTCCGCGCGTCGACCCGCCGCGGGGGAGCGCCCCGGATGCATCACGACGACGTCGGCTTCCGCGTCGCTCGAGGCGGGTTCGATACGACGGATGCCGCGCAGGGCTGGTCCGCACGCGCGGACGAGGAGCGCGCCGCCGCCGACGGCCCGCTGCCGCCGGGCTGGACGCCGCTGCGCTGATCGGCCCGCTGCCGCCGGGCTGGGCGCTCCGGCGCCCCCCCCATCACCGCGGCGCGGGCTCGTCAGCCCAGCAGCGTCTCTATCGGTCCGCGCGCGAAATAGAGCACGAAGCCGGCGGCGACGATCCAGAGCAGCGGGCTGATCTCTCGCGCCTTGCCCGAGAGCGAGCGCACCACGACCCACGCGATGAAGCCCGCACCGATGCCGTTGGCGATCGAGTACGTGAGCGGCATCACGGTGACGGCGAGGAACACCGGCAGCAGCACCGAGAAGTCGGAGAAGTCGATGAACCGGATCTGCGACATCATCAGCGCGCCCACGATCACCAGAGCGGATGCCGCCACCTCGGTGGGCACGATCGACACGAGCGGCGTGAAGAACATCGCCACGAGGAACAGCGCGCCGGTGACGACGTTGGCGAAGCCCGTACGGGCGCCCTCGCCGATGCCGGAGCCGGACTCGATGAACACCGTGTTGGACGAGCTCGAGGTGAATCCGCCGGCGACGGCGCCGACGCCTTCGACGATCAGCGCCGACGTGATGCGGGGGAAGTCGCCCTTCTCGTTCGCGAGCCCTGCTTCCTTCGACAGGCCGGTCATGGTGCCCATCGCGTCGAAGAAGTTCGTGAAGACGAGCGTGAAGACGAGCATGAGCGCCGCGAGTACCCCGATGCGCTCGAACGAGCCGAACGAGATCTGACCGACGAGCGACAGGTCGGGAACGCTCACGAGCGACGCCGGCAGCTCGGGCACCGACAGCCCCCACCCGCCCGGATTGACGGTGTCGCCGTCGAACTTCGGTCCGATGTTCCAGATCGCCTCGACGATCACGGCGACCACGGTGCCCGTGACGAGGCCGATGAGGATGCCGCCCTTGACCTTGCGTGCGACGAGGATGCCCGTGAGCAGCAGGGTGAAGACGAAGACGAGCGTCGGGACCGTGCTCACCGAGCCGTCGACGCCCAGGCCGACCGGGGGAGAGGCGGCGCCCGTCGCCGACACGAAGCCCGCGTCGACGAAGCCGATGAACGCGATGAACAGGCCGATGCCGACCGTGATCGCGAGCTTCAGCTGGATCGGCACCGCGTCGAAGATCATGCGCCGAAGCCCTGTCACCGCGAGCAGCACGATGATGAGGCCGTTGATCACGACCAGCCCCATCGCCTCGGGCCACGTCACCTGGCCGACGACCGATACCGCGAGGAACGAGTTGATGCCCAGGCCCGCAGCGAAGGCGAACGGCAGGCGGGTCACGAGGCCGAACAGCACGGTCATGAGACCGGCTGTCAGCGCGGTCGTCGCGGCCACCTGGGCGAATCCGAGAGTGTTGCCGTCGACATCGACGCCGCTGGACAGGATGATCGGATTCAGGATGACGATGTACGCCATCGTGACGAAGGTCACCACCCCACCGCGGACCTCGGTGCCGACGCTCGACCCGCGTCGGGTGATCTCGAAGAAGCGGTCGAAGCCGTTCTTCGGCTCGGGAATATCGGTGGTGTCGGGAGCGGTGGATGGGGCAGTGCTCATGGAAAAGGAACCTCCGACGAAGAACGTTAGCCGCTCGAGCGCTTTCCTGGGGATTCGCTGAGCGGATGCCGCCGCCCTCCGCGCGGATGCACCGGGCGCCCTCGTCGCGCGAAGTAGGGTCGATGGCGCATGCATCGCCTCATCGTCGCCCTACTCGCCGCCGTCGACGCCGCCATCGCGGTCGCCGTCGGCCTCGCGGCGACCCTTGCCCCGCTGACCCTGCTCTGGGTGTTCGGTCTGGGCGGCGGCGCCGACTGGGGCGTGCTGTGGCCGACCGGAGTGACGGTGTGGCAGCTGGGCAACCTCGTCCCCCTGCTCGTCACGCTGCCGGCGGAGTATCTCGCCGCGACCGGCATCGACCCGAGCGTCGCGTCGTTCACCCTCTCGCTCGCGCCCCTCGCGTTCGCGACCTTCACCGCGGTCTTCGCGGCCCGTTCCGGGATCCGGGCCGCACGCGCCGACGCCTGGGTGACCGGTGTGGTCACCTCGACCGTCGTGTACGGCGCTCTCGCCGCGGCCGCGGGTTTCACCTCCCAGAATCTCGTGGCCGACGCCGAGCTGTGGCAGGCGATCCTCGTGCCGACCCTGGTCTTCGCGCTGCCGGCGTTCGTGGCCGCGGTGATCACCGAATGGGCCGAGGCCGGTGCCGGCGCGATCGCGCGCGTGCGCGACAGGGTCGAGGCCGCTCGCGACGGCTGGGCCCATGTTCCCGGGCTCATCGCGCGCGGTGGGGCGGTCGTGGTGGTCGGGCTCATCGGGCTGGGCGCCGCGGTCACGGCTGTCGCGGTGCTCGCGAGCGCGGGCCAGATCGTCGCCCTGTTCCAGGCGGGCAATGTGGACGCGCTCGGAGCCACCGTGCTGACGCTCGGGCAGCTCGCCTATCTGCCCACCCTGGTGGTGTGGGGTCTGTCGTTCGCGGCCGGTCCGGGCTTCGTCGTCGGCGAGGGCGGTGTCGTCTCGCCCGCCGGTACTCAGCTGGGCGTGCTGCCCGGCATCCCCGTGCTCGGCGCGATTCCCGAATCCACCACGACCTGGCTCCTGCTGCTCGCGCTCGTTCCGGTGGCGCTCGGCGCACTCGCCGGCTGGATCGCGCGTTCCCGCATGGTGGGCCCTCATGCCGAGACCCCTCGCGCCCCGACCGCGCCTGCCGAGCGCCCGCTGCCCGCCACGTCAGTCGTCGGTGAGGACGCCGACGAGCGCACGGCCGCGTTGTCGGGACTGCTCGCGACCGCGCCGATCGTGAGCGCGACGGATGCCGCGGCCCTCGTCGGCCACGTCGGCTCGGGCATCGGCGAGCCTGACCGCTCCGCTGCCGCGGATCACGAGCACGCGGAGCCCATCGCCGCGCGAGTCGTGGTCACCGCCGGCATCGCCGTCGTCGCCGCCGCCGCGGCGGCCGTGCTGGCCGCGTGCGCCTCCGGCTCACTGGGGCCGGGAGCCCTCGCCACGGTCGGTCCCCAACCCGGTCCTGTCGCCTTCGCGGTGGGCCTCGAAGTGCTGGTCGGCGCCGCGATCCTGCTGCTGGCGCCGCATGCGTCGGGGCGCACACGGCGTGTCGGCGGCGCCGGAGCGCCGGTCGACACGTCGTGGCAGGGAGCCGGCGACGGCGCGTACGACGTCGACAGCGACACCGGGGCGTCCGGCGAGGCGGGAGCGGGCGACACGCCCCGCGCACCGCGCGCGGCAGGAACGGCGCCCTCGGCGCCCTCGTCGGCCGAGACCCAGCCCTTCGAGTTCCCGACGATCCCGGCGCGCCTGCTGCGCGATGCCGGGGCACGCGACAGCGAGGGCGACGCGCCCCGGTAGACTGGGCCCGTGCTCACGGTCGCCGTCCTCATTTCGGGCACAGGGTCGAATCTGCGAGCCCTGCTCGACGAGGCTGCCGACCCCGAGTTCCCCGCGCGCATCGTCGTCGTCGGCGCCGATCGCGAAGCCGAGGGCTTCTCGCACGCCGAGGAGTACGGCATCCCGACGTTCATGGTCCCGTTCGCGCAGTTCGCGACGCGCGAGGCCTGGGGGGCGGAGCTCGCAGAGCAGCTCGCGGTCTGGAAGCCCGACCTCGTCGTGCTGAGCGGGCTGATGCGGCTGCTGCCGGCCGCTCTCGTCGACGAATGGGCGCCCCGTATCGTCAACACGCACCCCGCGTATCTGCCCGAGTTCCCCGGTGCGCACGGCGTGCGCGACGCGCTCGCGGCCGGAGTCGCACAGACCGGTGCCAGCGTGATCATCGTCGACAACGGCGTGGACACCGGCCCGATCCTCGCGCAGGAGCGAGTCCCCGTGCTGCCGGGTGACGACGAGCACGCGCTCCACGACCGCATCAAGCCCGTCGAACGCCGCCTGCTCATCGATGTCGTGCGCCGCGTCGCGGCCGGTGACCTCGATCTCGCCGCGGTCGCCGCGGCGCCCGCCTCCTGACTCGTCCCACCCCACCCCGAGGAGTTCCGCCATGGCCGGACCGCGCCACGACCCCGCCCTGTACCGCGACCGCGACGTCGTCCCCGTCCGCCGGGCGCTCGTCTCGGTGAGCGACAAGACCGATCTGCTGAGCCTCGCGACCGCGCTCGCCGATGCCGGGGTCGAGATCGTCTCGACCGGCGGCTCCGCGACGTTGCTGCGCGACGCGGGCTACGCCGTCACCGACGTCTCGGCGATCACCGGATTCCCCGAATCCCTCGACGGACGCGTCAAGACCCTGCACCCGAGCGTGCACGCCGGTCTGCTGGCCGATCTGCGGCTGGAAGACCACGAGCAGCAGCTGGCACAGCTGGGCATCGAGTCCTTCGAGCTCGTCGTGGTGAACCTGTACCCGTTCGTCGAGACCGTGCGCTCGGGCGCCCAGGGCGACGATGTCGTCGAGCAGATCGACATCGGCGGGCCCGCGATGGTGCGCGCGTCGGCGAAGAACTACGCGAACGTCGCGATCGTGGTCTCGCCCGAGTCCTATGCGTCCGTGATCGAATCCGTCCGTGCCGGCGGCACGAGCCTGGTGCAGCGCCGCGAGCTCGCCGCCCGCGCCTTCGCCCACACCGCGGAGTACGACCGTGCGGTCGCGACCTGGTTCGCCGAGGGCACGCTCACGGCGAAGGACCTGCCCGCGCACCTCACGATCAAGGCCGAGCGCCTGGCGACGCTGCGCTACGGCGAGAACTCGCACCAGCGCGCCGCGATCTACACGCGCACCGGCGGGCACGGCATCGCCCAGGCCGCACAGCTGCAGGGCAAAGAGATGTCGTACAACAACTACGTCGACGCCGATGCCGCCCTCCGCGCCGCTTTCGACATGATCAAGCCCGCGGTCGCCATCATCAAGCACGCGAATCCGTGCGGCATCGCGGTCGCAGCCCCCAGCGCCCTCGACCCGATCGCGAGCGCTCACCTGCGCGCGCACGAGTGCGACCCGGTGTCGGCATTCGGCGGCGTGATCGCCGCGAATCGTACCGTCACGCTCAAGATGGCCGAGAACCTCCGCGACATCTTCACCGAGGTCATCGTCGCCCCCGACTTCGAGCCCGAGGCGCTCGAGGTCTTCAAGCTCAAGAAGAACCTCCGCGTGCTGCGTCTGCCCGTCGACTGGCAGCAGGAGCGCATGGACGTGCGCCTCGTCTCGGGCGGGCTGCTGCTGCAGGATGCCGACCGTTTCCCCGACGACATCGAGTCGGTCGCGAAGGACTGGCAGCTCGTCTCGGGCGAGCAGCCCGCCGCCGACGAGATGCAGAATCTCATCTTCGCGTGGAAGTCGTGCCGCGCGGTGAAGTCGAACGCCATCGTCCTCGCCAAGGGCTCCGCCACGGTCGGCATCGGCATGGGGCAGGTCAACCGCGTGGACTCGTGCAGGCTCGCGGTCGAGCGCGCCGGTGATCGTGCCGCGGGGTCGGTCGCGGCATCCGACGCGTTCTTCCCTTTCGCCGACGGCCCGCAGGTGCTGATCGATGCCGGCATCACCACGATCATCCAGCCCGGCGGCTCGGTGCGCGACGCCGAGGTGATCGAGGCTGCTCGCGCGGCGAATGTCACGATGTTCTTCACCGGAGAGCGCCACTTCTTCCACTGACGGGCGCCTTCGGGATGCCGTCACCACGGTGTCCGATTTCCGCGAGTGCATGTCGGCGGCCCGTGACAGGCTAGAGGCATGAGCCTGGCCATGACGTTCGATGAGCGGTACCGCGCGATCGACTCGCGCGATACCCGCTTCGACGGTCAATTCGTCACGGCGGTGCGCTCGACAGGCATCTACTGCCGTCCGAGCTGTCCTGCACGCACACCGAAGCCGTCGAACGTCACGTTCTATCCGACCAGCGCGGCGGCGCACGAGGCGGGCTACCGCGCGTGCAAGCGGTGCCTGCCGGAGGCCGCGCCGGGCTCGCCGCAGTGGAACCTCCGCGGCGACACGGCGGGCCGTGCGATGCGGCTGATCGCGGACGGCGTCGTCGAGCGCGAGGGAGTTCCCGGGCTGGCGCGGCGCCTCGGCTACTCGCCACGCCATCTCACGCGGCTGCTCACGGTCGAGCTCGGCGCGGGGCCACTCGCCCTCAGCCGGGCGCACCGCGCCCAGACGGCGCGAATGCTGCTGGTCGGCACCGACCTGCCTGCCGCAGATGTGGCCTTCTCCTCGGGATTCTCGAGCGTGCGTCAGTTCAACGACACGGTGCGGGAGGTGTTCGGCATGCCGCCTCTCGAGCTGCGCGCCACGCGTCGGATCCCTCGACCGGTGCGCGGCCCGGGCGGGACTGCCGTGCCCGACGGGACTCAGGGCGCGGGTGCGAGAGGGCTCGTGGCTGCACAGGGGCCGGCCGCCGCGATCGATCTCGTGCTGCCGCATCGCGGCGCCCTCGATGCGGACGGGCTGTTCGCGTGGATGTCGGCCCGCGCGATCAGCGGGGCCGAGACCGCGACGGCGACCACGTTCGCGCGCACCCTGCGGCTGCCCCACGGACCGGCGTGGTTCGAGCTGAGACTCGACGAGACCGGCCGTGTGCGGCTGCGTGCACGGCTCACGCACCTCGCCGACCTCTCGACCCTCGTGACGCGCGCGCGCCGGCTCTTCGACCTCGACGCCGATCCGATCGCGATCGACGAGGCGCTGTCGCGGCATCCGCAGCTCTCATCGCTGATCGCCGGGCTCCCGGGCATTCGCGTGCCGGGGGCTGCCGACCCGCACGAGATGCTCATCCGCGCGATGGTCGGGCAGCAGATCACCGTGGTCGCTGCGCGCACGGCGCTCACGGGGCTGACCGCGGCGCTCGGCGACGAGGTCGACGTGCTCGAGGGTGCTCGGGGGCCCGAGGGCGGGCCATCCGTCCCGTTGACGCTCTTCCCGACGATGCCGGCGATCGCCGAGCACGGGCACGAAGTGCTGCGCGGTCCGGCCGCGCGCATCCGCGCCATCACCGGAGCAGCGGCGGCGCTCGCCGACGGGTCGCTCACTCTGACGCCCGGTGACGATGCGGCCGAGCAGCGCGCGGCGCTGCTGGCCATGCCCGGCATCGGTCCGTGGACGGCCGACTACGTCCGGATGCGCGTGCTCGGTGACCCGGATGTCTTCCTGCCGGGCGACGTGGCGGTGCGCGCCGGTGCGGCAGCGTCCCGCCTTCCGTCTGAGCCGCGTCCTCTCACCGACTGGGCTGCGCGCACAGCGCCGTGGCGCAGCTACCTCACCGCACACCTGTGGCGCGCGGTCCCGTCGAAGCGACCCGCACTCCGCACAAGCTCCCGCCCGAACCCAGGAGGAACGCCATGACCACCGCGACGATCCAGACCATCGCCACTCCCGACGGCGGATTCACCCTCCTCGCCGACGAGGCCGGGCATGTGCTCGCGTCGGGCTGGACCGCGGATGCCGGACGCATCCTCGAGCGGCTGCGGACGGCGGATCGGCCGTCGACCGTGACCGCCTTCGACACGAACGCGCCGCAGACGGATGCCGCCGCCGCCGTCGCCGCGTACTACGAGGGCGAATTGTCCGCGATCGACGACGTCCGGGTGGCGCAGCGCGGCACCGAGATGCAGCGGGCCGGGTGGGAGGCCCTCCGCCGCATCGAGCCGGGGCATCCCCTGACCTACGCGGAGTTCGCGATCCTGCTCGGATCGCCGAACGCGGTGCGGGCCGCGGCATCCATCTGCGCCCGCAATGCTCCCGCGCTCTTCGTCCCGTGCCATCGGGTGCTGCGCACCGGGGGAGCGCTCGGCGGGTTCGCGTGGGGTCTCGAGGTCAAGCGCAGTCTGCTCGAGCGCGAGGCCGGGGTGCCGGCGCTGATCGGCTGACCCACCGGCGGTCGCCGATCCGCGCGGGAGGTCTTCCGGGGGACCGGAAAGCGCTTGTTGCTTTCAGCGAATCCTCAGGTATAGCCTAGAGGGCTGTCGCGTCGCCACTTCGGAGGCGCCCCAGCTACTCACCGAGCCCAAGGAGGACGCCATGCATCAGGCCGCCATCGTCGCGAAGACCGCCTTCGTCCTCGGGTTCGCCGGGTCGACCCGGCCTCGTATTCAGGGGTAGTCGCTCGTCCGCAGGTCCCGGCTTCGGCCGGATTCGGCATATCGCCGTCATTCGGAGCGTTCCCTCCTCGGGAGCGCTCCGCCGCGCCCGACAACCCGGTTGTCGAGCCTGTCGAAACACGACCCCGATCCCGGGTCATCCGCCACACCATCCCCACAAGGATCATGACAACCACCGCCATTCCGCAGCCCCCAGAGCTGTCGCCACGGTCCGAGAAGTCCACCCTCAAATCCCTCGCGCGGCTCCTGCCGTTCGCCAAGCCCGTCCTGCCCCGACTCATCCTGGGCGCGGTCAGCGCGCTCGTCGCGAGCCTGCTCGCCCTGTCGATCCCGCTCGTCCTCGAGGTCATCGTCGAGGGCCCGATCGCCTCGGGCGACTTCGGGCAGATCGCGTGGGGCGCGGCCGTGATCCTCGTACTGGGGCTGGCCGAAGCCGCCATGGTGTGGCTGCGTCGCTGGTTCGTGCTCGGGCCCGCGACCATGGTCGAGTACGAGATCCGTCAGACGTTCTACTCGCGCCTACAGCGCCTGCCGGTGTCGTTCCACGATCGGTGGCAGTCCGGACAGCTGCTCAGCCGGATGATGCAGGACATCAGCATGCTCCGCCGCTGGATGGCGTTCGGCGTCGTGCTGCTCGTCGTCAACGTCATCACCATCGCGATCGGATCGCTGCTGCTGTTCCGCTGGCACTGGCTGCTCGGCACGATCTTCCTCGTCACCTCGGCCCCGCTCTGGTACGCCGGGTACCGGTTCGAGAAGACGTACGGCACGCTCGCCCGCCAGTCGCAGGACCAGGCGGGCGACCTCGCGACATCCGTCGAAGAGAGCGTGCACGGCATCCGTGTCCTCAAGGCGTTCGGGCGCGGAAAGCACGCCCTCCAGAAGTTCACGAGGCAGGCCGAGACGCTGCGCGAGACCGAGCTCAGCAAGGCCCGCGCGGTCGGCTGGATCTGGTTCTGGCTGGTGCTGCTGCCCGACATCGCCTTCGCGCTGTGCCTGGGCGCCGGCATCTATCTGACAGCGCTCGGGCAGCTGCAGCCGTCCGAGCTCATCGCGTTCTTCGCGATGGCGACGGTGCTGCGCTGGCCGATGGAGTCGATCGGATTCCTGTTCTCGTTCCTGCTCGACGCCCGCACCGCGACGGACCGCATCTTCGAGGTCTTCGACGAGGAGAACACCATCGTCGACCCCGAGGAGCCGACGTCGATCGAGAGCCCGCGCGGCGCGCTCGTGTTCGAGGGGGTGCACTTCCGCTATCAGGATGCCGCGACCCGCGAACGCGACCTGCTCGACGGCATCGACCTGGTGCTGGAGCCCGGCGAGACCATGGCTCTGGTCGGCCTCACCGGTTCGGGCAAGACGACGCTCACGACGCTCCCGTCGCGCCTGTACGACGTGACCGGCGGCCGCGTGACCCTCGACGGCGTCGACGTGCGCGAGCTCACCCTGGCGGAGCTGCGCACGCACATCGGCATGGCGTTCGAGGACGCCACGCTGTTCTCGCAGAGCGTGCGCGACAACGTGCTGCTGGGCCGGGAGGACCTCGAGCCGGGAAGCCCCGAGGCTGAAGCGGTGCTGCGCGAAGCGCTCGGCGTCGCACAGGCCGGGTTCGTCGAAGATCTGCCCGACGGCGTCGACACGATCATCGGCGAAGAGGGGCTCTCGCTCTCGGGAGGCCAGCGCCAGCGCCTCGCGCTCGCGCGCGCCGTCGCCGCGCGTCCGGCGGTGCTCGTGCTCGACGACCCGTTGTCAGCGCTCGACGTCGACACCGAGGCGCTCGTGGAGGATGCCCTCCGCGAAGTGCTGCACGCCACGACGGCTCTCGTGGTCGCGCACCGCCCGTCAACGGTCATGCTCGCAGACCGGGTGGCGCTCCTGGAGGCGGGGCGCATCACGGCGGTCGGCCGGCACTCCGATCTGCTCCGCGAGAGCGAGCACTACCGGCACGTGATCTCGAGTCTCGAGGTCGAAGAAGCCCGTCTGCGGGCCCGTCAGCAGGATCAGGACCTGGAGGTGACCCTGTGAGCACCGCGACCGTCACCGGAACCAGCGGCGAAGACCGCTCCGACTACACACGCGACGAGAGCAAGGCGGTCCGGGGGCGCTCGCTGCGCCTCCTCGGCTCGCTCATGGCACCCGTTCGCAAAGAACTCATCCTCGCCGGGATCGTGCTGGTCGTGTCGACGGCGCTGCGCGTCGCCGGCCCTGCGCTGATCGCGTACGGCCTGAACACCGCCCTGCCTGCCGCCGTCGACCAGATGAACTGGCTGCCGACCATCGGCGTCGTGCTCGTCTACCTCCTCACCGCGATGGGTGGTGCCGCGCTGATCGGGTGGTACGTCGTGGTCGCTGCGCGCCTCACCCAGGCGATCATGCTGGACCTGCGCAAGCGCATCTTCCTGCACACGCAGCGGCTGAGCCTCGAGTTCCACGAGTCGTACACGTCGGGCCGCATCATCTCGCGCCAGACGAGCGACCTCGACACGATCCGCGAGCTCCTCGACGGCGGTCTCAACGAACTGGTGTCGGGCATCCTGTTCGGCGCCTTCACGCTGATCATGCTGCTGATCGTCGACTGGCAGTCCGGCGTGATCCTCATCGTGATGGGGCTGCCGCTGTTCCTGCTGATGCGCTGGTTCTACACGCGCTCGCAGGTGGTCTATCGCGAGTCGCGGGTGATCAGCGCGAAGGTGATCGTCAAATTCGTCGAGACCATGACCGGCATCCGCGCCGTGAAGGCGTTCCGCAAGGAGCCCCGCAACGACGAGGATTTCGGCGCTGTGGCCCTGGACTACCGCGACGTCAACATGCGCTCCATCCGGCTGTTCGGCACGTTCGAGCCGGGGCTCATCGCGATCTCTGCGGTGACAGTCTCGGTGGTGCTCCTGTGGGGCGCCATCCGGGTGGTGGACGGGTCGATCCTGATCGGCACTCTGCTGGCCGCGGTCCTGTACGTCCGCAACTTCTTCTCGCCGCTGCAGGAGGTCGCGTTCTTCCTGAACTCGTACCAGTCCGCGACGGCGGCGCTCGAGAAGGTCTCGGGCGTGCTCGAGGAGGAGCCGACGGTTCCAGACCCGAAGAAGCCCGTGGACCTGTGGGCCGCGAAGGGGCACATCCGCTTCGACGACGTGCTGTTCGGGTATGCCGAGGATCGCGTCATCCTGCCGGACTTCTCACTCGACATCCCGGCCGGTCAGACGATCGCGCTGGTGGGCACCACCGGTGCCGGCAAGTCCACGCTCGCCAAGCTCGTCTCGCGGTTCTACGACCCGACGCGCGGCACGGTCACACTGGACGGGGTCGACCTGCGGTCGCTGCACCCGAAGGACCTCCGCCGCGCGATCGTCATGGTCACGCAGGAGGCCTACCTGTTCAGCGGTACGGTCGCCGACAACATCGCGCTGGGAAAGCCCGACGCGACGCTCGACGAGATCAAGTCGGCCGCTCGCGCGGTGGGGGCGGATGCCTTCATCGAGCGACTGTCCGACGGCTACGCCACCGACGTCAACAAGCGCGGCGGCCGCGTGTCGGCCGGACAGCGCCAGCTGATCTCGTTCGCGCGGGCGTTCCTCGCCGACCCTGCCGTGCTGATCCTCGACGAGGCGACGGCATCGCTCGACATCCCGAGCGAGCGTCAGATCCAGGATGCGCTGCAGACGCTGCTCGCCGACCGCACCGCGATCATCATCGCGCACCGTCTGTCGACGGTGGCGATCGCCGACCGCGTGCTCGTCATGGAGCGCGGCCGCATCATCGAGGACGACGCCCCCGCGACGCTCATCAGCGGTGACGGCCGGTTCGCACGGCTCCACGCCGCCTGGCGCGAATCACTCGTCTGACCGCGGCCGCCGAGCGTCGTGAAGCGCCGGATGCCCCGTCCCCGATCCCGGGGCCGGGGCATCCGCAGTTCACGCGGTCGGCGTGCCACTTGTTCTCGCGGGGCGTGCGCCTAGACCAGTGGCGCGAGGAATCGCGCCTGTGCGTCCCACTGGTATGCCTGGCCGCCCTCGTGGCCGTTGTGGGTGTACACCTCGATCTGCTTCGCCGCGGGATGGCGGTTGTACGCGGCGAAGACCGTCGACGGCGGGCAGACCGTATCCATGAGCGCGACGGAGTACAGTGCCGCGGCATCGGCCCGCTTGGCCATGTTGGCGCCGTCGAAGTACGACAGCGTCTCGAACACCCGCTCGTCCGCTCCGCGGTGCACCGACAGGTAGCGGACGACCTCCTGGTACGGGTCGGCATCGGTGAAGCCGACCGCACGCTCGAAATGGCAGAGGAACGGCACGTCGGGCATCACCGCGACGAGCCCGGCGCTGAGCGCCGCGGCCGCGATGGCGATGCCGCCGCCCTGGCTCGTGCCCGTCACCGAGACGCGGTCGGCATCGATCTGGGGGAGGCTGCGCGCGGCGTCGACGGCACGGACCGCGTCGGTGAAGACGCGCCGGTAGTAGTAGCCTGCGGGATCGTCGATGCCGCGTGTCAGGAAGCCCGAGGCCGCAGGGCCCGCGCCGTGCGGATCAGGGGTCTCGCCGCCGGAGCCCCACATCGAGCCCTGGCCGCGCGTGTCCATGGACAGATGGGCGTAGCCGGCCGCGGCCCAGCCGAGGCGATCGCCCGGGAGCCCTCGGCCGCCGCCGTAGCCCTGGTACTCGACGATCGCCGGCAGGGAGCCGGTCGCGCCGGCGGGGACCGTGAGCCATGCCTTCACGGGATCTCCGGCGAACCCGGGGAAGGTCACGTCGAAGACGTCGACCAGAGTGAACGGCGTGTCGACGCGCACGATGCGGGGTGCGGCATCCCACCCCCTCGCCTCGGCGATGGTGGCGCCCCAGAATGCGTCGAAATCTGCGGGTTCGCGGATGTCGGGGGAGAACTGCTGCAGCTCGGTGAGAGGGAGGTCGAATCTCGGCACGCGCTCAAACCTAGCGTCTCGAGCGAGTGGATCGTGAAGGCGACGGAGCCTCGATGGGGGAGGGGTATTCGAGGCCCCGCCGCCGGTTTCGGGGACCATGGTAGGGCGAATCGCGGAGGCGATTCGGGTTGCATACGCGCCTCGTGTCAGAGACGGATCTCCGCGATGACTTCACCGTACTCGGTCTCGCCGACCGGAGTGAAGCCCACGCGCTGGAAGAAGGCCTCGGGCCCGTCCGAGCCCGCCTCGTAGATGACGTCGACGTGGTCCATCCCGCGCGCGCGGGCCTCTTCGATGAGCCCGGCGACGGCGAACCGGCCGACGCCACGACCCTGGTCGTCGGCGTCGACGTTGATGCGCCAGAGGACGGAGCGGAAGTGCTCCTCGGACTCCTCGGGGTCGAAGTTCGCGCTGACGAACGCCACGACCTCGTCGCCGTCTAGCACGACCCGCTGCCACGTGGTCTGAGGATTCACCACCGTCGCGGCGATGCCGTAGCTGACGGGAGCGAGGAACTGCTCCTGGCCCGGCTTGAGTGAGAGGTTGTTGACCGCCACGATCGTGGACGCGGACAGTTCGACGAGTCGCAGGTCACCCATACGCACAGGCTAACCCGGATGGCGAGGATCCGGCATCGTCGATGTCACGGATCTCCACCGTGCTCATCGATGCGGATATCTCGACATCGAGATACTTTGACCCGTGCGATAGGCTGAGCCACGACCCGTACGAAGGACTTTCAGGTGACCGACTCCTCCATCATCTACACCTACACCGACGAGGCTCCGGCACTCGCGACCGCCTCGTTTCTGCCGATCGTGCAGGCCGTCACCAGTCAGGCGGGGGTGGAAGTCGAGACGCGTGACATCTCGCTCGCCGGCCGCATCCTGGCGGCGTTCCCCCAGAACCTGACGCCTGAGCAGCAGGTCGGCGACTCGCTCGCCGAGCTCGGCGGCCTCGCCACCCTCCCCGAGGCGAACATCATCAAGCTGCCGAACATCTCGGCGTCGATCCCGCAGCTCAAGGGCGCGATCGCCGAGCTGCAGGCGCAGGGCTACGACATCCCCGACTACCCCGACGACCCGCAGTCGCTGGGTGAGAAGGATGTGCGTGCGCGCTACGACCGCATCAAGGGGTCCGCCGTCAATCCCGTGCTGCGCGAGGGCAACAGCGACCGCCGCGCGCCGCTGTCGGTGAAGAACTACGCGCGCAAGCACCCGCACCGCAACAAGGCGTTCGCCGACGGTTCGAAGACCCGTGTCGCCACGATGGGCCACGACGACTTCAAGAGCAACGAGAAGTCGTGGGTCGCCGCCCATGACGACGTGCTGACCATCCGCCACATCGGCGAGGACGGCACCGCCACGGTCCTCAAGGACAACCTGAAGGTCCTGCCGCGCGAGGTCATCGACGCGACGTTCCTCTCGGCGGCCGCGCTGGACGCCTTCCTCTCCGAGACGCTCGCGACGGCCGAGGCCGACGACGTGCTCTACTCGGTGCACCTCAAGGCGACCATGATGAAGGTCAGCGACCCGATCATCTTCGGCCACGTCGTGAAGGTCTACCTCGCCGATGTCTTCGCCCGCTACGGCGACAGGATCGCGGCGGCCGGACTCACCCCGAACAACGGACTCGGCTCGATCCTCGCGGGTCTCGGTTCGGTCGAAGGCGGCGACGAGATCGCCGCGGCCATCGCGGCCGACCTCGCCAACGGGCCGCGTCTGTCGTACGTCAATTCCGACAAGGGCATCACGAACCTCCACGTGCCGTCCGACGTCATCGTCGACGCGTCGATGCCCGCTCTCGTGCGCAACGGCGGAAAGCTGTGGGGCGTCGACGGCGGCGAAGACGACACGCTCGCGGTCATCCCGGACTCGTCCTATGCAGGCGTCTACCAGGCCGTGATCGACGACGTCATCGCCAACGGTCCGCTGGACCCTGCCACGATCGGCACCGTTCCCAACGTCGGGCTCATGGCGCAGGC
Source organism: Microbacterium allomyrinae (assembly GCF_020682705.1). Taxonomy (GTDB): domain Bacteria; phylum Actinomycetota; class Actinomycetes; order Actinomycetales; family Microbacteriaceae; genus Microbacterium; species Microbacterium allomyrinae. Next base: position 109,473 of record NZ_JAGTTN010000008.1, read on the forward strand.
CGCCGAGGAGTACGGCAGCCATGACAAGACGTTCGAGATCGACGCCCCCGGTGTGGTGCAGATCGTCGACTCCGAGGGCGAGGTGCTCATCGAGCACACCGTCGACACCGGAGACATCTGGCGGGCGACGCAGACCAAGCACATCGCTGTCGTCGACTGGGTGCGTCTCGCCGTCGGCCGCGCCCGGGCGACCGGCTCGCCCGCGGTGTTCTGGCTCGATGTGAACCGCTCGCACGATGCGCAGCTGATCGCGAAGGTGCACCAGGCGCTGGCACTGCTCGACACGAAGGGGATCCAGATCTCGATCCTGGCCCCCGAAGAGGCGACCCGGTACACGCTGGCCCGCATGCGCCATGGTCTGGACACCATCTCGGTGACCGGCAACGTGCTGCGCGACTACCTCACCGATCTGTTCCCGATCCTCGAGGTCGGCACGAGCGCCAAGATGCTCTCCATCGTGCCGCTGCTGGCAGGCGGCGGTCTCTTCGAGACCGGGGCCGGCGGCTCGGCCCCGAAGCACGTGCAGCAGCTGCTCGAAGAGGACTACCTGCGCTGGGACTCGCTCGGCGAGTTCTTCGCGCTGGCAGCGTCGCTGGAGCACCTCTCGGAGTACACCGGCAACGCCAAGGCCAAGGTCCTCGCCGACACGCTGGACGCCGCGACCGGTACGTTCCTCGAGAACGACAAGTCGCCCGGACGCGCTCTCGGCACCATCGACAACCGCGGCAGCCACTTCTATCTCGCGCTGTACTGGGCGCAGGAGCTGGCCGGGCAGACGACCGACCCCGAGCTGGCGGCGGCGTTCGCGCCGATCGCCGAGGCGCTCGCGGCGAACGAGGAGAAGATCGTCGCCGAGCTGAGCGCCGTGCAGGGCGAAACCGTCGACGTCGGCGGGTACTACCGTCCAGACCCGGCGCTCGTCACCGCCGTGATGCGGCCCTCTGCGACCTTCAACGAGATCATCGACGCGCTGGGCGCTCAGCGCAGCTGACGTACGACGAAGAGGGACGGATGCCGCGGCATCCGTCCCTCTTTCGTGCGCGGGTCAGAAACCCCACGCCGGCCGCTGCACGGGAGGCTGTGCTCCCGCGGGGGCCGCACAGGTCGACCGAAGGGGCGGCACGGCTCTCTTCGGGATGGGCTCGCGGCGATCGGCGCCGATGGGCGATGATCGCGCTCGTGATCAGTAGTGGACCCAGACCTCGGTGCCGGTGGCCGTCCACTCGTAGACGAATTTGGCATCGTCGTTCCACATGTTCACGCAGCCGTGGCTCTGCGGAAAACCGAGCGAGGAACGGAAGGCCGACGCGCCGTGGAAGGCGATATCGGGCGCGAACCACGTGATCCAGGGCACGTCTTCTGTGCAATAGCTGTTCACTGCGTTCGGGTTGTAGCACAGCGCACCCATGTCCTGCATGCGGGTGTAGGCGTTCACGGTGAAGCGCCCGGTGGGAGTCGCCGTTCCGGGGAGTCCCGAAGAGATCGTGTAGGAGCCGATGACGCTCCCGTTCTCGAAGAGGGACGCCGTCTGGGTGGAGAGGTTCACCTCGACGGTGCGGGCCAGCGTCGTGATGACGGGCTCGACCTCGGTCGCGGGCAGTTGGAACGTCGCGTTGCCGGTGGCCAGCTGCTCGGCGAAGTCGGACGCCACGTTCGAGGTGTCGCCGAGCTCGCGGCCCGAGACGCCTGCCGCCTCCTCGCGGAGCACATCGCCGGAAGAGTTGGTGATGACGGCGCCGTTCTCCACCGGCCGGTTGACGGACGCGGCGAGGCCGTCGACGAGGGGCTGGATCGCCCCGGCATCGGCGGTGATCTCGAAGGTGCCGCGCTCGCCGGGGGCCACCGTGAGCCACGAGGCGGCGAGGGCCCGATCGACGGGGACGGTGCGCTCTTCGCCGATGTAGAAGCCGGCGGAGTCGAGCATCGCGTTGAGCCGCGAGGCCGTGGCCGTCGCCACGTAGGTCGGCGTATCGGCTTGGATGTCGGCCTCGACGACCTCGAACTCGACGCGCTCCTCGCCGGCGGCGAATGCTGCCTGCAGGGTGTCGCGGACGGCATCGACGTCGATGCCGGTGCCGAGGACGGCGGGGGTCGCGACGTACGACGCGGTCGCGGGATCGAACGCGAGGACGGCATCGACGGGGTCGGTGTAGAGCTCCGGCGCGGCGGCGCGAAGGGCGCTCGTCGCAGCCTCTGCGTCGACGAACACGGGTGCCGCCGGCACGGGGGCGAACCACGTCGTCGGGTTCCACATCGGGTGCTCGGCGAATGCCGCATCGGCGAGGGCGCGTGCATCGACCGAAGCGCCCAGGTCGGCGCCGGTGACCTCGACGTCGCCGCCTTCTCCCGTCAGCACGACGGTGGTCGCTGCGAGCCGCTGCTCGATCGCATCGGCCGCGGCCCCCGGCGTCATCCAGCCGACCGATACGCCGGCGACCGTGGTGCCGGGGGCGATCAGCACGAGCGACGACGCCACCAGGGCGACCACTGCCGCTCCCGCGCCGACGCCGATCCACAGCGCCGTCCGGCGCTTCTTCGGCTCGGGCTCGACCGGAGCCCAGGCATACACGGGTGCATCGGGCCCGCCGCCGGTGGGTGTGCCGTCCGTGGGGGTCGTCTCGGATTCCCCTGGGTCGACGACACCGTCGTTCGACGCCTCATCGGCGCCTGGCTTGGTCGCCAGATCCGTCACGTCTTCACCCCCCGACTGTGAGCAACGCTTCCCTCATGGTAATCGACGCGCGCGAGCGCGCGGGTTACAGGCTGATCACGCGTGCGGGGAGGGCTGGCTCAGGGCGCGCAGAGCTCCTGGAACTTCTCGCCGGTCTCCTGGAAGGTCGTGCCGAGCTCCTCCATCTCGGCGAGCTTCGACACGTCGCCTTCGGCGATCGCGCCCATGACGTCGGCGACATTCTGGAACATCTCCTGGAGCGAGGGCAGCACGGCGGCGACCTCGTCGTTGGTGATCTCCGATGACATGTCCGCGAGGCGGTCGGCCGCGGCGTTCATCGCGTCGACGACGGCGCCCGGGTCTTCGCTGGAGACGTTCTCGAACTCGTCGGTGGCCTCGGTGATCGTCTCCTGCACCAGCTGGCACGCAGCGGCGGTGGACTGGCCGTCGTCGCCCGAGGCGTCCTCGCTCCGCGGCGCGGTGGTGGCGTCGCCCGCCGATCCTCCCGGGAGGAACGGGATGCCGCTGCACGCGGTCAGCCCGAGCAGAGCGGTGCAGGCGATTGTCAGAGCGGCGATCGGGCGGGCCAGGCGCGACGTGGTCATCGCACCACTGTAAGGGACGGAATTCCGGTGCATCAGGGGTCCGCCTCGCCCCACCGGGACGGATGCCGTTGCGTAACAGTTTTGTAAACCATCCGATCAAATGGAGGGGAACGCTTGCGGTTTGTTTGTTCGTAAGGTCTACTAACAAACATGTCAACGTCGGATGCGCAGAGCGGCCCTTCGATCCTGGAGTCGCCGTCCAAGCCTGTCGCCCACGGGCGTGCGTTCGCTCCCGGACGCACGCTCCGCCAGGGCGGCAAGGTTCTTCCCGAGCACGCCCGCGGACACAACCGGTCGCTGGTGCTTCAGACGCTGTTCCACCAGGGCGCCATGAGTCGTGCCGATCTCGCACGCGAGACCGGGCTGACACGCGTGACGATGTCCGACCTCGTCGCCGAGCTCATCGCCGACGGCTTCGTCGCCGAGATGGGGGTGCGCGAAGCATCGGGCCCCGGCAAACCCGCGATGCTGATCGATCTCGATCGCGACGGTCACCGCATCGTCGGAATCGACCTGTCGGGCAACGACTCGCTGATCGGCGCCGTCTTGACGCTCGACGGCAGCATCGTCGCCCGTCGCGAGGTGCCGCTGCCCGTCGCCGCAGATCTCGTCAGCACCATGGTCGACCTCGCCCGTGCCCTCGTGGCCGATTCGCATGCCCCTGTCCTCGGGATCGGCGTCGGCACGCCCGGTGTCGTGGATGACCGCGGCGTGATTCTGACCGCGCCGAACTTCGGCTGGGCCGGCTTCGATCTCGAAGGCGCGCTGCGCGGGGCCCTGGGGCTGCCGGTCCTGGTCGCCAACGACGCGAACGCCGCGGTGCTCGCCGAGTACACGTTCGGCGGAGCAGCCGACGATGTGCTGCTCGTCAAGGTCGGTCGAGGCGTCGGCTCAGGGCTCCTTGCATCCGGTCAGCCCATGCGCGGCAGTCGCTTCGCCGCCGGCGAGATCGGCCACGTCACCGTCGGCACCGACGGCGGGCCGCAGTGCGCCTGCGGCAAGGTGGGATGCCTGGAGGCATGGCTGTCGGTGCCCGCCCTCACCTCGCGCCTGGCCGCGGCGTCCGCTCCCGCCGATCGCGAAGGCATCCTGCGCGACGCGGGCGAGCGACTGGGCATCGCCCTGGCCCCGGTCGTCGGTGCTCTCGACGTATCGGAGATCGTGCTGTCGGGGCCGCCCGAGCTTCTCAGCGGGCCTCTCGCCGAGGAGGCCCTGGCAACTCTCCGCGCCCGCACGCTGGCCCAGCCGCACGAGGGTGTGCGCGTGCGCATGACGCAACAGGGCGACGACATCGTCCTGCGAGGCGCCGCCGTCATGGTCCTGTCCGGGCAGCTCGGCGTGTCGTAGCCGTTCGCGCCCGGCCTCGCGCTCCGGCATCCGCATCGCCCCACATCTGAAGATCCCCCGGATGGGTCACCCGACCCGTCATCACCCCCCCGGATGGGTCACCCGACCCGCCCGACACCAAGAGAACACGAAGGAAGAGACCATGAAGAAGACGCTTGGAGCCGTGGCGCTTCTCGGCGCCTCGGCACTGGTGCTCGCCGGCTGCGCCGGCGCGAGCACGCCCACCGGAGACTCCGACGCCTCGGGATTCGACACCGAAGGCGCCCAGGGGCAGGACATCACGTTCTGGCTCATGGGCGGCGACACGCCGGCCGCGCTGCGCGAGTACCTCGTCGCGGAGTACGAGGACGCCACCGGCGGCACCCTCACCATCGAGGAGCAGTCCTGGGGTGACGCGCTGACCAAGCTCGCCAACCAGCTGCCCGACGCCAAGAACACCCCCGACGTCACCGAGATCGGCAACACCTGGTCGCCGACCTTCACGACCTCGGGCGCGTTCAGCGACCTGAGCGGCGTGTACGAGGACCTGGGCGGCGAAGACCTGCTCCAGTCGTTCGTCGACGTCGGAACGGTCGACGGCGCGCAGTACGCGCTGCCGTACTACTTCGGCTCGCGCTACATCACGTACCGCAAGGACATCTGGGAGGCTGCGGGCCTCGAAGTTCCCACCACTCTCGACGAGTTCAACGAGTCGGTCGCGGCGCTGCGCACCGACGACCAGTCCGGGTTCTACATCGGCGGCGAGGACTGGCGCAACGGCATCTCGTGGATCTTCGCCAACGGCGGCGAGCTCGCGGCGAAGGACGGCGACACCTGGACGTCGACGCTGAGCGACGAGAAGACGATCGCGGGCCTCGAGCAGTTCCAGGCCCTGTTCGCGGACGCGTCGAACGCGCCTGCGACCGAGGACGACAGCACGCCCTGGGTCAACATCAACAACGACAAGAGCGGCGCGGCCCCCACGGCGGCCACGATCATCGCTCCCGGCTGGGCGCACTGGTCGATCGGCGACTTCGTCGAGGAGAAGACGGCCGACGACGGCACCGTCTCCGAGGTTCGCGAGTGGAACGACGACACGTTCGGCGTCTTCCCGCTGCCCGGCCTCACCGAGGGCGAAGCCGCACCCGTATTCGCGGGCGGCTCGAACATCGGCATCTCGGCCAAGAGCGAGAACCAGGCGGGAGCCAAGGAGCTGCTGCGCATCATCTACTCGGACGAGTACCAGCAGATGCTCGGCGAGAACGGCCTGGGACCTGCGAACACGCAGTTCGTGGACTCGCTCGGCGACGACATCTTCGCTGCGGCGCTCATCGAGTCGGCGCTGAACTCCAAGCTCACCCCGGCCGCGCCGGGCTGGGCTGCCGTCGAGGGTCAGAAGATCCTCGAGGAGTTCTTCGGAAAGGTCGCGGCCGGTGGTGACATCGAAGCCCTCGCCGGCGAGTACGACGAGAAGATCGACGCCATCATCAACGGCTGAGATTCCGTGAAAGCCGGGGTCGCGAGCTGTCCGCTCGCGACCCCGGACCCCTGAGAGACCCCTGAAGGAGGCGGGCATGGCCACTGCTGCCCCCACCACCCTGCAACGCGACGCACGCCCCGACGAATCCGTCGGCTCGCGCCGCCGCCCGCCCATCGCCCATCTGCTCCTGATCCCGGCGATCGTGATCCTGCTGTTCGGCATGGGCTACCCCGTGATCTGGCAGGTCATCACGTCCTTCCAGAAGTACGGCGCCCTCCAGCAGCTCGGCGGCAAGGCGCCGGAATTCGTCGGGCTCGACAACTACATCGCGATCGCGACGAGCCCCACCTTCTGGGCGGTGGCGCTGCGCTCGATCGTCTTCTGCCTCGTCACCGCCTTCATCACCGTCGTGATCGGCATGGCGCTCGCACTGCTCATGACCCGCGTCGCCGCCACGGTGCGCATCATCCTCCAGCTCTCGCTCCTGCTCGCATGGGCGATGCCGGTCGTTGCGGCCATGACCGTCTGGATCTGGCTCTTCGACCGCCGCCGCGGCGTCGTCAACTATCTGCTCGATCTCATCCCCGGCGTCGAGATGAACCAGTTCAACTGGATCGGCGGCGAGCCGTTCGTCTTCTTCCTCGTCGCATCGATCATCGTGGTCTGGATGTCGGTTCCCTTCGTCGCCTTCTCCTCCTACGCCGGCCTCACCCAGGTGTCGGGCGAGATCATCGAGGCCAGCCAGCTCGACGGCGCCACCGGCTGGCAGCGACTGCGCTTCATCGTGCTGCCGGTCATCCGTCCGGTGATCATGATCGTGCTGCTGCTGAACCTCATCTGGGATCTGCGCGTCTTCACGCAGATCACGATGCTGCAGGATGCCGGCTCGAACTCGAGCGACTACGACCTGCTCGGCACGTACATCTACAAGATGGGCGTCGCAGGTCTCAACTACGGCCAGGGAGCCGCGATGGCGCTCTTCGTGCTGGCGCTGACCATCGTCCTCAGCTGGTTCTACATCCGCAGTCTCCTGAAGGAGGACCAGGTCTGATGTCTGTGTCCACACCCACTCCCGCACCCGCGCAGGTCGTGTCCGCTCCGGCGCCGCGCGCCGATCGCCCGGCCGCGGTCGCGCCCGCGCGCCGCTCGCGCCGCCGCTCCGCCGCCACCTGGGGCTGGGGCGTCCTCGCGATCGTCATCGCCCTGATCTGGGTCTTCCCGGTGTACTGGATGATCAACTCGTCGATGCTGTCGTCGGCGACCCTCGAGTCCTTCACTCCCACGTTCCTGCCGTTCGGCGGATCGTTCGCCAACTTCACCGCGGTGATCGACGGGAGCTTCTTCGGAGCCCTCGGCATCAGCGTGTCGGTGACCCTCATCGCGGTCTTCTGCTGCCTGCTGTTCGCGTTCCTCGCGTCGGTCGCGATCAGCCGCTTCCGTTTCCGGGGCCGCACCACCTTCGTGCTGGCGATCCTCATCATCCAGATGCTGCCCGCCGAGGGGCTCTTCATCGCGCAGTACAAGATGATGAGCGAGCTCGGGCTGCTCTCCAACGTGCTGGGCCTCAGCCTGCTCTACATCGCAGCGGTCGTCCCGTTCACTGTGTGGATGCTGCGCGGCTTCGTCGCGGGCGTGCCGGCAGAGCTCGAAGAGGCCGCGATGGTCGACGGGCTGAGCCGCACCCAGGCGTTCATGCGCATCACGCTGCCCCTGCTGGCCCCGGGGCTGGTGGCGTCGGGCGTGTTCGCGTTCCTGCAGTGCTGGAACGAGTTCACCGTCGCGCTGGTCATCATGAACGCCGAGAGCGAGACGCTGCCGCTGTGGCTGCGCGGCTTCGTGCAGCAGAGCGCATCGCGCGCGATCGACTGGGGCGAGGTCATGGCCGCGTCGACGATCGTCGCCATCCCGGTGATCGTGTTCTTCGTCATCGTCCAGGGCCGCATGACCAGCGGTCTGGTCGCCGGGGCGGTCAAGGGCTGATGCGCGAGGATCAGAGCGCCGCCTCCACACGGGAGCGCGGCCGATGAAGGTCGGACTGGACGTCGGCGGAACCAAGACCGACGCGGTGGCCGTGGACGACGCGGGCACGATCGTGGGACGCCTCCGCGTGCCGACGGGGTGGGGACCGGATGCCGTGACCCAGACCGTGATCGACGCGGTCCGTGCCCTCGGCACCCAGCGCGGCATCGACCTCGACGCGGTGCGGTCGGTCGGGATCGGCATCCCGGGTCAGATCGAGCCGGGGAGCGGCCGCGTCGTGCACGCGGTCAACCTGGGGGTCGACGAGCTCGATCTCGCCGCGGCGGTCTCGCCCGCGTTCGGGGTCCCCGTGCAGGTCGAGAACGATGTCAAAGCCGCAGCCCTCGGCGCGTACGCGATGCACGGCGCCGACGGCGGGCGTCCCAGACCGGGGTCGATGGCGTACCTCAACGTCGGCACCGGCATCGCGGCGGGGATCGTGTCGAACGGGGTGCTGTGGCGCGGCGCGCGCGGCACCGCGGGAGAGGTCGGCCACATCTCGGTCGACCCGGGCGGGCCGCTGTGCCGCTGCGGTCAGCGCGGCTGCATCGAGGCGTTCGCGGGCGGCGGTGCGGTGGCCGAGCGCTGGGCGCGTCGCGGCGCTCTGCCCGTGCGCGACATCTTCGACGCCGCCGACGCGGGAGATCCGGCGGCGCTCGAGCTGCGCGCGGGGCTCGCCCGAGGGGTGGCCTCCGCGATCCGGGTGCTCGTGCTCACCGCCGACGTCGATATCGTTGTTCTCGGAGGAGGTGTGACCGCGTTGGGCGAGCGGCTGATGACGGATGTCGCAGCCGAGCTCTCAGCCAGTGCGGAGGCATCCCCTTTCATGCGCTCGCTGCGCCTGCGCGAGCGAGTGGAGCTGCTCCCGGCCGGCTCGCCGGCGGCGGCTCTCGGCGCCGCCCTCGTGGGCGCCGCCGGCACTGCCGAACACGACGCCGAGGAGGCACTGGCACATGGCTGAGATCGTCATCGTTCGAGACGCGGCGGAGGCGGGCGCGCTCGTCGCCGATGAGATCGTGCGCCTCATCCGCACGAACCCCGAGACCGTCCTGGGACTCGCGACCGGTTCGACGCCGCTGCCCGTGTACGAAGCGCTGCGACCGCGCGTCGCTGGCGTCGACCTGTCACACGTGCGCGGGTTCGCCCTCGATGAGTACGTGGGGATCGACCGGGCGCACCCCGAGAGCTACCGCTCGGTCATCACGCGCGAGGTCGTCGAGCCCCTCGGGCTCGACCCGGCCCGCATCCGCACCCCCGACGGATCGCCCGAGGGCATCGAGCACCACGGCGACGAGTACGAGGCCGCCATCCTCGAGGCGGGCGGCATCGACCTGCAGATCCTCGGCATCGGCACCGACGGTCACATCGGCTTCAACGAGCCGGGCTCGTCGTTCGCGTCGCAGACGCGCGTCAAGACGCTCACCGAGCAGACGCGCCACGACAACGCGCGCTTCTTCGACTCGGTCGACGACGTCCCGATGCACTGCGTCACCCAGGGGCTGGGCACGATCCTGCGCGCACGACACCTGGTGCTTCTCGCCTTCGGCGCGGGCAAGGCCGACGCGGTCGCCGGCGCCGTCGAGGGGCCTGTGACCGCGTCTCTCCCCGGATCGGCGATCCAGCTGCATCCCCACGCGACGGTCGTCGTCGACGAGGCGGCCGCGGCGAAGCTCACGCGCGCCGACTACTACCGCTACGCGTTCTCGAACAAGCCCGACTGGCAGGGCATCTGAGACCGCGCCGGGCGGCGGGGGACGGGCGGATTCCGCCGTCTCCGCCGCATCATCCCCGCGCGAACACCTTGCCGGGGTTCAGGATCCCCTGCGGGTCGAACACCCGGGTGATCTGTCGCTGCAGCTCCCACTGATCCTCGCCCAGCTCATCCACGAGCCAGCGTCGCTTGAGCACGCCCACACCGTGCTCACCTGTCAGGGTGCCCCCCAGGCGCAGCGCGGCGCGGAACAGATCGTCGGCGGCAGCCCAGATGTGCGGGGGCGCCTCGACGATCCCTGCCGCGTCGGGCTGCGCGTCGAAGACGAAGTTCGGGTGCAGGTTCCCGTCTCCGGCATGCGCCACCGTCGGAATCACGACCCCGTGCTCGCGTTCGACGCGGGCGATCTCGTCGAACATCGCAGGAAGCGCGCTGCGCGGCACCGAGATGTCTTCGATGAGCGTCGTTCCCAGCGTCTCCATGGCCGGATGCATCGACCGCCGGATCGCGAGCAGACGCTCGCCCTCCTCGCGGTCCTGCGAGACCACGACGCTGCCGCCCGCGGTGCGCAGCACCGCCGCGATCGCTTCGGCCTCGGCCGCCGCGGCCGGCCCGTCGGTCTGGATCGTGAGCTGCGCGGCCCCCGGCGTGGGGGCGTCGAGGCCGAGCAGTGCGTGCACGGCGGTGAGGGATGCCGCATCCATCAGCTCCATGATGGCCGGCTGCGCACCCGACGCGGTGACCGCGGCGGATGCCTCTGCCGCGGTGCGCACGTCGCGGAAGGTCGCGGCGATCGTGCAGACGTCTCCGGGCACCAGCCGCCGGAGCTTGAGCGTGGCGCCGACGATGACGCCGAGCGTGCCCTCGGACCCGATCACGAGGGAGGTGAGATCCAGCCCCGTGACGCCCTTGACGGTGCGGTGGCCGAGGCGCAGCATCCGTCCGTCGGCCAGCACGATGTCCACGCCCAGCACGGCGTCGCGAACGACCCCGTACTTGGCGCACAGCAGGCCACCCGCTCCGGTCGCGATGTTGCCGCCCACGGTCGAGATCGCCCGGCTGGCGGGGTCGGGCGCCCACCACAGGCCGTGCTGCGCGAGGGCGCTGTTGAGGTCGGCGTTGAGGATCCCCGGCTCGACGACGGCCAGGAGATCGTCCGGACGCACTTCGACGATGCGGTCCATGGCGCGCACCGAGAGCGCGATCTCGCCGCTGCCGGCGTTCGCGCCGCCGGCGAGCCCGGTGGCCGCGCCCCGGGTCACCACCGGTGTGCCGGTCGCGGTGGCGATGCGCAGTGTCTGCTGCACGTCGTCGACCGAGCGCGCGTGGACCACGGCGAGCGGCATCCCGGATGCTGCATGGCCCGACTTGTCGGCGCGCGCGGCTGCTCGCGATTGTGCCGTCGTGTCGACGCGATCGCCCAGCGCCGCGCGCAGCCGGCCGAGAACCTCGGACTCGCCGTGGGCGTCGGGCGCGGCGCTCACGAGAGGTGCCGGCGGCCGGCGATCACGCCGACCGTCACGGCGACGACGCCGAAGGCGAGGCCGATCCAGGCGTTGCCCATGCTCCACCAGGCGATCGTCGCCGAGGCGTAGACGAGGAGCTCGACGAATGCCCGCACGAACGGGTGGACGGCGAAGACCGCACGCGGCGAGACGAACAGCGCCCAGGTGAGGATCGCCACGGCGGGAGCGCCGATTCCGGCGACGATGTTCCACGGGAACGGCCACATCGTGAAGCCCCACAGCGCAAGCGTTCCGAAGGCGAGGATCTCGCAGAGGAACGCCAGGATGTCGATCGCCGAAAGCGGTGCGCGCATTCCCGGTGCCGGCGCGGCGTTCTGCGCCGCAGCCTTGCCTGGGGGCATGGATGCGGGGGTGGCGTGGGGCGTGTCGGACATCTCTCCATTCTACGGCGCGGCCCCGAGAGCCGAGGGGCGCACGGTCCGGCAGGAGAGGCCCCGTGGAATGCCCGGCCGCGCGCGGGCGAGCGTCGCGGCGGGGTGGGGCGGGACGGGGCGGGACGGGGCGGGGCGGGGCGGGGCGGGGCGACGGATTCGAGACTCCGCGTCATGAAACGGCGACGCGGACGTCTTGCTCAGTGACGGTCGTCGCGAATTGGGGACCCGGGTACGCCCGCGGGCGAACGCGGCGCCGTCGGCGCGGAGGCGACTCGGGGGAGGGGCCTCCGCGCCAGGGCGTCCTCGAGCAGACTCAGGCGCTCCGGCCCGCGACCCACACCCGCTGGACGCGGAGCTCCGTGTCCAGCAGCACCGCGTCGGCGATCGAGCCGAGGCCGAGCGTTCCGAGGTCGGGGCGGCCGATCGCACGTGCCGGAGTCGACGTGAGCGCCGTGACGGCGACCGGCAGCGCGATCCCCGCGGCGACGACTCGGCGCAGCGCCTCGTCCTGGGTCAGTGTCGAGCCCGCGATCGCGCCGCCGTCCTCCAGGCGCGCGACACCGTCGACGACCTGCACCGCGAGTCCGCCGAGGGAGTAGTGTCCGTCGCTCGCACCGGCGGCGGCCATCGCGTCGGTGATGAGCGCCACGCGGCCACCGGCGACGGCGAAGACCGTGGCGATGACGTCGAGGTCGACGTGCACGCCGTCCGCGATGATCTCGAGGATCACCCGGTCGTCGCGAAGCGCCGCGATCACCGGCCCCGGCGCTCGGTGGTGGATGCCCGGCATCGCGTTGAACGCGTGCGTGAGCAGCGTGGCACCCGCGTCGAACGCACGGTGTGCGGTCGCGGCATCGGCATCGGTGTGCCCGACGGCGACCGCGACGCCCGCGCCCACGAAGCGTCGGATCGCGGCGTCCGCGCCCGGCAGCTCGGGGGCCAGCGTGACCTGACGGATCGTGCCGCGGCCGGCTTCGAGAAGGCGATCCACGGATGCCGCATCCGGCGCGCGCAGCAGGCTCTCGGTGTGCGCGCCCTTGTGACCGGCGTCGAGGAAGGGGCCCTCCAGGTGCGACCCGAGGATCGTGTCGTCGGACTCGCACAGGTCGGCGACCATGGCGGCGCGCACGGCGAGGTCGTCGACCGAGGCGGTGACGAGCGAGAGTACGGCGCGCGTCGTGCCGTGCGCACGGTGCAGCGCCCGGCCCAGGCGCACGGCATCCGGTCCGTCGTCGAAGCTCGCGCCCGCCGCACCGTGGCCGTGGATGTCGATGAACCCGGGGACGAGGCATCCGCCCGCGCCGTCGATCGTCTCGTCGGCGGGTGGGAGGTCGCCGCCGGTGCCGATGGCCGCGACCCGTCCTTCGTCGAACAGCGCCCACGAGTCGCGCGCGGCAGGGTCGATGGACGCGGCTCCGAGCAGACGGACGGAGTGGACGAGTGTGCTCATGCGGTGACTCTGCTCATTCGGTGACTGTGCTCATTCGGTGACTGTGCTCACTTCGGGGGCGCCCCTCATTCGGTGGCCCAGGAGATCTCGTCGGACGGGTGGAAGCCGATGCCGAGGCTCGTCCAGAGCGGTCCGAGCGTGCCGACCCGTGCCCGGAACGACTCCCATGTGCGCAACTCGCTCGCTCCGGTCGCGGGCGACCAGGCAGCCTCCGCGGCAGCGGCGATCCGGGGGAAGGCCATCAGATCGATGTCGTCGAGCGTCCGGATCGTCTCGGTCCACATCGGCGCCTCGACGCCGAGGATGTCGGAGTCGTCGATACCGGCGATGACGTCGGACGGTTCCCACGAGTACGCGTCCTCGACGCTCGTCGGGCCGTTCGCCCACGAGAGGCCGAGGGCGGGCCCACTCGGGTACTTCATGTCGAGATAGATCGCATCGGCGGGCGAGAGGATCAGCTGAGAGCCGTTCGAGACGAACGCCCGCGCCTTGTCGTCCATGCCGTCCGTCGGAGTCACGTACCCCCAGTACTGCCCCACCGTCGTGTCGGCGACGCCCTTCGCGGAGCCCGCCTCGTGCCAGGCGACCGGGGTCTTGCCGAGGTCGGCGATGATGTCGCTCGCCCGCTCGACGAACAACGCGAAGTCCTCGGCCGACGTGCCCAGGGCCTCGTCGCCGCCGAGATGGAGATAGGGACCGGGGGTCATGCCGGCGAGCTCGCCGAACACGTCCGCGACGAAGTCGTACGTCGCCTCGTCGTGGATCCGCAGCGACGAGAAGCCGACGGCGATTCCCTCGTAGGGCGCACCCGCGATCGGCAGTTCGCCCCCGGTCTCGCGGATGTCGTCGCTGAGCACCGGCGCCTCGGCCAGTTCCGGATATGCGAGGCCGACCGCGTGCGTGTGGCCGGGAAGGTCGACCTCGGGCACGACGACCATGTGCCGCGACGCCGCGTATTCGACGATGTCGCGGTAGTCGTCCTTCGTGTAGAAGCCGCCCGGGTCGCCGCCCACCGACGTGCCGCTCGCGAGCTCGGTGAGGCGTGGGCGGGAGTCGAGGTGCACGCGCCAGCCCTGATCGTCGCTCAGATGCAGGTGCAGCGCGTTGAACTTGAGCGTCGCGGCACGGTCGATGTAGGCCTTGACGGTCTCGACCGGGTGGAAGTGGCGGGCGACGTCGAGCATGACGCCCCGGTAGGCGAAGCGCGGCGCATCGTCGATCCGGACCGCGGGGATCGCCCAGCCGTCGGCGTCGCGCGTCACCAGCTGCGCCAGCGTCTGCACACCGTAGAACAGGCCGGCCGCATCCGCACCGGTGACGACGGCGGCCCCATCCACGGTGATCCGGTACGACTCGGCGGGTCCGCGGCGCTCGATGCGCAGCTCCACGCCGCCGGTCCCTGACGCTGCCGAAGAGAGCGCCAGCCCCGTGCGGGCCGTGAGCAGTGCGGTCAGCGTTGCCGCGGCATCCGCTTCTCCGCGCAGCGCGATCTCGTCGGTCAGGCGGAACGGCTCGCCGGAGCCGGCCTCGAGTGAGGAGGGGAGGGGGACGACGGCGGGGAGCGACACGGTGTCTCCATTCTCTGCGACCGGTACGCATGCGGCCAGCAGCGCGGCGACGACAGCAGCGGTCACGACAGCCCGTCCTCGACGACGAATCATGTAAAGAGTCCTAACAAAAGGTCGGGCTCAGCCTAGCAGGACGGTCACGAGCACCGCTCGGACCGCGGAATCCGTTATGCTCGGGATGTCGCGACTGGCGTTGAGGTGGACTACCACCGGGGAGCGACGGACTACGGCATTCGACCGCACGCCTGGGCCGATGTGATTCCCGGTACCCCGTGCCGCGCACCCCGAAAGCCGCAGTCAAGGAGATCGTCATGACCGATCAGTACTTCAACGCCCCTCTCTCCGAGGTCGACCCCGAGATCGCCCAGGTGCTCGAGCGCGAGCTCGAGCGTCAGCGCGGCTATCTCGAGATGATCGCATCCGAGAACTTCGTTCCCGTCTCGATCCTGCAGTCGCAGGGCTCGGTGCTCACCAACAAGTACGCCGAGGGCTACCCGGGGCGCCGCTACTACGGCGGCTGCGAAGAGGTCGACGTCGCCGAAGAGCTCGCGATCCAGCGCGCGAAAGCGCTGTTCGGCTCCGAGTTCGCGAACGTTCAGCCGCACTCGGGCGCCTCGGCGAACGCCGCCGTGCTGCACGCGATCGCGCGCCCCGGCGACACGCTGCTCGGCCTCTCGCTCGACCAGGGCGGCCACCTCACGCACGGCATGAAGATCAACTTCTCCGGTCGCCTCTACAACATCGTCGCGTACGGCGTGAACCCCGAGACGAGCATCATCGACATGGACGAGGTGCGCCGCCTCGCCGTGGAGCACAAGCCCAAGGTCATCATCGCCGGGTGGTCCGCCTACCCCCGCCAGCTCGACTTCGCCGCCTTCCGCGCCATCGCCGACGAGGTCGGCGCGCTGCTCTGGGTCGACATGGCGCACTTCGCCGGCCTCGTCGCGGCAGGGCTGCACCCCAATCCGGTGCCCCACGCCCATGTCGTGTCGTCCACGGTGCACAAGACGATCGGCGGACCCCGCTCGGGCTTCATCCTCACGAACGACGCCGACATCGCCAAGAAGATCAACTCGGCCGTGTTCCCGGGTCAGCAGGGCGGACCGCTCATGCACGTGATCGCCGCCAAGGCGACCGCGTTCAAGCTCGCCGCGACCCCCGAGTTCGCCGAGCGCCAGGAGCGCGTGCTCCGCGGTGCCTCGATCATCGCGGACCGCCTGTCGGAGCAGGACGTGAAGGATGCCGGGATCTCCGTGCGCTCGGGCGGCACCGACGTGCACCTCGTGCTGGTCGATCTCCGCGACGCCCAGATCGACGGCAAGCAGGCCGAAGACCTGCTGCACGAGATCCACATCACCGTGAACCGCAACGCGGTGCCGAACGACCCGCGCCCTCCGATGGTCACTTCGGGCCTGCGCATCGGCACCCCGGCACTGGCGACCCGCGGCTTCGGCGATGCGGAGTTCACCGAGGTCGCCGACGTGATCGCGCTGGCGCTGCTTCCCGGCGCCGACGTCGAGGCGCTGCGCACCCGCGTGGCTGCCCTCACCGCCGCCTTCCCGCTGTACCCCGGTCTGCAGCAGTAACAACCACTTCGTCGAGAATCGCCGACGCGCGTGAGACTCCTGCGGAGTCTCACGCGCCCGAGCGATTCTCGCTGGGACGAAAGGCAACCAGAACATGACGGCGATCACGCTCGACGGCCGTGCGGCCGCGGCCGGCATCAAGGAAGAGCTGCGCGGACGTGTCGCAGCCCTCAAAGCCCGGGGCGTCACACCCGGCATTGCGACCGTGCTCGTCGGCGCCGACCCCGCGTCGCAGCTGTACGTCGGCATGAAGCACCGGCAATCCGAAGAGATCGGCATGAACTCGATTCAGCGGGAGCTGCCCGCCGAGGCCACCCAGGCCGACGTCGAGGCGCTGATCGACGAGCTCAACGCCGACCCGGACTGCCACGGCTACATCGTGCAGCTGCCGCTGCCCAGACACATCGACACCGACGCGATCCTCGAGCGCATCGATCCCGCGAAGGATGCCGACGGCCTGCACCCGACAAACCTCGGGCGCCTTGTTCTCAACGTCAACAGCCCGATCACCTCGCCCCTGCCGTGCACGCCCCGCGGCGTGATCGAGCTGCTGCTGCGCAACGGCTACGACCTCAACGGCAAGGACGTGGTCGTGGTCGGTCGCGGTGTCACGATCGGCCGATCGATCGGGCTGCTGCTCACCCGCCGCGAGTACAACGCGACGGTGACCCTCACCCACACCGGCACCGCCGACCTCGCGAAGCACCTGCGCCAGGCGGACGTGATCGTCGCCGCCGCGGGCGTCAAGCACATCGTGCGGGCCGAGGACGTCAAGCCGGGCGCGGCCGTGCTCGACGTGGGTGTCACGCGCGAGACCGACCCCGAGACCGGCAAATCGGCGATCTACGGCGACGTCGCGCCCGATGTGGCCGAGGTCGCCGGATGGCTCTCGCCCAATCCCGGCGGAGTGGGCCCGATGACCGTGGCGCTGCTCATGACGAACGTGGTCGAGGCGGCCGAGCGCTCGCTCGGCTGACCTCCGGCCCTCAGGCGCCGACGAGCTCGGCGCGCTCCCGCGCACGCGTGGCATCGGCATCCGTCGCCCCGAGCGAGGCCATGCCGCCGATCCAGCGCGCGCGATCGGCATCCGTACGATGCCGCACCTCGGCAAGACGTGTGACCCCGCGCACGCGGATGCCGCAGTACTGCAGCGTCGCGGACCGCAGCGACCGGATCGGGGAGTCGCGGTACATCCACGCGTTCCAGATGCCGGGGGAGTCCATCGTCATCACGATGCGCGCGGTGCGACCCGTGAGCAGCTTGTCCCACAGCCGCCCGCGCTCGCGGTAGCGGAACGCGAAGCCCGACACGAAGACGCGGTCGATCCAGGCCTTGAGGACGGCGGGGTAGGACCCCCACCACTGCGGGAAGAAGAACGCGAGGTGGTCGGCCCAGTCCACGTCGTCGATGTACGAGGCGACATCATCGGCGAGCGGCAGGTCGGCATCGCTGCGCGGCATCCGCAGTTCGTCGCGAAGGGACGGATGCCGGGGCACGTCGTCAGCGGCGAGGTCGACGACACGCACCTCGGCGCCGCCGGCGCGCGCGGCCTCGGCGTACGAGTGGGCGAGCGCGTGGTTCAGGCTGCCGGCGAGCGGCGTGCCGATCACGACGAGGATGCGGGGCGAGGTCATGGTGCGGTCTCCTTCGTTCGGGCGATCCGGGCCGCCGACTTCTCCATCACGAGGCCGGTCAGCGCCGCGAGCTGGCGGTTCAGTCGAGGCACGTCGATCGGATCCGCGTCGAGGGCGGGGTCTGCGAGCATCGCGGTGAACTCCGTTTCGAGGGCCGTGCCCGCCGTGCGGACCAGGTCGGCGCCCTTCGGCGTGAGCGTGAGCAGGATGCTGCGCCCGGCGCCCTGCTCGGACCGTGCGGTGATCCAGCCGCCATCGACGAGCGCGGGCACGCGCTTGCTGACTGCGGCCTTCGTCACGCCCAGGCAACGGGCGAGTGTCGTCATGTCGGCGGGCTCCACCTCCGACAGGATCGCGAGGAATTGGAAGTGATTGAAGCTCACGCCGTAGTGCTGACGCAGCACGTCGTCGGCGTACGCGTCCAATTCGGCGATGAGCTCGTGGAGCGTGAAGCTGATGCGTTCGGACACGCCTCAAGTCAACCAGTTGACTCGCCGAGAGTCAACTGGTTGACACGCTCAGTTCAGAAAGCGCGTCAGGAACGCTCGCGTGCGCTCCTCCCGCGGTGCGCCGAAGACCTCCGCGGGTGGGCCCTCCTCGGCGATGCGGCCCTCATCGAGGAACACGACCCGGTGCGCGACATCCCGGGCGAACGCCATCTCGTGCGTGGCCATCAGGATCGTCGCGCCGTCCTCGGCGAGACTGCGCACCAGCTCGAGCACCTCGCCCACGAGCTCAGGATCGAGCGCCGATGTGATCTCGTCGAGGAACAGCACCTCGGGTTCGGTCGCGATCGCGCGGACGATCGCGGCACGCTGCTGCTGCCCGCCCGAGAGGCGATCGGGATGCTCGGACGCCTTATCGGCCAGGCCGATCCGCTCCAGCAGAGCGAGCGCGCGCTCCTCGGCCTGCCGTTTCGGAACCCGGCGCACGACGCGCGAGGCGAGCGTGACGTTGTCGAGCACCGACAGGTGGGGGAAGAGGTTGTAGCTCTGGAACACGGCGCCGAAGCGCGCGCGGACGGCGTTCGCGTCGACGCGGGGATCGGAGATGTCCTCTTCGCCGAGCATGATGCGTCCGTCGTCGATCGGCTCGAGCAGATTGAGGCAGCGCAGCAGCGTGGACTTGCCCGATCCGCTCGCGCCGATGAGCGCGATCACCTCGTGCTTCGCGAGCGTGAGATCGATGCCGCGCAGGACCTCACGGTCGGAGAACGACTTCCACAGGCCCTCGGCGCGCAGCAGGACGCTCATAGGACCGACCCCGTCTGCTCGCGTGCGCGAAGCTTCGCGGTGTACCAGTCGGTGAGTCGGATCGAGGGGATCGCGAGCAGGATGAACAGCACTCCGGCGACGATGTACGGCGTGAAGTTGTAGGTCTGCGATGTGACGATCTGCGCGGCGCGCACGGCATCGACGGCGCCGAGGATCGAGATCAGGCCGACGTCCTTCTGCATCGCGACGAAGTCGTTCATCAGCGGCGGCGTGATCTTGCGCAGCGCCTGCGGAAGGACGACTCGACGCAGCGTCTGCACGTAGCCGAGTCCGAGTGAGCGTGCCGCGAGACGCTGCGAAGGATGCACCGCCTCGATCCCGGCGCGGATCACCTCGGCGACGTAGGCGGAGTAGGTGAGCGTGACGCAGAGCGTGCCGAGGACGATCGGCGGGATGCGCGTGTCGGCGATGGTCGGCAGCCCGAAGCCGAACAGGAACAGCACGATGATGAACGGCAGGCCACGGAACACGTCGGTGTAGGCCGCCGCGAGCACGCGCACGGGGAAGAACACCGGCCCCCGCAGGGTGCGCAGCACCGCGATCAACAGCGCGAAGACACCGACCGTGACGACGGACAGCCCCAGCACCTGCAGGTTGAGGAGGAAGCCGTTCCAGACGCGGGGCAGTGCCTCGAGCGCCACCTCGGGGTTGAAGAACGACTCCTGGACCACGGCCCAGGTGGGAGTGGTGAAAACCGTCAGCCAGACGATCGCCGCGAAGGCGAGCGTCGAGACGACCGCGAGCAGCACCGAGCGCTGTTCGCGGCGGTGCCGATAGGCCCGGCGGTCGAGTTCGAGCGCGCTCGGCAGGTGGGAGGTCACGGAACGACGCTAGCGCGGCGTCACTTCAGGAGTGTCACACCCTGCCCGGAGCCGAGCCACTCGTCGGTGATCTCGGCCAGGGTGCCGTTCTCGCGCAGCGCGTCGACCGCGGCGGTGACGTCGGCGGTGAGCGGGGAGTCCTTCGCGAGCAGCAGGCCCCACTCGTCGGGAACACCCGCCACCGGCAACTCGCCGACGATGAAGGAGTCCTCGATGTAGACGCCGGTCGCGTAGTACGCGGTCGGCAGGTCGAGCACGATCGCGTCGATCTGATTCGCCTGGAGCGCAGCGACCGCGTCTTCGTTGGAGTTGTAGAGCAGCGGCTCGACGTCGGGGTCGATGGCCTCGTCGATCGTGGTGGCGCTGGTGGATCCGGCCATGGCACCGAGCACGAGGCTCTTCAGCCCCGCGATGTCGGTGACGCCATCGGCTGCGCCGCCCTCGATCGCGACGACCGCTTGACTCGCCTCGTAGTACGGCGACGAGAAGTCGACGGCCTGCTTGCGCTCGTCGGTGATCGTGTACTGCTGGATGTTGAAGTCGAAGCTCTTGGGACCCGGAGCGATCGCGGACTCGAAGCTCGTGCGCACCCACTCGACGTCTTCGGCGGCGAAGCCGAGTTCCTCTGCGACCGCGTACGCGACGGCGGCCTCGAAGCCCTCGCCCGACGCCGGGTCGTCGTCGATGACATAGGGGTAGTACGCGGTCTCGCCCGTCGCGACGGTGAGCTTGCCCGGGGTGAGGTACCCGGCATCCGCGTCGTCGGACTCCGTCGGCGACGCCGACCCGCCGGACGCGCAGCCTGCCAGCGCGAGCGCCGCGACAGCGGCGCCGACGACCAGGGAGAGGGAACGGGAACGACGCGACATGGTGCCTCCAGAAGCCGGGTTCGTCGCGCGCTCGTGCTGTCGGGCACGCGACGGAATGCTTCCATCATGGGCGACGGGCGCGGCGCCGCGGGCGGTGCGCGTCGGTTTGTTACATGCCTTTCATGAACGGCCGGAACGCGTCCGGTCGTGCTCGGCCGAGAGATTCAGCCGTTGCCGAGTTCGTCGAGCATGCGCCGCTGCTCGTCGGTGAGGCCGTCCTGCAGCTCTCGCCTGCCGGCCGCGGCCTCGGGCGTCGGGATTGCGGGGGCGGCAGCATCCGTCGTCGTCGTCGCCGTGCGACCGGACGCCTTGTCGTAGAGGGCGCCCGCGTGCGCCTCGACCTTGTCGTCGATCGCGCCGTAGATCGCCCAGCCGATGAGCAGGATCACCGGCGGCAGCACATAGCCCCAGAACGCTCCGAAAATGCCGCCGCCGATCGATACGCCCGACAGCAGCACGGTCGCGATCCAGACCAGGAACGCGATGGCGAAGGCGAGGAAGAACTCGACGATCTTCTCGCCGGCCTTGGTGCGCTGGTTCGCGGACTTCGCCGCCATCGAGCGGAACCACTTCTCGACGAGGGGCTTGACCCAGATGACGAGTGCCGTCATCACGATGCCGGCCCACAGCGCCGCCCAGCCCACGCGTGCGGGAGTGAGCCACCCCACGACCAGCAGAACGACGATGTTGAACACGAGCAGCGCGCCGAATCGCACGATCCACTTCTTCATGGATTCACTGTGCCACGTCGGGCGCCGTGTCGTCTCGCCGACCGACGGATGCCTCTTGTGCGCCACCTTCCTGCGAGCGCGCCGTCGCGCGACGCGACGGATGCGTCTTGTGCGCCACCTTCCTGCGAGCGCGCCGTCGCGCGACGCAGCGCTCGCGGGAATCTGTAGCGCTCGCGGGAATCTGTAGCGGTCGCGGCCGGCGCCGCGCTCGGCCGGCGCCGCGCTCGGCCGGCGCCGCGCTCGGCCGGCGCC
>NZ_JAGTTN010000009.1 GCF_020682705.1 Microbacterium allomyrinae
GCGCGGGCTGGCGCGGGCGGGCGCGGGCTGGCGCGGGCTGGCGCGGGCGCGGGCTGGCGCGGGCGAGCGCGGACGAGCGCCGAGAAGACACCGCATTCGCGCCGAGACACCACAGGATCCATGGTGTTTCGGGACGGATGCGGTGTTTCGGCAATCGATGGGTCCGTCGGACCGGGCGGTGTTCTCGGACCGGGCGGTGTTCTCGGGGACCCGGGCGTGGTTCTCGGGCCCGGACGATGTGCCGGGGCGACGTGGCGTCTCGGTCAGCAGCGCGGCAGTCAGGGCGCGGGGGGAGTGGGGACGCGGACGTCGAGGTCGAGGCGGTCCTGGAGGCTCCGAAGGAAGTCCTCGCTTCGGTCGCGGCGCACCTGTGCGAGTTCGTCGACGGCTTCCGCGACGGCATCGGCGAAGATCCGCCCACCGGCGTCGCCCGGATGGATGCGGTCGCCTGCGAGAAGGTCCGCGTGCGGTGCGATCGCGCCCGACCAGTCGGCGATGCCGACATTGCGGCGTGAGTCGGCGAATGCCTCCAGATCGGCGTTGACACCGGGGATCCAGTCGCGGGGCGCGTACGCGTTCACCAGCACGAGGTCGCGGTCCGGGCCGACGGTCGCCGCCATGCGCTCGAGAGACTCCAGGTCGACGGGCCCGTTCGTGCCCAGCGCGACGACGACGTGAGGGCGGAGGCGTCCGCCTTCGGCGAGGGAATCGAGGATGCCGGGACCGGCCCAGATCGAGCGGGACACCTCCGCGTCCACCTCGATGCCCGGGAGGCGCGCCAGCAGGCCGGGCGCGGAGGCCAGCATCACGGAGTCGCCCACGGCGGTGATCTGATCACCCGGGACGTCGTCGCCCTGTGCGTCGGACGCGTCCGTCGCCTCGCTCTCGGCTTCGGTCCCCTGGTCGGTGGCTTCGGCCTCGGCATCCGTGCCCTGCGGTGTGGCGACGGGGGCAGGCGGGGCATCGCGCTTCGCCTGTTCGAGGGCACGACGCCCGGCCTCGACGACCGTTTCACTGCGGGACTCTTCGGGGGCTGCAGCGAGGGCGGCGCCGGTGCCCGCGAGCACGAGGACCCCGGCCAGGCTGACACCCAGAGCGCGCACACGCGCCCGAGGCCCGCCGCGCAGTCGCGCGGAGAGTGCTCGCAGCGGGGCACGGAATCCGCGTCGGCGCACCGGCGTCTCGATGAACCGGTATGACAGAGCGGATGCCACGCCCGTCGCTGCGAGCACCCCGACCCCGACCCACACCGGCACGCCTGCTGCCGTTCCGGTGCCCTGCACCGCGGCGACCGCGAGAACGAGCAGGGGCCAGTGCCAGAGGTAGATCCCGTAGGAGCGGTCGCCGATCCATCGCAGGGGCGCGACATCGAGCGCACGCCCGAACCAGGAACCGGGCCAGACCCCGGCGGTGATCGCCACCGCAGCGAGGAGGCTGGCGACCAGAAGCGCTCCGGGGAAGGTCGCCGCGGTGTCGGTCGGGGCGAGCATCGCGATGGCGACGATGCCCGAGACCGCGACGACGCCGGCGATTCCGCCGATGCGCCGGGTCGCGGGCGCGTCGACCCAGCGCGGGTGTGCGGCAGCGACACCGTCCGCAGACGAGGCTCGCGAGAAGAGCGGTGCCAGGAGGAACGCCAGTGCCACGCCGATCAGCAAACCGAACGCATGGGTGTCGGTGCCGAAGTACGCACGGGCCGAGTCGCCGCCGCGTGCGATGAGCACTCCCATCCACACCGCGGACCCTGCAGCCAGCGCGCCGGCGATCGCCACGCGCGCCCACACGCGCGGCAGCAGGAGGAAGAGCGGGAACAGGAGCGGCCAGAGCAGATAGAACTGCTCTTCGACCGCGAGCGACCAGAAGTTGCGGAAGAGCTCGGGCGACGCTGCCGAAAAATAGCCGCCGCCATCGGCGATCGACACCCAGTTGTAGCTGAACGTCGCCGCCGACGCGACCTGAGCTCCCAGGCGCACGAGCACGTCGCCGCCGACGAACCACGCGAGAGTCGAGCACACCGCGACGACGAGGGCGAGAGCGGGAAGCAGGCGGCGCACGCGACGCAGCCAGAACCGCCCGAGGGCGATGCGCCCGGTCGATCGATGCTCGCGCAGCAGCAGGCTCGTGATGAGGAACCCGCTGATGACGAAGAAGACATCCACCCCGATGAACCCGCCGGACAGCAGGCCCGGGGGGAAGAGGTGGTAGACCACGACCAGCGCCACCGCGATCGCTCGAAGCCCGTCGAGGCCACCGAAGCGGGAGACGGGGGATTCAGCAGGCGCAGTCGACGTCATGAGCTCTCAAGAGGGGGAAGAAGTCATCCTACGTGCTCGCTGCGCGAGTATCACCCTGACCTGCCGCATCTCCATGCCCGGGAGGGCAGGGGCGCAGGGCAATAGGGTGGAAGGGTGCGGATCCGGCTCGACATCGCGTATGACGGCACGCATTTTCGCGGCTGGGCACGCCAGCCGGGCCATCGCACCGTCCAGGAGACGCTGGAAGCCGCCCTCGGCCGGGTGCTGGGCGGTGCTCCGCGCCTGGTCGTCGCCGGACGCACGGATGCCGGGGTGCACGCCAGCGGCCAGGTCGCGCACGTCGACCTGGACGACGCGCAGCGCGAGCGATTGCTCGCCCGCCGGATGCGGGTGCCCGACGCGCCGGCCTCTGATCGGGTGGCGGCGCTCGCCGCTCGCGTGACCGGAGTCGTCGGGGCGTATTCGGATGTCGCGGTGATCCGGACGGCCGCGGCCGCACCGGGCTTCGACGCGCGCTTCTCGGCCGTCTGGCGACGATACGAGTACCGGATCGCCGACGCCGTATCGGGCTACGATCCGCTCGAGCGGCACCGCACCACCACGGTGCGGGCCGCGCTCGACGAGAAGGCGATGGATGCTGCCGCCCGCAGCCTCATCGGGCTCCACGACTTCGCCGCGTACTGCAAGCCCCGCGAAGAGGCCACGACGATCCGCACCCTGCTCGAGTTCGACTGGCGCCGGGATGCGCAGGGGGTGCTGGTCGCACATGTGCGGGCCGATGCCTTCTGCCACAGCATGGTGCGCGCGCTGGTCGGCGCGAGCGTCGCGGTCGGCGAAGGGCGTCTCGGCGTTGACGATGTGGCCGACATCCGTGATGCGCGCGAGCGCGTGCCCGAGGTCAAAGTGCTCGCCGCGCGCGGGCTCACGCTGTCGGAGGTCGGCTATCCGGCCGACGACCTGCTCGCCCAGCGGGCCGAGCAGACCCGCGGCCGCCGCACGCTCGACTGACCGGCGCCGGTGCGGAGTAGAGGCTCCGAGCCCGCCGCTAGACTGACCGGAGCGTGCCCTCCGGGGCGGAGACCGGGGGGTTCGAATGCGTACGATTCGCCGTTTTGCCGGAGTGGCCGTGATCGGCGGGCTGACGGCGGCCGCTCTCGTGGGTTGCGGCCCGGCACCATGGGAGTCGGGCACCGCCCCGACGGCATCGCCGACTTCGACGTCGACCTCGGTGCCGACCCCCGTGCCGAACGACCTCTCCGGCGGGTCGACGCAGCGTCAGCTGGTGGCCGGGGCGGTCACCGCGACGATCGACTACTGGTCCACGCTCACGATGGACAAGTGGACCGCCGACGCGATCAAGCCCGTCAGTATCGCAATGAGCACGACGGTGGTTCCCGACGACGGTCAGAAGGTCTATCTGCAGCGGGCGACCATGACCGCCGTGCCCTCGACGCCTGCCGGCGCCCTCACGCCGCTCGCGGTGCAGACCGATACCGCGGCGGTCAGCCCGGGGTACCTCGTGCTGTCGCCATACAGCTACTCGCAGACGTTCAACGTGGGCCCGGTGCCCGAAGAGGCGACGTTCGTCACGCTCCAGTTCGCGTACGACTTCCTCGTGCAGACCACGCCGACCTCGAGCGAGTACGCGAAGCAGACGGCCACCGACACGATCACCGTGGCTCTGTCTCGCTGAGCAGTCGCTGCACGACGTCGGCGCCGACACGCTCCCACCGGTCGCCGCCCTTCTCGCTGGCCAGGCTGGCGGCTTCGCGGCCTGTGTAGACGAGCGCGTCGAGGTCGTATCCGAGAACGGATGCCGGCGCCCAGCCGGCACTCGCGGTGGGGCGGATCGCGAGGCTGCCGTCCACGTCGAGGTCGGGCACCCGCTCGAGCACGGCGCGCAGGTGATCGCGCACGTCGGCGTCGGCTCGCGGCACGAGCACCACGGCCGTCCCGGTGGATGGCGAGCCCACATCGGACTCCGCAGGAAAGACGCTTCGCACCTCTTCTTCGAACCGGGCGGAGAGTTTCGCGAGCGCGGTCGCGCCGGCCGTCTGGCGGATGTCCTCTGCGTCATCCAGCCGCAGATAGACGACCGACCAGGCCTCGGACGTGCGCTGGGCGCGCAGCAGGCGTTCGGTGGCCGTCCGCTCGAACAGCTGCCAGTCGGTCGATGCGGTGGGTGTGCGAACGAGCCCGCCCTCACGAGCGGCGATGCCCACGACGGCCACGAGTGCGCACCCGACGTACGCCAGCATGCCGATGGAGGCGATGATCCGCAGCAGCGCGAAGTCGTCGCCGCCCGACGGCGGGAAGAAGAAGCCGGCGGCGAAGCTGCCGACCGCCAGCACCACGAAGGCGAGCGACACGATCGCCAAGGGCAGCACGAGCCGGTCGTTGCGCCGTTCCGGGGCACGGACCCAATCGATGAAGAAGAGCCCGGCGAAGGCGGATGCCGCGAGGAACGCGATGCGGTACGCGGTCGTGAAATTGTCGTCGCCCACCGACGCCAGTGTCACGGCCGACAGCACCGCGAGAGCGACACCGGCCCAGCCATGGGGTCGCAGACCCCACTGGGCGCGGAATCCCGACCAGAGGAAGGCAGGGGCACCCATCAGGGCCCCGAGCGAGGCCCGGCGCAGCGTCTCCAGATCGTTGATCTCGCCTGCGGTCACCCCGTATGTCGCGACCATCGCGAGCGCGAAGGCGAATGTCCAGTACAGAGTCGCCGCACTCGGTCGGATCATGAAGGCGATCCCGATCGTGAGCATCGTCGCCAGCGTCGCGATGGCGGCCAGCGCGATCTCCAGCTCGTAGCCGGTCATGGAGGGGACATCGCTCATGAGTGCGCCTTCGTCGATGTGCGTCGACCGGCGTCGCCGGAGCGGGGAAGCTGCACGGCGACCGTGGTGCCGACACCTGCTTCGCTGTCGATCGTCAGCGATCCGCCGTGGGCCGAGACGATCTCATGGGAGATTCCGAGACCGAGACCGGTGCCGCCTGCCTTCTGCTTCGCCTCGGCGGTGCGGAAGTAAGGAGTCATGATGTTGGGCAGATCGTCCGCGGCTATGCCGATTCCGGTATCGCGCACGGTGAGAGAAACGGAGTCGGATGCGATCGATCCGATGATCTGCACCCGCCCGTCGCGGGGCGTGTACTTGATGGCGTTGCTGACGATGTTGTCGACGACCTGACGCAGGCGGAAGCCGTCTGCGATCACGGGCAGCGGCTCGTCGATGCGCAGGTCGAGTTGGACTTCGTTCGCGGCCGCGGTGGGGCGGAACGACTGGACGGAATCCACAAGGATCTGGCGCAGGTCTATGTCGTCGACGTCTTCTCGGCCGGTGAAGCCCTTGCGTGCCAGTGAGAGCATGCTGTTCGTCATCGTCAGCATCCGCTCGCTCGCGTTCACGATCGCCTCGAATCGCTGACGCGTCCGGGGCTCGAGCGTGTCCATTTCGAGCGCGAGTTCGGCATTGCCGATCATGACGGTGAGCGGGTGCTTGAGTTCGTGCGAGGCCATCGCCGTGATCTGCTCCCGCTCGCGCTGAGCCTCTGCGATCGCCGTCACATCGTGCACCAGCAGCAGGACGGTCGGTGCTTCGTCGCCCGAGGTGCCGAGGCGCTTCGCGGTGATCGAGAGAGCCCGCCACTCGCCCTCGCGGGTGAAAAGCCAGACCGAGGCGTCAATGAACGTCTCGCCGCGCGCCGCGCGAACGAACGGACGCTCGGACAGCGGCACCGGCATGCCCCGCCGCGCGGTGTACTCGACCGACCCCGCCGGGAGCATCGGCTCGAGCGGATCGAGTCCGTACAGCCGTGCGTATGCGTCGTTGACGGTGAGAACCTGACCGTCGACGGAGAGCTGGGCGACTCCGGTGTCGACGCCGTTGAGGATCTCGGTCGTGCGCCGTTCCTGGTTCGAGCGCCGGTCGAGAGTCACGGTGAGTCGGCCCGCCTGACGCCTGAGGAGACGGCGCAGGGCGCGGGTCCGGCGCAGCGCGAGGTGGGCAGTGATGCCGATGAAGGTGAGGGAGAGCAGGACGATGAGGATACGCAATGCCGATGCGCTGCTCGGGCTGAGGGCGGAGTCGACGAGCAGGATGGCGCCGACGGTCGCGAGCATCGCGGCGAGCACGATGCCGCCGAAGTGCATGCCCACCCACATCACGGGGAAGACCCACAGATAGCTGAAGCGCAGGTCGGTGTTGCTGGCCATGAACCCGATCGCGACGGTGTCGGCGAACGGGAGGACCAGCACGGCGTTCGCGGGCAGACGAGACCACGGCACCGCGAGCGCGCCGACGCTGATCACGATGATGGCGAGGGTGCCCAGCGCGTAGTTCCAGCGTGCGAAGAGCACGGGCTGGAGGGCGAGCACGAGGACGCTGATCGTGACCACGCTGGCGGCGAGCACCATCTGGGTCAGCCAGATCGAGCGGGTGCGCGCGTCGGGGGTGCCGACGTCGAACGTCGCTCCTGCTATCCCCCCGGAAGACATGCTCCGATTCTAGGGACCCGCGCGGCAGACAGCGCGAGGCGGCGAGTCGACCTTTCCTTGAGGTTGTCTTGCGCAACGCTTGCGGGTTCGTTGGCGACCCGTGATCGTGCGCTTGCGGTCGGCGCGGGAGAGTGGTCCCCGGCGCCGCTGCGGTGCCGCGAATCCGACCTGAAAGCGAAACCGTGACCGACCTCGTGCCCTACACCCGCACCGCCCGTTCCCTGCGTGCGACTCACGAGCTCACGAGTCACGAATCACCCGCCGGAGGAGCCGCACACGGGTTCGCCGATGACTTCGAGACGGTTCTCGACGAGGCATCGGTCCACCGCTCGACCATCGGCTGCGTCATTCCCGCGTACAACGAGGAGGAGTCGATCGCACAGGTGATCGAGTCCCTCCTGAGCCAGACGCGGGTTCCGGATGTCGTCCATGTCGTCGTCAACAACACGTCCGACGCGACCGTGCGGATCGCATCGCAGTACGCCGGCCCGCACGAGATCGTGACGGAGCTCGGAGAGCAGTTCACCGAGGTGTTCGTCCACGACATCGGCAAGAACCCCGACAAGAAGGTCGGTGCCCTCAACTACGGCTTCACGCTCGTGGAAGGATACGACTTCCTGCTCGGGGTCGACGGCGATACCGTCGCCGACGCGCAGGCCGTGGAGTATCTCGAGTCGGAGGCGACCTCGGACACCCGCATCGGCGGCATCTCGGCGATCTACTCGATCGACGATCGGCCCATCAAGGGCGGCATCGCGAAGTTCCTCATCACCGGTCAGCGTGCACAGTTCGCCGCGTTCAACCTGCACAACCTGCTGCGCGGCCGCAACATGGCGGTCCTCGGCGGTCAGTTCTCGATCTTCTCGACCAAGGCGCTGCGCGACGTCATGAAGGAGAACCACCAGTCGACGCCGTGGGTCAAGGACTCCGAGGTCGAGGACTCGCTCCTGTCGCTGCAGATCAAGAGCGCCGGCTATCTCACGAAGATCAGCCCGTTCGCCCGCGCCAACGTCGGTGGGATGACGACGCTGCGCGCACTGGACGCGCAGCAGGTGAAGTGGACGTATGGCGCGATCGAGCTGATGTGGCCGGGTCAGCGTGGCGACACCAAAGGCCAGCCCTTCCACCCGAACCTGCGCGTGCGGTGGCTCGAGAACTTCGGCATGCTCACCAACCTCTTCGTCCGCGTGGCGTTCGTGGCACTGCTGGCCGGTTCGTTGTCGCTCGGCGCGTTCGTCTTCTCGCCCTGGTGGCTGCTGCCGCCCGTCGTCGCGATCGCGCTCAACACCCGCATGGCGCTGACCATGGGCAATCGCACCGGTCGCGATCTCTTCTTCGCGATGACGCTCGTACCCGCCGAGGTCTACATGTGGCTGCGCCTGAGCTATTTCGCTCGGTCGTGGACCCGCTTCCTGTCGCGCAAGAAGGTCGACAACTGGGCGATGCAGGCCAAGGCCGAGCGCGGAGCGGGCCTCGGCCATTGGACGCCGCTCGTCGTGGTCGTCGGCGTGATCATCGCGATGGCCGTGATCTGGACGATGCTCGGTCCGGTGGTGCAGTCGACCATCCTCTGGATCGGCTGGCCGATCGTCGGGATCGTCACGGTGCTGCAGACGCTGTCGATGTTCTTCAAGCTCATCCGTCGTCAGCACGGATACAAGGTCTGACGCGCCCGAACGCGTCGGAGTGGGGCGCCGATGGCTGGGGAGCATCGGCGGACCACGGGGCATCCTTCCGGAGGGGGAGGATGCCCCGTTACTGTTCTCAGCAGGTCAGGAGTCGGCGGTCAGGCGGTAGCCGACGCCGCGAACCGTCTCTATGTAGCGAGGGTTGGCCGGGTTGTCGCCGAGTTTGCGCCGGAGATTCGTCATATGCGCCTCGACGGCCCGCTTGTCGGCGTCGCCCACGAAGTAACTCGTGACGTAGGACTCACCACGGAGCACGAGCGTCAGATCGGCCTTGCTGCGCACGCGCCGCTTGGACTCCAGCAGGGTCGCGAGCAGATCGAACTCGGTGCGCGTCAGCTCGAGCTCTTCCTCGTCGATGAGCACGATTCGACTCTCGGCGTCCAGGCGCAGGTCGCGGTGGACGAGCCACGCCGCGTCGCCGTCGAACACCGCCGCCTCGGTCGAGGAGACCGGGACGGGCACGATGGCGTCGCTCGGTGCGGCGCGGCCGACGTCCACGGCAGCGGTCGGCGCGACGTACGCCGAGCCGTGCGCGGCCTGGGTCGGGACGGCTGCGGTGGCGGGCCGTGCCCCGGGAAACGAAGGTCCGACGCTGCCTTGGATGGGTGCGGCGGCGGACGCCGCCGGCGTCGCGCCCGGACCGCCGTCGCGAGTGCGGCGCAGCAGCGCCTCGACACGTGCCCGCAGCTCGCGCGGGCGAAACGGCTTCAGCAGGTAGTCGTCCGCGCCGGCTCCGAGGCCGGCGACGACATCCGCCTCGTCGTTGAGTCCCGTGAGCATGACGATGTAGGTGTCGGACCCTGCGCGGATCCGCCGGGCGGCCTCGAAGCCGTCGATGCCGGGCATGTTGACGTCGAGCGTTGTCAGCACCGGCTGATAGGTGAGCACCGCCCGTACTCCGTCGATGCCGTTGCCGACGGAAACGGTCGAGAAGCCCGCCGACTCGAGCACTTCGGCGAGGATATGACGGATCTCGGGGTCGTCCTCGATGATGACGGCGGTCTTCAACTCGTCGGCGGGGCTGTTCATGGGCGAGGACGTCCTCTCGTTCACGGTGCGTACAGGTACGCCCGAAACCGAACCCCAGCTGCGGCCCCCGACGCGTGTAGCGAGTACCCCGATGCTACACATTCCTGGCGACGGCTCGGCGAGGCCCCTCACTCGGTGACGACGTCGCGCGTGAGGTCGATGGCCGATTCGGGCCACCATGACCCCGCTGCCGGGCCGCCGTTGCACGGGCCATCGCTCTCGCCGGGGACCTTGATCCACAGGTTCGTGTCGATGACGTCGTCGCCCAGCGACCCGCCGGGCTCGCCGACGAGGCGCCCTGGGGGGTTGCACCATTCGCCGGTGGCGCCTGCGCCGTTGCGCGAGGTGTCGATGATCGCGTGGAGACCGCTCGACGAGTCCGCGACCTCGTGGGCGTAGGCGATCTCATCTGCCGTGCCGTTGTAGTTGGAGACATTCGTCGCGAAACCTCGGATGGCGTCGCCCGCGTCGAGCCGATCGATCAGATCCGCCATCTCGTCTGCGGCCAGCCAGCTCGAGTGCCCGCCGTCGACGTAGATCCACGTCCGCTCCGACGCCAGGGCGTCGATGGCGCCGCTCAGCTGTCGGACGCGGTCTGCGACGTTGCCGCACTCCGGGGCCAGCGCCAGGCTGTCGGGCTCGAGCACGACGATGGGGGAGACATCGGAGGCTTCCGACAGCGCTTCCCCGATCGCCGTCGTCCAGGCCGTGTACGCGTCTTCGTCCAGGCCGCCCGCGGAGTGATTGCCGCAGTCGCGCCCCGGCAGCCCGTACACGACGACTCCGAGACGGGCCGACTGCGCGCGCGCCTCCGCAGCGAGGTGTCCGATGCGTTCGGCGACGACCCCGACCGGGTCGGCCTCCGGCAGCAGCCAGTACATCGTCGGCTGCTCGCTGAGGTACTGGGCAGCGGAATGCTCGGCGGTCCCTTCGGCGGCGTCGGATGCGGCCTCGGTCGCGGCCGAGAGATCGGATGCGACGATGCGGGTGCCCGGACCCGGAGGCTGGGCCGTCGCTGCCTGACCCACGGCGAAGGCGACGGCGAGCGCGATCGCGACGACGAGAACGACACCCGTGATGGCGACCAGGGCGACACGACGCCGTCGCGATCGTGGCGAGCGCGCAGGGATGGTCGGAAGTGGGGCGGCCATGGGGGGACTCTATCGTCGCCCTGGGCATCGCCGTTCCCGGCGCCGGTGCGAACCCGAGGCCGGTGGGCTCAGGCGACGGTCGCGGCGACCGCCGTCGTCCTGCGTGGGCTGCGCGATGCTCGTGCCGGCGCGGGACTCGCCGGCGCCGTGAGCACTGCGAGCAGTGCGCGCGCGGCATCCGCTCCCGCGACGTCGGCCGCGTCGTCGAACGCTCGCGCGATCAGCGACGCCGCAGATTCGAGCGCGCGTGCCCGGTCTGCCGCCGCGCGTGCGAGGGTGACCTCGCGATCGGCGGCCCCGTACTGCTCGCGGAGGCGCGCGCGAGCGGCCTCGTCGCTCACGGGCGCCTCAGCGCTCGCCTCGAGGGCGCCTGCCGCGTGGCGGCGGGTGACCTCTGCCCGCCGCATCGCGTGCAGCGCGGCATCGGCGGATTCTCGTGTGGACTGCCGGACGGCCTCGAGGGCCGAGACCACGTCGATCGCGCGCGCCGCACGCGCGTGATCCGGGCCCGGAAAGACCACGGTGGTCGAATCGTAGGTCCGACGCGCGGCGGCGCCGGTGCGGGTGGTGCTCATGTCGTCTCCATCGATGTCGGGTGACCTTCTGAAAGTGCTGTGCGTCGTCGCGACGACACCAGGCAGATACCCTGTCGTCACGCTTCCCACGTAGGGTGGAGTCGTCATGAAGGTGATTTCGTACAACCTGCGCAAACACCGTGCGGCCGGCGAGCTGGTGCATCTCGTCGAGCAGCATGCTGCGGACGTGCTCTGCCTCCAGGAGGCCGACACATCCGACATCCCGGACGAGATCTCCGGCCTGCGCCTGGCGGATTCGACGCAGCGCAACCGCCTGGGTCTCGCGGTCTACTACCGCGAGAACACCTACCGTGCCGTCGACGTGCGTGCGCTGGCGCTGAAGAAGTCACTCCATGATCGGGTGCTCAAGCCTGCCGAGGAGCGCCTGCTGGGGGTTCGCCTCCACGACATCGACGAGAACATCGACATCATCGTCGCGTCGTTCCACGCGGCTCCCCTCACCGCGCTCAACTCGCTGCGCCGCCACCAGATCCGCACCGCGCTCGCGGAGCTGCAGCAGCTCGGCGAAGGGCTGCCGGCACTCATGGTGGGCGACTACAACTACCCCGTCTTCAAGGAGCACCTCGGTCAGCACGTGCGCGATCAGGGGTACGAGCTGAATCTCAGCGACTCGCGCACGTACACGCGCTACCGGTTCTTCCGCGGGCACTACGACTTCGCGACATCGATCGGCTTCGAGATCGATCGAGTGCGCACCCTTCCCCAGGGCCGCAGCGACCACCTGCCCATCCTCGTGACCGCGCGCCCGGCTGCCGGCATCCGGCGCACGGTCGAGGTCGAGGCGCATTCGGGCGCGGCCTGATACCGACCGCAGGCGGGGCCCGCAGAATCTCTCGACTCTGCGGACCCCGCCTTCTCTCGCGCGTACCGTGCTGCTACTGCAGGGGGCCGTACAGCGCCGGCGACGTGCGGGCATGCGTCGCCTGCTCGAACGCGTAGGCGAGGCCCAGCAGCGTACCCTCGGCGAAATCACGCCCGAGCAGCTCGAGGTTCACGTTCGCACCCGGGATCGCCTCGCTCGCCGTCGCCTGGCCCATGGGCAGCGTGACGGACGGCATGCCGGTGTTCGGGCTCAGCCGCAGGTTGGTGCTCTGCGTGCCGTACGGATTGCCCGACGGGTAGACGAGCGCGTCGAGATCGAGCGAGTCCAGCATCCCCGTGACCAGCACCTTGCCGTCGGCGAGGACCTTCGTGTGCGACCCCTGCGGACCCGCCCATGCCTGATACGTCTCTTCCGTGACGGTCTCGCGCGAGACGTACGTGCTGAGGCGCGAGGGCACGTGGTTGCCCTCGGCCACGATGCCCGGAAGGCTGCGCGCGGTCACATCGGGATCCAGATGCGTGGCGATGTACGAGTTCAGGTCGTGCTTGAACTCGTTGTTGCTGCCGCTGCCCTCGTTGAGGACGGCCGTGAAAGCCGCCGAGCCGGAGACCTCGACGACCGTGGCGCCGAGCGACTCGAGGGTGGCCCGTGTCTCGTTCCACAGTCGCACCGTGGTCGCATTGGTGCCGATCATCGATGCCACGTAGCCGATGCGCGCACCCTGCAGGGCGTTCGCGTCGAGCGACGCCGTGTACGACTCCGGAACGAGATCCGCCTGCCGCACGGTGACGGGATCCGCCGGGTCGACGCCCACGACCGCATCGAGTGCGACGGCCGCGTCGACGACGCTGCGCGCCATCGGGCCGCCGGTGTCCTGGCTGAGTGCCAGCGGGATGATGCCGTCGCGGCTGGCCAGGCCCACGGTCGGACGGATGCCGACCAGCTGGTTGTACGACGAGGGAACGCGGATCGAACCGCCGGTGTCGGTGCCGAAGCCGATGCCGGCGAGGTTCGCCGAGATCGCCGCACCGGTGCCACCGCTGGAGCCGCCCGCGGTGCGGGAGGTCGAGTACGGGCTCGCCACGAGCAGCGACGTGCCCGGCGCCTGGAAGGACGAGAACTCCGAGACGAAGCCGAAGGCGAACTCGTCCAGCGCGGCCTTGGCCAGGATGACGGCACCCGCGTCGCGGAGGCCCTCGACCATGAACGCGTCGGTCGCGGTCTGGTTGATGTTCCAGCAGCCGCAGCCGCCGGTGGTCACCATATCGGCGGTGTCGTAGTTGTCCTTCAGAGCGATGGGCACGCCGAGCAGCATGCTGGTCATGCCGTTCTCGGAGCGCTCCGCGTCGGCGGCGGCGGCCGCCGCGAGAGCCTGCTCGCTCACCGTGATGATCGAATTGAGCGGGCGTCCGGTGTCGGAGGGATCGACCTTGGTCCGGTCGTACGCGGCGATCCGGTCGATGTACTCCTGGGTGATGTCGACGGACGTCACCACTCCGGCGTTCATCGCCGCCTGCATGTCGATCACGGAGGCCTCGAGCAGTTCGAACGGACCGTCGTCGTACAGCACGCGCTGGGACAGCGACGCGATGTCGGCGACCGTGATCTCACCGTCGCCGTCGAGGTCGATGAGGGCGATCGACGCCCACGTGGGGTCGGTGTCGGTGACACCGATGCTCAGGGCCGCGGCATCCAGGTCGGCGATCGTGACCTGGTCGTCGCCGGTGAGGTCGAGTTCTGCGTAGAACGGCGCGAGGAACGGCGCCGCGGTCTGCGTCGCAGGGTCCGCGGCGGCGGCGGGCACGGCGACAGCCGTTGCGGCGACCGTGCCCAGGATGGCGGCGACGGCGATCGCACGAGCGGCGGGCTTGTTCACCGTGAGTCTCCTCTGGAGGGATGTGGGTTCGATGGCGGGGGAGGCGGCTGCGGTGCGGTTCATCGCGTCACCGCCCGTCGGCGCAGGACGAGAACGACGCCGAGGCCGATGACCGCGGCGGCGATGAGACCGGCGATGATCCAGACCGCCGCGTCGGCACCCGTGATCGCGAGCGGGCCGCTGCCTTCGCTCGAGGCCGGTTCGGCGCTGGTGGACGGGGTCGGTGTCGCGGACGGCTCGGGCGTTGCGGACGGCTCGGGCGTTGCGGACGGCTCCGGCGTCGGCGCTGCCACGACGGTCGTCGTCGCGGTGACCGGTGCGCCGAGCGTGGCCGTCTCGCTGGTCGAGCTGATGAACGTGGCGCTCTCGAGGTCGATGTCGGCGAGCCCGTCGGTCAGCGCGGTGAAGCTGAACGTGATCAGCGACAGCGATCCGGTCAACCCCGGCGACGTGCCCAGACGCGTGTGGGTGAAGCTCACGGTGCCGGAACCGCTCGAGACCGAGTCGAAGCCTCCATAGGGAAAGGAGCCGGTGGCGTCGTCATATGAGATCAGCGCCGGGTCGAAGCCGATCGTCAGCTCGTAGGCGAAGAGGTCCGTCGCCGCGGGCGCGGAGATCGTCACGTCGAACGTGTCTCCGGCCGTGACGGATGCGGGAGCGGCGATGGTGATCGCGCCCGTCTCGGGCGCGGCGGCGAGGGCCGCAGGCGCGAGAGCGACGGCGCCGCCGAAGAGTGCGGAGGCCGCGGCGACGACGGCGATTCCGCGAGCGCTCGCGCGTCTCATGCGGGTTCGGATGGTGGATTCAGGCATGCGTGAGCAGGTCCTTCTCTGTGGCGGACCGTCGACGCGCATGCGAGTGCATTTCGCGCCGGCGCGCCCGGATATATCGGGTACCTGGACTCTTCCACCGCCGTGTTTCCCCGCGATTTCCGAATGTTGCTCGGGAATCACACGCGGTATGAGAGAGGTGCTCGGTCCTCCCGATCAGACGCCGGCGAGCGTCGGATCAGCGTCGTTCCACTTCTCGATTCCCTGCACGACCCAGAACGCGAAGAACAGTGCGAGCGCAGCCGCTTCGGCGATGAGGACGATCGGAATGCCGCTGCCCCCGGCCTGCGGGAGCACGAAGACGTACGCCACGAGCACCAGCACCAGTCCTGCCGCGATCAGCGCGTAGAGAATGCGGAAGACCGGAGCGGGCGGTGCGCCCCGGCGAGGGAACGCCGTGAGGATCGCCACCAGCGCGAAAAGGGCGAAGAAGGCGATCGTCGCGACGAAGTGCCCCTGCTGCAGGAACGCATTCCGCGCGAGCGCCCACGCGAGTCCGACCACGGCGAGCACCGCGACCGTCACCGCCAGCGAGAACCACACCGCGGCGAGCGACACCTGTCGGAGCGCGGCCAGAAGCACCGCGACCAGCACGGTGAGCCCGCCCACGATGAGGTAGGTCATGACGCCGTTCGCGGCATCCGCTTCATAGGCGGGCGGAAAGCAGCGGTACGTGCACGGCACGGCGACGCCCGGGATGGAACCGGGGACGACCGTCGTCGGCACGAGCGCGATCAGCGGTGCGAAGAGAGCGGATGCGTCGAGAAGCGCGCGCTCGATGCCGGTGCCCGAGAGGGCGACGAGGGCGAGGGAGGCGGCGATGAGGGCGCCGACGAAGGCGTCGCGCGCGGGACTGTAGAAGTAGTCGCTCATCGACGGCAGCCAGCCGACATCCTGCGCGGCGAGCCCGACCGATACGAAGATCACGACGATCGTGCCCGCGATGCCGATGCGCAGGTAACGGTACGTGCGCTCCAGCGATGTCGAGACCGGCGCGGTGGACATGAGGTCAGGCTAGCGACACGCGCCGACGCAGGACCCGGCCACACGCGCGCCGGGACGGGAAGGCGACGCTCAGGCTCCGAAGTACGCGCGGGCCGAGCGCGTGTAGAGCAGGATCAGGCCGATGATCGACAGGCCCGCTCCGGCGATCGCCGACCAGAGGCTCTCTCCGGAGAACATGCCGAGCACTTCGAGCACGATGTTCAGCACGAACACGATCGTCGCGATGGTCCGAGCCGTGGGGTTGCCGCGCCACAGCCCGACACCCACGGCGAGCGTCACGCCGCCGATCAGAAGGCTGATCCACCCGAGGATGGCGGGCCACGTGACGAAGACGCCGGCGATGATGACGACGATCGAGCCGATGATCTGCAAGAACCCGGACAGCCACGCGATGATCGCGACCAGGGTCACGCCCAGGGGACGGTTCGCCATGAGAGCCTCTCGCTCGGTCGGCAGCGCGCTCCGGCTGCCTCGGCCCCAACGTATCGGTTCATGGCGGCCGCAGCCAACACCGAACGGATGCCGTGCAGCTGCGGTTGCCTCGCTACGGGCGACCCATGCCGTAGTACGTCCACCCGGCGTCGCGCCACGCGCCCGCGTCGAGACAGTTTCGTCCGTCGACGATGATCCGGCCGGCGGTGAGCGTGGCGGCGTGCTCGGGCGCGAGGTCGTGGCGGTACTCGTCCCACTCGGTCACGACGATGACGGCATCGGCACTGCGCAGCGCCTCATCCCGATCTTCGATGTACGTGAGCTGGGGGTGCACGCGCTGGGCATTCGGGATCGCCGCGGGATCGGTGATCGTCACGTGTGCACCGAGCCCATGCAGGCGCACCGCGACATCGAGGGCGGGCGAATCGCGGATGTCGTCGCTGTGCGGCTTGAAGGCCGCGCCGAGCACGGTGACGTTCTTCTGGAAGACGGAGCCGCCGAGCGCGTCCGAGACGATCTCGACGGCACGATCGCGGCGACGGAGGTTGATCGCGTCGATCTCGCGGAGGAAGGCGACCGATTCGCCCTTGCCGAGTTCTTCGGCACGAGCCGAGAAGGCGCGGATGTCCTTGGGCAGGCATCCCCCGCCGAATCCGATTCCCGCACCGAGAAAGCGCCGGCCGATGCGGGCGTCGTGCCCGATCGCGTCGGCGAGCTGGGTGACGTCGGCGCCGGTGACCTCGGCGATCTCGGCCATCGCGTTGATGAACGAGATCTTCGTGGCGAGGAACGCGTTGGCGGCGACCTTGACGAGCTCGGCGGTGGCGAGATCGGTGACGATGAACGGCGTGTTCTTGGCGACCGCTGGGTGGT
Organism: Microbacterium allomyrinae; assembly: GCF_020682705.1. Taxonomy (GTDB): domain Bacteria; phylum Actinomycetota; class Actinomycetes; order Actinomycetales; family Microbacteriaceae; genus Microbacterium; species Microbacterium allomyrinae. The sequence continues at coordinate 17,060 of NZ_JAGTTN010000009.1, forward strand.
ACACCTCGCGCAGCACGTCTGCGGCGAGGACGCCCGGTTCGCCGCTCGGCACGCCGACGACCAGCCGGTCGGGATCGATCGTGTCTTTCACGGCCCATCCTTCGCGGAGGAACTCCGGGTTCCACACCAGCGTCGCGCCGGTCGCCTCGACGCGCGGGGTCAGGCCCGCCGCGGTGCCGACCGGGACGGTCGACTTGCCGGCGATGATGTCACCGGCAGACAGGTACGGCAGCAGAGCGTCGACCGCTGCGTTCACGTAGGTGAGGTCGGCGGCGTATCCGTCCTTCTGCTGCGGCGTGCCGACGCCGACGAAGTGGACCTTCGCGCCCGATGCCTCGGCCATGTCGGTCGTGAACCGCAGGCGGCCCGACGCGATGCCCTCGGTGAGGATCTCCGCGAGCCCCGGCTCGAAGAACGGCGCCTGGCCCTTGGCCAGCGAGTCGATCTTGCGCGCGTCGACGTCGATGCCGACGACATCGTGGCCGATCGATGCCATCGCCGCGGCGTGCACCGCACCCAGGTAGCCGCAACCGATCACTGACAGACGCATGAATCTCCTTTGTCGACGAACTATCCACTCTTACCAGACCGATGTTTCGGGTTCGGTCACGTGACGGTCGGAGTCTCCAGAGCACGCCGGTACCCGCGCATCGCGAGGGCCCGCCGAAGAAAGCGGGCGACACCATCCTGCAGCGTGAAGAGACGAACCGCGCCGCAAGCACGGTACACGACCACAGCAGAAGCGAGGGTCAGACCCCCCGAGTCGGCCGCGGCGATGCGGCGCTGCGCCGCCCCGAGCACTCTGCTGTATGACGGCGGGATCGTCACGATCGGAGTGAGCTGGGCCGGACGCTCGCCCCACCGCTGTTCCAGGGCGTGCACGGCGCCGCCGCGAGCTTCGCACTCGCGCAGATAGGGGCGAAGGCCACGACTGTGGTGATGTCGCGCGCGGGCCGAGTCGTCGAAGACGGCGGTCGCGCCGAGTTCGAGCAGCCGGATGCCGAGATCGAGGTCTTCGTTGTATTCCAGTCGCACCGACGGCTTGACCGCTTCCGCGCGCCGGTACAGGTCGGCCGGCAGGCTGACGTTCCCACCCCACAGCGACTTCAGAATGGTGGCGGAACCTCCGCGCCGCCACGCATCGGCCTGGATCTCGTAGTCCCGCGCGTAGAGATAGGTGGGCGCGGCATCGCGCCCGCGCTTCGCGGGCAGCGCGATCGGCATGTACCCCTGCACGACGTGGTCTTGCGCGACGGCGTGTGCCGCACGATGGCGATCCACCAGCCCCGGCTCCGGCACGACGTCGTCGTCCACCGCCAGCACGAGATCGCATCTCACTCGTTCGAGGCCGGCGATCCGCGCCCGCGCCAGCCCTCGGTTGACGGCGAGTTCGACCACTTCCACGGGGCCCGATCGTGCGATCACGTCCTCCCACCCGGGGTGCGGCCCGTCGAGGACGATGATGATCTGGTTCGCCCCCTGTCGTCGATACTCGTCCACGAGCCTGGGCAGCAGTTCGAGCCGGTGGTACGAGGGAAGGACGACCGAGAGCGTGAGTTCGCTCATGCCGGAGACGGACGGCCGGTGTCGGGAAGTCCCGTCATCAGTTCGTAGATTCGACCCGTGGTCGCCTCGACGTCCTGATCGATCGGCATGTTCGCGCCGATGAACAGCTGGCCCCGGTACATGATGCCCGCCGCGGCGAGATCATCTCGTCCGAGACTGGCCGGGAAGGGCGCCATGTCGAGGATCTCGGCACCGCAGAAGTAGCGCGGTCGCGACACCCACGGCAGGAGCGTGCTGTAGCCGATCGGGCGGCCGGGCACCGGAGGATACGGCTTGCTGTCGTCGCGCTCCTCGACCTGCCGGTGGACCGACTCGATCGTCTTCGTGAAATCGGCGTCGGCATCACCGAACACCTCCATGTCGCGCACATGGTTGCGCACGCCCCGTTCGGCGGTGCTGTGGAACGAGACGGGGAAACGCAGTCGCACGACGCGGTCCTCTCCGTCCCAGGCGCCGATGATCGCCGCCACCTGAAGGTCGCTGAGGGTGGCTCCGAGATCGCGGGCGCGGCGGCCGGCGGCGCCGGCATCCATCTTCCGATATGCGGAATGACGCGGCGGAAGCGCCTGCTCGCGGGCACGCTCCCCGCCGCGGCCATAGCGCAGCGGAAGCGTCAGCCGGGCAGCCACCCGGCGAACACGGCGCAGGAACGGCTTGGCGCGATAGGCGCTCCATGCCGCGCGCGGCGAACCGGCGCCTCGCCACCACTGCGCGATCGCGAGGATCGGGAGCTGCCAGCCGCGCGCGGGTCGGACTCCGGCGAACGGGTCGACGGGCGAGCCGGTCTCGGCGTCGGCCGAGGGCTGGCTCGTGGACGAGAAGAGACGCATGCCCGACAATCCGTCCATGCTCGCGTGATGCATCGTGATCCCGACGGTGACCGCACCGTTGGTGAGCTCGGTGATCCGCACCCGCCACAGCGGGTGACGCAGCGGCATGACCACGTCGTCGACGCCGGAGAGCTTGCGCAGATCCGCGGTCTCGAAATCGAGGACCTCGTCCCAGAAGACGAGGTGGCGATCGAGGTCGAAACGATCATCCGGCACCCACGCCGGAGGCGTGAGACCCAGGAAGGAGCGCTGTAGCCGCACGCGGAACGCCGGATGGCTGGCCATCGTGGCGTCGACGTACCGCCTGATGCGCTCGCGGTCCAGTGCGCCGTCGGAATCGCGCAGGGCATCTCCGGCGACGACGAACAGACCGGGCGTGTGCATGTTCTCGAACGAGATGTGGTTCGAGACATAGCCTTCCTCCCAGATCTGCATGAACTCCGCATGCACGCGTGAGGGACGGGTCGTTCCGCGGGTGGCGGCGGTTGCGGTCGGGGCTGCGGTCATTGCTGCTCCTTCATCGGGCGGGGCGAACCGACAGGACGGGGGACGGCTCGGCGTCGTGCCGAGCGGTGAAGACATCGAGAGCCCGGACCTCGACCGACGTACCGGTCGCCACCGCGATGTGCGCGCTCGCGCGCACATCGGGCGGCAGCGGCGCGGGCTCGATGGCGAACGTGCGGAAGTCGTCGGCGAGGCCGCGCCCGGTCGCCTTGACCGCCGCCTCCTTCGCGGTCCAGAGTGCAACCGCGTGACGTCGGCGCTCTGCGGGAGCCATCGCCGACAGGCGCGCATGCTCTGCCGGTGCGCACATGCGACGCAGCAGGGGCCCCGCCGTGAACGCCCGGTACGGCGCGACTTCGATGTCTGCGCCGATCCCCGGTCCTGCGGCCACGGCGATCAGCACGCCCCGGTCGCTGTGCGAGATGCTGAAGTCCGCATCGGGAGCGCCGATGAACCTCGGCTTGCTCCAGGCGCCGTCGCGCTCGATGCCCTGCCATCGGAACAGGTCGTAGCGGGCGACCAGCTCCTCGAGCCATTCGCGCGCGACGCGCGACGGGTCGGAGCGGGCGTCCTCTGCCCACCCGAACCGCCAGTGCACATCGCGACCGGCGAGCCGGACGGTGCCGCCGGCCTCCACGGCGCCGGCCGGCGCCGTCACGGTCACGATGCCGGGATGCGTGCGCTCAGCCCGTCGGCGAGCTCGCGCAGCGACGCGAAGTCCGCGAGGAACGTCGGGTCGATGGCGAGGCCGTAGGCGTCTTCGATGTCGCCGCACAGCGTCAGTGAGTAGATCGAGTCGAGCCCGAGCTCGGCCAGCGGCGTGTCGAGGGTGATCGCCGCCGCGTCGACCTGGTCGTAGAAGGTGATGCGGTCTACGAGCCATTGGGCGAGCGGCGACTCGGCCGTGGCGGCGGCGGACTGAGGGGTGATGGATGCTTCGGTCATGGCGTCTCCGGTGGGTGGTGTTTTCGGGATCAGCGGGCGCCGAAGCCGCTGGCGTGCAGGAACGGCACGCTGTCGGCCTCGACGAGGCTGCGTGTGGGTTTGCGACGGACCTTGCCCGTCGCCGTGCGCGGCACCGAGCCCGGCGCGACGAGTCCGACCGCGACGCTCGGCAACGAGAATCGCCGGACCAGTTCCGCACCGACCAGTGCGAGCAGCTGTTCATGGTCGTGATCATCGGGCAGCTCGCTGGTGTCGTACTCGACGATGATCCCGACGGGCGCGGGGTGATCGTCGAGTTCGAAGGCGGCGGCGATGCCCAGTGCCGGCGACAGCGCGCTCGCCGCGGCCTCGATGTCTTGCGGATAGACGTTGCGGCCCCGCAGGATGATGAGCTCTTTCAGGCGCCCGGTGATGTAGAGCTCGCCGTCGAGGACGACACCGAGGTCGCCGCTGCGCATGTAGGACCGGTCATCTCCCGGCAGCCGGTGACCGAAGGTCTCGGCGGTCGCGTCGGGGCGGCGGAAGTAGCCGGGCGAGACCATGGGCGAAGAGATCCAGATCTCGCCCACCGTGCCGTCCGCGACGGGTTCCCCTGCTTCGGCGTCGACGATGCGGATCGTCGTGCTCGACGGCGGCCTGCCGTTGGAGATCACCCGGGTGGCGGAGTCGTCGTCGCTGGGCACGAGCTGGCCCTGTTCGAGACGGTCCGCGTCGACGCGACGAACGACGAACCCGGTGCCGATCGGCTTGCACGAGACCAGCATGGCCTCGGTCATGCCGAGGGCGGGGGCGATCGTGGTGGGGTCCAGGCCCGCCGGCGCGAATCGCTCGATGAACGCGGCGACCGTCTCCGGCCGCACCGGCTCGCTCCCCGAGATGAGCGTCGTGAGGCTCGAGAGGTCGAGTTCGGCGACCCGCTCGTCGGTGGCGAACTGCACGCACAGCGCGTACGCGAAGTTTCCCGCGACGCTGACCGTGCCGCGGTAGAGGCTGATGAGCTGCAGCCACGAGAGGGGACGCCGCTGGAACAGCTCGGTCGTCGTGATCACGGTGCGCGCGCCACTCGCGACCGGCACGATGACCTGCAGCAGCAGCCCCATGGCGTGGTGCAGAGGCGCCCATCCGACGACGGTCGACTCGGGACCGATCCCGAACAGCTCGTCGCAGCCCTCCACCGTCGCCAGCAGCCCGGAGTGCGTGCCGATGACCCCCTTCGGGTCGCCCGTGGACCCCGACGTGAAGAACAGTACAGCGGTGGTTTCGCCGTCGATCTGCGGTGCCGACCAGGCGCCGGCCGACCCGCTCGCGAGGAGGTCTTCGAGCAGCACCACCGGCGCGGGCAGCTCGGTTCCGGACTCGTCGAGGACGGCGCGCATGGCCGCATCGGTGATGATGACCGTGGCATCCGATCCGCGGGAGATTCCTGCGACGCGCGACGCGAGAGCAGAGGCGTCTCCGTACCCGCCGGTGGGCGCGGGGACGAAGGTGAGTCCCGCGAACAGGATGCCGAAGAGCGCGTCGGCCCACGCGAGGCCGGGACTGAGCGCGACGACCGCGCGGTCACCGACCGCGTAGCCTCCGGCGCTCAGCGCATCGGCGATCGTGCGGGCGTGCCGATCCAGCTCCGCGTAGCCGCGGAACTGGCTCTCGGGAACGGTCAGGTGGTATGTGACCCCGCGATCGTCGCCGTGGACAGCCGCGGTGCGCTGCAGTGCTTCGATCAGGGTAAGGGGTGAGGACAAAGCGGAGAACCCCCAAGGTTCGATGTCGTGTGCGGATGAGTCCGCGGATCGGAGTCAGACGGAGAGTGTCGCGGATCGATATCCGGACGAGTGGAGGGTGACGATCGCCCCCTGCTCGAGCTGCGCGCGCGTCGGTCCGCGGCGGACCTTGCCGGTGGCCGTGCGGGGGAGCGATCCCTGAGCGACGAGGGCGACGGCGATCGACGGCAGCGAGATTCGCGTGACGAGCTCGGCGCGGATCCGATCGGCCAGTGCGTCGACGTCCTCGCCGCTCTCGCCGAGCGCCTCCTCGTCGATCTCGAGAACGACCCCCACCGCCGACGGGTGATTCGCCAGCTCGAATGCGGCGCCGATGCCGACTGCGGGGGAGAGCGGCCGCGCGGCCGCCTCGATGTCCTGCGGGTAGAGGTTGCGCCCGCGGACGATGATCATCTCTTTGAGACGACCGGTGACGTAGAGCTGACCGTCGAGGACGGCGGCGAGGTCGCCGGTGCGCATGAACGAGCCGGCGATGGCGGGCAGGGTGTGCCCGAAGGTCTCGGCGGTCGCGTCGGGGCGGCGGAAGTACCCGGGCGAGACCATGGGCGACGACACCCAGATCTCACCGACCGTGCCGTCCGGGACGGGCTCGAAGGTGTCTGGATCCACGATCACCACGGTCGTGTCGTCGCTCGGGCGTCCGCACGAGACCCACTCCACGCTCCCGTCGCCGGTGGAAGGCTCGAGGCTGCCCGTCTCGAGGGCCGCGGCGTCGAAGCGCCGGATCACCAGGTCATCTTCGGGGAACTTGCCCGAGATGAGGTTCGCCTCGGTCATCCCCATGACGGGGGCGATCACGCTCTCCGTGATGCCCGTCGACGCGAAGCGCTCGAGGAACGCGTTCAGCGTCTCGGGGCGCACCGGCTCGCTGCCCGAGAACATCGCGGTGAGACTCGACAGATCGAGCTCGGCGATCTGCTCGTCCGTGGCCAGCTGCGTGCACAGCGCGAAGGCGAAGTTTCCGGCCGCGGTCATCGTGCCGCGGTGCTTGCTGATGAGCTGGAGCCAGAAGACGGGGCGGCGCTGGAACTGCTCGGTCGAGGTCACCACGGCTTTCGCGCCGTTGACGGCCGGGATGATGACTTGCAGCAGCAGCCCCATGATGTGATGCATCGGCGACCACCCGACGAGCACCGCACTCGGGTTGCTGCCGAAGAGCACGCCCGAGGCGTTCGCGGTGCCGATCACCGTGCCGTGCGTCGCGATGACGCCCTTCGGGTCGCCGGTGGATCCCGATGTGAAGAGAAGATACGCGATCGAGTCCACGTCGATCGCGGGAGGGCTCCACGCCTCGGCGTCGCCCTCGGCCAGCAGATCCTCGAGCAGGACGACGGGGATGTCGAGGCCCGGCAGCCCGCCGCCGAGCCGCTCGAGCACACCGGCATCGGTGATGAACAGGGAGGCCTCCGCCGAGCGCGCGATCGCCGCCACACGGTCGCCGAGCTGCGGGCCGGTGCCGTACCCCGCCACCGGTGCCGGGACGAACGCGAGCCCCGCGTACAGCGTGCCGAAGGCGGCATCCGCCCAGTCCAGCCCCGCCGTCAGGCCGATCGCGGCGAAGTCGCCGGGGCCGAAGCCGCGTCGGACAAGGGCGTCTGCGATCGCGCGAGCGCGAAGGTCGAGGTCGGCGTAGCCGCGATAGCGCGACTCGTCGGGCGAGTCGTAGTAGGTGATTCCATTCTCATCGCCGAGGGTCGCCGCGCTGTTGCGGAGCCCATCGACGAGCGTGGTGCGGTCAGCGAACATCTTTATTCCTCTGATCGGGTCGCGGTGGCGACAGTGCGGATCGGAGCTCCCATCGGCTCCGAAGCGGTGGGGCCGGATGCCTGATCCGACGGGAAGAGGGCGGCGCGCGCGCGGGGGTAGCCGTCGCGCCAGTCGCGGCGGCGTCGCCACACGGTCGCCCAGGTGGCGCTGCGCGAGCGCAGCAGCGCGCCCGCCTGCAGGAGCGCGATTCCGAGGCGGCGCCGCATCGGCGACCACGAGGTGTGCAGGACGGTGGCTTTGCCGGCCATCACCATGCTCATCTTCAGCCCGCTCGACGACGTGGAGCCGCCGACGGCATGGACGATGGTCGCATCGGGCACGATCACCGGGCGCAGACCCATCTCGCGGGCGCGGCGGGAGAAGTCGGCGTCTTCTCCGTAGAGGAAGAAGCGCTCATCCATGCCGCCGAGCGCTTCCCACGACTCCCGCGCGGTCAGCAGCAGGCAGCCGGTGATGATCGGCACCTCCCGCACGGTGTCGCGCTGCCATCGGCCGAGCGACTCCGGGTCGAAGACGGCGGAGCTCTTGAAGAGGGTGGACAGACCGGTCGCGAAGGCGAACAGCGACCACAGCGTCATCTCACCCCAGCACGAGCTCGGGTCGGTCGTCCCGTCGGGACGCAGCGTCCGCCCGCCGTAGAGGCCGAACTCGGGACGCGCCCTCGCGAAGCCGACGATCGCGTCGATCGCGCCCGGCAGCGCCTCGGTATCGGGGTTGAGCAGCACGATCGCGGATGCCGTGGTGTTGCGCACTCCGAGATTGACTCCCGCTGCGAAGCCGATGTTGCCGCCTGCCTCCACGACCGTCACATCGTCGAACGCGGCACGCAGCGCATCCGCGCTTCCATCGTGCGAGCCGTTGTCGACGACGACGATCTCGAGCGGGATCCGCGTGTTCTCCCGCACGCGGCGCACCGCCGTCACCGTCTCATCCCGCGTGTTGTAGTTCACGATCACGATCGCGACGGAGGGGAGGGCGTTCATGCGGCCGCCTCTGCAGCGCCCTCGCGCCAGCCGATGACCTTCGCGGGGACGCCGCCGACGATCGCATGCGAGGGGACGTCGCGGGTGACGACGGCGCCGGCCGCGATGATGGCCCCGTCGCCGATCGTCACACCGGCGAGAACCACCGTGTTGGCGCCCAGCCACACATCGCTGCCGATCTGAATGTCCTGCTCGACCTTGGGCTGGTCCATGATGAACTCGCCCGCCGCCGTCCCGTAGTTCGATGCCGTGATCGTCACGTTCGGCGCGAGCAGGCACTTCTCGCCGAAGACGATCCGCCCCGTCGAATTGCCGGCCCAGATGATGCTGCGCTCGCCGATGTGCGTCCCGTCGCCGATCGTGATGCGCTCGGCGTTGCGGAACGACACGTTCGGCGCGAAGGTCACATTCGCTCCGCGGTCGAGCTTGCCGACCTGCTGGACGTGGGAGTACGAGGCGAAGTGGAGAAGTCGGAACACCTGCGCGTACGTGCGCGGGTCGAGAAGGGAGCGTGCGACGCCGCCGATCTTGCTCATGCCGTACCCCGTTCCGTCACGGTGTCGGGGGCGGAGGATGCGAGATCGACCGCGGCGGGCGGGTTCTGGTCCCGGAACACCAGACCGTCGACGCTCAGGTGCCCGGCGCGGCGGTAGCCGTCCTGGAACCCGCGGAGATAGGCCCACTGGCCGTGGCGCGCACGGGAATCGCCCAGCCGGCGAGCCAGTCGCACCGCCGCGCGGCGCAGCGCCAGCCGCGTGAGCGCCCTGCCCTCTCCGCCGGTGGCGGCGACCCATTTGCGCGCCATGGCGCCGATCCCGCGGCCGTAGGCCGAGTTGAGGCGGATGTAGTCGTCGTCCGAGCGAGTGAACAGGTGGCGGACGACCGCGTCGGGCGCCTGGACGACCGTGGAGCCGGAGTGCAGGACACGGCAGAACGCGTCCAGATCCTCGGCACCGCCGAAGTCCCGTCCGGCGCCGAGCACGGGGTCGAATCCCCCGAGCTGCCGGAGCAGCGCGGTGCGGAAGGCCATGAGCGCGCCGTGCCCGGCGGCGAGCCCGTCCCGGGTATCGGAGAGGACACGCGCGGGCGGCGGTTCGGCGTCGGAGGTGTCGCTGTGGTCGCGCAGCCGACCGGTGACCGCGCCGACGGTGGACGCCGCGAACGGTGCCGTGAGCCGCTCGATCGCGTCGGGCTGCAACTCGCAGTCGTCGTCGGTGAACACGACGATCTCGCGCGTGGTCGCGGCGACGCCGGCGTTGCGGGCGATGGAGAGGCCGGGGATGTCGGAGCGCACGTAGCGGATGCCGTCACGATCGGCGACGCGTCGGGTGGCATCGGTGACCGATCCGGAGTCCACGACGATCACCTCCACCGTCTCGGGCAGGACGCGCTGCAGAGCATCGAGCGCGCCGGCGAGGAACTCCGGGCGGTCGCGCGTGCAGAGCACGAGCGCGACGCGGTCGCCGGCAGGCGCTGCAGAGCGGCCGTCTTCCCCCAGTGACGTCCTCACGTCGCTCATCCCCTTCTGCGCGCGTGCGCGCATTCCCCAAAATGCGACCCTCGGACGTCCTCCCCACGACGGCGCCCGAACAGCTCAGGTTACACACTCGCGTGTCGGCCGGTCGATGTGCAAGCCGAGCGGGGACGATGACGAGACTCGTTCCATTCCGTTTACACATTCGCAACACCCGCGTGTCACGGTAGGGTCTTGAGATTGGCATCACCTCCGCATCGCTGCGAGGACGAAACTTCGCCCCGGGGCAGCTATGCGGGTGGAGGTCGTCCTCGATGGGAAGGCGGGGCGGTCACCTGGGGAAATGGGGAAAACCATGGATCAGCCTGTCTATCTGACGCGTCTGCTTCGGCAGAAGGTCCTGCTCATCATCGGTCTGATCGTGTCGATCGCGGCGGGGCTTCTCGCCGGATTCACGATCCAGAACGGTGAAGTGATTCCACGTGCGGACCGCGTCTACACCGCGTCGTCCACCGTCCTGCTCAGCTCGCCGCAGCCCGACTACTTCCAGGTCGAGATCCCGAGCGTCACGCAGGCTCTGCCCCAGACGGCCGAGGGGGAGCAGTCCCAGGAGCTGATCGTCACCGAGTCGGTTCCGATCGATCTTGCAGCCAACGCCGTCATCCTGGCGTATCTGGCCTCGTCCGACGCGATCGAGCAGGTCGTCGCGGACGAGATGGGCGGTCTCAGCGATGACGAGGGCATCACCGCCGTCAGTCGCACCACTCAACCGACCGGTGACGAGACCTTCCCCGGTCGCCTCACTCTGCCTCTGCTCAGCGTCGGCGCCACCGCGCTGTCGCCGGCCCGCGCCGAAGCTCTCGCGGCCGCCGCGACCGATGCCTTCGCCGCCATGGTCGTCGAGCAGCAGGATGCCGCCGGGGTCGCCGAAGACATCCGCCTGACCACGGACGTTCTCAACGAGCCCGTCGCCGACGAGGGAGAGGGAAGCAACCCCGCGATCCCCGTCGTGGTCGTCGCCGTGGGCGTCTTCCTCCTCTTCATCGGCGCCGCCCTCATCATCGAGTCGATCCGTGACCGTCGCCGCGGCCGCCGCGGAGACGAGAGCGCCGAAGCCGACGCCGCCGACGACGATCGGCCCGAGCCCGAGGATCACGCGACGGTGGACTCCGAGTTCGAGGAGCTGGTCGGGGCATCGTCCGCAGACACCTCGCCGGCGACGCGTCGGCGTCATGCGCGGGCGCATCGTCCCGGCGACGCGGATGCCGATCAGGACGTCCCCGTCGGCGCAGGCGACCCGACCCGCGGCTGACCTGCGATGTCCGACGACCGCCGCGCGGTCGGCGCCGGTGCCGTCGAGGCTCCTGTGCGCGACCACGATCCCGCTCCGTCGGGAAAGCTCGACGCAACCACTGCGCCGCGCGCTCGATGGGTGACCGATCTCGCCATCGCCCTCGGCCTGTCGGCGATCGTCATCGCCGGGGTCCTCTTCCTCGATCCGCTGATCGCCGGCGCGGTCCTGCTGGTCGCTGCCGCGACATGGGTGTTCCGCGGCGTCATCTTCCGGTGGACCACCGCGCTCTTCCTCCTCGCCGCGATCGTGCTGTTCATCCCGATACGCCGCTACGCCCTGCCGATCGACATCGGGTTCGCTCTCGAGCCGTACCGGGTCGTGATCGCGGTACTGCTCGTGGCGGTCGCGATCGGCCTCTACACCAAGCGCCTCACCTGGAAGCCGATCGTCTGGGGATGGCCGATCGCGATCTTCCTGTGGACGATGCTCGCCTCGGTGATGTACAACGCCGTCGAGGCGACCGAGTCCGGATTCGTCATGGGCGCGTTCTCGAATCTGTTCCAGCTCGCGTTCCTGCTGTCGGTGGTCGTGATCGTGCGCCAGCTGATCGGCTCGGAACGGCAGGTGATGTGGCTGCTGATCTTCCTCGTCGCCGCGGGCGCCGTCGTCGGGCTCTTCGCGTTCTTCGAGCGCATCAGCGGGTTCAACATCTTCCTTCAGCTGCAGAACTTCCTGCCCTTGGAGCTTCTGCGAGACGACGCCGAATCGGTGCGTGCCGGCGGCAATCGCTCCTACGCGTCGTCGCAGCATCCGATCGCGCTCTCCGTGCTCTTCTGCATGCTGGTGCCGATCGGGCTCTACCTGATGCGATTCGGCCCCTGGCCGCACAAGCCCTTCAACCGCAAACTCGCCTACACGATCGCGATCGGCGCGATGATGCTCGGGCTGCTGAGCGCCGTCTCGCGCACCGGAATCGTCGTCCTGGGCGCGATGTTCCTCTACGCACTGGTGCTGCGGCCGAAACTCGCCGGCATCCTCTTCCTCATCGGGCTGCCGTTCGTGGTGTTGATGGGACTCGTCCTGCCCAAGCTCTTCGAGTCCACCGTGCTGTCGCTGCTCAACACCGACGCCCTCATCGCATCGCAGTTCTCGAGCGTCGGCATGGCCGGTCAGGGACGCCTGGCCGACATCGAGCCCGCCATGCAGGAGCTCGTGCAGCAGCCGTGGTTCGGCAGCGGCCTCGGCAGTCGCGTCGTCGTCGGTGACGAGGCGAACGCCCAGATCCTCGACAACCAGTGGCTCGGAACGGCGATGGAAACCGGCGTCGTCGGGGTGATCGGGCTGATCGCCCTGCTGGTTTACCCCGTGATCCGGATGGTCCACTTCTCGTTCACGTCGACCGCCCCGCAGAGTCGCGTCTTCCTCACCTTCGCCATCGGCGCCTCCGCGCTCGGCTACGCGGTCGCCGCCTACTTCTACGACGCCTTCTCGTTCATGCAGACGTTGCTGATGCTGAGCATCCTGCTCGGCATCGCCGCGTGGGCGATGACGGATGGTCGAGAGACCTGGCCGAGAACGAAAGTCGGCGAGGCCGAGGCGAGCTCTCTCGACCGAGCGCGGGCCGCGGCATGACGGCGCCCAGCGTGGTGGTACCCGCGCATGACGAGGAGTCGGTCATCGGCAGGCTGCTCGAGGGCCTGCTCGACGGATCGCTGGACGACGTCGTCGTGGTGGCCAACGGATGCCGGGACCGCACGGCCGACATCGCCCGCGACGCCGGCAGCTCGGTGACCGTGGTCGAGCTCGCGGAGGGGTCCAAGATCGCCGCCCTGAACGCGGGCGACGACGCGGCCCGGGCGTTCCCGATCGCCTTCGTCGACGCGGACGTCATCGTCTCGGGCCGCACGCTGGCGGCCCTCGCCGAGCGCCTCGACGACAGCGGGTCGCTGGTCGCCTCGCCGCGACTGGAGGTGGCTCCCTCGGGTTCGTGGTGGGTGCGCCAGTACTACCGGATCTGGGCGCTCACCGACTACCGCTCCACCGGTCATGTCGGGTCGGGGATCTACATGATCAGCGCACGCGGTCGTGACAGATTCGATCGATTCCCCGACGTGATCGCGGACGACCTGTTCATCCAGCGACTGTTCGCGCCGGACGAGCGACTCACACCCGAGGACCTCGTCTTCCGTGTCGAGGCGCCCGGCACGCTGCGGTCGCTGCTGCACCGCAACACCCGGATCGCGGCGGGCAATCGTGAGCTCGCGGAGCGCTTTCCGGATCTCGCTGCACCGGCCGGCGGCGCAGGCGCGCGGTCGATCGCGCGACGCGTATGGCGCAGGCCGAGCCTGTGGGTGGCGTTCGCCACGTACGCGGTGATGTACCTCAGCGCCCACCGCCGGGCCGCCGCTCTCCTGCGCGGGCGCGAGCAGATCGCGTGGAACCGCGATGAGACCACTCGAGAGCGCACCGCATGAGCGCGCATCAGAACCTCGGCCACCGCGCGTCGCGCGGCATCATGGTCACGATGGGCGGCATGTGGGGGCGCGCCCTGCTCCAGATGCTCTCCACGATGGTGCTCGCGCGCCTGCTGACCGACGCCGATTTCGGCCTGATGGCGATGGTCGGCGCGATCATGGGCGTCGCCGAGCTCGTCCGCGACTTCGGCATGACCGGCGCGATCATCCAGGCGCAGAACCTCAGCGAGCGGGTGTGGAAGAGCCTGCTGTGGATCTCGGCCTTGATCGGCATGCTGCTCTCGGTCGCCGTCGCGCTGTCCGCGCCTCTCGTCGCCGCCCTCTACAACGAGCCGAAACTCGTCGGGATCACGCTCGTCATGGCACCGGGCGTGTTCCTGAGCGGTCTGGCGGCGCCGCTGCAGGCGATGGCCACGAAGCAGCTGCGCTTCAGCATGCTCGCCACGCTCGACATCGTGACCATGGCCGCCGGGGTGGCCGCCGGCGTCATCACTGCAATCCTCGGCTGGGGATTCTGGTCGCTCGTCGCCATGGCCGGTGCGAACTTCCTGGTCCGGCTCGTCGTGCTCTGGGTGCTGGTACGGCCGAAATGGGGTCCCCCGCGCATCGTCCGCGAGGCCTGGACCCTGCTCGGAACAGGCGGAAGCATCTTCGGTGCGGAGCTTCTCGGCTACGCCGAGAAGAACCTCGACAACGTGATCATCGGCGCCCAGCTCGGTCCGGCGGCTCTCGGACAGTACTCGCGCGCCTATGCGCTGTTCCTGTTGCCCCTGCAGCAGATGAACGGCCCGCTTGGGCGAGTCGCGCTGCCCGTGCTGAGCTCGCTCCGAGACGACGGCGCCCGTTACCGGCGGTACATCCGCAGCGCAGCCCTGGCGATCGGGTACCTCACGCTTCCCACGTACGCCATCGCCGCCGGAGTCGCGGAGCCACTCGTCCTGGTGCTGCTCGGACCAGGGTGGGACACCGCGGCGCTGCTGTTCAGCCTGCTGGCCATCGCTGGTTTCGCGCAGGCGATCGGCCGGCTCCGGACGTGGCTGTACATCTCACTCGGCCACTCGCACCGCCAGTTCGTGTACGACCTCGTGGCGCGTCCGATCGTGATCGCGGGCTACTTCTTCGGCCTCTGGTGGGGCGGTCTTCCCGGGCTCGTCATCACCTACGGGGTGCTGAGCCTGGTGCTGCTCATCCCCGGCTTCGCGTTCGCGATGCGCGGCACGTTCGTGCGGCCGGGCGACGTGTTCGCCCCGATCGTGCGGCCGTTCTTCATGGCGCTGTTCGCCTTCGGAGGGGCGTACGTGGCATCCCACCTGCTCGCCGGCACATTCGCGCTCGTGCAGGTGCTCGCGGGCGGCATCGCCGCGCTCGTGGTCGTCTCTCCGCTGTTCTTGATTCCCGGGTACCGGCGAGACATCGAGCAGATGATCGACTTCGTGAAGAAGGTGCGCAAGCCCAAGCGCGCGCCCACCGCAGATGCCGGCGAAGCGGATGCTGACGAGCTCGCTCCGGCGACCCCCGCCGAGATCGCCGCGGAACTCGCGACGCTCGAGACGTTCTCCGAGACCGTCACAGACGAGCAGCGTCTCGATGAGGACGAATTGGTGCGGACCGAGGAGCTCACCCGAAGGAAACTGCGCGACCAGCGCAACGGGGTGCGGCAGAATGCTGGACCGGGAACGGACGCCTGACGCGGAGCGGGGCGATCACCACGCCCAGATGCGCGTGAGCGTTGCCGGCTCGTAGTCGGGCACATCCTGCAGCGCCATGATCTGCTCGGCGCTCCAGTTGGAGATTCCGGTGTCCACCGTCCAGCCGCCGCCGCTCGTCGGCTGCTGGGAGTCGACGGGTGCGTAGCTCAGTTGCGAGTTCTCGACACGGGTGAAGCCCATTCGCCCGACGGGGCCGGCCACGACCGAATCGATGACCCTCACATCCTGGCAGCCGCCGGCGAAGGCGTTCGGATCGCCCTGGTAGTCGCCGGGCTGCAGAGCGTACACGCGCCACGGCAGCTGTCCGCCGAGCACCAGGCAGTGCTGGTACTCCGCGCTGATCAGCCTGTCGTGGAGGAGTTCCGTCGCGTTCGACGACCCGTAGTCGACGCAGTCGACGCTGAGGAAGGGCCCGAAGGGGCCGGTGCCGGTGCCCTCGAGCTGGAGCGTGTCGCAGTGCGCGTCGCTGTCGGCGGGCTTGACCGACGGACCGAACACGCAGCCGTAGCGGCTGATGTTCGACATCTCGAAAGTCTCGGTCGGGCGCAGCGATCCGGTGTCCTCGCTGTTGCGGCGGAAGCCGACGATGAGCTCGTAGAAGGCGATGTCACGCCCGCCACGGGTGATGCTCATCGCGTCGAAACGGCTCCAGCCGATCTGGAACGAGACGCAGCGAGTGAGCACGAACCCCCCGGCCGAGGTGAAACCGAAGAACGACAGACGCGCGCACTGCTCGAACCGCACCCCCACGTCGGCGATCTGCACCGTGCCGTACCCGTCGCGGGGAACGATCAGCACATTGCGGGTCCAGCTCTGGTTTCCCACCTGCGCGAGTGCGGGTCGTGCCGACGACGTCGCGCCCGCTCCCGGGAGGATACCCGGCGCCACGCGGATCACGACGCCGAGTGCGACCTGCTCCGCGCTGAGGGCCTGCACCCGGCGGGCGATGGCGACCCAGTCGCATTCCACTTCGACATCGATCGGTGCCACGTCGCCCGGCCACGGGAGATCATCGGGGAAGTGGGTTCCGTTCGGACCGTACGATGTCTGCCGCTGCGGTCCGGCCACGAACGTCGGTGTCGGTGTCGGTGTCAGCGTCGGCGTGGGGGCAGGTTCCGGAGCACATCCGGTGGTCACGACCGCGGCCAGCGCGAAGAGCGAAGTGCCGATGAAACCACGGCGGCTGAGGGCCGGCGTCACGCGACAGCGCCCGTCGGGCGCTGATCCGGTGCGGCGATACCGCGCGGATGCGAGTGGAACATGTCGTCTCCTGGTGGTCCGTGAACCTCCTATTGGATCACGCTCTTCTCGGATCCGCGCGCGATGCGGCCGTATGTCAGCCGAGCACGGCCTCGAACGCGGCGACGGTCATGGCGACTTCGTCCGCACGTGCAGGGCGGAAATGGTGATCGCCGCCCTCGATGGCGAAGAACTCGGCACGGTTGCCGGTCGCCGCCCACGCCTCGACCGTGTCTCTCGACCATTGCGGATCCGTGGTGTCGTCGGCACTGCCATGGATCATCAGGAGCGGTTCGGTGACGCGATCGAAGTAGCCTCGCGGTGAGACCTCGGCCCAATAGCCCGGATCGGCAGCGGGCGTTCCGCTGAAGTCGAATTCTTCGGCGAGGTCCGGCCGGGCCTCGCGAATCTCGTCGAGGGCCGCGCCCAGATCGGACGGTGCCGCCGAGAGCGCGACGACCAGGTCGGATGCCCCCGGCGCGATCACCGCGGCGTCGAGGACGAGCAGGCCGCCGAGCGAGTGGCCGAGCAGACCGACGCGGTCGGCATCCACTGTGGGTACGTCCCCGGTGCGCAGCGCCTGCAGGCCATTGGCGACGTCCAGCGCCATCGCCCAGTCGAGGGTGGTCACCCAGCCGAAGCCGGGATCGATGCCGAGCGCCGCGGTGTCTGCCGGTGCGGAGTCGGCGTAGCCGCGCAAGTCGAGCGCGAAGACCGCGAATCCGGCGTCGAGCAGACCACGCTGCTCGGGGATCAGGTCGCCGCCCGTTTCGTACGTCTCGGGGTCGGTGCTGCCGTGCACCACCACGACCGCGGGGAAGGGCCCTTCGCCGGCGGGGACGCGCAGCACGCCGGTGACACGGGATCCGCCACTGGAGTAGGCGACCTGCGTCGCCGTCTCTCCGGCAACGGACTCGACCTCATCGAGGTATTCGAGCTGCGGAGACTCGGGCGGCAGGTCGATGAGCGTGCTCAGGGTCTGCGGGCCGACCAGCGTCGGCGTGGCAGGCGTCGTGGGCGCGGGAGTCGCGATCGGTGCCGCAGGGGCGGCGCTGCACGCGCTCAAGGCGATCACGATGCCGATGAGCGGCAGTGCGACCCACCGTGGTGCGATCCGTGTGCGCGACGTGGCCCGGAACATCGGTACCGCCTTCCCCAGTAGGACGGGTGCGCGCCTCGCAGGGCGGCACAGCATCACGCTAGCAACCGAATGTGTCCGGTCGATGACGCCCAGCCGGACGAGCGCCCAGGCTCAGTCCGATGCGCGACGACGCATGACCACGGCCACGACGACGGCGACGCCGGCGAGCACGAGCGCGCCGCCGCCGATCCACAGACTGAGCAGCGACCCGCTGTCGAGCCCGGTCACGGGTAGACCGGAGTCGGTCGTGATGGTCACGGCGGCGGTACCGCCGGCCGACGTTGTCGAGATCGCGGCGATGTTGTACGTCCCGGACGCATCGGAAGGCAGGGTCACGCGGACCGCAGCGAGAGCGCCCTGCGCGTCCGAGGTCGCGCGGCCGTTCGCCGTGGAGACCGCGGTGCGCACCATGCCGATCTCGGCATCGGCACCGCTATTGCCCGTCACGGTGATGGTGACCACCTCTGAAGCCGAGAAGGTCCCCGCCTCGCAGCGGAACGAGAGTGTTTCGCTCGCTGCCGCCGTCGTCGGCGAGACGGTGCATGCTCCGGAGGGCGGGTAGATCGTGCTGGCCGCAGCGGGGGATGCCGTCGCCAGCAGGGCCGCGATGACCACGAATGCCGCAGCCGTCGTCGTCCTGATTCGGTGGTGCATGTGGCCGCCTTATCCCGTGAAGCTCGCCTTGGGTGCGGCGAGGTCGCGTTCCGAGTCGTTCGCGGCCGAGTCGCCCGAACGGTCGCCCTGATCGTAGGCGACCTCGCACTGAGACACAATTTCGCCCGCCGAGGTGATCGTCGGAGTGGCTCGCACGGCCACCGTCGACGCGCCGGGCTGCACCGAGCGTGCGGTCACCGTCACGGTCGAGGACTCTCCAGGGGCGAGGTCGGAGGAGAATCGCAGCACGCGCCGGCCCTCGTGGTAGCCGCCCCCGAATCCGGTGTCGCCCGTGATCGTGGCGTCCAGCAGTTCGAACCCGGTCGGCAGGTAGGCGTACCCGACCGTTCGGGCGACGCCCGGCGTGACGCCGTAGGAGCCGCCCCCGGTGATGTACGTGGGAAGCGACCCGTCACCCGGCGCCTCGTTGGTGAGCGTGGCGGTGAGCGTGGCAGTCCCCGAGACGGCGCCCGAGGCATCCGACGTGCAGTCGTCCCAGACGACCGAGACATCGGAGCGGACGTAGTAGTCCATCTTGGATCCGGTGCCGTCGTTCAGGTAGAGACCGAACCGCGACTCCTCGGCATCCGATTCCGGCAGGCCGCCGGCCAGGGTCGTCTCGGCGAGGAGAGCCTGCTCATCCTCGTGCGCGCTCCACAGGAGGAGGCGGCTCTCGTCGCCCGCTCGCGCGAAGGCATCCAGCAGAGCGGTGGGGTTCGCGCCACCGCGGGAGAGCGCATCGAAGATGCCGACGGCGGCCGACGCGAAGAAGGCGTCCTGATCGTGGTAATCCGGGTAGCGGATGTAGACCTCGTTGAGCAGCAGCGGAACCGCGTTCTCGGCCGTGAGCACCTCTCCGGTGTCGAGGGTCACCGGACCGGTGGCGGCGAGAAGGTACGACAGCGCGACCGGGTCGATCGCGATCACGCCGTCGAGTGAGCCGCCGCGCTCTCGCACCCACATCTCGCGTGCGAGCGCGCCGGAGAGCGCGAAATCGGGAGACTGCGTCACGTTGTGCATCCACCGACCGGGGTGCGTTCCGAAGATCGCCTCGACCTCGGGGTCGAGGGCGAGAACGGGCTCGTCGTAACGGGGAAACTCCGACGCCTCGCCCTGCGCGACGAGCGAGATTCCTCCCTGATCGGCGTGGACCAGCGCCATCGCACCGGGGATCCCACCCAGCGAACGCCACTCGGCGTTGTTCTGGAAGAGGACGAGGTAGTCTCTCGGCCCGTCGGCACCCAGCATGGCGGGCAGCAGCCGGCTCGTCCGCGCGAGCGCGGAGGCCGTGGCCTCGGTCTCGTCGAGGAGCGTGCCGACCTCTTCCACCGCGGTGCGAACCGGACCGACGAGGGGTGGGATGTCGATGGCGCCGACCGAGTTCGCGGCCCGTCCGATGGCCGCGGCGCCGGTGGAGGCGGCATCCTGCACGGCGGTGAAGACAGTGACGTCGATACGGCCGTCCTGCACGCGTGTCGCATCGGGCGGGAGCGCGGCGGCAGCTTCCGCGAGGGGCGTGAGAGCCGACTGCGCCACCTCGTCGACGGCGGCTGCGACCGTCGCGACCGCGCTCATCTGCGGCCCGATCCATGGCAGGACCTCGACCGCGTTCCACACCGGATCATCGGTGAGGGCGTGCGCGGCGGCGGTGTCGTCGGTGAGGGCGGGGATGCCGGTGGCTACCGCTGCCGGATCGGCGAGGGATGCGGACAGAGCGGATGCCGCCGTCTGGGCATCGCGCAGGTGGCCGTAGGCGAGCACCGCGCGGACCCCGACCCAGGCGGCCGCGGCCACCAGCAGGATCAGGACGGCCGCGAGGACCCACGCGAAGACGCGGCCGACGCTCTTGGCGGTGGGGCTGGTCGCGGAGGTAGACACTGCTCCACCCTAAGCCGAGGTCCCGGCTCCCACCGATTCCGTGCGGGACATCACCAGGTCCAGATGCCGGCGAGCGTGTCGGTCTCATAGTCGGGGATCGACTGGCGCGACATGATGTCGGCCTTCGTCCAGCGCGCGACGGACGTGTCGACGTCCCACGTACCCGACACGCGCGGCTCCTGCGAGGCCTGCGGCTGGTAGCTCAGAGTCGTGCCCTCGACGCGGGTGAAGCCCATGCTGCCGATCGGGCCGGCGATGATCGAGTCGTAGGCGCGGACGTCCTGGCATCCGCCCGCGAAGGCGTTCGGCGTGCCCTCGTAATCTCCCGGGCGCAGCGGGAAGACCAGCCAGGGAAGTTCCTCGCCGAGCACCATGCAGTGGCGGAACTCGGCGAGGGTGACCTGCGTGTGCAGCAGCAGCGCGGCGTTCGATGACCCGTAGTCGACGCAGTCGACGCTGGTGAACGGACCGAAGGTGCCGGTGCCGGTGCCCTCGAGCTGCATGGTGTCGCAGTGCGCGCCGCTGTCCGCCGCCTTCACCGAGGGGCCGAACACGCAGCCGTACCGGGAGATCCCCGTCATCGCGTACTGCTCGGTCGGTCGGATGCCGACCGTGTCTTCATCGTTGTACCGGAAGCCGAGAACGAGCTCGTAGAACGCCAGGTCGGTGCCGCCGCGGGTGATGTTGGCCGCGTCGAAACGGCTCCATCCGATCTGGATGGACGCGCATTGGGTCAGCGCGAACGCCTCCGGGCTGACGAAGCCGAACAACGCGAGCCACGAGCACTTGTCGAGGCGGATGCCCGCCGAGATCGTGACCGAGCCGACGCCGTCGCGGGGGCAGATCGCCACATGACGCGTCCACGCCCCGTCTCCCGCGTTCGCGAGCACCGCCTCCGAGGAAGAGTTCGCGCCTCCGCCGGGGAGGGTCCCGGGCTTCACCCGCAGCACGACGCCGTCTGCGACCTGAGTCGCCGACAGTGCGGTGATGGCCTCTGCGATCGCGGTCCAGTCGCAGTCCACGATGAGGTCGGTCGCCGCTGCCGCGCCGAGCCACGGGGTCTGCTCCGGATAGTGCGTGCCGTTCGGCCCGAACGAGGTCTGCGGGACGGGCCGCCCGTCGGCGGCAGGGGGAGCCGTGGCGGGTGGAGCCTCGGGCGTCGCGGTCGCGGCGGTGGAAGACGGAGGAGAGGCGACTGCCGGGCGGCGCTGGGGGGCGCACCCTGCGGTCACCACGGCGGTCAGGAGCAGGCCGCCGACCAGGAATCCTCGTCTATCGACCTCGTGGGCCATTGAGCTCCATCCGGGGCCTGAGGTCGAACGGCGGTGGAACGGTCGTGCGCACGCTGCGAGAACTCGCATCGAGCAGATCCTGCGCGCTCAGCGAGTCGACCGAACGCGCCGTGGCCAGTTCGCGGGTATCGAGTTCCCTCGCCACCTGCAGCTGGTGGTCGTCGATGTGCTCGCCGTGCGCGGCGTCGCGGGCGACCATGATCGGGTGCTTGCCGAGTCCGAGCGCGGTGAGTGCTCCGCCCACACCGGCATGCGTGATGACCACGTCGGCGTCTCGGATGGCGTCCTTGAGTTCGGCGTGCGGCAGGCTCACGACTCCCTCGATCCCGAGATGCGTCACGTCGGCGTCGCCGGTCTGGTAGAGCACGCGGTCGTATCCCGCCAGGAGCGGAACGACCTTCTCGAAGAGCCGGGTGAACGGGTAGCCCTCCTGTGTGCCCACGCTGACCACGGCGGTGCGCGGCGTCTTGGGAACGATCTCGCCCGGGGCGAACTCGTCGAAGACGGAGCCGCGGTACTGCCAACGGTCGTCGGCCCATGCCGGGTACTGGCAGAACGTCTGGATGCGTCGGAAGCGCGAGATGATCTTGCCCGTCATCGAGGGTCCGTCCGCCCGCGCGGCACTCTCGATGTAGAAGCTGGGGATGCCCTTGCGAGCCGCCAGCGGAAGGAAGGCGACCGCAGGACTCGATCCCGTGCTGATCACCTCGTCGAAGGTGTTCTCGGCGAGGACCCGTCGCGCCAGCGGCACGAGTCTCGCGAAGTTGCGCAGGTCACGCGGTGCGGTGAACGGCGCCCAGATCACGCGCCGTCCCTCGAGCAGCGACTCGCTGAGCCCGTTGCGGAACGTCACCCAGACCTGACGCTCCGGTGCGATACCCATTCTCTCGGTGAATCCGGCGAGTTGCCGGAGGTGTCCGCCTCCAGAGCAGACGAGCAGTACATCCCCATGCACGATTGTCCCCAGTCTCGTGTTCTGCGCCGGACCCACTCCGACGCCCCCTTGGTCAGTCCCCTGCTCCGCCTTTCAGCAGGCTCAGGATCTTGCGGTGCCGGCTCGGCCACGCGTTCTCTGCGACGAATGCGCGCCGCTGCGCCTCGGGCTGGATGCCCGAGGCGAGGACGTCGTCGACGAGGTCTGTGAAATCAGCCACCGTGGTGGCCAGGTGCACGCGGTCGCCCAGCCCGTGCACGGGCAGCAGATCGGTCGCCAGCACCGGCCGGCCCGCTGCGAGGTACTCGTACACCTTGAGCGGGCTCATCGCCTCGGTCAGCGGTGTACGGCGGTGCGCGAGGAGCGTGAGCTCGGCGTTGCGCAGCACCGCGACGACCTCGGCCCGCCCGACCTCGCCGCGGATGTGCACGTTCGCGAGCGCGCGGATCCCGGCGATGTACTTCGGGTCCGGGGCCGGGCCGATCAGCACGATGTGCAGATCGGGGCGGGCCGTGGCCAGGGTGCGGAGCCCGTCGATGTCGAGCCGGGAATCGAGCGTGCCGACGTACACGGCACGAGGCCCGGGGATGCGCGCGAACCAGTCCGGCGGGGTGGGCTCCGAGCCCAGCCACTCTGCGGGCTCGATGCCGTTCGGGACGACCGCGTGCGGGCCCCTCGGTGCGATGCGGTCGATGATCTCCTGCGACACGGCCGCGACGGCGTGGCCGCGATCGGCGATCCGCCGGTACGCCTCGCGGTAGGCGGGCCAGTAGCGGCGTCGTGCCGGCGAACTCAGCCAGTCGTCGCGTGCGTAGTACAGCGCGCCGTCGGTCCAGTCCAGATCGGCGAATCCGGCGACGAGCGGATTGGCCGTGATGAACGCGGGATGCTGCAGCCCGGCCGCATCGGCGCGGGACCGGATCGCGGACTCGTACTGTCGGTAGGTCTGCTCGACGGCGGTGATGTCTTCGGGATCGGTGCGTTCGAAGCGGAGAGGACTCACCAGGGTGAGGCGCTCGGTCTCTCGTGGGCGGTGCCGGCGGTCGATGATCGCGCGCGCCCAGTTCGTCGTCCACGAGCGATACGGGTCGGCCACGACCAGGCGACGCACGTCCGGGTGGGTCATGAGCGTCGAGACCAGGCGGTCCGGCGGGCGCATCATGCCGCGCTTGCGCGCGTCCGCGAACGATTCGTAGGAGAACGTGAAGACGTAGTCCGACATCGCGTCGGCGGCCCTTTCGGCGGATGCGTGGGTGTGATCGGCGAGTGTCACGCCAGCTCCCTCAGGACTCGAGCCGGCACGCCGGCGGCAACGGTGCGCGGAGGCACATCGTCGCGGACGACGCTGTTCGCGCCGATCACGCTCCCATGGCCGATCGTGACGCCCGGAAGTACGACGACGTTCTGGCCGAGCCACGCGCCTCGCTCGATCAGCACGGGCGCCACGCGGTCGATCGGCTGGTCGCGCACCGCGACGTCGGGTGAGGCGAAGCCGTGCGAGTGATCCGAGATGTAGCAGCCGCGGGCTATGGCCACCGCTTCTTCGATCTCGACGCGTGCGACGGCCGAGATCGATGTGCTGTTCATTCGGACGCGGTCGTGCAGCACGATGTTGGGCCCCTCCAGGTGCTGTTCCGGGACGATGAGCCACGAACCGGCGCCGATGAGCACCTTCGCGCCGACGCTCATGTGCTGGGCGCCCGACAGTCGCGTCGGCAGCAGGATGCGCGAGCCCTCGCCGAACGCGGCGAATCCGGGCGCAGCGAGCTTGCTGAAGACGAGGTCGCGCAGGCGCTGGGCGCCGATGAGCATGTCGAGGGTGTTCACGCCGGGTTCTCGATTCGTCCGGGTCGGGATGCGTCGTGGCCGGGGGGCGTCGCGGACGGATCCGGGACGGACGCGAAGGCCTCGATCGCAGGATCGGGCCGACGCCCGCCGAGCACGTCGAGGGTCAGGGTGGCGAGGCGGCGGATGTAGTCCGACTCTGTGAGCCCGTGGTCGGCGGCGAGATCCGGGCTGCTCGTCGATGCCCCGGGCTCGACCGCGCGCTGGAGGGCCTCGGCGAACGCATCCGCGTCGCCCGGAGCCACGAACGTCGCGGCACTGCCGGCCAGGTACTCCTCGATGCCGCCCGCGCGCGACGACACGATCGGCAGACCCGCCGACACCGCTTCGATGGCGACGGTGCAACCGGACGCATGCAGGTTCGGTGTGAGGGGGATCGCCACGGCGGTCGCGCCCGCGTAGGCGTTCTCGATGATGTCGCGCTGGGTGGTCGAGCGCACCTGCACGTTCACCGGCCAGTCCAGGGCACGAACCTCTTCGGAGAGAGAGACGACGTCGAAGTCGACCCCGGGCATGCGGCGGGACACCTCGAGCAGGAGCGGCCAATCGCGGTGTCGGTCGTTGCCCACGGTCAAGACCACCGGAGGGGTGGGCGCCACGCGGTCTGCCGGCGCCGGTGTCGCGGTGTGTGTGCCGAAGGGCACGCGCACCACGGTGCGACCGGACAATGCGCGGCGCGAGGCAGCGCGGTTCTCGCGGCTGAGCACGATCTCGACGGCGTGCGCGCGCAGCAGACGGCCGAGAATGCGCCGGCGCAGGCCCGAGAAGCTGTGCCACTGGTCCCAGAGCCAGACCGACTGCGCGATGCTCGCCGCCTGATAGCGCTTCGGAGACAGCACCTTCAGCAGCGCGACGGCGAGATGCTCCCTCTCGGTGTGCGTCCAGACGGCGTCGGCACTCTGGATGATCCGGCGGTTCCGCCAGACATGGACCAGATCGAAGCCGAGCGCCCGGCGCAGGGTCATCCGCAGCGTGTGCGTCATCTTCCCCTCAGGGTGATCGGCGGACCAGTCCACGGTGAACCACTCGTTGGCGAGGTCGTAGGCATAAGGCGTGCGATCGACGACTTCGCCGCGCTCGTGGCGCAGGCTCCACGACTGCGGATTCAAGCCGTATCTGAGTACGACTGCGATGCGCGGGTTCCCCATCCGCACTCCCCATCTGCTGTCTGCTCGACGATAGACCGACGAAATGGGGACATGAGCCGCCGTAACGCGATCGTTTCACGGTGTAATCACGCTGTTCACGCGCAGCGGCTCCGGGACGGCTGCCCCGGCGGGTGGCTCTTCACCCGACTGCGCGAGACACCGATGGCCCACTCCCCGGATCGCCCCAGCGGTCCGGTCGGCCTCACGCTACCAGACCTCGAACTCTCATCGGGATCTCATCGAGATCTCGCACTCCGCCGCAGTGGGGAGCTCTAGCATTGCCTCATGTTCGCCAGCCTCATTGAAGAGGTGACCGGCGTCGCGGTGCTCCTGGCGTTGACGGCTGTCCTCTCGTTCCTCGCATACACCATCGTCATGGCACGCGCCGAAAGGCTCCGTCGCCTCCATTCCTCGAGCGCGTCCGGTGCAGCGGTTCAGCCGGCCCGGGTCCGTTCGACGTCCGCGACCGTCGCATCCCGCTCCGGCGGCGGCTCCTGGGCGGAGTACGAGTAGTACGCGTCGTTGCGCCCGTGCCGGCGCGGTGCCTTGTTGAGCACGACGCCGAGTACCCGGCCATGCACCTTCTCGAGGTTGTGCAGCGATTTCTGCAGCGTCTCGATGGTGGTGCGACCCGACGACACGATGACGAGTGCTCCGTCGCACGCCGCGGTCAGCACCGCGGCGTCGCTGACGAGCAGGGTGGGCGGCGAATCGATGATGACGAGTCCGTGCGTGGTCAGCGTCGTGATGAGATCCCGCATGCGCTGTGATCCGAGCACCTCGCTGGGGTTCGGAGGGATGCGTCCCGCCGTCAGAACCAGCAGATTCCGGGATTCGCCGATGGTGTACGCCACATCCTGGATGGCCGCCGTGCCGGTGAGAACGTCGGTGAGCCCCGCTCCCTCGGGGAGGCGGAACAGCGACGCCATCGTCGGCCGGCGGAGGTCGGCATCGACGAGGGCGACCCGCTCGCCGGCGGCGGCCAGGCTCATGGCCAGGTTCGCCGCCGTCGTCGATTTGCCGTCTCCGGCGAAGGGGCTGGTGACCACGATCGATCGCGGCGGATGGTCGACATCCATGAACTGCAGGTTCGCACGGAGCTCCCGCAGCGCCTCGGTCAGCGCGAAGCGCTGCGGTGCGGTCTGCTGGGTCGAGAACGAGAGCACTTCGCGGCGGGTGTCGAGCCCGCGTTCGAGGGGAAGCGTGCCGACGACGGATGCGCCGGTCTCGCGCTCGATGTCGTCCGCGTTGCGGATGCGCCGATCGAGCACGCTTCGGATCACGGCGTAGCCCACGCCGAGGGCGAGCCCGATGACTCCGCCCAGTGCGACGTTGAGCATCAGGTTCGGTGACGACGGCGAGGAAGGCAGTCGCGCCGAGTCGCCCGGGACGAGGGTGACGGGTGCGGAGCCGGGCGTCCCATCGCCTTCGATCTCGTCGATCGCCGCCGTCATGCCGCGGATCCATGCTTCGGCGAGGTCGCGGGCGGACTCGGGTGAGCTCGCGGTAGCCGAGACGTGGATCACGACGGTGTCGAGCGGGTTGGCCACGCTGACCTTCGTGACGAGCGCCTCGGGGGTGGTCGCGAGACTCAGCTCGTCGATCGCGGACTCGGCGACCACGCGCCACGAGCCGATGTCGAGGTAGGACGTGACCTTGCTGCGGGCGAGCTGGTCGCCCACGAGCGAGGAGCCCGCCTCTCCGGCGGCGAGGTCGCTGGCCGTCACGTAGCCGCTCGCTGTCGCGGTGTAGACACGGGGCTGCAGAATCGTCCAGCCCAGCGCCACGCCGAGCCCCAGGAGGGTGAACAGGACGATGCCGATCCAGTGCGCGCGCAGCAGGTGCAGGTACTCACGGAGTTCCAACGGGTCCCCCTCGCGTCGTGGCGTCGGCATCGGGCGTCACGCACGCCGATGCCACGTACACTAACGGCCTGTGCGGTCCTCGTTCGTGATCGACGCTCTCGGAGCGCGGATGCCGCGCTGGGCATCGAGGGGATGATCGTGGTGGTGCCGGGGTGGAGTATCCGCGACGACGTCGCCTGGACCGACGACAGCGAACGAGTCGTCGCCCTGTCGCTCGCGCGCTGGCGGGACTGCCGGCCGGTCGCGATCGAGGGAACCGGCGCCGTCGTCTGGCGCGCGATCGCAGGCCGGCCGGGGATCGAGCTCGAGGTCCTTGCTCGTGAGATGGCCGCAGCCCACGACCACGACATCGGCGAGGTCCGCTCCGACCTGTCGAACCTGCTGCAGACGCTGCGGCGAGAGGTGCTGGTCCAGGCGGAGTGACGCGTCAGAACGTGCGGCGCAGCACGCGCAGCGAGCGGGGGAGCGACCGCAGGCCGCGACCGACGCGCGCCGCTCGCGCACGCAGCTTCGGCCAGACGGCGTCGCGCAGGTCCGGGTGATCGAGCAGCAGGTCGTGGTCGCTCGGCCAGACGGCGCGAAAGGCGATCGGCGGCCGGTCGCGCCATCGGGCGGCGCGGAGGGTCGTGAGCCAGAAGTAGGACGCTTCGCTTCGCGCCGCGACACGGCCGCGCCATAGCTGCAGCGCTGCGGGATCCGGTGGCGGGGCCGCGGGAGCGTCGACGCCCAGCCGGGGCAGCACGTCTTCGAGCGTCGCCGCGCAGCCCGTGTCGACGGCGAGGACCGCGGCATCCCTCCGCTCGTCCTCCGTGAGGGCGGCGATCTCGATGAGACGATCCAGTTCGCGCTGATGACGCGGGTCCCGGTGACCGCCTCGCAGGCTGTGCAGGGCGAGGATCAGGGCTGCCGCCACCCGGTCGGGGGTGGCGCACGTGCGGTGCGCCGCCGGGAAGGTCGCCCGACGCTCCCAGAGCGTGTCGAAGACGTGCTGAGGGTCGGCGAGGAAGCCGGGGAAATAGGCGTGCACGTCGAGATCGCACGGCCAGTCGGGATGGGCGAGCGCGTGGGAATGGAGCGTGAACCTGCGGCTGGCGTACGAGCTCGGCCGTTCGCGCCATCCGGCCGAGGCGACGGCGGCGAGGTAGTCGTCCAGGCGCGAGGGGTCGACGAGAACGTCGACGTCGGCGGATTGTCGCGCGTCGCGAAGTCCGTGGTGGGCCAGGCTCGCGCCCTTGACGGACAGTACGCGGATGCCGCGCTCGGATGCCACGTGGTGCGCCCACACATGCGCCAGCTCGACGGAATCGCCGAGTCCGAGGGCGACGGTGCGCGGGTTCACGAGATCAGCGTAGGGCCGGCCGTGCGACGTCTGCGCCCGATAGCGCCGCGTCTTCCCCGGGAACGCGCGTGGCGTCCTCTATTGTGCCCAGCGGGGGAACCACCGAGCGGGGGCTCGCATTATGGAGTTGTCGGACATCCGGATCGATAGGCGCACCGTCATCAAGGGCGGTGCGTGGGCGGTGCCGGTGGTCGCGTCGGCGATCGCGGTTCCCGCCGCGCAGACCTCGCCGGCGGAGCCGCCGACCGTGACGGCACGCCCCGACACGGTGAACGGGTTCGCCGCTCTCACGGTCGAATCGACCCAGAGCGGGCGGCCCATCCCGGCAGGCGTGTACATCTTCACCGCGAGCTCCGGGCTCGTGCCCTCCGCGGATGTCTTCCGGGTCGAGCCCGACCTCGGCGTCAGCGTGCAGCCGGCGACGGCCGCGAATGCCTTCGCGACGGTGACCCTGCTCGAGGGGCATGTCGTGTCCGGCTTCAGCGCCTACATTCTGACGACGGCGCTTCCCGCCGGCACGGATCGCTCCGCCACGCTCACGGTGACGCTGCCCACCGGCTCGGGGGCGACCGTGGCGCTGTTCGAGGGCGTGTCCGTTCCGAGCCCGAGCGGCTTGTTCGGCCCTGACGGCTCGCACTGGCCGGCGCGCACGCCGCGGCCCGACGACACGTTCGGGTCCGTCGTGGAGGTGGATGCCTCGTGGCCCGCCATCGCGCAGGCCATCGCATCGGCGGTCTCGGCCCACCCGGCCGGCAAGGTGAAGATCGCCGTGCGGCCGGGGGCGTTCGCGGTCGGTCGCGGCGCGCAGTCGAGCGACGCCGGCGTCCTGGCGAACGTCGGGGCGACCGGACGACCGTGGCGCGTGCTGGTCGTGCCGCGAGACGGCTGGGGGACCGTGACGGCATCGGGCTCCCTCGACACCGCAGACTCGCAGGGGTACGCCTTCGTCGGGATCGCGGGCATCGCGCTCATGGGATTCGATTTCACTCGTCAGGCCGTGCTGCTGCGCAATTCGACGGATGTCGCGATCGGGTGGTCGACGTTCGGGCAGCTGAACATCACCGCCAACGCGACCATCGATGTGAGCGACATCGAGCTGGTGGAGTGCGTGCTGCCCGACCAGGTGAACTCCGAGACCGACCGGATGGCCTTCCGCATCGCCAACGACTTCTCGATCTCGGGCGTGAGGATGCGCGGCTGCTATGTGGCTCCGGCGTACAAGGCCGGAGGATCCTCGTCCCACTGCGACACGCTGCAGACCAGCCGATCGAGCGGATCGGGCACCCATCGTGACCTCTCCTTCGAAGACACGGTGTTCTTCCAGTCCAGTTCGCAGGTGCTCATGTTCGAGAACACGAGCAGCGTGACGCTCTCGCACGTCGCTGTGCTCGGGGGCCTGCGGGGAACGGACCGGTACCCGCTCGCAGCCGGGCGCCATGTGATGACGGCGGAGAACGCTCTGCATGCGCGCACCGACGATCCCGTCGAGGGCGTCGTGGCGATTCGGAGCACCCTGCTCGGATCGATCACCGCGTGGCGGTTCGCGAGTGTCGACGATACGACGGTGTCGAAGTCGACCTCGGCGCCGGTGGCATCGGGGGCGTTCACCGTGGACGACGACTACGCCGATCGCACGGCCCCGCTCGGCGAGGACTGGTACGCGGCCAACTGTCCGGTTCCCTCGCCCGCACGCCTGCGCGTGATCTGGGCGGGCATCTAGGCGTTCCGCGGGACGATCGCCCGGTTCGCGCCACCGGTGTGGCGTGCTGTCAGCGTGCGTTAACGCCGGCGTCGTCCGCGTTAACGCCGCCGTAGTCGGCATCGGCTACGCTCACGAGCCACGGCAGGGGCTGGGTGGATCCTTCCATGAGTGGTGTTGTTCCTGATCTGGGGGATCAGCGTGAGCAGACTGGCGAAAGACGGCGTTTCGGTGGTGGTGCCGACCTTCAACGAGGGTCCGAACATCGCCGAGCTCGTACGCCGCCTCGACGCGATGCGCGTCGAGGCGGCGATCGGCGAGATCGAGGTGATCTTCGTCGACGACTCGACCGACGACACTCCCGCGGTGATCGCCCGCGTCGCCGCCGGCACGACGCTGCCGGTTCGCGTGCTGCACCGGGATGATCCGCGGGGCGGTCTCGGCGGCGCGGTGGTCGAGGGAATGCGCATGGCTCAGTTCGACTGGTGCCTGGTGATGGACGGCGATCTGCAGCATCCGCCCGAGATCATTCCGACGCTCGTGGAGCGCGCCGCCGCGGGCGACGTCGAGGTCGTCATCGCGTCGCGCTACGTCGACGGGGGCGACGCCGGGGGTTTGGCCAACCGCGTGCGCACCGGGGTGTCGCGTGCATCCACGGCACTGACGCGGGCGATGTTCCCCCGCAAGCTGTATGGCTGCACAGACCCGATGACCGGGTTCTTCCTCGTAGACAGGGCGTCCATCGACCTGGACGGGCTGCAACCGCGCGGGTTCAAGATCCTCCTCGAGATCCTCGCTCGCCGGCAGCAGCGGATCGCAGAAGTGCCGTTCGAGTTCGCCGAGCGCCACGCGGGCGAGTCGAAGGCCAGCTTCGCCCAGGGCATCCGATTCCTCGTTCAGCTCACCATGCTGAGGTTCGGACGGATGTCCGCGTTCGCGATCGTGGGCGGGCTCGGCGCGCTCGCCAACCTCGCGATCATGGCGGGGCTGACGGCGCTCGGGCTCGAGTACCTGTGGGCGGCGATCATTGCCAGCGAGGTGACGATCATCGGAAACTTCCTGCTGCTCGAGTACGTCGTCTTCCGCGACCTGCGAGATTCCTCGGGGCGGATGCGGAGCCGCTTCGTGAAATCGTTCACCTTCAACAACGCGGAGGCGATCGTTCGCATCCCGCTGATCTGGCTGCTCGTCGAAGGGGCCGGGTGGGGAAGCGTCTTCTCCGCAGCGGTGACCCTCGTGCTCGCGTTCGTGGTCCGCTTCGTCTTCCACGCGCTGATCGTGTACCGGCCGGTGACAGACGGTCGCCCCTCGCCGATGCGGGCGAAGACGGGCTCCGCCGTGTCGGGCGCGAAGTTGCGCGATGAGCTGGAGGGCGACGTGCTGTGATCGGGCGCGTGGTGCGCGATCCGGTGTTCGTGATCCTCACCATGGGCTTCGTCGCGCTCGTCGTGCGCGCCTACAGCTGGCTGCAGCCGGGGTCGTTGCTGGCCGAGCGCGAATACGACGACGGAGTCATGTTCGCCGCTTCCGTCGCCACGGTGCACGGCCTGATCCCCTATGCGGACTTCACCTTCCTGCACCCACCGGGCTCGATCGTCCTGCTTGCACCCTTCGCCGTGACGGCGAACGTGTGGACGGATGCGCAAGCGCTCGCCGGTGCGCGTGTCGCGCTGGTGTTCGTCGGCGTCGCGAACACCGTGCTCGTCGGAGTCCTGCTGCGTCCGGCGGGGCGCCTCGCGATCGTGGTGGGCGCCGGCGCTTATGCGGTGTGGTCCAACGCGGTTCGGGCCGAAGAGACCGTCCTGCTCGAGCCGCTCCTCAACCTCTGCCTGCTGGTCGCCTTGACGGCTCTCGCGGCACGCCGTCTCGCGCTCGTGTTCGTCGCGGGAGCGGCGCTCGGACTGGCGCTCACTGTCAAGTACTGGGCGGCCATCGACATCGTGGTCGTCGGCGCCATGGTCGCGGTGCTCTGGGGCTGGCGGGGGATATGGCGACTCCTGGTCGGCGGTGTCGCCGCCGCACTCGTGATCATGCTTCCCTTCTTCGTCCGAGCGCCTGGCGAGATGTGGATGCAGACGGTGCTCGCGCAACTCGGCCGGCCCCCCTCGGTGTCGGGCGCGGGTCCGTCGGTGTGGGGGCGTCACGTGTCGCCGATCGCCGGTCAGAATGCGCTGGATCAACTCGTTCCCGGGCTGGTGTGGGCCGGACTCTTCGTCGCGATCGTGCTCGCCCTGTCGCTGCCCGTCCTCTGGCGCGCGTGGCGGGCACGGCGCGCGCCGTCGCGGTGGCCGGATTCGCTCTGGTGGACGCTGCTGCTGCTCGCGCACTTCGTCGCACTGGTGCTGACGGGCAAGGCCTTCTACTACCACTACGCCTCGTGGATCATCGCGCCGTTGGCGTTGTGCCTGGGAGCTGCGACGCTCGGCATCCATCGGATCCGCGTGCGGCGCACGACCGCGATCGTGGCGGCCGCCGCGATCATCGGAGTCGGAGCGGGGAATCTGCTGCGCCCGACGCTGCCCGGCGGGGCGCCCCGCGAACTCGCGGCCGAGGCATCCTCTTACGAGTGCGTGTGGGGAACCCCCTCGCAGTTGATCGTCGCCGACCGGCTGTCCTCGGGTCTCGAGAACGGATGCGACATCGACATCGACCCCTTCGGAGTGGCGCTCACCGAGTTCCGTGAGGGAGCAGGCAGGGCCGACCTCCCGCAGTGGAACGACCTGTGGGTCGCACATGCGTGGGCTCAGATCACCACGGCGGATGCTGTGGTGATCGGTGTCGCCGACAATGACGAGGCGTTCTTCACGCCGGAGCGAAGAGCCGAGTTCGCCCGCGATTTCTTCCTCGTGTTCGAGGATGGACGTACGGCGCTCTGGGCACGGGACTGACTCTCGACAGAGGCCGTTCGTCGCGGGTCACGCCATTCCGGCGGTGAGCTCCTCTTCACGCGCCGCGTCGGCGTCGAGATCGCGCAGGAGGCGTCGGACGCGTGCCGCGGCGAGGAGGGTCAGCGCCGCCGCGGCCGCCGCCACGAGCATCGCGGCGACTGCGCGGGACGGCTTCGTGGTGCACAGCATCTCCTCCCAGGGTAGACGGATCGCCATCATCCCCGGTGAGCGCCGGTCGCTGCGCGTTCATCCGGAATCCCGCACGGCGGAGGCCGCCTCGCGGATCGGCGCGCGTCGCGCGGAGAACCACACGTATGCCCCGGCGACGACGACGGCTCCACTCGCGCCGAGTGCCCACCAGGGGAAGCCGGGGATGTCGGGGCGCTGGCCGGCGGCATCCAGATCCCGTACGGGGGTGGGGAGGATGCGCTCGCCGGTCACCAGGATCCGGTGGGTGTTGATCCCCAGGGGCGTGCACGTGACGAGCGTCACCAGGTCGACGCCGCGTTGCGGATAGAGCGTCTCGGTCTGGTCGGGCGAGACGACCTGGGTCTCGGTGACCTCGTAGGTGAGCACCTCGCCGAACGTCTCGATCGTGAAGGTGTCGCCGACGACGACCCTGTCGAGGTTGGTGAACAGCTCGGCGTCGGCGAGACCGCGATGTCCCGTCAGCACGGAGTGCGTGCTGGCGCCGCCGACCGGAAGTGCGGTGCCCTCGAGATGGCCCACGCCCTTCGCGAGGGTGGCGTCGCTGGTGCCGTGCGAGATCGGCAGGTCGACGCCGATGGAGGGGATCTTGATGCGCGCCATGAGGCCCGTCTCGTCCGCGCGCAGCAGCCGCGATCGAGGATGCCGCGCGGCGCCGCTCGGGTGCGGCCTTTCCGGAACCGTAGGGAGTGGAGGATGGCGGCGAGCGGAACCGGGGAATTACGCCCGCCACCATCCGGTCAGGAAGCCGTCACCGCGGTGACGGCGGGGTGCCCGCGGTCGTCACGGTGGTGACGTTGGTGACGTTGGTGAGCGTCGAAGCATCGCTTCGCATTTTGGTGCCCCCAAGGCATCACCACAGAGGACAGCCCCAAACCCGTTGCGCCCCCACGGCGCACGGGCTCTGCCCCCAGATGTGTCTTCCTTCGAGCGCCTACCGGCAACTTCGGGTAACCGGTCTCGCATCGAACGACGACGGTCCGAACGTACGGTGCATTCGCGCGAATTCACACTCATCTACCGGATTAATGCGAAAACACAGCAGATCCTGAGACTCGGTTTCACGTGAGACGGGTCGGAAATCGCCCTTTTGTCCCCCAAAGGGCCGACAAAGAACGCGGTTTCGCGGGAAAAGTCCTCATTCTGTCCCCCAAAAGGCCGACAGACAGACGGCGACGACCCCGAATAAGATTCTCGTGCCCGAACAGGTCCCCAAGGCTCGCTCTGGCATTCACGGCCCCCGGAAACTCCCCAAGTTTCATTCGGGGGCCGTGCCCTTTCTCTGACCGGGTTCTTTCCGGGGTGTGGTTCGTTCCGGGGTGTGGTTCGTTCCTGGGCGGAGGCTCGCTCGCGTGGCGGGCCTTGTTTCGCGCTCGCGCTCACGCTTGCGTCCGCACTTCCGCGCTCTCGTGCCCGCGCGTGTGAACACCGCTCACGCGACAGCGACGTCGAATCGTGCTCGTCCGCCGAGGCGTGGACTGCGGTCGGAGGAAACGCGCGCAGGCGGAATGAACCACACCTTGGCACGTGTGCCGGTTCCGTCGATGCGGATGTCCCAGCCGTTGTCATGGATGCGGTGATGGCAGGCGGTGCAGAGCAGCACGCCGTTTGAGAGGTCAGTGGGTCCGGCATCCCTCGCCCACCATCTCAGATGATGGGCTTTGGAATGCGATGGGGGAGCGTTGCACATCGCACAACCGCCGTCGCGTTCCACGAGAGCGAGTCGTTGGGCACGGGTGAACAGGCGCTTTTCACGACCCCAGTCGAGAATCTCACTGTCGGCGCCGAGCACGCACGAGATGATACCGCCGCCGGCGGCCATGCGTCGCGCGGTGGCGACCGACACCGGCGCCGCGACGCCGTCGATGGTGGCGTAGCCGGTGCCGTCTACGAGATCGGCGTGGTCGATCCGCACGATGACGGTTGCACCTTCGAGCGGCAGATCGCGCTGCGTGCAACCGAGGGCATGCTCGGCCAGCTGCGAGAGTGCTCGAGCCTGGAGCTGGGGAATGGTGAGGGCCGCGGCATCCGGAATGCTCGCGTCGCGTTGCGCACGCAGCCTCTCGGCGACGATCGCCTCGAGCGCGATCTTGACGGGCGCGCCGAGTTCGGGGCACAGCTTGCCGTTGATGACGATCATGCCGGTGCGGTCTTCGTAGAGGTGCAGCGTGGTTTCGGTTCGCATCTCGTCTTCGCGCGGTGCGATGTCGTCGGGATCGAGCCACGCCTCGGCGCGCGTGATCAGCCGAGCGAACTGGTCGGCCGCGAGCCCAGGCGCCTTTTCGACCAGCATCTGCTCGGCCCGTTCTATCGCGAGCTGGCCGGCTCGAAACGCCACCTTGTCGAGCAGGGTGATGATCGCGCTCGAGGCACCGGCGCCTATCCGGCCGGCGGCGAGGGCATCGGCGACGAACGGGTGCCGCGCCGGTGTCGGCTCGCCGGTGAGGGTGGTGCGTGGTGCCGTCGCGTCGCCCACCTTCACCAGCCGCGAGGCATCACCCGGTGTCGATCCGCTGACCGAGGCGATGAGGGCCGTTGGGTTGCGGTACCCCTGCTGCTTGGCCAGGCTGTCGGCGCCGAGCTCAGGGCGCGACTGCCGCGCGATCTCCGACGCGATCCTGGCGCGTGAGGCGTCGAGCAGGCGCTGTGCCTCGGCCAGGCGCTCGTTCAACTGAATCAGAACTGCAGGCGCGAGCGAGTCGACGGCCGCTCCGCCCCACATCGCACGCGCCGCGGCTACCGCCGAGGTGAGGGGTGCGAGCTGATCCATCATGCTTCCAAGCTAGCGATGAGTTGCGATCTTCTTCGAAGATGTGTTCGATCTGTGGAGAAGTTCCTGACACGTCGGGACCGCGATCGCCGTCACCGTCCTGCCGCGCTCGTGACCGATGGACTCCTCGATCGGCGCGGGCACGAGCCGGACGCAGATGCGTCCGCGTTGAAGTCCGTTGTCGACTTCCGGGGTTGTCCGTGGAATAAGTCCGCTCGCTCTAGCAGTTCGCCGGAAAGCGCGCCGTAGCGTGGCACGACCCTGGAGGAGTACTCTGCTCGCAAGTCGGCCTGGGGAATCGTCGGCGAGGGGTGTGCGCTGACCACGGGGGCAGTCGACGTGGATGCCGCGCCGGATGGCCGTCGGCGGGGCGGCCAGTGCCGATTTGGGGGCTGACGTGGCCATTGAGACGATCGTGACTGCCGACGCCGAGCCGGCGTCCGTTGCACAGGGGGGAACTCTCACTCTCACCGCGGTGCTGAAGGAGAACGGTGCCGCGCGTGCGCACCCTCGCTGGAAGTGGGAGCGCAGAGCAGGCGCGGAGGATTTCGCCGTGGAGCACGTCGGCGAGTCGACCTATACCGTGCCGACGACGACAGCCGGTGCGTGGGATTATCGCGCGACGGCAGTGGGGGCGACGGATGCCGCGATCCCAGGCGCCGAAGCGGGCGGCACCATCCGCGTGACGGTGACGGGCTCGTCGGAGCCGGGGAACACCCCCGCGGCGCCCACGACACCATTGGTGTTCAAGCCGTGGTTCGCGATCATCACGTTCGTCGTCATCATCGGCCTGCTCGTCGCATTCGCGTGGTTCTCGGGGCTCTTCGACCTCGAGGTCGTGCTCGGCGAGAAGCCGAGTGAGACCGACCCCCGGGCTGCCCTGGCCGCGAAGGTGATCGGGCCCATTCTGGTGATCGCCGCGGCGCTGATCGCGTTCGGTACATGGATGGTCGCCGTGGAGTGGCGTGGCGCCTTCCAGGCAGCCAAGACGCAATCGACTCCGAAGGGCCACCCGCTGACGGAGGCGCTCAACGTGCTCAAGGATCTGAAGGGTGCGAATCTTCTCGTGATCGGCGGCATCGCGGTGATCTTCGCGGTGGCGTGGATGGTCAGCGCGACGGTGTCGAGCGATGCCCCGGAGCCGGCTCCGTCGCAGTCACCGTCGTCCCCCGCAACCGGCAGCGACCCGCAGGAACCCGGCGACGACCCGCAGAACCCGGATCCGCAGGACCCTGACCCGCAGGCGCCAGGTGGCGACCCGCCGACAGAGCCG
This sequence comes from Microbacterium allomyrinae, assembly GCF_020682705.1. Taxonomy (GTDB): domain Bacteria; phylum Actinomycetota; class Actinomycetes; order Actinomycetales; family Microbacteriaceae; genus Microbacterium; species Microbacterium allomyrinae. The sequence continues at coordinate 54,559 of NZ_JAGTTN010000009.1, forward strand.
AGTGGCGACCCGAACGAGATCAACGGCTGGCCCGACCACGTCGGTCCCACCGGCCGGGGCGCGGTCGTGGTGCTGGTCGCGGAGGCGTGAGCCATGGTCTCGCGCGCGCTGCTCGTCGGCGTTCCGATCACCGACGTGCCTGACCTGCCTCCGCTCGATGGCGCTCCTCACGACGTGCGTCGTATCGCCGGAGTGCTGACGGGCCGAGGATTCGATGAGATCGAGATGCATCCCGAGGGCCTCGACGTTGCGCCGTTCAAGAAGCGCTTGTTCGATCTGCGGGCTCGCACGACGGACAACGACATGGCTCTCGTGTACTTCAGCGGTCATGGCTTTCGCCTGCCGACCCACGATCGGGCAGAAGCCGACGGTCATGACGAGTGCCTCGTCCTCAGCGACGACGTGCTGGCGGACAACTGGTTTCGGGCGGCCCTCTGGACGCCCGCCATTCACGGTCGCTGGATCACCTGTGCCGATACCTGCTTCGGCGCGACGGCCTTCCTCGAGTACAACCTGCTCCGAGCTGATGAACGTCGAGACGGCGGCGAAGCGGTCCACATGGCTGCCGAGCTGGATGTCGTGACCGTTCCCATCGACATCCTCGGCACCGCCGTCACGGTCGATGTGCCGGTGGAGGTCGTCGATGTGCACGCGCTCAGGCAGACCGGAATCGCCCGGGTGTCGCTCGCAGCGGCCGGCGAAGGCGAGTCCGCCCAGCAGACCACGCAAGGGCGGCTGATCTCGAGTTGGTACACCGATCGCATCGTGGAGACGATCGAGGCCGATCCGGCCACCACATACGCCACACTCTGGACGCAGCTGCAGCGCCGCTGGGCAGTGGATCGACTCTCGTTTCATGATCCCCTCGGAGAACCGTGGATGTCGAGTTCGGATGCGGCACGCAGCATGCTCAGCGCGCCGGCCTTCGCCGCACTGGACTTCCGGCCGTGAGTTCTCGCGCATCTGGCAATTCCCTGGCAAGGACTCCCGCTCGGGCTCGCTGAGGCGTATTCTGTCGCGCACGGCCGGTGTCGCTCGCCACCCGACGAGTGCAGCCGACCGGACTGGGGAAAGACAATGGCTGGTCTTACTGTCGACGTTGCGCGCACCCGAACACCACATGCGCGCAAGAGCGAACCGCTCGACAGGGCGGAAACAAGGGGATTCTGGGATGCACTGCTCTGGGGAGCCGCGCTCGAAACCTGTGCCGAATGCGGTGCGGAGGTGACGGCGAGTCATGCCTATCGGCAATCCGCCACACAGGTGTACTGCTCGCTCGAGCACGCTCGGCGCGATCTCGAGGAGTGAGGCGCGCCAGATCGGCACCGGCATCCGTCTGCCTGCGACGTGCCCGATGATGGAGGCGTGAGCTTACTCCCGGCACCGCTGTACGAGCAGATCGAGAAGTCGATTCCGATCGCGTGCGTCGACTTCGTGCCGCTGCGGCGCACCTCGACGATCGAAGTCGGACTGATTGAGCGGGAGTCACCGTTCGGTGTCGTCTGGTGCCATCTCGGGGGCCGGATCCTGCGCGGTGAGACGGTGGCGCAGGCGCTTCGGCGCCATGCCGTCGACACGCTGGACGTCGAGCTGGATCTGCCGGCAGATCCGCAGCCTGACTACGTCTACCAGTGGTTCCCACCGGCAGTAGCGCCGAACGACGGCACTCCGCACGGGGATGACCCTCGCAAACAGGCGATCGGGCTCTCGTTCATCGTCGAAATGGTCGGCGAACCGCGTCCTCGCAACGAGGCGCTCGGTTTCGACTATTTCGCGCTGGACTCCCTGCCGCAGCCGCTCTGGCCGGGCACGGAGTATCTCGTGCGCACGATGCTCGAGCGCCGGCGGGGTGCTTCGGCGGACGCCACAGGCCGGTAGTGCGACCTGCTCAGATCGCGTAGTCGCCGATCCACCAGTCGGCGATGCGGGCGAGTTGCGCTGCGGCATCCTGATGCGCAGCCCGTTCGCGCCACCGCAAGAATCCGGCTTCGTCGACGAAGGTCGCCTCCTCCACGAGGACCACACCCTTGCGGGCATCGAGCGATCGCTCGACGCGCCATTCGATGATCTCCGGGAAGACGCCGAGGGCGCGCAGGCCTGCCTGCGCGCCCTCGATGTCGTCTTCGGCCACGCCGTCGCGAATGCGGAACAGCACGATGTGGCGGAATGTCACCCTTACTCCCGCAGCGTGCCTACGTGATCGCGATACCAGGCGACCGTGCGGTCGAGGCCGTCCTGCAGGGAGATCTTCGCCGTCCATCCAGCCTCGGCGAGCTTGGAGACATCGAGCAGCTTCTGCGGAGTGCCGTCCGGCTTCGTGGTGTCCCACTCGGTCTCGCCGGCGAAGCCGACGACGTGGCCGATGGTCTCCGCGATCTCGCGGATCGTGACATCGCTGCCGGTGCCGACATTCACCTGGTCGGGTCCGTCGTAGTGCTCCATCAGGTGCAGCACGGCGTCGGCCATGTCGTCGGCGTGCAGGAACTCGCGCCGCGGCGTACCGGTGCCCCAGTTCGTGACGCTCGCCGCTCCTGATGCCGCAGCTTCGTCATAGCGGCGGATGAGCGCCGGCAGCACGTGCGACCCCTTCGGGGAGAAGTTGTCGTTCGGACCGTAGAGGTTGGTCGGCATGGCCGAGATCCAGGGCAGGCCGTATTGGCGCCGGACCGCCTGAGTCTGCAGGATGCCGGCGATCTTCGCGATCGCGTATGCGTCGTTGGTCTCTTCGAGGTGCCCCGTGAGCAGCGAATCCTCGCGGATCGGCTGCTCGGCGAACTTGGGATAGATGCACGACGAGCCCAGGAACGTCACGCGCTCGACGTCGTTCGCGAGCGCGGCATCCAGAACGTTCACCTGGATGCGCATGTTGTCGCTGAGGAAGTCGACCGGGAAGGTGCTGTTGGCGAGGATGCCGCCCACCTTCGCCGCAGCGAGCACGACATACGTGGGCTTGACCTCGGACATGTAGGCGAAGACGGCATCGCGGTCTTTCAGATCGAGTTCCGCGGAGGACTTGCCGACGATGTTCTCGAATCCGGATGCCTCGAGCTTGCGCACGATGGCCGACCCGACGAGTCCGCGATGCCCCGCGACGTAGAACGTCGCGTCGCGATCGAGTTCACCCGGTGTATAGGTCACTCCGTCGACGGCGGTCGTCATCGCGCGACCAGTGTCGGCTCGGAGGTCCACGAGGCGAGATCGACGGTGTCGATCCACTCGGAGCCCTTCTCCAGCGCCTCGATGTCGGCGTCGACCATCAGCTTCGCCAGCTCGTTGCCGTGGATCGTGGGCGTCCAGCCGAGCTTGTCTCCGGCCTTGGTCGGGTCGCCGATAAGGGCGTCGACCTCGGTGGGGCGCAGGTAGCGCTCGTCGAACTTGACGAACTCGTGCCAGTCGAGGCCCACGTGTCCGAACGACGTCTCGAGGAAGTCGCGGATCGTGATGCCGACGCCGGTCGCGAGCACGAAGTCTTCCGGCTCGTCGACCTGCAGCATGCGCCACATGCCTTCGACATACTCGGCGGCGTAGCCCCAGTCGCGGATCGAGTCGAGGTTGCCGAGGTAGATGTCCTTCTGCAGACCAGCCTTGATGCGAGCAACGGCGCGCGTGATCTTGCGCGTCACGAACGTCTCGCCGCGACGAGGCGACTCGTGGTTGAAGAGGATGCCGTTGACCGCGAACATGTCGTAGGCCTCGCGGTAGTTCTTGGTGATCCAGTAGCTGTACAGCTTCGCCGCGGCATACGGAGAACGCGGGTAGAAGGGCGTCGTCTCGCTCTGCGGCGGGGGAGTGGCGCCGTACAGTTCCGAGGTCGACGCCTGGTAGAAGCGCGTGTGGATCCCCGAGAGACGCACGGCCTCGAGCAGGCGGATCGTTCCCGTGCCGGTGGTGTCGGCGGTGTGCTCGGGCTCGTCGAACGAGACGCGCACGTGTGACTGCGCGGCGAGGTTGTAGACCTCGTCGGGGTTGATCTCGGCCATCAGCGTGACGAGGCGGGCGCCATCGCTCAGGTCTCCGTAGTGGAGGAAGAGCTTGGCGCTCGGGTCGTGCGGGTCGACGTAGAGGTGGTCGATGCGGTGGGTGTTGAAGGTCGACGCCCGGCGGATCAGGCCGTGGACCTCGTAGCCCTTCGCGAGCAGCAGCTCAGCGAGGTACGAGCCGTCCTGACCGGTGATTCCGGTGATGAGTGCGCGCTTGGTCATTGGTGCCGTTTCTCTCGTGCTGGATCAGCGCGTGGGGACGCTGACTGTGACGGCCTCACCCTGGGTGATGAGATTCGTCAACATCTCGGTGAACTTATCGATCGCCGACTCTTCATCGAGGACGGTGTTGCGGTATTCACGGCCGTTGAGCCCCAGTTGCCGCGCGCGTTCGGGATCTGCGCCCAGCTGGATCGCGGCATCCAGCAAGGCGGCGGGATCACCGGAAGGCACGACCACCCCAGCGTCCGCCGTGCGGACTTCTTCGGCCGTGATCCCGGTGACGTCAGTGGCGGCGAGCACGGGGCGCCCTGCCGAGAAATAGGAGGTGAGCTTGCTCGGCACGGCCATCTCCGACACGCCCGGAAGCTCGTTGACGAGCAGGCAGTCGGCGCTGGCGAGCACCGACGCGAAGTCGGCGTCGTCGAGCGACGGCAAGAACTGCAGAGTGGTCACGTCTTGGCCTGATTCTTCGAGCTGACGGCGCTGGCTTCCGCCGCCTACCAGCACGAATCGTACCGATTCGCGGCGACTCTCTGCGAGGCGCGCTGCCCCGATGACATTGTCGAGGCCCTGCTTGACCCCCATATTGCCGGCGTGGAGCACGACTGTGGTGTCGGCATCCCATCCGAACCGTTCGCGGGTCGCGGCGATGTCGACGTGCGGGGCAGGGGGCAGATGGGTCCAGTTGCGCACGACCGTGATCCGTGCGCGCGGCACCCCGAAGTCTTCGACGACGCGGGTGGCGAAGCGGTCGTGGATGACTACGACCGTGTCGGCGTTGCGCAGCAGCCAGCCCTCGATCGCGGCCATCGCCTTGACAACGATGCCTTTGGCCTGGCCCGTCTCGGAGAGACCGAGCGTGTAGAGGTCCTGCACCCAGACGATCAGTGGGGTCTTGCGGTGTGTGACTTTGGCACGCACGGCAGCCATGCCCGACGAGATCAGAGCCGGCGACACGGCGACGATCGCGTCGGGATGCCGCCACCGGCGTCCGGCGAGACGTGCACCGAAGCTCGCCTCCGAGGCGACGCGCTTGAGCCCGCGCGGGGTGCCCGGGACGTAGTGCTTGAGGCGGGTCACGTCGACTCCGTCGAGATGTTCGCTTCGCGACCACTCGCCGTAACCTGGCCGAACTTTCCAGTCGGGATAATGTGGGTGCGTTGTCAGAACGCGGGTGATGAAGCCTCGGCGAGCTAGGCCCCGAGCCATCGACCCTGTGTACGGCGAGATGCCGGTGGGTTCCGGGGGATAGTTCAGGCCGAGGACCAAGACCTCGTGTGCGCTCGACATGAGGTCGAGCGTATCGGTGACACCGTTTCGAATTGGTTACGCGAAAGGTACGGGTTTGTCTGAACTGCCGGTCATCGCATTGTCGAAGGCGCCTGGGGAGCGCGCCTCTTGGGATCGGCAGACGTGGGTTGTCTACCTCTGGGGCGTCTGCGAATTGCTGTTTGTTACGAACCCGTGGCAGATCAGCTCGGGCCTTCGCGTGAAGGTTCTGAGGCTGTTCGGGGCGGAGATCGCCGAGGGCGTGGTGTTCCGGCCGCGCACCCGCGTGCGGTTCCCGTGGAAGCTCCACATCGGCGCCGACAGCTGGATCGGCGAGGGTGCGTGGTTCCACAATCAGGACCACATCTACATCGGTCACGACGTCGTGATCTCGCAAGAAACTTTCCTCACCACCGGAAGCCACGCTCATCGCCGCGATATGGCGCTGATCACGCGTCCGATCCACATCGAGGACGGCGCGTGGATCACTTCGCGATGCATCGTGCTCGGGGGGTCCCGGGTCGGGCGATCGGCACTTGCCAAGCCGCTGACGGTGATCTCGGGTGACATTCCCGCGAACGCGATCGTCGCAGGCCCCGCCGCAGAGATCGTGGGCGAGCGGTTCATCAGCGAGAAGGCGCCATCGTGAGGATCGCTCACGTCGTGACATACATCTCGGAGGACGGAGCATTCGGTGGACCGGTGGCCGTTGCTGCCGGCCACGCCGAGGAGCTTGCGCGCCGCGGCCACCAGGTGGACCTGCTTGCAGGTTGGGACGGCAAGGCCCGGCTCAGCATTCCGGGCGTCAACGTCGGACTCTTTCGCGCCCGCAAGGTTGCGCCTGGCCTGAGCGGACTGACGTCGATCGGGTTGTTGTCCTACTTGCGCGCTCATGCAGCCGACTATGACGCCATCCACGTGCATATGGGCCGCGACCTGGTCACGCTGCCCGCGGCATTGCTCGCGCTCTCGAAAGGGCGGCGGGTCTTCCTGCAGACGCACGGAATGGTGATGCCCGACAATCGGGCGCTCGCCAAGGCCTTCGACGCTGCGTTGACTCGACGTGCCCTGGGACGAGCCGATTCAGTGTTCGTTCTGACGGACGCGGAGTTCGACGGGGTGACGGCGGTGGCAGGTGAGACCGTGACCCCCGTCATCGCGCGGATCCCGAATGGCGTCGCCACGCGGGGCGTCAGCGCGGAGAGGGACGTGGATCCGCCCGTGGTCCTCTTCCTTGCGCGTCTGCACCCGCGCAAGCGTGTTCTTGCCTTTGCCGAAGCTGCGCGCGAACTCTCGGAAAGCGGGGTTCGCGCGACATTTCGCGTGATCGGGCCGGACGAGGGAGACCTCGCAGCTTTCCTTGCGTACAAGAGCGAACATCGTCTGAATCAACTCGAATACGCCGGAGCCATCGCCTCGGGTGCCGCGGTTGAGGAACTGAGCAAGGCAACGGTCTACGTGCTGCCGAGCTTCGGCGAGGTCTTCCCCATGACCGTGTTGGAGTCGTTCGCAGCGGGAACGCCTGTGATTCTGACGGATGAGTGCGCAATTGCGCCTGACCTGACCGCTCGCGGATGCATCGAGCCGACGACAGGCGAACCGCGCGATATCGCCCGCGCAATCACGCAGCTACTCGATAGCAGCGACCGACGCGCGGCGCTCGTAGAGGCTGCCAACGACGCGCTCACAGATTGGCTCGCGATCGGAGCGGTCGCCGATCGCCTCGAGGAGGCATACGCATGAGAGTCAAGCTGGCTATCACGCAGCCGTATGTCCCGGCATATCGGTTCCCCCTGTGGGACGGAGTCATCGCGACCCTTCAGGACGATGGCATCGATGCGCGCATCTTCTTCGGTGGGGACGCCGAGCAGCTCGCGATTCGCGCCCGGCGCGGCGACGGGGTAGAAGCGCCGTGGGCGGAGCAAGTCGCTGCTCGCACAGTGCAAGTGACCCCGAGGCTTCCGAAGCTGATCTATCGGAGCCTTCCCGCGGAGTGGTCCAACGCTCCGCTCCTCACCGAGATGCAGGGGTCCAATGGCAATGCCTGGTCCGCGCTCGCTCGTCGACGACCGTACGTCACTTTCGGGCACGGCAAGGAATACACGTCGGAACCCGGCCGAGTCTCCGTCGCGCTGGAATCCATGCTGAATCGGCGGGCCACGCACGTGCTGACCTACCTCCCGAGCGGGCGAGACGAGGTACTCCGCCGCACTCGGCTGCAGGACGATGAGGTCACGTCCTTCAACAATTCCACCGATACCCGCGCACTCCGACAAGCGCTCTCGGATGCCACACCAGAAGTCGTCGACGCTTTCCGTGAGCTCCACGGCATACCCGCATCGGCGCGTGTCGCGCTGTTCCTGGGTGCACTCAACGAGCACAAGAGAATCGACTTGCTGGTCGACGCGGCAAGAGAAGTTCTCAGTGGCGATTCGCCCTGGTGGCTGGTCGTCGTGGGCGATGGACCCGAGATGTCTCGAGTTCAGATGCTCGCCCGAGAAACGGGACGCGTAACGCTACTGGGGCAGAGCGCGCCGACTCAATACGCGCCTGCAGCGCGAATCTCAGAAGTCATCATCAATCCTGGGCGGATCGGCCTCGTCGCGGTCGATGCCCTTGCCATGCAGTTGCCCGTGGTGACCACTGATTTCGACCGCCATGCCCCGGAAGCGGAATACCTCGCCGAGGGTACGACGATGTTCACAGCATCCGCAACGCCTGCAGCCCTCGCATCGATGTGGACGAAAGCACACCTCGGAACCGAGATCGACCCGGCTACCGCGCCCAACCTCGAAGTGTCGGTCTCCACAATCTCCTCTGTACTGCGAAAGGTCGTTCTTAGCTGATGCCTCGACCACAAGCGCCAACGGTCTTCCATTACTACGCGCGCTACCTCGTCCATCCCTCCGGCGTAACCGACTCCGTGAACAACTGGGTCGCGGCGCTGGTGGCGAACGGAATCTCTACCCGGATCGTCGCGGCCAAGCCGGCCGTCATCGGCAACGAGTTCGTCGACGCCGAGCGCACGATCACCACCGGCCACCTCGGACGCGGGCGGTCCACGTGGATCCCCCTCGGGCTGCTGAAGACGCTTCGCAAGGGCGATCTGCTCGTCCTGCACGAAGGCTGGGTGATCAGTAACGTCGTCGCCGCGGCGATTGCGAAGCTCCGCAGGGTTCCGTACGTCGTCGTTCCCCATGGCGTCTACGAACGAGGCGTGATCGATGCCACGAAGGACGTGGCGGGTGTCAGGTCGGCCGCGGAACGCTGGGCTCTGCGAAACGCGGCAGCCGTGCACGTCTTCTACGGCGGGGAGACCGACGTCGTCAAGGACCTCGAGCCGGGCACTTCCTCGTTCATGGTGCACCCCAACGGCGCGCCTGTCTCCGACCCGGTGTGGAAGGGCGACGGAGACTTCTATGTCTGGATCGGGCGCTTCGATCCGCATCACAAAGGGCTCGACAATCTCGTGCGTTCATGGTCGCGACTTCCCGAGCCTCGACCAAGGCTCGTCCTCGCCGGCCCGGACTTCCTCGGGGGACGCGATCAGATCGCCGAGCAGATCGCAGCGCTCGGTCTCGACGAGACGATCTCGATCCGCGGACGTGTCTCCGGCGACGAGAAGGCAGATCTCATGCGGGGTGCGCGCGCATACGTCCACCCTTCCCGGTGGGAGTCCTGCAGCATCATGCTCCTGGAAATGCTGGGCGCTGGCGTCCCGTCAGTCGTCTCCAGCAGCATCCACGCCGCAGACGAGCTCGGCCCCTCAGGTGTTGTACTCGTCGCCGACTTCGCCTCCGACAACGGAGGTCTCGCCGAGGCTCTCGAGCAGGCGGATCGAAATACCGCGTTGGGGAACCGCGCTCGAGCGTGGGTGGACGACGAAGGGTCCTGGGCAGCCGTCGGGCCCGACTACGCCTCAGACGTTCACAAAATACAGAGGAGTTACGCATGATCGTTGTGGTCGATCCCGGCGCCGCAACCACCAATCTGGGCGACAAGATCATCGCCGAGGCTGTGGAGAGGGAGCTCATCGCTCCCCTGAGGAACGCGAAGCTCGATGTCCATCGCGTTCCCCTGCACGGGACGCTCACGGACGGTCAGCGCGAGCTGATCGCGCAGGCTGATGATGTCATCGTGAGCGGCACGAATCTCTTGTCGGACCATATGAGGTTTCGCCGTAGCTGGCAGTGGGACCGCAAAGACATCGAGCTGACGGCCGGCAAGCTCACGACGTTCGGCGTCGGCTGGTGGCAGTACCAGCGAAGCGGAATCGATCCGCTGAGCGCGCGCTGGCTGCGAAGCCTGCGCGGCACACATGCCTGGGCAGTCCGAGACGAATACTCGGCCCGACGATTGGGTAAGGCGGGCGTGCATGCTGCTCACACGACGTGCCCGACCCTGTGGTCCTGTTCCACGCAGACTCTTCCCTCGAACGAGCGCCGCGCTGTCGTGACTTTGACCGACTACAACCAGGAGCGCGCGGCTGACGAGCAGCTCGTCCGCGCACTCAATTCGCGATTCGACGAGGTTCTCTACTGGCCGCAGGGCCCCGGAGACGCGGTGTATCTGACCTCGCTCGCCGGCGTTGGTCCGGAGCAGATACTGGCTCCGACACTCGAGGCATTCGATGCCGCACTTCTCGCTGGCGACACCGCGTACGTCGGCCTTCGTCTTCACGGCGGCGTCCGCGCGATCCAGCTCGGCGTACCCTCGCTGATCCTGAGCGTGGACAACCGCGCGAGGGAGATCAGCAAATCAGTCGACCTTGCGGCTCCGTCGCGGTTCGCAGTGAACGAGATCGAGCACGCAATGCGTTCGGGCGAGGAACGAAAGCTTGCGATACCGACTGAGACGATCGACGGTTGGCGTCGAGGATGGACAGGCTAGAACGATGAAACGCGGACATGCAGTGCTCGTCGAAGACTTCGATCGCGCGGTCGGTGAGCGATCTGCCAAGGAAGGCTATGAGTTCATGCTCGTGGTCAACCGGGATGACTACGATCTCGCGGTCGCAAGCGGTGCCCAGCCGATCCTTCCGTCGATGCGCTTCAGCGAGACAGACGACCGGGGCGCACTGCGTCGCTTTCTCGGCCCGGCGAACCGTGCCTGGAGATGGCGACGCTACTTTCTCAATGAGGGAATCTCGGAAGTGACGGTTCGGAGAATATCGCCGACCTCGCTCATCCTCCTCGGAGGATCTCTTCTCTCCGGCACACGGTACAGGGTGCGCCGATGAGGCTCCGATCATCGTCGTCCGGACTGCCTGGAGTCTGCTTCGCTGCACGCGCTGGTAGGTTCATTCCGAACCGACGGACGGCTGAAACCCCGCGGCTTTCGAATCTGCCTGCGAGCATATAGATAGGGGCGCGATGGCTACGATCATCCGGCCAGGGGCCGGGCCGAAGGCTCGGGCCCAGAGCGCCGTTCCATTGATGGTTGGGCTTGTCCTGGTCATCGCAGTTTGTGCGGCCACATTTGCTGACGTTCGCTATGCGCCGGTTCTGCCTTATGCACTGGCGTATGTCGCCATCGTGGCCGCTACTTGGCGGCGCCTTGCTCCTGTCGCATTGTCGCCTGCCTTCTACCTCTCGGCTTATCTATGCGTTGTGGCTGTGCTGGGTGTGAGCGTTGGAGATCAGCTCAGTGGGGCCGGCGGCACGGGATTCACGGATTTTCTGTTGGATCCCGCTATCAGTGCGCGTACGGCCAGCGCGCTATTCGTTGCCGCTTCACTGTGCCTCATAGGAGCAGCCCTCGTTCGAAGACGGCCGTCCCACATAGCGATTGGTGATCTGCTCGACCTCGGAGATCTTTCCAAGTACGCAAAGTGGTTCCTCTTGATCGGCGTAGTCGAACTCGCGGTTCTGGCCTACATAGTGGGTATCAACGAGATATTCGAACGTGACAGTCGATTGCTCGGACGCGGTACCAACATCGAGACGATCGTGTCGATGCTGGCCGTTGCCGTGCTCGTCCTTGTGGGAATCGCGTTTTTCACGAGCAAGGGCGCTCTCCGCTTTCTGTCGCTCGTCTTGATACTCGGATTCATCGCCTACTTCGTCTCGATGGGATCTCGCAGACTGGCGCTGGTGCCTCTTCTGCTCCTGCTGGCGTATGTTTTTGCGCGAAGAGGCAAACTCAGCGTGATCCCCGTTGTCATCGCGGCTGTCGGAGCGGTAGTCACATTGGCTTTGCCGCTGCACTTTCGGGGCCAGGCAAGTCATGGCCTGCTCCCCTATATGGCGAGTCTGTCAAGCTTCTCGCTTTCCCCTGAGATGCTTGCGACGAGCCTCAACAACTTCGTTGCGGGATTCAAGATCACCGCTGTAACCGGATTTCAGAGCGCCAAGATCCCCACGGAAGCACTGCCCATCTCTCTGAGCCCGCTCGACGGCAACGTGGTCGGTTGGTACGAGGTCGCGCCGTTGCTGAGAATCAACCGATACACCCCCTACTCCGCAATCGGCGAACTCATCAACTACGGTTCACTCGTGTTCGTTGTGATACTCCTGGGTCTTGGTATCGTCCTGGGTTTTAGTCAGGTTCTGAACGACAAGCTCCTCACGAGTCCACTCGGACGCCTCGTCGCGATTCTCGCACTGGGACTCATCTTCATGTTCGTTATCCAGTCGTCGCAGTACAACCTGAGATCGGTTGTTCGCTACATCTACCTCGCTCTGGGGGCGCAAGTTATCGGCGTCGTCTTGGTCTATGCCAATCGCGCGCTTCACAGGCGGGAAGGTTCGAGGGCGACGACCTAGGCCGAAAACTGATCGTCGATACGCGGAAGGCCGCAGCGAGATGGTCAGATCGCAGCGCGGCTGGCGGGGTCTTTCAAGCCGAACAGGTAGGCGACTTCGCTCCAGCGCCGGGCTGATGCGCGTGGATGACGAGGTCAGTCCCCGTGTGGTCGCCGAACGCTTGCCGCGAAACCACCTACGCGACAGCGGGGGAGCCGCCGGCATTCACCCCACGAGCGATACGACCTCTTCCGCCAACTCGTCGAGGCGTCGGCGGGCTTCGCGCACGCTGCGAATCAAACCATCCTCGGCCGGGGCAACCAATAGATCATCCGGCGTTCTGGTCGCCGTAGTGCCGACCCAGGTGAAGTCGACCACGCCGTCCAGCGTGGAGATGAGCTTGTCGGATCCGGGGTGCACGAGCGCAATCGGCTGCGCTCCCTTGACCATTCCGAGGATGAGCGCGTGCAGACGATCTGAGACGACGTATCGACTCGTTCGGTAGATCTCTTCGACGCGGTCGATCTGAGCTCCGTGGCCCGTTCCATCCCACCCCACGATGTCAACATTCATGTCGCCGGCGAGCTCGCGGTGCTTCTGATCGTCGCGTCCGACCTGCGTCACCAGAACGGGCGCGAGCCCGGCCGCGCGAGCTGCGTCGACGATCCCTTGGAGCAACTCCGCATTGACCTCACGATCCCCTCGAAGGGAGATGGCGAGGCGCGACCGGCCACCCGTGGTCGAGTCGATCTCTCGCATGAACGCGAGATCAGGCGCGCGATCCAGCGCGCGACCGACTACCTTCGCGGAGACGTTGTCCCTCGCGACGAAGAGCGAGTAGGCGCCGATCGCGAACCGCTCGATGCCATGGGTAGGCCAGCCGTGCCCACGCAACGCGCGTCCGAGAGCGATGACTTGCCCACCCGAGAGGCGCGCGAGGAGCACATTGCCGAGATTGACGGACGCCTTGATCGCAGGCTTGATGCCGGGCCGGATCTGAAGCGGGCCCGGCGCGAAGATGAGGTGCGCGCGACGGCGCAGCACATCGCCGAGATACTTCGCCATGAATGCCCCGGAGCCCCGCACGAGTTCGCTGTCTGCCGGGAAACTGAAGGCCGACACATAGTCAGCAGGCATGCCTCCCACAAAGACCACGAGTCGATCCTGCGCGCCCGCGAGCATGTCGATCGCGGCCTGACGAATCGCGATGTCTCCTAGGTTGTCCGGCTGCGCCGCGATGCTCATGTAGACCCGACGCGCGCGCCTTTTCCGAGGGGTGGTGCTCATCTACTCTTCTCCTCTATTGCTACCCGGGCGCACTGACGGTACAAGCTTCGCTACGGCGAGAATCGCCTGGAGCGCAAACGAGGCGGTGAGAGCCCACGCTGCGCCCACAGCGCCAGCCGCAATGGTCGCCAGCGCAACCGCGACCAAGCAGAACACTGTGCTGATCGTGGCTGCCGTAGCGACGAATCGCTTCTCTCCGATCGCCTGGAGCAGGGCGTTGCACAGCGACGCGCACGCCGCGAACGGCAATCCGAGCAAGACGATCTGGATCACGGGGATTGCGGGGACGTACGCGTCGCCGAGTGCGAGCGGAACGAACCACGGAGCTGCCACGTAGATCAACGCGTACAGGAATGTCACACCGGCGAGCAAGGCGGCGGCGGACTTCAGCAGCGGAGAGAGCGACCGGCCCGCACTCACGGCACGGGTCGCCGCCGGAATAAGCACGCTCGCCAAGGAAGTCGGAAGGATCCGAAGGGGAGTCGTCAGGCGGCTGGCGCTCGCGTAGAAGCCAGCTGCTACGGATCCAGCCAACGCGCCCACGATCACCACATCGAGGTTTCGCGCCTGCGTGGCGACGGAATTCGCCCAGTAGTGCACGCTCTCGCCGATCAGCTCGCGATAGGTCAGACTCGGTGCCGCGTCGACGCGGCGGCGAACATACACATTCGCGAACAGGGATGATGCGATCGCTGCGACTGCCAACGCAAGGGAATAGGAGAACAGGGGTTCCACACCGACGCTCACGAGCGCGAGGAATCCGATGAGCCCTGCCAGGCGACGCGACAAGAGGTTTGTGACGTTGATCCAGGCGTCTCCGTCCGCGAACACGACGGTCAGGCGAGCATCCGCGTTTCGTTCTCCGCTGAGCCAGAACGCGAGCGGGAGCATGAGGAAATACGTCGGCGAGACGAACAATCCCATGAGGCTCAACCCGACCACGACGATTGCGGCCAGAGCTGTCGAGGTGACCGCATTGAATCGCAAAGCGGTCGCGATACCCCCGCTGTTAGGGTTCGCCGCGCGCTCCCTCGTGATGTAGGTGCCGACACCGAAGTCGAGGACCGCCTGGAGCACGGTCGCAAGACTGACGACTGTGGCTAGGACACCGAACTCCGCGGGGGCGAGGAAGCGTGCCACGAATATCAGTGAGACGGCTTGCAGGGCGGCCGCGAGCAGCCGGCCGCCGCTGACCCAGGCGAACTGCCCGAAGAAGCTACGGTTTGCGCGCGCCACAAGACTCCTTGGATAGTTCGTGAGCGGTGCGAATGCGATCCGGGATGTCAGACATTCGGGCGCCCGGCTCTGGCGAGGTCAGGCGCGCGTCCGATCCTGGCGCTCTCGTGCGGGTGAGCCTGTTGTCGCTCTGCGGGATCGTGGGCCCGATTCTGCTTGACGGCAGAGCCGCGACGAGCATGCGACGGCCAGCGTTTGGCGCAGTACACATAGCCCTCGCGACCAGCGCGACAGGCTTTCGGGACCGAAAAGGCGATCCAGCAACAGGCGCCCACAAGTGGTGCGGTGCTGTTCCCGCGCTTTTCGCGGGATGCGTCATCATCGTCGCGTCGATTCCAAAATTCGACGTCACGGTGCCTTCTTCTTGTCTTGGCCGTACGGGCCCGCTTAGGGAAGCGTAGCAGGAGCTTGTGACGCGGAAACAATCGAAGAATCCGCTCGAATAGTTGTCAAGTTCGCGCGGACGGTACCTATGAGCGCACCGGAATATGCAGCCCGCCGGGAGGGTGCGTCTTCGTGAATTGGGGAGTTCAATCGTGGACAAAAGGGAGGTCCCTCGGGCCCCGGAACACGCTTCGGGGTGGAGCACGAGGGACCAGGACGCGCCGCCCATTGGTCGGGAGAGCTGGGGGTCCCCTGCCCGACAGGCCTTGGGGGATCCTGCGGGGGTGGGGCGGGCGTCTGCAACAAGCCTATTCATCCGCACGCATCAGATCACAGCCGAGCGGCAACTGTTCGCGAACTCGTAACATGCCGAGCCCCGCTCGCTTTCTGCGGGATGTCTTCGGCTCCCGTCAGTGAGCGGTTTCGCCCGGGGCGATCGCCGCTTTGCCGGTCTTGAGAATGATCGCGATGTCACCCAGCAGCGTCCAGTTCTCGACGTACGAGAGGTCGAGGCGCACCGAGTCCTCCCACGACAGACTCGAGCGACCGCTGACCTGCCAGAGGCCCGTGATGCCAGGCTTGGCGAGGAACCTGCGGTGTACATGATCGGCGTACTGCGCGACCTCGCTGGGCAGCGGGGGACGAGGGCCGACGAGCGACATCGATCCGCCGATCACATTGAACAGCTGCGGAAGCTCGTCGAGGCTGTACTTGCGCATGATCCGCCCGATAGGGGTGATGCGCGGGTCATTCTTCATCTTGAAGAGGACCTCGTTGCCCGAGTCGCGCTGCTGCGCGGCAAGGTTCTCGAGGAGCTCTTCGGCATTGACGACCATCGAGCGGAACTTGATCATGCGGAACTCTTCGCCCCGTAGACCGATGCGAGTCTGTTTGAAGAACACAGGCCCTTCGCTCGAGAGTCGCACCGCGATCGCGAGGAACGCCAACACCGGGCTGAGAAGGATCACACCGATGACGCTGGCCGACAGGTCGACCAGACGCTTCAAGAAGACCTGCCCTTTGCTGAACTTCGGCGTCTCGACGTGGATGAGGGGCAGGCCGGACACCGGGCGCGTGTGCAGGCGAGGGCCGGCGATGTCGGCGATGCTGGGAGCCAGCACGAGGTGTTGCTTGCCCGCCTCGAGGCCCCACGAGATCTGCTTGACCTTGTCTGCAGGCAGTTCATCGGTGCTCGTCACGGCCACAGTGTCGGCCGCAGTCGCGAGCATGGCGCGCTCCACAGCGTTGACGCTGCCCATGATCGGGATATCGGTGCCGGCGATCGTCGATGCGATCCTGCCCGAGGGCACACAGGCGCCGACCACGTGATATCCGGCGGATGGCGTGCGGCGAAGCTCGCGGGCGACCTGTGCGACAGACTGCTCCGAACCGACGAGCAGGACACGGGCCGAATACTCCCCGACGCGACGGTGCGCGATCAGCCACTGACGCCAGAGCCAGCGCTCGAGCAGCAGGACCACGATCCCCAGCGGCAGGCTGATCAGCAGGAATCCGCGAGCCACCTCGATCTGAAACAGGAAAGCGAGGATCGCGATCGCTCCGAAGAGGCGGAAGCTGGCATCGGCGACTCGCACGTACTCGGCGGGACCGTTGCCGATCACTCGATGCGTGCGCGAGTCGGAGAGCCCGAGCGCGATCATCCACGCTGCGATCAGCCCGGCGGAGAACAGCCAGTACGAGACCACCGTGATGCCGGTGTGCTCGCTCATCGCGATCTGCGCGTTGCCGAGACCGAACCACGCGATCTGTGCACCGTAGACCACCCACACGAGTACGAGGAAGTCGCTGACGAAGAGGCGTCTCGCATACAGTGCGCGCCAGCGAGGTGAGGTGGCCGTCGGCGCCCACTGCGTGCCAGGACCGGCGGCAGTCGAGCGGTCGACCCGGTCGGGGTCCTCGCCGGTCGCGACGCGCGCGATGGCGGCATCCGCCTCGGCGATCAAGTCCGCCGGGTTCTTTTCAGCAAATTCGTGCGACGTCGTTGTCGCGTCGATCCTCACATTCGACGTCACGCGAAACCAGTCCAATCAACACCGTGTGCGAGGGGCACGTTACCAGCAGTTTGTAACGCCGGTGTGAAGTGCGTCCCGCTCTGGAAATAAGGCCGAATCGGGGCCATTCCGGTTGTCCGCCGAAAGGGGGACAGATTGCACCGGCAATGCGCTTCACGGGTCCACCGAATGGGGGACACCCGTCCCCGATTCGCGACTTTCACTGCCTCATCCGAGGGTCAGGATGACGATTCCGGCGAGGCCGGAGAGCGCCAGCAATGCGGCGATAAGGCCCCACACCGGCAAGCCGCCCACTTCTTGACGCCACCACGGAAGAAACACGCGCGAACTCGAATTGTGCGCACGCCGACGGTCAGCCATTCGGTTTTCCCCTTACAGTAAGCCCGCTCCCCAGCAGGCACGTGCGCGAGCCTAGCGCAGCGATGTTTCGGCGCGGCTTCGGCAAGGGGTCAGAGGCGAAAGACGGTGTCGCCAGACCAGAGAATGGCGGCGTCTCGCACAGACACTGCGGCGGGTGTCGCGGGATCCGCACCCTCGGCGCAGCCCACCGATTCGCCCCCCGACGGCACTGCTCCGATGAAGCGGGTCACGGCGACGCCGGCGCAGGAATCGGGCGCGCTATAGGCGACGACGACATCGTCCCCCGCGACGTCGAGGGCGATCACTCCCGTCGCCGGGAGCGCATTCCATATTTCGCCGCTCCAGACCCACGCACTCCCGTTGCACACCAGCGCGAGCAGTCCGCCCTCCGCGCGCAGACTGCGAGCATCGGCGCAAGGTGCCGGGATCACCCCATCGGGCGTGACGACGGTGGCTGCGTCGCCGGGATCGATGTAGTGATACGCGGCGAGCAGATCGGGGTAGTCATCCCAGAACCGGCCCTGTGTGAATGTCCGCAGCGCCTGCGTCGCACAGTCATCGCCGACCGATGCGATCATCTCGGCCTCAGTGGGCGCGAATACCTCGAGGGCGGCCATCTGACGCACGCCGCGATAGCGCGGGGTCACATCGACCCACGTCTGACCGCCGTCGGTGGACCGCTCGATCAACGGCTCGGTCGCACCGCACGCTCCCGCCACACCGCGCCACATCGCCCCCGAACCGGCCGACAGGAATCTCTCGGCTGAGCGGTCGGGGACCGACGCGGCCGCAACCTCCGCCGGTGTCGGCGTCGGTGCGGGTACCGCGGTCGGCGTGGGTGACGGACTGCGCGAGCCGAACGTGAACGAAGGAACGGGTTCGGGAGCGGCCGCGCGCGGTTGCGGTGCGGTGCTCCGATACGCGAGCACCGCGAGCGCGCCCACGCCGACGGCGAGCACCACGACAAGGAGCACGGCGGCCCAGCGTGGAGCCGCGGAGTGAGAAGTGCGCGGCGACATCCTCAGGGCGTCGGTCGCCCGCGCTGCGGACCAGGCGCCGGCGGTTGTGGACGCGAACTGAGCACGGTCTCGCTCGTTGTGGCGGGAGCGCTGTCGCTCGCCTTGCGTCGCGTACCGCGGGTCGCCTTGCGAGCGGCGCGTGCACTTGCGCGGGCGCTCTCGTCGGTGGGGGGCTCGCCATACACGCCGTAGCCGTAGCCGTAGCCGTACGCGTAGTACGAATCCGGTCCGCGCGTGGGCACCATCGTGAGCACCACCCCCGCGATCTTCGCGCCGACGGTCTGCAGAGCATCGATCGCGCCGCCGAGCTGGTGGCGGGTGGTGCGCCCGGCGGCCACGGCCACGATCGCGCCGCTGGTGGCCTTCGCCAGGATTGCGCCATCGGTCACCGGCAGAAGCGGGGGAGCATCGCAGAGCACGACGTCGAAGTCGCGCTCGAGCACTGTCAGCAATGTCTGCATCTGGTGTGACCCGAGCAGCTCGCTCGGGTTCGGTGGAATCTTGCCCGCCGGAAGCACGAAGAGGCTGCGGTCGCCCCACGGCAGCATGACGTCGGCGATACGCGCCCGGCCGATGAGCACGTCGGTCAGGCCCACACCGCCTTCGATGCCCAGGTACTCGGCGATCTTCGGCTTTCGAAGGTCGGTGTCGAGCAGCGCGACCCGTTTGCCGGCATCGGCCAGCGCAATGGCGAGGTTGATCGTGGTGGTCGACTTGCCCTCGTTAGCAACGCTGGACGTCACGACGAAGCTCGACCGGCCGCCCATATCGAGGAACTGGAGGTTCGTGCGCAGAGCCCGGAACGACTCCGCACGGGGGCTGCGCGGGTCGGCGTGGACGATGAGAGGGCGCTCTTTGGCCTTCGGATCGAACGCGATCGCGCCGATCAAGGGGCGATCGGTGACCAGCTCGATGTCACGGGATGAACGCACGCGGGTGTCGAGTACCGAGCGCAGGACCGCGGCGCCGACGCCGAGCGCGAGTCCCACGAGCGCGCCCAAGACGAGGTTCAGCGGCACGTTCGGGCTCGAAGGTTTAAGTGGTGGTAGCGCGTCCTTGACACGCGACAGCCGCACCGGACTCGTATCGGTGCCGTCCGGCGTCTCGAGTTCGGCCACAGCCGAGGTGAGACTCGCCGCGAGCGCATTGGCGATGTCTGCCGCCTGCGTCGGATCGGAGTTGGTGACAGTGATCGTGATGAGAGTGGTGTTCACCGCCGCGGATGCCGAGACGTCGGCGGCCAGCGAGCCTGCGGTGGTGTCGAGCTCGAGCTCGGCGATCACCGGATTCATCACGACAGGCGTCGTAACCAGGTTCGAGTAGGTCGTCACGCGCGATTGGGTGAAGTTCGACCCCTGCTGCAGTTCGCCGATCGTCCCTCCCGCCTGCGTCGAGACGAAAACCGTGCTCGATGTCGTGTACTCGGGAGTACGAGTGAGCGACCAGGCGGCCGCCACCCCCACGCCCAACAGGGTCGCGACCACGATCACGAGCCAGTTCTTACGGAGAATACGGATGTAGTCGGTGAGCTCCATGTCGCCTTCCGGTGGTGCTTCGCCCGCCCACTATGCCATAGCGGTGTTTCGACTCCGTGACGCCGATGCGGCTTTCGACTGCCGCGCCGGACTCGTGCCGATGCTGTGTTGCGGCGTGTGACGAATTCTGTCGATCAGGTGGTGGCCAGGGCCACGCGGAGGGTCCGGACCACGCCGTCGACAGCGGGCACGAGCTGATCAGCGGACCGCACGTAGGTCTCCCACGAGCGGCGATACGGGTCGACGACGTCGTCATCTGCGGGGTCGGCAACCGGTTCGACCATGCCTCTGCGGGCGCCCACCGCCCCAGCGACCGCACGTACGCGGGCGGCGGCATCCGCTCCTGCCGAGTCGGCATGCGCGCGGATCTCGTCGTCACTCAGCCCCTCGGCCAAGCGCGCGAACTCGCGGATGGTGAAGGTGGAGCGGAGCCTCGCCGGCGCGAGCTCGGCGACTTCGCGCCGATGCTCGCGAGTCATCGCCAGGATCAGGTCGGGCGAGTCGAGATCGCCCTCACGCAGCCAGCGGGAGCGGTGAGCGGACGAAAGATCCGCTGCGACGCCGTAATGGGCCGCGAGGTGAGCGGCCTCCGCCGTCATCGGCGTGTCGGTGAGTCCCCGCGTTCCGGCGCTCAGCACGCGTGGCGCGAAATCAGCGAGCCGGGATTGGAGCAGCTGGGCGGCGAGAGGGGAGCGGCAGATGTTGCCCGTGCACACCGTCAGGATCTCGAACACCGGGGCCTTTCGCCGCGCGCGGTAACGTGAAGCGCGATGGCCTCCTACTCTACCGACGACATCGCGCCGCCGACCGCGCCGCCTGAGCCCTGGGCGTATGAAAGTCGCGCGCGCCGAAGCCCCCGCACCGATTGGCGGTTGGGCGGTCGTGCCGTGCGTCGCTGGCGGATGCCGCTGCTCGCCATCGCACTGTTCTCGCTCGGGGCGGGCGTGCTGCTGAGCGCCACCATCGACACGCTGTGGTCATCGCCGTGGGCGGGCCTCGTGTCGACGGCTGCCCTGTGGCTGGCGATGCTCGTGCCCGTCGTCTTCGCGTTCTCTCGGTCGACACCTGCAGGATTGCTGCGCTTCCGGGCAGTGGACCTGCTGTTCGGTCTCGGACTCGCTCTGCTGCTGCGCGTGAGTCAGGGGTGGCTCGAGGTCGCATTCGGAGGAATGGGTGCGCTGCCGGGCTACCCGCTCATCGACGGCAGCCTGTCAGCGACATGGTGGCTCAGTGACGCGCTCGGCGTCGTCGTCGTCGCACCCGTACTCGAGGAACTGCTCTTCCGTGGTGTCGTGCTCGTCGTCGTCTACGAAGCGCTGCGCCGCTCGACCGGACGGCTCACGGCGTCCGTCACCGCCGTCGCGGTCTCGACCGCCCTGTTCGTGGCGCTGCACGGAGTCGTCGGCGGCGCATCGCCGGACGGCATTGTCTCCCTGGCGCTGCTGGGATTGGTGTGCGGCCTTCTGGTGGTTTTGACGGGGCGCATCTGGGGCGCGATTCTCGTGCACGTCGCCTACAACGCCACCTTCGTGGCGCTTGCGCTGCTCGGCACTTTCTCGGGCTGAAGCGTGGCTGCGTGTCAGGCACTCGTTACGTCGAATTAACGTGGGAGGTTGATTCGGCCTGGGAGTTTGCCGATAGCATCGAGAAGATCGCGGGGGTTACATAAACCCCGCTGCACCGAGGGGGCTGCTACAGAGTTAGCTCTGCCCTGTCCATGCATTTCCGGAAACTGTTGGGAGATTCCGTGTTTAAGAAAACACTCAGCGTCGTCGGTATCGCCGCCGCACTCATCCTCGGTAGCGCAGCTGCCGCCACCGCCTACACCATCCCGCCCGGGGGCCTCGAGGCGTCCGACACCACCATCGCGCCGGGTGAGACCATCACCCTCACGGTGAACGACATCGAGGGCGAGACGTCCGCGACCTTCACGGCGACCGGCGGCCCCTCGACTCTCGCGTCGATCGTGCTGGCCTCGAGCACCAGCTCCTCCGTCACCAAGACGGTCGCCGACGGCTCGGCTTCGGCGAGCTTCACGCCTCAGGCCGCAGGCGAGTACACGGTCACCGCGACCGGCGGCTTCGGAACCGAGTTCGGCAGCGTCGTGATCACGGTCACCGCCCCCGCCGCAGCCGGCGGCACGGGCACCCTGCCCAGCACCGGCGGCAGCGTTCCTGCTGCTGCGATCTGGTTCGGAGCGGGCGCACTCGGCCTCGGCGGCATCGCCGTCGCTGCCGGCGTCGCACGCAAGCGTGCGTCCAGCAAGGTCTGAACGAAGACATGACGAAAGCCCCGGGCGAAAGCCCGGGGCTTTCGCGTGCGCGGCGCGACCAGAGTGACGAATCGGCGGCCCTCGGTCCCTTCGCGCGACCGGGCATCGCGGTTGCCATCGCCGCCGCCGGATTCGTGTTCGCCGCAGTGCTCCTGATCGGGTACCCGCCCGCGCGCGCCGGGTGGATCGGCCTGCCGGCCTGGCTGCTCGCTCCGCTCGATCTCATCGTGCTGTCCGCCCCCCTCGTGGCGGCGGTACTCGTCGCCCGCATCGCTGCACGCGGATCACTCGCCGCCGCACTCGGACTCACCCACTGGCGGTGGATGGACGCCGCCGTCGGCATATCGATCGCGCTCATCGTGCGCGGGCTCGTCGAGACCATCGCGCCGACGACGGGTTCGCTCGTCCCTCCGTTCGCCGAGGACGTCGGCGCGGCAGTCCCTGCGATCGTCGTCGCCGTGGTCGGGGGAGTTCTCGTCTCGCCGATCGTCGAGGAACTCTTCTTCCGTGGCCTCGCACTTCGCGCCATGACCCAGGCTTCGACGCCGGCGCTCGGTGCGATCAGCGCGTCGATCGTGTCGGTCGGCGTGACCACGTTGGGCTTCGTCGCGCTCCACATGCTCCCGTCGGGTGGAGCAGTCCCGCTCGCCCTCGTCGTCGGAGCCACCGCGATAGGCGTGGGGTGCGGCATCCTCGCCGCCGTCACCGATCGACTCGGCGGCGCGGTGGTCGCGCACGTGGTCTTCAACGCGAGCGGGATCGCGCTGCTGCTCTGGTGACCCGCGATCACGCAGGACTCGGTTGTTGTCCGGTTGTGTCGCAGGGTGCTAAAGTTCACGCGTAGTGCACTGCTGGGGAGGAGTGCATACGCCCATCTCCCTGCCGGTTTCCGTGAGGAGATCGGTATGAACGCTCTCGCGAGCGTCGTAGCGCGCCACCCGAGACGCCCTACGTGTTTCACGTCTTTGGGCGGCGGCGGGATCGTGCCCAACCACGGTTCCGCCGCTCTTGGTTTCGGGCCATTTTGTCGGCTGGCTCGGGATGCCGTAGACTCGACGTTTGGTGTCCGGCTCAGCTGACCCGGCGCCGCGAACGTGAGCCCTCCACTGGCGTGTTTCTCCGCTTCTCAGCGGGAAACCACCCCGGAGCGGGATTCACGAACCTCTCCGTTCGAACAGAAAGCAGCACTACTGTGACGCGCACTTACACCCCCAAGGCAGGCGAGACCCAGCGCGACTGGGTCGTCATCGACGCGACCGACGTCGTTCTCGGCCGCCTCGCCTCGCACGCAGCCGTTCTCCTGCGTGGCAAGCACAAGCCGACCTTCGCCAATCACATCGACACCGGTGACTTCGTCATCATCGTCAATGCCGGCAAGGTGGCCCTCACCGGCCAGAAGCTCGAGCAGAAGAAGGCGTACCGCCACTCGGGCTACCCGGGCGGTCTCTCGTCGATCACCTATGGCGAGCTCATGGAGAAGAACCCCGTCCGCGCCGTCGAGAAGGCCGTGCGCGGAATGCTCCCCAAGAACAGCATCGGCCGTCAGCAGCTGACGAAGCTCAAGGTCTACGCAGGTGCCGAGCACCCGCACGGCGCCCAGCAGCCGAAGACGTACACCTTCGACCAGGTCGCCCAGTAAGCGCCGGACAGACAAGGACACTCTCGTGGCGAACATCGAAGAAACCGAAACCACCAACTTCTCGACCGAGACCCCGGTCGACGAGACCGTCGTCGTGGCAGAGCGCCCCGTGCTCTCCGTCCCCGGTGCGGCCGTCGGCCGTCGCAAGCAGGCCATCGCCCGCGTGCGACTGGTCCCCGGCTCGGGCACCATCACCGTCAACGGCCGTGAGTTCGAGGACTACTTCCCGAACAAGCTGCACCAGCAGCTGATCACCGACCCGTTCACGGTGCTCAACCTCACCGACGCCTACGACGTCATCGTGCGCATCTCGGGCGGTGGCCCCTCGGGACAGGCCGGCGCACTGCGCCTCGGCATCGCCCGTGCGCTCAACCAGATCGACGAAGAGAACAACCGCCCGACCCTCAAGAAGGCCGGCTTCCTCTCGCGTGACGCGCGCGTCATCGAGCGCAAGAAGGCCGGTCTCAAGAAGGCCCGCAAGGCGCCGCAGTACTCGAAGCGCTGATCGGATTCCGTTCCGCATGCCGCTCTTCGGCACGGACGGGGTGAGGGGGCTGGCCAACGGCCCCCTCACCGCCGATCTTGCACTGTCCCTGGCCCAGGCGACCGCTGTCGTCCTGGGCCAGGGTCGTTCCGCCGAGGCGCGTCGCGCCTCGGGTAAGCGCCTCACCGCCGTCGTCGCGCGCGATCCGCGCGTGTCGGGAGAATTCCTCTCCGCCGCGGTCGAGGCGGGGCTCGCCTCGTCAGGCGTCGACGTCTTCGACGCCGGCGTGCTGCCCACTCCGGCCGCCGCGTTCTTGATCGCCGACATCGACGCCGACTTCGGCGTCATGGTCTCGGCCTCGCACAACCCCGCGCCCGACAACGGCATCAAGATCTTCGCGCGCGGCGGCGTCAAGCTGCCCGATGTCGTCGAGCAGCGCATCGAGCACGCGATGTCAGGGCCGAAACTGCAGCCGACCGGCGCCGCCGTCGGCCGCATCCGCCGGTTCGCCGATGCGGAGGACCGCTACGTCGTGCATCTGCTCGGCTCGCTGCCGCACCGCCTGGATGGGATCCATGTGGTGCTCGACTGTGCCAATGGTGCGGCATCCGGAGTCTCGCCCGAGACGTTCCGTGACGCCGGCGCCCGCGTCACCGTCATCGGCGCCGACCCCGACGGCTGGAACATCAACGACGGTGTCGGATCGACCCACCTCGACAAGCTCGCCGAAGCAGTGCTCGCTCACGGTGCCGACATCGGCATCGCCCACGACGGCGATGCCGACCGCTGCCTCGCCGTCGATTCCGCCGGCGGGATCGTGGACGGCGACCAGATCATGGCGATCCTGGCGGTCTCGATGAAGTCCCGCGGGGCGCTGGTCGACGACACTCTCGTGACCACGGTGATGAGCAATCTGGGCCTCCACCGTGCGATGGCCGAGCGCGGCATCCATGTCGAGACGACCGCGGTCGGCGACCGGTACGTGCTCGAGCGCATGAACGAGGGCGGCTACTCCCTCGGCGGTGAGCAGTCGGGCCACGTCATCATGAGCGAGTTCGCCACGACCGGCGACGGCCTGCTGACCGGCTTGCACCTCGTGGCCGAGATGGCGCGCACCGGCCAGAGCATCGCCGAACTGGCGTCGGTCATGACCGTCTACCCGCAGGTGCTCATCAACGTGACAGGCGTCGACCGTGAACGGGTCGGCGACGAGATCGTTCAAGATGCCGTCGCCCGTGCATCCGCGGAACTGGGGCTGTCGGGGCGCGTGCTGCTGCGACCATCGGGCACCGAGCAGCTCGTGCGCGTCATGGTGGAGGCGACGTCCGAAGGCGACGCCCAGCGTCACGCCGATGCCCTCGCCGGGGTCGTGCGGGACCGGCTGGCGCTGTAAGCGGAACGGCGCGTGCTCAGCGCACGCCGACTCCGACGAGCGTTGCGCCCAGGTCGTCGAGCACCGGTTCCAGCGGCGTCGTCGCGGGAGCCGTCACGACGACCGAGAGCTTGTCGTCGTAGAGCAGGGCGAAGGTCGACAGCTCGTCGTCGGGCAGGCTCGCGGGCAGCACGATGACCTCCTCGAGCCGGGCGCCGAGCAGATGGCGGGCACGTGAGAGCCAGGGGACCAGCGTCGCGTAGCCCACGTCGCGAGCGCTCGCAGTGAGAGCATCGTCGTCGGTCGCCGAGGCATCACGGGCGCGCGAGAGCTGATCACGCACCGACGAGACGAGATCCGCGACCTGCGGCATCCGCTCGCCGACGATCGCAGCATCCGTGACCCTGTTGCGACTCGCCTCGGTGGCCCGCCGCAGCACGGGCACCCGCACGCGGACTGGTCCGTCTCCGCGCGAGGCGGCGTCGATGGCGGCTGCGACGACGAGGTCGTTCATCGTCGCGTCGACGGCGGAGGCGGCTTCTTGAACTGCGCCGCCGGGATAGGCGCGAAAGCCGGAATGCACCGTCACGGGCCGTGCCGGGCGGTCGCGCAGCCGCCGCGTGATGCGGGCGGCCACTCGCCGTGCCCGCCGCGCGACAGGTTTGCGCCAGTATGCGCTCCAGCGGGCCCCAGGAGTGTCGGAGGCACCCCACCAGTTCTGCAGCGCCAGGATCGGCAGGGCGCCGGGACGCGGCGCTCGCGAATCGGCGAAGACGGGATCGGCGGTCGGGGGGGCGGTGACGGGCTTGGACGTCGTGAGCGACGAGAGGAACTTGAGCGTGCGGAGCGCATCGCCGCCGGCGTGATGCATGAGGATGCCGAGCGCGACGCGACCGTCGGTGAGGGGAGTCACCCGCAGGCGCCAGAGCGGTGCCGTCACATCGAGCGCACCCTCGTCCCAGCCGATGAGGCGGCGAAGCGTCTCGGCCGCGAGCACGTCGTCGTCACCGAACCGGACATGCTTGTCCATCTCGACGACCGGCACGGGCACCCACGCCGGAGGCGTGAGCCCCAGAGGCGCACGCTGCAGTCGGAGTCGCGAGTAGGGGATGCCGCGCGTCGCGGCCTCGATCCATGCGAGGATCGCGGCGCGATCCAGCGCGCCATCCGGCTTTCTCAGGCCGTCGCCGGAGAAGATCGCGACGCCTTGCATGTGCATGGTCACGAAGGATTCGGTCGTGCCGACGTAGCCTTCTTCCCACACCTGCATGAACTCGGCGTGCGGACGCCGTGAGCTGTATCCGGACATGCCGACCCCCTTGAAGAGTGTGCCCTATCCTCGCGGTGTCCTGTTGCAGGCTCGTTAACACTCGGCAACAAGGCTCCCTGGATCGCGTCGAGAGGCCCTACGATCGGATCAGCTGCCGACGACGCTCAGCTTCGATTCGATCGATTCACGACTCTGGGGGTCGCAGTGAACGTTCCGGCAACCTTTCTCGACGCAATGCGCCGTTCCGCTTCGAGAGTCGGCGACGACCGCGGCATCCGCTTCTACGCCGACGAGAAGAACTCCGTCCGGCTCGGCTATCGGGAACTCGACGAGCGCGCCCGCGCCCGGGCGAGCGAGCTGAACGATCGCGGGTACGGAGTGGGCGATGTCGCCGTCCTCGGGTTCGAGCCCGGGCTCGGGTTCGTCGAAGCGGTCTACGCGGTGCTCTACGCAGGCATGACGATCGCGCCGGTCCCCGTGACCGTCGGACGCAATCCGCAGAGCGTGATCGACCGGATCGCGGCGATCACCACCGACGCGGGTGCCCGGATCGCATTGACGGATGCCTCCGCCCGACCTCTGTTCGACGCCGCAGGGCTGTCCGGGGTCGAAGTCGCGGCGCTGCCCGAGCCCCAACTCGGGCGCGCCGCGACGTGGAGCCCGCCCGAGATCGATGCGGACAGCATCGCGCTTCTCCAGTACACGTCCGGCTCCACCGGCACGCCCAAGGGCGTGATCGTGACGCACGGCAATCTCGTCGCGAACGAGGAGGCGATCGGGGCCACCATCGATGACGGGCCGGATGCCGTCTGGGTCGGCTGGCTGCCGCACTACCACGACATGGGTCTCATCGGTCTGCTGTTCCGACCGGTCTACGCGGGTGTCGACTCGGTGCTCACATCGCCGTCGCGATTCCTCCGCAGGCCCCTGCTGTGGCTGCGCCTCATCACGAAGCACAAGGGCACGTTCACCGTCGCACCCGACTTCGCGTACCGGCTGTGCGCCCAGGTCGTCACCGACGAGCAGCTCGCCGAGCTCGACCTGTCATCGCTCACGCACATCGTGACGGGGGCCGAGCCGATCAAGACCTCGACCGTCGACCTCTTCGTCGATCGATTCGCAGCGGCGGGGCTCGACCCGGCCGCGATGATCCCCGCCTACGGCATGGCCGAGACGACGCTGATCATCTCCGCCGCCTCCGGCCGCCCGGTGCGTGCCATCTCGGCCGACCTCGGCGCCATCGAACGCGGCGATCTGCTGCCGGCTGCCGACGAGCGTTCGGTCGACCTCGTGCTGTGCGGACCGCCGGTGCCCGGTTCGACCGTGGCGATCGTCGACCCTGTCACCCACGTCGCTGTGCCGGATGGGCGCATCGGTGAGATCTGGGTCAACGGACCGAGCGTCACGCATGGCTATTGGGGGCGCCCCGAAGAGACCGCCGAAGCATACGGTTTCCACCTGCCCGACACCGACAAGACGTTCCTGCGCACCGGCGACCTGGGAGCGATCGTCGACGGCGAAGTCGTCGTCGCGGGCCGGTTGAAGGACCTCATCATCTCTCACGGGCGCAACGTCTTTCCGCAGGACGTCGAGTCGATCGCATCGGCGGTCGTCGGAACCGATCCGGCTTGCCTCAGCGCCGCATTCGCGCTCGACGAGCACCAGCCGTCGGAGGTCGGGGTGGCCGTCGAGGTGGACCCGAAGACACTCGCCACTGCCGATGTCGAGGCACTCGTGCACCGGGTGCGCCGCGACGTGATGGCCGAGTTCGGGCTGCCCAGCGTCGGCATCGCGCTCCTGCGCAAGGGCATGCTCCCGCGCACCACGAGCGGAAAGATCCAGCGCCGCCGCGCACGCGCCGAGCTGCTCGACGGGCAGCTGACCCTCGCAGCCATCGACGGCATCACGATCGCGGGCGAACGGCACGAGGTCGACCTGACGGTGACATGACCCCTGCTCCGATCATCGGCGCCGGCGAACTCGCCGCAGCGCTCGACGCGTTCCTCGGCGACCCCGACGACCCGCACGGTCGCCTGCCCGACACGGTCACGCGGCAGCGTGACAGGGCGTCCGAGCTTCCGGTCGAGGCGATCCGCGCTCTGGACGAGTGGGGGATGCCGCAGCACTACATTCCGCAGGCATGGGGCGGCGCTCTCGGAGACCTCCTCACCCCTCTTCTGCTGATGCGGACGGTTGCTCGACGTGATGTGACCGCGGCGGTCGGTCACGGCAAGACGGTGCTCGGGGCGATCTGCGCCTGGGCCGCCGCGGACGGGAGCGCCGCGCACATGGCTGCCATCGTCGGCGCAGGAGACCCCGTCTCGTGGGGTCTGACCGAGCAGGGACGCGGCAGCGACATCGCGTCCTCGACCACGACGGCGGTCGTCACCGGCAGCGGGATCCGCGTCGACGGGCACAAGTGGCCGATCGGCAACGCGACCCGCGGGCGGGCAGTCACCGTGCTCGCGCGCACCGACGATCGGCCGGGTCCGCGATCCCTCTCGCTCGTCCTCGTCGACAAGACCGAGGTCGAAAGGTCGTCGTTGACCTATCGCGCGCGGAGGCCGCTGCACGGCATCCGCGGGGCGGACATCTCGGGGATCGACTTCGCCGCGACCGTCGTGCCCGAGGGCCGGCTGATCGGCGATCCCGGTCAGGGGATCGAACTGGTCCTCAAGAGTCTCCAGGTGACTCGCACGCTCTGTGCGGCGCTCTCGCTCGGTGCCGGCGATCAGGCACTCGAGGCGGTCGCGAGTGCAGCGACTGCCGCGCCCGGCGATGCGGTCGCAGACAGGCTGCTGGCCGAGAGCGTCGCCGATCTTCTGCTGGCCGAGGCGATCGCCTTCGCGGGCACACGGATGTTCCACGGTGCCGTCAGCGAGATGGCCCTCGTCAGCGCTTTCGTGAAGGTTCTCGTGCCCGACCTCGTCGACGGCGTCTTCCGTGAAGCAGGCGAGGCGCTCGGTCCGAGCACCCGGATCGCCGACGGACCGGCGGGCCGGTTCGAGAAGGCCGCCCGCGACAGTCGTGTCGTGGGGATCTTCGACGGCAATTCGGTCGTGAACCTCAACGTCGTCATCAATGAGTTCCCCAACATCGCGCGGGGCGACGACGAGCCGGCCACAGCGCTCGCCGATTTCTCGTTCGGCGTGACTCCGGCGTCGTTCGACATGTCGGGGCTGCGTCTGGTCACGAGGCGAGGCACCTGGCTGCTGCGCGCGCTCCCCGACCTCGTCGCGCAACTCGACGACGGTCGCACCCATCCCGATGCTGTGAAGTCGGCCGCCCGGATCGCTGCCGAGTGGCGGGTCCTGCGTGCCGAGGTGCGTGATGTGGAGCGTGCGGCACGTCCGCCCGCATCGCAGTTCATCCTCGCCGAGCGTGTCACCTTCGCGTTCGCCGCCGCGGCCGCCATTGCGGTGCACCTCGCGAACCGTGACGCCGTGGCCGCGCCTGCCTGGACCGATGACCTTTGGCTGCGAGCCAGTCTCGACCGCATCGCGATGCGGCTGGGCATCGCCTCCGGTGACCTTCCGGCGCGAGCACTCGGCGATCTCGCGCGGACCGGCTCGGCATCACCCGTGTCGATCCTTCCCCTGTGGTGGACGGAGCAGCGATGATCACGGCATCCACGCCAACGGCGAACATCAGCACCCTCGCGCCCGCCCTCGAACTGGCGCTCGGAAATCCTGCGGCGGGCGGGATGCTGCGCTTCGACGACATCGTTGCCGACGAGGACCGATCTCGCGTCACGCGCTCGCTCCGCAGCACGCTGTTCGACGACGCCGGGCTGGGTTCCGCCCTGGTCTCCCCGACTTCGGGCGGGGTCCGGCCCACGGCATGGGAGCTCATGGGGGAGCTGCGGGCGCTCTTCCGCCGCGATCCATCGGTCGGGGCAGAGCTCGCCGCGCTTCCGCTGCTCGCCACCGCCGGGATCTGGACGCACCCTGCGGCGCGTATCGTCGCGCCCACCGTGCTCGCGGGCGGACCGTTGGCCGTCGGGCTCGGACTCGCCCAGGTGGCCGGAATCGGGGACTCTGTGGACGGGGTCGTCGACCTCATGAGCATCCCGGCCGGTGCCCGGCACGCTCTCGTGAGAACGACGGGGCCCGACCCGCATATGGTGGTGGTCGAGATCGACGAGCATGCAGGGTTCGCCGAGACCGGACGACGGCGCACGACCGGGCTCCGCAGCGTTCGCTTCGCCTCGGTCGAGCTGCGAAGGGCGCCGGTGAGAGCGTCGTGGGCACCCGATGCCGCCGCCGACGAAGAGGCACGGGCGCTCGTCGCCGGTCTGTGGGTCGCGACGGTCGACACCGCCATCCGGATCGCCGTTCCCTACGCTCAGGGGCGCGGGCTTTATAGCGGCACGGTGTGGGATCTGCCCCACGCGCGCAGTCTCATCGCCGATGCCCGAACCGACCTGCTCATCGCGGACGCCATCGTTCTCGCCGCGCTCGACGGCAGCACCGCAACGGCGGCGCTCGAATTGGTGCCCCGGCTCCTCGGCGATGCGATGCGCTCGCTGACGGTGCTCTTCGGGTCGACGTTCTATGCGCGGGTGGAGCCGTTCGCGGTCTTCGAGACCCTCGTCCGCGACGTCGCGAGCATGAGTCTGCTCCAGATCCGAAGCGACAGGGTGCCGAGCCCACCCATCGATATACCCGAGACCTCGGGCGCCGTGACGCGCGGACTCGTGCTGGCGGCCGCGAACGAGGTCGCCGCGGGGCCCGTCGCCGACAGGCTCGCGGCACTCGCCGGACGTGGGGCGCGGCATCCGTCCGACGAGAAGGTCTGGCAGGCGCTCTCCGCGGTCACCGGCCTGTGGGCCGGCGGGCGCGAGCCGTTGGCGACATCGCTGTGGCTGAACGCGGCGCTCACCCGCCTCGAGATGCGACTGTCACGGCGGCGTGCGGCACTCTCGGACGAGACCATCGAGGCCGCCATCGCCGATGTCGAGCACTGCGTCGATCACCGACGCGCGCTCACTTTCGACCGGGTCGAGGTCTTTCCGCCTTCGACTTTTCTCGACAACGAAGGAGCACGATCATGAGCACGACGACCACCGAGAACGATGTGCAGGCCTGGCTCGTCGCCCGCATCGTGGCGTACGGGAAGAAGGCCGCCGGCGACTTCTCGGTCGACACGGACTTCAGTGAGATCGGTCTGGACTCCGTCTATGCCCTCACGCTGTGCGGCGACATCGAGGACGAGTACGACATCGAGATCGACCCCGAGATCATGTGGGACTACTCCACGATCCGCACGCTCGCCGCGAGACTCGAAGAACTCGGCGCGTAGCCTGGGCGCCTTTGTCGCGCACCCCGACACGGCAGGAAGTCACCATGTGTCCGGGGACGACGCGTCGATTTGAGATTTGAGACTCCCAGTCTCTAAAGTATCGAAGGTGCGCGGATCGGGGGGTTCCCGCACGACGCTCGCCGGAGCAGTCTCGAGATCCGGCGGGGCCGGGTCGGGGTGCCGGCGTGTGGGGCGCGGCACCCCGATCGGGTCGTCGAAGGGGTGAAATGGACGTCCCGAGCGATAATCGAGGGGTGCCAACCCGCTCGCGAAGGCCCGCAGGCCAGACGCGGGCCCTCATGCTCGAGGTCGCCGTCGAACGCGTCAAGGTCGAGGGCCTGCTGCTCGACTACGCCAACATCGAACTCGAAGACCTCATCCGCGCGGCGGGCGTACCTCGTTCGACGGTGTTCCGCATCTGGCCCGACCGAGTCGCGTTCGTCGCCGACCTCGTCCGTGCCCTCTTCGAGGCGGATCCCGGCTTCGACACGGGGTTCGACGACGAGACGCTTCGTCTTCTCGCAGCCGCCGCTACGGGCGATGCCGAGGAGATGGCCACCCCGCACGGGCGGCAGATCGCGTTCCGGGCGGCTGTGCGCCTGGCCGTCGCGCACAACATCGCCACTGTGGCGAACTCGGTCGCCTGGCGCGCCTACCGGACGATGTCGGCAGCCCTCGCCAGTGGTGACGCCGTGCCCGGCGGCGAAGACATCCGCGCTCTCCTCTCCGAGATCGAGCACCGGTACCTGGACCGTATGGCGGAGATCTATCGCGAGCTGAACCAGGCCTTCGGTCTGCGGATGCGCGACGGCGTCACCGAGCGTGACCTCGCGCTGGCCGTCGTCGCCGTGATCGACGGCATGAGCGATCACCGTCGTATCGATCCGGCGGCAGTGGATGCCGCCCGCGTCGTGGCGATGGGGCCGGAAGGGGCGAGCGAGTGGCATCTGGCCGGGCTCGCGGTCTACGGCGTGTACGCCGCCTTCACAGAGTCCCTCGACGCATAGGGATCGCCGGCGCGCGGCCGCTCCTCCGTCGGGCCACGCCGCGTCGCGGCGGTCGGGTTGGCGGCATCGGGGATACACAGTATTCGCGCCGAGACATCATCGTGTGCGTGGTGTGTCGGCGCGGCCGCGGTGTATCCCGGACAGGCGTGTGCGGACGCGCGGGGCGATAGCCGATACGCGGGCATCGACATGAATCGAAGACGGGGCCCGACGTCATACGGCGACATGCCCTGACACCCCTCGTCATGCGAGGACGCTGTGTTTCGTCTGATTCAGCCGACTCACAGCTCGTCGATAGCTTCGCGGAGTGCTCCACGTGCTCTACTCCCGCAAGGCGGCCCTCCGATGACCGAGACCTTCGATCTCCTGTCCGCGGTATCCCTCGTCGTCACGATCGCCGCGTTCGCCGGACTGGTGCTCCTGCGCGTGCGGCGTGCGGGCTTCACCACACTCGTGCTGATCGCGCTCGCGGTCGGCATCGGCATCGGCATCCTGTTCCGCGGGCACCTGACGTACGTCGGATTCCTCGGCGATGTGTACGTGCAGGTCATCACCGCGATCGTCGCGCCGCTGATCTTCGTCTCGATCCTCTCCAGCGTCACCTCGCTCGGCTCGACCGCGAAGCTGCGGACGATCGGGCTGTCGAGCACTTTCTGGCTGCTGCTCACCAACGCGATCGCGATCGTGTTGACGCTGGCGATCGTCATCAGCCTCGGTGTCGGCACCGGCGTCGAGTTCACGACCGAAGACGGCAGCGGCGACAGCCTCGTGGGGCTCGTCCGCCCGCTCGACGAGGTGCTGCTGGGGCTGTTCCCCGCGAACCTCGCGGGCGACTTCGTCAGCAACAACATCGTTCCGATCATCCTCTTCGCGATCCTGTTCTCCGTCGCATACCTCGTCGCGAACAGGAGGACCGACCCTCAGCTCGCCGCATTCAAGAACGTCGTCGACGGCGCCAAGAAGGTCGTCATGACCGCTGTCGGATTCATCATCGAACTGACGCCGTACGCGGTGCTCGCGCTCGTCGCCACGACGACAGCAACCGCTGTCACGCGCATCGAGACGGTGCTCTCGCTCGTCGGCATCCTCGTGCTCGCGGTCGGCATCTCGTTCCTCGACGCGTACGTGGTGAACGGCGTGCTGCTGCGCGTGTTCGCCGACGTGAATCCGATCCGCTGGTTCCGCCACATGACGGCGGCTCAGTACACCGCGTTCACGACCCAGTCGAGCGTCGGCACGCTCCCGATCACGATCCCGAGCCTCACGCGCAAGGTGGGCGTATCGGAGGACGTCGCGACGTTCGCAGCTCCCGTCGGTACGACGATCGGCATGCCGGGATGCGCCGGCATCTGGCCGATCATCGTCGCCGTCTTCTCGATCAACGCGCTCGGTATCGAGTACTCGGTGTGGGACTACCTCGCGCTGGCGGGCCTGTGCATGCTCGTCTCGCTGGGCACGGCAGGGGTGCCCGGAACCGCGATCATCACCGCAACAGCCGTGCTCACCGCCGTCGGGCTGCCCATCGAGATCCTCGTGGTGCTCATTCCGGTGAGCGCCATCGCCGGAACCGCGAGCACCATGGCCAACGTCACCGCGGCCGCGACCGCTGCGACGATCGTCGCACGCCGCCTCGGCACCCTCGACGACGCGGTGTTCCGCGGAGACGGCGACCTCGGCCCCGCCTTCCCCGCGCGTTCCGAAACGCGTCGCGACCGGCGCGCTCGCGCTGCCTCCGCCGCGGGCGGAACGACCGGGGCTGCGGTCTCGTCGGCGGGCACGGCATCCGATCCGTCCGCGGCGCCGACTCTCCTTCTCGGCAGGCCTCTCGCCGGCGCAGGCACCCCTGTGACCGACGACGCCCTCGCGACCGAGAGGACGGAGCGGGATGCCGTGACGGCCGTGCTCTCCAGCGCCGGCATCACCGAATACACCATTCCCGACGACATCCCCATCGGGCAGTGCGAGCTGCCCGGCGCCCGACTCGACGACACCGCGAGGATCTCATGAGCACCACTGTTTCCCCCGTCACGCCGACCACAGTCACTCCGGCACCGGCCGCCAAGCGCCGTCGGTTCGCCGTCGCGATCGCCGCCGCCATCCTCGTCGGAGCGCTGTCTCCCACGATCGGGCTGCAGGTCGCCCCCGCCCAGGCCGCCGGCGACGTGTGCGACCTCTGCTCGCTCACTTTCGACCCGACCGCGTGCTCGAACGCCGGCGGCTGGCCGTACGATTCCACCCTCGAGTCGCCGCCGCCGGCCATCGCGGCCGGCGCCCAGCCGGCGCCGGCCGCTCCGCAGCCTGCGGCCCCCGCGCCTGCCGCTCCGCAGCCGGCGGCCCCCGCACCAGCGGCCCCCGCACCCGCTCCTGCCGCTCCGCAGACCTCGACCAAGGATTCGACGAAGAGCGCGACGACGACCACGACCCAGACCTCCGGGGGCACGGAGGGCGCCGTGGTGGTCGCGACCGCCCCGCTCGCGCCGACGCTCACGCACACGGTGTCCGGGCGGACGCTTTCGCTCTCGTGGACGGCACCTGCCGACGGCGGTTCCGCGATCACCGGCTACAAGCTCGTGCTCAACGACGGCACGCCCATCGAGATCGGCGCCGACGCCACCACCTACGAGATCACGCTGGGCGCCGGCGAGTATGACGCGGTGCTCATCGCGACGAACAGCGTCGGCGACTCCGCTCAGTCGGCGACGCTCGCCGACATCGAGATCGCGGGTACGACGGCCGCACCCAAGCCCACCAAGAGCGTCGACGCGTCGGATGCCACCGCCGCGTCGGACTCCGAAGGCGCCTCGCCTGCGGCGGGCGTGGCCGTCATCGGCGGACTCGTGCTCGCCGCCGGGGGTCTGCTCGCGTGGTGGTGGATCCGTCGCCGCGCTGCCGTCGCGACCGTCGCCCCCGGCGCCGGAACGACGCCCGCCGAATGAGGCCCTTCTTCTCTCCGCTCCCCGCAAGACCTCCGTACATTCCGAAAACGACATACAGAGAGCACCACACCATGACAACCCGCACACGCCGTGCGATCGCTGCAACGATCGCCGCGGCATCCCTCGCCATCGCCGGAGGGGTCGCGGTGGCACCAGCCGCCGTCGCCGCGCCCGCCGGATCCGATCTCGACTACTTCTCGTACGCCTACCCCGGCCTGCGCGAGGGCTCCGTCTTCGAGACCGTCACCTTCGAGCGCTTCGAGTACCTGCTCGGCAGCGAAGGAACGTACGCGTTCCTCATCGGGGGACCCGCCGACGAGACCACGAACACCGCCATCGCTCACATCGACGCGGTCGCGCAGACGTACGGCGTCGAGAAGATCTACGTCCTCGATCCGCGGGTAGACGGCGATGAGGTCGACATCCGCACGTCTTCGATCGCGACCCTGCAGAACCAGTGGACCGGCGCCGTGACGGACTTCCTGAACAAAGACACCACTCCCGCCTTCGGCGGAGAGCCCGGTGACGACCCCTACCTCTTCGTGTACGACAAAGCGCACACGGCAGGGGGCTCCGAAGACCGCATCGTCGCGTCGCTCGGCGGCGCCGTGTCTCCGTCATCCGTCGCCACCGAGGAAGGCGCAGTCGCGTACCGTGCCCAGGTCAGCGGTGTCTTCGACGCCGTTGCGGACGGCGGGTCGGCGGACGTCGACACGCAGAGCCACTTCACGTTCTACAAGAACGAGATCAACCGAAAGCACTCAGCGACCTACAAGAACGCGGCCCTCTACGGCGGTGACATCATCGAGGAGTCGGACGGCGCCGACTGGACGCTCAAGCAGATCACCTACCCCGAACTCGTGCAGCTGCTGGAGTCCGACGGCGACCACATCATCCTGTTCGGCGGCACGTGGTGCCACAACACGCGCGCAGTCGTGAAGGATGTCAACCGTGCCGCATCCGCTGCAGGCGTGAAGACCGTGTACCAGTTCGATCTCCGCCTCGACGGCAACAGTTCCGACGCCTGGCACATCCGAGACACCGCGTCGCCCCTCGCATATCTCTACGGCGACGTGGTCGCGAAGTTCT
Organism: Microbacterium allomyrinae; assembly: GCF_020682705.1. Taxonomy (GTDB): domain Bacteria; phylum Actinomycetota; class Actinomycetes; order Actinomycetales; family Microbacteriaceae; genus Microbacterium; species Microbacterium allomyrinae. The sequence continues at coordinate 91,997 of NZ_JAGTTN010000009.1, forward strand.
TCCCCAACCTGCGCACGCAGTACATCGTCGCAGCAGGCGGCGGTCAGAAGGTCGACTACTACCCGGGCGGCGACACCACCATCGCCGTCGCGTCGGCGAAGAAGCTCCAGGTGCCCTACCTGATCGAGTACAACAAGGCCGATGCTGCGGCGCCGATCGTGCAGGACTGGATCCAAGACAAGGGCGACGGAACCTTCACCGAGTACATGACCGAGTGGTGGTGGGTCGCAGGTCTGCCTGGCGAGCGCAACGTCAACCGCTACACGACCCCCGAGGCTTGGGCTGCCGAGCAGACCAAGCAGTGGCAGTTCGCCGATGAGGCCATCGCCAAGATCGACAGCTTCTTCGCCGCCGCGGCGGTACCGTCGGTCGGCCCGTCGCCGTCGCCGTCGGTCGAGCCTTCGCCGTCACCGTCGGTCGATCCGTCGCCGTCGCCGTCGTCCTCGCCCTCGGTTGAGCCGGTGCTCACCGATGCTGCGGTGAGCGTCACGGGTGATCTTCACCCGGGGGGAGCGATCGTCGTGTCGGGAACCGGCCTGCCCGCGTCGACCCCGAACGTCACGGTGGAGATCCGTTCGACGCCCAAGACGCTGGGCACGGTCTCGACGACCGCAGCCGGAGCCTTCCGGCTCGAGACCACGATCCCGACTTCCATCGCCTCGGGCGCTCACACGGTGGTGGTACTGATCGACGGCCAGGTCGTCGCCAGCCAGGCCGTCACGGTCGCAGCCGCGCCGACGGCGGCTGCGGCGAGCAATTCGCTCGCGGTGACCGGTGGAAGCGGCATCCCGTTCGCCATCGTGGGCGGTGCGCTCGTGCTGCTGATCGCCGGTGCCATCCTCGTGGTCGCTCGACGTCGCCGCGCTACGGTCTGACCCGCTTCGCGGACGCGGCGCGCGGGGCTTCGGCCCCGGGCGCCGCGTCGTCGCGTGCGGGCCCGGTCGCTCGGGGCGCGGGGCGCCGGGCGCCTGGCGCATCGAGGGATACACCGTAAACGCGTCGAGACACCATCGAGTGCGTGGTGTTTCGGCGCGAACATGGTGTATCCCGCCAAGGCCTCGGCGCTGACCCCGGGGTGCTGGCTCCAGAGCGGCGCTGCCCTGGCTCGAGGCTCCGTCGGCTCAGGCCCCGGGCGCGCTCCAGCTGAGCGATTCGATGTAGCGCAGCAGCACACCCTCGCGCAGCGCCCACGGCGACACTTCGAGCTCGTCGACATCGAGCGCGCGCATCGCCTCGTGCAGCACCACGGCGCCGGCGACGATTTGGAAGGTGCGGTCGGGGGTGATGCCGGGCAGTTCCTGCCGCGCCGACGCGGGAATGCGCGCCAGGCGCGGAATCCAGGAGCTGAGTGCGGCGCGGGGCAGCAGCATCCGCTCGATTCCCGACCATCCCGGAACCGGATAGCCGACGAGCTTGGCGAGCGATCGGATCGCCTTCGAGGAGCCGACGACGTGGTCGGGCTTCGGCATCCCGCTGAACGCCGTCGCCACCGGGCGGAGCACTTCGCGAGCGTGCGCGCGCAGCGCGTCGACGGCGGCTTCGCCGGGAGGGTCTTCGGGCAGGAACTGGATCGTCATGCGCCCGGCGCCGAGAGGGACGGATGCCGCGGCCTCGGGCAGTTCATCGGCACCCGAGGCGAGTTCGAGCGAGCCCCCGCCGATGTCGAAGAGGAGGATCTGCCCCGCGGCCCACCCGAACCAGCGGCGGACGGCGAGGAACGTGAATCGCGCCTCGGTCTCGCCGCCGAGCACCTGGAGCTCCTGACCGAGTGCCGTCTCGATGCGCTCGATGACGTTCTTGCCGTTCTTTGCCTCGCGAACCGCGCTGGTCGCGGTCGCCAGGAGTTCGACGACGTTCTCGCGCGCTGCGACCTCGCGCGCCTCGACCACCGCGGCCTCGAGCGCGCGCACTCCCTCTTCGCTGATCGATCCGTCCGGTTCGAGGTAGCGCATGAGGCGCAGCACCGTGCGCTGGCTCGTCTTGGCGAGCGGCCTCCCGCCGGGGATGACGTCGGCCACGAGCAGATGGACGGTGTTCGAACCGATGTCGAGAACTCCCAGGCGCACTGGTTCAGCGTAGTGCTCCGCTCTGCAGCGGGCGCGGAGGATCGTGGACAGCCCCGTCGATCGGAGCCGATACGATGGGCGCGATGTCACCGGACGACGCTGCAACCCTGACCCCGGCACTTTCGCTGTATCGCGAGATCGATCGCGGCGAGTGGTCGCGCTTGGCCGCCGGGCTCACCCAGCCGCTGAGCGAGACCGAGATCGTGCAGATCCGTGGCCTGGGCGACCGGCTCGACATGGCCGAGGTGGCGGAGGTGTACGCGCCGCTGTCGCGTCTGCTGTCGCTCTACGCCGAGTCGACGAAGCGACTCGGAGCCGAGACATCCGACTTCCTGCTCGAAGCCGATACGACCACGCCGTTCATCGTCGGCGTCGCCGGGTCGGTCGCGGTCGGCAAGTCCACGATCGCGCGTCTGCTGCGCGAGCTCACGAGCCGCTGGCCCGGCACACCGCGGGTCGAACTCGTCACGACCGACGGGTTCCTCTATCCCAACGCCGAGCTCGAGCGCCGGGGCCTCATGGAGCGCAAGGGATTCCCCGAGTCGTACGACCGGCGGGCGCTGGTGTCGTTCCTCACCGAGGTCAAGAGTGGTGCCCCCGAGGTGCGTGCGCCGTTCTATTCGCACATGCGGTACGACATCGTGCCCGATGCGGTCGTGACGCTGCGCCGACCCGACATCGTCATCGTCGAGGGCCTCAACGTCCTTCAGCCTCCGCCCACCCCCAACGACGTGGCCGTCAGCGACCTGTTCGACTTCTCCATCTACGTCGACGCCGCGGCCGAGCACATCACGCAGTGGTACGTCGATCGCTTCCTCGCCCTGCGGCGAGCGGCGTTCAGCAATCCGAGTTCGTTCTTCAACGTGTTCGCCGATCTGACCGACGAAGAGGCGGTCGAGCGCGCGCTGCACTTCTGGAACACGATCAACCTCCCCAACCTCGAAGAGAACGTGCTGCCCACCCGGCACCGGGCGAACCTCGTGCTGCAGAAGGCCGCGAACCACACGGTCGAGAAGGTGCTGCTGCGCAAACTCTGACGGCGAGCGGATGCCGCGCGCGCCGGCGTCCGGATTCGTACGGACCCCTTGCTAAAGCCCCCCGCTTACCATTGACGGCATGTGTGGAATCGTCGGATACGTGGGCCCGCGCCAGAGCCAGGCCATCCTGATCTCAGGTCTCTCGCGGCTCGAGTACCGCGGCTACGACTCTGCCGGCGTCGCGATCATCGATGCGGAGGGCGACCTGGGCATGCGCAAGCGCGCCGGCAAGCTGCAGGTGCTGCGCGACGATCTCGACGCGAGGCCGCTCGCCGACGGCACGACCGGCATCGGCCACACACGGTGGGCGACCCACGGGGGCCCGACCGATGGCAACGCCCACCCGCACCTCGCCGACGACGACAAGCTCGCCGTCATCCACAACGGCATCATCGAGAACTTCTCCGAGCTCAAGGCCGAGCTGCTGTCGGAGGGCTTCACCTTCCGGAGTGAAACCGACACCGAGGTCGCCGCGGTGCTGCTGGGACGCGAGTACCGGGCATCCGGTGATCTCGTCACCGCATTCCGTGCCGTGGTCTCACGCCTCGAGGGCGCTTTCACCCTGCTCGCCCTGCACAAGGAGCAGCCGGGTCTCGTCGTCGGGGCACGCCGCAACTCGCCGCTCGTGATCGGCCTGGGCGAGGGGGAGAACTTCCTCGGATCCGATGTCGCCGCGTTCATCGAGCACACCCGCAACGCGCTCGCGATCGGCCAGGACCAGATCGTCGCGATCACCCCCGACGCCGTCGAGGTCACCGACTTCGACGGCAACCGCGTCGAGGTCGAGCCGTTCGAGGTCACCTGGGATGCCTCGGCCGCCGACAAGGGCGGCTGGTCGTCGTTCATGGCCAAAGAGGTGTCGGAAGAGCCCGAAGCCGTCGCGAACACCCTGCGCGGACGCCTTCACGACGGCCAGGTCGTGATTCCCGAACTCGACGGCCTCGACGAGCTGTTCGCCGGCATCTCGAGGGTCATCATCATCGCGTGCGGCACCGCGGCCTATGCCGGTCAGGTGGGCAAGTACGCCCTCGAGCAGTGGACGCGTGTGCCCGTCGACGTCGAGCTCGCGCACGAGTTCCGCTACCGCGACCCGGTGATCGGTGCCGACACCCTGATCGTGTCGATCAGTCAGTCCGGCGAGACCATGGACACCCTCATGGCCGTCAAGTACGCGCGCGAGCGCGGCGCACGGACGCTGTCGATCTGCAACACGCAGGGCGCCACGATCCCGCGGGAGTCCGACGCGATCGTCTACACGCACGCCGGCCCCGAGGTCGCGGTGGCCTCGACCAAGGCGTTCGTCGCGCAGATCACCGCGCTCTATCTCATGGGCCTGCACATCGGCCGGATCCGTGGCACCGTCTCGGCGACGGACTCGGCCGCGCACGTGCGCGAGCTCGAGGCGATCCCCGGCAAGATCGCGCAGATCCTCGAGCGCGAGCAGCCGCGCATCGAGCAGTTCGCGCACTGGATGGCCGACACCCGCTCGGTGCTATTCCTCGGCCGGCACGTGGGTTATCCCATCGCGCTGGAGGGTGCCCTCAAGCTCAAAGAGCTCGCGTACATCCACGCCGAGGGCTTCGCCGCCGGCGAGCTCAAGCACGGACCCATCGCGCTCATCGAGCCGGGGCAGCCGGTCTTCGTGATCGTGCCGTCGCCGCGCAAGTCGGCCGAGATGCACAAGAAGGTCATCTCGAGCATCGAAGAGATCCGTGCGCGCGGGGCTCGCGTCATCGCGATCGCCGAAGAGGGCGATGCCGCGGTGCTGCCCAAGTCCGACGAGGTGCTGCGCATCCCGCTGGCAGGTCCGCTGTTCGAGCCGCTGCTCGCCGTCGTGCCGCTCCACATCTTCGCGATGGGCCTCGCCACGGCCAAGGGCCTCGACGTCGACCAGCCGCGCAACCTCGCGAAGTCGGTCACGGTCGAATAGCGGCTGCGTCCGTCCCCGGTCCGAGGCGGCGCGAAGTGAGCGGGCTCGATCGTGACATTCGGCACCCGGTACGCCCGTACACGGCTATCGGCCGTGCCGCATTCACCGCGGCCGGGCGGATGCGGCGCGCGATAGGGTGGCGGATGCTGCAGCCGCGGTATCCAGGAGGACCACATGATCGTCGGAATCGGCGTCGACCTCGTCGACATCCCCCGGTTCGAGCGGACGATCGAGCGCACCCCGCGGCTCGTCGAACGGCTCTTCTCCGACGCCGAACGGCGACTCAAGCCCCACTCGCTGGCCGCGCGGTATGCCGCGAAGGAGGCGCTGATCAAGGCGCTCGGCGGTTCGGACGGGGTGCACTGGACCGAGATCGAGGTCACGTCCGAGGCATCCGGTCGTCCGCTGTTCTCGCTGACCGGCTCGACGGCCGCCGTCGTAGCCGGCCGCGGGATCACCGCGCTGCATCTGTCGATGTCGCACGACGCAGGCCTTGCGACCGCGTACGTCGTGGCGGAGTCCGGGGGTCCGACGCCGAACCAGGGGATTCGCGTCGAGACCGGGGGCGACGTCATCGGTCTCGACGCGAATCCCTTGTCTCGAGGCCCGGCAGGTGCGCCTGCCCCGACCCAGGAGGAGACCGCGTGAGCCGTCTGCCGAGCGGGGTGCTCCGCGAAGCCACGATCGACGTCGGGGCGATCGAAGACAACGTGCGGCACTTGCGACGCCTCACCGGATCCGAGGTCATCGCGGTCGTGAAGGCCGACGGCTACGGGCACGGGGCCGTGCGCTCGGCCGTCGCGGCGCTCGCCGGAGGCGCCAGCCGCATCGGCGTCTCCGACATCGCCGAGGCGCTGGCGTTGCGTCGCGCGGGCATCGACGCCCCGATCGTGGCCTGGTTGCACGCGCCGGGCGCCGACTTCGCGGCGGCGGCGGCTCACGGGATCGAGCTGGGCATCTCGAGCATCGACCAGTTGCAGCAGGCGGCGGCCGCGGCATCCGCAGATCGCCCCGTGGCGGTGCACCTCAAACTCGAGACGGGTCTGTCGCGCAACGGCATCGCTCCCGAGGACTTCCGGCTCGTGTTCGCCGAGGCAGCACGCCTCGAGCGCATCGGGCGCCTGCGCGTCGTCGCGCTGTTCAGCCATCTGTCCAACACCTCGGTCGAGGACGACCGGGCCGCGCTCGCCGCGTTCGAAGACGGCGTCGCTGTCGCCGGGTCGCTCGGCCTCGCGCCACCGCTGCGCCACCTCGCCGCCACCCACGCCGCCATCGACCTCCCCGAGGCACGGCTGGGGTGCGTGCGCATCGGGATCGGCATCTACGGACTGTCGCCGTTCGCCGACCGCAGCTCCGCCGATCTCGGCCTGCGCCCCGCCATGACGCTCCACGGGGCTGTCGCGGCCGTCCGCCGCGTGCCCGCGGGCAAAGGCGTCTCGTACGGCTACGCCTATCGTGCCGATCGCGACACCACGCTCGCCCTCGTGCCGCTCGGCTATGCCGACGGCGTGCCGCGGCAGGCGTCGGGTGCGGGTCCCGTGCTCATCGGCGGACGCCGTCACACCGTCGCCGGACGCATCGCGATGGACCAGTTCGTCGTCGACGTCGGCGACACCCCGGTCGCGGTCGGCGACGAGGTCGTGCTCTTCGGCGATCCCACGCTGGGTGCACCCGCAGCGTCGGACTGGGCGGATGCCGCAGGAACGATCGACTACGAGATCGTCACGCGGATCGGGCCTCGGGTCCCGCGCCGGCAGGTGTCGGAATGAGGGGCCTCGACCCGCTGCTCGGCCGGCGCGAGATCACCTCGCCGAGCGACATGGAAGACCTGGGCAGGCAGATCGGCGGGATGCTGCGCCCCGGCGATCTCGTCGTGCTCACCGGCCCCCTCGGCGCCGGCAAGACCACCCTCACCCGCGGAATCGCCGCCGGACTCGGCGTGCGGGGCCCGGTGCAGAGTCCCACCTTCGTGCTCGCCCGGACGCATCCCTCACTCGTCGGGGGTGCCCCGCTCGTGCACGTCGACGCGTACCGTCTGGGCTCGGCGGCCGAACTGGACGACCTCGACATCGACTTCGACGGCTCGGTCGTCGTCGTCGAATGGGGCCGCGGCATGGTCGACGGCGTACGCGACACCTGGTGGGAGATCGAGCTCGAACGCGAGTGGCATGGCCGAGGCATCGACACCGCCTGCGGCATCACGGCGCATGAGATCGAGTGGGATGCCGACACCCCGCGCCGCGTGAGCATCACGCGGCGGCCGTAGCGGCGGCATCCGCTCGTCTCGTCACGTCCCGGAGGACGCCCGCTCGCGGGGGCACCTGCGAGGCGACCGCGATCACCCCGTTACGCTGGAAGGCGTGATCCTGGGCATCGACACCTCCCTCGGCTCCGCGGTGGCGGTGGTCGAGCCCGACGGCGTCATCCGGTCGCAGGTCGAGAGCGTCGACCCCCGCGGACACGCAGAGGTGATCGGCACCCTCATCGTGCGGGCGCTTGCCGAGGCGTCGATCACCCCCGCCGACGTCTCGCATGTGGTCGCGGGCATGGGGCCGGGGCCGTTCACGGGGCTGCGCGTGGGCATCGCCGCAGCGCGCACGTTCGCCCTCGGTCGCGGCATCCCGGTCGTACCGGTGGCCAGTCACGACGCTGTCGCTCTCGAGATGCTGCTGCACAGCGCGCTCACCGGCGGGTACGAAGATGTCGCCGATGAGCGCTTCGCCGTCGTGACCGATGCGCGTCGGCGCGAGTTCGCCTACACCGTCTATCGCGGGCTCGACGACGACGGGCTTCCGATCCGCCTCGCCGAGCCGGCACTCATTCCCCGCGACGACCTCGACGCCGTCCTCACCCGGGATGGCATCGCCCGCCGCGATGCCGAGCGCATCCCCGCCGCCCTCCTCGCGGTCTGCGGTGCGCGTGCTATCACCGCCGGACGCACCATCGCCTCCGCCGACGCGCTGTATCTGCGTTCGCCCGACGTGACACCGCCCTCCACCCCGAAGCGGGTGGGCACATGACCCGCCGCCCGGCCACTCCCGACGACCTCGACGCGATCATGCGCCTCGAGCGCGCGTCGTTCCCCACCGACGCATGGTCCGACGCCATGATGCGCGAAGAGCTCTCATCGCCGCACGGCTGGTACGTCGTCGACATCGAAGCCGGCCGCCTCATCGGGTACGGCGGCCTGCGGGCGGTGAAGAGTGCGACGGATGCCGACATTCAGACGATCGCGATCGCCGAAGCCGCGCGGGGCAGGGGTCGCGGACGCGGCCTGCTCCAGGCGCTGCTCGCCGAGGCCGAACGTCGCGGCGCACGCGACGTGTTCCTCGAGGTCCGCGCAGACAACCCCGTCGCGCAGGCGCTGTACGCGTCGGAGGGCTTCCTCGAGATCGGACGCAAAGCCCGGTACTACCAGCCCGACGACGTGGACGCGGTGGTCATGAAGCTCGACGTACGCGGGTGGGCCGGGCACCGGCATCCGTCCGTCGCCGACGCAACTCCTCAGAATCCGGCGTTCGCCGGTGCCGGGGCGGATGCGGGGGCGGAGATCAGCTCGGATCCGAGGAGTTCCGACGGCGGAGTGTGCACATGAACCGTTCCGAACCCCTCGTCCTCGGCATCGAGACGAGCTGCGACGAGACCGGCATCGGAATCGTCCGCGGCCGCACGCTGCTGTCGAACACCATCGCCAGTTCGATGGACGAGCATGCGCGCTACGGCGGCGTCGTACCCGAGGTCGCGGCCCGCGCGCACCTCGAAGCGCTCGAGCCCGCGATCCACGCCGCGCTCGCCGAGTCGGGTGTCGCGCTGAGCGACATCGACGCCGTCGCGGTCACCTCGGGTCCGGGCCTCGCGGGCGCCCTGATGGTCGGCGTCGGCGCGGCGAAAGCGCTCGCGGTCTCGCTCGGCAAGCCCCTGTACGCGGTCAACCACCTCGTCGGCCACATCGCCGCCGACATCCTGGACTCGAACGCCCCGCCGCTCGAGTACCCGACCGTGGCGCTCCTGGTCAGCGGCGGCCACACGTCGCTGCTGCTCGTGCGCGACCTCACGAGCGACGTCGAACTGCTCGGCGAGACCATGGACGACGCCGCCGGTGAAGCCTTCGACAAGGTCGCCCGCCTGCTGGGCCTGCCGTACCCCGGGGGTCCGCAGATCGACCGGGTGGCGGCGTCCGGAGACCCGGATGCCATCGCGTTCCCCCGCGGGCTCTCGCGCGCGAGCGACATGGCGGGGCACCGCTACGACTTCTCGTTCTCAGGGTTGAAGACCGCCGTCGCACGATGGGTCGAGCAGCGCGCGGCACGACAGGAGCAGGAGCCGGACGTCGATTGGTCGCTGCCGGTCGCAGATGTCGCGGCGAGCTTCCGTGAGGCGGTGGTCGACGTGCTCGTCACGAAGGCGCTCGCCGCCTGCCGCGACTACGACGTGCCCCGGCTGCTGCTCGGCGGCGGCGTGATCGCGAACCGGCGCTTGCGCGACGTCGCGCTCGAGCGCGGCGCGGCCGCAGGCGTCACGGTGCGCATCCCGCCGCTGTCGCTGTGCACCGACAACGGCGCCATGATCGCCGCGCTCGCGTCGGAACTGATCATGTCGGGCCGCCCCGCGTCGACCCTCGAATTCGGCGCCGATTCGACCCTGCCGGTCACCGAGATCCAGGTCGCGGAGTCCGCATGAGCGACGACGAGCGGATGCCGCGCCCCGCGGCGGACGGTGAGGGACGCCTGGCGCCCGTGGCCGATGTACCCGACCCCCGCGCAGATCCTGCCACGCCTCCCGTGCCTACGATGCCTCCCGTGCCCGTGGCGCCCACCACACCCTCGGCGCCCTCGCCCGCGCGGCCGGAGACGCAGGCGCCCGGCGCCGCGGCGGAGCCGCTCGTCGAGAAGCCCTCTCCGGATGTCGCCCTCGCGCAGGACGCGTCACCGCTGCCCGGCGCCCACCGCGGCGGCTTCCAGCGACTGCCGACGGCCCCCGTCGCGGTGACGACGCAGTCCGCACCCGCCGAGCCCGGCACCGAGGAGTCCCTGCAATCGGAGCAATGGCTCGCCTCGCAGGCGCCGGCGATGCACCGCGGCCTCGCCGGGTGGGCGCTCGCCTTCGCGGTCGTCGGGCTGCTCGTGTCGCTGTTCGTCGGCTGGGGATTCCCCATCGGCCTGGTGGCGGTGGTGTCGGCGATCTTCGCGCTGCGGCGGCCGCTCGAGAGTCGCGCGGTCGCGGTGTGGGCGATCGCCGTCGGCACCGTCTCGATCCTCTACAGCGCCGGATGGCTCTACTTCGCCGCGACGCGGGCCGAGATGATCGGCTGACGCCGACCTCGACAGCGAGCGGATGTCAGACGCGGTCGGCGAGGATCGCGGTGCGACGGTTTCCGATGCGCGTGAGAATCAACGTCGCGTCGCCGTCTCCGCTCAGCTTCAGGCGCGTGCGCAGCACGGCGGGATCGACATCCACTCCCCGCTTCTTGATCTCGAGGCGGCCGATTCCCCGCTCGCGCAGCGCCTTCGCGAGAGCTTTCACATCGGCCGGCAGCACCTCACGCACGCGGAAGGTCGCGACGAAGGGCGAGGTGAGCGCGGCGTCCGAGGTGAGATACGCGATGTGCTCGTCGAGCATCCCGGCCTCGAGGGAGCGCGCGACGTCGCCGATGAGCCGGGCCCGGATGACCGCGCCGTCGGGCTCGTGCAGATAGGCGCCGAGCTCGCGCACCGGCTCGTCCGCGGCATCCGCTCCCGCCGTCAGCTCATGGGCGGTCTCGTCTCGCACGACGAGCGCCGCCCGGCGCACGCCCTCGCGCGCGAGAGCACCCGACCACAGCACGAGTTCGAGTGTCGACCCGCCGGCGCTCACCCACTGCGCCTCGACCTCGGCGGGGATGAGATCTCGGTCGAGCGCCGGTCCGAGCTTGACGCCCACCGGCACGCGGCGCGCGAGATCGAAGACCCAGTCCAGCGACGGTGACCAATCCTCGGGGCGGGTGCGCTTCGTCTCGGAATGCCCCGCCGTGCGCCGGGCCGGATCGAGCCACACCGCGTCGAGGCCTCGGAGATCGGTCTGCTCGGCCGTCCCGTGCCGCACCTCGACGTCGTCGCCGAAGGGCGCGAGGTTGTACGCCGCGATCGCCGCTGTCACCTCGTCGGCATCGACGGCCGCCACGCGCAGCCCGAGCGCCGCAAGACCCAGGGCGTCGCCGCCGATGCCGCAGCCGAGGTCGCCCACTCGCGAGAATCCCGCGTCGCGGAAGCGAGCGGCGTGACGTGCGGCGATCGGCAGGCGCGTGGCCTGCTCGAGACCGGCGCGGGTGAACAGCATCCGCTCGGCCAGATCGCCGAACTTCGCTCGTCCGCGCGTGCGCAGCCGGGCCTGACCGACGACCGCGGACACGAGGTCGGGGGAATGCCCCTCTTTGCGCAGTCGGGTCACCGCCTTCGCGACGTCGCCCGCGGACTCGACCGGAGGCATCCCGTCGAGCAGGCGCAGCCCTTCGGGGGTCAGCAATGCGGCGAATTCGGAGAGTTCCACCCGCCGAGCCTACGACCCGCATCCTGCCACCCGCCCCCGGGGCACCCCCTATCGAACCCCCGTACCCCCCGGGGGAGAGTGCGGGATTGCACCCGATGCCCGCGAAGGCGCACGTCACCAGACTCTGAACTACGAGCCGACTGGCACCTGTTCAAGAAAGAAGATCATCATGGCCGACGACAACACCAACATCCTGGGTCTTCAGACCAACACGGACCTGCTGTCCAACAACGACGTCCTCTCCAACAACGACAACTCGACCGAGACTGACGTCGACGTCGATGTCGAGGACTCGCTGAACGACAACTCGACCGATGTCGATGTCGAAGACACCGCGAACGAAGACTCCTACAACGACACCGAGGTCGACGTCGAGGACTCCTTCAACGAAGAGACCGAGATCGACACCGAGATCGACGTCGAGGACTCCTTCAACGAGACCGACACCGAGGTCGACGTCGAGGTCGACGACTCGTTCAACGACGACCACTCGATCAACACCGACGTGGACGTCGACATCGAAGACTCGTTCAACACGCAGACGCTGAACGACCACTCGATCACCACGGGCGTGCGTCAGTACTCGACGGGCTTCCGCGACCTGAACCTCAGCGGTGCCGGCGGCGGCGCCGGTCTGCTCGGTGCGGGTGGAGGCGGCGCCTTCATCGACAACCGTGCGACGCAGGTCGACCAGTCGGTCAACCAGAACATCTGGACCGACAGCGGCGGCGGCAACGTCTTCCAGGTCTTCGGGCAGACGGCAGGCGTGGCATCCGGCGACGGTGCGATCGCAGCGGGCGACGACGTCGACATCGACAACTCGACCAACTGGGACATCGACGTCGACATCGAGGACTCCTTCAACACGGACAACTCGGTCCAGGTCGAGATCGAGGACGCCTTCAACGACGACCACTCCACCGAGTGGGACGTGGAGCTGGACGACTCGTTCAACACCGACAACTCGACGGACTTGGACGTCGAGATCGAGGACTCCTTCCAGGACAACTCGGTCGAGATCGAGGACTCGTTCCAGCAGGACAACTCGACCGAAGTCGACGTCGAGCTGGAGGACTCCTTCAACGAGTACGACACCGAGGTCGAGGTCGAACTCGAGAACGACGGCATCATCAACAGCCCCGGTGCCGAGCAGAACGAAGTCGATCTGTTCTGATCCGGTTCGTGTGCGCCCGACCGCTCGACGCGGTCGGGCGCACACGCACCCGTCCGCGCGAGTGGACGAGCATACTGAGTAGCAGAGCAGGACGAGCAGGACCCTCGAGCACGACGTGGCGAGGAGGAGAGTGCGATGGCCGAGAGCCGAGAGTGGGACGGTGCCGACGAGGCGCCGTTCGATGACGCGCTCGTGGACGGCGACGATCTGGTCGCCGGTGACGAACCGGCCGGCCAAGACGCGGCAGACGACCCGTTGCCCGCATCGTCGTTCGATGCGAGCATCGAAGAGTTCCGTTTCGGGAACTCGTTCTCGGAGGAGATCGAGAACGTGACCGCTTCGGACTGGGATGTCGACGCCGACCTGCTGTGGGGAGACGCGGGATCCTTCGACTCGGGTGCCGAACCGGACGCCACGGCGTTCGACTTCCCCGCCTGATCTCCCTCGCACCGCAGCGAAGCAAGGAGCCGCAACCTTTGCCTGACGTCAACGATCCCGCCGCCGCGATCGGCACCGCCCTGGACCGGAGCGTCCACGAAGTGGCGGATGTCGACCTCATCGATCTGGTCGGAAAGGTCGGGAAGGCCGCCGCGCAGGCCGGGCGCCGAGACCTCGTCAGACGCCTCATCCAGACGCGCGACCGCCTGCGCGACCCCCATGTGCGAGTGATCATCGTCGGGGAGTTCAAGCAGGGCAAGAGCAAGCTCGTCAACGCCCTCGTCAACGCCCCCGCCTGTCCCGTCGACGACGACATCGCCACCACCGTTCCGACCATCGTCGGCTATGCGCCCGAGCCGTCCGCGACCGTGCTGGTGCAGCCCGAGGGGGAAGAGAAGGGCGAGCCCCAGCGCAAGGTCATCCCGATCACCGAACTCGCCGAGTACGTCTCGGCCAAGGGCAACCCCGACAACGTCCGGCGCATCGTCTCGGCCGAGGTGCTGCTGCCTCGCGAGATCCTGCGCGGCGGACTGCGCATCGTCGATTCACCGGGCGTGGGCGGCCTCGACTCGCGCAGCGCGCTGCTCACCCTCTCCGCGCTCTCGAGCGCGCACGCGGTCATCCTGGTCTCGGACGCCTCGCAGGAGTACACCGAACCCGAGATGCAGTTCCTACGCCATGCGATGCGTGTCTCGCCGAACGTCGCCGCCGTGCTCGCGAAGACCGATCTCTACCCTTCGTGGCGTGAGATCGAACAGATCGACAAGGATCACCTGGCCCGTATCGGAGAGATCCCGATCTTCTCCGTGTCGAGCGATCTGCGTCTTCTCGCCGCCGACACGCGCGATGCCGAGCTCAATGACGAATCCGGATTCCCCGCGCTCGTCACGCATCTGAGACACCAGATCCTCGAGCGCGCCGAAGACATCCACGAGCGAAGCGCCATGCACGACCTCGCATCGGTCGTCGATCAGCTGACGATCACCCTGCGCTCGGAGTTGACGGCGCTCGTCGATCCGGAAGAGAGCCCGCGGCTGATCGTCCAGCTCGAAGAGGCGAAGGCGCGCGCGGACGAGTTCCGCAGCCGCTCCGCGCGCTGGCAGGTCACGCTCACCGACGGCGTCGCGGATCTGATCGCCGACATGGAGCACGATCTGCGCGATCGGCTGCGCAAGGTGCAACGCGAGGCCGAGGCCTCCATCGATGCCGGCGACCCGGGCCCGATCTGGGACAGCATCACCGACTGGCTGAACGAGCGGGTCTCTTCGGCCGTGTCGGAGACCTTCGTCTGGACCGACGAGCGCGCGCGCTGGCTGTCGGAGCAGGTCGCCGAGCTGTTCATGGAGGGCGAGGAGAGCATCCCCGCGATCGACGTCGCAGACGCGGCCGGCGTCCTCGATCCGGTCGACGCGATCAGCGGCCTCGACGAAGGACGCATGAGCGCCGCGGAGAAGATCTTCATCGGGGTGCGCGGCTCCTACGGCGGAGTGCTCATGGTCGGCCTCGCGACGGGGCTCATCGGGCTGCCGCTGATCAACCCGCTCTCGCTGCTCGCGGGCATCGTCGTCGGACGCCGTGCCTTCCGCGAAGACATGGGCGCGCGGCTCACTCGGCGCCAGGCCGAGGCCAAGAACATCGTGCGACGCCATATCGACGAAGTGGTCTTCCAGGCCGGCAAGCAGCTCAAGGACCGGCTGCGGCTCGTCCAGCGCGCGGCCCGCGATCACTTCGGTGCGCTGGCCGACGAACTGCACCGCTCGTTCACCGAGGCGATGAGCGCCGCCAAGCAGGCGGCCGGCATCGACAGCGGAAAGCGGGACGAGCGCATCAAGGTGCTGCGGGTGCAGCTGCGCCAGCTCGATGCGCTCCGGTCGCGGATATCGGCGCCCGTCCCGCAGGAGCAGGCAGCGATCGGCATGCAGGAGCCGGCGGCGATCAGCCGATGAGAGGGGTTTCGCAATGAACGAACCCGCCATCGCCGACGCACGTCGACTCGCGAGAGACGCGCTCGCCCTGTACGAAGACGATCCCGCTGCCGAGATCATCCGCGCGTACGAGCGGAGGCTGCAGGGCCCGTTGCGCATCGCCGTGGCCGGCATGGTCAAGGCCGGCAAATCCACGCTGCTCAACGCGCTGCTGGGCGAGTCCATCGCCGCGACGGATGCCGGGGAGTGCACGCGCGTGGTCACCTGGTACCGGCGAGCGAGCACACCGAGCATCACGCTCCATCCGCACGAGGGCCCGCCGCGTCGGCTGCGCTTCCAGCGTGAAGAGGGCCGAGTCGTGATCGATCTGGGCTCGACGACCGCCGACGAGGTCGCGTGGATCGACGTCGGCTGGCCGTCCGAGAGCCTGCGCTCGCTCATCCTGATCGACACCCCGGGGATCGCGTCGCTGTCCCCCGAGGTCTCCGCACGGGCGACGTCCTTTCTCACGCAGAACAGCACGGCATCGGCTGCCGACGCGGTCATCTACCTCATGCGGCATCTGCACTCTTCCGACCGGCACTTCCTCGAGTCGTTCCGCGACGCCGCGCTCGGCGGATCCCTCACCGTGAATGCGGTCGCTGTGCTCTCTCGAGCCGATGAGATCGGCGCGGCACGCATCGACTCGCTGTTGTCGGCCGGGCAGGTGGCGCAGCGCTACGCGAGTGACGGGGACCTGCACTCGCTCGTGCTCGACGTCATCCCCGTCGCGGGTCTCGTCGCGGAGGCTGCCCGCACGCTCCGCGAAGACGAGTTCCGCGCGCTCAGCGAGGTTGCGAGTCTCGAGCGCGGAGCGAGGGAGAAACTGCTCCTGTCGGCCGATCGATTCGCGAGGCCGTCGGATGCCACGGCGCTGAGCGAGGCGACCCGACGCGAGCTGCTGTCGCGCTTCGGGCTGTTCGGCATACGACTCTCGGCCGCGCTCATCCGAGGCGGCGCGAAGACCTCGACGGCGCTCGCCGAAGGTCTCATCGGGCAGAGCGGGCTCAACGCTCTGCAGGCGACCATGACCGACCATTTTCGTGCGCGCGCCGACACGCTCAAGGTGTACGGCGTGCTTCCCGGCCTGGAACAGGTGCTTCGCGATCGGCCGCGACCGGGCAGCGCGGCGCTTCTGGCCGAGATCGAGCGCATCTTCGCGACGACGCACTCATTGCGCGAGTTGGCCGCGCTCTCGCGGACTCGCGCGGGCGGTTACCCGCTCCCGGCGCAACGGCTCCTGGAAGCGGAGCGGATCGTCGGCGGGAGCGGCTCGTCGGTCGCGATACGACTGAGCCTGGACGATGCCGCGGACGGTGAGACGGTCCGCATGCGCGCCGACGAGCTGCTCACGCAATGGCGAAACCTCGCCGAGTCGCCCCTCACCCCACGGGGTGCCGTGGGACTCTGCCACATCGTCATTCGCAGCCTGGAGCAGATCGCGTCAGACGACGGGCGGAGCGTCGCCCTTCTGATGGGGAACGATGTCGTGTCTCCGCGCTGACCACGCGATCGCCTTCGGCATCACCGACGACAGCAGCGCGAGCAGCACCAGCGCGCACTGAGCGGCGAGGATCAGTCGCAGCGGTGCGGCGCGTTCCCCCGTCAGCGCGAGATCGAGGGCGATCACGAGTGTGAGCACCTGGATCACCAAAGTCAGCAGCTGCCACCACCGCATTTTGGGGCGGCGGCCCATGAACGACACCAGCAGCGTGATCTGCACGAGCAGCACCCCGACGAGAATCCCGAACACGGACCAGAAGATGATGTCGGCGGCGGTCGTGTAGGTCTGGTCGTTCCGCGCGGGGTCGACGGTCTTCACCGCCTCGGCGATCAGCGGCAGCTGCTCTCTGCGGATGATGAAGCTGTACACCACTCCGAACCCGCCGACGGCGAAGCTCAGGATCCAGAAGAGCTGAGTCATGCGGATCGAGAACGGCGGCGTGAGCTTGGTGAGCACGGGGGCCGCGTTCGCGCTGGCGAGCGTCGGCCGCGCGGGCGGTGCTTTCGGCGGTCCGGACGGAGGGGGAGCAGGCGGAAGAGCCGGGGCGGGAACGACCGCGGATCTCGAAGCGGGAGGTGGAAAGGCAGGGGCCGGAACGACCGCGGACGTCGGAGGCGGGGGTGGAAGGGCGGGAGTCCTCGGGGCTGACGCCGGCCGGGCCGCAGCCGGAACCGCAGCGTCCGTGGGACGCTGCGGTTGTACGGCAGGCGGACGAGCCTGGGATGACGGGTCGACCACCGTCGCCTACTGCTCCTCGCTCATTTCGTCCACGTACGGGACCTCTTCGACGATCGCGGGCTCGGTGGGTTCGCTCCAGACGGCCTCGTCGACTTCCGCAGCGGCTGCCGGCTCGACGGGCGCCTGCGCGACCGTCTCCACCACGTCCGCCGCCTCCTGCGGCACACCCGCGTCCACGGCGGCATCGAGTTGCTCGACCGGCGGCGTCGCAGCATCCTCGAGCGGTTCCGGCGCCTCCTCGGCGAGTTCCTCGAGGTCCGGCTCGGCGTCTGTCGTGCCGGCCTCGGCGTCCGCCACGGCGTCGTCGATGAGGCCGGCGACCAGCGGATCGGTGTCGTCCTCGGCCGCGTCGTCCGGCGGTGCGCCGGTCGTCGTGACATCGTCTCCGGCCGCGATCGAGTCGTCGCCCGATGCGACGCCTGCGGTCTGGTCGAAGACCTGGGTGACGTCGCCGCCCTCGGTCCAGATGTTCTGGTTCACGGACTGGTCGACGATCGTCGCGCGATTGTCGATCATGGTCCAGTTCGTGGTGATCCGGGTGATCTCGTTCACGACGTCGTTGTGGTTCGACGGCGGGGACGGCGGGTTCACCTTTGGGGCTACATCCGCCCGGTCGTAGATGACCGGGGCGACGGCGCGCACATCGTCTGCGCAGACGTCGGACAGCTTGTTCTTCGCAAGCGTGGTCTCGGGATCCTGCTTGAGCGCTTCGAGCGCTGCAGGATCACGGAGCAGGCTGAGGATGAACTCAATAATCGAGTTGGCGACAGTCGCCAATGGCGTGGTCATGTGACGACACCTCCGCGGTTCGTTTTGATGGCGATTGATTCAGGATAGGTCTGTCGTGTTTCGGAAGCATCGGGGGTTCCCCCGATGCTCCGGGGGTGGGGGTGCGGGGTCATGCACCGGCCGCCTCTCGGCCGGGTGAACCGGCCAGTGCTGGGGCATCCTCCAGCGCTATGCGGAGCTTGGAGAGAAGGTCTGATCTCGACGTGGCGTCGAGGCGCCGGCGGATGTGAGCGATGTGATGCTCGGCCGTGCGCGGCGAGATGAAGATGGCTGCACCGATCTCGGCGTAGGTCTTTCCCTGCAGGACCAGCTCGGCGACCTCGCGCTCGCGTTCGCTGAGCAGACCGTCCGTCACAGCCTCCGGCGTCTCGTTGCCATCCCCTGCCGGGTCGGCCGAGCGCGCGTTGTCGCGCGGGTGCAGCTCGCGCGCGCAGGCGAGCAGTCGCGCGATCACCCGGCGATCCTCCGAGCGCCCGGCGCCGTGCCCGGCCAGCCGTGCGCCGTCCCACGCGAGACCCACCGTGGCGAGGCCGCGCGCAGCGGCCTCGACCGCGTCGGGGTCGACCGTGCCCGCGAGCACCGATGTCCAGACCCGCCCGGCTCCGGCCATGCGGGCGGCGAGACGGTTGTGCGGCGCTGCCGCGACGAGCGCCCGTGCGTGGGGCGCGAGGGCCTCGGGCTGATTCAGGAGGATGCCCCGCTGTATGCCCGCCCAGTGCAGGGGAGCCGACCAGGCAGCCGGCTCTCCGAGATCGGCGACGAGTCGGAGGGCGCGCTCGAACGGCACGCGCATGCGGTCGGCATCGCCCAGCCGTGCGGCAGCGATGACGAGCTCGCCGAGCGGCAGGAGCGTGTACAGGTCGGGCTCGGTGCGCGTGATGCGCGCTCGCGAGGCCTCCCAGGCCGCAGCGAGGCCGGCGGCGTCGTCGTAGCGGCGAGCGAGGCCGATCGTGATCGTCGCGGCGAAGGCGTCGTCGCGAGGGGAGAGCACGCCGCTCTCGGTCGCGCGATCCAATGCGGCTCGCGCGTCGGCGGGGTGTTCGCGCTGGAGGGCGATCCAGGCCGACCACAGGCTCAGCCGCGCCGTGCGATGGGGGCCGCCCTGCTGGGCATGCAGCGCATCGTCGACGATCGTCTGCGCCGTCTTGAGATCGCCCAGTCCGATCGCCGCCGCCGCCGCGATCACCGCGGGCAGCTCGACCGCGGGGCCGGCATCGGCTGACGCCGTGTACAACTCGGATGCCCGTTGCAGGTCCGGCAGCGCGGTCGCTTCGGCCGCGGTCGACAGTGTCGCCGTCAGGCCGCGGTCCCACAGTTCGTAGGCCGTGCGCAGCGTCGACGGCGACGCGGCCTGGGACGGCTCGGACGCAGCTTCCGCTCCTTCCACCCTCCCGGCGCCGAGTGCCGCGAGGCGGGCGCGCGTCTGTGCGCCGATGCCGCACGCGCGCACCGATCGATAGGTGTCGTCGGCGAGCTGCATCATTCCTCTGTCGGCCCATACTGCGGCCGACAGGTCGCTGAGCCGGCCGACGGACGTGGGGGGAGCGGCCGCCAGCCGGGTGTCCAGGAGCACCCCGGCCTCGTCGAGCCGTCCCAGCGCCCAGGCCGCATACGCGCGGTCCTCGGCGAGCAGGTCGGGCTCGGCGCCGCACGCCAGGGCGAGGTCGAAGAGCGTGTTCGCGAGGGCGGGATCCTGCGGAAGCAACTCCGGCGCGCGGGCGGCCAGGGCATCCGCTATCCGGGCGTCCTTGACGCCGTCGAGACTCCGGAGCAGTCGCTCATCGTGCAGCTCCGTTGCGGATGCGGACCGGATGATGTGGATCATCCGAGTCACGGGGGCGACCGCGCGGACGGCGTCGGCGATGACGGGCGCGGGGTGGCCGTCATCCATGAGGAGGCCCTCGGCGTATCCCTCCCACAGCAGCGCGTCGACATCGTCGGGCCGAGTCGCGGCATCCGTCGCCGAGGAGAGCCCGAGCGAGAGATCGTCGACGAGGCTCCGCAACGCCGGGCGCACCGACATCAGGCGGTGCAGGATACGGGGTCGCAGAGCATCGCGCAGCGTCCGGTGGGCGGGGTCGTTTCGGCAGTCGTCCGCGTCGTGCATGTCGAGGCATCCGTGAACGAGCCATGTGATGCCGCCCGTGAGCTGCAGGACGGCTTCTTCGCAGCGGCCATCCAGTTCGTCGCCCGCTTCTTCGCGCAGCCCGTGCCGGGTCACGTCACCCAGCAGGATCGTGCGATGGCTGCGCTCGAGCGCCAGAACCAGAGCGCCCAGCTGTGGCCCCGCGGGCCAGGTCCGCGCGGCGACGAGGAGTCCGGCATCGGGGTCCTCGGCGCGGTGTGCGAGGGCGATCAGTCGATCATCCGTGAGCAGCTGCGCGTCGTCGACCAGCAGCACCGCCTCTGCCGGTATCTCATCGACATCGGTGCCCTCGCGCAGCCAGATCGTATCGGTGCCCTCGTCCTCGAGCAGCAGGGCGAGGCGGTGCAGCATCGTGGTCTTGCCGGAGCCCGCGCTTCCGGAGATGACCGCCCTCGCGGCTTCACCCGGGAAGCGGAACGCATCGAGCTCGGCGCTGGTGCGCGCGAGCGGCCGGACATGGGGCTCGGTGAACGTGGGTATCGACGACATCACTGGATCTCCGGGATCGACGTCGAGGTCGGCGACGGTTCCGGTTCGGGTGCCGGGGCTTCGAGAGTCGGCTCGGGCGCCGGGGGCTCGGGCGAGGGCTCGGGTGCCGGGGGCTCCGGCTCGGGCGCCGGAGGCTCGGGCGTCGGCTCGGGTGCCGGCGGCTCCGGAGTGGGCTCGGGTGCGGGCGGCTCGGTCGTCGGCGTCGGCGTCGGTGCCGGCGGTTCGGTGGTCGGCTCGGGTGCCGGCGGTTCCGGCTCGGTCGTCGGCTCGACAGGGTTCGGTGTCACGGGGTCGGTCGTCGTTCCGCCCGGCGTCGTCTCGTCACCGGTGCCGGAACCCGACGTGTCCGAGCCCGAGCCTGCCGGTGTCGTGCCGGAACCCGTGCTCGGAGTCGGCGTACCGCCCTTGGGAGCTGTGGGGGAAGCCGGGGGAGCAGTCGGCGTCGGGGCGACGCGCTCGGCGACCGCTTGGCGGGGGTTCGGCCTCGCCGAACGAGGTTCGGTGCCCTTGCCGATCGGTGCCGTGATCGCCGGCGGCGCCTGCTGGGCGCTCGACGACATCGGCTCGGCCGCGGCTGCGCCGGCTTCGAACGTGATGCCCAGCCATTCGCTCAGCGAGGCGGGCTCGGCGTTCTGGAGGCGGGATCCGGGAGCGAGATTCGTCGTGCTCAGCAGCACGATGCCGCTGGCGAGCACGAGCGCCCCGCCGGCGACGGCTGCCGTGGCGGGCAGCCGGTGGAACCAGCGCTTCGGCTTCACGGCGGCTGCGGCGTCATCTGATGCGGTGGCTGATTCCGTGGCTGTGAGCGCGCGGGCGCCGACCTCGCCGGTGAGCGCGGCCGCGGCATCCGGAGAATCCACGCCGACGAGCGCGACGGCGCCGAGTCCGGCCAGGGGAGCGATGGCTCCACGGCCGTTGAGGTGGTCGAACAGCACCCGGGTCGCTCCGAGGGCGACGACGGCCTTCGGGTCGGCGTCGACGGCGATGGGCGCATCGAACCGCTCCGAGAGCAGCTGGGCGACGCGCGGGATCCGCGAGGAGCCGCCGGTGAGCAGGATCGCGTCGAGCCGGTCGCCGATGTCGTTCGCCTCGAGCGTGGACTGGAGCAGGTCGATCGTTCGCTGGATCCCCGGCTCGATGAGATCTTCGAACTCTGCGCGAGTGATCCGCACCGTCGCCCCGGCGCCCGCGATCAGCACCGGGATCGCCGCCTCGGAATCGAACGAGAGCGCCTCTTTCGCCTCGACGCACTCTCGACGAAGCGTGGAGAGGGCGACGCGTGCGTCCGCATCCGCGGCGAGGTCGTCTGCCGAGAGTCCGGCGGCGGTGAACGTGAGACCCAGCACCAGGTCATCGAAGTCGGCACCGCCGAAGTCTCCGATGCCGGTGGGCGTGCCGACGATGCGAAGGTCGCCGTCATCGTCTTTGCCGACGAGGGCCACGTCGAACGTGCCGCCGCCGAGGTCGTAGACCGCCAGAACGCGGCCCGCACCGAGGGGTGTCGTGGATTCGTAGTGCCATGCGGCGGCGACGGGTTCGCTCACGAGCTCCACGGGGCACGAGACCTCGCGCGCCAGTGCTGCGGCCACCAGGCTCCGGCGATAGTCGCCCCAGGTCACCGGCACCGTCGCGATGATCGCGTCCGGTTGCACGCCCTCCCGCTCGGAGACGGCATCCACCACCCAGGCCACCATGCGGGCGAAGAGGTCTTCGGCGGCGAACCGCTGACCCGCGACGACCACGGGGACGTCGTCCCCGATGCGCCGCTTGAACTCCCGCACGAGGCGCTCGGGCTGTGCCAGCCCGCGTCGTTCCGCGGCTTCGCCGAAGAGCAGACCGTCGTGCGACACGAACACCGCGCTCGGCGCACTGTCTGCCTGGCGGCCCAGTGCGAACCGCGCAGTATCTATCGTTCCCGCTGAAGTAATCCTCGCCGTAGACGCGGCAGTCCTGCTCGTGCCGATATCCACGGCGAGTACATAGGCACTCGACGTCATTGTCCGAATCCCCCAAGATCTGGACGCGTTCTCCCCCAGGGACTGGTTTACCACCGCTGGTCCTCCAGCGCGAGGGGTAACGCGCAAGATGTGCATATATCGGCTACGAGGCTGTCCGGTCGCCGCGTGATACATGGGATCGGGAAATTCTCCTCATCCGCCTTGTGGCGCGGGTGACCCTCTGTGACACGGACTGGCACTCGCGTTGCGTGAGTGCCAGCGCCCCGCCTAGACTGAATGTCAGCACTCTCAACACCAGAGTGCTAACGAGTCTTCAGTCTCAAGAAAGCAGAGGTAGACCGTGTCGGTTTCCATCAAGCCGCTCGAGGACCGCATTGTCATCAAGCAGGTCGAGGCCGAGCAGACCACGTCCAGTGGCCTCGTCATCCCCGACACTGCCAAGGAGAAGCCCCAGGAGGGCGAGGTCGTGGCGGTGGGTCCCGGTCGTATCGACGACAACGGCAACCGCATCCCGCTCGACGTCGCCGTGGGTGACCGTGTGATCTACAGCAAGTACGGCGGCACCGAGGTCAAGTTCGGCGGTGACGATCTCCTCGTCCTGTCGGCGCGCGACGTCCTCGCCGTCGTCGTCCGCTGATTCTTCGCGCTTCGCGCGAGTGACGAGAGGGTCGGGTGCTTCGGCATCCGGCCCTCTCGTCGTGTCTGCCGTCGTGCCGTGGCAGACATCGCACGACGAACGGCAGTCCCCGGATGCCGCGACCCGCCGCAGCCGGCCGGCCGCCCGTTTCGCGGCCGTAGGCTGGCAGGATGAGCGCCGAACCATCCGAGAACACCGGGGGAGCAGGGGTCGGTGAACTCGCGGATGCCGCCGCATCGACCGGCGGGATCGCCCTGCCCACGGCATCCGGATCCGTCCCCGAAGGCGACCTCGCCCGCGAGCGCACGCTCGGCGGGGTCTACGCGTTCACGGCGTATCTCCTGTGGGGATTCCTCCCGCTGTACTTCCTGCTGCTGTTGCCGACCGGGCCGTGGGAGCTCGTGGCGTGGCGCATTCTGCTGTCGCTCGTCTTCTGCGCACTGCTGCTCACCGTCACGCGCACGTGGGCGCGACTGGCTGCGATCTTCCGGCAACCGCGGGTGGTCTGGCTGACGGTCGCGGCGGGACTGCTGATCTATGTCAACTGGCAGGTGTTCATCCTCGGTGCGCTCACCGGGCATGTGATCGAGACGAGTCTCGGCTACTTCATCAACCCGATCGCGACGGTGCTGCTCGCGGTGCTGGTGCTGCGCGAGCGCCTGCGCCCGACCCAATGGGTCGCGCTCGGCATCGCCGCCGCGGCCGTGCTCGTCATCGTCGTGGGGTACAGGTCGTTCCCGTGGATCGCGCTGACGCTCGCGGCATCCTTCAGCGTCTACGGTCTCGTCAAGAAGCGTGTCGGCCCATCGGTGGATGCGGTGAGCGGCCTGACGCTCGAGACGCTGTGGCTCACGCCCATCGCCATCATCGTGCTCGCGATCGTCGGGGCGACCTCGGGACTCACGATGGGCGCCAACGGCTGGGAGCACACCGTGCTGCTGAGCCTCACCGGTGTCATCACCGCCGTGCCGCTGCTGCTGTTCGCCGCCGGCGCGCGCCGCGTGTCGCTGACCGTGGTCGGCCTGTTGCAATTCGTCGCGCCGATCCTGCAGTTCCTCATCGGCTGGCTGGTGCTCGGCGAGCCCATGCCGCTGGAGCGATGGGTCGGGTTCGGGCTGGTCTGGGTGGCACTGGTGGTGCTCACCGTCGACTCGCTCGTATACGCACGGCGCAGCCGCCGGATCGCGGCGTAGCGCGCAGCGCGTAGCGCGCAGCGCGCAGCGCGTCCGCGGAGCCGCCGGACCGGCCGGTGCCGGGCGGCGTAGCGCGCAGCGCGCAGCGCATCCGCGGAGCCGCCGGACCGGCCGGTGCCGGGCGGCGGCTCCGGTCGCGCTGAGGTGCGGGGCTTTCGCTGCCTGGGTGCGGAGGCTCTGTCGTCCGGGTGCGGGCTCCGCTGTCCGGATGCGGGGGCGGTGCTGTCCGGGTGCGGGTGCGGGTGCGGGTGCGGGGGCGGTGGCGGGGGCGGTTTCCCGGGGATACACCGTAATCGCGCCGAGACACCGTGCTGCGGATGGTGTCTCGACGCGGATGTGGTGTATTGCCGCGGGGCGTCAGGAGGGCGTCAGTGCACCCTGGCGATGGGTCCTCAGGACGTCGGGCGCGGGCCGGTTTCCAGGTGCGGAGGCGGTTTCCGTGTGCGGGGTGACCCGGCCAGACGCCCGAGCACCGCGGAGGGGGATACACCACATTCGCGCCGAGACACCGTGCTGCGGATGGTGTCTCGGCGCGAATGTGGTGTCTCGGTGCGGATGGGGTGTATGGCGCAGAGCGTCAGCGCACCCTGGCGATCGGTCCTCAGGGCGCCGGGGTGCGGGGCCATGAGGCGCGGGGCCCCGAGGCGCGGGCCCGGGGCCCCGAGGCGCGGGCGCGGGCGCTGGGCGCTGGGCGCGGACGCTGGTCGCGCGGACGCTGCGGAGGCAGGGGCGCGGGGCCCCCGAGGCACCAGGTCTGTGTCGCGCTGAGCGGTCAGCGCACGAGGCGTGCGATGGCCTGCGTGGCTTCGGTGATCTTCGCGTCGGCCTCGGCGCCGCCCAGGCGGGCGGCATCCACCACGCAATGCCGCAGATGATCGTCGAGCAGTCCGACCGCAACGGCTTCGAGCGCCGACGTCAGCGCGCTGATCTGAGTGAGGATGTCGATGCAGTACTTCTCGTCCTCGACCATCTTGTGGATGCCGCGGGCCTGACCCTCGATGCGCTTGAGGCGGTTGAGGTACTTGTCTTTGTCGGTGATGTACCCGTGATGGCCGTGGTCGTGCGCCGTGGTGGCCGCAGGAGCGGGCGCGGACGCGTGCTCGCTCGCAGTCGTGATGTCGGAGCTCATTGCGGGCCTTTCATTGTGAACGGTATTCATTATGTGACGCTGCGGAAGCGGCGAAGCCGAAGGCTGTTGCCCACGACGAACACGCTCGACAGCGCCATGGCGGCGCCGGCGATCATGGGGTTGAGCAGTCCGAGTGCGGCGAGCGGGATCGCGGCGACGTTGTAGGCGAATGCCCAGAAGAGATTCACCTTGATGGTGCCGAGCGTCGACCGCGACAACCGGATGGCGTCGGCCGCGCTGCGCAGATCACCGCCGACCAGGGTGATGTCCGAGGCCTCGATCGCGGCATCCGTCCCCGTTCCCATCGCCAGGCCCAGATCGGCCTGCGCGAGAGCGGCGGCATCGTTCACGCCGTCGCCGACCATCGCGACGACGCGCCCCTCGGACTGCAGCGCCTTTATCGCGGCGACTTTGTCTTGGGGGAGCACCTCGGCTGTGACCTGCGTGATCCCGACCTCGTCGGCGATGGTGCGCGCGACGGCGGCGTTGTCGCCGGTGAGCAGCACCGGAGCGAGCCCGAGCGCACGCAGCTGCGTGATCGCCGCGCGGCTCGTGGGCTTGACCTGGTCGGCGACGACGAGCAGCCCCCGCACCTCGCCATCCCACGCGACCAGAACCGCCGTGCGCCCGGATGCCTCGGCCGCCGTCTTCGCGTCGGCGAGTTCAATCGGCAGCGTCAGCGCCCAATCGTCGAGCAGCTCCTCGCGCCCGACCAGCACCGCACGTCCGTCGACCACGCCCGATACTCCCTTGCCCGGAATGCTCTGGAAGGACTCGACGCCGGGCAGCTCGCCTGTCTCGGCCACCGCGGCGCGCGCGATCGCCTGCGCGATGGGGTGCTCGGAGGCGTGCTCCAGGGCTCCGGCGAGACGGAGGATGCCGGCGCGCGCGGCCCCTTCCGGCCCTGCGGACCCTGCGGCCCCTCCGCCCCCGCCGGCCACGACGTCCACAAGAGCCACGACGTCCACCAGAGCCATCCGGCCGGTCGTCACCGTGCCCGTCTTGTCGAGCACGACGGTGTCGACGGTGCGCGTCGACTCGAGCACCTCGGGCCCCTTGATGAGGATGCCGAGCTGCGCGCCGCGTCCGGTTCCCACGAGCAGGGCGGTGGGAGTCGCCAGGCCCAAGGCGCACGGGCACGCGATGATGAGGACGGCCACGGCGGCGGTGAACGCCATCGACGCGGAGGCGCCGGTCAGCAGCCAGCCGCCGAGCGTCGCGAGCGAGATCAGAAGGACGATCGGCACGAAGACGCTCGAGATGCGATCGGCGAGGCGCTGCACTTTCGCCTTGCCCGACTGGGCGTCTTCGACGAGCCGCGCCATCTGCGCCAGCTGCGTGTCGTCGCCCACGCGCGTCGCTCGCACCACGAGGCGTCCTCCGGCGTTCACGGTCGCGCCCACGACCGCGTCGCCCGGAGCGACCTCGACGGGAACCGATTCCCCGGTCACCATCGAGGCATCCACGGCGGATGTTCCCGAGACGACGACGCCGTCGGTCGCGATCTTCTCGCCCGGGCGCACGACGAACTGCTCTCCGGCCCGCAGATCGCCGATCGGCACCCGGCTCTCCATGAGCGCGCCGGCCGCGTCGCCGGCACTCGCTCGGAGCACCGCGACGTCCTTCGCGCCGATCTGCAGCAGTGCACGCAGCGCGGCTCCGGCACGGCGCTTGGAGCGCACCTCGAAGTAGCGCCCGGCGAGCACGAACGTGGTGACCCCCGCGGCCACCTCGAAGTAGATGTCGCCCGCGCCGTCGCTCGGCGCGATCGTCCACTCGAACGCATGGGTCATGCCGGGCATGCCGGCGTGCCCGAAGAAGAGTGCGTACAGCGACCACAGGAACGCCGCCGAGACGCCCAGCGAGATGAGGGTGTCCATCGTCGCTGCGCCGTGGCGGAGATTGATCCACGCGGCACGGTGGAAAGGCCAGGCGCCCCATACGACGACGGGTGCTGCCAGGGCGAGCGAGGCCCACTGCCAGTACGTGAACTGCAGTGCCGGGATCATCGCGAGCAGGATCACGGGCGCCGACAGCACGGCGGATCCGATGACGCGCTGGCGCAGGCCGGTCAGCTCGTGGTCCGCCGCCTCGCGCTCGCGCTCGGGCTCGGCCGCGGGGGGTGCGGGAAGTGCGGCGGTGTAGCCGGTCTTGACGACCTCGTCGATGAGCGCCTGGGGATCGAGCCCGGCAGGCGCGCTCACGAGCGCCTTCTCGGTCGCGTAGTTGACGGATGCCTCGACCCCGTCGATCCTGTTCAGCCGCTTCTCGATGCGCGCGGCGCACGACGCACACGTCATTCCACCGATCTCGAGCTCGACACGGGCGACGGACGGTCGTGGGTCCGGGTGCCCGTCGGCCCCACGCGGCGCGGAGCCATGGGGGGCGTGGGAGCGTGGCGCACTCATCAGACGCGCGTCGCCGCGTAGCCGGCCTCGTCGACCGCAGCGATGACGGCGTCGTCGGCGAGCTCGGCGGACGAGATCACCGTGAGCACGCCCGACGCCGCGCTCACTCGAACGTCTTCGACGCCGGCGAGCTTGGACACCTCGGCGCGCACGGATGCCTCGCAGTGCCCGCAGCTCATTCCCGTCACGTTGTACTCGGCCTGAGCCATGTCGATCGCCTTTCGTCCCATCCCGTTCAGGATACCCCTGAGGGGTACTGCGAAAACAGCATATACCCACGAGGGGTATACGGGGCCTTTGGGGTGCGACAGCGCCCTCGGAAGGGGTATCCCGACCCGTTACACATCGGTATCAAAGGATCGTGGAACTGTTCCCGGCGGCGGCGGTGGCAGCATGATCGCTAGTCCGATGTGCGATGACGTGCTCGACCCGGGTGAGACGTTCGAGCACTGGTGCGATCTCCCAGCCGGCCACGTCGGCGATCACCGATGCGGCGACTGCGGCGACGTCTGGAATCCATCGCCCGAGAACGGCGATCGCGACGAGTGGCCGGAATACTGGATCGAGCGACACGAGAAGTGGGACGGCACGTGCGCTGAGTGCCGAGAGATGCGCGACGAACTCCTCGCCACCATCGTGCAGCCATAGTCGATCACATGCTCATCGACGAATATCTCGCCTACCTCGCCGACGTTCGGCGGCTCAGTCACAACACGGTGCGGCTGCGCTCGACGTACATGACGAAGCTCGCCGTCGACTTCGATCTGCGCACAGTAACCACGGTGCAGCTGCGCACCTGGATTGCCCAGCCGGTGTGGTCGGCGCAAACCGTGAACGCGGTTACGGCGACCTTCCGCTCGTTCTATCGATGGGCGCTCGAGGCGGGTCACCTCGAGCATGATCCGGCGATGCCGCTGCGATCGCTGCCGGTGCCACCTCGCAAACCGAGGATCGCGTCACGTGCGCACGTCGATGCAGGGCTCGCCTCAAAGCGGCTCGAGGTGCGCGCCCTCACGATGCTCGGCGCCGAATGCGGGCTGCGGGTGCACGAGATCGCGAAGCTGCACCGTCGCGATCGCGCAGACGACTGGCTCACGATCATCGGCAAGGGCGGGCAGCAGAGGTCGGTTCATCTGTCGCCCGAACTCGGCACGGTACTCGACGAACTCGAGGCGAAGCACCCGGACTCCGACTGGTATTTCACATCGCGCACCGGTCGCCACGTCACGACCGAAACGCTGCGCGCATGGTCGAGGCGTGAACTCGGCACGAACCCGCACTCGCTACGCCACCTCGCGGGCACGACGGTCTACCGTGGCACCGGCAACAACCTGCGCGTCACTCAAGTCTTCCTCGGCCACAGGTACCCCGCAACGACCGCGATCTACGTGCACGTCGAGCGTGACGACCTAATTGCGGCGGGAGCAGCCTCGCGGCTTGCGGCTTAGGATCGGCAGCATGACTGACTGGCTGCCGATCACTCTCGTGTACCTAGGCGGAATTGCGATCTCGTTGCTGCTTGGGTACGTCGTGGTGCGGTTCGCCGTCTTCCATGCACTCAAGTCGCACACGAGGTGGCTCGAGGCGGGCGGGACCGCTGCCGATGACGAGCGCAAGCGCGCCGCCCCCGTGTACGAGCCACGGATGGGCGGCGCGCTCTAGCGGGTCGGGTTGGCGAGTGCCGTGCCGAGCGCGATCGATCCAAGCAGCGCCCCGCCGGTAGCGATCGCGTCGCCGTATTCGGGGAGCTGCACGCCGATCAGCGGGCCGGCGACGAGACCGGCGATGCCGAGCAGATAGAGGCTGCGGCGCACGACGAGGGGCAGGAACGCCGGCTCTGTCACGATCTCGCTTTCGAGCACGGTGAACCCGTCCTCTTCGAGTTCGCGCGCCTCAGCGCGGGTGAGGGGTGTTTCGGGCATGGTGGGGTCCTTTCTCAGAGGGCGATGATGAGGGTCACGATGAGCGCGGCGATCGCGGCGAGTGACGACACGATGGCGGGCCATTGCGGGGTGCGGGCCATCATGGTGTCTTTGATCTCGCGCACGTCGCGCTCGACCGCTCGCACGCGCTCGTCAACGCGGGCGAGGACAACGTCGGTGGGCTCGGTCGGCGGCATGGGTCAGAATGAGCCGGCGTTCAGACGTTCCTGCACGCGACGGATCGTCGCGGAGTCGTTCGCGTCGAGGTATCCATCGGCCGGCGTGCCGAGGTAGACCTGGAGCGCGTGCACGGTGCGGAATCGACCGACGCGCCGGCCGATGTTGGACGCCAGGCCGAGGCCGTCGACGAGCAGCTCGCGGCCGTCCCAGTCGCGGGCGCCGGCGCCGTTGAGGCGCTCCTGCAGGCGGTGCACGAACGCGGACGGGGTATCGAGCTTGCCGTCTGCGGGCGTGCCCAGGTCGGCCTGCCAGGCGGCGATGGTGAACCCGCCGAGCCCGCCGTCGACGACCAGCTGCCCGACGCGTCCGGCGAGCCACGCGACCGGGTCGGTGTGCCACCCGCCGACCCAGATCTCGAAGTGCAGGTTCTTGCCCGTCGCGTTGCCGCTGGCGCCCATGAGACCGAGCTTGGCGCCCTCGCCGATCCAGCTGCCCTTGCGGACGGCCGGCGCGACGGCCAGGTGCATGTACTTCGACGCGATGCCGTTGCCGTGGTCGATGATCACGGTGTAGCCGGCGGCATCGTTCAGCCAGCCGGCGAACGTGACCAGGCCGGCGGCGATCGCGTAGACGCTGTCGAAGTTGACGAAGTCGCAGCCGTCGTGATGGTTGGTCAGGCCGCCGGTGCGGGGGCCGTACTTGCTGCTGACGGTCGGGGCGGTGGTGGTGCCGTTGGGGTAGAGCATGAGGGGTGGTCCTTTCGGTGTGTCAGGGTGTGGGGATCTTGAGCAGCATGTAATCGACGGCGTATTCGGCATTCGCGCCCACAGCGAGGGCTGCGTAGCCGGCGGCCGAGTTGAGTGCGGTCGTCGTGGCGATGACGAGATCGTTTTTCACCCACTCGATCTGTGTGCCTCGGACGCGGTAGCCGATCACGTCGCCCGGTTCCCAGGTGCCGGTCGCAGCGCCGGAGATCGCGCCGGCCGCGCTGAGCGCGATGCGACTGTCGGTGCCGCCGGAGAGGGCGGATCGGCGGGCGAGCAGCGAGAGCAACCCAACCGAGATCGAGGTGACCTTCACATAGAGGGAGTAGTCGGGCTGCGGCATCGCCGGGCCGATAACGGATGCCGTTCCGCCGGCGCCGACGCGGCTGAGCATGCCGCCGGTGATGTTCCATGCCGCACCGATCGACGCGGCGAACGCGAGCGAGGCGGCGCCGCCGAGCGCGTTGTTCAGGGTGCGCCCGCTCGCGAGGCCGTCCGGCGGCGAGAAGTCGTCGGACGCGTAGAGCGTTTCGAGGGTGACGCCGGGGCCGGCGCCGCCGGCGCGGGGAATGACCAGTCCGAGTCCGGACATTTAGAACCATCCAATCTGTGTCATGCGGTCGTAGACGATCCGCGCTTGCACGTCTTTTGCCGCGTCGTTCAGGTGCAGCACGTCGCCGGCAGCGCGGAGCGAGGTGGGAATCGTGTCGTTGCCGATGTCGGTGAGATCCTGCGTTGTGGGTGTGATGCCGGCCATCGCGAGGCCGTCGGCGATCAACTTCCGGCGCACGTCCACGAACCGGAATCCGTATTCACGCTTCAGCGCAGCGTTGAGCGCGACGACCGCGGTATGGGTGCCTGACCCCGCGATCTCGTTGGTCGCGTTCATCACCCCGACGACGAGGAACTTCCGCCGTCCGCCCGTCTGCCACTGCACCATCGAGTGCGTGTCCTCGAGCACCCGATCGAGATCCGCGACGTTGTTACGGCCGAGCTGGATGACCTGGTTGTAACCGGCGTAAGTGTCGCGTGCTGCCGTGATGAGAGGTTCGCGGTAGGGCACCGGAACCGCGGCGCCGGCCGTCGCGCGCGTGAACCGGTAGCGCCCGTCACCCTCCACCCACACGAACGTCCCCTCGACGCCGGCGAGGCGGCTCGGGTTGACGCTCTTGGTGCCCTGCTTCATCAGCGTGGTGGTGGGCGTGAAGCCGGTTGCGCCGCCGTTGTAGTACGGGGTGACGAACACGGCGCCGGATGCCGGGATCTCGCCGCCGTCGACGGCGAGCCATATCGGGTTTGCGCTGGTGCGGCCGGCGATGTCGTAGGACCGTTCGCCGCCGATCGCGTTGTCGATCCACACCTCGCCGGTGAGGGTCGCCATACGGGTCGCGAGGCCGAGCGACATCGAGTCGCCCGATTGCATCCAGGCCGGCCCTGTCTCATCGATCGGGGACCCGCCGCCGCCCTCGTTCTCGGGGTAGACCGTCCCGTCGATGCGCACGCCCGACTCGACGGTCAGCGCACCCGTTGCGGGGTCGCGGAACATCACCGCGAACGCCCATCCGGTGCCGTCCAGATCGATCACCTCTGCACCGGAGATCAATCCCGCGGCGACGTCGGGCGCGAGCGCGGCGCGGCGCACGCTGCCGTCTTGCAGGGTGACCTTGGAGTAGATGCCGCGCGTCTCGTCGGCGCGGATGAACGGCTCGCCGTTCTCGAATCGCACGGTGTAGACGTCTTCGGGATTCACCTCGAACTCGGGCACGTTCTTGGCATCCAGCTCGCCGTCGACGGCAGCCGCGGCCGCGGCCGCGACCGTGGGGTCGGAAGCGAGTTCGGTCGTGACTCGGGCATGCACGGCATCCGGGATCGCGCGTGCGGACTTGTTCAGTACCTCGCTGAATCCGGCGCCCTCGTCGGCGAGGTCGTCTTCGCCGTAGATCCAGAACCCGTCTTCGTCGTAATGTCCCGTTGCCATTTAGGCCACCTCTCTCATGCGTACGCTCATTTCGTCGGCCGGCCAGTTCCACTGCACCGCGCTGCATTTGCCGGCGAGGCTGCCGCGCGGGCTGATGAACACGGCGCCGTCGCCGGGTGTCAAGGCGTAGTCGGATACCGCGAGCAGCTCGAGCGAGCGGGCGCGGCCGACGATCTGCTGCCGGATGTTCTCGGCCAGCGCGTCCGGGTCGCTCGGGGCGCCCCACTCCGCGGGATAGGTGCGGGTGTAGATCTTGACCGGCTCGCCCGGTGTGGTCGCGAACCCGCGTGTGGTGACGCCTGCGCGGGTGAACACGACCTGCACGGCGGTGTACCAGCCGTCGTCGCGGCTGCGCTTCTCCACGGCGTTCACGACCGAACGTGAGGCGCCCGCCGAGCGCAGCGTGCGCGTGTAGGGGGTGCCTCGTGAGTAGTTGGCGTGGAAGTGGCCGTCCTCGTCGCAGTACATCAGGTAGTTGCGGGATCGGGCCATCTGCTGCAGCACCTCCCACGCGGTCTGTCCGGGCTGCCAGATGCGGGTATCGCCGAGCACGAACGACGGCAGCACGGGTGCCTCGCCGGCCACGGTCGTGAGGGTGAACCCGCTGCGGGCCAGCACCCACTCGAGACAGTCCCTGATCGTCGCGCCGGGGATGGTGTACTCGGCTGCGGTCCAGGCATCGTCGAACAGTCGCGCCTCGCCGCTCGCGAGCGACAGCGCCACGGTGCCGGCTTTGCGGTCCACGGTCTGGTCGCGCAGCATCAGCCGGAAGTCGCGGTCCTGTGACCGCATCGGGTGCCCCGGCTCGGCGTAGTCGTGATAGACCGCGAGGGTGACGTCGGTGAGCGTGCCGCCGGCGAACTCGGCCGTGACATCGCCGAGCGTCTTGCCCCGGTACTTACGGGTGAGGTCGCCGAGCCGGTCGACGCGGCCGAGCAGCTTGCGCACGGTGAGGGTTGCCCAGATGTCGTCGGCGAGCGGGTCGACATCGGCGATCGCGCCGTCGCCGAGCGCGCACGAGAGAGTGGCCTGGATGAACGGTACCCACTCAAGGTCCATCGTCAGCTGCTGCGTGTTCACCTCGAGCTGCACCGGCGGGTCGAGATCCAGAGTGATCTTCGTGCGGTGCTCGCTGAGCACGGCCATCACGACACCTCCGTGATCGGGACGATGCACAGCCAGCGCCGGCGCGTTTCAGGGTCGAGGCGCACGCGAATCCGGCCGGTGACGACGTATCGAAGATTCAGCAGCTCGCGGGTGTCGTCCGAGATCGTGAACTCGGCCGGAAGCTTGTGGGCGCGGTGGCAGTCACGAGCGCCGATCTCGTCGGCGAACAGCAGCTCGAGCGTGAGCACATCGGCGCCCGCGGGGCGCAACGTGTAGACGTCGTCGCCGTCGAGGATCGAGTGCGCGACCGTGCGGGATTCGGCCTCGGCGCTGTAGCTGCTGACCAGGGCCTTGAGTGGGGTGAGCGTCGGCCCGCCGTCGTAGGTGATCGTCGTGGTGCTCACTCGAACGGCCTTCCCTCGCGCTGGCCCTGCGCGTTGACCTTCACGTAGATCGTGCGACCGTTGAGGTTGTCGATTGCGCGCGTAATGCCCGTCGTGTCGGCCAGTACTCGGGCTGTCGTGACGACTTCCCTGGGGACCGTGTTGACGTCGCCCTTGAATCGGTCGAGATCCTGGTGCGCCTGGTTTGTCTCGGCGTCGATGACGATCTGCTGACCTTTCGGTAGCGTGATGAGTTTGTTGCCGAGGGAGTCGACCTGTACCTCGGCTTCCCCCGCGTCATCGATCATTTGGCGCAGGTAGCGGTCGGTGATCGACTGCGCGTTGCGGGCCTTATCCGCGTTCTCGTCTGTCACAGCGCCGATCTCGGCCCAGCGATCGCGGACGCCGAGCAACGCCTGGCCGTAGGTGGATGCTTCGGACCCGTTCCAGGCGGCGCTGCGCTTGTCGGCGGCATCTTCCATAAGGGCGTTGATCCGGCCGTGCACCTGCTCCTGCGCCGCGAGGTCGCCGGCATTGGCCGCGATCACCACACTCTCGTCGAGGGCGAGCGTCTTGGCGTCTTCGCGTACCCGTTTCCACTCGTCGGCTCGATCGGTGTTGTACATCACGTCGACGCTTTCGGCGATCAGCTGCGCGGTGTCCAGGTAGGCGCGCCCATCCTCCGCTGCGGCTTGGTACATGCCGCCGATCCGCTCGCGGAGCTTCTGGGCTTCCTCCTGCTGCTTCTGTAGCTCGGCGGTGATGAGGCCGAGGCCGGCGGCTCCGGCCGCGGTCGCGGCAAGGCCGGCGATGCCGCCGAGGGCGCCGGCGCCGGCGAGGCCGCCGAGGGTGTCTTGCGCGATCTGGGGCAGGTCGGCCAGATCGCCGCGGAACGAGCTGAACGTCTCGCCGAGGTTCTGCCGCAGCTCGCCGGATACTTCTGAGCCGGCGTCGCCGAGCTTGCGGAACCCGCGGCTGCCGACGTCGCCGACGTCAGCGGTTTGTTTCGAGGTGTCCTTCGCCGCGTCGGACACGTCTTTGAAGCTGCGCTCGAGCCGGCCGAGCGACCGGTCGCCTTCGCGGGCGACGTCGTCGAGACTGTCGGCGACGCCGTCGAGGCCGCGTTCGACATTCTCCGTGCCGCGCTCGAGCTTGGACGTGTTCGAGAGAAAGTCGATCTGGATAGGCATCAGCCGACCACCTCGACGTTCTCGACGTTGCCGAGATCTTCGACCACCTGAGCGACCCACAGCGCGACCAGGCGTCTGCCGGTCACGCTGGCCGCGTCGAACGCGACCATGCCGTGGTGCGTGCGACCGGGAAACTGGCGGTTGATCGTGAGCGGGCGGGTGTAGACGCGGCCCTTGCGGGATCTCTGGCGCACCTGGATGCGCTGGGTGCGCGCGCCGAACTCATCGCCGGCGTACTGTTCGGCGGGCACCAGGCCGCCGCGCAGGGGCCGGCTCGAGGTTGCCGCGCGCAGCCTGACACCGCGATCCGTCAGGGACGCGCCGACACCGCCCGCGATCACGCGCTGAGCCCGCCGGCTGCGCGCACGCGACGCGACCTCGCGCTGCCACAGGGGCTTGATCTGGGCGCGCGCTCGCTTGTTGATGTTCAGGCGAATGTCGCGGCGGGCCAGTCGCAGCGCGTAGATCGTCGCTTGGATCTCGCGCGATTGCGTGACGTCGATCACGGGCGGTGTTCTCCGGGTCAGGGGATTTCGGGTGCGGTGACGTACGAGCCGGTGAGCGTGATCTGCACCTCGGGGATCTGCGCGGCGCGGGCGAGGTTGAGCGGCGGGCGCACCAGCACCGTGTTGACGGTCACGCTGAACTCGTCGTCGTAGTGCGGGAACACCTCGAGCACCGCGGCCTGGCCGGGGTTGTCGTGGCAGAGCCGGTACAGCGAGTCGGCGTTCGCGGTGTCTTGGGCGACGGTGAGCTGCACCTGCACGTCGCCGTCGTCGGTGAGCGTGTTGTCGTCGCCGCCCTGCCATGTGACGGGGTTGGGGTTGATGGCGATCGCGGACGTGTGGCCCTGGTACTCGTCGGCGCCGATCTTGAGCTTCCAGCGCTTGGTGCGCTTGGCGGTGTTGGCGGGAACAGTCATGTCATTCCTCCGTAGGGGTGAGGGCGCCGGTAGCGCTGATGGTGATCTGGTAGGCGGGTTTCTGGTCGTCGTACTCGTCGCGGACGGCGTTGCCGTCCCAGACGTGGTCGGGCAGGCCGGCGGCTTCGAGGATGCGGATCATCTGCTCGAGCGCGGCTTCGAGGTCGTCTTCCACGTTGCGCAGCTCGTCGCCGCGGGCGGCGTCGACGACGACCCACAGCAACAGCCCCACCTCGAGCGGGATGCTGTTCTCGTCTGCCGAGAACCGGGATGCCGCGACGGTGCGCTGTTCGATGACGATCGCGACGGGCTTGCCGGCATCGTCGAACGTGCGCAGCCGTGTCGGCCAGTCGTAGATCTCCCACGTCGCCGGCGGCGTCTGCGCCTCGATCAGCTGCTTCAGTTCGCTGCGTGCGCTCATGCTCAGCCGATCAGTGACCGCACGCGGCTGTGGTCATGCTCGGGGTCGTCGTCGTCGACGTCGGGCACGATGAGCATCGCCATGATCTTCCGATCGAACGGGTACAGGCGCACGCTGTTCTCGCCGCCCATCTCGTCGTTGCTGTTGGCGGATGCGGCCTGCTTGTTCGCGAGGGCCTGGTAGACCACTCCGACCGCGAACGATGTCGACGGCGGCGGGGTGGTGGTGATCGCGAGGCCGCGCTTGCTCAGGCATTCCTCGCGTGCGACGTCGAGGCCGAGCTGCGTCACGGTGATGTTCAGCTGCGACTTGGCCGTGTCGGGGGTGAGCCATGCGAGATCGGGCATTGCGGCATCTTCCGCTCGAGGGTGGGCGCCGGGTCGGGGCGAGCTGGGGACTCAGAGCCCCGACCCGGCTGGGGGGTCAGTCGACGTCGACCTGGCGCTTCTGGATCGCGCGGTCGTCCTGGATCAGCTGGCCGCCGTAGGCGAAGAAGCCGAGGTCGATCGCGCCGTGCGCGATGTCGACGGCCTCGAGGCGGATCTGCGGGGACTGCCGCACGATCGCGGCGCGGCGGTCGTAGCCGACCAGCTCGCCGGAGTCGAGGCCGAAGTCGACGTCGACCTTGAGCTTGCTGGTGACCTGAGCGGTGCCGTCGCTGAGGTCGACGAAACCGATCGAGTTGGCGAGCCATGCCGGCAGCTGCGCGACGGT